>CAVZAE010000001.1:0-89728 GCA_963773195.1 uncultured beta proteobacterium
GGCTCACGTTCCACCCGCGTTCCACCTCTTCCAAGCAAGTCCTGTTCAACACCTTCTCGCTACGATCTCCCTCTGAGATGCCGCAGCGTGGCGGCTGATGCGATAGTTGATCTCGATCAAGGGAGCCTGGAATGCGCCTCCTATACTCCGATTAAGCCGCCTTGGAGCGGAGGGAAGGCATTTGTTCAAAATTCGCAACGTAGGTGCGTTTGCCGTCCCGCGGCGAAAAGACGCGCCGTGTGCTTCGAGGCCCCGGCGTGCATGATGCGCCCCATCGCGGAATGTGGTAGCGTTTGTCGCTGACTCCGCCGCGTGCTTCTACCGGCCGGAGCCCGCAATCCGAGGAGTCCCGCCATGTGCCTCGGTATTCCCATGCAGGTCGACGCGATCGACGGCTATCTGGCTCGGTGCAGCGCCAAGGGCGTCGAGCGCGACGTAAGTCTTTTCCTCCTCCAGGACGACCGGCCCGCGATCGGCGAGTTCGTCATGGTCCACGTCGGATATGCCATCCAGAGAATGACTCCGCAGGAGGCGCGCTCGGCATGGGAGCTCTACGACGAGGTGCTCGCCGCCGAGGCGGGGCCAAGCGATGCATGAGATGGCGATCTGCGAGGCGCTGCTCCAGCAGATTGAGGGCATCGCTCGCGAGCATTCGGCGCGCGTCACCAGGGTGCACCTGGCCATCGGCCCGCTGTCGGGCGTCGAGCCTGCGTTGCTACGGCGCGCGTATCCGATGGCCTGCGCGGGTACGGTGGCGGAAGACTCGGACCTCGTCATCGAGGCGGCTGCCGTGCGAGTACGCTGTCGGAGCTGCGGCAGGGAATCATCAGCGAGCGCACAGCGTTTACTGTGCGCGAAATGCGGAAATTGGCAGACCGAGCTCACCGGGGGCGATGAGCTGCTGCTGCTAAGGGTCGAATTGAGCAAGGAGCGTTTGGTCACGGCCCAGGCCTGAGTAGGCGGCGCCCCCGCGTTGCGGGAGGAGAAGGGATGTGCGAGACCTGCGGCTGTAACGTGACCCCGGGGAATGTTTCGCTCGCCTGGCGCCCCGTCCCGCACGGAACGACCGCCGTCGATGTGCTCGGCCGTCTGCTCGCGGCCAACGATCGGACCGCCCAGCACAACCGCGCGCACTTCGATCGGCACGGCGTGCTCGCGCTGAACCTGATGTCGGCGCCCGGATCGGGCAAGACTGCGCTGCTCGAGGCGACCGCCGATGCGCTCAAGCATGAGCTACGCATGGCGGTGATCGACGGCGACCTCGAAACCGAGAACGACGCTCTGCGGATCCGCGCCCGCGGGGTTCCGGCCCTGCAGATCACGACCGGCAGCGCGTGCCATCTGGATGCACACATGATCCACGACGCGCTGCACGAGATGGCCCTCGACGGGCTCGACATCCTGTTCATCGAAAACGTCGGCAATCTCGTGTGCCCGGCGAGCTTCGATCTCGGTCAGCACCGAAACGTCGCTCTGCTGTCCTTCACCGAGGGCGACGACAAGCCCGCAAAGTATCCGGTCCTGTTCCGTTCGGCCGACGTCGTGCTCCTTACCAAGAGCGACCTCGCTCCCTATATGGAGGACTTCGATCCCGCGCGGGCCGAGCGCGCGTTACGCGAGCTCGCGAACGATGCGCCACTGCACGCCTTGTCGGCGCGCAAGGGAATGGGCATGCAGTCCTGGCTCGATTGGTTGCGCCAGGCCTTGGCGTCGATCCGCGCGGAAGCCCGATCGATGCCGTCGAATGAGGAGTCCAGCCATGGTCACGGCCAAAGGATGGCTCGATAGGATTCACGCGCTCGATCTGCCGCGGAAGTTCAAGGTCATGAACGTCTGCGGAGGCCACGAGCGCTCCATCACGATGGCCGGGCTGCGAGCGGCGCTGCCCGAGAGGGTCGAGATCGTGCCCGGACCGGGATGCCCGGTCTGCGTGTGCCCGGAAGAGGCCGTCTACCAGGCGATCCAGGTCGCCCGCCGCGAGCACGTCACGCTGGTCGCATTCGGGGACATGCTGCGAGTGCCGGTGAACGTGCACAAGGGCGAAGTGCGCTCGCTCGAACAGGCGAAGGCCGCCGGCGCCGACATCCGCCCGATCGCCTCGCCGCTCGAGGCGGTGCGCATCGCGCGTGCCGACCCGCAGCGCCACGTCGTCTTTTTCGCCGCCGGCTTCGAGACCACGACAGCGCCGGTGGCCGCGATGCTCGCGCAAGGCGTGCCCGACAATCTCTCCGTGCTTCTCGCGGGGCGCCGCACGTGGCCCGCCGTCGCGATGCTGCTCGATTCCGGCCAGCCCGGCTTCGATGGACTCATCGCGCCCGGGCACGTCTCGACCGTCATGGGGCCGGAGGAATGGGCGTTCGTTCCGAACAAGCACGACATTCCCGCGGCGATCTCGGGTTTCACATCGGAAAGCCTTCTCGCAGCGATCTACTCGGTGCTGCGCCAGCTGATCGAAGGCCGATGCTTTCTCGATAACTGCTATCCGGAGCTGGTCCGGCCGGGAGGCAACTCCACGGCACGGCGCCACCTCGACGAGGTCATGCAGGTGGTCGACGCCAACTGGCGCGGCATCGGCGTGATTCCCGGCTCGGGCTTCGCGCTGCGCGAGCGCTATCGCGCCCATGACGCCGGCACGCGCTTCCCGGACTACGCCGCCGTGGAGCGCAAGCGCGCGGGCGAAATGCCGCCCGGGTGCGACTGCGCGCGCGTCGTGCTCGGCAAGATCTATCCCGATCAGTGCTATCTGTACGGCCGCGCCTGCACGCCGCGAACCCCGATCGGACCCTGCATGGTCTCCGACGAAGGCGCGTGTCGCATCTGGTGGGCCAGCGGCATCAGGAAGTCGAGAACCGAGACCGTCAACTAGAGGAAGTTTTCACTTGTCTCGCGACGAGGCCAGGCGGTGGGTATTCGGCGGACGCGTGCAGGGCGTCGGCTTCCGGCCGTTCGTCTATCGGGCTGCGCACCGGCATCGCGTCGAGGGCTGGGTCAGGAATCTCGCCGGGCGCGTGGAAGTGCTCGCCCAAGGCAGTCCGGACACGCTGCGAAGCTTCGGCGAGGCGCTGCTGGCCGAAGCGCCGCCGCTCGCGCGACCGGAGAAGCTCGCCGATGCGTCAGTGCGGCCGCAAGCCTTGCGCGGCTTCGCCATTCTCGACAGCCGGGCGGACGAGCTCTCTCACGTCAAGGTTCCGCCCGATTATTTCGCCTGCGACGCATGCCTCGCCGAATTGCGCGATCCCGCCGATCGTCGCTATCGGTACCCGTTCATCAACTGCACGCAATGCGGGCCGCGCTACACGCTGATCCGGCGGCTTCCTTATGATCGCGCGAACACGACCATGGCGGATTTCGCCTTGTGTCCGAGCTGCGCCGCGGAGTACGCCGATCCGCTGAACCGCCGCTTCCATGCCGAGCCCGTCGCCTGTCCCGAATGCGGTCCGCAACTGGCATTCGTTTCCGGTTCGGCCGCGCTGGGCGGCGAAGCTGCACTCGCGGCGTGCGTCGGCGCGTTGACCGCCGGACGCATCGTCGCGGTCAAGGGCATCGGCGGCTACCACTTGATGTGCGATGCGGCGAACCCGGCAGCGGTCGCTGCGCTGCGTTCCCGCAAGCGGCGGCCACACAAGCCGCTCGCCGTCATGTTTCCACTGGACCCGGACCTCGCCGCGGTGCGCGCCGCCGTGCGTCTGGACGACGCACATCGCAGGCTGCTGCTCGATCCGATGCGGCCGATTGTCCTCGTTCCGAGAAACGAAGATTCGCCGCTCGCACCGGAAGTCGCGCCCGGCTGCAGCGAACTTGGCGCGATGCTGCCGTACAGCCCGCTGCACCATTTGCTTCTGGACGACTTCCGCGCGCCCGTCGTGGCGACCTCCGCCAATCTGAGCGGTGAGCCCGTGCTGACCGAGAACGCCGAGGCGGAAGCGCGGCTTTCGCACGTTGCCGATGCGTTTCTGCATCATGACCGTCCGATCGCTCGCCCGGCCGACGATCCGGTCTATCGCATTTTCCTGGGCGCGCCGCGCCCGTTGCGCGTTGCCCGCGGCAACGCGCCGCTGGAAATCGATCTGCCGTTCCGGCTCTCGCGGCCGACGCTCGCGCTGGGCGGACATCTGAAGAATACGATCGCGCTCGGCTGGCAACGGCGGGCGGTCGTCTCGCCCCATCTGGGCGACATGGACGCGCCGCGAAGCCTCGCGCTCCTCGAGCAGGTTGCGGCAGATCTGCAGGCGCTCTACGGCGTGCGCGCCGAAGCGGTGATCTGCGATGCGCATCCCGGCTACGCCACGACACGCCTCGCCTCGCGGCTCGGCTTACCGGTGAGCAAGGTGTTTCATCATCGCGCGCATGCCTCGGCGCTCGCTGGCGAGCTGCCGCGCGGCGACGAGCGGCTGGTGTTCACCTGGGATGGCGCGGGCTTCGGCGAGGACGGCACGCTCTGGGGCGGCGAGGCGTTCCTCGGGCACCCCGGCGCGTGGCGACGCGTGGCGAGTCTTCGCCCGTTCAGCCTGCTCGGAGGAGAGCGCGCGGCGCGGGAGCCATGGCGGAGCGCGCTGGCGCTGTGCTGGGAAACAGGCAGAGCGTGGACGGAGTGCGCAGCGGAGCCCGGGCTCTTGCGTCATGCGTGGGAGCGCAACGTCAACTGCCCTCGCACTTCATCCGCCGGACGGCTCTTCGACGCGGCGGCAGCGCTGCTCGGACTCACGACGCACGCGAGCTTCGAAGCGCAGGCGCCGATGGCGGTCGAGGCGGCCGCATCCGGCGATGCCGATCCGATCGCGCTGCCGCTCTGCGAACGCGATGGCGTTTGGCTGAGCGATTGGGCACCCCTCCTCGACGTGCTTATGGATGCGACGTCTCCGATCGCGGTGCGCGCCGCCGTGTTTCACTCGACACTCGCCGGCGCGGTACTGGATCAGGCGCGCATCGTGCGTGAGATCCACGGCGTCGCCCGGCTCGGACTGACCGGAGGCGTGTTCCAGAACCGCGTATTGTGCGAGCGCGTCTCGCGACTCGCCGAAGAGGACGGCTTCGAGGTCGTCATGCCCGGAGCGCCTGCCCTGCAACGATGCCGGACTGAGCTTCGGCCAGATCATCGAAGCCGGAGCGCTATCGTGATGGACGGTCAGCACGTCACGCTCGCGCACGGCAACGGCGGCCGGTTCATGCGTGAATTGATCGAAGAGGTGTTCGTCCGGCACCTGGCCAATCCCCAGCTCGACATCTGCAGCGATGCGGCCCTTCTGCCGCTGCCCGCGGGAGACGTGCTTGTCACGACGGACGGCTTTACCGTCCAGCCTCTTGAGTTCCCCGGCGGCAACATCGGCTCGCTCGCCGTGCATGGTACGGTCAACGATCTCGCCGTGGCGGGCGCCGTGCCGGCGTATTTGAGTCTCAGCGCGTTCATCGAGGAAGGCCTGGAATTCGCTCAGCTCGACCGCCTGGTCGCCAGCATGGCGGCGGCGGCGCGCGACTGCGACGTGCGCGTCGCGGCCGGCGACACCAAGGTGGTCCGCCGCGGAGAAGGCGGTGGCGTCTACTTCGCCACCACCGGTGTCGGCATCCGGCGGCCCGGACTTCGGATGGGCCTCGATCGTATCCGCGAGGGCGATGCGATCCTGGTGAGCGGGCCCGTCGGCGATCACGGGACGGCGGTATTGCTCGCACGCGAGCAGTTCGGTCTGCGCGGCGATCTCGCGTCCGATGCGGCGAGCGTCCTGCCGCTCACCAAGGCGTTGCTCGAGTTGCCCGGCCTGCGCTTCATGCGCGATCCGACACGCGGCGGCCTCGCTACTGTCGCCCACGAGATCGCGCGCGCGAGCGGCTTGTGCGTGCGGTTGCACGGTTCTTCGATCCCGATCCGGCCCCCCGTTCAGTCGGTGTGCGAGATGCTCGGCTTCGACCCCTTGTATCTCGCCTGCGAGGGACGGGTGATCGCGGTGCTTGCGCCGGAGGATGCAGGCCGCGCGCTCGACGCCTGGCGTACGCTGGCCGCGGGGCGGGACGCCGCCCGCATCGGCGTCGTGCACAAGGGCCGATCTCACGTCGTTCTCGAAACCGAGCTGGGCGGCGAGCGCAGCCTGGAGGAACTGGAAGATGATCCCCTGCCGCGCATCTGCTGAGAGCGCTGAACGCGCTTCCAGCGCCGATTCGATCCTCGTGCTCGGCATCGGCAACGTGCTGCTCGCCGACGAGGGCGCGGGCGTGCACGCCATGCGCCAGCTCGAGCGCGACGGGCGCTGGAGCGGCGTGCGATTCGCCGATGGCGGCACGCTGAGCTTCACGCTCGCCGGGCTCATCGAATCCACGCCGGCGCTGATCGTGCTCGACGCCGCCGACATGAGCGGGCAGCCGGGGAGCGTCGCGATATTCGAGGGGAAGCGCATGGATACGTTCCTGGGCAGCGACCGCAAACGCAGCGTGCACGAAGTGGCGCTGCTCGACCTCATGGCGCTTGCCGCGCTCGAAGGAAACCTCCCGGAGAAGCGGGCGCTGATCGGCATCCAGCCGCAGACCATCGACTGGTCGGAGTGGCCGAGCGAGCTCGTGGCGCGGGCGATTCCCGAGGTGTGCGCCCGCGCCCGCGAACTGATCGAGCGGTGGCAGTCATGAGCGCCCTCGACCGGATCGGGGTCAAGGTCGTCGCCGCGGAGGACTTGGCGACCGGCAACGTGAGCGCGCTACTGCACGAGATCGCCGGGCTGCTCGAGACCTGGGTGCAGAAGCGGGAGCCCGCTTCTATCGACCTCCGCAGCCTGCCGCTATCGCGCGGGGACTACGAGGAGCTGGAAGCCGCGCTGGGTGTCGGCGCAGTGACCGCGAGCGTCGATGCGATCGGAGCGAGCGATGTCCACGAGACCCGATATCCGGGCGTGTGGCGCGTGACGCACCGCAACGAGGCCGGCGAGGTCGTCGCTGACCTGCTTGAGGTGTGCGAGGCGCCGGCGATCCTGCGGGCTCCTACGGAGGACATTGCCGATGCTTTGACTCAACTCAAGGAAATGCTCAATTACCGGTCCTGAGATGTGCATTCGTTAGAGCCAAGCGAAGGAGGCGTTGCAGCCATGACGACATTGGGTGATTCGCTGGCGGCGAGCGGCGTGAGCCGACGCGCCTTTCTCAAGTTCTGCACCGCGCTGACTTCACTGATGGCGCTACCGCCGGGCGTCGCGCCGGCCGTGGCGCAGGCGCTGGCCAGCGCGAAGCGACCGTCGGTCATCTGGCTTTCCTTCCAGGAATGCACCGGATGTACGGAATCGCTGACGCGGACCAGCGCGCCAACGCTCGAAAACCTCATCCTCGACCTCGTCTCGCTCGATTACCACCACACGCTGCAGGCGGCTGCGGGCTTCGCGGCCGAGGAAGCGCGCGAGCATGCGATGAAGGAGTTCAACGGCAAGTACCTTCTGCTGGTCGACGGCTCGATCCCGCGTCGCCGACGACGGCGTCTACGGCACCTGGGGAGGCGAAAGCTTCGTCGACATCCTGGCGCAGTCGGCGAAGGGCGCGGCGGCGGTCGTCGCCATTGGCAGC
Organism: uncultured beta proteobacterium; assembly: GCA_963773195.1. Classification (GTDB taxonomy): domain Bacteria; phylum Pseudomonadota; class Gammaproteobacteria; order Burkholderiales; family Casimicrobiaceae; genus CAIWHR01. The sequence continues at coordinate 7,534 of CAVZAE010000001.1, forward strand.
TGCGCGGCCTTCGGCGGTTTGCCCAAGGCGAATCCCAATCCGACCGCCGCGAGATCGGTGTCGGACCTGATCAAGGACAAGCCGGTGATCAACGTGCCTGGATGCCCGCCGATCGCCGTGGTGATGACCGGCGTGCTCGCGCACTACCTCACGTTCGGAAGGATCCCCGAGCTCGACGCGCAGCGGCGCCCGGTCGCCTTCTACGGCGAAACCATCCACGACCGGTGTTATCGCCGTCCCTTCTACGACCAGGGCAAGTTCGCGAAAACATTCGATGACGAGGGCGCGCGCGCGGGCTGGTGCCTCTACGAGCTCGGCTGCAAGGGCCCGACCACGCACAACGCCTGCGCGACGATCAAATGGAATGCGGGAACGAGCTTCCCGATCCAGTCGGGTCACGGCTGTCTCGGCTGCTCGGAGCCGGAGTTCTGGGACAAGGGCAGCTTCTACAAGGCGCTCGCCACCGCCGACTGGGGCGGTGCCAAGACCGTCGGCACCGCGGCGGCAGTCGGCGTCGCGGTGGGCGCGGCGGCGGCCTATCTCGGCGCGCAAGCGCCAGGACCGGATCTCGAAGGAGGAATGACATGGACCTGCTGACATTCGCGCGCGGCCCGGGGATGCAATGGGCCACCGCGATATTCGTCGTTGGAACTCTCTGGCGGCTCGTGGGGATCCTGCTCTTGCGCGGCAGGAAGGATCTTTCGGAGCCGCGCAAGCCGGCGTGGCGCGGCCTGAAGCTGCTCGGGCTGCGCTCGTGGCCGCGCAAGGAATTCCTCGGCGGCACCGCCTTCGGCGAGATCATGGGCTACACCTTCCATATCGGCTTCTTCGTCGCGCTCCTCTTCTACCTTCCGCACCTCCTGTTCTTCGAGGACGTCGCCAAGGGTCTGATCGGCGTGTCCTTCAAGCAGGTGTTCGGCTTCGGCTGGCCCTATCTGCCCGGAGGAGCCGTGTACTTCTTCAGCGCCGTTTCTGTGGCTGCGCTGATCGCAGTCCTCGTCCATCGGATCGCCAATCCGGTGAAACGCATGCTCTCGAACTTCGACGACTACTTCAGCTGGTTCGTCACCTTCGCGCCGATCGCCACCGGCATGCTCGCCTACAGTCATTTCGGCGGGCCGTATCCGACGCTGCTCGCACTGCATCTGGTTTCGGTCGAGCTGCTGCTCGTGTGGTTCCCGTTCGGCAAGCTGATGCACGCGTTCACCATTTTCCTGGCGCGCGGCGTGCAGGGTACGACCTTCGAGCGCAAGGGAGCATCGCTATGACCGCTGCTGCGAACCCGCAATTGGGAGCTCCGCTGGCCGACCGGCAGGGGGCAATGCCGGAAGCACAACGCGTCGCCAAGGCGGTGCGGGGCTTCGCGCAGGGATTCGGCCGCACGGCCGCGATCTACCTGGAGTCGTGCATTCACTGTGGCATGTGCGCCGAGGCCTGCCACTTCTACGAGGTGACCGGCGATCCGAAGTACACGCCGGTCTGGAAGCTCGAGCCGTTCAAGCAGATATATAAGCGCGAACAGGGGCCCGTTCGCGCTGGTCTACCGCGCGCTCAATCTCAAGCGCCCGGTCACGGAAGCGCAGCTTGCGGATTGGCAGCACCTGCTCTACGACTCCTGCACGGTGTGCGGACGCTGCTCGCTCATGTGCCCGATGGGCATCGACCTCGCCGGGCTCATCAACGAGGCGCGCCACGGAATGGCGCTGGCGGGTCTCGCGCCCCGGGAGCTGCGCGAAGCCGCCGACCGCCCCGTCCCGAAAGATTTCAAGGACCGGATCGGACGCCTCGCCGCGGAACACGGCGTCGACATCCCGGTCGACAAGTCCCGGGCCGACGTCCTGTGCACCGTCTCTTCGACGGAGATCGAGCGCTATCCGAAATCGATCGTCGCCACGGCGCGGATCATGGGGCGCCTCGGCGCGGACTGGACCTTCCGCAGTGACGGCTACCAGGCGAACAACTACGGGCTGCTCGCGGGCGACCAGCAGAGGCAGAACGAGGCGAGCATGACGCTTATCAATGCCGCAATCGCCTGCGGCGCGAAGATGTTGATCCTGCCGGAGTGCGGCCACGCGTACGGCGCATTGCGCTGGATGGGCGCCAACATCTACGGCAAGCCGCTGCCTTTCAAGGTGCTGCACATCTCCGAGTATCTGGCCGACAACGTCCGCAGCGGCAAGCTCAAGCTCAAGCAGATGGGCAAGAGCGTCACGTTCCACGATCCGTGCCAAACGTCCCGGCGCGGCGGCGTGACCGAGGCGCCGCGCGAGGTGCTGGCCGCGCTGGGCACGGAGCTCAGGGAGATGTTTCCGACGAAGGGTACCAACTGGTGCTGCGGCGGCGGCGGCGGCGTGGTCGACATACACAGGGCGGACGCGCTGCGGCACAAGGTCTTCCACCTGAAGATGAACCAGATCGACGAGAGCGGCGCCGAGCTGCCGGTGACGAGCTGCACCGACTGCCGCAAGACGTTCGACGACGGCCAGGCACGTTTCAAGTGGGACAAGAGCATGAACAGCCTGGTCGAGCTCGTGGCAGACAACCTCATCGAGGCCTGACATGGCAACGCAAACGCTGGTCCTGGATCCGGTCACCCGCATCGAAGGGCATCTGCGCATCGAGGCGCAGATCGACGACAGCGGACACATCGCGCGAGCATCGAGCTCCGGCACGATGGTGCGCGGCATCGAGATCATCCTGCGCGGGCGCGATCCGCGCGACGCCTGGGCGTTCGCGCAGCGCATCTGCGGCGTATGCACGCTGGTGCACGGCATCGCTTCGGTGCGGGCCGTCGAGGATGCGCTGAAATATCCGGTGCCGCCGAACGCGCAGCTCATCCGCAACCTGATGATCGGGGCGCAATACGTGCACGACCACGTGATGCACTTCTACCACCTCCACGCGCTCGACTGGGTCGACGTCGTGTCGGCACTCAAGGCCGATCCGAAGAAGACCTCCGAGCTGGCGCAGAGCATCTCGACCTATCCCAATTCCTCGCCGGGATACTTCGCCGCGACCCAGCGGCGCGTGAAGACATTCGTCGAATCGGGCCAGCTCGGCATCTTCGCCAACGCCTACTGGGGACACGTTGCGTACAAGCTGCCTCCCGAGGCGAACCTGCTGGCGGTCGCGCACTACCTCGACGCGCTCGCATGGCAGCGCGAGGTGGCCAAGCTGCACTCGATCTTCGGCGGCAAGAATCCGCACCCGAACTTCGTGGTGGGCGGCGTGCCCGTGCGCGATCAGCATCGACTCCACCGGGACGCGCACGACGGGCAGCGAGAGCGGCACCGCTCTGAACATCGTGGCGCTCGAGGCAGGTACAGGACATCATCCGGCAGATGCGGAGCTTCGTCGATCAGGTCTACGTGCCCGGACACGCTCGCGATCGCTTCCTTCTACAAGGACTGGGGTGCGCAGGGCGAAGGCCTGGGCAATTTCATGACCTACGGGGATTTCCCGGAAAAGGGGATGGCGGACCCGTCGACCTTCCTCATTCCCCCGGGCGTGATCCTCGACCGCAACCTGTCCGCGATCCAGCCGCGTGGACCTCCACGCCGAGGACCAGATCCAGGAATTCGTCGCGCACTCGTGGTACGACTACAGCGGGGGCAAAGCAGCGCGGGCTGCATCCGTACCTGGGCGAAACGAATCTGCATTATTCGGGGCCGAAGCCGCCGTACAAGAACCTCGACGTCGAGCAGTCGTATTCGTGGCTGAAATCGCCGCGCTGGAGAGGCAAATCGGTCGAGGTCGGCCCGCTCGCGCGCGTCCTCATGCTCTACGCCACGGGTCACGCCCAAACGAAGGAGCTCGTCGACTTCACGCTGAAGAAGCTCGACGTGCCCGTGCAGGCCCTGTACTCGACGCTCGGCCGAACCGCTGCGCGCACGCTCGAGACCAAGGTCATCGCCGACAGCATGCAGATCGTGGTACGACAACCTCGTCGCCAACATCAAGTCGGGCGACGTGAGGACATTCAACGAGACGCTCTGGGACCCGTCGTCGTGGCCGCGCGAAGCGAAGGGGGCGGGTTACATGGAGGCGCCACGCGGGGCGCTGGGCCACTGGATCGTCATTCGCGACGGCAAGATCGCGAATTACCAGGCGGTTGTACCGAGCACCTGGAACGCGGGACCGCGCGACGCCCAAGGGCAGGAAGGCGCCTACGAGGCCGCACTTAAGGGACACGCGGTCGCTCGACCCCAAGCAGCCGATCGAGATCCTGCGCACGATCCACAGCTTCGACCCGTGTCTTGCGTGCGCGGTGCACGTCGTGGGTAAGACAGGCGAGGAGCTTATCCGGGTGAAGGTCGTGTAGCGTCCACGTTGTGCCTTTTCCTGTCGACCGCCAAACCGTGGCGTCGCCGAGCGATTACGTACTGGCGCGCACGTCGAGTCCAGGCGTCTCCTTCACCCGCAGTGAACGGGCGAGGCTCTTGGGCTTGTATGGGGTCATTGCCGCCCTCCACATCGCGGGCTGGGGTCTTTACCTCCACCACCTCCATAGCCACCCGGCGCTCGTTGGGCTGGGATTTGCCGCGTACATGCTCGGCCTGCGTCACGCGTTCGACGCAGATCACATCGCGGCCATCGACGATACAGTCCGTTACATGCTGCAAAGGGGAGAGAAGCCAATCGCCGTCGGGTTTTTCTTCTCGCTGGGCCATTCCACAATAGTTCTGGGCTTGTCGGTCGCGACGGCCTTCGCAGCGACCTTCGTGCGCGATGAGCTGCCGGCGCTGAAAAGCATCGGGGGCGCGATTGCGGCATCGGTCTCCGGGACGTTCCTATGGGTCGTCGGGGTGCTCAATCTCCTGGTCCTGATAGACATTCTCGGAGTCTGGAAGAACGCACGGTCCGGTACTCACGATCATCGTCACCTCGAGGAGTTGCTGACGAAGCGTGGGTTGCTGCATCGACTCTTCGGGCGGCGGCTTCGGAGCGTGCTCAGCCATAGCTGGCAAATGTTTCCAATCGGGTTGCTGTTCGGCTTGGGCTTCGATACCGCTTCGGAAGTGGCTTTGCTGGCGATGATGGCCGGCGCGTCGGTGGGCGCGCTTCCGGTTTCCGCGGTGCTTTGCCTACCGATCCTGTTCGCGGCCGGGATGTCACTCATGGACACAACCGACGGCGTGCTGATGGTGAAGGCCTATCGCTGGGCATTCATGAATCCGCTGCGAAAGATTTTCTACAACCTCGCGACAACCGGCCTGTCCATGGTCGTAGCGTTCGCGATCGGGTCGCTAGAGCTCCTGCAGGTCCTGATCGGGGTGCTTGACTTGCGCGGTCCGTTTCCCGACTTCGTTGCCGCGCTCGATTTCGGAGTCCTGGGCTATTTCATAGTCGTGCTTTTCTTCATTGCCTGGACGTCCTCCTTCGCGGTGTGGAGATTCGGAGGTCTTTACGCAGGCACATGCCGTTCCCACGAGCATGTGCATTGATTCGCTTATGCATACCGCTCGACGCCCGCCTTTTGACCCACGTGGAAGTTCCAGAAAGATCGTACTAAGATTGGCGTCGCTACCGGGCAACTTTAGTACCCTGTCCATCGGATCAGCGGAGCCTCGACCTTGACCGAGCGAGCGTGCGTCTGCGGGCGTCGTCACTTCATCGAGCTTGCCGCGGTCGGACTGGTCGCGGCGCCGCTGACGACTGTGCTCTTCAGCGGAAGAGCCGAGGCGGCCGAGACGGTGAGCGAGTCCGACCCGAAAGCCGTTGCCCTGAAGTACAAAGCGGACGCCACCAAGTCGGCTGACCGCAAGGACCCTGCGGCGGTTTGCGACAACTGCAACCTCTACACCGGCAAGCCTGGTGACGCGATGGGTGCCTGCGCGCTTTTCGAGGGCAGGCTCGTTGCGGCAAGAGGTTGGTGCACGTCCTGGGAAGGGTACTGAGCGAGACTGCGCCTGACAGCCGTCAGGGTCAGAACAGCCGCTCTCAGTCATAGCCACTCTCAGTCATGGTGCCCGTTGTGGGCCCACTCCCACTATCGGTCAGCATGTTCCCGCTCTGCCGTCACGAACAATGGATCTGAGTCTCAGCGTACCGGCAACATTCGCGATTGCCGGGCTCGTGCTGGTGGTCGGTCGTCTGCTCATCGAGCGCATCGGGTTTCTCAAGCGCTATGCGATTCCGGAACCGGTCGTCGGAGGTCTCCTCGCAGCGTTGGCCCTCGCGCTCCTTCACGCGATGAACGTGCGGATCACCTTCGACACGTCGCTGCAGCCGGGGCTGATGCTGGCCTTCTTCGCGACGATCGGCCTCAGTGCCGACGCGCGCATGCTGGTCAAGGGCGGCTATGCGCTCCTGCTCTTCACGCTTTGCGTGATCGGCATGCTCGTCATGGAGAATGTGATCGGTATCGGTGCCGCGAAGGTGATGGGGGTGGATCCGGTGATCGGCCTGATCGCGGGCTCCGTGACGATGGCCGGCGGCCATGGAACCGGAGCGGCGTGGGGGCAGCGCTTCGTCGACGTCTTCGGCGTGACCGAGGCGCCCGCGGTTGGACTTGCCACCGCAACCTTCGGCCTCGTGATGGGCGGCGTCATCGGCGGCCCGGTCGCGATGCGGCTCATCCGGCGCCTGCAGGCCCGTGGGGCTCCGCTGGGCTCCTCCCCGGCCGACGCGCTGGCGCACGACGCCGCGGAAGCCACCACCCCGTTTACCGCAGAGCGGCTGACCGTCACCATCGTGCTCATTGCGACCAGCGTCGCGGCCGGAACAGCACTGGCCCAGTGGACGGAGAATCCAGTCTTCGCGCTGCCGACTTTCGTGTGGACGCTGTTCGTCGGCGCCGTGCTGCGCAACGCGCTCGCGTTCGCGCGGATCCACGAGATCGACGGCCAGGCGCTCTCGTTCGCGGGCGTGGTGGCGCTGTCGCTGTTCCTCGCGATGGCGCTGATGAGCCTGCGCCTCTGGGAGCTCGCGTCGCTCGCCGTGCCGATGTTCGTCATCCTCGCGCTGCAGGCGCTCGGCGTCGCGCTCTACACGACGTTCGTCACGTTCCGCGTCATGGGCAGCGACTATGAGGCGGCCGTCCTCGTCGCCGGCCAGTGCGGATTCGGCCTTGGTGCAACGCCGACCGCGATCGCGAACCTGCAGGCGATCTGCGCCCGCCACGGCGCGGCGCCGCGCGCGTTCATCCTCGTCCCCGTGGTCGGCGCATTCCTGATCGATATCGCCAACGCGATCGTGATCAGCGGGTTCGTCTACGTCGTGCCGATGTTGCGGAACTAGGGTCGCCGCCGGTCCAAACACCGACAGTCGCAGTGGGCGCAGTCGTGCGGCCGACGCGCCAGCTTCAGCGCTGAACGTCCCGGTCGATCGTGAGAAGGCGTGTATCCGTCGTGCTGAAGCAGAGCGTGGTCAGCGTCTGTTGATCGCGCCCCGTGGGCGGATAGGTCCAGCAGTCTGCGAGTCCAAATCGCGTCGTCACGACCTTCCTGTCCGAGGGCGGTCCGATTTTCCCGCGCACTTGCTCCTGAGTCATGCCGGGCTGCACGAAGCGGCGCTCGTTCGCCTTCTGGGCGCGCTCGCTATCTTCCATCTCGCTGATCGTGAGCTGCTCCGTCACCGGCGCTGCCGCAGGCGCACGCGGGGCGAGCGACCTCACCTTGGCGATCTTGGCGACCCTGCCGCCCTCGAAGTGAAGCGTCGTGCTCTCGCCCGACCGATCGTACGACCACCGTTCGTTCGGTCCGGCACCGGTGTCTTCGGAGCTGATCTCGACCGGTTGGCCCCACGCCTGTCGAACCTGCGCCGGCGTCATGCCGACGCTCACGCGCCCCAGGCTCACCTCGCGCTGCAACGTCTGCGCTTCGGTAGGCGGAGCCGCCGGCGCCGATTCGAGCTGAACCTTCGCAGGTTGACCGCCACACGGTCGGTCCGAATAGACGACCCGCCCGTCAACCACGCACCGATAGATCTCGGCGGTCGCGGGTCCGCTGCCCGTAATGCTCGGAAGTGCGGCAACGAGCAGGAATTGCAGACGCATGCCCCTCCCCGAAGGCGATGCCTGCCGAGAGACCAGTTTACACCCCAGGTTTGACGCCAAACCACTTCATCGATTGCCGTTCATCCGCTCAAAATCATCGAGGCTGACCACCGGAAAGTAAAGACCGCTCAGCTTGCGAACCCACCACTGCCCCGTCGCTGCGCGCGTCGCCGGATCGGCGAAACGATAGTCGTAGAGCAACGCGCGGACGTATCGCGGCGGCCGGCCCGGAAATGGATTGGTCGCGAGGAGGTCGAGCACGGGCTGGCTGTTCGAAAGCAGCCGGAAGACAAGACTCGCAAACCAGGGCTCGTCGTTCGCGGCACTGAGCGCGGCGAACCACATCTGCCAATCGAGCCGTGGCTGGTGCGGAATGTTCCACGGGGGCCGTCGCGTCAACGCCCCCGGCTTATAGCGGAACTCATATTCGCGCCATTGCTGGCCATCGTCGGAGCCCTCGATGACGATCTCCGGCCGTTCGGTCGTCATGTTCGCGAACAGCCCGTAGTAGTTGACGATCAGCAGTGGCGAGATGGCGGCCGTGAGCGCGACGGCCGGCGGCGCGATCTGCGGCCAGCACAGGCGCGAGATCCGGTTCAGTCCGGCGGGCACCACGATGAGCGCGACGGCGACCGCCAGCGCGGACGCGAAGCGGTCGGTACGCGGCGGGAGCGCCGGCACATGCGCGGCCACGCGCGCAGGAACGACCTGTCGCAGCGCGGCGTCGTCGAACAGGAACACGCACAGCAGTATCGTCAGCAGGTTGAAGAAGTTGTAGTTGCCCGTCAGCACGATCAGAAACTCGAACCCGATGACGCACCATGCCGCGCCGGCACGCAGACGTCGTGGGCGTGAAGACCAGAAACGCGAACCCGACCTCGATCACCAGCGTCGCCGCTGTCAGGGCGGCGAGTACGCTCTGCGGCAATTGCGCCGCATACCAGGCGAGTGGCGTGGGCAGCGGCTGCGTCCAGAAATGGTAGTCGAGTGCGGTCAGGCCACGCCACGTCGCGTCGCCCGACATGAGCTTGGCCACGCCCGCCATGAACAGGTAGCGGAACACGAGCCAGCGATACAGCCAGACGACAATGCGCGACCCGCCGCCCAGAAAGATCGCGAGAAATCCGGCTTCGAGCAGCAGTCCATCCCACTGGAACGCCATGAACTCTTGCCCGGCATGCGTGAAGGACAGATAGAGGACGAACAAGCCGATGAGCGCCGGTCGCACGATGACACCCAGCACGACGACGAGCGCCAGCGCCACGCCTGCCCACGCGCAGGTGACGAGTGCGGTGTCGCTCGCGTTCAACCAGAACAGCATCGGCGCGACGAAGTAGGCGCCGCTTCCGAAATAGCGATGGAGCGCGTCGAGGTCGGACTCGAGCGGGAGCACGCCCGCGCTGCCGACGAGTCCCAGAATTTGAACGGCGAGCGAGACGAACGCGGCGAGGTAGATAAGGCCGAGGCCGCGCAGGAAGACCCAGCTCACCAGGTCGTAACGAGCGGGTTCGAGCGCCGGACCCCACAGCAGCCTGGACGGCCGATTCAACAAACCGCGCCGGAGCGCGAAGAATTGGTACGCCCATTCGGCGACGGGTGCGAAACCGGGGATGTGAGCGTACAGCCACCACCACATGCCGCGCCCCGGCGCAAGCCGCAGCACCTGAAACGTTGCCGCGGCTCCCGCATACACCGCGCCGTCGGGCGCAATGAACTGGATCGCGCGCTTGAACGCTTCGACTGGAATCGTCGGATAGTCGGCGGCCGCGTCCTGGTAGGCGCGATAGTCGACCTTCCCGCCGGTTAGTCCTTCCCAGTAGCGAACCCAGTAACGGCAGATGCCGCAGTCGCCGTCATAGACGAGCGTCGGGCGAGCCGCGGCAATGTCATCGCGGGCTGGCATGACCATCCCGCAACGATAGGCGCGAACGCCCGGGCCGAAAAGATGCGCGGTCGAGCCGGACTACGGCCGAGCCGGACTACAAATGGAAGCCCGATGCCGGCCGACCGCGCCGTGCTACTTCGTGACGACGTTGTGCTTCTTGTCGTAAATCCGCGCGCGCTTGCGGTACTCGGCCGTCTGGATGTTCGCGCCCTGCGCAATGCGCACCTGCTGATGGGGTTGCGCTGAACGTCGGCCATGCGCGCGCGTTCGGCGACGGTGATCGACAGGGTCACGGCCAACGCACGGCTGCAGCGCAACATGGTGGTCTGCGAGAATCCGCCGCGGTCGCGGCGGGAGGAGCTTGGGCCTGCCGTCGTGTCGGGGCCGAAGCCCTGCTGGCGTGCCCGATTCCTGCCGGGCAGAAAAGCGGCCTTCTCCGCCGCCACGCCCGGAAGCTGCGCAGTACACGAATGTTTCAATATGCGTCACAAGGCCGTTCCGGGCGAAATCGGCGTAACATTTCGAGGTTTTCGGGGCGGCCTGCCAAGGCCGAAAGCGGAATTAAAGCCAGGGCGTGCGGTCTATCGCCGGAGGGCCGCCGGCACAGCGCGGACCGAGCGGGCACCGCCTTGGGCAGCAGGCTCGAAAACCCCGCGATACGCGGAATCCGGGACGGAAGCCTAGAACCTTGACGCGACGCAACCTCGTGGTGGCGATCATCCTGCTTGCGGCACTCGCCGCAGCAGCAGCGGTCGTGTTGCGCATTGTGCCTGGGTCGCGAGCAGCGGCGCCGCGCGAAGCGCCAGCCATTCCAGTCGCCACGGCGGAAGTCACTACCAAGGACATCCCGCTGCGCCTCTACGCTGTCGGCAACGTCGAGCCGTACACGACAGTCTCGGTGAAGGCGCGAGTCGACGGCCAGATTGTCGCGGTCAAGTTCAAGGAAGGCGAGGAGGTCCGCCAGGGCGCCGTCCTGTTCGAAATCGACCGCCGGCCTTTCGAGGCCATGCTGCGCCAGGCCGAGGCCAACCTGCTCAAGGACCGCGCGCTCTACGACCACACGGTGGAGCAGGAGAAGCGCTATCGCGACCTGCTCGAGAAAAAGTTCATCTCGACGGACGGTTACGAGCAGGTGAAGACGAACATGGACACGGCTGCCGCGCAGCTGCGAGCGGACGAGGCCGGCATCGAGAACTCGAAGCTCTCGCTTGAATACTGCACGATCCGCTCGCCGGTCGCGGGGTACGCGGGCAAGATCCAGATCCAGCAGGGCAACCTGGTCAAGGCCAACGACACGACCCCGCTCGTCGTCCTGAACCAGATCGTTCCGATCTACACGTCGTTCTCGGTGCCAGAGCAGTACCTTGCCGATGTCCGGCGCTACCAGGCGGACGGCGCCCTGCGCGTCACCGCAGCCGTCGCGAACTCCACGCATCCGCCGGTCGCCGGGAAGCTTTCGTTCATCGACAACAGCACCGACATGACGACCGGCACGATCAAGCTCAAGGCCGAGTTCGCGAACGTTGACAAGGCACTGTGGCCGGGGCAGTTCGTCAATGTCGTGCTCACGCTTGCTCAGCAAAACGGCGCGATCGTGACGCCGGCGGTGGCTTTGCAGAACGGGCCGAATGGCCAGTACGTCTTCGTCGTGAAGCCTGACCAGACCGTCGAGCTGCGCCCGGTCAGCGTTGCGCGGACCGAAGGCGACGATGCGGTTGTCGCGACGGGACTCGCTCCGGGCGATCGCGTCGTGACCACCGGCCAGCTCCGCCTGGCCCCGGGCATGCGCGTCAGCGTGGGGCAAGGGAAGGCGGGTGAAGCCAGTACCGCCGCACGCTCGTAGCATTCCGGCGCCCTCCGCTCGCCGCCGCACACTCCTCGCCGCCGCATGAACATCGCCGCCCTCTTCGTGCGCCGGCCCGTGATGACCTTCCTGGTCATGCTCGGAATCCTGATCTTCGGCGCCGCGGCATACCGGCTGCTGCCGGTCAACGCGCTGCCGAACGTGGATTTCCCGACCATCCAGGTCACGGCGCAGCTACCCGGCGCGAGCCCGGACACGATGGCTTCCGCGGTCGCCACGCCGCTCGAGAAGCAGTTCTCGACGATCGCCGCGATCGACTCGATGAACTCGGTCTCCACGACCGGCCAGTCGACCATCACGCTGCAGTTCGCGCTCGATCGCAACATCGACGCGGCCGCCCAGGACGTCCAGTCGGCGATCGCCGCCGCGGCCAGGACCCTGCCCTCCACGCTGCCGACGCCGCCGACGCTGCGCAAAGTCAATCCTGGCGATTTCCCGATCATGAACCTGGCGCTGACGTCGCAGACGCAGCCGCTCTCGGTCGTCGACGACTACGCCGAAAACCAGCTGGCGCAGCGCATCTCGACGATCAGCGGTGTGGCGCAGGTACAGGTCTACGGGTCGCAGAAGTACGCGGTGCGCATCCAACTCGATCCCAATCAGCTCGCCTCGCGCGGCATCGCGCTCACCGATGTGGAGCAGGCGATTGGCGATGCCAACGTCAACCTGCCCACCGGCACGCTGTACGGTCGCGACAAAGCCACCTCGGTGCAGGCCACCGGCCAGCTCATGGACGCCCAGGCTTACGCACCGATGATCGTCGCGTACCGGAACGGGGCGCCCGTGCGGCTCCAGCAGCTCGGCCGCGTGTTCGATAGCGTGCAGAACGACAAGGTCGCGGCCTGGTACAACGACACGCGCGGGGTGGTCCTCGCCGTGCAGCGGCAGCCCGGCACCAACACGATCGAGATCGTCGACGCGGTACGCGCGATCCTGCCCTCTTTCCAGGCCGCGCTGCCGCCATCGATCAAGCTGTCGATCCTCTACGACCGCTCGCAATCGATCCGCGAATCGGTGCGCGACGTCCAGTACACGCTGCTGCTCGCGCTGGGGCTTGTCGTCGGCGTCATCTTCGTCTTCCTGCGGAGCGTGACCGCGACCATCATTCCGAGCCTCGCGCTGCCGCTGTCGATCATCGGCACGTTCGCGTTCATGTACGCCTTCGGGTTCTCGATCGACAATCTGTCGCTGATGGCGCTCACGCTGTGCGTCGGCTTCGTCGTCGACGACGCGATCGTGATGCTGGAGAACATCACCCGGCACATGGAGATGGGCAAGCCCCGGATGCAGGCGACGCTCGACGGCTCGAAGGAGATTGGCTTCACCATCGTGTCGATGACGCTCTCGCTTGCCGCGGTGTTCATCCCGGTATTGTTCATGGGCGGGATTCTCGGGCGTTTGTTGAAGGAATTTGCCGTCACGATCATCGTCGCGGTGCTGATCTCGGGTTTCGTGTCGCTGACGCTGACGCCGCTCCTGTGCAGCCGGCTGCTCAAGGTCCAGCACGGCAAGCAGCATGGCCGGCTGTACGCCCTGTCCGAGCGTATGTTCGAAGGAATGCTCGGCGTGTACCGGTCGAGCCTCGCGTGGACGCTCTCGCACAAGCGCTTCACGATGGCCGTGTTCGCGGCGATCGTCGTCGGCACCGGATTCTTCTTCTATTTCATGCCGAAGGGCTTCCTGCCGAGCGACGACGTCGGGCAGATGTTCGTCTTTACGGAGGCCGCGCAGGACATCTCGTTCGATGCCATGGCGAACCTGCAGCGCCAGGTCGCGAACATCGTGCGCGAGAATCCCCACGTCGCAGGACGCGATGTCCTTTGTGGGTGTCGGCGGGCCCAGCGCAGCGCTCAATGCCGGCCGGATCTTCGTGACGCTGAAGCCGCGCGACGAGCGCCCACCGGCCGACGAAGTCGTCCAGGAGCTCCGGCCCGCGCTGATGCGGGTGCCGGGGATCAAGGCGTACGTCCAGAACATTCCCGCAATCCGCATCGGCCAGCTGACGAAGAGCGCGTACCAGTACACGCTGCAGGGATCGGACACGGCGGAGCTCTACCATTGGGCGCCTCTGATCGAGGCGAAGCTCCGGACGCTGCCCGGGCTCGTCGACGTCAACAGCGACCTGCAGATCACGCAACCCCAGGTCACCGTCGACATCGACCGCAACCGCGCCTCGGCGCTCGGCGTGTCGGCGCAGGCGATCGAGAACACCCTCTACGATGCGTATGGGCAGCGGCAGGTCTCCACCATCTACGGCTCGACTGACCAGTACTGGGTGGTGATGGAGCTCGAGCCGCGCTACCAGACCGATCCCTCGGTACTGCCAATGCTCTATGTGCGCTCGAATACGGGCGCGCTGGTGCCGCTCAACGCGGTCGCAACGCTCAAGCCGACCATCGGTCCGCTCGCTGTCAACCACCTGGGTCAGCTGCCGGCCGTTACGCTGTCCTTCGACTTGAAGCCGGGCGTTTCGCTGTCGCAGGCCCTCGCCCAGATTCGTCAGGCCACGGCCGCGATGCAGATGCCGGTGACGATCAAGGGCACCTTCCAGGGCGCCGCGCAGGCGTTCCAGGCATCGCTGCAGGGCATGGGCCTCCTGCTCGTCCTCGCGATCTTCGTGATCTACCTGGTGCTGGGCATCCTCTACGAGAGCTTCATCCATCCGGTGACGATTCTGTCGGGCCTGCCGACGGCGGGCTTCGGGGCGCTGCTCACGCTGTGGCTCTTCGGGCTCGACCTCAACATGTACGCGTTCGTCGGCATCGTGATGCTGGTCGGCATCGTGAAGAAGAACGCGATCATGATGATCGACTTCGCGATCGACGCGCAGCGCAACCAGGGCAAAGAGGCCGAAGAGGCGATCTTCCAGGCGTGCCTCACACGCTTCCGTCCGATCATGATGACGACGATGGCCGCGCTGATGGGCAGCCTTCCGATCGCGCTCGCACTGGGCGCGGGTGGACTCGCGCGCCGGCCGCTGGGCCTGGCGGTCGTCGGCGGCCTGGTGGTGTCGCAGGCGCTGACGCTCTTCATCACGCCGGTCATCTACGTCTACTTCGAGCGGTTCGCGCAGTGGCGCCGGGCGCGAGCGCAAAGCCGTGTTGCTCCTCCTCAGCCGGCGGTGGCGGATTGAAGTCCGCCTACACGCTCGAGTCGTTCGTGGCCGACCTTCGTGCGGCGGTCGCGACGAGCCATGCACCGGCCGAAACACTCGCCCGCGTGCGCCCACTCGCGCTCCGCCTCGCCGCGGATCGGAGCTGGCTCTCGCCGGACCACTACCGGACCGACCCCGAGCAGGGCTTCCTCATCCACCTGCTGCACGAGGAACCGAGCCACGACCTCGCCGTGATGGCGCTCGCGTGGCTACCGGGCCGCGGGACCCCACCGCACGATCACGGCACGTGGGCGATCGTCGTCGGCGTCGACGGCGAGGAGCGCAACGAATATTTTCGTCGCGTCGACGACCGCAAGCGGCCGGGCTATGCGGAGCTCGAGAAGGTGTCCGAGCGCGTCTGCCGCAAGGGCGATGTCGTGCAGATGTTGCCGGGCGCGATCCACAGCGTCACGAACGTGGGTTCCGAGGTCGCGCTGTCGCTGCACGTCTACGGGCGCCACATCAACCACACGGGGCGTTCGCGATTCGACGTCGCTGCGAAGACGGAAACGCCCTGGGTCACGAAGGAAGCTTGATCAGCGCGGGGGAGCAGCCTCGGGCGGCGCCTCGCGCACGGGCCCGACCTCGACTTGACCGCGGAGCATCGAATCGCCGGCCGCGCGCCGGACGGAAGCCTCGATCACCCCGGCGAACTGGGCGACGAGAAATTCGTCGCTGACTTTCTGCCGCGGACCCAGCTTCGGGTCGTAGCATCTTCTGCTGTCGAACACCTTCTGGTGGTCGATGACCTCGAACGTTCGCGCGTTCAGCATCCACACCTGCACGTAGAAGAACGGCGCGACGAAGTAGTTGACGCGGTGACACGTGTCGTCCGGCGTCGTGGCCTCGGGCCCGGCCGGAGGACGGGTTCGTGTGTGCACGAGTCGGGATCGGACGAGCTCTTGCCTGTTCCGCCCCTGACACATCGGCTCGACGAAGACGCCCGGCCCCTGGAGCTTGCCGGGCAGGCCTTCGAGACCCGTCGCGGCGTAGGTCGGCGTCACGACGACGATCCGATCCCATTCGGAGCGTTGCGGCGTCATCTCGAGCGCCGCGACGATCCGGCCGATCGTCGGCGCTTTCGCGCTCGGTGCGGCCACGTCCTTCAGCCCCCCAGGCTTCAGCGTCATGTAGACGCGCCGGCTGGCGGGATCGAGCTTCGCGATGGCGGCGTCCAGTCTGTGAGAACGAGCCGGTTCAGCAGATTGTTCTCGACGTCGACGCTCGTGCGGCGGAACGCCGACATATGCGTGCCGGTGCTGCGCCTGCTCGGTCACGACCGCGATCTCCTCACCGACAGCGGCGATCAACGCATAGGTTCGCGGCCGCGCGCTCGGCGCTAGCGCCTCCTCTGGACGACACGGCCGGCCCGAACGTCGAAACGAGCGCCACTGCGAACATTGCGGCGATGGCTCTTCGCGCGCCTCGCGTACCGCATGCGATGCGTGGGACCGAACGCGCCATCCGTCCGTGCGCCGCTCACGCGAGCGGCGCGACCTTCACCACTTCGTCGGCCGTCGTGATGCCGGCGGCGACCTTCATGGCGCCCGACACGCGCAACGGCTTCATGCCGTCCTTGTAGGCCTGCTCGCGCAGCTTCACGTCGTCGGTGTCGGACACGACGAGCCGGCGGATGCCCGGCGTCATCAGCATGATCTCGTAGAGCCCGATGCGGCCGTAGTAGCCCGTCATCCGGCATTCGAGGCACCCGCCCGGGACCATCACCTGCGCCGGCTTCTCGGCACGCCACGGCGCGGTGATCGCCTTCCACGTGTCGTCGTCGGGCGGCTCGCCCGGCTTCTTGCAGTGCGGGCAGAGCGTCCGCACGAGACGCTGCGCCATCACGCCCAGGAGCGTGGAGCTCAGGAGATAGGGCGGCACGCCGAGGTCGAGCATCCGCGTGACGGCCGTCGGCGCGTCGTTCGTATGCAGCGTCGAGAGCACGAGGTGACCGGTCAGCGCGGCCTGCACCGCCATGTCGGCGGTCTCCTGGTCGCGAATCTCGCCCACCATGATGATGTCGGGATCCTGCCGCATCAGCGTGCGCACGCCGTGCGCGAAGTCGACCCCGAGCGACGGCTGGACCTGCATCTGATTGAACGCGGGCTCGATCATCTCGATCGGGTCCTCGACCGTGCAGACGTTGACGTCCACCGTCGCCAGTTGTTTCAGCGACGAGTAGAGCGACGTCGTCTTGCCGGAGCCGGTGGGGCCGGTGACCAGGATGATGCCGTTCGGCTCCTCGATCATCCGCTGCCAGCGGGTGTCGTCGTCGGAAGTGAAGCCGAGCTCGCTGAAATCGCGGACCAGAACCTCCGGTGTGAAGATCCGCATCACGATCTTCTCGCCGAACGCCGTCGGCATCGTGGAGATCCGGAGCTCGACCTCGTTGCCGTCGGGCGTCACCGTCTTGATCCGGCCGTCCTGCGGTCGGCGCTTCTCGACGATCTCCATTCGGGCGAGCAGCTTGATCCGCGAGGTCATCGCGATCAGCACGGGAACCGGAATCGCGTAGACCTGATGCAGCACGCCGTCGATCCGGAACCGGACGATGCCGGCATCGCGGCGCGGCTCGACGTGGATGTCGGAGGCGCGCTGCTCGAACGCGTACTGCCACAGCCAGTCGACGATGTGGACAACGTGACTGTCGTTCGCGTCGAGGTTGCCCTTCTGGCCGAGCTCGACCAGCTGTTCGAAGCTCCGCGCAAGCGAGACCTGCCCCTTTGAGGTTTCCTGCGCCTTCTTCATCGACCGGGCGAGGTTGTAGAACTCGCCCAGGAAGCGCCGGATGTCGACGGGATTGGCGAAGACGAGTTTCACCTCGAGCTTCAGGATCTTCTCGAGCTCGTCGGCCCAGCTCCGGATGAACGGCTCGGCGGTGGCGACGGTCAGCGTGCTGCGGGTCACGTCGACCGGCAGGATCCGGTAGCGCTCGGCGTACGCGTTCGACATCGTCTGCGTAACCGCCGCGAGGTCGATCTTCAGCGGATCGACGTGCAGGTACGGCACGCCAAGCTTCCCGGCCAGCCACTCGACGAGCCAGTCAAGCGTCAACGTCGTGTGCGGCGGGGCGGCCGCCTTCCACTTCTGGGTGGCAATGAACTCGAGCGGGTGATCGCCACGCGAGCCGCGATGGCGCGCGAGCTGGTCGGCGTCGGCAGCCGCAACAAGCCCGTCGGCCACCATCAGCTTCAGGATGTCCTCGAGGCGCAGCCGCCGATCGTTAGCATGGAGCGCCGGCGCCGAGGGCGGGCGGGGCACAGCGGCCTGAGTCGGGCTCGGCATCGAGGTACTGTACACCAGCGACCCCGAACGCCCAATTGCGCGCGCCCGCCGTCGATCCGGATGCGCGAGTCCTGCGGTTGGCACGCAACAACCGGCCTTTACGTGGGCCGCGTTCGGCGGTAGCCTCGGTCGCCGTCCGCTGCCCGGCCTCCACGTTTCGCGCCCGTTGCCATGCGCCCCCGCCGCCGTTTTCAGCCGCGTCGCCGCTCCATTCTCGCCGTCGCCCTGGCGAGCGCGTGCATGGCTCGCATGAGCCGCGGCGCGGACGCACCGACCAAGGCGGATGCCGTCACCCCGGAGCTGATGAACCTCGCGGCCGAGCTGTTCTTCGGGCGCGAGCTGGCGCGCGCACGCGCGAAGCGAACGCTCGACGTGGACCGGAGCAAGGTCGCGATGGCACGCCGCTCGTCGCTGTTGCTGATCGAAGGGGCTCCGCTCATCCTGCCGGAAGCTGCAAAGTGGTCGTGGGTCGTCGCTGTGGAGACGCGCGAGGAACCGATCGCGTATTGCCTGCCGGGCGGCAAGATTATGCTGTCGACGGCCCTCGTCGACCGCGCGCGGTTGACGCCCGATGAACTCGCCGTTGTCATCGCGCACGCCATCGCACATGCGCTCGCGGGCACCGACTCCACCGAAGCCGCGGCCCGGCTTGCGGACATGCGCGAGTCGCCGGATCCGAATCGCCGCCTCCTCCAGCTCATGGACATCCTGGGCAAACTTGTCCTCGATACGCCGCACGACCAGGCGACCGAGCGCGCGATCGACAGCCTCACGCTCGAGTTCATGGCCCGCGCCGGCGCGAACCCCGAGCCTTCGGTCGAAGCGTGGCGCAAGATTGCGCGCGCCGGCGGCGCGACGCCGCCCGGCTTCCTGGCCTTGCACCCGGTATGGCCCGGTCGCATCGACGAGATCCAGGCGCAGATCCCGGCGATCCTCCCGCTCTATGAGCAAGCGCGAGCCGAGCAGGCGGCGCGGCCGCGCGTGCCACCGGTCAGGACCCAGCCTGGCGGCTATTGACGGTGAACGCCACGCTCACTGCGCGCGCGGTCGACATCACGACGCTCGCGGTCGACGCGATCGTCAACGCGGCGAACGAATCCTTGCTGGGAGGCGGCGGTGTCGACGGCGCAATTCATCGCGCAGCCGGTCCCGAGCTCCTGGCCGAGTGTGCGACGCTTGGCGGCTGCGCGACGGGCGACGCGAAGCTCACGCTGGGCTACCGCCTACCGGCACGCTATGTGATCCACACCGTAGGCCCGGTCTGGCGAGGCGGCGGCCACGGCGAGCCGGCGCTACTCGCCTCGTGCTACCGGCGCGCGCTCGCGCTAGCCTCCATGCACCGCTGCGCCAGCATCGCGTTTCCCGCGATCAGCTGCGGCGCGTACGGCTACCCTCTCCCGGCCGCTACCGCGATCGCCGTGCGCGAAGTCGCGACGTTCGTCGCACGGGACGCGACGGTGCGCAGGGTAACCTTCGCGTGCTTCGGAGCACCCATCCTCGCGGCCTACGAGCGCGAGCTTGCGGCGGCGGGCGCCTCAGGCACCTGAAACACCTGGCGCAGGTACGTGACGTACGACGGATCGTAGTCCATCGCCTTCGACGGCTCGTCACTGATCTTGGCGACCGGCTGGCCATTGCAGCGCGTCATCTTGATCACGATCTGCAACGGCTCGAACCCGACATCGTTGGTCAGGTTCGTGCCGATACCGAATGCCGTCTGCATACGCCCACGGAAGCGCTCGAACAGCCGGATCGCCAGCGGGACGTTGAGGCTGTCCGAGAAGACCATCGTCTTCGTGCGAGGGTCGATCCGCATCTTCTGGTAGTGCGCGATCAGCTTCTCGCCCCATTCGAACGGGTCGCCCGAGTCGTGCCGTACGCCGTCGAACAGCTTGCAGAAGAACAGATCGAAATCGCGGAGGAACGCGTCCATCCCGCAAACATCCGACAGCGCGATCCCGAGGTCGCCCCGATATTCGCGCGCCCACATGTCGAAAGCGAAGCGTTGCGAGTCGCGAAGCCGCGGGCCGACCGCCTGGGACGCCTGCAGGTATTCGTGCGCCATCGTGCCGAGCGGCGTCAGCCCGTGGCGGAGCGCGAGCAGCACGTTGCTGGTTCCGACGAACTTGGCGCCGATGCCCGACTTGAGCGTCGAGATCACTTCGTCCTGCCACGAGCCCGAGAACCGGCGGCGCGTGCCGTAGTCGGCGATGCGGAACTCGGGGTCGGCGACCGCGTTGATCTGCTCGACCTTGCGCGCGAGACGGCGCCGCCCTTCGTCGAGCGACGCGCCGGGCTGCGTGCGCCGGAAATAGACCTCGCTCACGATCGCGAGCACGGGCACCTCGAACAGGATCGTGTGCAGCCACGGCCCTTTGATCGCGATGTCGATTTCCCCCTGCGAGCCTTCGAGCCGCTTGATCGCGATGAAACGCTCGTCGAGCTCGAAGAGCGCCAGCAGATCGACGAAATCGCTCTTGAAGAACCGCCAGCGGCGGAGATAGGCGAGCTCGTCGGGCTGGAAGCGAAGGCGGCACAGATCGCGGACCTCGTCGCGGATTTCGTCGATGTAGGGCGTGAGGTCCACGCCCTCGCTGCGGCACTTGAAGCGGTACTCGACCTGAGCGCCCGGGAAATGATGCAGGACGACCTGCATCATCGTGAACTTGTAGAGGTCCGTGTCGAGGAGCGACGGGATGATCATGGCGATCGGGGCTGCGCCCCCGCGCCACCACCCGCGCGGAGGAATGCGGATGTTACCGGTTCGTCCCGGGCGAAGCCACGCCGGCCTCGCGTGCCGCGCCCGTCGTGTCGTCGACGATCCGGATCCGCTGCGCCAGCCAGATGGCGACGAGCGTGCAAGCGACGGCCAGCCAGCCGACGATCCCGTACCCCGTCAGCGCGCCGTCCGCACCGCGGCCGATGATGAGGCCCGCGGTCAGGGCGGCGAGCCCCGCCCCCATCTGCTGGATCGACGCGTTGAAGCTCATGAAAGAACCGCGCAATGCGGCGGCCGCGCTTCCGGTCACGAGCGTCATACCCGGGCCGAAGCGGCCCGTGACGAGCACGAAGAACAGGACCGAGCAGGCGATAATGACGGCCAGCGGCACGACGGTCAGGTGCGTGGTGATGAGGATCGGCACGATCGACAGCGCCCCCAGGATGGCGAACACGCGCTTCTTGCCGTAGCGGTCGGCGATGCGGCCGATCAGCGGTGTCGTGACGAGCGTCGCCAGGCCGCCGGCGAAGTACATGATCGGCAGGTCGGTCTCCGCGAGCCCGACGTTCGCGACGTTGTACGGCGCGATGAACGGGATCACCGTAAAGCCCGCGAGCATGAGGGTCAGCGTGAATGCGAACGCGCGAAGGTGGTTGCGCACGCCGAAGATGGCGCGCAGCTGAGCGAGCGGCCGGCGGCGCGTCGCGTGCGCAAGGTGGGCACGCAGCGGCGGCAGGAGGCGTGCCGCCGCCGCGCCGATGCCGGCCGAGAGGACGGCGAGCGCGAGAAACGGCGTGCGCCAGGTGAAATGGGCGGCGATCCACAGGCCGGCGGGAACGCCCGCAACCGCCGCGAGCGAGAACGACGCGGCGACGATCGCGTTTGCGGTCGCCCGGCGCGAAAACGGCACGAGGTCCGCGACGATGGCGAGCACAAGGCCGCCCGTCACCCCGCCAAAAAGACCGGCGACGATGCGCGCCGCGAGCAGCAGCGGATAGTTGGGCGCGAGCCCGCACAACGCCGTCGCGACGATGAATCCGGCGTAGAGGAAGAGCAGCGCCTGTTTGTGGTCGAAGCGATCGATCCAGAACGCCGCGACGAATCCACTCGCCGCGGCCGCGAACGTATACGACGACACGAGCAGGCTGAATGCGTGCGGATCGATGTCGAAGAGCCGCATGAACTGCGGTCCCAGCGGCATCATGATCATGAAGTCGACGATATGCGTGAACTGGACCGCAGCGAGCGTCAACAGCAGGGCAAGCTCGTGCCGCTCGAGGCGCGGGCGGGAAGGGTCGGGCACGGTAGAGGCGGTTCGGTGGGCCGGCGGCGCTCGACGGGCGGGCAGCGCTGCTTCCGACGCCGCGGCGGGGGTAGGCGCGCGAGCGCCGGGCGACTATAGCACGGGCGAACATGCGAGCCGGCGCCCGATGGCGCAGCGACGCCGAGGTCGCTATCATCGGACCGTTCCCCTTTCGGCGCTCCCATGCTCGTCAACTGCGTCGCGTACCAGAACGGCCGCAAGCTCGGTGACATCCCGGTCGAGGACATCAGTGAATATGTCAAGCGGCCGGATTGCTTCGTCTGGGTCGCGCTGTTCGAACCCTCGAACGCCGAGCTCGATCAGATGGCGGAAGAGTTCGGGTTGCACCCGCTCGCCGTCGAGGACGCGCGCAAGGGCCATCAGAGGCCCAAGATCGAGGAGTATCAGGACTCGCTGTTCGCCGTCGTGCACACGGTGGAGCGGGCTCCTGAAGGCGAAGATGAGCCGCTGCGCGTCGGCGAGGTCGCGATGTTCGTCGGCCGCAACTACCTGCTCACGGTACGGCTGCACACGAAGAAGGGTTTCAGCGACGTGCGCGCGCGAACCGAGCGCGAGCCGGATCTCCTGAAGCACGGCTCCGGGTACGTCTTCTACCTGCTGCTCGACACGATCGTCGACCGCTATTTCCCGGTGCTCGACGCGCTCGAGTCGGACCTCGAGAGCATCGAGGAGCAGATCTTCGTCCGCAACGCGGCGCGCTCGAACATCGAGGCGCTCTACGCGCTCAAGCGGCAGCTCATGGTGCTCAAGCACGCGGTCGACCCGCTGATCGAGGGTATCGGCAAGCTCTATGGCGGGCGGGTGCCGCAGCTCTGTGCCGGCCTGCAGGACTACTTCCGCGACGTCTACGACCACCTGGTCCGGATCCACGCGACGATCGAAGGCATCCGGGAAATGCTGACCACGGCGATCCAGGTCAACCTCGGCATGATCAACCTGAACGAGACCGAGGTGACGAAGAAGCTCGCCGGGTGGGCGGCGCTGATCGCGCTCCCGACGTTGATTGCCGGGATCTACGGAATGAACTTCAAGGCGATGCCCGAGCTCGAGTGGGCGTATGGCTATCTCTTCTCGCTCGGTCTCATGGTCGGCATCGACATCGGGCTTTACGCCTGGTTCCGCAAGATCCGCTGGCTGTGACGCGGGCCGGATGCGGTACCGCCCGCACTATTTCGAGCGGGGCGCAGTGAGGGCGCGATAGCGCGCCATGTGGCGAATCGCCTGTCTGGGCCGGCCGAGCTCGCGATAGAGCAAGCCCAGGTTGTAGTGCGCGTCGGCGAGGTCGGGCTCGCCGCGCAGTGCAACCTCGTAGGCCGCGGCCGCCTCGACGCCGCGATTCATGTCCTCGAGGAGCACGGCCAGGTTGTAGAGCAGGAGCGGATCATCGCCGCAGGCTTTTCGCGCGCCGCGGTAGACGGCCTCGGCGCGGACGAGGCGGCCGGCCTCGTGCAGGAGACGGCCCAGGTTGATCGACGCGTCGAGCAGCGCCGGATCGGCATTGATGGCGCGCTCGTAGGCGTCGATCGCCGCGGCCGCGTCCTGGTGCTCGAGCTCGGCCGCGCGCTCGAACCATTGCCGTGCGCTGCCGCTCGCCGGCATCGAGGCACGGCGCTCGATGACGCTCATGGCGCCCGACGCGGGATCGCCTTCGAATTCGAGCAGATACTGTCCCGATTCGGCCTGCCACTGGCTGCTGCCCTCACGAACGACGACGCGATCGGCCACGGCTCCGATGGAGAGCCCCGACAGCGGCATCGTCGCAGGGAGGGAGCGACGCAATTCGCGCAGCGAGCGCGTGATTCGCCGCGGCGAGACGTTCGCGTCCGCGAGCGCCTGGGCCGTGCGCAGCACGATCAGGTCCTGGAAGGAAAACCGCCACGCGCTGCGCGGCCCGCGCGCCGGCGCGACGAAGCCCGCGGCGATCAACGCCCGGATCGTGCTGCGCGGGAGGCGCAGGAGCTTCTCGACGTCGGCGACGCCGTAGGGGCGCTGCACCTCGCGGGTTGACGGGGCGGCCGTTATTTCTTGGCCACCTTGCGCGTCGCCGGAGCGGCCGGTTCAGCTGCCTGCGCCCGCTTGGCCGGCTTGCGGGGCACAGCCTCGGCCTCCGCCTTCGCACGCGCGGGCGGCTTTTTCTCGAGGCTGGCACGGAGCGCCTCCATGAGGTCGATCACCTGCGCGCCGCCCGCCTCGGGCGCCTCGGTCAGCGTGATCTCCTGCCCCTCGACCTTCTTCTCGACGGCGGCCCGGATGCGCGTCGACACCTCGTCCGCGTATTGCGACGGGTCGAACGCCTCGGAGGTCTGCTGCTCGATCAGCTGCTGCGCGAGCTTCAGTTCCGCCGGCTTCACGTCGGTGTTCGGGATCTCGAGCTCGGCCATCGGCCGTACTTCGCCGGCGTAGAGGAGCTGCTGCATGACGAGGCCATCCTCGACCGCGCGGATCATCACGATGTACTGCTTGCCGCGAGCGGCCCAGCGCCCGAGCGCGCAGCGCTTCGATTCGCGCAGCGCGCTCGCGAGGAGCGCGTACGGCTTGGCGCCGCCTTTGTCGGGGGCCAGGTAGTACGCCTTGTCGAAGTAGACCGGGTCGACCGATTCGAGCGGCACGAACTCGGTGATCTCCGCCATGTGGGTGCCGACCTCCTCCATCGCCTTCAGCTCTTCCGGCGTGAAGATCACGTACTGGTCCTTCGAGAATTCGAAGCCCTTGACGATGTCCTCGCGCGGGACGACGACCTCGTCCTTCACGCAGATGTACTGCTGCTTGAGCCGCGAGCCGCAGTCCTTGTGCAGCATGTTGAAGGAGATCGTCTTGCTCGCCTCGGTGGCCGAGAACAGCTTCACCGGGATCGAGACGAGCCCGAACGAGACGGTCAAACTTGCGATCGATCGTGCAGCCATCATGCCTCCCGCCTTCGCGGCGCGGCCTGCGGACTGGGGAATATCTCAATGTTTTCCGCAATTTGCAAGCCTCAGCCCGTGGTTTTGGCGAGTGCCCGCTCGAGGCTCTGCTTTTGCTGCAACACATCGCGCCAGCGATCGCCGGTCCGCGCGAGGCGCTCCGGCGCGTTCGCGATCGTGAAATCGAGCGGATGCGCACCCGCCAGCTCCTCCCAGGTCAGGGGCATGGAAACAGGAGCGCCGGGCGCACCGCGCGGCGAATACGCGCTGTTGAGCGTCTTGCCGCGGACGTTCATGTTGTAGTCCATGAAGATCTTGCCGGTCCGCTTGGGAACGCTCCACTCGAGCGTGATGTCCTTCGGGTGAAGCCGCATCAGGTGGCGCCCGACCAGCTCCGACACCTGCCGCGCGGCGTCGAAATCGAGCGTCCGCTTGATCGGTACGAACACATGGAGCCCGGTCTTGCCCGACGTCTTCACGATCGCGTCGAGTGCCATGCTGTGCAGGAGTTCGCGCAGCCAGAAGGCCACTTCCTTGCCCTTCTCGAACGCGATCGTGTTGAGCTCAGGCTCGGCGCCCTTCGCTTCCTTGCCGGAGTAGATGTAGGGATCGAGGTCGAACAGCACGTAGTCGGGATAGTTGAGCACCGATGCCTCGAGCGAATCGAGCGACCGCGCGTAGTCAGTGCTCTTCGACACGGCATCCGGTCCCACCTTCGCCCGCGAATGCCAGACGTGGTACTCGAGCGTTCCCGATTGCGCGAGCCACAGGAGCGTCGGCAAGTTGTTGCACAAGAGGTAGTCGTGCGACTCGTCCTTCGTTTCCGAGAACACCGTGATCGTCTCGACGAACGACGGCTTTGCCTGCTCCCAATGCTTCTGGAAGAAGCGCTGGCCGTCGATACCGTCGGGCATCCGGATCATCGTCAGCGGCCGGTCGATCAGGTGCGGCAGCATGTACGGCGAGATCTGCGCGAGATACGCAAGCAGTTCGCGCTTCGTGTACGCGGGCGACTTGAGTACAGGATCGGCCGGCCAGTAGACGCGATCGAGATGGGTCAGCTTGATCCGATGCGGCCCTACCGACAGCGTGGAGGTCGCCTTCGCCATCCTGAGCTGCGCGAGGATGTCGTCGATCGGGCCGGAGGCTTCGGTCGCGCCCGCGTGCGGCCCTGATTCGCCGCGCGTCACCGTCCTAGGGTCGATGTCGTCGCGCAGGCGAACGAACACCGGAGCGCGCAGCCGATCATCGTCGGTCCAGTTCTGGAACGAGACCTCCGCCACCGTCTCAGGCTCGACCCAGTGTGGCGGGCCGTTTTTCTCGGGCGTGTCGGCGAACGGACATGTGCGTCGCGCGAGCGGTTTTAGGCGGTCCTGGGCGTCCTTGAGCGAGCGTTCGTCGAACCCCGAGCCTACATGCGAGGCGTACCGAAGCTTTCCGTCATCCCAGTAGCCGACGATCAGCGCGCCCAGCGGAGCACGCGCGCCCTTCCCCTGCGTGTAGCCGCCGACGACGAAGTCCCCGGTGTGCGTCGGCTTCACCTTGAGCCACGACGCCGAGCGGCGCCCGGCCTCGTACCGACTTCCCTTGCGCTTGCCGATCACACCCTCGAACCCCGCCGCGACGGCTGCGGCGTGCAGCGCGATACCATCCTCGGCGACGTGCACGAGCTGGACGCGCGGCGTCGGCAGCAGGCACTGCGCGAGATAGCGCCGGCGATCGGCATACGACGCCTTGCGCAGATCGACGCCTGCGAAGTAGAGCAGGTCGAAGCAGTAGAAGACGACGGGATTCGAATCGTCGGCAGCGGCGATCTCCCGCGCGGTCTTGAGCTGCGCGCGATCCTGCATCGCCGCGAACGACGGCTTCCCATCCGCATCGAACGCGACGAGCTCGCCATCCAGGATCATGCCGCGAACGTCCTGGCGTCCGAGCTCGGTCGCGAGCCCCGGAAACTGCGCCGACAGGTCGAGCCCGCGCCTCGAGCGCAGCTTGACGCCGGCCTCGTCAATGAATGCGAGGATGCGATAGCCGTCGAGCTTGGGCTCCCAGAGCCAGTCGGGCTTGTTGAACGGCGCGTCCGCGATTTCGGCGAGCATCGGTGCAAGCTTCGTTGGCATGGCCTCGACGGAACCGGAAGGCGCAATGCGGGCTGCCGGCATCCGTTCGACCGGCAGGAACTTGAGCTCGCCGACGGTCTTGCCGGAAAGGATGGACCGCCCCTGCTCCGTCACGTCGGTCGTCACCGTGAAGCGATCCTTGTGCTTGATGAGCAGCCACTGGTTGGCTTCCTTGGTCTTCACGAGCGCGAACGAACCCTTGAGCTTCTCGCCGCGCAGGAGGACGGAGAGCTTGCCCTGCTTGAGTCCCTCGTGCACCTCCTGCTCCGCCCGCGCGCGGTCGTGGAACCAGGTCGCGCCCTCCTCGTCCGGCGAATACACACCGCAGTCCCACACGATGACCTCGCCGGCGCCGTACTGGCCCGCCGGAATCACGCCTTCGAACGACGCGTAATCGTAAGGGTGATCCTCGGTCTGCACGGCGAGCCGCTTTTCGCTACGATCGAGGGACGGGCCCCTGGGCACCGCCCACGACTTGAGCACGCCGTCGCATTCGAGCCGGAAGTCGTAGTGGAGGCGCGTGGCGGAGTGCTGCTGGACGACGAACAGCAGCGGCCCGTCGCCCGCGGAACGCTCCGTCGGTGGTGGTTCGGGCGTCGCGGTAAAGGTCCGCTTGGCCGAATAGTCCTTGAGAGCATTCTTCGGCATATATATTTTGAGATTCTAGGCCAGACACCTCGGGAGGCATGATCCATGGCGACGGCTCGGCTTCTGGCAGGCGCAAGCGGCTATTCCTTCAAGGAATGGAAAGGGGCGTTCTATCCCGACGACATCAAGCCCGAGGACATGCTCGCCTGGTACTCCGGACGACTGCCGACGGTCGAGATCAACAACACGTTCTACCGGATGCCCAAGACTTCCGTCCTCGAGCACTGGGCGGCCACGGCACCGGCGGACTTTCGTTTTGCGATCAAGGCGTCCCAGCGGATCACGCATCATGCGCGGCTCAAGGCCGAGGCGGCCGAGCCCCTCGGTTACCTCTACCGGAACCTCGCCGCCCTCGGCCCGAAGCGCGGACCCGTGCTGTTCCAGCTGCCGCCGAACCTGAAGAAGGACGTGCCGCGGCTCACCGCATTCCTCGCGCTGTTGCCTGCCGATCACTACGCGTCGTTCGAATTCCGCAACGAGACGTGGTTCGACGACGAGGTCTACGCCCTGCTCAAAGGCGCTGGCGCCGCGCTCGTGCTCTCGGAACGCGAGAACAACGCGCCGCCGCCGCTGGTCGAGACCGCGTCGTGGGGGTACGTCCGCTTGCGCCTCGAGGAGTATTCGGACGCGGACCTGCAGCAATGGGCGCGCAAGGTCGAAGCGACATCGTGGCGCGAAATCTTCGTGTACTTCATGCATGAGCCGACGGCGCCCGGCTACGCCAAGGCGCTCATGGAGCTCGCGGCGAAGTAAAGCGCGCCGGCCCTAGTGCCGGTGCGGCGGCCGCCTCGTCTCGGGCGCGATCGGCGAGAGCGGGATCACGCGTCCGTTCCTGGGCGGCGCCGGCCACGACGGCTGCAAGGTCACGTGCTCGATGCCGAATTCGCGCGCGAGGCGCCGTTGCGCGGACGCGAGCACACGCGGCCACGCGGAGCCATCGGCGAGCGTCACGTGCGCGGACAGCGCGACTCGCTCGGCGCTCAAATGCCATACGTGGAGGTCGTGCACGCCGGTGACGCCTTCGGTCCCGGCGAGCGAGCGACCGATCGCGTCGTACGAGAGATGCGCCGGTACACGCTCCATCAACACGCCGATCGACTGCCGGAGAAGCTCGAGCGTCGAACGCAGGATCAGGAGCGCCACCACCAGCGACAGGATCGGATCGATCGGTGTCCAGGCGGTTGCGTACACGACCGCGCCGGCGACCAGCGCCGCCACCGAGCCGAGCAGATCGCTCAGCACGTGGAGCATCGCGCCGCGCGCATTGATGCCGCCGCCGGCCCGCGCGAGCATCCACGCGACGAACACGTTGACGGCCATGCCCAGTGCGGCCACCACCATCACGATGCCGCCGGCGACCGGCGCCGGCGCGAGCAGGCGCTCGACCGCCGCGACCGCGATCCAGACGATGAGCGCGAGCATCGCGAGTGCATTGACGAACGCCGCCAGCACCTCGGCCCGCGCATATCCGTACGATGCCCGCTGCGACGGCGGCCGCCGCGCGACGACGGCGGCGATCAGCGCGACGACGAACGACGCCGCGTCGGTCACCATGTGGCCCGCATCCGAAATGAGCGCCAGGGATCCGGCGAGCCAGCCGCCGATCGCCTCGACCGCAGCGAACGCGGCCGTCAGCCCGAGCGCGACCCAGAGCGCGCGTATCGTGGCGGCGCCGTGCGTAACGCCGTGCTCGTGCCGGTGCGCATACGTATGCGCGTCGTGCTCGCCCATACGCCCAGTAGGGTCCCGGTTCATGGTCGATCGGAGACCCATTGTCGGCCGCCCGCGGACCCGCCGCAATCGGCGCTACATCTGCCGGAACCGGTGGGCGTAAACGCGACTCACCGCGAGCGCCTCGGGGCGTCCCTTGAGCTTCACCTTTGCGCCGCCGGCTACGTCGCGCATGGTGGCCGCGACATGGGCAACGTTGACGATCGTGCCGCGATGGATCTGCCAGAAGCGGTCGGGGTCGAGCTGCGCGAGGAGCTCCTTCAACGGCGTCCGGATGAGTGCTTCGCCGTCGCCGGTGAAGACGCTCGTGTCTTTGTCATTCGCCTCGAAATAGCAGACGTCGTCGACGCTGATCAGCCGTACCTGCGCGCCGATGGCCGCGCTAGAATGCCGCATGACGAATGCGCCGCCTTCCGGCATCGTCGCCGCGATCGATGCGCTACTGCCGCAGACCCAGTGCCGCCGCTGCGGCTACGAGGGCTGCCTTCCGTATGCGCAGGCGGTTGCGGAAGGGGAAGCGATCGATCGCTGCCCGCCGGGCGGCGACGACGTGATTGCCGCACTCGCCGCTCTGACGCGGCGTCCCGTCGTGCCGCTCGACCCGAACTGCGGCGAGCACGCGCCCCTCGCGATCGCGCGGATCGACGAGACCTGGTGCATCGGTTGCACGCTGTGCATCGCCGCGTGCCCCGTGGACGCGATCGTCGGCGCGGCCAAGCGCATGCACACCGTGCTGCCCGCGCTCTGCACCGGGTGCGAGCTGTGCCTGCCACCCTGCCCCGTCGATTGCATCGACATGATCCCCGCCGGGCGAACGTGGAGCCAGGCCGATGCGGGCGCCGCACGGGATCGGTTCGCAGCGCGCAATGCGCGCACCGCCGGAGCCTCGCGGAAGCGGCCGGCGAACGCGCGTGCGCCAGTCCTTCCCGCCAAGGCCGAGGCCATTGCCGCGGCATTCGCGCGGGCCCGCGCGCGCCGCGCCCGAGCCGGACCGCGATGAATCCGCAGAAGCGCCGTGCGATCTTCGAGCGGCTGCGCGCCGCCAACCCGCATCCGAAATCGGAGCTGGAGCACCATACGCCGTTCGAGCTCCTGGTTGCGGTCGTCCTCTCGGCGCAGGCGACCGACAAGGGCGTGAACAAGGCGACGGAGAAACTCTTTCCTGCGGCCAACACGCCCAAGGCCATCGCGAAGCTCGGCGTCGCCGGCCTCATCCCCTACGTCCAGTCAATCGGCCTCTTCAATAACAAGGCGAAGAACATCGTCGCGCTGTCCGAGATCCTGCTGCGCGATCACGGCGGCAAGGTCCCCAGCGATCGCGAGGCGTTGCAGAAGCTGCCCGGCGTCGGTCGCAAGACGGCCAACGTCGTGCTGAACGTCGCGTTCGGCCAACCGACGATTGCGGTCGATACGCACATCTTCCGCCTCGCCAATCGCACGGGGCTCGCGCCCGGCAAGACGCCCGAGGCCGTCGAGCAGAAGCTCCTCAAGGTCGTGCCCGACGAATTCAAACTGCACGCGCACCACTGGCTGATTCTCCACGGCCGCTACGTGTGCACCGCGCGCGCGCCGAAGTGCGGCGAGTGCGTGATCCGCGATCTTTGCGAGTACCGGCACAAGACCGTCTGACATGTTCGCGCCGTCCCGCGACGAAGCGCGGCGTTTTCTCGTCGACGCGTGGGCGAAGCGCCGCGCCGGAGAGGCGCTCTCGCCCCTGGAACGGATCGCCGCTGATCTGATCTCGCAGCACCCGGAGTACCACGCGTTCGTCGAGCAGCCGGAACGCTTCGTCGAGCGCGACTTCGGCCCCGAGGGCGGGAAGACGAATCCGTTCCTGCATCTCGCGCTGCATCTGGCCGTGGCCGAGCAGCTCGCGATCGATCAGCCGCCGGGTATCCGGGCCCAGTTCGAGCGGCTGCGCGTCGCAAGGGACGACGAGCACGCGGCCCTGCATGCGATCCTCGAATGCCTGGGCGAAGTCGTCTGGCACGCGCAGCGCCATGGAACCTCGCCCGACGCCGCGCTCTATCTCGCCTGCGTCGAACGGCAGGCGTAACCTCTGACGCGGTCAGGCATCGCTGGCCGATTCATGCCCAGGAGGTCCACGATGAAATCGGAGGAGCTCCGTGCGCTTCAGGCCCCGCTCAAGGAGCGGTACAAGGCGGACCCCGCTGCCGCGCTCATCACGCTTCGAAGGAGCGGACAGCTTGGCGATGGCATCACGTGTGGTGTGGAAACGGGGAAGGCGCTCGTCGAAGCAGGGCTGCATCCGGCGACCGGGGGCAGCGGCCTCGCGGCGTGCTCTGGCGACATGCTGCTCGAAGCGCTCGTCGCATGCGCGGGCGTCACGCTCAACGCAGTCGCGATAGCGCTCGGCATCGTCGTGCGGCGCGGCACGGTCAAAGCAGAGGGCGACCTCGACTTTCGCGGCACGCTCGGCGTCGACAAGACGGCCGCCGTCGGATTCCAGAGCATCCGCCTGCATTTCGACCTCGATACCGATGCGTCGCGAGAGCAGCTCGACACGCTCCTGCGCCTGACGGAGCGTTATTGCGTCGTCTACCAGACGTTGCGACATCCGCCGGAGACTCGCGTCTCGCACCGGTTCGCCGCCGCCTAGGAGCCTCGGATCATCGCGCGCGCGGCCCTGCTGCTCGTCGCGTGGCTCGCGCCAGCCGCGCTGGCCGCGCCCGCGCTCTCGCGTGGGACGCTGCGGGAGTTCAACGTCGAGCTGCCGAACGAGCTCCGCACGATGGCGGGACGAGGGAAGCTGTCGCATGTGACGCACGCGCTCGTCATGGTCGCCGTCCCGACCGGCATGGATGCCGGCCGCGACACGCCGCTCCTCGTCGTCCGCGTCGAGACCTTTGCGGGCAAGCACGATGTCGAGGCCGAACTTCTGCGCACGGCGCTCCTGTGGTTCCGCGCGCTTCGCACGCCGACCGCACCCGCGAACTGACGCCAGGAAAAAGGCGCCCGCAGGCGCCCTGTTCATGGTCCTGCCGCGAGCTCAATACTTCGCCGACAGCACCGCAGGCTGCGCGGCATAGTAGGCGGCGAGGTTGTCGATATCCTGCTTCGTGAGCGGGGTGGCGAATCCGGCCATGATCGCGTTCTTGCGCAGGCCCGACTTGTAGTCCTCCAGCGCCTTTGCGAGGTATTCGCGATGCTGGCCGGCGAGCTTCGGAAAATCCGGCGACGGGCTGTCGCCATCCGCACCATGGCAGGCGGCGCACACCTCGGCGGCCTTGGCCTTGCCGGCGGCAGGGTCCGTCGCCTGCGCAACAGCAGCCATCGCCAGCAGAAGAGGCGCAACAACGAGCGCGAAGCGGCGGGCGTTCATCACTTCACCTTCGAGGACAGGCCTTCTTGCCCGTAGTACGCGGCGACGTCGGCCATGTCCTTGTCCGTAAGCGACGCGGCGATCGCGCGCATCGACGGATGGCTGCGCTCGCCGCTCTTGTACTCCTGCAGCGCCTTGACGAGGTATGCGGAGTGCTGCCCGGCGATACGCGGCACCGGATAGACCTCGGGATACGCGGTGCGCCAGCCCTCGATGCCGTGGCAGCCCTGGCACATCTGGACCTTGAGCGCCCCGGCGGCCGGGTCGCCGCTGACCGCGCCTTGCGCGTGGGCGGCGCTTGCCGCTATCGATGCGGCCGCGAGCAATGCCACGCTCCAGGTGTGTGGTTCCGTCA
Organism: uncultured beta proteobacterium; assembly: GCA_963773195.1. Taxonomy (GTDB): domain Bacteria; phylum Pseudomonadota; class Gammaproteobacteria; order Burkholderiales; family Casimicrobiaceae; genus CAIWHR01. The sequence continues at coordinate 40,861 of CAVZAE010000001.1, forward strand.
TGGGATTCCACGCTTGGGTCTCTCGCCGTCGCGGAGAGCCGTCGATCGGGAAAAGACTGTGAATTCTAGGGTTTCGGGGTCGAGCGGGTCAATCGCTCGTTATTTCTCGAGAAACTTGAGCTTGTCCTTCACGGTCTTCCAATCATCGGCGTCTGCCGGTGCCGGCTTGCGCTCGATGATGGGCTTCCATTCCTTGCTGAGCTCGGCGTTGAGCGCGGTGAAGTGCTTCTGGTCGTCGGGGACGTCGTCCTCCGCGAAGATCGCCTCGACCGGGCATTCGGCGACGCAGAGCGTGCAGTCGATGCATTCGTCGGGGTCGATCACGAGAAAATTCGGCCCCTCACGGAAGCAGTCGACGGGGCACACGTCGACGCAGTCGGTGTACTTGCACTTGATACAGCTCTCGGTGACGACGTAGGTCATGCGCGGGACCGGCGGGAAAGGGTTGATTTTAGCAAAGCCACCCCCAACCGTAGCTCTCAACGCTTGCACGGGGGCTGGGGTTGGGCTACCGTAGCCTCTGGTCCGGCGCCCCATGCGGGCGGTGGCCCGCGGCGGCAAGCTTCGCGCAGTTGACGAGGAATTCCATGAGCGCAGAGATCAAGCACGTTTCCGACGCCACGAGCGCAGAAATCAAGCACGTTTCCGACGCCACGTTCGAAAAGGACGTCCTGCAATCGCAGACGCCCGTCCTGGTCGACTACTGGGCCGAATGGTGTGGTCCCTGCAAGATGATCGCACCCGTGCTCGAGGACCTCGCTCGCGATTACGCGGGCAAGCTGACCGTCGCCAAGCTCGACATCGACGCCAACCCGGGCACGACCAGCCAGTTCGGCATCCGGGGCATTCCGACGCTGATTCTGTTCAAGGGCGGCAAGGCGCACGCGCAGAAGGTCGGCGCACTGTCGAAGTCCCAGCTCGCCGCCTTTGTTGACAGCAACCTCTGAACCCGCTAGTCTGATCTTCGTGCCGCGCCGCGCCCCGGTCTTCCCGGGGCGGCTCCGCGGCAGGTTCCAGGGCGCCGCCTGACGCTTCGGGCGCCCTCCCGGGAAACCTCCCCGGGCCCGAAACTTCCCCGTATTTCCCTCCGCGGCTCGACGCCGCTCCCGCCCTTTCCGCGCGCCACCCATGCACCTGTCAGAACTCAAGTCAAAGCCGGTCACCGAGTTGGTCGAGATCGCCAACACCAACGAGCTCGAGGGCGCCAACCGGATGCGCAAGCACGACCTGATCTTCGCCATGCTGAAGCAGCAGGCGAAGAAGGGCGAAAGCATCTTCGGCGACGGCACCCTCGAGATCCTGCCCGACGGCTTCGGATTCCTGCGCTCGCCCGATACGAGCTACCTCGCGGGCACCGACGACATCTACATCTCGCCGTCGCAGATCCGCCGCTTCAACCTGCACACCGGCGACACGATCGAGGGCGAGATCCGCACGCCGAAGGACGGCGAGCGCTACTTCGCGCTGGTCAAGGTCGACAAGGTCAATGGCGAGCCGCCGGAGAACGCGAAGTCGAAGATCCTGTTCGAGAACCTGACGCCGCTCTTCCCCGACGAGCCGCTCATGCTCGAGCGCGACATCAAGGCGGAAGAGAACATGACCGGCCGGATCATCGACATCATCGCGCCGATCGGCAAGGGCCAGCGGGGGCTGCTCGTGTCGTCGCCGAAATCCGGCAAGACGGTGATGCTGCAGCATGTCGCACACTCGATCGCGGCGAATTATCCCGACGTCGTGCTGATCGTGCTCCTGATCGACGAGCGGCCGGAGGAAGTGACCGAGATGCAGCGCACCGTGCGCGGCGAAGTCGTGTCCTCGACGTTCGACGAGCCGGCGACACGCCATGTGCAGGTCGCCGAGATGGTGATCGAAAAGGCGAAGCGCCTGGTCGAGCACAAGAAAGACGTCGTCATCCTGCTCGACTCGATCACGCGGCTCGCACGCGCCTACAACACGGTCGTACCCGCGTCGGGCAAGGTGCTCACCGGCGGTGTCGATGCGAATGCGCTGCAGCGCCCCAAGCGCTTCTTCGGCGCGGCGCGCAACATCGAGGAAGGCGGCTCGCTCACGATCATCGCCACGGCGCTCATCGACACCGGATCGCGGATGGACGACGTGATCTACGAGGAGTTCAAGGGCACCGGCAATATGGAAATCCACCTCGACCGCCGGATGGCCGAGAAGCGCATCTACCCGGCGATCAACGTGAACCGCTCAGGCACGCGAAAGGAAGAGCTCTTGCTCAAGCCCGACGTGCTGCCGAAGGTCTGGGTCCTGCGCAAGCTGCTCTACCCGATGGACGAGCTAGAGGCGACCGAATTCCTCGTCGACAAGGTCAAGCAGACGAAGTCGAACGCCGAATTCTTCGATTCGATGCGGCGCGGCTAGCGGTCGTTGCAATGCATTGTTTTAAATAGACTTAGTTCGTGGCGCCCGGAGCGCGCCGGGACCCGGATCGGGTTGCATTGCACTGCGGAAAAAAGGATAATTATCGTTTTTGCCGCGGGGGCGCCTCGGAATTCGGGGCTGCAGGCCCCATATGAAGCGGCAGCGGTCCGGGCGCGCCCCCACGGGCAATGAAGCCCCGGCGCGTGGACTGCGAACGAGGATCCCATGAAATCCGGAACCCACCCCAATTACGGCGAAATCCAGGTCACGTGCAGCTGCGGCAACACGTTCACGACGCGCTCGACGGTCGTGAAGCCGCTCCACGTCGAAGTGTGCTCCGCCTGCCATCCGTTCTACACCGGCAAGCAGAAGGTCATGGACACGGCGGGCCGCATCGACAAGTTCCGCCAGCGCTATGCGGCCAAGCCCGCCGCAGCCAAGCCGGCCACGCCCAAGGCACCCGTGATCAAGGCCCCTGCGGTGAAGGCGCCCGCCGCGAAGGCGGCGGCGGCCAAGGGCTGACCGCATCGAGCACGAAACGCGCGACAATGCGCGGGCCCGCCCGCTCCGGCGCCCGTAGCGGAAAAGGCAGCTTCGGCTGCCTTTTTCTTTGAGCGTCCGGGGTGCGATCCCGGGCAGGCCTTCCCACCCCGCCATGGCTCGCCCCGCGCCCAACCCGGCCTCGCGCCGCTCCGACGACGATCCGACGCTGAGCCCGTCGGGTCCCTATCGTTCGTTGAAGCAGTTGGGCCTCGTCGTCCTGTGCGGCGCGTGGGTCGTGCTCGGGCTCATCGGTCACGATCCGTGGAAGACGGAGGACGCGACATCGTTCGGCATCGTCCACGAGATGCTGCATGGTGCCGACTACATCACGCCGAACCTCGCGGGCGAACCCTTCGTCGATCGGCCACCGCTCGTCTATGCGCTCGCAACGCTGACGGCGACGCTTACCCGCGGCTTCCTCCCCGAGCATGACGCGGCGCGCCTCGCGGTAGGCCTGCTGCTCGCGATTACGCTCTACGTGCTGGCGGCGACCGGCCACGAGCTCATCGGCCGCAATTTCCGCTGGATGCCCGTGCTGTTGTTCGTTGGTTCAGTGGGCCTGTGGGATCGCGCCCACCAACTGTCGCCCGAGGTCGGCCTGCTCGCTGGAATCGCGATCGCGCAATACGGCTTCGCGCTGGCGTTGCGGCGAGGAGTCGCAGGCGGCGCAGTGCTGGGCCTCGGGACGGCGGTCGCGTTCCTGTCACGCGGCTTCATGGGCCCGCTATGGCTCGGTGTCACGGCTGCGGTGCTGCCGATCGCCTTCGCGTCGTGGCGGACGCGCGGCTACGCGACGAGCGTTGCGGTCGCTCTCGCCATCGCGCTGCCGATCAGCGCCCTGTGGCTCGTCGCGCTGGCGGCAAGCTCCGCTGTCGACTTCGCCGCGTGGTGGAGCGCGCAATCGTGGACCGACTGGTTCGGGCCGCTGTCGCCGAAAGCACCCGCCGATCCCGTCGTGCTGCTCAAGAATCTCCTCTGGTTCGCGTGGCCTTCGCTCCCTCTCGCGGTCTGGACGCTGTGGACGCGCGGGCGCGGCTTCAACGGGGGGCTCGCGACTCCGGCCATCGAGCTTCCCGGCACGCTGGCGGCCGTGATGCTCGTCTCGTTCGCTGTGATGTCGGACCCGCGCGTCGCATACCTGATGCCGGTGCTGCTGCCGCTTGCGCTTCTCGGCGCCACTGAGATCGATACACTGAAGCGCAGCTATTCGGGCGCGCTCGACTGGTTCGGCATTCTGACGTTCGGACTCGCTGCGGCGCTCGCGTGGGTGCTCTGGTTCGACGCCTACGCGCGCGGCATGTCGCTCGCGGTCGCGCGCGTGATGCGCGACACGGAGGCAGGCTACCAGCCGCCGTTCCACGGACTCGCGATCGTGGTCTCCGCGTTGCTCACGCTGCTCTGGCTCGTGCTTGTGCGTCCGGCGCGGCGCTCCAATCGGCGCGCGGTGCTCAACTGGGCGGCCGGCATGACGTTGCTGTGGGCGCTGTACTCGACGATCTGGCTGCCCTATCTCGACTCGCGGCGCAGCTATCGCGTCGTCGCGCAGGATCTGGCCACGCACCTCCCCGCGCAGGGCTGCGTCGCGAGCCGCAATCTCGGCGAAGCGCAACGCGCGCTGTTCCAGTATTTCGCCGGGCTCGTCACCGAGCGCGAGGAGGTGACGCCGGCGGCCGACTGTCCCACGCTGCTCGTCCAGTATGGGCGTATCGACGGCGAGTCCCCGGTACCGGACGGCTGGACCGTGCTCTGGGAAGGACGGCGCCGCGGCGATGACACCGAGCGTTACGTGCTCTACGGCCGGAGCGCGCGATGAAGTTCTTCGATGAAGCGACCATCGAAGTCGTTGCCGGGGACGGCGGCAACGGCGCGGCGTCGTTCCGCCGCGAGAAGTACGTGCCCCGGGGCGGACCGGACGGCGGCGACGGCGGCGACGGCGGCAGTATCTGGGCGCTCGCCGACCGCAACGTCAACACGTTGATCGACTATCGCTACGCACGGCTTCATCGCGCCCGGCGCGGAGACAACGGCCGTGGTGCGGACCAGTACGGGAAGGGCGCTCCCGACATCGTGCTGCGCATGCCGGTCGGCACCGTGATCACCGATGCCGAGAGCGGCGAGCGGATCGCGGACCTGGGAGCGAACGGGCAACGCGCGCTGCTCGCGCAAGGCGGCAAGGGAGGCTTGGGCAATCTGCACTTCAAATCGAGCACCAACCGCGCGCCGCGGCAGCACACACCCGGCGCCACCGGCGAGCGCCGCCGGCTCGCGCTCGAGCTCCGCGTGCTCGCTGATGTCGGGCTTCTCGGGTTGCCGAATGCGGGCAAGAGCACGTTCATCCGCGCGGTGTCGGCCGCACGCCCCAAGGTGGCCGACTATCCGTTCACGACGCTCGCGCCGAACCTGGGGGTCGTGCGCACCGATGCCGGCCGGAGCTTCGTCGTCGCCGACATTCCCGGGCTGATCGAGGGCGCGGCGGACGGCGCGGGACTCGGCCATCGCTTCCTGCGCCACCTGCAGCGCACGCGACTGCTGCTGCACATCGTGGACCTCGCGCCGTTCGATCCCGAGGCGGATCCGGTGCGCGACGCGCGGGCGATCGTGAACGAGTTGAAACGATACGATCCCGCGCTCCATGCGAAACCACGCTGGCTCGTGCTGAACAAGCTCGACCTCGTGCCTGCCGACGAGCGCGCGGAGCGCGTGAAAGCATTCGTCAAGAGCTATCGCTGGAAGGGCCCGGTCTTCGCGGTCGCCGCGATCAGCGGCGAGGGCTGTCGCGAGGTCGTCTACGCAATCCAGGACTGGCTCGACGCGCACCCGAGCCGCGACGCGGCGGCCGACGAAGCCGCCGAGCGCGCCTCTGACGCAAGATGACCACGCTGGTCGCGTCCGCGCGGCGGATCGTCGTCAAGGTCGGTTCGAGCCTTGTCACGGCCGACGGTCGCGGCCTCGATCACGAGGCCGTGGGGCGCTGGGCGGACGAGATCGCGGCGCTCAAGCGCAGCGGTCGCGAGATCGTGCTCGTGTCTTCCGGCGCGATCGCGGAAGGCGTGCGGCGCCTGGGGTGGAAAGCGCGACCCGCGGCAATCCACGAGCTGCAGGCTGCGGCCGCCGTCGGCCAGATGGGACTGGTCGAAGCGTACGAATCGGCTTTCGCGCGCTTCGGGCTGCACACGGCGCAGATCCTGCTGACGCATGACGACCTGGCGGACCGTCGCCGTTACCTGAACGCGCGCTCGACGCTGCTCACCTTGCTTCGCCTCGACGTGATCCCGGTCATCAACGAGAACGACACTGTGACGACCGACGAGATTCGCTTCGGCGACAACGACACGCTGGGCGCGCTTGTCACGAACCTGATCGAGGCCGATGTCCTGGTGCTCCTCACCGATCAGCCGGGGCTCTACACGGCGGATCCTCGTCGTCACGCGAGCGCCACGCTCGTGCAGAACGGCCGCGCCGGCGACCCCGAGCTGGAAAGAATGGCAGGCGGTGTCGGCACAGCGCTGGCGCGCGGCGGGATGCTGACCAAGGTGCTGGCGGCAAAACGCGCCGCGCGCTCAGGCGCTTCGACGGTGATCGCATCCGGCCGCGAGGAGCGCGTGCTGTCGCGGCTCGCGGCCGGCGAGCCGCTCGGCACCGCGCTGGTCGCGCCGGCCATCTCGCTGGCCGCGCGGAAACAGTGGCTGGCGGATCACCTGCAACTCGCAGGGCGAATCACGCTGGATCCGGGCGCCGTGCGCGCGCTCGTGCGCGACGGCAAGAGCCTGCTGCCGATCGGCGTCACGGCGGTCGAAGGCGAGTTCGAGCGCGGCGAAGTGGTCGGCTGCATCGATCCCGAGGGGCGCGAGATCGCACGCGGGCTCGTCAACTACAGCGCGCAGGAGACGGCGCGAATTCTGCGCAAGCCGTCCTCCGAAATCGAATCGATCCTGGGCTACGTCGACGAGCCGGAGCTGATTCATCGCGACAATTTGGTCTTGCTTGGATGAGCAGGACCCCATTGCGGCGCAGGCTAACTTGCCGCGCGGCGGCAAGTTAAGCAAGCCGAAGGCGAACGCCCGGAACCACAATCTCGTGCTGCCCGGCTGAAGGCGACGAGGTACGGCGAGGTCATTCGACACTCGCACTTGGTTGACCTAAACTTCGCGCCACGAACCAAAAAGGGGAGGAGCCATGAACCTTGTAGACCGCGTCAAGAACATTCTCGTGAGCCCGCAGGCCGAGTGGCCGAAGATCGCGGAGGAAGCCGCGACGACGCAGTCCATCTACACGGGCTACGTGCTGATCCTGGCGGCGATCGGGCCCATCGCGGTAGCTATCATCACCGGCGGGCTGGGGTTCGTCTTTGCGATCGTGGGCTACCTGATCGCGCTCGCGATGACGTTCGTGCTCGCGCTCATTGTCGACGCGCTCGCGCCCTCCTTCGGCGGCCAGAAGGATTTCATAGGCTCGCTCAAGCTCGTCGCCTATTCGTGCACGGCCCTATGGATCGCGGGCATCTTCCGTCTCATCCCGTATCTGGGCGGAATCATTGGGCTGCTCGGACTCATCTACACGTTCTACCTGTTCTATCTGGGCGCGCCGGTGCTGAAGAAGTGCGCGGCGGAAAAGGCGGTCGGCTATACGGCGGTTGTCGCGATCTGCGCGCTCGTCATCGGCTTTGTCCTCATCAGCCTGCTCTTCTCGATGGTGGTGGGCGGCGGCATGGCAGGGTTGGCCGGCATCGGGGCGATTCGCTGATGCGCGTTGCCGCACTGCTGCTGGCGGCGCTGGTTCCGGCCGCTGCGCAAGCCGCCTCCCCCATGCAGCCTGGCGTGTGGGAGTCCACGGTTTCGGTGTCCCGCACCGGGCGCGTGCCGCTCGTCGCGACCGACCGCGACTGCGTCACCCAGAAGGAGATCGACGACGGCACCAAGTCGCTGCCGCGTCCCGGCGGCGAGTGCGAGCTGACCAATATCGTATCCGACGGTAGCAAGACGACGTATGACTTCGCCTGCCGGGACGGTCCGGCCACGCTGCAAGGCAAGGCCGAGTTCATGATCGAGGCGACCCGCTACGAAGGCAAGCTCGACGCCGTCGCGCGACGCGGGACGAATCCGGACACCCCCACGACGATGACGTGGGCCGCCAAGCGCGTCGGCGAGTGCCCGCCGTAGCCGCGCGCGTCTGAGCCACTCCCGCCGCGGCCTTCGGCCGGGGAACGCGCGACCGGCGAGCAGGGGCCCCACGCTCGCGTGGGGATGCAAGCCATCGGGAGCGCGTTCGGAGGCCGACCCCTCGCCGGGACGATCAAAACGGGCCGTGCGGAGGCCGAATCGGCGAGCCGCTCGCGCCGCTACGAATTGTTCTGCGTGGACGGGTCCGAGTACGACGGCGGCATCACCGGGTGGGGGAAGCCGTAGAGGCGTTCGCGGCGGGTATGCGGCCGCACGTGCAGATAGCGTTCGAGCTCGGTCAGCGCGCGCCGATAGACCTCACGCTTGAACTCGATCACCGTATCGAGCGGCACCCAATACTCGTGCCAGCGCCACGCGTCGAACTCCGGGCGCTCGTTCGCGCGAAGCTTGACGTCGTTGTCGCGGCCGACGAGCCTTAGCAGGTACCAGATCTGCTTCTGCCCGCGGTAGCTCCCGCGCCACTCGCGCTTGATCCAGTGCTGCGGCACCTCGTAACGCAGCCAGTCACGCGTGCGACCGAGAATCCTCACGTGGTGCGACTGGAGCCCGACTTCCTCGTGCAGCTCCCGGTACATCGCCTGCTCGGGCGGTTCTCCGGGATTAATGCCGCCCTGCGGAAATTGCCACGAGTGCTCTCGGATGCGCTTACCCCAGAAGACCTGATTCTTCGCGTTGACGATGACTATGGCTACGTTCGGGCGATAACCGTCGCGATCCAGCATCGCGGTCACCCCGAAATTATGGTTGACCCGATTGTTCCACATATCGCCGTCGTTGCAAAGGCGCGTGCGGTGAACCCCTACCGTCGGCTCCGCTTTCCTTCGGCGGATGCACGCTCGCGCGGCACGGCAGCCAGCGCAACCTTCCGGTCGCGCCGCAGCACGACCACGCCGAGCTCGCGGCCGATCGCGTCGGCGCCGAGCGCGCGCTGGAGATCGTCGACGTTGGCGATCGGCGCACCGTCGATTCCTACGACGATGTCATCGCGCGCAATCCCGGCCGCGATGGCGGGCGAGTCGGATTCCAGCGACTGGATCCGGACTCCCGTATCGCATGCCAGCCCGAAGTGACGCACGAAGCGCCGCGGCAGCGGCACCGTCTCGGCGCCGACGCCGAGCCAGGCGCGGCGCACGCGACCGTCGCGGATGAGCGCGATCGCGACGCGCTCCGCCGTCGACGCGGCGATCGCGAAGCAGATACCTTGTGCGGGCAGGATGACCGCGGTGTTGACGCCGATGACGTCTCCACGCGCGTCGACGAGTGGGCCGCCCGAGTTGCCCGGATTCAGCGCAGCATCGGTCTGCAGCACGTTGTCGAGGAGACGCCCGGTCTGCGGCACGCATCGACCGTCCGAGCGCGCTGACGATGCCCGCGGTGACCGTGTGCTGGAAGCCGTAGGGACTGCCGATCGCGATCGCGATCTGACCGACAGCGACCCGACTCGAGTCACCGAGTCGACACGACGTCAAATCCGGCGCAGCGACCTTGAGCAGCGCGAGATCCGAGTCGGGGTCGTCGCCTACGATCTCAGCCGCGGCGTGTCGACCGTCGGCCAGCACCACCTCGATGGCTTCGGCGGCACCGGCCACGTGGCTGTTCGTCAGCAGGTAGCCGTCCGGGGTGATGAAGAAGCCCGATCCCGCGCCGTGCATACCCGCACCCCGGACGCCCCGCCGCCCATGAACCGCGACGTGGGCGACCCCCGGCGCCACGCGCGCGACCGCGGCCATCACGGCCGTCGAGTAGGCATCGTGCAGAGCTGCGTCGGGGATTGGAGCAGCGGCGGCGAACGCGAGATCACCGGGCATGGGGCAAACATGGCGCCCCTCGCCGTCGTTTCAAGGACGCCCTGTCTTGCCCCGATCGGGGGGAATCCGACCTTCCCCCGAAGCCCTGAGCGAATCGCACCGCGGCGGATGCCGCGGATATCAGGCTATTTGGCGGTCATGGTCGGCTCGAGGCCGACCGCCCCTAGACCGTCCCGGGCGACGGCATCCTCGGTCCGGGCGCCCAGGTCCTGCTCGCTCGACGCCACCGCCAGCATCGCGAGCACCAGGGTGCCGGCAAACCCACCGACCATGAACGCCACGACCAGCCACCACGCCGAAACCATCATGCCCCTTTGAAGATACTTCATTCAGATGTAGTACACCGCGTGAGGTTTGTCCAGGCCATTTTGACTACCACGGGTGGCGGTTTGGGTGGCGGACGACCCCAAGGTCTGGGGCTATTTGGAGGGGACGACGCCAATGCTGGGGCCGGCCGCGACGGACGCTGTGGGCAACATAAGAGGCGCGGCGATCCGTCGCAGCGCGCAATCGCATCGGGGAAACGGCCCAGACCGTCGACGGCGCAAGAACGATTTATGACAGCAGAATAACGCTCGCACTGCCACTTCCGCGCGGGGGTGGCAACCGACGACAGGAGGGGGACGAGCGCTACTTCGGTGTCGTTTCGACGTGGCCGCCGAACTCGAAGCGCATCGCCGAGAGGATCTTGTTCTGGAAATCGGCGAGGCCGCGCGAGGAGAAGCGGGCCGCAAGCGCCGCGGTCAGCACGGGCACCGGCACGCCCTCGTCGATCGCCGCCTGCACGGTCCAACGGCCCTCGCCCGAATCGGCGACGCGGCCCTTGAAGCCTGCGAGCACGGGATCCTGGGCGAACGCGGTCGCGGTGAGATCGAGCAGCCACGACGAGATCACACTGCCACGCCGCCAGACTTCGGCGATGGCGGCAAGATCGAAGTCGAAGCGATAGAGCTCGGGGTCGCGCAGCGGCGTGGTCTCCGCATCGCGTTCGTGCGCATGCTTGCCGACGTCCGCCGCGTGCAGCACGCTCAGGCCCTCGGCGTAGGCCGCCATCATTCCATACTCGATGCCGTTATGGACCATCTTGACGAAATGGCCGGCGCCGCTCGGGCCGCAATGCAGGTAGCCGCGCTCGGCGGTGTCGTCTCGCGCCGTTGGCCGCGAGATCGGCGCGACACCTGCACTTCCCGGCGCGAGCGTCGCGAACACCGGATCGAGATGCGTGATCGCGTCGTCGGGTCCGCCGATCATCAGGCAGTACCCGCGCTCCCGGCCCCACACGCCGCCAGACGTGCCGACGTCTACGTAGCGGATGCCCTTTGCGCCCAGCTCGCGCGAGCGCCGGATGTCGTCCGCGAAATGCGAGTTGCCGCCGTCGATGATGATGTCGTTCGCGCCGAGATGCGGCAGCAAGTCTGCGATCGTCGCGTCGACGCTGGCCACCGGGACCATGAGCCATACCGCGCGCGGTCGCGCGAGCCGCTGCGCCAGATCGGCGAGCGATTCAGCGCCGGCGGCGCCCTCGGCCGCAAGCGATGAGACGGCTTGCGGTGAACGATCGAACGCCACGCATTCGTGGCGGCCCGCGCGCAGTCGCCGCACCATGTTCGCACCCATCCGGCCGAGTCCGATCATTCCGAGTTGCATGTCGTACCTCCCGCGGCTTCACCGTCGCCCTGAGCGCATGGTACGACACGTGCAAAGCGGCACCAAATCCCGAATCCCTGTCCCGCTGGAAACGCCCTGCTGATGCTCGCGCCGCAGTCGGCGCCGTCCTACGCGCGTTTCGGACGGTGGCTGACATGCTGTCAGGTGCCGAAAGGACATGCAGGCTCGAGTCGGCGTCCGATGATGTGCCGCATCCGCTACGAGGAGGCCGTCATCATGAAGCGCTGGATGATCGTTTCGACGCTGGTGGCGCTGCTTGGGGCGTGCGTGTCCGCTCCCGTCGGCGAGCGGTATCACGACGGGGATCGCGATTACCGCCACGACTATCGCAACTACGACCTGCGGCACTACGGGTAGCGCCGCGCCGAGCGGACAACCGCGCAAATCCCTGTAGGCGAACAGGCCGGGCGGCTGCCGGGGCACGCCGACGCCGGTTCGTCGCCGCAAGGACTACGCCGCTTTCAGCGATTGCCCGATCCCGATCCGTCGAGCCCATCGAGACAATAATCCTGCCCCCTTTTGGGTTTCGCAGGCGCGGCCGGTGCGCGCCAGCAACGTACACTCAGGAGATCGTGATGAATCGCAAATCGACTGTTCTCGCGGCATTCGTGGCCGCGGTACTCGCGTCGTCGGCGAGCGTGTTTGCGCAATCCCCCAATGCTCCCAATCCGCCCAGCCCGCCCGCGCCCGATATGAAGGGCAGCCCGCAGACGCCCAAGATGAACAGTGACTCGAAGGTGGAAGCGGACTATCGCGCCGCCCAGTCGGCTTGCAACGCTCAACCGGCCGCAAACCGCGATCAATGCGTGCGCGATGCCAAGACCAAATACGATCAAGACCTTCGCTCCGGGCGAATGAACGACGGGACAAAGTCCGCGACCGGCAGCTCCTCGACCAGCGGCAACAGTGAGATGAGGCCCATGACCAACAGTAGTTCGGGCGGAGGCAACAGCGCGAGCGGTGGCGGCATGGCTGGCGACAACGGCGGGCACAGCGGCGGCACCGGCGCCAGCGGTGGCGGCACATCCGGCGGCGACAACGGCGGCCACGGCGGCGGCACGAGTGGCGGATCGGGCGGAGGTACGGGTCCGAAATAATCGGCCGAATGCATATCCTCGTCACTAACGACGACGGCATTTACAGTCCGGGGATCGTCGCACTTGCGGAGTCGCCGCGACGTTCGGCGCGGTCCGGGTCGTCGCGCCGCACGTCGAAATGTCATCGGCCGCGCATTCGATCACGTCCGCGCGGCCGCTGACCTACCGGCGGACGCCGTTCGCGGGCCCGGAGGCGGAAGCGTTCGCGTCAACGGCACCCCCGCCGACTGCGTCGCCCTCGGTCTTCCAGTGGAAGGACATCGAGGTCGTGTTGTCAGGCGTCAATCTCGGAAGCAATCTCGGCAATTCGGTGTGGCCGTCCGGCAACGCTCGCCGCCGCGCGGCAGGCTGCGCTCATGGGCGTGCGCGGCATCGCCCTCAGCACGTCGGCCAGCGGTGAGGAGGCTCGATTTCGCGACACTCGAGCCATGGGTCGCGTCGCGTGCTCCGGTTTCATTCTTCCGCTCCACGACGTGCCTCTGATCAACGTCAACTTTCCGGCGTCAGGCGCCACGCGGCATGCGCTGGACGCGGCAGTCGGTGCGACACTACGACGGCCGCGTTGTGCCCGGGCGAGGACCCATGGGGCGCAAGCACTTCTGGTTCACGGTGACGCCTGTCGAAGGCGTCGACGAGGGCACCGATCGGTGGGCCGTCGAGCAGGGCTACGTGTCGCTGACGCCGATCCGGCTCGACCTCACGGACGAGCAGGCGCTGGCGCAATTCGAGGCGGCCGGCGCCACGAGGGATCCGGCAGCGGCCTAGCCGCTGCTATACGCCGAAGCGCGTGCACCGTTCCGCTGGGGGACGACGAGGCGGACACCTTCACGCATCGCCAGGCGAATGCGTGCCGCACCGCGCCCCGACTGTCTGGGCGCATAGACTTCATCATCGAGGTGCACCGGAAAGCTGCCCGAAGCGAGCTCGAGGGTTGAACCGCGGATTGTCGTGAGCTCGTGTGGCCACGGCATGCCGGCTGCCTCCGCTTCGAGGCATTCGCGGAACATGTCGCGCTCGAACTCGCGCACCAGCACGACGTCGAAGTGCCGATCGGACGGATCGGCGGACATCGCGAGGTTCAGGTTGGGTCCGATGAGCGCGATGTTCATCACCTCGAATAGCACGAAGCGTCCGGAGCACGGGCGCCCGTCAATAAGCGCGTCCAGATCGATAGCGGGGCACCGCGCCAAGTGATCGATCGCGAGTCGCACCCCACGCTCGTGTCGTGCCGCCTTAACCTCGCGATGCTGGCTTCCGGAGCCGATCATCCGTGGAATCACACCGATGCCGAACGACTCGACGAAATGGCGCGTGCCCCAAGGCCCCGACGCATCGCCGATATCGAACGGCCGCTCGGGCGCCGTTGCCCAACCGGCGATCTGCTCATGCAGCGTCAGGTCTGTGAGCCCCAGCGCCGTGCAAATGTTGTTCGCCGTGCCGAGCGGGAGGGGAGCGATCGGCGTCCGGCGTCGACGCATGAGCTTCGCCACCCTTGCGATGGTGCCGTCACCCCCCGCCGCGACGACGAGGTCGGCGGATTGCGCGAGGAAATTGCCAATGTGCGAATCCTTCGACGAGCGATACCGGATCTCATGACCGTGCGCGCGCAGGAGCGCGAGCAGATGCTCGAGGCCCGGTTGCCGGCCGTCACCGGCCCTTGGATTGTGGATCAGCGCGACGCGCATCGCTGTTACGGCACCGGCTGTGCCGCCCGGGTTCGGATGCGGCGCATAGTGAGGGGACGGTGAGTTCGGCAGTGTCGGCGAAACCCTGATATTCGTGTCCGACATCGCCCCGTGGTATTCGGTCTCACGATTCCCCCTTCGATCGACGCGCCTTGATGCGCTAGGTTCGGTTGACAACCTCCCCGGACGCGCGCAGCATCGACCGTGTCGCTTCGAGATGGAGGTCGCCATGATCCGCAATGTTCTCATCGCGCTTGCGTCTGTCGCCTTCGCCGGTACGGCGCTCGCCGATTGTGACGCGTCCCACGCAGCAAAGCGCGAAATCACCGATGACCAGGCCCAGGCGACTCAGCCGGCGGTGAAGACTGCCGCGGCGGCGCCGGTGGCGAAGAAGAAACAGGTGGCCAGCGACAAGAGCAAACAGCCCGCGCGCAGCTCGGTCGCCCTCGCGCCCGAGAGCACGCCGCAGAGCGAAAAGCCGACGAACTAGCATCAGAGCCGACTTCCCGAAAGAGCCCGCCCTGCGCGGGCTTTTTTATTGGGCGCCCACGGGTTCCGCCACGAACCGCGAAACAACCGAAACAAATAGGGGCGTCGCTGAAATTCTGCGGTTGCCTTCGCGCGCTAGATTGGGCGCCATGGATTCCGCAGCCCACACGTTGTCGATCGCGATCCGAGCCGCATCCGCAGACGATCTGCCGGCGGTCAAGACGCTCGTGCGCAGCGAGCACCTGAATCCCCTCGACCTCGACTGGCGGCGGTTCACCGTCGCGTTCGACGATTCGGGCCTCGTGGGCGCCGTCCAACTCCGCAAGCATTGGGACGGTTCGCGGGAGCTGAGCTCGCTCGTCGTACGGAGAGATGCACGGCACCACGGCGTTGCGTCACAACTGATCGACGCGATGCTCTCGTGCGAAACGGCTCGCGTGTTCACCATCACACGCCCGGCCTACGCCGCCTTCTACGCCCGTTGGGGATTCCGCAGCATCGAGCCCGATGCAGCCCCGGCGTCGATCTGGCGGAACTACCTGTTCGGGCGCTACGCCGGCGGCATCCTGTCGTTGCTGGCGGGCCGTCGTCCGGCGAAGCTCGTCGTTCTGGACCGCTACGCCCGCGTTGCGCCGGCGCGCGACTGCCGCGGCCACACCCGGCCCCAGATTTCGGTGCACAGCCGGGGCGCCGCGATCTGCTGAGGCGTCGCCATCGTCGTCCTTCCGTTTTTGGCGGTCCGCGAAGTGATCACTTGACAACTAATATCTTACGATATATCTTGTGATGCATCGAACGACTGAAAGGACGATGATGAGAGGAGCATTCGGCATGTTCACTGGCCGGCCGCACGGGTGCGCAGGCCGCCACGTCCAACGGCGAGGCTTCGGCATCTTCTTCGACGGCGCCTTCGATCGCGGCGACGTGCGATGGCATGGTTTTCGTTCGGGGCGGAAGCTGGGCAGCGACGATCTGCAGCTGCTCATTCTTGCGCTGCTGGCCGAGAAACCGGCCCACGGGTACGAGATCATCAAGGCGCTAGGCGAGCGTTCCGGCGGTTTCTACAGCCCGAGTCCGGGCATGGTGTATCCCGCCCTCACCTATCTCGAGGAAATCGACTACGCGTCGGTCGAAGCCGAGGGCACTCGCAAGCTCTATCGAATCACTGACGCCGGCCGCGCTCATCTCGAGCAGAATCGCGAGGTCGCCGACAACCTTCTGCGCCAGCTCAAATGGCTCGGCGAGAAGATGGCAAACGTGCGGCGCGCGTTCGCGGGCGACGACTCGCATGCCGAGACGCCCGAACTCCGCGCTGCGCGCGGGGAGCTCCGTGCAGCGATCGTCGAAAAATGGGGCAGCGCCGACGAGGAACAGCGGCGCGTCGCGGACATCCTGCAGAAGGCGGCGGACTCGATTCGAGGCAAGTGAGCAACTGACGGTGGAGCGCCCCTGCCCGGAGCGCTCCACCGGAGCAGCACGAACGCGTCTCAGCTTTCGTTGTGGGCCAACTGGACCCGCCGACGCGTTCGGGCGTCGACATCATACGTATTGAAGTCGCTCATCATGCGCCCGTAAAGGTGCAGGCTGATCGCGCGCGGACGTTCGGTCGGCACGCCGGTGACGTGAATGTGGTCCGGATTCGGCACGAAGCTCGTGACGGCGCCGCGCCCTAGCAGGATGACACCGCCGCGCAAGAGCTCGATTCCGGTATCGGCGCCGCGATCGGGCGACACGCGGACGTAGCTGCGCTCCTCGAGCACGCCCTCGACAACGCCAACGACGCCCCACGTCCCGTGATCGTGCACCGGCGTCCACTGGCCAGGGAGCCAGACCAGCGAATACAGCGAAAGACCCACGTCCGGCGCGTCGTGGATCAGATTCCGGGTGTAACCGGCGGGATCGCTTCGATAGTGCCGAGGCTCGAGGAAGTCTTCTGCCCGGCTGACGAGGTCGAGCATCAGCGGGGCCAGCGCGAGCACGCAATCGGCCGGCTCGGGCCGGCGGCAGGTGCGTTCCGCGGCGCTGGCGATGAACGCGTCGAGGGCGAGGCGGCTCATGGTCGCGATCCGCGCAGTCGGTCCTATATTACGTGCTGGACAGATGCCCGGTCTTGATCCAGGCAATCGTTTCCTGCTCGGCGAAGGGGGCGTGCTCGCTCATGGATGGACTGCGCAGCCATGTACCGTGCGGGTACGTTCCATGCTCGTCCTTCAATTCTCCCGACAGGACGAAGATCTCCTCCCCTCCGGGATGACGATGGGAGCGTGCGCGCCGCTCCGGCTCTCCATTTCATCAACGCGACGCGCTCGCCGGCAAACCGATGCAGCGGGATAGCCTCGATCCCCGCCTCGTCGGCCAGCCAGGTCGCGGCGGACGTGTCGACGCATACCTGCGCGCCGTCGTCGGGCAGGAACTGATGCAACTTGACCAGCAGCGTGCAGCCCTCTTTGCTGAAGGGGGCGTGGCCCGACCCGGGCGCATTTCGAAAGTACGTTCCCGCGCCGAAGTCGCCATGCTCGTCCGAAAACGTGCCCTCGAGCACCAGGATCTCTTCACCCAACGGATGCCCGTGACGCTGGAACGAAGCCCCCGGGTCGTAGCGCACGATGCTGGTGGCATGACCTCGTTCGGCTTCTTCGCGTGCCAGCGGCTTTCGCCAGACCCCCGGGCGGGGACTGGGTTGCCATGGAAGATCGCGCGTGCGGATCACCACCCGCCGGCTGAAATCCATGTTGAGCATCGCAGTCACCGAGGCGCCCTCACAAATGCCGCGCATGAAACCGCAGGTGATCGTCCACAAAGCTCGCAATGAAGAAGTAGCTGTGGTCGTAGCCTTCCTGCATCCGGAGCTCGAGCGGGACACTGCGTTCGCCGCACGCCGCTTTCAACAGCTCCGGCTTGAGCTGGGTCTCGAGAAACTGATCGCTGCTTCCCTGATCGACCAGGATTGGCGGACCCTTCCAGCCGCGGTCCTCGATCAACGCTGTCGCGTCGTATTCCCGCCAGTTCGCACGATCGTGGCCCAGGTAGCCGGCCAAGGCCTTCTCTCCCCACGGGCAGCGCATCGGTGAGGAAATCGGTGCGAACGCCGAAACCGACTTGTAGGCTCCGGGATTCTTGAGTGCGATTGTCAACGCGCCGTGCCCGCCCATCGAATGCCCGAAGATGCCGGCACGCGACGGATCGACCGGAAACGCCGCGACGACCGCCGCGGGCAGTTCCCCGACTACGTACGAGTACATTCGATAGCCCTTCGACCACGGGGCCGCGGTGGCGTCGACGTAGAAGCCCGCGCCCACGCCGAAATCGTAGTTGTCGGCGTCGCCGGGAAGGTTGAGGCCCCGAGGGCTCGTATCCGGTATCACGAGCGCGATGCCAAGCTCACTTGCAACGCGCTGGGCGCCTGCCTTGATGACGAAATTCTCCTCGGTGCAGGTCAGTCCCGAGAGCCAATAAAGTAGCGGGACCCGCTGCGCGCCTGCCTGCGGCGGCATGAAGACGGCGAACCGCATCCTGCATCCGGTTTCCGCCGACTCGTGAGCGTACGTACCCTGCACGCCGCCGAAACAGCGGTTCTGTGAGACTGTCGTGATCGTCATGGTGCGAGCCGCACGGTCGATTTGCGGACAGTGGACCGAACGAAGCGATCCTGCACGTCGCGACAGGCTTCCCGGGTTGGCCCGGCTTGCCCGTCGCGACCGCGACGCGGGCCCCGAGAGGACCGCGTCGCGATCGGCCTTTCAACCACCGTCAAGCCTTGACGGTCACGCCCTTCTGCTTCGCCGCATGCGTGGCGATGAGATCCATGATCGGCGGCGACAGGCAATCGTAGGGCTCGAGGCCGATCTCCTTCAGGCGAGCCCGGACTGCCCCCATGTTGGCAGGGTTGGCGCCGGATTCGATGATCGACGAGACGAAGGCAGCGAATTCCGCCGGCGCCCAGCCCGAGTCCGGCGACAGCTCGGTATGAAAGAAGTCGAAGCCGTAGAGCGGGTGATTCGTGTTGTCGATGCGCCCGTACATGTGGACGCCGCAGTCCTTGCAGGCGTACCGCTTGATGGCCGCGTTCGAATCCACGACCTTGAGCTTGCTCTCGTTCGCCGTCACCTTGAGATTGGCGGTGGGCGTGACCGCGATCTGCGAGAACAGCGCATTGCCGGGCTTCCAGCATTTCGTACAGCCGCACACGTGATTGAACGCGGCCTGGCCCTTGATGGAAACCGTCACCTTGTTGTCCGCGCACTTGCATTGCAGCGTGCCCCCGGCGAAGTTCGGAGCGGCAGGCTTGAGGCCGTTGTCGACGGATGGATGGATAGCGAGTGCCATGGTCAATTCTCTCCTCGTTGAAATCCCACCGCCGAACCGTCGGCGGTTCACTTGCGTCGCGATTCCCGACCCCGCGCCTCGGGGCGCGACCGTTGGCAATCGCGACGATAACCAAGCGGCGTCAGTAGGCGACGACCGCCCGAATCGATTTGCCTGCGTGCATGAGATCGAATCCCTCGTTGATCCGGTCGAGCGGCAGCACGTGCGTGATGAGGTCGTCGATGTTGATCTTGCCGTCCATGTACCAATCGACGATCTTCGGCACGTCGGTGCGGCCCCGGGCACCACCAAAGGCGGTTCCTTTCCATACCCGGCCGGTGACCAGCTGGAAGGGCCGCGTCTTGATTTCCTGACCGGCCCCGGCCACGCCGATGATGACCGAGACGCCCCAGCCGCGATGACAGCACTCGAGCGCCTGGCGCATCAGCTCGACACTCCCGACGCATTCGAAGCTGTAGTCCGCGCCGCCCTTCGTGAGCTCCACCAGATGGGCCACCAGATCGCCCTTCACGTCCTTCGGATTGACGAAGTGAGTCAACCCGAACTTTCGCGCGAGCGCCTCGCGCGCCGGATTGAGATCGACGCCGATGATCATGTTCGCGCCCGCCATGCGGGCACCCTGAACGACGTTGAGCCCGATGCCGCCCAGCCCGAACACCACGACGTTGGAACCCGGTTCCACCTTCGCGGTGTTGATCACGGCCCCGATGCCGGTCGTAACGCCGCAGCCGATGTAGCAGACCTTGTCGAACGGCGCATCCTCGCGGATCTTGGCCACCGCAATCTCGGGCAGCACCGTGAAATTCGCGAACGTCGAGCACCCCATGTAGTGATAGAGCGGCTTGCCATTGAGCGAGAATCGGCTCGTGCCGTCCGGCATCACGCCCTTCCCCTGCGTCGCCCGGATCGCCGTGCAGAGATTGGTCTTGCGCGACAGGCATGACTTGCATTGCCGGCATTCCGGCGTGTAGAGCGGAATGACGTGATCACCTTTCTTGACCGTCGTGACCCCCGGACCCACGTCGACGATCACGCCCGCGCCTTCGTGACCCAGGATCGATGGGAACAGGCCCTCCGGATCTCCTCCGGAACGCGTGAACTCGTCGGTGTGGCAAATGCCGGTGGCCTTGATCTCGACCAGGACCTCCCCGGCCTTCGGCCCATCGAGCTGCACTTTCTCGATGACCAGCGGCGCCCCGGCTTGATGAGCGACAGCGGCACGAACATCCATGAAGTCCTCCCCTGGTCGATGGAAACGAGAACGCGGCGATGCCGTGCTGATTCAGTGCGTCGTTGAAAGCGCGCCGACGCGCGTTGAATCGAGCTTCAAGCGGGTTTCGAATGCGAGGTCCTGGTTATCGACGACCTTCGCATCGAGCTCCCCCGCACCTTCCGGAACGAAGTAGAAACGGAAGTTCGGGTTTTCGCTGATCGAGAAGTCCACGTCCGCGGTCATGACCGGCTTGCCGCCGTAGCGGACCTCGACTTGGCGCACGAAGTGAGGTGTCGCGTAGCTGCGGGTCACCTGGTCCATCGCGAGTCCCGACTCATTGGGATGGCTGACCATCAGCTGGATGACCGTGGGTTTGCCGGCTTCGATCGGGTCATTGACGCGGAGGCGCATCTTGCCCAGATTGGCTCTGGCGGCGATCGCGTCCTTGCCCGCCGGCGCAGAGCAGCCTCCCGACGCTTTGATGTAGTTGGACGCCATGTACAGCTTGCCGTCGTTCGTCCGAGCGATGGCCCGGACGTGTGTGTACTCCTCGATCCGCACGCGCGTCTCGATGTCGGCGCGCCCGCTTTCCAGCGTGAAGTGAAACACCGCGGCGACGGGCGAGGGATTGTTGTCGATGATGAGCCAGATCGTCTCGATCTGGCGTTCCTTCGTCTGGGGGAACTGGGCGCGGATCGCCAACGGGACGATGGATGCGTCCTCGGCCCGCTTGGGCGTATCCAGCGTGACTACGCCGTCGGCCGGCGCAAGCGGCGCGTTGCCGAACAGGCTTGCATGCACCTTGGCCCAGACCGGACTGTCCGCGGGACTCGCGTCTTGTCCTCGCGCAGCGCCGGGCATGGCAAGTCCCAACGCCAGGATCAGCCAGATAACGCGTTGAGTCATCGTGATCTCCGTCCGCCGCGACCGGGCCTCCGCGGCCCGAGGACGGGCGGGCGGCGGGAATCGACAATATACGCCTCGGCGCTCATTCGTCCCACTCGAGCTCGGCGTAGGCCGCGGTGATGTTTCGCCTGTGAAACTGGTCGAACAACAACCATTCGTCGGGCGTGCCTTCCACAGTCGCCAGGGTTTCGGCGAGCGTGCGCCCGGCCTTGATCGAGGCCCGGACGTCTGCGAGGAGGCGCTCGAGATAGCGTTCCTCGGGGACAATGGCCTGCGGCCAGGCGAGGGCGCGGCCGTGCCCGGGAATGGCGTTGTCCGCGGGGATGCGCTTGACCTCCTCGATCACCCGCAGGAATCCGCGGAGGCTGCCGTCGACGACCGGGACGTGGCCGACGAACAGCAGGTCGCCGAGCCACAGGGTTCGGCTCGCCGCGTCGAAGACCGTGAGATCGTTGTCGGTGTGCGCCGTCGGCCAGGCCCGGAGCCTCAGGATGCGTCCGCCCAGATCGAGATCCTCGCTTCCGGCGACGGCCCGCGTCGGCGGCACGATCTCGCTGCCGCCCGCCGCCGCGCCGAGGTCGCGATGCAACGCATGGAGGTAGCTCGGGCCGCGCACTCGCATCGCTTCGGACAGGCGCGCATGGCCGATGAATTCGGGACGATCTTCGACGAACGCCGCGTTGCCGAAGACGTGGTCCGGATGGACATGCGTGTTGATCACATAGCAGACCGGCACCGCCGAAACTCGGCGAATCGCCTGCCGTAACGCCCGTCCGACCGCGAACGTTCCGCCGGTGTCGATGACCGCTACGCATCGGGCGCCGACGACGAACCCGAAATTGGCGACGTCGCCCAGGTTGCCGGGCGTCATCTCGGCTTGCTGCCCATAGTGCACGTACACACCCGGAACCGGATTCTCGAGCGACAAGCCGGGCATTTCGGGCGGTGGCCCCGCAATGGCGGACGACCAGGCGATGCCCGCGCCCGCCAGAAGAATTCCCCACCGGCGACAAAGCGGGACGCACCGATCCGTAGGCCTGCGATCGCCGTTGCCGCGCATCGGTCAGTTCCCGAGGAAGCACGCCTTCTTCGCGCTGTCCTGCAGCTCGCGGTAGGACGCAATCTGCTGGCGCCCGTCCTTCAGGTCGCGCATGACACCCCCGCGCTCTCCCGCGATGGTGATGCCGTTGGCGACCGTCGAAAGGTCGACCCACGTGCTGTAGCTCACCTTGTCGGCGATCGCGTCGATCGCGCAGGAGCATTTGTACAGCGCCTCCTGCGGCGGCGCTTTGCTCTCCCTCATGCAGGACAGCACGTACTCGACCCGGGCGCGCGTCGGAAAATCGTTCGCGTATCCGAGCGACGGAATGCCGAACCCGAGCAACAGCGCGACGCACATTCGCATGGCAGTCCCTCCACGAGCGCTCACTGGCGCGATCACCGTTTGCCGGTGAAGCGCAGAGTCTCGGCAATGACGATCTCGCCCGGCGCGCCCGACCCGGCGGGCGGGGCGAGCACTTCGCTGTGCACTTCGACGACCTTGCCGGGGATCTCTTCGGACAGCGTGAACACATAGATCTTGTCGGCAAATTTCTCGTAGCGCGAGCGGGCCGGGTCGTCACGATACGGCGCGATGCGAATCTGCGTAGTGGCGACGCGACGCGATCCGACGTCGACCGCCGGCGTCGTCACCTGCCCGCCCTCGGCGAGAGCCATCCGGATCCGCTTGCGGAAATAGTAGGTCGAACCGCCCGTTAGGCGGTGCATCTCCCGGATATCGTGCTCGAGGAAATACAGAATCACCGGATTCGCGTTGGCTCCATCGATATCTGCGAGCTCGAGCGCGAGCGCGAGGGTCTTGCTCAGGTACTGCACCTTGACCGAGCGGCCGCTTCCCTCCGCAGCAGACCCCACGATCACCCGCGCGGTATCGTCAACGGGGCTCTCGAGCGACCCTCGCTTGGTGTACGCATAGTCGAGCGTCGTCGACGCGGGAACACCTTGCAGGTGGTCGTCGATGAACAGTTTCGTCTCGGCAACCGAGAACTCGCTGGGATCGGCGGCGCGGACCGCTCCCGCGAGGGCCAGCGTTGCAACGGCGAAGGCGACGGCGGCGCGGAAGTCCATGGCTTAGGGAGAGCCCAGCCGCTCGACTGCTTCGTGAAGCTTCGCCGCGAGGCTCGGATCGAGGTCGGCCAACCTCGATTCGGCGCGCCCCGACCCGGCTGAATTTCCCAGGACCGCGTAGGCCAGCGCGAGGCCATACCACGCGGAAGGAACGTCGGGCCCAAGCTCGACGGCTTCGGTGTAGGCGGCAACGGCTGCTTCTGGGCGACCGAGCTTCTGCATCGCGTCGCCGCGAACGCACAGCGGCTCGGCCTCGCGCGGCTCGGCCGCCGACCAGCGCTGGGTCAGCTCGACCAGCTCGCTCCACCGACCCTCGGAATAGAGCGGGGCCGCGCGCATGAAGTACGGCAGCGTATCAAGGTCACGCTGCCAGAATGGAAGGGCGTCGGGCAGCGGCCCGACCTCTGTCCAGTCGCCATCGCCCGGCAAGCGGTCGCGGATCCAGGCCACCGGCAGAGAGTAGTAGCTGCCGCCCCGCGCCCTAAAGCGGAAGGTGAGCAGCCCGACCAGTGTGCCGGTCGCGTCGAAGAGCCCGCCGCCGCTCGCGCCTGACGTGAACGCGGTGTCGGATTCGATGACGCTGCCGCCTTCGAGCGAATGCAGCGCCTGCACGCGACCGAACCGCAACGTCCTGCCGGTTCCCCCCGTGAACCCGATGGCGGCAACCGGCTGGCCCAGTTGCAGCGAGCCGCGCTCGCCCAGTGCCGCCGTCCGGCCGCTCCATGCAGGCGCGTGCAGGAAGCAGACATCGTGGACCCCGTCGGCCCACTGTCCGGTGACTGCCCAGAGACTTCCGCCGCCCGATATTCGGATGGTCACGGCATCGCGGAGGACATGGCAACTCGTGACCACGATGGCAGGCGCGATCGTGACCCCACTGCCAATGGACAGTCCTCCCTGCTCCCGATCTGCCTCGACTCTCACGACACTGGCCGACGCCACGACGAACGAAGCCGGTTGCAATCCCTGTGGGGACGCAACAGGACTCTGGAGCAGGCACCCCGCGAGAACCGCGAACACGTGTTGCTGAGACGATCGGCGCATGCAGCCGGGCTGTCGGTTCGGGGTCCGGTCTATCGTCCCTGGTCAACGGGTTCGCCGCGCTCGTCGATCAGCGGAACGTTGTACTCGCGGAGGATCGCCGTGATCGCCCCCTGGTTCTCGCCGATCAGTTTCTGCACGCTGGCCTTCCATTCAGGCTCCCCGTAGCGAACGCCCATGGCGATTTCGTAGTCGAACTTGACGCCGGGCTCCGACTTGAGCGGAATGACTGCGAGGTCCACGTTGCGCACCCGCTTGGCGTAGTAGCCCGCAATGGGACCCCAGACGACCGCGGCGTCGATCTTTCCCTGCGCCAGGTCCTTCTCGATGATTTCTCCTGGATACTGCTCAGGATTCGGGGACAGGATTGGGTAGAGTTTCACCTGAGCCTCCAGCCCGTGCTTGACCAGCCATGCGGAGGCGGGCGACTTGTCGTAGATCCCGATTCTCAGCTTGTTACGAACCTCCGGCGGCAGCCCTTCCAGATCGGCGCCCGTGCGCACCTGGTCGAGGCCCTTCCCCTTCGGATAGACCAAGGCGTAAGTCGAGCGGTAGTAGGGAGTCGTCGCCGACACCTGGTCGTAGCCGGCGGGCACGCTCATGACGATGTCGCAGCGGAAGTCTTCACCGGGCAACTTGTATCGCAACGTGTTTCTGATGAAGTTCATGCGCTGCGGAAACGCATAGCTCTTCACCGGTAACCCGAGCTTCTGGGCGAACAGGTCAGCGATTCGATTCTCGAAGCCCTCGCCTTTGACGTTCGCAAACGGCAGATTTTCAGGGTCGATACACGGGCGGAAAGCGCTCCGGGACTCCTCGGCGCCGACGCCGCTGCCCGCGAGCGCCGCAGCCAGCATCAGCGCGCAGCAGCCCACCCGGCGACGGCGGTCGAGTCGCGAGCGCGGCGCGGCGTTGTCAGTCATGGCTTCAGCTCTTCGACCTTCGCGCGCGTGATGTTGCCGTCGGAGCGGCCTTTGAGGTACGCGTAGAGATTGTCGATGTTGTCCATGACGATCTTGCTGCTCGAGAAGCTGACCATGCCTTTGTCCAGCCTGCCGTCGCGCACGGTCTTGATAAAGTCTTCCTTGCTCAAGGTTTTGAGGCTTTCGATCAGCGATGGGCCGACCATACCCTCCTGGTTGGCGCCGTGACACCGGTCGCAGGCGCCCGCGCGCCAGGCTCGAAAGCCGTTCATCGTATTGGGATCGACCTTGTAGCCGTCGACGACGGTGTACAGCTTGGAATCCGCCGC
Organism: uncultured beta proteobacterium; assembly: GCA_963773195.1. Taxonomy (GTDB): domain Bacteria; phylum Pseudomonadota; class Gammaproteobacteria; order Burkholderiales; family Casimicrobiaceae; genus CAIWHR01. The sequence continues at coordinate 66,584 of CAVZAE010000001.1, forward strand.
GGCTGGCGGCTTGTCCTGCGCAGTCGAATCGACTGCCGCAATCAAGGAAGCCCCGAGCATCAGGGCGACGATCTGGCGTGTCACGAGGGTTCGCATTGTCCGTTGCCAAGGGTCGGCGCGGCGCGCGAACCTCGACTGGTCATAAGATTGTCTTCGCGCCGCAAGGTTCGACGGCGTGCCACAGACAAAAAACCGCCGGCGTGGCGCCCGCCACGCCGGCGATTCCGTAGTTCCCTTCTTTCGGGCTATTGCGGCAGCGCGAAGACCGTCAGCGAACCGCCCAGCTCCGTATAGTCCTTGAGTTCCTTGTAGCCGCCCACGGCGCCCAGCCCATCCTGGTCCTTCTCGAGGCCGGCGGCCATGCCGATGCCGGCCCATCCACCGATGCCCGAGAAGACGCCGATGTACTGTTTACCCTTGTACATGTAGGTAAACACATTGCCGATGATGCCTGACGGCGTCTTGAATTTGAACAGCTCCTTGTTGACATCGTTGGCGTCGACGCACTTGAGGTAGCCCTCGAGCGTTCCGAAGCACGCGATTCCGCCGCAGTCAAGAGCGCGCCGCTCCAGACCGAGAACTTCTCATCCTTGGACTGGACGATCTTGCCGTTTCCAGCGTCCCAGACGATGAAGTTGCCCATGTTGGTACCGCCTGGTGCCGGAAACATCGACAGGGTCGCCCCGACGTACGGCTGCCCGGCGACGTAGTCGACCTTGAACGGTTCGTAATTCATGCAGACATGATTGGTCGGGACGTAGAACATTCCGTTCTTGGGATTGAATGCGGCTGGTTGCTGATCCTTGGAGCCGAGCGCAGCGGGACAGACGCCCTTGGTGTCGACGTCCGCGCCGTTCCTGGCCGTTGAATACTTCGCCACCGTGATCGGACGGCCTGTCTTCATGTCTACGCCCGTCGCCCAGTTGACGGCCGGGTCGAACTTTTCCGCCACCAGCAGCGCACCGCTCGTGCGATCGAGCGTATAGCCGAAGCCATTGCGGTCGAAATGCACCAGCGCTTTGGTCGGCTTACCCTTGACATTGATGTCGGCCAGGATCATCTCGTTGATGCCGTCGTAATCCCACTCATCGTGCGGCGTCATCTGATACGCCCATGGCCGCGACTCCGGTGTCGGGATTGCGCGCGAGTAAAGTCGTCGACCACCGGTTGTCGCCTGCCGTTGCGAGGGATTCCAGGTCCCGGGGTTGCCGCTTCCGTAGTAAGACCAAGTTGAGCTCCGGGTCGTAGCTATACCAGCCCCAGGTGGTGCCGCCGCCGAGCTTCCACTGTTGCCTCGTTCCACGTCTTGAGCTGCGAGTCCTTGCCGACCGGCTTCAGTGCGCCATCCGTCCACGTCACCGTCTTGTCGGGATCGATCAGCATCTCTGCGTCCGGCCCGGTGCTGAACGCTTTCCACACCTGCTTGCCCGTGTTGATGTCGTACGCCGCGAGGAAGCCGCGGACGCCCCACTCGCCGCCCGAAATGCCCGTGATCACCTTGTCCTTGAAGACATGCGGTGCATTGGTATTGACCGCTCCGACCTTCGGGTCACCGTTTTTCACGGACCAAATGACTTTCCCCGTCTTGGCGTCCAGCGCGACCAGCGTGCTGTCGGCCTGCTGCAGGAAGATCTTGTTCTCGGCGTAGGCGAGGCCCCGATACACGGTGTCGCAGCACATTTGCGGAATGACGGCGACGTCCTGTTTCGGCTCGTAGCGCCACTTGATCTTCTGCGTCTCAAGATCGACGGCGAATACCTTGTTCGGAAACGGCGTATGAATGTACATCGTGTCGCCAACGACGAGAGGCGATCCCTCATGGCCGCGCAGCACGCCGGTCGAGAACATCCACGCGACCTGCATCTTGCCCACGTTTTGCGTGTTGATCTGCGATAGCTTGCTGTAGCGCTGGTTGTACATGTCACCGGCTTGCATCGCCCAATTGTTCGGGTCGGCAATGAGCTTCTCGAGATCGGCGTTCGCCGCCGCGATCCCCGGAAGCATCAGCGCGCAACCTGCAAACGCCATCGCCAACCGCTTCGTAGTCCTGGTCATTCCTCTCTCCAGTCTTCGTTGGAAACGACACTCGATTTCGTGGCCGCGGACCCGCTCCACGCGATCGGGCTCACTTGGCGGAAAGTGTCGGCCTACGATCAACCAAAGTCAATTTGCTCACTACAAAACTTTGCACCGTACGCGCGTTCTCCTACGGCCGCACGCCCGTGCTTGCGGGGACCCATGAGTCGCGGCGCGGACGCGCCATATGCGCGCATTGCACTGCAGCAAACGTGCGCCGCGTTCAGGACCCTGTATGCCTCGTCGGGGCCGCGTGATCGCCGCTGGGCGATCCGAGCGATTTGTTGCAGCGCGCAATGACATGTCGTTCCTGCAGCCCGAACGTCGGGTCGGACTACAATTCGGGGACCGTTTGCCAGCCGCGCGCTCCCGAATCCCCACGATCGATTTGTCGCGTTCCGGGCCCGTCGCGCACCTCCTCGGTGGGGTGCTCGTCGGCATTTGCACGTGGTCGTGCGCCGTCCGCGGGGCTCCCCCGCGCCGCCGCCCGCCGCGATGATCGACGCTGGCGTGTACGTACTGCTGGGAGCCGGCGGCGAGATCACGCCGGAGAACGGCGGCCGTGTCGCGAACGTCGCCTTCATCGTGGGGCCTGACGGCGTCATCGTCGTTGACACCGGGATCTCGTACCGCCAAGGCGAGGCGATCATCGCCGCGGTCGAAAGCGTCACCCGCCGGCCGGTCCGCCTTGCCATCCTCACGCACGCGGGTCAGGAGGCCATCTTCGGCGCCGCCGCGTTCCAGGCGCGCGGCATTCCGGTGCTGGCGCACCGCCGTGCTGCGGAGCTGATCGCGGCTCGCTGCGAGACCTGCCTCCGTAACCTGCGGTCGGCACTCGGCGATGCGACGATGGAAGCGACCCGCGTCGTGACACCGGATCGACTGATCGACGGTGACGAGGTGCTCGAGCTGATCGGCCGTCCGGTCCGGGTCATCGCGCCACCCTGGTCCAGCACACCGGGCTCGCTCGCGGTCTTCGATGAATCGACATCGACCTTGATCGCTGGCGACCTCGTTTCGATCCACCGGATTCCCAACATGCGGGATGCGAATCCGCAAGCCTGGGGCCGCACCCTCGACGACCTCGCGGCGCTGCGCTGCCGGCATCTTGTTCCAGGCTACGGTCCGGTCGCGACATGCGCCGACATCGCGGCGCTGGCTCGCTACTTCGGCGCGCTCGAGGTCCGTGTCGAGGTGTTGGTGAAGGCCGGGGTCGGCCTGTCCGAATTGCGCGCCCAGAGCGCCCTGCCGGAGTTTGCGGCGTGGGATCAGTACGAGGCGCAACACCCGCAGAACGCGAGCTACGTGTACCTGCGCCTCGAGCGCAAGCAGTTCGAGCAGGGGAACGACCGGCCCTAGTCGGGCAGCCGGCGGACCGAGCGCCGCGCTGCGGAACACCAACGGCCGTGCCGGAGCCGCCGGCGCCGATTGCGCGTCAGGCAAGGGAGCCGCGAGGAGTTGTCGGCCCTGGGTTTCCGGATGTCAGCGAGCTAGCACGCCTCTCGCTTGTTGGCCATCGGGCCCTAGTGCGGGAGCGGAACGATTGCAGCCGCGACGGCGCGGTGACCGCGCGGGTTCGGGTGATCGTCGAGCAGGTAGTAGTCGTCCACCGTGAGGAGACGCGCCGAATCGAGGACGGTTGCCTCGCGAATCGCGGCGGGGAGCGTCGAGTCGGCGATCTGACGCTTGAGCTCCGCCGCGAACCGCGGATTGTTGCGCGCGTCCCCGCTGATCTCGAGCACGATCAGCTTGAGGCCGTCCCACGTGGCCCCGTGCGCGAGGGTCTGCACAAGAGCCGAGACTTCGTCGCGCGTGACATCGGTCGGGGGCGGCGAGCCGCGGGCCCACCATGTGGCCCACATGTCGCGAAGCAGCCATGCCAGCAGCCAAGGCTTCCGGCGATTCTTGTATTCCGCGATCGTGTCTTCGTATGCCTTGCGATCGTGAATCGGAAGCACATTCCCGTGCTCGAGAAACTCGACGTTCTCGTCGAAATCGTTGTTGCAGTACTGCAAGATGACGTAGCGGAGCTTCGAATGGTCCACCTTGGCCAGCATCAGCAGTTCCCGCGCCGTGCCGTAGGAAGATACGCCCGTGTTGAGCACGCGCATATGCGTCTCATGCCCGATGATCGCGCTGAAGGTTTCATTCTGTGCTACTCCCCAGCCCATTGCGCCGGAGTCGCCGAGGACGACCACTTCGGGAGCCAGCAGCGACTGCTCGTCGTCGCGCACTCCAAGCGAGTTGATGCGAAGCTCCACTGAGAATTCACGATTCTTGAACGTGCACGCACCCGGTTTCAACGAATAGAACAGATCGGGATCGTACCTCGCGCATGCAGGATCATATTGGACGATGCCGCGATCGAAACTGCCGTAGTAGCTGCGATAGGCGTTGACGACGATACCCTTGACATGGGACAGCAGGCGCGGGTACAGCAGTGGAAGATAGGCGACGCCATTGGCCACCAGAAGAATGACAATGGGCAAGGCCACGAGAACGCCCAGTGCCGCAAGTTGTACTCTAAGTCGCGCCATGGGTCGTGGCTGCCGAGACGGCGGAATCGCAATGAACCTGGTTGCCGGCGCAAGTACTAGACCGTGGATCGGGGCTCGATACGCCCCGGTGCTCACCCCATCCGGGCGATCGCCACATCCGCGTAAAGGGTCGACGCTATTCTGTGCGTGCTACCGGGCGCGATAACTGTGCCACATCAAGCCGGTTCGCAGCCGTCCGATGAAAGGGCGGAAACGCCGGCCGCGGCACGCAACGCGCAGGCCGGTGCGGCCTCGCTCAGCCGAGAATCCGAGCGCGCGACGCCGCGCGCTCGCGGAACACCAACGGACGTGCCGGAGCCGCCGGCGCCGATTGCGCGCGCTCGACCGCATCGGTGACGCGACCGTGATTCGGCGATAGCGCGCATACCGGATCCGCGTTCGCGGCGTCGCCGGTCAGCATGTAGGCCTGGCACCGGCAGCCGCCGAAATCCTTGGTGCGCTCAGCGCAGGAACGACAGGGCTCGCGCATCCAGCCTTCGCCCCGGTACGCGTTGAACGCGGGTGAGTCGTGCCAGATCTCGGCCACGCTCGCCTCGCGCACGTTGGGAAACGCGAGCCCGGGCAGCATTCTTGCGGCCTGGCATGGGAGCGCTAGACCGTCGGGAGCGATGGTGAGGAACACCGAGCCCCAGCCGTTCATGCATGCCTTGGGGCGGTCGGCGTAGTAGTCCGGCACGACGAAGAACATCTTCATCCGCGAGCCGACCTTCGCGCGGTAGGCGTTGGTGACCCGCTCGGCGTGCTCGATCTGCGGGCGGCTGGGCAACAGCTGATCGCGATTGAGATAGGCCCAGCCGTAATACTGGGTGTTGGCGAGCTCCAGGAAATCGGCGTCGAGGGCGAGCGCCATCTCGATGATCTTGTCGATGTGATCGATGTTGAGGCGGGACAGCACGACGTTCAGCACCATCGGATAGCCGTGGCTCTTCACGAGGCGCGCCACCTTGAGCTTGAGCTCGAAGGTGCGGGTGCTCGACAGGAAGTCGTTGACCTCCTTGGTCGAGTCCTGGAACGATACCTGGATGTGGTCGAGGCCCGCGGCGCGCAGCTGGCCGATTCGGGTCTCGTTCAACCCGACGCCGGAGGTGATCAGGTTGGTATAGAAGCCCAGGCTGTGCGCTTCCTGGACGAGCGCGGCCAAGTCCTCGCGCACCAGCGGCTCGCCTCCGGAAAAACCGAGCTGGACCGCGCCCTCGGCGCGCGCCTCGCGGAATACCCGCTTCCAATCCTCGGTGGAGAGCTCGTCCTCGACCTTGGCGAAGTCGAGCGGGTTCGAGCAGTAGACGCAGTGCAGCGGGCACCGATAGGTCACCTCGGCCAGGAGCCAAAGCGGCGGGCCCGGGCGCGGCGTATCAATCGGCGAGCTCGATCCAGCCACGGGCAGCCGCCTCGTTCAGGAATTCGTTCACGTCGGCCTCGAGCCCCGTCGCCCCGAACGTCCGCTCGAGATCATCGACTAGGGCTGCGACGGTCGCCGCGCCATTGCAGCGGCGGAGAATCTCGGCGGCGGGGCCGTTCAAGCGCACCATTCCCTCCGGATAGAGCAGCACCCAGGCCCGTTGCGCCTCTTCCCACTGCAGCCGGTACATCGAGCGCAGGGCGGGCCGCGCCCCAAGTGCGACTTCAGCCATGCCGCGCTCCCTTCGCCGCCTCCACTTCGTCCGGGTACGAGACTTCGATGGCGTCGAGCATGCTCCACAGCACATCGAGCTTGAAGCGAACGATCTCGAGCGCCCGTTCCTGCAGCGGCCGCGTATTGAAATAGTCGAGCGTAAGCGCGAGGCCGTGTTCGACGTCGCGTCGCGCCCCCGACAGGCGGCTTCGGAAATACGCAAGGCCCTTCGGATCAATCCATGGGTAATGCTGCGGCCAGTTCGCAAGGCGCTGCTCGTGGATCTTTGGCGCAAACATTTCGGTGAGCGACGCGCAGACCGTTTCCTGCCACGGCCGGGTGCGGGCAAAGTTCACGTAAGCATCGACGGCGAAGCGCACCCCGGGCACGACGTTGCGGAGGGAGGTGATCTCGTCCCGCGACATCCCGACGGCATCTCCGAGGCTGATCCATGCCTCGATCCCACCGGCGTCGCCGTCGTGGCCATCCTGCTCGAGGATTCGCCGGATCCATTCGCGCCGCACGGCGCGGTCCGGGCAGTTCGACAGCATCGCGGCATCCTTGATCGGGATGTTGGCCTGGTAATAGAAGCGGTTCGCGACCCAGCCGCGGATCTGATGCGGGGCGAGCTGTCCATTGCTCATCCTCACGTTGAACGGATGATGGATGTGATACCGGCTCCCCAACGCGCGCAGCTGCCGTTCAAACTCCTCGCGGCTCCAGGGCGAGTTCACAGTGTGAGCTCCATGCCGTCGAATGCGACCTCGATCCCCTCGCGCTCGAGCGTGTGCCGCTCGGCCGAATCCTCGTCCAGGATCGGGTTCGTGTTGTTGATGTGAATCAGGATGCGTCGCGCGTTCGGGAACTCGCGCAGGCGCTCGATCATCCCGCCGGCGCCCGATTGCGGCAGGTGACCGATCTCGCGGGCACGTTTGCGGCCGACACCCTGGCTCAGCATCTCGTCATCAGTCCAGAACGTTCCGTCCACGAGCAGGCAGTCGGCAGCCGTCATCTCACGGTGGACACGGTCGTCGATCTCGGCCAAGCCCGGAGCGTAGAGGACGCTGCCGCCCGAGCTCCGATCGCGGATGACGAACCCCACGTTATCACCCGGCTGCGGTGCGGCGCGGCGCGGCGAGAACGGCGGGGGCTTGCTCGCCAGAGGCAGCGCCCGCAGCTCGATCCCCTCCACACCATCGACGGTAAACCAGCTCCCGTCGATCGCGACCTCGTGCCACGCGACGCCACAAAAGTGATCGAGGATTGGAAGCACCGGGAAGCCGACGGCCAAGTCGTCGCGGACGAGTGCCGTGCAGTAGATCGGCAGTCGATCGCCCTCGCGTAGCAGGAGAAGGCCCGTGACATGGTCGATCTGGCCGTCGGTCAGTGCAACGCCGGCGATGCCCGAGCCGCGCAGCGCATGTCGCGGTTGGAGTTCCGGGCTGGCCCGGATCTGCGCAAGGACATCGGGTGACGCGTTGAGCAGAACCCAACGCTCGCCCTCGTCGCTTACTGTGATCGAGGATTGGCTGCGGGGCCTTGCCCGAAGCGTGCCCGCACGCAGGCCCGCACAATTCCGGCAGTTGCAATTCCACTGCGGAAAGCCACCGCCCGCCGCCGAGCCGAGAACCTTGACGCGCACAAATGCGGCGCCTAGCCGGTTTGTACGGCAAGGCGCCGCGCCCTGCACCTACCTTGTGGCGACGTACATCGTGATTTCAAAGCCAAAGCGGATGTCCTCGAAGGACGGCTTGGACCATTGCATTGCGAACTCCTCGAGTTGTCTTCCACACCCCCGCCCGGCACGTCGTTGCACCCGCCGGTTGGGGTGAGACTATTATCCGAGCGGGACGTTGCCTTGGGAGTCGTAGAAATTGCGTGGCGATGCTAATGAAAATCATGAATTTGCGTTCCAGCCGGCGGGAACGGCACGGCGAGGTGCGGCGGCGCTCCGAAGGGCCGGGGGACCGGCTCCGTGAGCCTGCGGCTGCAGATCAATCTCGCCATCACCGCGTTGATGATGCTCTTCATTGGCATCCTGGTCGCCGTGGAAATCGACGCGTCGAGGCGCTCGGTCGCGGAGGAGATGGAGGCCTCGAGCCGCGTGGCGCGCCTGCTTCTGGACGGCATCGCCAAGACCGACCAAGGGTCTGATCCAGCATGGCTTGCGACGTTCCTCACGCACCTCGGGCGGGTTCGCGCCAACGAGATCGAGCTCCTGGCCGCCGACGGCGCCGTACTCTACCGCTCGCCGCCTGCGACCTACAAAGCCGGGCGCAACGCGCCCGAATGGTTTGCGCGGCTGCTGCGCCCCGCAACGGCCACCTCGATCATCGCCGTGCACAACGCGACATTGCGGATGACGTCGTATTCTTCGCGCGCGATTCTCGATGCGTGGGATGACTTCTATGTGTTCGCGCTGATCTGCGCAGTGTTCCTGCTCGTGGCCAACGTCGCCGTGTTCTGGTTCACGGGTCGCGCGGTGGCTCCACTCGAGCACATCGCCGGCGCGCTTGCCCAAGTCGAGCGCGGCGCGCTCGACACCCGCCTGCCTATGCTGCGCGGGCGAGAGGCGCGCCAGATCGGCGAGAGCTTCAATCGGATGGCGACGGCGGTGGAGGAAACCGTGCGGATTCGCGAGCAGGCCGAGCGGGCGCGCGCGCAGCTCGCCAACGGACGCGCGTTCGCGCGGGAGATCCAGGCGCGTATGGAAGAGGAGCGGCGCCTGCTCGCCCGCGAGCTGCATGACGAGCTGGGCCAGACGGTCACGGCCATTCGCTCCATTGCCGCCTCGATCCAGCCCGACGCCCTCACCGCCGACGGTGCAAAGCGCATCGCTATGATCGAGGCGCTCGCCATGCGCCTGCAGGAGGGGGTGCGCGACCTGGTGCCCCGCCTGCGGCCGCTCGCGCTCGACGAACTCGGGCTCGCCGAGGCGCTGCGCGACCTCGTCGAAGACCACCGGGCACACCACCCCGGCCTGGCCTTCGAGCTGATGACGAACGGCAGCTTCGACGCCGTTCCTGGCGAACTCGCGATCGCCCTCTATCGCGTAGTGCAGGAGAGTCTGACGAATGTCGTCAAGCATGCTCAGGCGACACGCTGCACGATCGCGCTTGCTGCGCACGCCGACAGTCTGTCGCTGACAGTGGAGGATGACGGCGCGGGCACCGCGGAATCGGACCTCGTCAAGCCGGGCCGTCTCGGGATTCGCGGAATGCGCGAACGCATCGAGTCCCTCGGTGGCACCCTCGTGTTCGCGAAGGCCGCGGGGGGTGGACTCGCGGTGCAGGTGCGGGTGCCACTGGTTGCGAGTAGCTGAAGGCCGCAGCACTCGCCATGGAAACTGCACGCAGCGCCGGCATGCCCACAAGTGTCCTGCTCGCGGACGACCACGCGATCGTCCGCATGGGATTTCGGCTGCTGCTGGAAACCGCAGGAGAGTGCCGCGTCGTCGGCGAGGCAGCCAGCGGGGAGGAGGCCTTCGCCCTCTACTTCAAGCTCAATCCGGACGTGCTGGTGATCGACATCGCGATGCCGGGCATGGGGGGGCTCGAGGCGATGAACCGAATCCTGGCCCGCCATCCGGACGCGCGCGTCCTCGTGCTGTCGGCGCACGAGGACACGAGCTACTCGCGCCGCGCGATCCAGGCCGGCGCGCTCGGTTACCTTTCCAAGCGCGGTGCGCCGGCCGAGCTCCTACACGCGGTGAGTACGGTCGCGCGCGGCGGCACCTACATCGAGGCGGCCATTGCGCAACGGCTTGCGGTTCAGGGCTCGAAGGGGACGCAGGACCCAGTGGATACACTTTCCGAGCGCGAGTTCGAGGTGTTTGTCCATCTCGCGGGAGGAAAGAGCGTCGCGCAGATCGCCGAGCTCCTGTCCTTGAGCCCCCGCACGGTCGGAACACACCTCTACAACATCAAGCAGAAGCTTGGAGCGCAGAACGCGGCGGAGCTCACGTTGATCGCGCTTCGCGCGGGACTGCTCAACGAGGGGATGTGAGCGGCCGGCGCCGGAACGCACGCCAGGACAGCGCAGCCACGCACCACCAGGCGAGCATCGCGACTGCGAGCCACAGCGCCGATCGTGCCGCCAAGGGGACGACAAGCGCGGAGGTCAGCGTCGCACAGCCGATCTGCAGGAAACTCTGCAGTGACGACGTCGCACCTCGCGGCAAGGGTGACGTGTCGAGGATGAGCAGCGTGGCGGCCGGCAGCATGAGCGCATTGCCGCAGCAATAGAGCGTGAGGGGAAGCACGCTCCACGGCAGCGCCGGCGCGAACGCCGCGTGATAGCCAACGTTGAGGCAGGCCGCCGCAGCCGTCAGCGACAGGCCCAGACGGATCGTTGCGAGCGGCGGCCTTGCCTCGGCGCTACGGGCCGCCCACCACGAACCGAGCAACGTTCCGCACGCCGTCGAGACGAACAGCCAGCCGAACTGGGTAGGCTCGAGTTCGAGGAACTCGCGTACGAACGCCGGCGCCGCCAGGATATACACGAAGAAGCCGCAGAAGTTCGCTGCCGTCATTAGGGTCAGCGCACCCAGCTGTGGCGTGCGAGCCAAAGCAATGAGATTTTCCGCGATCTGCATCGGACGTAGCGGAGTGCGGCTCTGCGGCGGCAACGTTTCGGGAAGCCAGCGCCAGCTTGCCGCGACGAGTATGATCGGATAGAGAAGCAGGAACCAGAAGATCGACCGCCATCCAGCCGTTGTGAGCAGATACCCGCCGACGATCGGCGCCACGGCCGGAGCGAGCGTGAACACCAGGTTGACGGTAGCGAACTGGCGCTGGGCGGCGGCTCCCGCGAACAGATCCCGAATCAGCGCGCGACCGACCACCATCGTCGCTCCCGCGGAGAGGCCCTGCAGCATCCGCCATCCGAGAAAGGCTTCGATGCTTTGCGCCAACGCGCAGCCAAGACTGCCCAAACTGAACATGAGCAATGCGACGATGATCGATGCGCGGCGACCGTACCGGTCCGAGACCGGTCCGTGCACGAGCATCATCGCGGCGTAGGGCGCGAGGTAACTCGTCAGTGATTGCTGCATCGTCGCGCGGGTGGTGCCGAGCGAGGCGGCGATCTCCGGAAATGCCGGAAGATACGTATCGAGCGCAAACGGGGCCAGCCCGGCGAGGCCGCCGAGCAGGACCGCAAGCATGCCTGGTGCGGTTCGCGTCATGCGGCGGGGTGGATGAGCCTAGTCCTTCTTCCTCGGCCTTATCCTACCTGGACAGGTGAGGACGGCGTTTCGCATCACTGAAATGCTCTTCACGCTGGGCGCTACCTTGGCCTGTTCAAGAGAGAATGATGAGTAAACGCTGGCTTCTGCTCTTTGAGTGCTTTGTCGCGGCGGCTACCGCCTACGCCGCACCGGTGCAGCGGACATTCGTCGCGTCGACGGGCAATGACGCCAATCCGTGTTCCCTGACACTGCCCTGCCACGCACTCGCAGCTGCCATTGCCCAAACCTGCGATCTGGTGCAAGGCTATTTCTTGAGTGGCCGGCTAATGGCTGATCTCGTTGCGGCATGGATGAACGGTCATGCATCGCCCCGCGGCAGGGAGTCTGGAGGTTTGCGGCGCGTGGTGTGACGGCTGGCAGGCCATCCGGTGCCGGCGGGCATGCGGCGCGCGCTCCCAAAAGCTCGCCAAACATCCCGCAAGCGGGGTACGGTGGCCCGCCCGGCAATCCCTCGAACCCCGTTTCCTAATCGGGCGGGAATAGGGTGCCTCGACCGTCTGTATGCAGCGGCACGGCCAACTCCAGGCGCGCCCGCGCCTTCCTCCGGCCGCAACCCAGTCATTAGGAGGGTTCCCATGCGTCGCATCAGGCTTGTCTCCACGTTGTCCCTGGTAGCCGCCGGCGTACTGTTGTCGGCGAACGCGGTCGCCGACTCTTCTCACGGCAAAGGCGACGGCAAGATCAAGGTCAACCTGAAGGGGTTCGAAGAGGTCCCCGTGACCGTTAGCAGCGGCAGCGGAGAGCTGCAACTGATGATCAACGAGGCGGCGGGCACCATCGCGTACAACTTGAGCTATGAAGATCTGGAGGGTGATGTCACGCAGGCGCACATTCACATCGGCCAGAAGAACGTCGCGGGCGGCATCGCCCTCTGGCTCTGCCAGACGACGACGAATCCTGCGCCGCCCGCCGCGGGAACCGTGCCCACCTGCCCCGCCGGACACTCGGGAACCGTCGCCGGTACGCTGACGGCCGACAACGTGATCGGACCGACAGGCCAGGCCGTGCCCGCAAAGAGTCTGGACGACGTATTCACCGCGATCCGCGCCGGCAAGGCGTACGGTAACGTGCACAGCACCGTCGTACCCGGAGGGGAAATCCGGGGCCAGATCAACCACGACTGATCTACCCAGCACCGGTATGTCCCCGTGGGGACCGTTGCGGTTCGGTCCCCGCCATTAACTCAGGCCTTATGAGACACCAATGGCGGAAAGTATTGGAGACTGCCGCCGCGATGTTCCCCGAGTGAAAATAGGAAGGTTCGTGCGTTTCGGTGTATAATGCGCGTTGCGGCCGTTGTTCCAGTCCCGTTGCCGCAGTCGATTCCGACCTCCGTAGTTTCTCCCGTTTGGCTCTGACTGGCCGTCCCCCGGGCGAATGGCCGAGCATCCATACGAGGATCATCATGTCCTTTTCTACACTCGGCCTGTCCGAAGCGCTGCTGCGCGCGGTCGCCGATCAGGGTTACACCGTTCCCACGCCCATTCAGAGGGAGGCCATTCCCGCCGTTCTCGCGGGCGGCGATTTGCTGGCCGGAGCGCAAACGGGAACCGGCAAGACCGCGGGATTCGTGCTGCCCATGTTGCAGCGCCTGTCCGCCCAGCCGTCACCGTATCCGGCTCGCGCCCGCAAACCGCTGCGCGCACTGATCCTCACGCCGACACGCGAATTGGCCGCACAGGTCGAAGGGTCCATCACGACCTACGGCAAGCATCTGAAGGTCGCGTCGATGGCGATGTTCGGCGGCGTGGGATTGCCTCCGCAAACAGCGCGGCTCAGACGCGGCGTCGACATCCTTGTCGCGACGCCCGGTCGGCTGCTCGACCATCATGGGCAGGGCAACGTCGACTTGTCCCGTGTCGAGATCTTCGTGCTCGACGAGGCGGACCGCATGCTCGACATGGGCTTCATCCCGGACGTCAAACGCGTGCTCGCGTTGCTCCCGAAGCAGCGCCAGAACCTGCTGTTCTCGGCCACGTTTTCGGCCGAGATCAAAGCGTTCGCGGAGAAGCTCCTCGACCGGCCGCGCACCATCGAAGTCACGCCGCCCAACTCCACCGTCGATGCGATCGCGCAACGAGTGCATCCCGTGAACCGCGACGACAAGAGCAGGGTGCTGGCATTCCTGGTGGGCCACCATCGTTGGCGGCAGGTCCTGGTATTCACGCGGACCAAGCACGGCGCCGACAAGCTCGTGAGCTCGCTCCACCGCGACGGCATCCGCGCGGTGGCCCTGCACGGCAACAAGAGCCAGAACGCGCGCACGCGCGCGTTGGCCGACTTCAAAGCCGGCGCGGTCGAGGTCATGGTCGCCACGGACATTGCGGCACGCGGCATCGATATCGACCAGCTGCCTCATGTCGTCAACTACGATCTCCCCAATGTGCCGCACGACTACATCCATCGCATCGGCCGCACGGGACGCGCAGGGGCCGAGGGCGAGGCGATCTCATTGGTATGCGTCGATGAGCATGCGTTTCTGCGCGATATCGAGCGCCTGATCAAACGCTCGATCCCGCGCCAAGTGGTCCCCGGTTTCGAGCCGGACCCGAACGCCGTCGCGCAACCGGTATTTACGCAACGCGGACGTGGACAGAGGCAAGGTCAGTGGCCGGGCGCGCAGGAAGAGCGTGGCAAACGCCACGCTCCCCGTCATGCACCCGTCAACGGCGCCGCCCGGCGTCGCGACGCTAGCCAATCGCGGTTCGGGAGTTCCACGCCCGGCCCAAGTTCTTCGCGCAGACGAGAAGTCGGCCACGCCAGCGCGCCAGCCTTGTCGCACTCGCGCTCCAAGACGAAGCACTAAAGATCGGTACGAGAAACTCGAAGTTCCGACAGTAGGGGCGGAATCTTCAGAGCGAGAATCATGCGGGGTTCGGACCTGGCCAGCGCCTGAGTCAACAGCACCTGACCGCCGTGCGCGGCATCCATCACCCGGGCAGCGCAGTTCACGGCCGGCCCAAAATCAGTCGCCGTCGCGCGCCTCGGCTGTGCCGCAGTGAAGGCCGCAGCGCATCTTCAGCGCGAGGTCAGATTCGCGGGCCAGTGCTTGAATGCCTCGCTGCAGCTCGATCGCGGCCGATAGCGCCTCGAAGGGATCTTCGAACGCGGCATAGAGACCGTCACCGGTGGTCTTTACGACGTGGCCGCGTCTTTCGCCGAAGCGTTACGGTACCGGACACGTGCACTTCCGCGTTTTACGGGGGTCCGCTAAACCCAGGCATGGTCGCGACCGGCGTCATCGTCGCAAACGGCGGTTGGGCCTTCAAACGCACCGCTTGCCGCAGCGCACGCACGTCCGCCTGCATCGCCTAGCAAGGTCGCAAGTGCGCATCTGCATTTGAAGCCGAACGCGAATCACTCACATGTCCTTTTGAGCTTGAATGGGAGCCTCGCTGGCCGAAAATTTCACTTGACGATAATCGATAAGTGGCATATCGTTTATCATTACGTGACTTTTTTTGTGGAGTCATCTGGTGAAACGTTCCTCCGTCCTACCTTTGGCTTGGATCACGTTGCGCAGCCTGATCGTCGCCAATTGGGTAGCTGGTGCGCTGATCTTCTCGTTGCTGCTGATGAGTTTTAAGGCCGAGGAATGGACGTGGCGAGCGCTCGGTGTCGGCAGCATTGCCGATCATGAGGGCATCGTCGCTGGAATGCGCTCGATCATGGTGATCGGGATCGTATCGGTGCCGATCGCCTACGCGGTCTTCAGCCAGCTTGCGCGCATCGTCAAATCGGTTCGCGCCGGGGAGCCCTTTACCGTGGAGAATGCCGGGCGGCTGAAGGTCATCGCCTGGGCGCTTCTCGCGCTTGAAGTGCTTCACATCTGCGTGGTCGCGATTGCTTCCGCCGTGTCGACCAAAGAAGTGCCGCTGCACATCAGCGGCAATTTCAACCTCTCCGGCTGGCTCGCAATCCTGCTTCTGTTCGTCCTGGCGCAGGTCTTCCTGGAAGGCGCACGGATGCACGAAGACCTTGAGGGCACCGTCTGATGGCCATTGTCGTCAAGCTCGACGACCTGCTGTACGAGCGGCGCATGACCCTGACGGAGCTCGCCGAACGGATCGATATCGCGCTGCCCAATCTGTCGATCCTAAAGACCGGCAAGGCGCGTGCAATCCGCTTCTCGACACTGGACGCGATCTGCGACGCGCTCGCCTGCCAGCCCGGCGATGTTCTTGAATTCCACGCCGATTCCCGCGCGACCAAGCGTTCGCGCGCCGCTTAAGTCTGGAGAATTGCCATGGCTTCAATTGCCGCCTCCGCTTCACGGCCGGGAACGAACAACACCGAAGATGAAGTGTCGCTCGCCCGGCTTTACGTACTGCGCGCGACCTACCTTCTTCTCGTCGTCGGGCTGGGAGCAACGATCGTGCCTCCACTAATCAATCATGCGCCAATGGCGCGAGGCGTGATCCCGAGCCTGCTCGGCGGCGTGTGGCTGCTGGCCTTCATCGGCCTCAAATACCCGCTGCAGATGCTTCCGCTGCTGATGTTCGAATTTGCCTGGAAGACCATCTGGCTGCTCGCCTTCGGTCTCCCACAGTGGTCCGCCGGGCAGGTGCCGCCGACCTTCGCCGAGGACTTCCAGAGTATCGCCTTCGGCGTAGTTCTGATGCCGATCGTAATCCCGTGGGGCTACGTTTATCGCCACTACATCAGACAGCCGGCAGCCCGTTGGCGCTGATTGGCACGTGTCCGCTTCTGGCCGGTCAGCGACGGTCAAGTGAAAGGGCGGGATCGACCCGACGCTGACTCTCAATGCGCGTCTCAGACTCAATAGACGGCCCTGTCGCGGTTCGTTGCCTTGTCCAATCCCTTGGCCGTGCCTATGCCCTTAACGTTCTTGAGGATGGTCCCATCCAGGTCGGCCTCGGTGAAATCGGCGCCTGCGACATCTGCACCGGTCAAATTGGCGCCAGACAGCTTTGCTCGGAACAAGTTGGCACCGGTCAGGTTTGCTCCACTGAGATCGGCAAACATCATGACTGCCCGATTTAGGTTCGCCTCGCGCAGATTGGCTCCTGTCAGTTTCGCGCCGCTAAGGTCCGTGCGCATCTGGCCCATGCCCTGATTCTTGATATCCACACCGAGGTTGGCTTGACTCAGATCTGCGTCGCGAAGGTCTGCCCCGGGCAGGTCAGCGATCATGCGCACGCCGGATAGGTTCGCGCCCACGAAGTTCGGCCTGTCTTTCACCTGTCCACCCAGTATCACCAGGCCGAGCATGCTGCTGCCGGAAAGGTCGGCGCCGGCGAAGGTGGCGCCCATAAGCCAGGCGCCGTTCAGATTCGCACGCACGAGTTTCGCCTCGGCAAGATTGGAGGATACCAATCGAGAAGCAAACAGATTCGCGCCGGAGAGGTTGGCACGCTTGAAATCAACGTTGCTGAGATCGAGGTCCGAAAGATCCTTGCCCGCCAGATCGGCGGGTCTCTCCCTGTCTGCCTTTGCCAGGAGTTCACGCACCTGGTCGGCAGTGAAGTCGGATGCCTGCGAAAGAGTCGAAGCACTCAGCCCAACGGCGACAAGGAGGATCCAGTGGAAGCACCGCTTTTTCATAAGACAAGTCGTCGTTCGGAGAGGCGATCTCGATCAACGGAATCTGATCGACCGAGTACCTCAAGTCTACGCTCCAGCTCCTCCTCGTCGCGCCCGCGTTGAGGCGGCGCCTGCAGGCGAGTCGAGCGCCAACGGGACTCGCCGCCGAACGGCTGAAGGGCCGCGGGTGGTGTTTCCTCGGCAGTGCGCATTGTCGGAGAAGACCCACTGACCGCTATCGGGTGTTGGGCGAGCTGTCCGCTTCCGCCCGTTAGCAGTCTGTCCGCCACGACCCCTCTCGACGCGAAGCGGACACTGTGAACGTACCTAGCGGATCGCAGAAAAACAAATCGCCGCCGCGCGGACGGGGATCAAGGGTTGGGGCTCGACCGCGATGCGAGATCGAAAGTCCGGCCGATCAATGTTATCGGTTGCCGCGACGCGCCTCTAGTGCACCTGTACGTTACCTTGCTCAACTGGAGTGGTGGCAAAGACACCGAGCCCAGTGCACCCCGGATCGGCGGGGCCGAAAAAAAATGTTAACGAGATCAGGTCGGGTGACGCATTGAAGCCTTCACGATTATCGATCACCTGAAACACGATGTGGGACCCAACAGCGAAGAACGGCGGAGTGGCTGGGCTGATGTCCGTCACAACGCCACTCATCGTGGCTACATTGCCCAACACCTCCAGGCAATCGATAGTGCCGTGCCAGCTGACGCCCGCGTTGCGGCTGTGAGCTTCTGTTTGACCGCTCGTAACGCCCGAGCTGTCCGTTCCTGCGTTGAAGGTGAATGTACGCAACTCACCCGAGACATCGATATGACCCGAGCCCGTCGCCGAGGCGACAATGCCGCTGCCGTCAGCGCTGGCCATTCCCGGGTTCAATGCCAACGCCGCCGCGAGCGCGGTGCCTGACACAACTGTCCTAGAGAAGTTCATGCCTGCCTCCGTCGATTGAGTACGCAAACACGCTGTTGACCCGACAGCCCGTTCTACTCGCGGACCATCGCTCACCCTCCCCAGACGGATGTGACACCGGCGTTTTTGTAGCAGAGGCCGGCTCGCGCCGACCTCCTTACAGCCGTTTTGCTTGGTGGTCGTCCTCGCCTTCGTCTTCGCTGGACCGGCCGACAGCCTGACAGCCGCTGCAAGCATGGACGCCGCGCCATGTTTGAAACGCATAACTGGTCACCCTCTGTGTGTTTGGGCGGAGCCATGAGGCTAGGCGTCGGTGGTTGCATCGTCGTGACGCAGCACTCGCGTTCGGGTGTGCGCGCCGGCGCCCCGCACGGCCGCAAATTGCTGCCGGCAATCGGGCGTGCTTGGGTTGCACGACGGCATACTGCGCTCCCGACCATAGGCGACGCCAGTGCCAAGTTTCGTCAGAAAGTCGTCAGGATCTCGTCAGGATCTCAAGCTGTTCCTGAGAGGGGTTAGGGATACACACGCGCTTAATCGGCTGGGTCACTAGTGGGGATTTCTCGAACACGGCTTCGTGAGTGACGATCAGGTGATTGGAGTCGTTACATTTCGCGGTGTCTTCAGGACCGGGCCGCCGTCGAAGGAATAACCTGTCGCGGCAACCCGGTGCATTTGAAGGAGTTCGCCCTTCGCTCATGCCAGCCCTAGGTTTGGCTGGACTTTATGTCGGCGTGGCGGCCGCCGCGCGGCCGCGCCACATCGCATATGGAACGATCGTGAAAGCGGACAGCACGAAGGTCGCGAGTACGGCCGCGACCACGGGTGCGGCCGCGTCGTTGAGCGTCGCGACCAGCAGCGCGAGGCCTGCGTTGCGCGCGCCGCTGAATATGGCGGTCGCCGTGCGCGTCGTCGGGTCCGGTCCGCCCAGCCCGTGGCCGGCGGCCAGCGACAGCATCGTGATGGCGATCACCGCGGCCGCCACGCGCAGGCCCGCCCCGCCTATGGTCTCCCACACGTCGACCAGCACGAGCACGACGAGCGCGAGGAGCAGGAGTGTCGCCAAGGTGCGGATCGCAGGCTCGAACGATCGGATGCCCGCGTGCCAGAAGCGCCTCGCCAGCATGCCGAGGCCGAGTGGCAGGAGTTGCACGACAAACACCTGTCGCGCGAGATCGCGCGGGTCGATGGTCGTCGCGCCACCGTAATACTCGTCCAATGCTGCGACGCCGAGCGGCATCGAAAGAATGGCGATGATGGCGAGCGCGATGTGCAGCGCCTGCGCGAACGCTGCGTGCCCGCCAGCGCGGAGCGTTCGCCGCAGCGCCACGGGCGCGCCGGGCGAGATGGCCATCAACATGATCCCGACCTCGGCGGAACGGGGGACGTCGAATGCCCGCGCGACGATCCACGCAATGACGGGGACGGCGACGAGCACCGAGAACAACGCCCTGGCCACGAGGCGCGGACGTTCGATCACCCACCGGAAGTCCCTCGGCACAGCGGAAAGTCCGAGGTCGAACATGACCGCGAACAGTGTCGCAGCCGCTGCGAAGGAGAGCAGCCAATCGGGAATGGGTCCAGCGATGTTCATGGTTATGTTATCGCTCAGAAATTCCACCGCCGAAACCATCAGGATTGCCACGCGCAAAAGTGGCCGTCAGCAGACTGTCGCCAACGACTGCTATCGACCGAAGCTGACTTCCGTGATCCCAGGAGTGATAACGGCGCTTCAACACGAGCGATTCTTCATTTGCCGTGGGTGGGTAGCGACTCGCGTGCGTGTGCGAGCACAGCGTCGAGCGCGCGCGGAACGCGGCGCAGCTCAAGTGCGTTTGTCAGCAATGCACCGTAGCGAATCTTGCGCCGCGCCCGCGTGCCCATGAACCGCCGCAGCTGGGCATGCCCTTCCCTCGCACGCTGAGCGGGTTGGTCCTGAAAGCGGCGGAAAGACTCGAGCTCGCCTTGAGCAGCAAGCAGCCGCTCGACCGCGGGGGCGCCAAGCGCGCGGATAAGTTCGTCTTCGAGGTCCGCGTCGCACACGAAAAATCCAAGCGCCTCCGCGCCCGCGCGACCGAGGTTCGTTCCAAGCCCCACGCGCTCGAGACTGCGCCAAAGGTGCTGTTCCTCGTTTGCGTCGACCAATCCCGCCAACCGCACTCCTAGCCCTGGCGGGCCCAATGCCTCCAGGAACTTGCCGGTGTTCGTCGCGCCGCCGATGGGAAGGATGACGATCCGCTCGGCCGCGAGGTTCAAGCCGCGCCGATGCGCGAGTGCCTCAAGGGCTGCTTGATCGCTCCAGCCCTCCACGAGGATCGCCACGATCGCACCGCTGCGCACAACCATCTTGCGGGCCGCTTCTGGGGTCAGCGGCGGCCGGGGACCAAAGGCTTCATCGATCGTGGGCATCGAGCGGGCATTATGCGTACGGTGCAGGAATCACGTTAACCCGCTGGGCGTGATGCCGATAGGGCGCGGGAGCCGACGTACAACAGACTGATCCGCGCTCCACCGATGCGCCCGACGACCGGTCGGCAAACGCGCCCGCGGCAGTCGTTGCGATGTTGCCCGTTGTCTGTTGAAACGCCGTTGCAGCCGCCGCGCACGCACCCGCCGAAATTCGACTATCTAGAGGCGTTTTTGGTCGTCGGAACTCTCCGACACGCAAATCCGAACATCCCCGATGCCGTCGGAACAACCAAAGGGTCTAAATAGAGTTGGTGTCGAGGTTTCCGAAGGAACACCACCGGCACGCGTGGCCGAAGGTGTGGTGAAGGCGTTGGCCGTCGACGATTTGAGCCTCTCGGCGGCGTACCGGCCCCGCGGTCCCGCATGTCGCTTTTTATGGAGATTGCGATGAGCAAATTGCGCTTGGCAGTCGTACTGCCAGCCTTCGCTGTCGGGCTGGCGCTTCCCGCATGGGCGGCGAATACATCGAGCGAGCAAAACCCCAGTTCCGCCACCGCTGCACAACCCGAGCAGGCGCGTACCGACTCGCCTTCCAAGGACATGGACTCATCCAAGGGACCCGAGTCCACAAAGAGCTCGGGCGCTTCGGTCAAAGGGAAGAACACCAAGAGCCATGGGCCCACGGCCGTGATGGATCGAGCCACCCCCACGGAAAAGTCCCCGGCAACGCAAGCCAACTCGGCGAAGCATCCACCGACCGGTCGGATGGATCAGGCCACGCCTGAGCAGAAGTCGCCTAGCGCGACGTCAAACCCGACGCAGGCCAGTGGCAACGAAAGTGAGGCGCCCGCGCCCAAGTGAAACCGTTGCCGTTCAAATCGAGCACAGGCGGAACCTGAGAGGGAAATGGAGGGGGTTGCCGCCATACCGCGGCCGCCGGTCCCACGGATGAGCTTTGCCTGTCGAGCCCGGCGCTCTAGAGTCCAGCCGTCCGACGCACTTGACCGTCCGCTTCGCCGCGTTTGCGGTCATTGCGCCCGCGCCCGTCAACCGGCGCTATCGGCCAGGAGCGGACATTGCCGCAGCCGAGCCCTCCAGCATCACGACACACCTGACGAGATCCTATGATGAGGCCGGCGCAACCTGCGATGAAGCAAGACAGCGATGACAGTCCGGTCCCTTGGGGAATGGCGTTACGGGGATGCTGTTCGTGTTCTGGCAGCTAGCAATCAACCAGCCGCCGGCCTGCTTCGTCAGAACTTGCAATTGAATCCCCTCGCGAGGTTCCGGCATATTTGGTGCAACCTTCGCGCCCACCATCGTCCAGCGCACGTGGGCGACCGCCATACTCGGACTCAGAAACTTCACGTCAACGTCAGTGATCGTAAGCGTGCTCCGGGCAAAGACGAACTCGAAAGCTTCGCTGAGTTTGCGCTCAATCTCCGAGCGACCCCTCCACCACCAGCCGATTACGGTCACCGCATCTCCGTCTTCGGCGAACAGTTTTGCGTAGGCCCGCGCGTCGTGCTGATTCCATGCTGCGGCCTGCAAGACCTGCACTTGGCGAATCGCGGCGTCGTCCTGCTGCTGAGCCATGGTAGGTACTGACCATCCCATCGCCAGCACCCATGTTATGAGCCCGATTCTGAGGTGCAATTGCTTCATGACGAACCTCCTGAGGGATCATCGCGCGCAGCTGAGTCTATAGCGTCCCCGGACGCGATCCACTCTAAGCGCTCAGCAGGCCTTTGGCGCGGAAACAATAGCGGCTCTCGCCAGCAATGCAGATCTGGTTTGCTTACTTGATTATCAACTCCTGCATGAGCTTCTCACCTACGATTGCACGGACGTCCGCCCGCTTTGTCATCAACTGAACCTGCTTTTCTTCAGCGCCAACGGCCTTGCTCATGATCGCTTCGTACTTTGCGTCGAGCCCATCAAGCGCGGCCCAGTTCTTGTATTCGGTTAAGGTGATCACGTCGAAATCATCTCTCCCGGTGGCATTTCCACTCAGGATGTGGTCGGAGAGAATCAGTCCCTGTTTTTTCGCTTCTTCGTTGATCTTCTTGCGCAGCGGAAGAACGTCACGCATGTAGACATCGAACATCCCAGGCTTAACTCGGATCATCGTGATACTCCATACCGAACCTTGTGTGTAGGGCTTTTCCTGTCCGTACACAACTACCGAACTTAGCAATAGCACGCCAAACACGACGAGAGTTGTAATAGGCCGGAGCGGGTTGCGATTGTTCATCATCAGTCCCCATGTAGTTGACAGACCCGAACCCCCTGTGGGCGGGCATCGCCGATGGAATGCCTATTCCTAGACGCCACTTTGCGGCCGGGATTAGACGTTAGCCAACCCGACGACCCGACTCAAGGAGGCTGCGACGAATCGCCTCCTGTAGTCGCGAAGCAACGCCTCTGGCGACGAAGTGGCTACCTGTCTGTAACCTGTCGCGTAGGAGCTCGAACGTCCGGTCCAGGCACGTTTCCGTACGCCGACCTAAGGACGGGAATTGGCCGGTAAGCGACCGTCGCGCTGGGCGGCCGCGACCGGCCAGACGGACCTAAACCTCCGTTTGCTCTGCGATCTCCAGAGCATCGTCGACCTCGATTCCAAGATATCTGACGGTGCTTTCAAGCTTCGTGTGCCCGAGTAGGAGCTGGACTGCCCGGAGATTCTTGGTCCGTCGGTAGATTAGGGTGGCCTTGGTGCGCCGCAGCGAGTGCGTCCCGTAGGCCGCCGGGTCAAGCCCGATCGACTCCACCCAGGA
>CAVZAE010000002.1:0-257394 GCA_963773195.1 uncultured beta proteobacterium
ACCAGCCCGCGGGCGGCGCCTGGCCGCGGCGAAGCAGCGCGCGCACACGCGCCTCGAATTCGCTCACGGAAAAGGGCTTGGTCAGGTAGTCGTCCGCACCCAGATCGAGGCCGTGCACGCGATCCTCGACCGCATCGCGTGCCGTGAGCACGAGGACGTTGGCCACCGACCGGCGCGCACGCAGGCGCCTCAGGACCTCGAACCCGTCGACGTCGGGGAGCCCGATGTCGAGGACGACGAGGTCGTAGTCTTCGCTCGCGAGCAGCGCGTCGGCGCCGCGGCCGGTATGGGCCTGTGTGGTCGCGTGACCGGCGCGCGAAAGCGCCGAGGTAAGCCCATCCGCGAGCAATGCATCGTCTTCGACGACTAGAATGCGCATGTTGAACTCATCCTGGGGGTCGCGCCTCGCACGAGGCCGCGCGGCGCGCCACGAGCACCGCGTTGCTCCCGCCGAAGGCGAACGAGTTGGAGAGGATGGCCGCGATGTCGCGGCCGTGGCGCGGCCCCTCGGGGACGAAGTCGAGCCGGAGGTCCGGATCGGCCCGCTCGAGATGGGCGGTGGGCGGTATCGAACCGGTCTGCAGTGCAAGCAGCGCTATCATGAATTCGATGGCTCCCGTAGCGCCCATCACGTGTCCATGCAGCGCCTTCGTCGAGCTCACCGGGATCGCGGGCGCCCATGCGCCAAACACGCGCAGGATCGACTCCGATTCTACGCGGTCGCCAATCACCGTCGCGGTCCCGTGTGCATTAATATACGCGACGTCGGCCGGCGCGATGCCGGCGTCGCGCAAGGCCGCCGCCATGGCGCGGGCCTGCCCGTCGGGCGAGGGATCCGCGATGTGCGTGGCGTCGCTCGTCAGGCCGTAGCCCGCGAGCTCGGCGTAAACCAGCGCGCCGCGGCCCTGGGCGCGCTCGCTGCTCTCCAGGATCAGCGCCGCGGCGCCCTCCCCCAGCACGAAGCCGCTCCTCGCCGCCGAGAACGGCTTGCACGATCGCGCCGCATCGTCGGGATCCTCGCGTGCGAGTGTTCGCAGCGCCATCCATGCCGACACGATCCCTGGAGTCAGGAGCGCCTCCGACCCGCCCGCGATCGCGCAATCGATGTCGCCGTGACGTATCGCGCGCGCCGCCTCGCCGATCGCGACCGCCGAGGACGCGCACGCCACCGAATACGTCAACGCGGGACCGGTGATGCCGTGCTCGACGGAGATGACGGCGGCGGCCGCGTTGCTCATGCCGGTGACAACGGAGGTCGGCTTGAGCCGCCAGTCGTTGTTGCGGAACACCTCCCGGTAACCGTCCTCGATCGTGTGCGCCGCGCCCATGCCGGTGCCCCAGAAGATTCCGGTCCGCGGCGAGGCGGGCGCGAGGCCTTCGCCGGAATCGGCGACCGCCTCGCGCGCCACGAACAACGCCATCGCCGTCGCGCGATCCAGAGGCGCGCTCCGGCGTCGCGGGACGACACGATCGGCTCCGAAGGCCGCGCTCGCGACCAATGGGACTGCGCCGCATTCCGCGAGCTCGGGCGCCTTACGGACGCCGGATCGCCGCGCGATGCACGCCGCAAACGTACGCTCCGGCGTGTCTCCGAGCGCGTTGACGGTGCCAAGTCCGGTGACGACAACGCGATGCATCGCAGTGGCGACCGTCACCACGAGGCCCCTGGATGCTGCGCGGTGCGGCGGACGTAGAGTCGATAGAGCTCCTTATCGTCGCCAGCGCGTGCACCCTCCCAGACAGGCGTCCATTCGGGAGCGCGCGCGGGCGCCCCCGACGAGCGCCATCCTTGCACGAGCAACATATCGCACGACGCCGCGGGGCCGAGCTCTTCGCGCACCGTCTTCAGATGCGCAAAATAGTCGAGGAGTGCCCGCTGGGGCTCGCCGATCGCGCGACTTTCGATGCACCCGGAGCTGCGGACAGCCGCGAGCATCGACCGAAACACTTCCCGGTAGCTCTTTCCGGCGTCGATATACGGCAGATACAGGAGCGCGACGAGGCTCAGGCACAGCGTGACCCCCGTCGTCCAGTGCGCGATTCCCCGCGACGCACTTCGCACCGGCTGCACCGCGAAGCACGACCAGGCGATCGTCGCGACCACGGCCGCGATGAAGGCAACTCCGTCGAAGTGCGCGATAAATCCTGGCTGATAGGCAGCAAGCATCTGCGATAGCGGCGCCGGCGCGCCGGTGACCAGTGCGATCCAGCCCAGCCAGAGGCAACCCGCCAGCGCACCGAACCCCGCGCTCCCCAGGCGCGCCAGCGCCGACCCCGCAAGCGGCGGTAGCCGGTCAAGCCGGGGTACCGCAAGCAGCACGAGCGGAAGCAGAACCGGCATCAGGTACAGCTCCCGGGCATCGGAGGCGATGTCCAGCACTCCCACCGTGACGGCCAAGTTCACGAGCGGTAGCTCGATGCCGTCGTCCCTCCATTTCCCGGCACCCTCGCGCCACGCGTCCCAAAAGGTCCAGCCCGCGAGCGGCAGCGCCGGAAACGCGTACCAGAGCAGCGTATACGCATAGAAGAAGTGCGGCTGGCGCGGGCCGATGCCGGCGAATCCGAGAAAGCGCCCGAAGTTGTTGGTCACGAGCCACGTCGCGAAGAGCTCGGGCTCGCGCAGGTACAGGGCCGCGATCCACGCGACGATGGGGGGCAGGCTGACGACGGCGGCCACGGCCAGGGCCCGAAGGAATGTGCGCACGCGCCAGGTGCGGAACAGCAGCAGGCCGAGCGCCGTGAGTCCCAGGATCCCGGGCCCGAGCAGTCCTTTCGAGAGAAATGCGATCGCGGTTCCGACACCGAGTGCGCCGCCTCCGCGGAGGGGATGGCTGCGCCCGCTCGCGAACCCGAACAAGGCGATCGACATCCCGGCGAAAAGCCCGACGTCGGTGACAAGCTGGTGGGCGTGGACGATGATGCCGAGGCAACCGAGCATCAGCACGACCGCCGTCGCGCCGTGTCGACCGCGGTGCAATTGCCGGGCCGTGAGTGCCAGGAATATCAGCGCCACCGCGAAGTAGAATCCGCTGGCCAGCCGCGCGGCATCGTGGAGCGGCAGAACGCCTCCCAACAGGGAGGCAAAGGCGCCCGCGGTGATGAAGAACAGCGGCGGCTTCTCGAGAAAGGGTTCCCCCGCCAGCATGGGGACGACCCAGTCATGGCGCTCAAGGAAATCAAGCACGAGGCCGAACGAGTAGGCCTCGTCGGGCTTCCAGGGGTCGTGGCCCACGAGAGTCGCAAGAATCCATACCGCGCACAATATGAACACGACCGCGGGAACCGCCGCGGAGGCGGCCGGCGGCATTCGCAACGCCTCAGGCACCGGTGGGGTCCGCCACTGCATCACGGGCAAATGCGGATTCGACGACATCGACGACGTGCCGGACCGCGCCGCCGCGCAAGTCGACGTCGGCGTCGAGCCGGACGGCAAACTCGTTCTCCAGCGCGAACAAGAACTCCAGCGCTGCGAGCGAATCGACGCCGAGATCGGCCAGTGGTGTGTCCGGCGTGATTCGGTCGGGGTCGAGCTGGAACTCTTTCGCCATGAGCGCGCGCACGCGCTCGAACGTCTCGTTCATTCGGCTTCGCTCCTCAATGTATCTCCGCCTGAGTTGGCGTGTCGGGTCACGAGCTGCGACAGCGCACGAGCCTCGTCGGCGCGCTGCCGGGCCACGTCGTTGAAGAACTGGATGGTTTTCAGCGCCGCGAAATCGCGATCGTTGTCGAGCGTGATCATGTGATAGCTGTCCTCGACGATCACCTCCTTGATCATGTCGGCGGCAATCCGGCGCCGCACGAGGCTCACATTGGCGAGGCTCGCGACGTCGTCCTCGCGCGCGTGAATCATCAGCGTCGGCGTACGCACGCGCCCGAGCGAGCGCTTGACGTGGCGGATCAGGCGGTCGGCCTCGCGCAGGCTCGCCGTCGGAATCGACGAGGCTCCCGCCGACGACAGCGCGCCCTGCGCGAGTTGCCCCTCGATCCACGCCCGGACCCGCTCGTTCTTCACGCCGTACGGGCGGAGTCTCGCGATACCGGTAGAAGCCAGCCCAGCGGCGTGTAGAGAACGAGCGGCCGCAGGAAGCGCAAAGGCGAGACGTTCCACCCGTCGAAATCGAGCGCCGTCGAAATGAGCGCGAGGCCGTCCAGGTCCGCGGCGCGCTCGGCGGCGACCGCGAGCGCCAGCGTCGCGCCGAGACTGATCCCGCAAATCGTTACCTCCGAATGGGTCGCCGCGAGCTCGTCGACGTTTGCGGCCGCGTCGGCGATCCAGCGCCGGTAGTCGGGTGGCGTCGGCGTATCCGCAGGATCGGCTTCCGCCGCGCAGTATCCCGCGAGCACGGGTACCGTCACGGTGAACCCGGCGTCGGCAAGCGCGCGCGCGAACAGCCGAACTTCGAGTTGCGAGCTGCACAATCCGTGCAGCATGAGAATGGCTCGACCGCGTTCCTTCGCCATGATTTCTCGGATCGGGGTCCGGATACCCGATGCCGACCGAGCATAGCCTCGGCGGCTGTCGGTTCGCTGAGATCGCGCTGTCATGGGACTGACGGGTGCACGGCCTCGCGCGGCGAATCAGCCTCCGCTGCGTCGCACCCAGGTGCCCCATCGATTCGTGCGATCTCGTCCGGCTTCACCGACAGCTTCGCCATCAGGCGGCCGGCGATCCAGTTCAAGAGCGCATTGCGATGCCGGAAGTAGAGCCACACCGGGTGGAGCGTACTGCCCAGCCGCTGCTTGAAGGGATAGGACGTGCATCCGGTCTGGTAGATCGTGTATCCCTCGCGCAGGCACATCTCGATGTGCGACAGCGACATGATGAAATAGAGGCCGTGGCGCCGTCCGCGCTCGTAGTCCATTCCGAGGTACTTGTAGTGCATCCGCTTGCCCATGCACATGAGGAGGCAGAAACCGATCAGCGTGTCGCCCTCCCAGTACAGCACGTACCGGCTGATCGGTCCGACCCGCTCGAAGTACCGGCGATTGAGAGTCTCGAACGAGAACTCGCCGTGCCGGTGAACGTTCATGTAGAGCTCGTAGATGCGCTCTCCGAGCTCCGCCGGATAACCGTCGCGCACTTCGATGCGCAGCGCCTTGGCCTTGCGCAGACGGCGGCGGAAGTCCGAGCGCACGTGCTGCTTGAGTCCCGACCAGTAGTCACCCTTGATCTCCAGCGCCGCGACCGGAAGCCCCGGCTCGACGCAGAAGTCCTTGAGCGGCAGCGCGGCAGGAAAGTCCTTGTAGGCGATGATCGGGGCCTTGCGCACGAGTTCCGCGTTGAATGCCTCGAGCACCTCGGCCGACAACTCGCCGTCGATCATGCCGAAATCGGCGAGCGGATGGCCGATGCACGCGAGGCGCAGCCACAGCGGCTCGAGGATCCGCTTGAGCCATCCGCCCTTGAGCGTGGTATTGATCTTGTAGCGCGTCGTGAAATACGGCGCGGTTGCGACCGGACGCCCATCGCGCCACGCCTGCAGATAGCCGAGCTCGAAGTTGTCGACGCACGCTTCCTGGAACGCGAGGTAGAACGCACGTCCCTCGAGTTCCCCGGCAAGGAAATCCGGCGGAGGCGCAGCGAGGTCGACGACCGTCAGCAAAGCTGCCCAAGGTGCTGCTCAGACACGCGTCATGCCTTCGCCCGCCATGAGCCACACTCCGCCTACGATGATCGCGGCGCCCGCCCAGTAGCGCGGCGACAGCGGTGTCGCGAACAGCGCGCGATCGAGCAGCGGGACCATCACGAACGTCAGCGCGTAGAGCGGATACACGACCGAAAGATTCGCGGAGCGCAGCACCCACACCCACAGCGCGGCTCCGGCGGCGGAGACGAGCAGCGCCGAGAGCATCGGAATAGTCGACCAACTCGCCACGTGTCGCCCAAACCCAACCGTCGAACCGCACGCCCCGGGCAGCCATCTCGAACAGGATCTGGGCCACCGCAACCAGCGCGACGCTGGCCAGTGTCAGGCGACATGGGTCGCCATCGGATCAGAACTGGGTCTTGAAGCCGATCGCAAATCCATGCGGCAGGATCTCAATCAGGATCGGCGTGTCGCGGCTGTGCGCGTACCAGCCGGACAGCCCGCCGACGGCCCATCCCGCAATGACATCGGTCTGCCAGTGCGCCTGGTTCTTGATGCGGCCCGCGCCGACGTAGAGCGGCACAGCGAGGAGCGCTAGGACGGCGGGGTTATCCCACGCGTACTCGAGCACGTAGGGCGTGACGAGCGCGGCGGAGACGCTCGCCTCGCCGCTCGGAAAACTGTGATGCGATCCGCCCTGGAACCACAGGCAGGGGTTGTTCCCCTGGTCGGGCCGTGCCCGCGTGAAGATGTACTTGCCGGCTTCGGCCGCGACGCCGCCGATGATCTCGGAGTCGATGCCCTGCCACATCGTCTTTCCGAAGCGCGACTCGGAGCCTTCCCACAGGGCGCCGCCGACCTGCGCGATCGTGAGTCCGATGACGAGGCCGCGGTAGGCGTTCGGATTCCACGCGCCCGAGGCGTCGTAGCTGACCTCGTGGTCGATGCGGGACCAGCCGCAGTTCTGCCCGGCCGCCGACATCGACAGCAGCAACAGGGCAGTGGCAGGTAGCGTTGGTACCCGCATCGTCCTGCCGACGATACGCGGGCGGTCTGTCCCGTCCCTTGCGGAACGCTTGCAATCCGCTGACGGTCGGCGCAAATAAAAAAGGGCCGTCGCCGGCCCCTTTTTCACACTACCTGAACGCGTGTTTCAGGTTCCGGCCACCGTCTCGCCGATCACGCGGACCGTGATGTTCGCCGTGACGTCGGGGTGCAGCGCGACGACGAGCGGATGGTCGCCGACGTGCTTCAACGGTCCCGACGACATGCGGATCGCCGCCTTCTCGACGGTGAAGCCCAGCGCCTTCAGTGCTTCGACGATGTCGACGTTCGTGACCGAGCCGAACAGCCGTCCGTCGACGCCGGCCTTCTGCGTCACTTCGACGGTCGCGCCTTCGAGCTTCGCCGCGACTTCCTGCGCGGACGTGAGCTTGGCGGAGGCGGTGGCCTCGAGTTCGGCGCGCTTGGACTCGAGCAACTTGATGTTTTCCGGCGTTGCGCGCTTCGCCTTCCCTTGCGGGATGAGGTAGTTCCGGGCGAAGCCCTGCTTCACCTTGACGACGTCGCCCAGGTTGCCGACGTTGACGACCTTCTCGAGGAGGATGATCTGCATGATCGCTCGCGTCAGTGAAGGTCGGTGTACGGCAGCAGCGCGAGGTAGCGCGCGCGCTTGATCGCCGTGCCCAGCTGGCGTTGGTAGCGCGACTTCGTCCCGGTGATACGCGCCGGCATGATCTTGCCATTCTCCTGGACGAAGTCCTTGAGGACATCGATATCCTTGTAATCGATTTCCTTCACGCCTTCCGCGGTGAAGCGGCAGAACTTGCGGCGCTTGAACAGCGCATTGCCGCGCTCGCGCTTCTTGCCGTCCTTCTTCTTGCCAAACCTTCCTTGTGGCCGTGGCATTTCAGTGTCCTTCCATCGATTCGAATTCGTTGAGGTGCAGGGCGAGCGTTTGGCCGGTGCGGTAGCGGCGGGCGAGAAAGCCCTTGCAGCGCAGTTCCGTTCCGGTCGGCAGCTTCGAGAGCGCGAGAGCCGGTTCGCCGAACGCTACCGCCTGGAGTTCGCACTCGACCTTTCGCTCACCGCCGGCTTCCGGCTGGATCGATGCGTGCCGGAGCACGCAATCCAGCGCCGGAATCCCGGCGGGGGTGTAGCGAAGGTCGCCGCGTTCGGCCAGGCTCGCGTCGAGCGTGAGCCGGTTCGCGCCGGTCACGTGTGCGCTCGCGCCTCGCTCGTCGGTCAGGCCTGCGGTGCAGGCGTTGTGGGCGTTGTGGGTGTCGCGGGCGCCGCCGTGGCGTCCGCCGCGGGCCGCGGCGCGCGCTCTCCGCGCTCTCCGCGGTCTCCACGATCGCCGCGATCGCGATCGCCGTCGCGCTTGGGCTTCTCCTCGCGCATCATCGGCGACGGCGTGACGACCGCCTCCTTCATCGCGACGATCAGGTGGCGCAGCACGGCGTCGTTGAACTTGAATGCGTGATCGAGCTCGTCCAGCGTTTCCTGCTCGACCTCGATGTTCATCAGCACATAGTGCGCCTTGTGGATCTTGGCGACCGGGTAGGCGAGCTGGCGCCGGCCCCAATCCTCGAGCCGATGGATCCTGCCGTTCTTGCCGGTGATGGTCGTGCGATAGCGCTCGATCATCGCGGGCACCTGCTCGCTCTGGTCGGGATGCACGATGAAAACGATTTCGTAGTGCCGCATGCAGAACGCTCCTTGTGGTCAGTGGGGCAGCTTTAAGCGCTGCCGGGCGGCCTCCCCGTCTGCAAAGCGGGTGAGGCAAGGGAACGTGGGATTATGCCAGAGAAATCAAGTCAAATCAAATAGCTGGACTCCTCCCGCCGTCAGTGCGCCGGCGCGGTGGCCGTGGCGGGCGGCCTCCCGGTCGCCGCCTCGAGCGCGCCTTCCCGCTCGGCTTTCGGCAGCGCCGCGAGCTCACGCACCCGCTCGTAGAACCGGGGCAGATCGCCGCCTTCGGCCGCCAGCAGCGCCGCGAACTGTTGGACGTGGTCCGCATAAAGGCCGGCCGCGACGATGCCGGCGTTGTTCGCGCCGCTCGCGAACCAGCGGTCGAACACGGGCGCGCCGTCCCAGCCGGCTTTGATCCGTTCGTACTCCGTGCGCATGTCGGCAAAGATCGCTGCCTTGCGTATACGTTTCTCGTCGTCGGGCAAATCGCTGGCATAGAGCGCCACGAGTCGCTCGCGGGCTCCCCGGAGCAGCATACGGAAATCCGCGCGCAATCGATGCATGCGCGCGACGTCCTGCGCGAACTGCGCGTTGCCGGGGTGCGCCGCCTGCCAGCGCGCGAGCCCTTCTTCCTCGACCGCGACGGCGAACGATTCGTTGAACGACGTGTCGTCCTTCACGTAGACGACCTGATGCGCAAGCTCGTGGAAGATGAGCCGGGCCAGCTCCGAGTCCCGCGCGCGGACGAACGTCGAGAGCAGCGGATCGTTGAAATACCCGAGCGTCGAATAGGCCGGCACGCCGGCAACGTGCACGTCGTAGCCCTCGGCGGCAAGGCGCGCTCCCTCGGCACGAGCATCCGCCTCGGCGAAGTAGCCGCGATAGGCGACGCAGCCCGCGACAGGAAAACACCACTGGCGCGGCGACAGGGAGAACTCGGGCGCTGCGAACACGTTCCAGACGACATAGGGTCGCCCGAGGTCCGCGTAGCGCGTGTAGCTCGCGTTGTCCGGCAGCCCGAGCTCGCGGCTCGCGAACGCCCGCATCTCCTGCGCGCGCTCGAGCTTCGTCTTGAGCGTCGGATCGGTCGTGGATTCGGCGACTTCGGTGATCGGCCGTGCCCGCGAGAGCAGATCGAGCTGCCCCGCGAGCCCCTGCCAGTAGAACTCGATCGCCGAGCAGCCTCCAACGCCGAGCGAAGCGACGATCGCGAAGAGCGGCCCTGCGAGGCGACGTCGCACAGTCATTGGACCACCCTCCGCGCTGTCGCGCTCCGGGGCAATTCGCGCTCGGGAGCGGCCCTTCGCGCTCATGCAGTCGCGGCGATGGGCCGCTTCTCGAGGAACCGCGCGAGGCGTCCCACTCCGTCCTCGAGCTTGGCCATCTCGATCGTGTACGCGAAGCGGACGTGCGCCTCGGCGCGGTGCGTCCCGAAGTCGATGCCCGGCGTGAATGCGACGCCCGCGCCTTCGAGCACGTCGGCGCAGAAACGCCGCGAATCCGCATCGAAGCGCGAGCTGTCGGCATAGACGAAAAAGCCGCCGGTTGGCATCACGGGAATGCCGAAACCCAGCGACCGCAGGGCCGGCACGAGGAAGTCGCGGCGCGCGCGAAACGCTTGCCGCCGCTCCTCGAGCAGCGCGAGCGTCGTGGGTTCGAAGCAAGCGAGCGCCGCCCGTTGCGACACTGTCGGCGGCGAAATGTAGAGGTTCTGCGCAAGCTTCTCGAGGTCGCGCACATGGCGCTCGGGCGCGATGATCCAGCCCAGTCGCCAGCCCGTCATGTTGAAGTATTTGGAAAAGCTCGACACGATGAACAGGTCGTCCGCGTGCACGCCGGCCGTGGCGAGCGCCGAGCGGCGCTCGCCGTCGTAGCTCAACCCGAGGTAGATCTCATCGACGACGAGGCGGCCGCCGCGCGCAGCACAGAGCGCAGCGATCCTCGCCATCTCATCGGGTGCGACTTGCGTCCCGGTCGGATTCGAGGGCGAGGCGACCAGCACCGCGCGCGTGCGTTGCGTCCACGCGTGGTTGATCGAGGCCGCCGAGAGTTGATAATGGGATTCCGGACCCGCGGGAATGCCGACCGGCGCCCCCTCGAGCACACGAACGAAATGCCGGCTGCACGGATAGGCCGGATCGGACAACAGCACTTCGTCGTCGCGGCCGACGATGAGCGCGAACACGAGCAACAGTGCCGCGGACGATCCCGCGGTCACGATGACGCGCTCGGGTGCGATCTCGACGCCGAAGTGGTGGGCATAGTGCTCCGCAATAGCCCTGCGGAGCTCCGGGATGCCCAGCGCCGACGTGTAGTAGATCTCGCCGCCGAGGAGCGCGCGCCGCGCGGCGTCGAGCACGGGTCCGGGCGTAGGGAAGTCCGGCTCGCCGATTTCCATGTGGACGACGCTCCGGCCTGCTGCTTCGAGCGCGCGCGCGGCCGTCTGTACTTCCATCACGTGGAACGGGGCAATGTCGCCTACGCGGGCGGCAAGCGGAGGACGAGGCTCCATCGAACGGACGACTCCGGGTGACAGACGAATAGCGTATGGTAGAGACTTTTCGGGCATTTCCGGTGCCGCCGGCCGGTCCTCATCACCCGCTCGCCCCCGTGGATCGCCCTTCCTTCCGCGCAGCCCTCCCACGGCTTGTCGGCATCCTGGGGGCGCTGGCCACCCTCTTGCACGGCGCCGCGCACGCCGACGTTTTCAAGTGCGCCGGCGAGGGCGGCCGCCCGATCTACCAGGAGTCGCCCTGCCCGACGGGCAAGGAGCTGCGGAACTTCCAGACGGATCCTCCCGAAATCACCGTGCTGCCGGGTTCCAAGCTCGAGGTCCCGGCCCCCTCCGCACCCGGCACCAAGGGTGCAAAGGAGGCGAAGGGCGACAAGGCTTCGACCAAGACGGCGAAGGTCCGCGGCGATCCCGCGGAACGCAAGTTCCTGCGCAACGGAATGTCGGAGGCCCAGGTGCTCGCGCGCCTCGGACCGCCGGACGCGACGACCGGCAGCAAGAGCACCAAGCAGCAGCGGTGGTCGTGGTTTCCCGCCGACGGCGACCCCGAAACGGTGACGACCGTCACGCTCGCCTCGGGCGTCGTCACGAACGTCGAGCGGACAGTCGTCAAGAAATGAGGGCGCTGGTCCAGCGCGTCCGCGAGGCGTCGGTCGCGGTCGACGGTCGCGTCGTCGGTGCGGTAGGCCGGGGCCTGCTCGTCCTCGTGGGCATCGCGACCGACGATGGCGTCGAGGATTGCGACTGGCTCGCGCGCAAGATCGTCGGGCTCCGCATCTTCGACGACGACGAGGGCGTCATGAACCGGGCCGTCGGCGAAGTCGACGGCGGACTGCTCGCGGTGAGCCAGTTCACGTTGTTCGCGTCGACCCGCAAGGGCAATCGCCCCTCGTGGTCGGCCGCGGCGCCCCCCGAGGGGGCTGCGCCGCGGTTCGAGCGGTTCGTGGCCGCGCTCGCCGCTGCGCACGGCCAGCCGGTCGCGACCGGCGTCTTTGGCGCGTCGATGCAGGTGGCGCTGATCAACGATGGGCCGGTGACCCTCTGGCTCGACTCACGCATGCGCGAATAGGATCCTCAGCGCTTGTCCACGCTGTAGCGCCCCGGCCCGAAGGCCACGACCATGAGGAGACCGCCGATGATGGCGATGTTCTTCATGAACATGATCTGGTTGGTGCGACGCGCCGCGTCGGCCAGGTTCCAGAAATCGTGGAACAGGAAGCTCGCCGCGATGGTGAAGAGAACGATCACCACCGCAACCCAGCGCGTCTTCCAGCCCACGGCAAGCATGAGGCCGCCCAGGAACTCGATTGCGAGCGCGATCGCGGCCGCGACCATGGGCAACGGCAGGCCCTTGCCCGCGAGGGCCTGGACAGTGCCGTCGAAGCCGCCGATCTTGCCGTAGCCGCTGACGATGAAGAGGACCGCGAGCAGCACGCGGCCTGCCAGTGCAGCGAGATCTCTTGTTCCGTTCATGTCGCCTCCGGTCAGGGCAGATCGAACAGCAACACCTCCGCCCCCCGGCCGTTATCGAGTACGACTTCCGGCTCGCGCTCGAGCTTCGCGGCATCGCCGGCCGCGAGCGCCTGTCCGTTGACGCGAATGCTGCCCCGCGCGACGTGCACGTAGGCGCGGCGGCCAGGCGCGAGCGCGTGCCGCGCGGACTCCGCGCCATCGAGCATCGTCGCGTAGACCGTCGCGTCCTGGTGAAGCGTGACGGCGCCATCGCTTCCGTCGGGCGAGGCGATGGCCCGCAGCTTTCCCCGCTTGTCCGCCGCCTCCACCCGCTTCTGTTCGTACCCTGGATCGATGCCCGACTTCGCCGGCAGGATCCAGATCTGGAGGAAGTGGACCGGCTGATCACGTGACGGGTTGAACTCGCTGTGCAGCACGCCCCGTCCGGCGCTCATCCTCTGCACGTCGCCGGGCTCGATCACCGAGCCGTTGCCCATGTTGTCCTTGTGCTGGAGTTGCCCGTCGAGCACGTAGCTCAGGATCTCCATGTCGCGATGGCCGTGCGTCCCGAATCCCGCGCCCGGCTGCACGCGGTCCTCGTTGATGACTCGGAGCGGGCCGAAGCCCATGTGCTTCGGGTCGTGGTAGTCGGCGAACGAGAAGCTGTGCCGGGAATCGAGCCAGCCGTGGTCGGCGTGGCCGCGCTCCTCCGCCTTGCGCAGCGTGATCATGCGAGTTCTTCTTCCTTGTTTACCAGCGAAGCGTGGCGCCTGCGAGGATGATCCTGACCGGCGCAGCGCGCGAGAGGCGGATCTGGTAGCCCGCATCGACGTCGAATCCCCGCGCGACGGTCGCGATCGCGCCGAAGCGGGCGACGGTCAGCCACGACGATTGGGACATGTCGGGATTCATCGCGGTTCCCAGCTCGGCGGAAAATCGCGCGCGCTTGCTCGCCGACCACACCAGCGCACCCGTGGCGCCCCAGAGCTGGCGCCGCTCGCCGATCAGGGGATCGTACACGTAGTCGAGGTTCGCAGCGAGCATCCAGGGATCGCGCAGGTACGTCACGATCAGGATCGCGTGCGGCGAGCTCTTCCCGTTACCGAGTCCCTTGTCCGCATCTCCGGTGGGGACATCGACGCCGGCGCGAACGCCGAACGACAGCGCGCCCTCGTCGTGGAAGCGCCACTTGAAATCGAGCCCCGTGTCGCCGAAGCCCTGCGTCGAGCCGACGGTAGCGCCGTCGCGCACCCAGAGCCACGTCGGGCGCACAATCAGGTCGAGTGCCGCGAGCGCGCCGTATGACAGCTGGGGCCCGAACTCAAGCACCTTCGTGCCAGCGTCGTGCGCCTGCGCGAAGCCGAGCTCGAGCTCGTAGTTTCCGGCGCCCTGCGTTCCGGTGTCCTCCGTCAGCAGCGGGTGCGCTCCGAATGCGGACAAGGTCACGGCGGCGGCGAGAATCGCCGCGGCGCCGCCCGCCACTCTAGAGCCGATACGCGCGCTTCGCGAGTCCATGCGCGAGCTCGGGCGCGAGCTCGAACGCCTCGTCCTCGCCGATCCGATGTTCGATCGCGAGCGTGGCGAGGAAGCGGCAATCGATCCGGCGCGCCACATCGTGGCGCGCGGGGATCGACAGGAAGGCCCGTGTGTCGTCGTTGAACCCCACCGTGTTCGCGAAGCCCGCGGTCTCGGTCGTCTGCTCGCGGAAGCGCAGCATCCCTTCGGCGCTGTCGAAGAACCACCACGGCGGTCCCAGCTTGAGGATGGGATAGTGGCCGGCGAGCGGCGCGAGCTCGCGCGAGTATACGGTCTCATCGAGTGTGAACAGGATGACGGTCAGGTCGCGCTCGTTGCCGAAGCGATCGAGCAATGGCTTCAGCGCGCGGACGTAGTCGGTCGCCGTCGGGATATCCGCGCCCATGTCGCGGCCGAAGTCGCCGAAGATCGCCGGATTGTGGTTGCGGAAGCTGCCCGGATGAATCTGCATCACGAGCCCGTCGTCCAGGCTCATCCGCGCCATCTCGGTCAGCACCTGTCCGCGAAACGCCTCGGCTTCGTCCGGTGACGCAGTACGGGCCAGCGCGCGGTCGAGCAGGCGCTGGCACTCCGCTTCGGCGAGATCGCACGTACGCGCCGTCGGATGGCCGTGATCGGTCGACGTCGCGCCCATCGACTTGAAGAACGCACGGCGATTGCGATGCGCCGCGAGATAGCCGTGCCACGTGGCCGTGTTCTCGCCGGTCAGTGCGCCGAACCGCTCGACGTTGTCGCGAAAGCCGTCGAACGCGGGGTCGACCACGGGATCAGGCCGGTACGCGGTGACAACGCGCCCTTTCCACCCCGACGCGCGGATCTTCGCGTGCTGCGTGAGAGGATCCAGCGGCGACTCGGTGGTGGCGAGCACCTCGAGGTTGAATCGCTCGAACAGCGCGCGCGGGCGAAAAGCCGGTTGCGCAAGGCACTCGTTGATACGATCGAACACACGGTCGGCGGATTCGGCGGTCAGGCGCTCGTCGATCCCGAAGACGGTCGAGAACGCGTGATCGAGCCAGATGCGCGTGGGCGTGCCGCGGAACAGGACGTAGCGCTCGGCGAACGTGCGCCAGATGCGGCGCGCATCGCGTTCGATCGGGCCGCCGTCCTTGCGCGGGATGCCCAGGTCCTCGAGCCGCACGCCCTGGCTGTAGAGCATGCGGAATACATAGTGGTCGGGCGTGATGAACAGCGCCGAAGCGTTTGCGAACGGCGCGTCGTCGGCGAACCATTGGGGATCCGTATGCCCGTGCGGGCTCACGATGGGCAGGTCCTTGACCGTCGCGTAGAGGCGTCGCGCGAGATCGCGGGTCCCGGGGTCGGCGGGAAAGAGACGGTCGGGATGAAGATCGAGCGGTACGCGGGCCATGGGATCAGTGGGCAAGATGTTGGGCAAGGGTTGTGCGGACGCCGTCCTTGAAGAGCGCGACCACGTTGCGCGTGACGCCGTCGCGAAAGCGCGGCGTGCGTCCCCAGGTCGCGACCGAACACGGGAGCGAGATCGAGAAAGCCGGCGGCGATGCCCGCCGGATCGTTGCCAGCCGCCGCGACAATCCGCTCGAACGTCGTGGCCAGCGGATCGGACACGGCGATTTTGCCGCCCCGTTCGTCGGTGCCACACGCGTACCGGATCCAGCCCGCCACCGCGAGCGCAAGGTGATCGAACGGTGCACCGGCGGCGATGCGATCGCGGATCGTGCCGAGCAACCGCTGCGGCAGCTTCTGCGAGCCGTCCATCGCGATCTGCTGCGTCTTGTGCGGTAGCGCAGGATTGCGGAATCGTCGCATCAGCTCCGCGCAATACGCGAGGAGGTTCGTGCCGGGCGGCGCGACCAGCGTCGGCACGATCTCTTCCTTCATCTGGCGCTCGACGAGCGGTGCGAGTGAGGGATCGGACGATGCCTGCCAGATCGTCGCGTGCCCGGCGAGGAAACCCAGATAGGCGAGCGTCGAGTGGCTGCCATTCAATAGCCGAAGCTTCATCGTCTCGAACGGTGCGACGTCGGTGACGAGCTCGGCGCCATCGTTTTCCCACGCCGGCCGCGACGCCACGAACCGGTCCTCGATCACCCACTGCCGGAACGGCTCGAAGACGACCGGGGCCGCGTCGGCGAGGCCGATCCGATGCGCGACATCGGCGATGTCGGCGTCGGTCGTCGCCGGCACGATGCGATCGACCATCGTCGACGGAAAGGCGACGTGGCCGCGGATCCAATCCGCAAGCGCGGGATCGCGCGCCTGTGCAAACGCGACGACGATCGACTCGACGACGCGGCCGTTGTGCGGCAGGTTATCGCAGCAGACGACGTTGAGCGGCCCGGCGCCCGCGGCGCGGCGTGCGGCGAGGCCCGCCACGAGCAGGCCGGGAGCGCTCGCCGCCGCATCGGGGTGCGCCACGTCGTGAACGATGTCGGGATGCTCGAGATTGAGCTTTCCCGTCGCTGGATCGTGGCAGTAGCCCTTTTCCGTGACGGTGAGCGTGACGACGCGGACCTCCGGCGCCGCCATCCGCGCGACGACGCGCGCACGATCCGATCCCAGGAACAACGCTTCCCGCAACGAACCCACGATGCGCGCGCGCGCACCGGAAACGTCCTTCTCGAGCGCGGTGTAGAGGCCGCCCTGGGCGTTGAGCGCGAGCGAGGCTCGCGGCGTCTTGAGGCTGACCCCGCAGATGCCCCACTGCGGATCACGCGCGACCACCGAGTCGGTGTAGATCGCCTGATGGGCGCGGTGGAACGCGCCCAGGCCCAGGTGAACGATCCCCACGCGCAGCGCGGCGACATCGTAGTCGGGGCGTGCGGCACCGGCGGCAACCCGCGGCAGCGTTGCGAGCGACAGCGCGTCCATCGGATCAGGCCGCGCGCGGATGTTCCTTGACGCGGCTCACGAGCTGCGTCGGGTTGACGAACCGCAGCGCGATCAGGAGCCACACGAGCGTCACCATCATGTAGATCATCGCCATCGCGTCGACCGACTGCGGTGCGCGCACGCCGGCTGCGAACACCGCGTAGTAGAGCGCGACGACGAGCGTCTGCGAATCGGAGCCCGCCGTCAGGAAGGTGAGCTCGAACAGCGCGATCGTGCGGACGAGCACGAGCAGCGATGCGGCGAGGATGCCGGGCGCGAGCAGCGGGACGAGCACGTGCCAGAACATCCGCAGCGTGCTCGCGCCGAACACCCGCGCCGCCGATTCGAGGTTCGGATCGATCTGCTCGATGAACGGCGTCATCACCAGGATGACGAACGGCGCGGCTGGGATCAGGTTGGCGAGGATCACGCCCCAGATCGTGCCGGCGAGCTGCACTTTGTACAGCACGGTCGCGAGCGGAATACCGTAGGTGATCGGCGGCACCATGAGCGGCAGCAGGAACAAGAGCATGAGCGCACGCTTGCCGATGAAATTGCGGCGCGCGAGCGTGTACGCGGCGGGCACGCCGATCAGGAGCGCGAGGAACACGACGGCGAACACGACTTCGACCGTGACCCACAGCACCGAACCTAGCTGGAACTCCTTCCACGCGGCCGTATACCAGCTTGTCGTCCACCCCTCGGGAAGCCACGTGCCAAGCCAACGCCGCGCGAAGGAGCTCGTCGCCACCGCCGCAATCATCAGCATGATGTTGACGACGAACACGAGCATGAGTCCCCACAAGAGCGAGCTCCACGCCGTGTCGAGCCAGCGCGACTCGGTACGTGCTTGCTGCGTTGCGGCGATAGTGGCCATCAGCGGCCTCCGCTCCGATTGCGCATGCTCAGCCCTTCCCCCCCACCACCGGTCCGCGATAGAACAGGTTCCGCAGGGCAAGCACCGCCGCGACGATGACGAGCTGCACGAAGCCCATGATCATCGCGATCGCCGAGGCAAGCGAATAGTCGTATTGCTCGAATGCGGCCTCGTAAGCGGCGATCGAGATCACGCGGGTCGGTCCTGCGGGCGAGCCCAGGAGCACGGCGGACGGGAACACCGAAAACGCCTGGACGAACGCAAGGCAAAAGCACATCGCGATCCCCGGCGCCAAGAGCGGCAGGTAGATGTGGCGGAACTGCGCTGACGGCGGCGCTCCGAGGGTTGACGCGGCACGCGCGAGCACCGGGTCGATGCCCGTGATGTACGACAGGATCAGCAGGAAGGCAAACGGGAATCCCGATACCACGAGCGAGATCAGCACGCCCCAGTAGTTGTGGGTGAGCCGGATCGGGCCGTCGTAGATGTGAAGAAATTGAAGCGTCTGCGACAGCCATCCTTTCGGGCCGAAATAAGTGAGCATTCCCTCGGCGATCAGCACCGTGCCGAGTGTGATCGGCACGACCAGCACCGTCGTGATCGCGCGCTGATAGCGCGACTTGATGCGCATCTTGTAGGCGATCGGCAGCGCGATGAAGACGTTGATCAGCGTCGCCGGCAGCGCGAGACGCAGCGTCGTCCAGATCGTGGGCCAGAGATTGTCGGTCGTGAAGAAATGCGCATAGTTGGCGAGCGGCCCGCCCTTCTCGGGGTTGAACGAGAGCATCAGCCCGTAGAGGAACGGGTAGACGAACAGGAGCAGCATGAACGCCGCGGCCGGAACGACCAGCAGCAGCGTCCGGTCGAACGCGGGACGCGCGAGCGCTTCTGCCCGGGCCATCCGCTAACCCGCCGGATAGACGAGCGCGCGCTCGACGGGAACGTGGAAGCGCCCGACCTCGCCGAGACCCACCCGAACCGCCGTTCGCACGTGCAGGCGCGAGCCGTCCGGTGCGACGAAGTCGACGAGCGAATCGCGTC
Source organism: uncultured beta proteobacterium (assembly GCA_963773195.1). Lineage (GTDB taxonomy): Bacteria > Pseudomonadota > Gammaproteobacteria > Burkholderiales > Casimicrobiaceae > CAIWHR01. The sequence goes on from CAVZAE010000002.1 coordinate 18,545, forward strand.
CACAGTATTCGACGTTGTCGATCGTGCCCGCGAGCGTGTTGTCGCCGCCGGCCCCTTCGCCGACCACGATGTCCTCGGGCCGGATCGCGACCGCCGCCCGGCCGTCGGCGAGTGGCTGCTTGATGACGCCGGTCAGGCGCACCCCCGAGCCTGCGAGCGTGGCGCGATCGCCGTCGACCCGCTCGACCGGCAGCGTGAGCACGTTCCGGTAACCCATGAAGCGCGCGACGCCGAGCGTCGCCGGCTGGGCGTAGACATCCGGCGGCGCCGCCACCTGCTGGACGCGACCTGCCTCGAGCACGACGATGCGGTCGGCGAGCGACAATGCTTCGTCCTGGTCGTGCGTCACGTAGATCGTCGTCCGATCGAGCTCGCGATGAATGCGGCGGATCTCGGAGCGCGTTTCGAGCCTGAGCTTCGCGTCGAGGTTCGACAGCGGCTCGTCCATCAGGATCAGCGGCGGCTCGATGACGATCGCGCGCGCGATGGCCACCCGCTGCTGCTGGCCGCCGGAGAGCTGGCCCGGCAGCTTGTGCTCCTGCCCGACGAGCTGGACGAGCTTGAGCGCGCGCTCGACGCGCGTCGCCGCATCCGCCGGCGCCACGCCGCGCATCCTGAGGCCGAACCCGATGTTCCGCGCCACGCTCATGTGGGGGAACAGCGCGTAGTTCTGGAACACCATCCCGAAGCCACGCTTCTCCGGCGGCAACGTGTCGATCCGCTCCTCGTCGAGCCAGATGCTGCCATCCGACAGCGGCATTAGGCCCGCGATGCAGTTGAGCGCGGTCGATTTGCCGCAGCCCGAGGGACCGAGCAACGCGATGAATTCGCCGTGACGGATCGTGAGCGTCATCCCCGACAAGGCGTTGAATGCCTTGCCGGCGCCGCCTGCGAATCGGCGCGTGACGTTGTCGAGCCGCAGTTCGGAAAAATCGTGCTTCATCGAACCCCCAAGGCGACTGCAGAACGCCGACAACGCCACTCACGCCGCGTTAACCGGCCCCACGGCGCCGGTTCAACGCGGCGAGTTGTCCCGTCGCGTCCTTCGCGACGGGATAACATTATTTTGTCTTCTGCGCGCCGACCTGCTGGTCCCAGATGCGGAACGCTTCGACCTGCGCCTTGGGCGGCAGCGACTGCGTGTGCGGGAACTGCGAGAGCCAGCTCTCGTACTCGGGACGCCCGTACTCCTTGATCGCATCCTGCGACTCCTTCGGCGCCATCGACAGCGACACGTTCTTCACCGCAGGACCCGGGTAGAAGTATCCCTTGTCGTACGTGTACGCCTGCGCCTCGGGCGTCAGTAGATAGGCCATCAGATCCAGGACGACCGCGACTTTCTCGGGCGCCACGCCGTTCGGGATCACCATGTAGTGCGCGTCGTTGACCCATGTCATCCCCTTGAAGGGTACGACCTTGTAGTCCTTGGGCACGATCCCGAGCACGCGCGGGTTGATGTCCCAGCCCGTCATCGTGGGGGTCATGTCGCGCGAACCTTCACCGAGCTCCTTCATCACCGCGCCGGTGCCGGTGGGGTAGTACTCGATGCAGCTGTTGAGCTCCTTCAGATACGCCCACGTCTTGTCCCAGCCGTTGACCGGATCCTTGGGGTCCTTGTCGCCGAGCAGATACGGCAGCCCCATGATGAACGTGCGGCCCGGGCCGGAGTTCGCGGGCCGCGCATAGATCAGGCGGTTCGGATTCGCCTTGCACCATGCGAGGAGCTCCTGCGGCGTCGTCGGCGGTTGCTTCACCTTCGCCGGGTTGTATTCGACGATTGGGCCCGCGGGCATGAAGGTGACCGCAACGCCGTAGTCGCCCGCCAGTTCCTGCATCTTCCCCGCGGCCGGCTGGTAGTTGGCCATCAGGTTCGGGAACTTCGCGTTGTACGTCGGCGCGAGCTTCATGAGCACGCCCTGCTCGATCCCGGCGGCCAGGAAGTCGGTGCCGGTCAGCACGAGGTCGATGTCGCTGCGGCCTGCGCCCTGCATCGCCTTGAGCTTGCCCGGGAGCTCCGGCGCGGGCGCCTTGGTGTAGTTGATTTTCGAGACGAGCTCGGGGTGCTTCTTGACGTATTGATCGATCGCGTCTTGCGTCAGCGCCAGGTTGCCGGCGACGTCGACGATGTTGATCGTGACCGGGCTCTTCGGCATCGCCGGAACCTGCGCACCCGCCGGCACGGCGCCGGTGAACAGCGCAGCGACCGCAGCGCCCAGCGCCGCATGCAACAGCGCACGGCGTCCCTCCAGACTGCGTGACTTCATGGTTTTCCTCCTCCAGATTGCGTTTGACTGCATGCGCACCGTGCGCTTCGTTGCCCTGTCGCGACCGCGCTGTCGCCGCGATCCCGTGCTGTGCCCGATTCTAAGCCTTGTCGCTCCCTGCCCTTGCCACCCGGCGTGCACCGCCGCGCGCCGCCGCTACGCGCGCGGGCTGGTCGTCGATCCGGCGCTGGAATTCCTGCGCGACGCGCGACAGATGCCGGCGCATCGCGTTGCGTGCGCCTCGTGCATCGTGCGCCGCGAGCGCGGTCACGATGGCCTCGTGATCGGCGAGCGTCTTCTCGCGCAGCGCCCGTGTATGGAAGTGCTCCTCGGTCTTCGCCCACAGCTCGCCGCGACGGAGGTCCCACAGATGCTCGACTGTATAGGCGAGCGCCTCGTTCCCCGACGCGACGGCGATCGCGACATGGAACGAACGATCGGCGGCGTCGCGCTCGGGCGCGCTCTCGCCATGCGCTCGCATCCGCGCGATCGTCTCCTGCAACGCGCTGATCGCCGCAGCGTCGATTCGCTGCGCGGCGAGCGCAGCTATCTCGCCCTCGATCAGCGAGCGCGCCGCGAGCAAGTCGAAGGGCCCCGGGCCATCGTCTGCGACGGCCCCCGGTCGGCTCGACCCGGCCTCGCGCCGCTCGAGCGGCCGGCGAACGAAGACGCCGGTGCCGACGCGCACCTCGACGCGACCTGCAATCTCCAGCGATATCAAGGCCTCGCGCACGGAGGTGCGAGAAACGCCCAACAGGGTGGCGAGTTCCCGCTCGGCCGGTAGCCGCGCGCCGGCGGCGAACTCCCCGCTGTCGATCAGCGATGCGATCTGGCCGGCGATCTGCCGATAGAGCCTGACCGGTTCAACGACCTGCAGCGGCACGCGTCCTCCCCTCCCGGCGCGCGACTGTACGTGCCTGGGTGGACGCGGTCAAGTGGTCCAGCCAGTTGACCAACAGGAACCCGGCGCTCGTGCCGGGTGAAGCCCGGCACGCGCCGTAAGGCCACCGTGTACCGGTTCACGGCGCTACGAACCGGCCGGACTTGCCGCCGGATTTCTCGAGCAGGCGGACGTGCTCGATGCGCATGGCGCGATCCGCCGCTTTGCACATGTCGTAGATCGTAAGCAGCCCGACAGCTGCCGCCGTCATTGCTTCCATCTCGACGCCGGTGCGATCGTGGGTCTCCGCGGTGACCTCGATCTCGACCGCGGACGCGTGTGCGTCGATGATGAACTCGACGGCGACACGCGTGAGCGGAAGCGGATGGCAGAGCGGGATCAGCTCGGAGGCGCGCTTGGCCGCCTGGATAGCCGCAATGCGCGCGACGCCGAGCACGTCGCCTTTCTTCGAGTTGCCGCCGCGAATGAGGGCCAGCGTCGCGGGCTGCATCGCGATCCGGCCGCCGGCACGCGCGCGGCGCCGCGACACCGCCTTGTCCCCGACGTCGACCATGTGCGCCTGACCGGCCGCATCGAAATGGGTAAAATGCGACCGTCGCGGTTCCGGAGAGCGCCGCGCACCCGGCAGCGCCGCCTTGCGCGCAGCCGCCGCGGGTCTTGTCGTCGTGCCAGCGCGGCGCGCCACGAGCCTCTCCCTCATGAACTTCGGACTACCCGAGGCATCTTAGCATTGGGGCCTTCGCCCCCTTCTTCGATGGCAGCCGCTTCCCCCTCCCCGTCGGACCGCTTTTCCTTGCGACGTCGCCTCCTGTGCGCCGTGGTCGGGGCTTCGCTAGCCCTGCAGCCGCTCGGGCTCGCGACGCTCGCGATCCCCACGGCACATGCCCAGGAGACCCCCCCCAAGACCGACTCGGCGCAGGCTATTTACGCACCGTCGCGGCTGCCGGCGCCGAGCGCGCCAACGACCTCGCCCCCGTCGGCACTGCCCGACCTCGGTGATGAATCGCAGTCGCTGATGTCGCCGGCGCAGGAGCGCAAGCTGGGTGAGTCGGTCGTCCGCCAGATTCGCGCTGCCGGCGCGTATCTCGAGGACCCGGAAGTCAATGACTACCTGAACGAGCTCGGCAATCGGCTTGTCGTCGCCGTCCCCGACACCACGCAGAACTTCGAGTTCTTCGCGGTCGCCGATCCGACGATCAACGCATTCGCGCTGCCCGGAGGCTATGTCGGCGTGAACACCGGGCTGATCCTGCTCACGCAGACCGAGTCGGAGCTGGCCGCGGTGCTCGCGCATGAAATCACGCACGTGACGCAGCACCATTTCACGCGTTCGATGGCGGGCCAGCAGCGTTCGCTGGTCTACGCGCTCGCGGCGCTGGCTGTCGCCATCGCCGCCTCGCAGTCGCACTCGTCGTCCGCCGGCCAGGCCACGAACGCCGCGATCGCGTCGGCCCAGGCGATCGCGATGCAGTCCCAGCTCAACTACACGCGCGAAAACGAGTATGAAGCGGATCGCGTCGGCTTCCAGCGGCTCGACGCGGCCGGCTTCGACGACACCGCAATGGGGACCATGCTGCAGCGTCTGCAGAAAGGGACGCGTTTCGCCGAGGGCAGCGCGCCGTCGTATCTGCGCACGCACCCGGTCACCTACGAGCGCATCGCGGAAGCGCAGGCACGCGCGCAGGGCAAGCCGTATCACCAGGTGCCCGATTCGCTCGATTTCCAGATGGTTCGCGCGCTCCTCAAGAGCTACACCGGCACGGCCCGCGAAGCGGTCGCGTACTTCGACGACGCGATCAAGGAGCACAAGTACAACGACGAGGTCGCCGCCCACTACGGCCTCGTCGCGTCCCTGCTGCGCGCGGAGGACCTGAAGCGCGCCAAGGTCGAGCTCGCTGCGCTCGAGAAGATCGCGCCGCCGCATCCGATGGTCGAGGCGATGGCCGGCCACGTGCTCATGGAGTCGGGCGATCTCGACGGCGCCATCGCGCGCTTCAAGGCGGCGCTTGTCCGCTACCCGAACAAGATGCAGCTCGTCTACGATTACCCGGACGCGCTGCTCAAGGCCAAGCGGCCCAAGGAGGCCATCGACTTCCTCGACCAGCAGCTCCAGCGCTTTCCCGACAACGGCCCGCTGCATCGGATGGCTGCGCAGGCGTACGCCGACATGGGCAAGCGGATGCAGCAGCACTTCCACCAGGCTGAGTTCTACGCGTGGCAGGGCGATCTCCGGGGCGCCGTGTATCAGCTCGAGCAGGCGTCCAAGGCCGGCGACGGCGATTTCTACCAGGCGTCGGTCGTCGAAGCGCGGTTGCGGACGATGCGCCGCGAGCTCGCGGAGCAGCAGGCCGCCCAGGCCAGGAACGGCTAGTCCCGAGTTTTGTGTGCCGCGTTGACCCCGCCACGGCGCGCGGGCCGTTCAAGCATGGTCGAACCCGAAAGTACATCTCATGCGCTCGTTCCTGTCGATTGTCGCCCTCGCGCTCGCGCCGCTCGCCGCGTTTGCGCAGCTCGGACCCCAGCCCCCGTTCCAGAATGTCGTGTCGCTCGATGCAAGCGCGACCGCGGAAGTGGCGGCAGACATGCTCACGGTGACGCTCTTTACCGAGGAACAGGGGCCCGATCCCGCCGAGCTCGCGGCACGGGCGAACACCCGCCTCGAGCAGGCGCTCGCGCGCGCCAAGACCGAGCCGGGCGTCGAGGCCCGGTCGGGCAGCTATCAGACGACGCCCACCTACGACCGCGCAGGGCAAATCAACGGCTGGCGCCTGCGCGCGGAGATCATCCTCGAGAGCCGCGACTTCAAGGCCGCGAGTGCGCTCGCCGGCAAGCTGCAGCCGGCGATGAAGCTCGCCGCGATGTCGTTCTCGTTGTCGCGCGCCGCGCGCGAGAAGGCCGAAGCGACGCTCCTCACCGAAGCCTTGCGGCACTATCAGGCGCGCGCCGACGTCATCGCGAAGACATTGGGGTTCCCCGGCTACACACTTGGCCAGATCGCGGTGCGCACCGAAGGTCCGGTGGTCCGTCCCGTCGCCTATCGGGCGATGGCGATGAGCGCCGAAGGCGGCGCTGCACCGCCACCACCGATCGAAGGCGGCAAGAACGACGTCACCGTCGTGGTCTCCGGGTCGGTGATCCTGGGCGCCTCGAAGTAGCTGGCGGCACCCGAGGCTCCGCTGGCGCCCGGGTGGTTGCGAGGCGCCGCGATCCGACGCAGACTCCGCGGCGAGCCCGGGCAGGTTCGTCCGGGCCCTCTTGTCGCACTACAGGATCGGGAGGCTGCCGTGTCGACTCGTACGATAGTTCGTTGCTTCGTCGGCCTCATCATCGTTGCCCTCGCCAACAGCGCCATCGCGGTACAGCGCACTTTCGTTGCGTCGTACGGCCTGTCGGCCAACACCGCCTTCAACTGCTCGCTCGCGAAGCCCTGCCGCGCGTTCAGTGAAGCGATCGGCGTCACTTCGGCGGACGGCGAAGTCGTCGTGCTCGATTTCGCCGGTTACGGCCCGGTGACGATCACGCAAGGGGTGTCGATCATCGCGCCGGCCGGCATCTACGCCGGGGTCACCGTCGGCAGCGGCGACGGCATCACGATCAACGCGCCGGGCGCCGTCGTCCGGTTGAGGGGCCTATCCATCAACGGCCAGGTCGGCGGCAACGACGGCATCGTCTTCCAGGACGGTGCCCGTCTCATCATCGAGGATTGCACGGTGACCTCGATGGGGCAAACCGGGATCCACGTGACGGCGGCCGGCGCCTTTACCGCGATCTCCGGCGTCGTCGCGAGCCGCAACACCAAATATGGCATCGGATTCTCCGGCGACACGCGCGGCTCGGTCACGCGCACGCGGACGGACGGGAACATGCTCGTCGGGATCTACGCCGAGGAAGGTGCGACCGTCGCCATCACCGACTCCGAGGCCTCGCGCAACATCGCGGCTGGCGTCGAGGTGACAGCCACCACGGGGACAACGCGGGTCTCGATCGACCGCTTTACGTCGACGGGCAATCAAAGCGGCATCGACGCCGGTGCGCCCGGCATCGGAGGCGTCACGATCGTCGATATCGCGCACGCCAATCTTTCCGGGAACCTGACCGCGGGCATCGAGATGTATGGACCTGCGGCGTTCGGGCAGGTCATCGTATCGCTCACCGACTCACAGGTCGCGGCGAACGGCTTTCGGGGCATCTTCATGTCCGCGCCACCGAGCCCCAAGTGGAGCTTCACGAGGAGCGGCAACAAGATCACCAATCACTCCGGCGACGGGATTCTCAATACCGGAAGCCTGGGGCTGTTCCTGACCCGCCAGGACAACACGATCTCCGGCAACACGCCGAACGTCACGGGAACGCTGACGCCACTGGGCGGTCTCTAGCGCGAGTCTTTCGCGCTTCGGGTGCCGCCCCCGAGCGGGCCGACCGTTCGTCGGCTGCAATGCCGACCTGTCATTTTTGACAGGTGCGGAGACGCTTCCACCGGGCCTAACCTGTAGCCTCGTCGCCGCGCGGCGCACGTCGAGGGGGCATCATGAAGATCCTGGTGATCGACGACCATCCGCTGATCCAGGATGCGCTGTCCCAGCTCCTGCCGCAGCTGGGCGATGGCATCGTCGTGCGCAATGCCGTTAATGCCGCCGAAGCCACCGCCATCCTCGACAACGAGCCCGACGTCGCCCTGATCCTGCTCGACCTTGCCTTGCCCGGGACGCGCGGCCTCGATCTCCTGTCGGACCTCATGCAGGACTACCCGGGCGTGCCCGTCGTAGTACTGTCGGCGACACACGATCGTGCTACGGTGAATGCCTCCTTCGCCGCAGGCGCGCGCGGGTTCATCGCGAAGTCGGCCAACGCCAAAGAGCTGCTCGACGCGGTGCGGCAGTGCATCGACGGCCTCGAATACCTGACGCCCGACATCGCGCTCGAGTCGAACGCCGACGGCGTGCGCATCGCGCCCGGTGCGCTCGGCCTGACCCCGCGGCAGTCCGACGTCCTCCTGCTGCTGGTCCAGGGCAAGCCCAACAAGCTCATCTGCCGGGACCTCCACCTATCCGAGGGCACGGTCAAGGTGCACGTGAGTGCAATCCTGAAGCGGCTCAACGTGCGCACGCGCGCGCAGGCGGTCGCAACACTCGCCCGCCGCGGCATCAGCGTCGAGACGCTCGCCCCCAGGCGCTAGTCCGGGCCCTACGCTATGGCGTCGCTCGCGGCGATCGCGCCGCCGCAGATCGCCCGCGCTCACGCCGATCAGGTCGCGACGCTGTATCGCTCGTGGCACCGGACCACCGCGTCGATGACATTGGGCGCGGCTATCCTGTGCACGGTCCTGTGGGACCGCGAGGACCCGACGGTAATGGCACTCTGGTTCGCGGCGATCCTCGCGAATCAGGCGTGGCGCTGGCTGCTCGTGCAGGCGTACTGGCGCGCGGCACCGGCGGTCGCGGAGGCGCCGTGTTGGGGTCGCTACTGGGCAGCGGGATCCGCACTCGCCGGCGCGCTGTGGGGCGCCGCCGCCGTCGTGATGTTTCCGGCCTCGCCGCCGCACCAGGCGCTGCTTATCGTCTGCATCTTCAGCGTCATCCTGGGCGGCCTCAACCTGACGGCCGTCTACAAGCCGGCGTTCTATGGATTCGTGCTGGCGACGCTCTTGCCGCTCGTAACGCGGGTCGCGATCGAAGGCGGCCAGGTCCACCTGTTCACCGCGCTCGTGCTGCTCGTCGTGCTCGTGTTCGTGTTGTCATTCGGCCGCCGGCTGAACGACCTGCTCACGCACTCGCTCGCGATCCGCTACGAGAACGTCGACCTCATCGAGAGACTGACCGCCGAAACCGAGGCCGCCGAAGCGGCGCGCGCCGCCGCAGAGACGGCCAATCGCGCCAAGAGCCAGTTCCTGGCGGCGGCAAGCCACGATCTGCGCCAGCCGCTGCACGCGATGGGCCTCTTCTCCGCCGCGCTTTCGGCCAAGGCGCGCGACCCGGAGATGAAGCCCCTCGCGACCAGCATCCACGCGTCGGTCGAGGCGCTCGAGAGTCTGTTCGGCCAACTGCTCGACCTGTCGCGGCTCGATGCCGGCGCCCTGACCCCTGAGCGCAGCGAGGTACCGCTGGGGCCGCTGTTCGAGCGTCTCGCGATCGCGTTCGGCCCACAAGCCGCGACCCGCGGGCTGGTGCTGCGGGTCGTTTCGACGGCGTCGTGCGTCGACTCCGACCCACTCCTCCTCGAACGGATCCTGCGCAACCTCCTTGCCAATGCGCTGCGATACACACGCTCGGGTGGCGTCGTCCTCGGCGCGAGGCGTCACGGGACGTCCATACGCATCGACGTCGTCGATACCGGCATCGGCATCGCCGATCCCGACCGCGAGAAAATCTTCGACGAATTCGTACGGATCGGCGGCGCCGCACGAGACGAAGCGGGTCGCGGCCTCGGGCTTGGCCTTGCTATCGTGCGTCGCTTGTGCAGGCTTCTCGACCATCCGCTCGTGCTCTCGTCGACACCGGGTCGCGGCTCGCGCTTCTCGGTTATCGCGCCCCACGTCGCAGAGCGGTGGCGACGAACCGCCACGGCAGCACACGACATGGTCGGGGAGAACGAGGGGCCGGAAACGACACTCGCCGCGCGCCTCGTCGCAGTCGTCGACGATGATCCCGCCGTGGTCGCCGCAATGTGCGCACTCTTCGCATCGTGGGGTGCGCGCGTCGCGGGAGGCGATGACGCAGAGACTGTGATTGAGACCCTCGGCGCCGCGACCCCCGACCTGATTGTCGCGGATCTGCGGCTGGCCGAAGGGCGTTCGGGGATCGATGCCATCGCGCAAATCCGGCTCGCGCACCGGCGCGCGGTGCCAGCGCTGATCGTTTCCGGGGATACGAGCGACGATGCGGCCTCGGAAGCCCGCGCGGCGGGCATCACCCTGCTCGCGAAGCCGCTTGTCGCCATTACACTGCGCCGAGCGGCCGCGGCGGCGCTCGCCATAGCCGATGACTGCGTACCGAGCCATCAACTCATTCGCGGAAACCCACTCGCGGCGGGGTCGAGCGTAAGCTAGCACCGAAGCATGGGCCGCACGAGCCGGGAACGATCGGTTCGCGCGCAGGTCCCTAGAATGACGCAACAGAGTTCGGGCGGCGTGCCGCTCGCTTTGTTGCGTTCCGCATCGATCGGCGATGCCTGATCTGTTCACCCGATTCCGCACCAGCGACAACGTCCGGTTCAGGACCGCGCTCGCGGTGTCGATCCTCGTCCACGCTGCTGTGCTCGCCATCCTGGTGCCGCGCGTTCCGGGGCAACCGTCCTGGCCGGGACCGGAGCATGGGGCGACCGGGGAACTGGAAGTTGAGCTCGCGTCCCGCGCCGCAGCGCCGGCGGCGTCACCCACGCCGGTGGAGGCGCCGGCATCCCGCGGCAACCGGCGCGCCGCAGCGCCGGCCCGCACGGCCCCGGCCGTGCCGGCTGCGGAGCACGGGACGGTCGCCCAAGGCGTGCGCTCGGACCGCTTGCACGCGCGCGAGGCCCAGTCGATCCTGGCCACTCCGTCGCCGCAAGCGCCCCTGTCGGCCCCTGACGCAATGGCCCAAGGTCCCGAATGGTGGCGCCTCACGTCCGCCGCGCTCGCGCAGGCGCGGGCCGCGCCCTCGGTCGGTGGCGATCTGTCTTCCTCTATCGCAGCGCGGCGGCGTGAGCGCGCCGAGCAAACCGCGGCGGTCAACGCGGAGGGCGGCGGACACGATCGCATCGTTGGGGGCACGCCTGCACCGCAGAGCCCGATCGACAACGAGCGTCGAGAGCGCGGCGGCGTCTTCGCGATCACGCGAATGGCCTACGACGACGCCGAGTTCCTGTTCTTCGGCTGGGAGGACGACCCGGATCCCAAGCCGACGCAAGCGATCCAGGTCCGTCTCGGCGTCAACCACGACATGCGCATCGCTGTCGTGCGGCGGATGATCGCGCTCATCCAGGAACGTGAGCAAGGCGACTTCCAGTGGCAATCCTTGCGCCTTGGCCGCATCGTCGTGCTCTCCGCGCGTCCGGACGACAGCTTCAGACTCGAGGATTTTCTCTTGCGCGAATTCTTCGAGACTAGGCAGGTGGCGGGACCCCGCTGACGGGAAGCCTCCACGAGCCGGCCCCCGTCCGTTCGGCGCGGTCAGCCGCCCGACGGGTCGTGCGATTCGCCGACGATGCCGGTCGAGTCGTAGTACGCGATGGCGCCGCGCGCGAAGCAGTGGATCACGACCGAGCGGCGCGAACGGCTCAGGTCGCGCCGGACCGAGCCCGCGTGCAACAGGTTTTCGTGCCAGATCAGCACCGTCCCCTTTCGCGGCCGGTAGACCACGGGTTCGAAGCGCTTGCTCTGCTCGAGCCAGCCCGACACGACGCGCGCACCGAACGTACTCCAGTTGCCGCCCTCGACCTTCGGGCAGCCGGCGTCCTTCATGTACACGCGTGGCTCGCGATGGCTTCCCGGGTAGACGACGAGCTCGCCGCTGTCGGGGACGATGTCCTCGAGCGCGATCCAGATGCCGCACATGTATCCCGCCGGAAACGGCGTCAGGTGAATCGTGTCCTGATGCGCGTCCTGCTGGCTGCCGAATACGTAGGTCAGTGTTTGGCAGGGCCACGCGGCAACGCCGAAGATCAGGTCCGCGACGCGCAGGTGTCGGCGGTCAAGCCATAGCTTGCGCATCGCCGGACATTTCTCGTGCAGGTGCTCGAGGCGCTGGCTCGACCCGTTGACGTACCCCTGCCACCCGTTCGCGATCGCATCGTCGACCTCGAGATTCACCGCGTCGATGAGCGCGTCGTCGAGAATCCCTTCCAGGATGACATAACCGCGCTCGACGAAATGCCGCAGGTGATGCCCATCCTGTTCCAAGATCTCGCCTGCCTCGACGCGGCGATCGACCATCGCGAGCGCGTCCGGCCGATCGAACCACGCCGCCAGCGACGCATCGTCGTATGGATAGTAGCCGGCATCGCAAGGGCCGACGAAGGCCAAAGGAACGGCGTAGGAAGCCAGGCTCGAGGCGACCTTCCGGGCCAGCGACCCCTCGTTCGAGACATTGAGTTCGAGCGCTGCGCGTCCGATGGACCGATTGCCGTCGAAAAGGCCGAACGTCGCGCGGCAGCTGTCGTCGGGCAGAAGATGCGTGTGGATTCCCAAGTCGATCTCGCTTCGCTCGGGCGGGAGGTCCAGCTCGATCTGTCGCCCACGCCCGCAGTCGACGCGCAGCCGGGGGCTGGCGACTCCCTCCTTGTACCGGACGCGCAGCCGGGCAATACCGCGGTGGACAGACCGCGGCTGGATCTCATCCACGCGCAGCGCGTCGCCCAGGCGCCGCACGCGCGACAGCCCGCGGCCCACGATCCTCGCGATGTCCACGATCCCTCTCCCTGCCGGAACGCACGAACGACGCGTCCCGTCGATTCCGGGAATCGTACCTCAAGTAATCGTACTTCGTGACGCAAACCCCCTTCACATACGGCAGGTCCAAAAAAGAGCCCGGCGCGAAGGCCGGGCCCACCTCGTCGACGTTGCGGAATCCCGCGCGCCTTCCGGAGACTCTGGCGCGCGGGAAGCGCCGGCGGGGATTTCTCGATGCTGTCTAGCTGTTCGGCGTCGCGGCGCGTTGCTGCATCTTCTGCTGGATCGCGTCCATGCGCGCGAGGTGCTTCTGCAGCATGCCCTTGACGACCGTCTTCTGGTCAGGGGAGAACGTCGCGTACAGCGAAAGCCACGACGCGCGGACCTGCTTGCGCAGTGCCGTTCCCTGGTCATGGGCACCATCCGCGACCGCGGCGACCGACGCCAAGTCGGGTTCGGGCTTCGCGAGCTCGGCGGCAAGCGCGTCGTGCACCTGTTGACGCAGGCCGCGGCCCGTCTGCCGCGCCGCCTTCGACTGCGCGAGGGCTGCGTCGAACATCTGGCTTTGCGACGTGTTGAGATTGAGCTCCGACTTGGCGTGGACGATCGTCATGGCGAGCATGTCCTCGCCACCACCGCCCTTCCAGTGGTGTCCGCCGTCCGGCGGGCCGTAACCGGGACCAGCCTGGGTCTGCCCCAGCGCGGCACCGGCGACCGCGAACGCGAGGGCCGCGGCAACGGCCGTCGCCGCGCGCCGCGGATTGATGCGACTTCCGTGATGCGAGATGCGGTACATAGCGATTCCTTTCGTTGCGTTGGAGTACGGTGAAACGCGCCGCCCCAGAACGTGCGCTTCTCTTGGCTTCCACGGCGTTGGACATGATTGTGGGCGTGGGTTTCGCGACGGTGGTCCGATGATTGCAACCGGACGTTGCCCTGCGTCGCCGGCGTTACAATCCGTTACAACGTGCGCGCCGCGCGCGCCCCTTGCGATCGTCTAATTCGGCATGAGCCCACGCAGTGCACCCCCCAAGGTCCTCGTCGTCGATGACGACGTCCGGCTGCGCGACCTTCTCTCGCGTTATCTGACGGAACAGGGACTCGAGGTCTCGACGCTCCCCGATGCGCGCGACCTCGACAAAAAGCTGCAGCGCGATCCGCCGCACCTGGTGGTGCTCGATCTCATGCTGCCCGGCGAGGACGGCCTCGCGATCTGCCGCCGCCTGCGCGCCGCCGGCGAGACCGTGCCGATCATCATGCTTACGGCCAAAGGCGAGGACGTCGACCGGATCGTCGGGCTCGAGATGGGCGCCGACGATTACCTGCCCAAGCCCTTCAATCCCCGCGAGCTCGTCGCCCGCATCCATGCGGTGCTGCGTCGCCAGACTGAGCGTCTCGCACCCGGTGCGCCTGCGGGGGACGGCAAGGCCGCGTTCGGGCCGTTCACGCTCGACTACGCTGCCAGGACGCTTTCCCGCGGCGACGAATCGATCCACCTCACGACCGGCGAGTTCTCGCTCGTCAAGGTGTTCGCGCAACATCCGCGGCAGCCGCTCGCGCGCGAGAAGCTGATGCTACTCGCCCGCGGACGCGATCACGACGTGTTCGACCGCGCGATCGATGTCCAGGTGTCGCGCCTGCGCAAGCTGATTGAGCCCGATCCGGCGAATCCGCGGTACATCCAGACGGTCTGGGGTTTCGGCTACGTGTACGTGCCCGACGAGGCGCCGCGAACCGAGGGGACTTCGCCGTGACGCTCTACCCGCGCTCGCTGTTCGGGCGCCTCGCGCTGCTTCTTCTCGCGGTCGTCGCGCTTGCCCTGGCGTCGACGATCCTGCTCTTTCGCCACGACCGCGCGGCGTTGCTCGTGCGCGCGTTCGGCGACACGAAGATCGCGCAGCTCCAGGCCGTGCGTGCCGCGCTCGAGGCTTCGGATGCGGCCGAACGCCGTGAAACGGTCGCACGCATCGGCCGCGACTTCGGCGTGCGCATCGTGCCCGAGATCGAGCGGCCGACGCTCGGCGTCGGCGCGCCCGTGCTGCCGCAGATGCAGGAGCTCGAGGCGCGGTTGCGGGACCAGTTCGGACCGGAGACGCTGGTCCGCGCTGCGCCGAACCGCGGACTCTTGTTCATCCGTGTCGACGCCGCGGGCACGGGGTATTGGATCGGCTTTCCGCTGCAGCGGCCGGTGGGCGAAGAGGAGCCATGGCGTGCGATCGTCTGGAGCCTGATTCTGGCGGCGACCCTGCTGCTCGCCGCGTTCGGCTTCGCGCGTTATCTCGCCCGACCGCTGCGCGAACTCGACGCCGCGGTCGAGCGCGTCGGCCGCGGCGAGCTGCCCCCGCCGTTGCCGGAAGGCGGCCCATCGGAGATCGCGAAGCTCAATCGCGGCTTCAACCGGATGACGACAAATCTGCGGCAGTTCGAGCAGGACCGCGCGCTGCTCCTGGCAGGTGTTTCGCACGACCTGCGCACGCCGCTCGCGCGCTTGCGGCTGGGCATCGAGATGGCCGCCAGGGACGACACGACGCGGTCGGGAATGGTGGCCGACATCGAGGAAATGGACCGGATCATCGGTCAGTTCCTCGAGTTCGCGCGCACGGATCGCGATACGACGCTCGAGGCACGCGACGCTGGCGAGATCGTCGCCGCGTGCGTCGATCGCTATGCGCGCGCCGGCCGCGACGTTCGATACTCGCCAAGCGCAGCGCCCCCCGTGCCGCTGCGGGCGACCGCCTATTCCCGGCTGGTCGCCAACCTCATCGACAACGCGCTCGCGTACGGTGCGCCGCCCGTGGAAGTGTCGACCGCAGCCGTTGACGGCCGGTTCGTGCTCGATGTCACCGACTGCGGTCCCGGCATCGCGCCCGCCGACGTCGAGCGGCTGAAGCAGCCGTTCACTCGCGCGTCGGACTCGCGATCGAACGCTGCCGGCGTGGCAGGGGCGGGCCTGGGCCTCGCCATCGTCGATCGCATCGCGCGGATGCACGGCGGAACCTTCGACCTCCTCCCGCGCAACGGCGGCGGCACGCTCGCGCGGGTCGCGATCCCGCTCGCGTCGGCCTAGCGAGCAAACAAAAGGACTGTCGCCAGCGCCGCGATGCCCTCGCCACGGCCGGGGAAGCCCAGCCGCTCGGTCGTCGTTGCCTTGACGCTCACCTGCTCGACGGCGCATCCGAGATCGGCCGCGATGTTCGTGCGCATCTCGGGCACGTGCGGCGCAAGCTTCGGCGCCTGCGCGATCACCGTCGCATCGAGATTTTCCACGGCGAAACGTTGCGCCGTCACCAGACTTGCCACGTGGCGCAGGAGCACACGACTGTCGGCACCCTTCCAGCGCGGATCGGTGTCGGGGAAATGCTTGCCGATGTCGCCCAGCGCGAGCGCGCCCAGGATCGCATCGGCGATCGCATGGAGCAGGACATCGGCGTCCGAGTGGCCGTCGAGCCCGCGCTCGTAAGGAATCGTGACGCCGCCGAGCACGAGCTTTCGTCCCGGGACCAGCGCGTGCACATCGAAGCCGTTGCCGATGCGGATCGTCATTCCCTCCCCTCCTGCGCCGCGAGGATGGCCCCCGCCAACGCGAGATCGGAAGGATACGTGACCTTGATGTTCTGCGCGCTACCTGCGACGAGCCGCGGTCGCAGGCACGCGCCGGTGGCCGCAAGCGCTTCGACCGCCTGGGCCTCATCGGTCGTCTCGAGCGCACCCGGCAGCGCGAACGCATCCCGCAAGAGACCGAAGCGGAACATTTGCGGCGTCTGCGCCTGCCAGATCCGCGTGCGATCCTCGGTGGCGAGCACCCGGCCCGGCTCGCGCGCGTCTTCGCGCTTCAGCGTGTCGCCGGCGGGAATCGCAAGCAAGCCACCGACCGAATCGGTCGAGAGCTCGGCGACGAGCCGCAGCAACGCCTCGACCGGCACGCAGGGCCTTGCGGCGTCGTGCACCATGATCCAGTCGTCGGCGGAGCAACGCGCTGCAAGCGACGCCAGCGCCTCCGCGACGGTCGCCGCCCGCGTAGCGCCGCCGCATCGCAATGTCACCACGTTCGCGCGCGTGCCGACCTGCGCGTCGTACAGCGTATCGTCGGGTGCGAGCGCGACGACGATGTCGAGTGAGGAGAACGTTGCCGCGAGGCGATCGAGCGTGCGCGCGAGCAGCGCGCGGCCGTCGATCGGCGCGTACTGCTTCGGCGTGTCGCCGCCGAAGCGGAGGCCACCGCCGGCCGCCGGAACGAGTGCGGTGAGCCGGCCCGTCATGCTGCGACCTCGGCCCGTGCCCCGGGACGCGTTACCATGCTTGGGTCGGCCGCGCTCGATCGCTCGGCGACGCGCCCTTCGGTGCGGCCTCCGAACCACCGTGCGTTCTCGTTGCAACTCTTGGGTCGGCCGCCACCCGCGCTCGCAGACGCGAGCTTCGCTCCTTGGCTTCGCCCTGCTCGCACGGGCGTCCTTGGCTCGCTCATTCGATGAGCAACGCGATCCGCTCTTCGTCGAGCGGCTGGAACCCGAGCCGCTCGTAGAAGCGCCAGGCGCCGGTGTTGGCGCGATGGCACGCGCTGTCGATGCGCGTACAGCCGCGCGACTTCAAATGAGTGGTGAGCGCGGCAAGCATCGCGCCGCCGACGCCGCGTCCCTGGCAATCCTCGCGTATCGTCACGTCATCCAGCTTCGCGACGAGCGCGCCGCGCGAGGTCGAGATCGCGTGACAGACGACGCACGCGCCAACTGCCATCGCCGTTCCGTCCACGCTCGCGCGTGCGAGCCAGACGAAGCCGATCTCCGGGTGGGCGAGGAATAGGTCCAACGCCCGCGCGAGCGCCAGTGCACCGCCGTCGCCATAGGCGGAGCTCGACGCGAGATAGTGGGCGTCGTGGCGCAGAAAGCCGCCGAGCAGCTGGAAGGCCTCCTCGCGCGTCGCGGTCGTCATCGGCGCACAGTCGAAGTGCGCGGCCTCCCAAAGCGCCGTCATTCGCCGCGTTCCGTCACCAGCAGGTCGAGCGCCGCGCGTATGGACGAAGGCACCGGCACCGGCCGGTGCGTCGCACGGTCGACCCACACGTGGACGAAGTGCCCGGTGGCCGCGGGCTCGTCGTCGCCCTCGCGGAACAGGCCGATCTCGTAGCGAACCGACGAGGTCCCGATCTTGGTCACGCGCAGGCCGGCCTCGACGGTGACCGGAAACGTGAGCGGCTTCCTGAATCGGCACATCGTCTCGACCACGAGCCCGACCACGGGTCCGGCCACGATGTCGAGACCGCCCTCGACGATCAGATGCTGGTTCACCGCGGTGTCGAAGAACGAGTAGTAGACGACGTTGTTGACGTGGCCGTAGGTGTCGTTGTCCTCCCATCGCGTCGGAATCGCGAGGAAGCGGGCGTAGCCATCCCGCAACGAGGGCCCGGACGCAACCGCCTTCATCGGTCACCGGGAATCACAGCGGCGCGCGCGGTCCGCCGCCAACCATCCGCGCGTCGAGGAGTTCAATCCAGTGGCGTACGGGCGCCTTGGCGCCATCGGCGAGGTGCATGATGCAGCCGATGTTCGCCGATGCGATCACGTCGGGGCCGCCCGAGCCCAACGCCGCGAGCTTCGCGCGCTTCAACTCCTTCGAGATCGTCGGCTGCAGGATCGAATAGGTCCCCGCCGAACCGCAGCACAGGTGCGCGTCGGGAACCGGCGTGAGCTCGAGTCCCAGCGCATGAAGGATCTCCTCGACGCGCCCCTTGAGCTTCAGGCCATGCTGCAGCGTGCATGGCGCGTGGAAGGCGACCTTGCGCGAGCCCAGGTCCATCGCGATCTTCGGTGCGATTCGCGACCACTCGGCCGCCACCACTTCGACCGGATCGCGCGCGATTTCAGACACCCTCTTCGCCTTCTTCGCATAGGCGGTGTCCTGACGCAGCAGGTGCCCGTACTCCCGGACCATCACGCCGCAGCCGCTCGCGGTGACCACGACCGCCTCGGCGCCGCGTTCGATGTGCGGCCACCAGGCATCGATGTTGCGCCTCGCGATCTCGAGCGCACGCTCCTGCTCGTCCAGATGATACGGCAGTGCGCCGCAGCAGCCGCCGCCCGCCACGCGGATCAGCGAGATCCCGATGCGATCGAGCACGCGCGCGGTTGAGGCATCGATCACCGGTGCGAGCGCCCCTTGCACGCAGCTGCCGGACACGATCATCCGCCGCGGATGCCGCGCGTCCGGCCAACGCCCCGGTGCCACGTGCTCGGGCACACCGACGCGAAACTCGCGCGGAAGCAATGGCTTGAGCAGCCGGCCGGCCATGACCACAGCACCGAACAGCGGCCCGGACATGAGGCCCGTGAGAAGCGCAAACCGTTCGGCGCGCGCCGCGGGCGAGCGCGGGACCCGCTTCGCGACGACATGCCGCCCGATGTCCACGAGACGGCCGTATTTCACGCCCGACGGGCACGTCGTCTCGCACGAACGGCACGTGAGGCAGCGATCGAGATGGAGCTGTGTCTTCGCGGTGGGTTCGGCGCCTTCCAGCACCTGCTTGATGAGATAGATGCGGCCGCGCGGGCTGTCGAGCTCGTCACCCAGAAGCTGATACGTCGGGCACGTCGCAAGGCAGAATCCGCAATGCACGCACGCGCGCAGGATGTCCTCGGCCTCGCGGCCCTCGGGCGTGTCGCGGATGAAGTCGGCGAGCGAAGTCTGCATCAGAGATCGGCGTACATCCGGTGCGGATTGAGGATGCCCGCCGGATCGAATGCGCCCTTGAGCCGGCGATGCAGCACGGCCAGCGCTTCAGGCAGCGGCTGGAAGGCTCCGATCGTCTTGTCCCCCGCGCGGTAAAGCGTCGCATGGCCGCCGTGCCCGCGTGCCCATTCGCGCAAGCGCGCCGCCTCCGCGTGGTCCTTCGCGAGCAGCCAGCGGAGCGCGCCTCCCCATTCGATCAGCTGTTCGCCGCCCAGGTCGGTGTAGGGCGCGGTCGACTTGACCGAGAGCCGCCACAGCGCCGCCGAGGGCTGCGCGCCCGCGAGAAAGAACGGCTGCGTCTGCTCCTTCACGCTCCGCCAGAACGCGCCGCCGCTGTCATTGCCGGGCAGCGGGCTACCGCCGATTTTCCCGACAGCCGCCTCGACCGCGGATGCGGCACCCGACAGGCGTACGGCGAGGTGGCCGGCGTGGTACGCCGTCGCCGTGATCGGCAGCGGCTTGCCGCCCCATTCGTTCGTCATCCGGATCGCCTCGTCGGCCGAGCACTGGAACACGCGCGTCGTCTCGGCCTTCGGCATTGGCAGGCACTTGAGCGAGACCTCGGTGATGATGCCCAGCGTGCCCAGCGCCCCTGTCATCAGCCGCGCCACATCGAAGCCCGCGACGTTCTTCATCACGCGTCCGCCGAACGAGAGGTGATCACCCTTGCCGTCGACCACGCGCACGCCGAGGACGATGTCGCGCACGGCGCCCGCATACGGACGGCGCGGGCCCGACAGCCCGGCCGCGACGAAGCCGCCGATCGTCGCTTCATCGCCGAATCGCGGCGGTTCGCAGGCGAGCATTTGACCCTCGGCGCGCAGCGTACGCTCGACGTGCGCAAGCCGCGTGCCGGCGCGGACGGTGATCACGAGCTCAGTCGGATCGTAGTCGATGATGCCTTCGCACGGTGTGGTGTCGAGGACATCGCCTTCGAGCGCCTGGCCGTAGAAGTCCTTCGTGCCTCCCCCACGGATGCGCAGCGTCGTCCGGGACACGGCCGCCGCCCGGATCCGCGCCTGCCAGCCTGCAACGACCGCGTCGCTCATGGGCGCGGGGCGCCTCCTGCCGCGACGCTCTGTTCAAGCTTGTCGCGGTAGATGATGCGTGGCTCGTCCGCCTCGATCACCGTCGTCTCCGCTCGCGCGGCGCGCTCCCACTCGACGAGCCACGGGTGCGCCGTCACCGCATCGAGATATGCCCCGGCGGCGCCGTCCGGGGAGACTTCGTAGGTGCGGAACCGGAACGCGACGGGCGCGTAGAACGCATCGGCGATCCCGAACGCCCCCGCGAGGTACGGGCCGCCCGCACCGAAGCGGCGGCGCGACTCGGTCCAGATCTCGGCGACGCGCGCGATGTCGGCGGCGAGCCCGGGTGACCACGGCCGCACATCGACGCGCTCTTTGATGCACATCGACATCTCGCTGCGCAGGTGCCCGAACCCCGAGTGCATCTCGGCGCAGGCCGAGCGCGCGTACGCTCGCGCGATCGGATCGAGCGGCCACATGCCGGGGTGGCGCTCCGCCAGGTACTCGGCCATGGCAAGTGAATCCCAGACGACGGTGTCGCCGTCGTGCAGGCATGGCACGCGCGCCGACGGTGAGAACGCGCGGTTTTCCGGATTCGGCGCCACTTCGCCGCGCAGCGACACCATCACCTCGCGGAACGGTGCGCCCGATAGCTTGGTCACGAGCCAGCCGCGCAGCGACCATGACGAATAGTTCTTGTTGCCGATGTAGAGCGTGTACACGGCGTGTCCTCAGAGAGGGACCGTCTTGCCTGGATTCAGGATTCCGTGCGGATCGAGCGCGCGCTTGATCGCGCGCATGAGATCGACCGCCTCGCCGTGCTCGGCGACGAGCGCGCCGAGCTTGTGGACGCCGATCCCGTGCTCGCCGGTGCAGGTGCCGCCCATCCCGATCGCGCGCAGCGACACCCGCTCCGCCAGTGCCTCCGCCTTCGCCCGCTGCGCCGCGTCGTTGGGGTCGAACAGCACGACCAGGTGGAAGTTGCCGTCGCCGACGTGGCCGACAATCGGCGCGACGAGGCCGGTCGCGTCGATATCCGCCTTGGTCTCGAGGATGCAGTCGGCAAGTCGCGAGATGGGCACGCACGCGTCGGTCGCGAATCCCATCGCTCCGGGCTGCAACGCCATCGCCGCGTAGTACGCCGCGTGCCGCGCCTTCCACAGCCGGGCGCGCGCCTCGGGCTCGCGCGACCATTCGAATGCGCTGCCACCGTTCTCTTCGGCAATCGCCTGCATCTGCGTCGTCTGTTCTGCAACGCCCCCTTCGCTCCCGTGGAACTCGAAGAACAGCGTCGGCTTCTCCGCGAAGCCTTCGAGCTTCGAATAGCGGATGCAGGCGCGCATCTGCACGTCGTCGAGGAGCTCGATCCGCGCGACCGGGATGCCGCACTGCATCGCCGTGATCACGGTGGCGGTCGCACTGGCGAGGTCGGGGAACTGGCAAACGGCGGCCGCCATTGCTTCCGGCACGCCGTACAGGCGGAGCTGGATCTCGGTGATGACGCCCAGCGTGCCTTCGGAACCCACGAAGAGCCGCGTGAGATCGTAGCCGGCGCTCGACTTGCGCGCGCGGCCGCCGGTACGGATCACGCGCCCGTCGCTCGCGACCACCGTCAATCCGAGCACGTTTTCGCGCATCGTGCCGTAGCGCACGGCGTTGGTGCCCGATGCGCGCGTCGCGGTCATGCCGCCGATCGTCGCGTTGGCGCCCGGATCGATCGGGAAGAAAAGGCCCGTGCCCTTGAGCTCGGCGTTCAGCTGCTCGCGCGTGACTCCCGCCTGTACGCGGCAATCGAGATCCTCGGCGCTGACTTCGAGCACCTTGTCCATCTGCGAAAGGTCCACGCAGACGCCGCCGGCCAGCGCGGCAACGTGGCCTTCGAGCGACGTCCCGACGCCGAACGCGATCACCGGCACCCGCGCGGCGTAGCACAGTCGGACGATCGCGGCGACTTCGTCGTTGGTCCGTGGGTACACGACGACGTCGGGCAGAGCCGCGTCGGCGAGCCCTTCCCCGTGGCTGTGGCCTTCGCGAATCGCCTTCGAGGTCACCGCCCTGTCGCCATAGTCGGCGGCGAGGCGCGTGACAAGGTCGGCGACGGCCCGGGCATCGGGCCGCGTGAGGTGGACGTCGGTGAGCGCGGTCATCCTGTCTCTCGATCTCTAGAAGCGTGGGATGTCCGGGTGCGGCAGCGCGCCGTGGTGGACGTGCATCTTGCCGAACTCGGCGCAGCGATGAAGCGTCGGCACGCCCTTGCCGGGATTGAGCAGCGAATCAGGGTCGAACGCCGCCTTGATCGCGAGGAAGCGCTCGAGCTCGCCCGGGCTGAACTGCACGCACATCTGCGGCAGCTTCTCGACGCCGACGCCGTGCTCGCCGGTGATCGTGCCGCCGACTTCGATGCAGAGCTCGAGGATCGCCGCGCCGAAGGCCTCGGTGCGCGCGACCTCGCCTTCGGCGTTCGCGTCGAACAGGATCAGCGGATGGAGGTTCCCGTCGCCGGCATGGAACACGTTCGCGCAGCGGAGACCGTATTGCTGCGACAACGCCTCGATGCGCGCGAGCACCGCCGCGAGGGTCTTCCGCGGGATCGTCCCGTCCATGCAGTAGTAGTCGGGCGTGATGCGGCCAACCGCCGGAAACGCCGCCTTGCGGCCCGACCAGAAGAGCAGCCGCTGCGCTTCGTCCTTCGACACGCGCACTTCGGTCGCCCCCGCTTCCGTCAGCACGCGCCGGATTTCCGCCATCTCGGCGGCGACCTCCTCCGGCGTGCCGTCGCTCTCGGCCAGCAGCACGGCCTTCGCGTCGAGCGGGTAATTCGCGTGGACGAATTCCTCCACCGCGCGGGTCGCCGGCTGGTCCATGAGCTCGAGGCCGGCGGGAAGGATCCCGGCCGAGATGACTGCGGCGACCGCCGCGCCCGCCTGGGCGATGTCGTCGAATGCTGCCAGCGCGACCTGCGCATACTGGGGTTTCGGCGTGAGCTTGACCGTGATCTCGGTGATGACGGCGAGCAGGCCTTCGGAACCGCAGACGAGCGCGAGCAGGTCATAGCCGGGTGCATCGAGCGCACCGCTCCCGAACTCGACAATCTCGCCGTCGATGAGCACCGCCCGCACCCGCTGCACGTTGTGCACTGTGAGGCCGTACTTGAGGCAATGGACGCCGCCGGCGTTCTCGGCAACGTTGCCGCCGATCGTGCACGTGATCTGCGACGACGGGTCGGGCGCGTAGAAGAGCCCGAGCGGCGCGGCGGCTTCGCTGATCGCGGCGTTGCGCACCCCCGGCTGCACCACGGCCGTGCGCGAGAGTGGGTCGATCGCCAGGATCCGCTTGAATTTCGCCATCGACAGCACGATGCCGCTACTGTGCGGCATCGCCCCGCCCGAAAGACTCGTCCCCGCACCGCGGGCAACGACGGGAACGCGCGAATCGTGGCACTTGCGAAGGATCGCCACGACCTGCGCCTCGTTCTCGGGAATCGCGACGGCCGCGGGAAGGGTACGGTAGAGCGACAGCCCGTCGCACTCGTACGGCTTCGTATCCTCGGCCGCCGTGAGCAACGCCGACGGCGGCAGGATCGCCGCGAGCTGGGCGTGGACGGCAGGGTCGAGCATGGATTGAGGATCGGGGCTTTTTCGCGGGAGTCGGGCCCACACGCCGCGCTAGGCGACGATTATTCCACAACGACCCGTCGCGGGCACCGTGGACTACGGCATCGAAGTCTTCGGCCGCGTGTTTCGCGGCTGTACTAGAATTCGCCCCCCG
Organism: uncultured beta proteobacterium; assembly: GCA_963773195.1. Taxonomy (GTDB): domain Bacteria; phylum Pseudomonadota; class Gammaproteobacteria; order Burkholderiales; family Casimicrobiaceae; genus CAIWHR01. Next base: position 42,590 of record CAVZAE010000002.1, read on the forward strand.
GGCCCGCTCCGTCGCGGCGCCCGTTCGAAACCGGAGTTCACGATGCGCTTTCCGCCCCGCCGCAGCGCTCGTCGCCCTGCTCGCAGCCTGCCTGCTTTGGGCCCTTCCGGCGGCCGCGCAGACCACGCTCAAGATGAACATCGCCGTCGCGCAGAACTCGCACTACGGCGTCGCGATCGACACGTTCGCGCGTGAAGTCGAGAAGCGGACCGGTGGCCGCTACAAGGTCCAGAACTTCTACTCGGGCGCGCTGGGCGCCGAACGCGAGTCGGTCGAAGGCGTCCAGCTCGGCACGCTCGACCTCACGCTCACGTCGACCGGGCCGATCCCCAACTTCGTGCCGGAAGTGGCGATCCTCGACATCCCGTTCCTGTTCCGCGACTACGCGCAGGCGCGCGCCGTGCTCGACGGCCCGATCGGCCAGGAGATGCTGCAGAAATTCCCGCCGAAGGGCATCGTCGCACTCGCCTGGGCCGAAAACGGGTTCCGCCACATGACGAACAGCAAGCGCCCGGTGAACACGCCCGATGATTTGAAGGGCCTCAAGATGCGGACGATGGAGAACCCGATCCACATCCAGGCCTACAAGCAGTTCGGCATCCTGCCCACGCCGATGGCTTTCACCGAGGTCTACACGGCGCTCCAGCAGGGCACGGTCGACGGACAGGAGAATCCGCTGTCGGTGATCACGTCGGCCAAGCTCGACCAGGTGCAGAAGAACCTGACGCTGACAGGCCACGTCTACTCGCCTGCGCTCATCCTCATGAACAAGGCGCAGTGGGACAAGCTCTCGCCCGCCGACAAGCAGGCGTTCCAGGAGGCCGCGAAGGAAGCCGTCAAGGTCAACCGTGCGCGCGTCGACGAGGACGAGGCGAAGGCGGTCGCCGATCTCCGCGCGAAGGGGATGGCCGTTGTCGAGAAGGTCGACAAGGCCCAGTTCCAGGCTGTGCTCGCGCCCGTCTACGCCGACTTCGGCAAGCGCTTCGGCCAGGACAACATCGACAAGATCAAGAACTACAAGTAACGCCCGGACAATGCGCTAGCCCGTCCGCCGCGCGACCCAGTACGTCGCGCCGTCGGTGCCGTAGCGCTCCGCGTGCGGCACATCGCGCTCGAGTGCGAACGTGTCACCCGGCAGCAGATGACGGACGTCGTCGCCGACGGTAAGCCACATCTCGCCCGCGACGACAAGCGCCCGGAGCGCGAAGGGGTGGGTATGGGTATCCAGTACCTTCGACGGCGGCCAGCGTCGCTCAAGCACTTCATCGAATCCCTGGGCCCGGGCCTCCGACTCGAACGCTGCGAATGTAACGTCGGTCATGGCAAATCTCCGGCATCGCCGATCGGGACCGTGCACGCATCCGGCGCGGATAGCGTCCGCGATTCCCCCTACCATGCGACGCGTTGCGCCGGAACGCAAGCGCCGCCGGACCGCGGCCGATTGACCGTCGCGGACGTACGCTGAATACTCCGGGGCGCAATCGACGCAGCCCAACACAAAGAGGAATCCCCATGCCTCCCGCTTCCAAGGTCAGGACCACCGACGGCCGCGGCCGCCTCTTCGACAGCGTGCTCGACACCGTCGGCGACACGCCCTGCATCCGGGTCAACAATCTCGCGCCGAAGGGCGTGCGCATCTACGTCAAGGCCGAGGCGTTCAACCCCGCGGCGTCGGTCAAGGACCGACTTGCGCTCAACATCATCGAGGCCGCCGAGCGCAACGGAACGTTGAAGCCGGGGCAGACCGTAGTGGAGGCGACGAGCGGCAACACCGGAATCGGACTGGCGATGGTCTGCGCGCAGAAGGGCTACCCGCTCGTCGTGACGATGGCGGACAGCTTCTCGATCGAGCGCCGCCGGCTCATGCGCCTGCTCGGCGCCAAGGTCGTGCTGACGCCGCGCGCGGCGAAGGGCTTCGGGATGTACCAGAAGGCCGTCGAGCTGGCGCAGGCGAACGGCTGGTTCCTCGCGCACCAGTTCGAGACCGAAGCGAACGCGGAAATCCACGAGGCCACGACAGCCCGCGAGATCCTCGGCGACTTCAAGGGCGAGCGCCTCGACTACTTCGTCACCGGCTACGGCACCGGGGGCACCGTGGTCGGGCGTCGCGCGCGTCCTCCGCCGCGAACGGCCGAAGACGAAGATCATCCTGAGCGAGCCCGCGAACGCGCAGCTCGTCGGCAGCGGCACGGCCCAGAAACGCGACCGCCGACGGCGCGCCGGCCGCCAGCCACCCGGCGTTCGAGCCGCATCCGATCCAGGGCTGGACGCCCGATTTCATTCCGCTCGTGCTGCAGGAGGCGATCGACAAGAAGTACTACGACGAGGTCATTCCGATCGCGGGCGCCGAAGGCGTCAAGTGGGCGCGGGCGCTCGCCCAGAAGGAAGGCATCTTCTGCGGCATCTCCGAGCGGCGCGACCTTCGCAGTCGGCGATGCAGATCGCCGAGAAGGCGGCATCCGGCAGCGTCATCCTGTGCATGCTGCCCGACACGGGCGAGCGCTACCTCACCACGCCGCTGTTCGAGGGCATCGCCGGAGGACATGACCGACGAGGAACGGGCCATCTCGAAGTCGACGCCCGGCTACCAGATGCCGGCGGGTTAGCGCCAACGCGATCGGCGCGGCGGCGCCGCGGCCGTGACGGCGGACAGGTCGTTAGTAAGAGTGTTTCCCATCGCTGCAAATCCCCACGCCAAGGCCGAGAATGGCATTCTCGAAGGCTGTCGTCTCGGCATTCCCGGGCCCCGCGACGGCGACTCCGCATTGCACATTGCGATGAATGGCGTTGCGCGTCACGGCTGCTCTGACGCCTGCGCCCGTAACGCTGGTAATCTTCACGCCGTTGGCGCTGTTGTCAGCCAACACCGATCGCTCGACTTGTGCGTAGGTCCGACCAGTACCCGTCGCGGCGAACCAGATCCCGTTCGAGGAATTGAAGGCGAAGATACTGTCGGTGATGGTCGCATGCGCGTAAGCCGTCAGCGACGCCATGTAGAAGCCATTGGTGCCGTTGTGCTCGCTGCGCACATGATCGAGGACGACGAACGCATCCGCATCGCCGCCGATGCCGCTGGCCCCGTTGTCGCGAACGATCGTATCCAGCACCACCAGCTCGAGTCCGGGCCCCGAGTACATGATGCCGTCGATCGCCCATTCCCGACACGACGCAGCCTTCGATGCGCACCCGCGCTGCGTGCAGCACGTTCACGCCGTTCGAACCACCTTGCCCGTTGATCGACAGGCCACGCAGCACGACCGTCGCGCCTGGCGCATCGACGGTAATGCCGTCGCCGCTGAATACGGTGATGCCGGCGTGGAGGCCAGCCGGCGCGATGAGTGACACCGACTTCGTGATCGTTACCGGACCGTAGCCCGCGGAATCGAGCACGATCACCTCGCCGCCGACGCTGGTCTGCGCGATCGCGCGCGCGAAGCCGCGACACGGCTGCGCGAGGCTGCAGGCGGCAGCGTCATTGCCAGTCGACGCGACGAACGTTCGTTGGGCGGTTGCCACCGCCTCGAACGAGACAATGACAGGACAAACGCGACCGTCGCCGATGCAAAAATGCGATGGAGCAATCGACTCTTCATCATCAAAACAAGGGCGCCAGGACCGGGACAGCAGCGGCGGTGGTCACCCCGGCATTGTTGCCAGCCGTGCGAATCACTGCGCCATTCGACGCCACAACCTCTGCAATAAGAGTGTTGCGGTTCTGCGCCAGACTATTCGAATTCATCCAAACGAGCGTGCCGGTGCCATTGGCGTGGACTCCGATTTCCTGGTGATGAAGAATGGAATTCTCGGAGAGCGTTGCCTGGAGGAAGCCCGGTCCGTTGACCGATATTCCATTGACGGCATTTCGCGTGAGCGCATTGCGGGTCACGGTCGCCCCGAGCTTCGCGTCTTGCTGGGCGCTGATCCTGATTCCGTCGTCTCCATTGTTCGCAACGATCGATCTCTCGATTTGCGCGAACATGCGACTTGTATCGGTCGCCGCGACCCAGATCCCGTTCGAGCCGTTGAGCGCAAACACGCTGTCGCTGATCGACGCGTTTCCTTCTCCGCCGGCGAACGCAGCCATGTAAAAGCCGTTGGTTCCGTTGTGCTCGCTGCGCACGTGATCGAGCACGACGAAGGCGTTCGAGTCGCCGCCGATACCGCTGCCTCCGTTATCGCGAACGATCGTGTCGATGACGATCAGCTCAGTCGCGTTTACGGAATACATCACGCCGTTCACCCCCATGTTCGAAATGACGCAGCTTTCGATGCGAAGCCTTTGGGCTGCCAGCAGAGAGATGCCATTCGCGCCCCCTTGCCCGCTGATCGTCAAGCCGCGCAGCACGACGACCCCGCCGGGTATGTTGACGGTGATGCCGTCGCCGCTGAAGACGGTGATGCCGGCGTGGATGCCTGCCGGCGCGATGATCGACACGGACTTCGTGATCGTCACCGGGCCGTAGCCGGCGGAATCGAGCACGATGACCTCTCCACTCGGGCTCGTTTGGCTAACTGCACGAGCAAAGCCGCGGCAGGGCTGAGCGAGGCTGCATGGATTGGCGTCGTTGCCGGTGGAGGCGACGAACGTACGCTGGATAGTTGCCGCCGCATCGGCGGGGGCCAGTGCGGTCAGCGGCCAGAGCGAATGTCAGGACAAGTAATCGGTGCAGCATTGCGATCTCCCGGTCGTTCAAAGTTTGCGCAGGTAAGCGAGGAGCGCCGGAATCTCGGCGTCGGTAAACGGACGGTCGTGGACGGGAGGAACGACGCCCGGTTGCGTGGTAAGGAGTGGTGCCGCCGGTTGCTGGATGGCGACGCACTTGAAGAACTGCTTGTAGTGCTCGAGCACGTCTTCGAGCGTGGCGGCGGTATTGTTGTGGAAGTACGGCGCGGTGCGGGCAATCCCGCGCAGGCTCGGGTTGTCGAAGTGCTGGATGTCGCCGGGGCCGCCGGGGACCGGGTAGCCGGTGAGCAACATGCGGCCCGGGTCCGAAATGGTGACTCGGGTGACACACGCGGGCTGGGGAGGCGCGCCGCCGCAAGGCGTGCCGCTCGGCGGTGCGCCGCTGTTGGTGATCTCGTAGGTCCGCACGTTCTCCATCTGGCTCGCGCTGCACGCCGCGAACACGAAGCGCGGGGGATTGACGGTGTCGACCGGCCGCGGACACGCGCTATGCGATGCTGTGGTAGCGGATGAGGGCGGTCGGCGTGCCTGGCGTGCCCTGCTGGATCGGCGTGCTGCCGCTCGGATGGCCACCCATGTTGCCGTGGCACTGGGCGCAGGACGCGGTTGAAGACAGCCTTGCCCGCCGCCTCCAGCGCGTCCAGGACCGGATCGGGATCCGGCAGCGGGCTCGTGTGTGCCGCGATGGCGTCCGACAGCGCCTTCACGCTCGGGGACGGAAAACTGCGCGTTCTGGAAGCTCGCCAGATCGTCCAGGAAGCTCGCTGGCGGGTCGTTCCGCGTTCCGGCATGGTTGCGAAGCGCGCTCAGCGCCTGGTTCTGTAGCGTGTCGATGCGGCCGTCGAGCTGGTAACCGCCGCTCGGGTTCGGCCCTCGCGTCGATGCCGGACCGGCACCATCGGGGCCGGTGATGTTGGCGTCGAGGATCGAAGGAACGGCGCGCCAGACGTCGGCGACGGTCTCGCTGGTCGGGCGGGCCGATGCCGGGCACGGGACCTTCGCCCCGCAGTCGAGGAGCTTGACGTTCGCGGGCAGCGGGAGCGTGACGCGAACCAGGCCGTTCTGCGTCAGGTTGGTGAAGTCGTGCGCGGCCGCGCCGTTGACGCGGAAGTCGTCGGCGTCGATCGCACGGAACAGCGGATCGTCGACGCCCGTCATGGTCATCTGCGCGAACCGTTGCTGCGCTGCCGCCGGGGTCAGCTGGAAGTTCTCGGAATCCATGTGGCAGTCGGAACACGCGCGGCCGTTGCCGCCCAGGCCCGCGAGGGTCCGGTCGTGGAAGTTCGCCTTGCCTCGACAGATCGGAGTGTCGACCGGTGTGCGCGCCGGTCCCGTGGTGCAGCCGTCGGCATCGACGGCAGGCGGTACCGCGCTGTCGTCCGCCACCGCCGCATGCGGAGACGAGTGATGCTGGCGAACAGGACGAGCACTGCAAGCAATGGGCGTTTCGCGGTGGTCATGTTCCATGGCGACTCTCCGGATCGGACGGGTCGCGCAGGTCCTCGCACTCAGGCCCTCGCACCCCTTCTGTCCACTGAAACGCGATTCGCGCCGGGAACATGCCACCCGCCGCCGAAATTTCATCGGCGGCTTCGGCTCGATTCGGGATGCGGCCGGGGCCGCGAGGGGCGTCAGCGCGCCGCTTGCAGCAGCGCGAGCTCGGCGTGCACCGGCTGCGAGCAGTTCCGGGCCGTCGACCTGTCCCGCTTCCCAGACGGCCAGGGCAGCACGCAACTGACGCGCGGCTTCGGCAGGGTCGCCGGCCGCGAGGCTGCAGCGCGCGGCCTCGGCCAGCGCGAGCCCGTGCTCGAGCCCGATGCAGCCGCCTTCGGCCGCGATCGACAGGGCCACTTCGGCGGCGCTGCGGCCGCTTTCGGGCGAGCCGGCGAGCCGCAACGCGAGCGCGCGCGCGCGATGCAGGCGCACCCGGGCCGTGTCTCGTGCAGCGACGCGAGATGCGGCTGCATCGCATCGGCGAGGCTCAGCGCCTCTGCGGACTGCCCTGCCGTCGCCAGCGCCAGCACGCGCAGCGGGAAGCGGTCGATGGCCAGCGCTTCGGCTTCGCCACTCGCCGCGGCCAACGCGTCCATGCGCCCGAGATGGCGCAGCGCACCTTGGCCGTCGCCGCGCAGCGCGCAGATCAGGCTGTGCCGGCTGGCCAGCGCAAATGCCCTCGTCGTTGACGCCGCCGGTCAGGCGCTCGTGCAGCGCTTCGGACTGCGCGACCAGCGATTGGGCCTCGTCGAGGTGGCCGCCCAGCATGCAGCGCGTTCGCCAGCAACGTCATCGCGATGCGCACGTGCGTTGTTTCTTCGACATCGAGTGCGCGCGTGTCGGCGAGCACCTGGCGCAGGATGCTCGCGGCTTCGCGCGGGCGGTCGTTGCGCGCCAGCGCGTCGGCGTAGAAGCGCTCGATGTTCGACAACAGCGGGTGCGGGCGCAAGCGCGCCAAATGCCGAACGGGCAGGCACCAGTGCGGGCTCGATGGCTTGCAGGGCCTGGCCCGCGCGCCCGAAGTGCGCGAACGTGTTCGAAAGCGCACGCGCGCGCGCCGAGCGCGGCGTCGCTGGTCGGCGCCGAAGGCGTACGCGTCGCAACCTCGACGGCTTCGTTCAGCGCCGCCATCGCCGCGGCTTCGCGCCCGCGCTTGGTGTGCACGAAGGCCTGGCTCCTCAGGGCATGCACCAGCAACTCCGTGTGCGGCGGCTGCACCGCGCGAAGATCTCTGACCAGCGCCGGCAACAACGGCTCGGATACCGACAGGTCGCCGATACGAGTTGGCCGCTTCGACCAGGTGGCAGCGGCTTTGCAGGCTGAACGGGTGGGTCGCGCCGAGCGTGCGCGTGCAGCGCTCCACGACCTTGGGCAGCCAGTCCAGGCCGGCGCGGTAGTCGCCCAGTTCGTTGAAGCTGGTGCCGATCAGCGACGCCCAACTCGGCCGCAATTTCGGGTTGGGCCGAGAGGTCGGTTTCGACGCGCCGCGCAGCGGCTTGCAGCAGGTCGACCGCTGTCACGGCGCCGCCATGGCCCGCGCGCGGGACCGCCTGCGTGAAGATCGACGCGATGAAGTTCTTCACCTGCTCGGCACGCGCCAGCGCGGCGCGCGCAAGCTCGGCCTGGCGCAGCGCACGGTTGCGCTGCCACAGCGCGACCACCGCGCCGACGCCGAGCGCCAGCAACACCAGCACCTGAGCGTAGGCGCCGCCCAGCGCGGCCACGAGCAGTGCCAGCACGATCGCCGATTCGACCTTGTGCCGTCGCACCCAGCGCTCGGCGAGATACCAGCGCGACGCGGGGCGCGCCTGGACGGGCTCACCGCGCAGGTGCCGTTCCAGGTCGTCGGCCAGCGCGTCCATCGTGGCGTAGCGCTCGCGCGGCGTCCTTCGCCAGCGCTTTGGCCAGGATCGCATCCAGATCGCCCGCCAGCTGGCGCTTGAGCGTTGCGTCGGTCGGCGGCGACGCTGGCACGCGGCGCCTCGACGCGCGCGATGGCCTCGGCCAATGCGGCGGCGCCCAGGCCCGACTTGCAGCCGGTAGGGACGAGCGCCGGCGAGCAATTCGAACAGCACGACGCCCAGCGAGTAGATGTCGGAAGCGGTGCCGATCGCGTCGCCGCGAATCTGTTCGGGCGAGGCGTAGTCGGGCGTCAGCGCCCGGCCCGTTGCGAGAGTGAGCTGCGAGCCTTCATCGGCCACGTCGCCGAACTGCGGATCCACGAGCTTCGCGATTCCGAAGTCGAGCAAATGCGCTTGACCCTGTGCGTCGATCAGGATGTTGGAAGGCTTGAGATCGCGGTGAACGACCAGATGCGCGTGCGCGTGCGCGACGGCGCGCGCCACCTGCACGCTGAGCTCGACGCGGGCGCGCACCGAAAGCTCCGCCGCAGCGGCGTACGCATTGATCGGCTGGCCATCGACATATTCCAGCGCCAGGAAAGGGCGGCCGTCGGCGGCGATGCCGGCATCGTAGAGGCGGGCGATATTCGGGTGCGTCAGCGAAGCCAGGATCTTGCGTTCGCGTGCCATGCGGTCGGCGAACGACGCGATGCCCCAGCTCACGTGCGGCAACTTCAGCGCGACCTGGCGCTCGAGCAGGCCGTCGGGTCGGTCCGCCAGCCAGACGCTGGCCATGCCGCCCTGGCCAATCTCGCGCAGCAGTCGATACGGGCCGACGAGCGATTGCGCGGCCAGCCCCGGCGGCGCCGGCTCCGTCGGCAGCGCGAACGACGCCGGCGCGCGCATGAAGTCGCCGGTGCCGACGTCGGCGTGCGCCTGGAGCAGCGATTTCAGCATCGGCGACAGCCGCGCCTGTTCGGCGCGGCAACGCGTCGAGCCAGGCCGGCGCGTTGGATCGAGTCGAGCTCGAGCGCGGTGTCGAGCAGAGCGAAGATCTCCTGCCAGTCGCGACGCGATGCGGGCTCAGCGGAGGCAGGCATGCAGGAAGAGCCTCGCCTTTTCCCAATCGCGGGCGACGGTACGCACGCCGACGCCCAGCACCTGCGCGACCTCGAGCTCGGTCATGCCCGCAAAGTAGCGCATCTCGACCACCTGCACGAGGCGCGGGTCGATGGCGGCCAGCTCTTCGAGCGACTCGTGCACGCGCAGGACTTCGTCTTCGCGCGGGCCGGGCGCCGCCTCGACGTTCGCCTCGTCAAGCTCGACGTGAACCGCGTCGCCGCCGCGCCGCTCGCTGTGCCGCGCGCGGACCATGTCGACCACCACCGAGCGCATCACGCGCGCCGCATAGGCCATGAACTGCGCGCGTTCGCCGATCGCCACTGCGCCGGATTTCTCGAACCGCAGGTACGACTCGTGCACCAGTGAGGTGGTCTCGAGCAGCGTCATGTCGCCGCTGCGGCGCACCCGCGAATGGGCCAGGCGGCGCAGTTCCGGATACAGCAGCGCGTACAACTCGCCGAGCGCATCGGGCTTGCCCTGACCGATGGCCGCGAGGAGGGAGGTGACCTGGCTCATGAGCCTGATGGCACGCGTCAGCGAGGATGGAATTGCACGAGGGCCGCATCAGAATCGTACGCCAACTGGCTTCACGGCGACAGCGCGAACGTCTTCCCTGTGCGCCAGCGCGCGTTAGCGGTAGCCGAAGAGTCCGGCAAGCAGCGTGCTGATCTGCGGGACGAGCGAGAGCAGCGCGAGCACGGCGATCTGCGCCCACAGGAACGGCCACAGCTCGCCGACCATCCGCGTGAGCGGCACGCGCGCGACGATCGACGTCACGAACAGGAGTCCGCCGACGGGCGGCGTGATCATTCCCATCGTCAGGTTCACGATGACGATGATGCCGAACTGCAGGTCGTTGATGCCGAGCGCGTGCGCGATCGGCGCGAGGATCGGGACCAGCACGACCACGCCGGGCAGTGGCTCGATGAAGATGCCGAAGACGAGCAGCAGCACGTTGACGGCGAACAGGAACGCAAGCGGCGAGAGGTTCGCCGCGACGATCAGCTCGGTCATCTGCTGCGGCACGCGCGAGACCGTGAGCACCCACGCGAATGCCGCCGACATCGCGACGATGATCAGCACCGACGCCGTCATCAGCGCCGAGCGCGCGAGGATCGACGGCAGCATCCGCCATTCGAGCGAACGGTAGATCCAGCGGCCCGCCGCGAGCGCGTAGAACACCGCGACCACGCTCGCTTCGGTCGGCGTGAACGCGCCCGACGCAATGCCGCCCAGGATCAGCACCGGCAGCACGAGCGCCGGCAGCGCCCGCCAGGTGTTGCGCAGGTAGTCGCGCGAGGCCGAGTTCTTCCGCGACGCCGCGGTAGTTGCGGCGCGTCGAGATCACATGGTTGATCACCGCCATCGCGATCGGCGATGACGATCCCGGGCAACACGCCCGCGATCATCAGCCCGACGAGGTTGATGTCCGGGTACGCGAGCGCGTAGATGATCATCGTGATCGACGGCGGGATGATCGGCCCCAGGATCGACACCGCGGCCGTCAGCGCCGCCGCGTACTCCGGCGTGGTAGCCGTCGTTCTTCATCATCCGGATCATGATGGCGCCGGGACCCGCGGCGTCCGCGAGCGCCGAGCCGCTGATCCCCGAGAAGAACGTGATGGTGAGGATGTTCGTGTGCCCGAGGCCGCCGCGAAAGCGCCCGACGAACTGCGAGGCGAAGCGCAAGCAGCACTTCCGACAGCGCGCCGCCGGTCATCAGCTCGGCGGTCAGGATGAAGAACGGCACCGCCATCAGCGCGAACACGTCGATGCCGCTGAAGAGATACTTGGGCAGCGCGATCAGCTGGCAGGCCGCCGAACGCGATGGCGGCGAGCGTCGCGCCACCGAGCGCGAACGCCACCGGCACGCCGAGCGCCAGCAGCACGATGCAAGCCGAGGAACAGCGTGGCGATCACAGCTTCACGGCGTCCGCGTCGAATTCGTCGTCGGCGAGGAAACGCTTCTGCCGGATCGTAGGGCGACGCCATCAGCAGCAGATGGACGATCATCAGCGCGAAGCCGATCGGCATCGCCAGATACACGGCGCCGATCGGGATCTCGAGCACCGGTGTCGTCTGGCCCCACGTGAGCATTGCGTAGCGCACGCCGAGCCAGACCATCGCCGCGAAGAAGCCGAGCAGCAGCACGAAGATGACCGGCGCGAATCGCCGGCGCACGCGCGCGGAAACCGCTCCTGCAGCGTGTCGATGCCGATGTGCGCGCCGTAGCGGAGCACGACGCCCGATCCCGAGGAACGTGAGCCAGATCATCAGATAGCGCGACACCTCCTCGACCCAGAGGATCGAATGGTCGGTGAGTGAAGCGCAGCGCGACGTTGGCGAACACCATCACCGCCATCGCCGCGAGGATCGACGATCACGCACCCAGCGGTTGACGCGGACGAACGCGCGGTCGAAGGTCGAGAGCATCGGAGGGTGCCCGGGGAACGATCGGCGCGCGATTGTGCGGCACGCGGGTCAGGCGTGACTTGCGCGTTCAGGCGGTCGACGTTTCGTCCGGCCAGAGCGCCGCGGTGAGCATCGCTTCGGTCGCCCGGCGAATGCGGTCACGCGCATGCGGCGCCGGAATCGTTCGCGCCAGCGCAACGGCACCGGCCAGGGTCGCGAAGACCGCGATCGCCACTTCGCGCGGTGGCAGGCCACCGACCGCCGCAAACCGGGGCGCAACGCGGTCGAGAAGCGCGGCAGTGCGCTCGCTGAACGCGCTGCGGAGCGCGGTCGGACCTCGCGCGACGTCCGGCAGCACGAGCGAGAGCGAGCAGACGCTGGCCAGGTCGGGGTCGTCGCCATCGTCCAGGTACGCGCCGATGAGCGCCGTCACCCACTGCCGGTCGTCAGCAATCGCCTCGAGCGGCGCGAGCAGGCGGTCCATGCTCGCGCCGAGGCCGTAGAGAATTGTCGCGTCTCTCGAGCGCCTGCTTCGAAGCGAAGTGCGCGTAGAAGCCGCCGACGGTGAGCCCAGCGGCTTGCATCACCTCGGCGATCGACGAGCGTCCCGCCCCGCGCTCTTTCAGCAGGCGATCCGACGCTTCGAGGATTCGTTCGCGCGTCTCGGCGCTGTGATCGGCCGGATATCGAGGCATATTATATTCATAATATTATATGTATAATTATAGAGCCAGCAATAAGTCAGTGCGGGCTTGCTATCGCCCACGCTTGGTCCAATTATCTATTATTTATCAATGTATTACGAGTCAGGCTCGGAGTCAGCTGGCTCGATTCGAGGCGCCGGTGGCAACAGCTGGGGGTTTGCGAATCTCCCTGCCATCGCGCGCCCCGGTCACGGGCGCCGCAGGCACCTCGAGGTCGCGGTCCCCGCGGCCGACGATCTCGCGGACGTCGTAGCTCTTCTCGATCCGTGAGCTTTGGAGAACGAGCTCGGCGATGAGCCCGATCAGGAAAATCTGCAACCCGGCCAAGAGCAGCACCGCTGCGATGATCAGCAGCGGCCGGATGGTGAGCTCCATGCCGATCGAAGGATCGATCATGTGCAGCAGGTGACTGATCACGAGCACGCCACCGATGAGCGCGCCCAAAAGGAGCAGCGGGAGACCGACCAACGCGAAGAAATACAGCGGCTTCTGCGCGAAGCGGGTCAGGAGCAGCATGGTCGCCAGATCGACCGGACCCTGCGCGTAGCGCGCGGGCCCGTACTTGCTCGCGCCGAAGGGCCGCGCCCGGTGCCGGACCTCGATTTCGCCGATCCGGGCTCCGCGCTGCTCGAGGATGGCCGGAATGAACCGGTGCTGGTTGCCGCGAATCTCGAGGTCGACCATGCACCAGCGGCGATACGCCTTGAAGCCGCAGTTCGCGTCGTGCAGCGTGACGCCCGACGTCTTGCGCAGCACGTAGTTGAACAGGCGCGAGAAGACGCGCCGCTGGATGGGATCGTGGCGCTCCTTTTTCCAGCCGGAGACGAGATCGAAGCCGCCCGCGATCGCCGCGATGAACCGCGGGATCTCCGCCGGATCGTCCTGCAGGTCGGCGTCCATGGTGATCACGAGCTCGCCCTGGGCCTCGTGGAAGCCCGCCATCAACGCCCCGGCCTTGCCGACGTGCGCCCGTAGCAAGACGGCCTTGACGCCGGGGCGCTCCCGGGCAAGATCGCGCATCACGTCGGCCGTGCCGTCGCCCGAGCCGTCGTCGACCAGGACGATCTCCCATGGCCCGATTTCGAGCGGCTCGAGCGCCGCGACACACTCGTCCACCAGGAGGCGAACGCTCTTCACCTCGTTGTACGCGGGAACGACCACCGACAGTGCAATCGCGTTGCTCACTGCTATCCGAGCCCCCTCGCGTCGAGCCACTTCTCCAGCATGAACAGCACCCAGATCGGCTTGTAGTGATTATGGCGCCTTGCGAAGTGCTCGGCGAGCAGTCGCGATACGTACGACTCGCGGAACAGCCCCCGCCGCCGCACCCGGGCGGGACTCAGGACCTCGCTGATCTCGGCCCGGAGGTCGTTCGAAATGAGTGAAGCGGCCGGCGCCGTGAACCCTATCTTGGGGCGGTCGGCGACACCGGCGGGCAGCAGCCTGCGTGCCAGGCCCCGCAGAAGCGACTTGGTCTCGCCGCGCCGCATCTTGACCGAATCGGGAAGCGCATTGACGAGCCGGACCAGCGACGGCGCGAGGAACGGCGTCCTGAGCTCGACCGAGCACAGCATCGACGCGCGATCCGAGTTCGCGAGCACGTAGTCCGGCAGGTACTGCTGCTGGTAGAGGTAGGCGAGCCGACCGAGACTGCCGTCCACGCGGTTCCACCGTGCGCGCACGCGGTCGAGCTGCACGCGGACATCGCCCAGGCCTTCGCGCTCGTCGCACAGGAGCTTCGTCAGCTCGGTGTCAGGAAACGCGCTCGTCCAGTAGAAATTCCGCAGGTAGTCGGGCGCGGGAAAGCCTTTGGTGAACTGTTTCACTTTCAAGTCGAGCCCGAGGTAGGCCGCGCTTGCCGGCAGGAGCTGCGCGAGCGGTTGCACCGCGCGCCGGTGGACAGCCGCGGGAATCGCCTGGGCGAAGCGCGCCAGTCGCTCGGCGCGGAACACCGCATATCCATAGAAGAGCTCGTCTCCCCCGTCGCCGGTCAGCGCGACCTTGGTCGTCTTCGCGATCTCGCGGCACACGAGATACTTGGGCAGGAGGCCCGGATCGGCCTGCGGCTCGTCCAGGAGCGCCGGCAGCTCGTTGGCGGCGCGCGCAAGCGTCGCGCGTTCCGCGACTATCTCGGTGTGGCGCGTTCCGAAAGCGCGCGCAAGCGTCGCCGCGACGGCGCTTTCATCGTAGGAACGTTCGACGTTGCGGATCGTGAACGTCGAGAGCGGCGCAGCGGGATGGAGCTCGCGCAGAAGCGCCAGCACGAGCGACGAGTCGAGGCCTCCGCTCAGGAGCAGGCCGACGGGAACGTCGGCACGAAAGCTACGGTCCACCGCCTGGCGCAGCTCGTCGTGGACACGGCGCTCGATCTCATCGTCGCCGGCGATGCCATCCCCCGCAGGGACGGAGTCGAAGTAGCGCGCGACGTGGAGCCTGCCATCCTCGAACGTCAGGCAATGCCCGGGCGGCAGCTTGCGGACGCCGCGATAGATCGAGCGATCGAAGGGGAAGCATTCGAACGCGAGGAAGTCGGCGATCGAGTCCGGGTCGATTTCCGCCCGGAAGCCGGGAACCAGCGTGAACGTCCTGCATTCGGAGCTGAAGGCCAGCCGGCCGCCGTCCTGCCAGTAGAAGAACGGCTTCTGCCCGAACGGATCGCGAGCGCAGAAGAGCTTGTTTGCGCGGCGGTCGTAGATCGCGAACGCGAACATGCCGTCGAGCCGTTCGACGACCTCGGTTCCCCAGTGCCGATAGCCGGTGAGCAGCACCTCCGTATCGGATGCCGTCCGAAACGCGTGGCCGTGGCGTGCGAGCTCGTCGCGCAGCTCGAGATAATTGTAGATCTCGCCGTTGAACGTAATCGCGAGCGCGCCGTCGTCGGATTCGAACGGCTGGTGGCCGCCTTCGGGATCGATGATCGAGAGCCGAGCATGGCCGAACGCGAACCGTGGATCGACGACGCATCCCGAATCGTCGGGACCGCGATGGCGGAGGAGCTCCAGCTGGTCGCGAATCATGTTCGCCGCGTGCTCGCGGGACTCGATGCCGCCGACCTGGCCGACGATGCCGCACATCGTTCGCGTCCGCCGGCCTAGCGCGCAGGCGCTGCCGCACCGCCGCGCCAGAGCTGCCAGCGGCCCGAGCGCGCGATCGGGGTCATTCGATTGCGAACGGCCGGAGCGCCCGCGAGATCCGCATCGGCGATCACGACCCAATCCCCGGGCTCGCGCGCGAGGCGCCGCTCGAGCTCGTCCACCGACGCCAACGTCTCGATCCGGCCCGCGGCATAGAACTCCGCCGACAGCGGAGGCTCGCCCAGGTAGAGCAGCTTCTCCGCATCACTCGTGCGATGAGCCGTGTACTCGGCGACAAGTCCCTTGTGCGAGTAGTTGGGCGCGATGCGCGGAAGTGCGAATAGCACCGCGACGATCATCAGGACCGGCATGACAACCCCGCAGTACTTCGTCGACACGCGACCGCGGCCGGCGTCGACGCTCGCCGTCCACGCCTCCGCCACGAGCAGCGCGAACGCTGGCATGCCGGGAAGCACGTAGGTCGCCAGGATGTTGCCGGCCGGCGTGAAGAAAACCGGCGAGGCGAGCAGCCACAACCAGAGATACGCGCGCCATCCGTTGTCCGGCACGACCGGCGTGCGAGCACGTGCACGCCGCTGCCGGATCGCCATGACGAGCCACGCGGCGCACCACGGCAGCGTCGTCGCGACGAGAAAGAGCCAGATCGTTCCGCGCGGCCGCGCGTGCGCGGTGCCGAAGCGGTCGCCCTTCCATCCACTCACAAGGTAGCGGTTCCAGTGCTCGCCGACGATGAAGTAGTCGAGGAATCCGGGCGTGCGCATCTCGGCCAGCACATACCATGGGACGGCGATTGCCGCGGTGAGAAGCGTGCCCGTGATCCACGGCAGACGCCGCCATACGGGACCGATGCCGCCCTTCCAAAGCGTCCAGATGCCCACCGGAGCCAGCGTCAGCACGACGCCCACCGGGCCTTTGGCCAACAGACCGATCGCGAGTCCGACGAAGAAGAGGTACCCCCAGACGCGCCCGCTGCGGTCCGCGTGCGCCATCGCCTGCCAGAAGCCTGCCATCGACAGCGTCGTGCCGAGGACCAGCGCCGCGTCCGTCATCACCGCGCCGGCGGACACGAAAAAGATCGGCGTCGTTAACAGGATTGCGGTCGCGCGCAAGGCCGTGTCGCGGCGACCACGCCGCCGTGCAAGGTCGTAGACAAGCCAGGCGACGCCGAGCGACGGAACGAGCGAAGCGAAGCGGGCGGCGAATTCGTTGACACCGAAGGCGAGATACGACAGCGCGGCCAGCCAGGTCGAAAGCGGCGGCTTGCTCCAGAACGCCTCGCCGGTGCGGTGATGCAGTGTCACCCAGTCGCCGGTCGAAACCATCTGGCGCGCGACCTCCGCGTAACGCGCCTCCGTGTTATCCATCAGCGGATAGAGGCCAAGCGTCGCGAGCCGCACCGCGATCGCGACGACGATGAGCCCGACGAGCCAGCGTTCCTCGTGGGCGCCTGCTTGGTCGGCGACGAGCGACGAGGGGGCAGCGGTGCTCACGCCGGGAGTATAGCCGCGCGTCGATGCGGCCCGCACCACGCGCTTGCGTTCGGCTCCGCCGTCGTCAGACGCAGCGCCCGCCGTCGACCTCCAGGCACGCGCCCGTGATGAACGCTGCCTCGTCGGAAGCGAAGAACACGGCGGCCGTTGCGACGTCGGACGGCAGCGACAGCCGGCCCAACGGAATCGTCGCGACGAATTTCGCGCGGAGCTCGGGCGTGTCGCCGCCCATGAACTCCGCCAGCAGGCCGGTCTCCCCCGCCACCGGATTGATCACGTTCACCCTGATGTTGTCGGGCGCGAGCTCGGCCGCCATCGAGCGCGACGTCACAATGGCGGCGCCCTTGCTGCCGTTGTACCAGGTGAGGCCCGGTCGCGGGCGCACGCCGGCCGTCGACGCGATCGTGACGAAGACGCCGTTCCTTTTCTTCCGGAAATGCGGGACGGCGTGCTTCGCCGTCAGGTACAGGCTCTTCACGTTGACGTCGTAGATGCGGTCGAACTCCTCTTCCGAGACGTCGAGGAGCGGCTGGTTGCGGTGCGTCGTGCCGGCGTTGTTCACGATCACGTCGAGGTCGCCGAACGCAGCGAGCGACGAAGCGACGAGTCGCGCGACGTCGGCATCCTGCGCCACGTCTGCGGCGCAGAAACGCGCCTGCCCTCCAGCAGCGACGATTTCACGTGCAACGCGCTCGCCGCCCGCGACGGCAATGTCGTTGACGACGACGCGGGCGCCCTCGGCGGCATAGCGTTTCGCGATGCCCTCGCCAAACCCGGATCCTGCGCCGGTGACGATTGCCACTTTTCCCTCGAGTCTCATGGCGCTCCCTGTCCTGCCGCCGACGGCTTCGTGCGATCGATGTTACGGAAGCCCGCGCATGCCTCGACCAACCCGATAAGCGCCGGGAACGACCGCACGCTCAACCGCCAGTGGCGCGCGAGCTTCGCGGCGAGCGAGAGCTTGGGGGCGGGTGGCACTTCGCCGACGTAGCGTTCGAGGTCGACGTAGTACGAGTCCGTCGGGCCCAGATCGGCGAGGTCGAGCGGATGCGCGGCGGAGCGCTCACGGATCGACGGGTCGACGCGGCGGTGGACGGGCTCGGTCATCAGCAGGTACTCCGGGACCGGAACGTCGTTCTTGAGCATCCGGTGGACAAGGATCACGTCGACGCCCGCAAGCTCGGTCAGATGCTTCACTTTCTGCACGGCGGCCTCGCCCAGGTGACCGACCAGCTTGATCTTGAGATTGCCCGCCTGCTGGCAGCCGTCGCAGACGCACAGCGTGTTGATCTTGAGGTCGGAAGCGCGGGCGTGGAACGCGCGATAGATCGTCGCCGCTTGCTCCGCCACGAATTCCAGGCTCGGATCGGCGCCCGCAGGCCACGCGAAATAGAAGAACGCCGCGTCGCCCTCGAGCTTTGCGAGCTTGAGGTGCGCGTTGGTCGCGTCGATCACGGCTTCGAGCAGCTGCGCGACGATCTCCTGCGCGTGCGCGAGGCTCGCGCGGTGGAATTTCATGAACCGCGTGTAGCCGCCGATGTCGGCGATCAGCAGGAAGGTGGGCTGGATGGCCATCGCATGTTGGGGCGAGCGGCAACGGGGCTCATACGCGGAACGCAGGCCGGCGGATGCAACGATGGTCAGCCATGCTGCAGCACGACGGTCTTGAGCACGGTGAAGCCGTAGAGCGCCTCGAAGCCTTTTTCGCGTCCATAGCCCGAATGCTTGACGCCGCCGAAAGGCAGCTCCACGCCGCCGCCCGCGCCGTAACTGTTGACGAAAACCTGGCCGCTCCGGATCGCCCGCGCCATCCGAAGCTGCCGCCCGCCGTCGCGCGTCCAGACCCCGGAGGTGAGTCCGAACGCCGTGCCGTTCGCGATCCGGATAGCTTCGGCCTCATCTTCGAACGGCATCGCGGCGAGCACCGGCCCGAAGACTTCTTCGCAGGCGAGCCGGGCCGACGGCGGCACGTCGCGGATCAGGCGCGGCTCGACGTAGTAGCCGCCCGTCGGCGCGTCGCGCGCGATCGTGCCCGTCGCGACGGTGGGGAGACCGTCACGCTCGGCTTCGTCGAGGAAACCGCGGACGCGCTCGAGTTGGCTCGCACGGATCAGCGGGCCACAGTCGAGGTCCGCGTACGCGGGGCCCACCTTCAGCGCCGCAAAGCGCTCGCCGAGCCGAGCGAGAAGGTCCTGGTAGCGCGACCGCTCGACGAGGAGCCGACTCCCGGCCGAGCACGTCTGTCCCGCGTTCTGCACGATCGCATTGACGATGACCGGGACCGCTGCATCGATATCGGCATCGGCGAACACGATCTGCGCGCCTTTGCCGCCGAGCTCGAGCGTGACCGGGCAATGCCGTTTCGCGGCAAGGCCGGCGACCAGCGCACCCGTCGCGGGTGAGCCGGTGAAAGACAGGTGATCGATCCCGTCGTGTGCGGCGAGCGCGGCGCCGGCGTCGCGACCGAGGCCGGTCACGACGTTGAGCGCACCGTCCGGGAATCCGAGGCCCGCGGCGAGCTCGGCAACGCGCAAGAGCGACAGGCACGCGTCCTCCGCCGGCTTGACGACGCAAGCGTTGCCGGCCGCGAGTGCGCCCCCGACCGAGCGGCCGAAGATCTGCAGCGGGTAGTTCCACGGAATGATGTGACCGGTCACGCCATGCGGCTCGCGCAGCGTGAGCACCGTATAGCCAGGCGGATATGGGATCGTCTCGCCGTGAAGCTTGTCGCAGGCGCCGCCGTAGAACTCGAAATAGCGCGCGCACGCGGTGACATCATTCTTGGCCTGTGCGAGGGGCTTGCCGCAGTCGAGCGCCTCGA
This sequence comes from uncultured beta proteobacterium, assembly GCA_963773195.1. GTDB lineage: Bacteria > Pseudomonadota > Gammaproteobacteria > Burkholderiales > Casimicrobiaceae > CAIWHR01. The sequence continues at coordinate 62,253 of CAVZAE010000002.1, forward strand.
TCAAGGCGAGCTCGTCGGCGTGATCGAGGACGGCGCGCGCAAGTCGAGCCAGCAGGCGCCCCTTCTCGGCTGGGGCGAGCCGGCCCCAGGAACCGTCGTACGCGCTCCGCGCCGCGCGGACGGCGACATCGATGTCCGCGGCCGTCCCGGCTGCGATCGCGGCGAAGGGCCGGCCCTCCGACGGATCGATCATCGGCAGCGTCGCGCCGGTCGCGGGCGCGGCCCAGCGGTTGGCGATGAAGTGCTCCGACGGCAGGGAAAACGTCTGATGGAAAGGCGGGCGCGAAGCTTCGCCGCGCCCGCTAATGGGTCTTGTTCGCATTGCGACCTGGCTGGAATTTCCACGCGAGCGTGTACTCGTCGACGCGCGGTGCATACACGATGCCATCGCGCGTCGCCCACAGGTTGACCTGGAAGTGCAAAGGTACGATGCCGGTGTCGCTGATCGCGACCTCGGTCGCGCGCTGCAGATACGCTTCGCGCTTGACGTCGTCGACTGTCTGCAGCGCGTCCTCAGTCAGCGCGTCGACCTTGGCGTTCGAGTAGCGGCCGCGATTGGCGGTCCCGAAGCCCTTGTCGCGGTTCCAGGTCATCACGAGCGCCTTCAGCGCCGACGAGGCCTCGCCGGTACCCGTGCTCCAGCCGACGAGCATGAAGCTGAACTTGAGGTCGGACGCCTGCGTGAAGAACGTCGACGACGGCATCGCGACGACCTTGGTGTCGATCCCGACGCGCGAGAGCATCTGCGCCACCGTCTGCGCGATCTTCGCGTCGTTCACGTAGCGATTATTGGGCGCGTGGATCGTGAGGCCGAATCCCTCCGGGTAGCCGGCCTCGGCCAGGAGCTTCTTCGCGCCTTCGGGGTCGTACGGCTCGACCTTGAGGGACTTCGTCGCGCCGAACAGGAATTCCGCGACGAGCTGGCCCGACGGAATCGCCTCGCCTTCCATCACCTTCTCGACGATCGCCTGGCGGTTGATGGCCTTCGAGATCGCCCTCCGGACACGCGGATCCTTGAGCGGATTCTTCGCGAGCGGCCTGCCCGCACGATCGGTGACGAATGGCGTGACATCACGGTCGCTGTCCATGTGCAGGTAGATGAGCCGGTCGGCGACGATACGGTAGACGGCGAGCCGCTTGTCCTTGCGGAGCTGCGCGACATCGGTCGGCGGCACGTTCTCGATCGCCTGGACATCGCCCGACAGCAATGCCGCGACTCGCGTCGCATCCTGCGGCAGAATCTTGAGCGTCACCCTCTCCCACGGCGTCGGGCCGCCCCAGAACGCGTCGTTGCGCGCGAGCTCGATCCGGTCGCCCTTCACGTAGCGCACGAGCTTATAGGGGCCCGTGCCGATGGCTGCCTTGCCGCTGTTGAAATCATCGGTCGTCGCCTTGGCGGCGGCCTTCGAGACGATTGCGACCTGCGTCATGTCGGATGGCATCAGCGGATACGGCGTCGCCGTCCTGAACCGGATCGTGTACGGGTCGACGACGACGGTCTCCTTGATCTGCTTCGTGTAGGCGGTGAACGGCGAAGGGCTGTTCGTCACCGTCGGCACGCGCTCGATGGAGGCGACGACGTCGGCTGCAGTGAATTCGCTGCCGTCATGGAATTTCACGCCCTTGCGCAGCTTGAACTCCCAGGTCAGCGGATCGACGGTCTTCCACTCGGTCGCGAGCCCGGGCTCAAGCTGCGATTTTTCGTTGCGCTGGACCAGGTAGCCGAACAGGTGCGCCGCGACGTTGTTGTTCGGAGTGACGTTGTGATAGTGGGGATCGAGCGCGGTGACGTCGGCGCCGAGACCGATGGTCAGGTTCGCCGCCAGCGCCGGAAGCGCCAACGCCGCAAACGCAATGCACCCGGCGCGGGCAGCGTCGATCCAGCGGACGCACGGGGACGGCAGCACCATGGATTTCCCTCGCTAACTTCGAGGTCGCGGAGCACAGACCGCCAAAAGCATAGCGCAAGCGCTCCGTCGGCCACAAACCGCCAGACTACTTTTCGGGCAGCCCGGCTTTGCGCAGCCCCTCGTACCAGTACGTTTCCGCGAGCGTCTGGTATTCCGGATTGTCCGACGTTCGCTTGGCGCGGAGTTGCGCGATCGTCAAACCCGGAATGATGCGCAGTACTTCGGCTTTGGCGGCCACAGCCTTTGCCATCTCGCCGTTATTCGCATACGCGGCCGCCAGCGCGAGATGTATCGGCCAGTAGTCCGCGCGCCCCGAGGCCTTTTCGCAAGCCGCGATCGCCTCCTCGGTCCGCCCGGTCAGGACGCGTATCTCGCAGGCCGTTGCCGTGGCCATGGCGTTGTCAGGTTGCAGTACAAGGGCGCGATCGGTCAGCGCCAGGGCCTCGCTCAGGTGCGCCGTTCGAATCATGTGGTCCGCGCGAAGGAGATACCACTTGGTCCCGTAAGGGTCGAGCTTGATCGCGGTCGCGCTGGCTTCGAGCGCCGCATTCCACCGTCCTAGTGATGCCAGCGCGGCGGCGCGCCAAGCCCACGCCGCGGGGTCTGTCGAGTCGAGTTGCACCGCCCGCGCTGTCAGTCGGTCCTGCTCGCGTGCGATGCGATCGCGGTCTGCGTTGGGGTCGACGTCATATTCGTTGTTGATGAGCGCGGCGCGCAGCACCAGCGCCGGCACGAGATCGGGCTCGAGGCGCAGCGCCTCGTCGACCAACTTCCCTGCGCCGCTCAATCCGGCGAGCGAAGGATCCTCGCCCCCCATCGCAAACGCGCGTAACACCAGCTCCGAACCACTCAACGCGCCAGTGGCTTGGGCCTTGACGCGGCGTATCTCGGCGTCGATGAGAGCGCCCCTCACGCTTCCGGCGACACCACGAATTGCCGTGGACGACTCGGATGCCACGTCGGCGTCCTGCAGCGTTTCGCGGCCGGACCAGACCTGCGCGCGGGTTGCCGCGTCGACAAGCCGAAGATTCACGGTATTCGCGCCGCCGCCGCGCAGGACGTCGCCATCGAGGACGTAGCGAACGTTGAATTGGCGACCCAATTCACGTGGGTCGATCGCTCCATGCCGGCACTCGTTGCGGATCCTGCCGGAAACGACGAGCACGCGACCGTATTCGCGCTTGCTTGGCAGACCCGTCAGCAGATACCGCGTTAACGCTTCCGAAAACCGCGACGCGTCCGTATGCCGGGAGGCGCGGCCAATGGCAGAACCGCAACCGACAGCGCGGGTGGACCGGCGACCAGCGGCGCTTTCCCGAGCCGTGGCAACGCCCAGACCGCGACGCCCGCAAGGCCGACGACGAGCAAGCCCGCGACCGCCCATCTGTGCCGACTCGTCACGTAGCCCCAGCGCTTGCGCCACGGTCTCGGCGCCTGCAGCGCCCCGCTCCCCAGATCCACTCGAAATACGTCGACCGGACGGGCGATGTTCTTGACCTGCTGCGCGCCGAGGTCCTCGAAGGCAAAACTCAGCTTGTCCAGGACCTGATCGCGCACGACCCGGCTGACGCAGATCCCGCCAGGATCGGACAACGCCTGCAGCCGCGCGGCGACATTGACGCCATCGCCGAAAATGTCGTCACCGTCGATGATGATGTCGCCGACGTTGATCCCGATGCGAAAGTCGAGTCTCTGATCGGGTGCAATGCCTTCGTTGCGCTCCGCCATGCCGCGCTGCACGTCGACCGCGCAGCGCACCGCATCGACGACGCTCGGGAATTCCACCAACAGGCCATCACCGGTGGTCTTGACGATCCGGCCGCCGTATTCGGTGATTTTGGGATCGATCAACTCCCGCCGGTGGGCCTTCAGCGCCGCCAGGGTGCCGCTGTCGTCCGAGCCCATGAGACGCGAGTAGCCGGCCACATCGAGTGAGACGATTGCGGCCAGTCGCCGATGGTCCCGCGTCAAGTATCCCTCCGCTGCTAGTTGTTGTTTGCGTCACTATATTGAACGGGGACGGATCGCACAACGTAGCGAACAATATTGGCTTGCCAATGGTCGCGAACGCGATACCTCGCAACTGCACGGATTCGGTGACATCGGGCGCGCGCGTCGAAGTACCCCGATTCGGGCGCGTTGGCCATCCAAGACGGGAAAGTGGGTGTGGCGCCCCGGCGGCGCCACCGTCTGCAACGAGTTGTAACCGCGTCAACGATGGCCGATATGCGGCGTTGATGGTTGCAAGGCCCGAGATCGCCACCATCTCCGCGACATCGGGTTGACTCTCAACCAAGGAGGCACCATGAAGCGCATCGCTGCCGTCACCGCCGCCGCCGCCGTCCTCGCCGGCGCGGCCGCGTTCGCCCCTGTCGCATCCGCGAATAACGTCGCCTGGAGCGTCTCGATCGGCGCGCCGGGCGTTGTCGTCTCCGCCGGGTACCCCGGCTACTGGGGTTATCGCGGCTATGGCAACGGCTACGGCCACGGCTATTACCGGCCGTGGCATCGAGCGGTCGTTGTCGCACCGCCGGTCGTCTACCCCGCGCCTGTCTACGTCGCGCCACGCCCGATCGTGGTGGCGCCGCCCCCGGTCTATGCGCCGCCGCCGGCGTATGGATACGGTTACGGCTATTGAGCACGTCGCGTCTGCAAGGTCGCGCAAGTAGCATAGGCCGAATCACGCAGCGGGCCGCCTGGCACGACGAGCACGTCGGCTGGGCGGCCTCGCGCATGCACTGTACGTTCGTGTTAACGCCGCGAACTCGTCTTGCAATTTTTGCAGCGTCCTCGGCCGCGCATTTGACACGCATTTGACAGTCTCGCGGACGCTCCCTATCCTGCCCCTGGTACCTCTACCCGCGGCCGGATGATGGAAGCTTCCGCCACGCTCAGCGCCAAACGCGTATCTCCCGCAACCAGCCACGCCGACCTCGTCGCGTGGCCGCTGATACGCACGCTCGTTGCATTCGACACGACCAGCCGCGATTCCAACCTCGCACTGATCGACTGGGTCGTCCAGTACCTGGCCGCGCACGGCATCGAATCGACGCTCACGTTCGACGACGGCCGCCGCAAGGCGAACCTGTTCGCAACGCTGCCGGCGCGCGACGGCAACTCGACCACGGGCGGCATCGTGCTGTCGGGTCATACGGATGTCGTCCCGGTCGATGGCCAGCCGTGGGACACGAACCCGTTCGAGGCGACCCGCGTCGGCGATCGCGTCTATGGTCGCGGCGTCGCCGATATGAAGAGCTTCTCCGCGACCGGTCTCGCCTTCGTCCCGGAGCTCCTGCGCCGGGGGCTCAAGCGGCCCATCCACTTCGCGCTGTCCTACGACGAGGAGGTCGGCTGCATCGGCGTACGACGGTTGATCGCAGACCTTCCGCGCCGAGGCGTCGCGCCCCTTGGCTGCATCGTCGGTGAGCCGACGGGCATGGAGCTGGTCGTCGCGCACAAGGGCAAGAAAGCCTGGCGCTGCCGCGTGCGCGGCCACGAGGCTCATTCGTCGCTCACGCCACAGGGGGTCAACGCTGTTCAGATCGCGTGCGAGATCGTCACGTACCTGACCGGGATGGCGCGCGCGTTCCGCGACAACGGCCCGTTCGATGCGACCTACGACGTCCCCTACACGACAGTGCACACCGGCGTCATCCGCGGCGGCACGGCGCTCAACATCGTGCCACGGGACTGCTCGTTCGATTTCGAAATCCGGCACCTGCCGTTCGACGATCCGGACGAGCTCATGGCCGAGGTCGACGTCTATGCGCGGCGCTTCCTGCCCGAGATGCACAAGGTTGCACCGGATGCCGGCATCGAGTTCGAACCGCTGTCGACAATGCCGGAGCTCGTCCCGCACGGCGAGGACGCGATTGCCGAATGGGGCCGGGCGCTGTGCGGCGCCGAGGGCCACGGCAAGGTATCGTTCGGCACTGAAGCCTCGCTGTTCCGCCAGGCCGGGATACCGGCGATCATCTGCGGACCGGGGTTCATCGCCCAGGCGCACCAGCCTAACGAATGGGTGGCCGTCGATCAGCTCGCGCGATGCGAAGCGTTCATGCGGCGGCTGGTCGACCGGGTCTGCATCGACTGAATCACGATGGACGCGCGCCGAGGATTGCGCGACGCGGCGGCGAGCGTGCCGCCGATCGAGGTCGCCTTTCCGGATCTCGATCGCTGGGCCGCCGGCAATTCCGGGCTCCGGTACGTCTGGACGTTCGCCGCGGCACGTCCCGGCCCGCACGTACTCCTGCAGGCGCTCACGCACGGCAACGAGGTCTGCGGCGCGATCGCTCTCGACTGGCTGCTCGATACGGGATTGCGTCCGCTGCGGGGGACGCTGTCGATCTGCTTCGCCAATGTCGCCGCTTACCGCACGTTCGACTCGGCCGACCCGTTCACTTCGCGCTGCGTCGACGAAGATTACAACCGGCTCTGGGACAACGCGGTGCTCGATGGTCCCCGGACGAGCGCGGACCTGGCGCGGGCGCGCGAGCTGCGGCCGCTCTACGACCGTGCCGACTACCTGCTCGATCTCCATTCGATGACCGACCCGTGCGTCCCGCTGGCGATGGCCGGGCGTCAGCGCAAGGGCGTCGAGCTCGCACGCGCGCTCGGAATGCCCGAGCACATCATCGTCGATGGCGGCCATGCGGCGGGCCGTCGCCTTCGCGACTATGCGTTCTTCGACGACCCGGCAGATGCGCGCAATGCGCTCTTGATCGAGTGCGGCCAGCATTGGGAACGATCGTCGCCCGCCGTCGCGCGTCAGGCCGCGCTCCTCTTCGTTCGCCATTTCGGCATGGCCGACGCCCCGTTCCTCGAACGGCATCTCGACGCGCGGGCGCCGCCTCCCCAGAAGGTCATCGAGGTCACCGACGTCGTGACGATCGCCACCGACGATTTCGTTTTCGCTGTGCCTGTCGCCGGTCTCGCGGTGATGCCGGCCGCAAACACGGTGCTGGCCCGCGACGGCGATACCGAGATCCGGACGCCCTACGACAATTGCGTGCTGATCATGCCGACGCGGCGGCCGAAGCGCGGCGAGACCGCCGTGCGCCTCGGGCGCTTCGTCACTTAGGCGGCGCCGCGACTGCGCGCTCCGCGGCCTGCACGAGCTCCGGGCCGGCGATCGCCGCCCACTTGTCGTAGATGGGCTTGGCCGCGGCTGCAAACGCCGCGGCTCCGCTGGGCGTGAGACGGAGAAGCTCGACGCCGCGACTCTTAAGTGTCGCGAGCGCCGTCTGTTCTTCCTCCTGCGCCCGGCGCGCGAGGTCCGTCGCGGCATCGGTGGCCGCGGCGCCGACCTGTGCGCGCTGCTCCGCGGACCAGCCGTCCCACACGGCGCGATTGACCGCGAAGACGGCGAGCTCCGCGATCGCGCCCCACAGCGTCACGTGTTTGAGCCCGAGTGCATCGACGCGCGTGGCGACGAATGCGGCGGGAGATCCTTCCTGCGCGCCAAGGCGCCCCGCTTCGAACGCTACTGCCGCTTCGGCGAACGGCATAGCGTGCGGCCGCGCTCCCAGCGCCGCATAGAAGTCGATGAGGTAATGCGATGACGCAATCCGCACGTCGACGCCGCGCACATCATCGGGCACGCGCACCGCGCTGGCGCGCGTCGCGATCGAGCGATGCCCGAGTGGCGCCAACGCGAGTGGAATGGCGCCCGCCTGGTCGATCGCCGCAAACAGGCGATCCCGGACGTCACCCGTCGCGAGCTGCGTGAGTTGCCGAGGCTCCGCCGCGAGCCATGGTAGTCCCACGACCGCGAGCGCATCGATCTCGGCCGACCAGTGCAACGTCGAGCCGACGGCAAGATCGGCCGCACCGTCGCGCAGCGCGCCGAACTCGCGCTCGGGATCGCGCTTCGCAAGCGAGGCGCCGGGCACCAGCACGACGTTCAAGGTCCCGCCGCTGCGCTCGACGATGCGCTTCGCCCACGCATCGGCCGCCTGGCCGAGCGCAAACGCCGGGCCAACCGCGACCGAGAGCTTCCACTCGCGGGGCTTCGCTGCCTCCTGCGCGACCGCAGCAGGCGACGCGCACAGAATCGCAGCGGCGAAGAGCATCAGCCGATGGCAAGGCGATGGTCCAAGGCCCGACGAGCGCACGCGCAGAAGTCTACGCGCGTCCGAAGTACGCGGACATGGCGATGGCAAAGCTCGCCACGTCATTGAGACGGCCGCTCGGATTCGGCAGGCGGAGCCTCGAGCGCTGGCGCATCGCGCCAATAACGGCGGTCGTGCTCGCGCTCTGCGCGTGGTGAGCGCGGCACACCGGGCGCAAAGGTGAACGTGAGCGCACCATCGTAATCGGTGCGATAGCTCCGTGCACCTGCCGAATCGTACCGGGCAACGATCGCGGGTCGCGGATGACCGAATCGGTTGCGGTAGCCCGCCGTGTAGACGGCGATTGCGGGCGCGACCGCGGTGACGAACGCGGGCGTCGACGACGTGAGACTGCCGTGGTGCGGCACGACCAGCACGTCCGCCCTCAGCAGCTCCGGCGCGCGTTCGACGAGCGCGAGCTCGCCGCGCGCCTCGAGGTCGCCCGTCAGGAGCGCGCTGCCATGCGCGGAGTCGATCCGGACGACGCACGAGAGGTCGTTCGGCTTGACGCGTGCGATGTCGTAGAGCGCCGTCTCCGGTTGCAGCATCGTGAAGTGCACCCCGTCCCACTCCCAGCGCTGCCCCGCGACACAGCGCACCACCGGTCCGCCGTCGCGCGCACGCTGGGCGAGGATGGCGTTGTCGTCCGGCAGCGACGACGCGAGCCAGTCGACGGGCACCGTCTGCAGGATCGATAGTGCGCCACCGCTGTGATCGGTGTCCTGGTGGCTGACGATCATGGCCGCGAGGCGGCGAGTGCCGGTCGCTCGAAGGTACGGCGCGACGATGCGTCCGCCAGCATCGGCGTCGTCGGTAAAGCGCGGACCCGTATCGTAGAGCAGCGCATGCGAGTGCGTGCGCACGACGATCGCGAGGCCCTGCCCGACGTCGAGAACCGTCATCGTGAACGTTCCCGGCGCCGGCGCCGGCGGACGCACAACGAAGAGCGGCAAGAGCGCCAGCAACCCGAGACTGCGGCCGGGGACGCCGCGGGGCGCGGCGAGCCAGCCAACGCCGGCGATCGCCACGGCCATCGCCCACACCGGCGGCGCATGCTGTTGCCACACGGCCTCCGGCGCGCCGGCAAGCGCCTCGAGCGGCACCATCAGCAACGCGAACGCCGCATGCGCGGCAAGGAACGGCAACGCCAGCGGAACGATGATTCCCAGGAGCGCGAGCGGCACCACCACAAACGTCACCACGGGAATCGCAAGCGCATTCGCCAGCGGCGAAATCAGCGACACCTGCTGGAACAGCGCGAGCGTTCCCGGCACGAGCGCGACCGTCACGAGCAGTTGCGTGCGCGTGGCGGCGCGTAGCGCACCTGCGACGCGAGCGACGCGCCCGACGGGCGGCGGGCTGCGCAACCGTCCCGCGTGCGCGTAGAGCAGGAACCCGACAGCGCCGAACGACAGCCAGAACCCGGGCGAGAAGCCCGCCCAGGGATCCCAGGCGATCACGGCGACCAGCGCCCACAGCCAGACGATCGAGGCCGTGCCGGGCCGCGCGACCGCGAGGCCGATCGCGGCAACGACGAGCATCAGCAGCGTGCGCACCGCCGGCACCTGCGCACCTGCGAGCAGCACGTAGAGCGACGCAGCTACGACGCCGGCCAGTGCGCCGACCTGCCGCGCGGGCACGCGCGACGTGAGACGCACGCTGCGGCGGGCGAGTACTCCAGCGAGCCCACCCGCGAGCGCCGCGAACACCGTGACATGGAGTCCCGAGATGCTGATGAGGTGCGTGATCCCGGTCCGATTGAAGACGCGCCACTGGTCGTCCGGGATCGCGTGCTCCTCACCGATCGTCAGCGCGACAATCACGCCGGCGTACGGCGCTCCCGGTAGCGCGGCCAGGATGCGCGTGCGGAGCGCCGCTCGTGCGCGCTGGATGTAGTCGATGACGCGCCCGGCGAAGGGGGCGAGCCGCACGTTCGCCGCGTCGTCACGCACGTAGCCGGTCGCGCGGAATCCGTTCTCGAGCAGCCACGCCTCGACGTCGAAGCCGTGCGGGTTCACGGTGCCGTGCGGACGCTTGAGCCGGACCACGAGCCGCCAGCGCTCCCCCGCGGCGAGCGACGGTGGATCGGCGGGCGCGTCGTCCTTCGCGCGCGGCGCGTACCACACGAGCGACAGCTGCGGCGGAACGACGGCCCCCGCGGTCTCGACCCGTTCGACGGCGAACACGAAACGAGTCCCCAGCGCCCCGGGCTGGGGCAGTCCGTCAACGGCGCCTGTCACCGTGACGTCGACACCCTCCCAGCTCGCCGGCAGCTCGTCGGCGAGTCGCGCGCCGGCACGATAGGCCGCGTAGCCGAAGCCGAAAGCGGCCGACGCGGCGGCCAACATCGCGGCAACGAGGGCCTCGAGCGCCCACGAACGCCACGCGGTGCGCCGCAACGCGCCGGCTGCGAGGCCCGTCATCGCGGCGCTGCCCAACCAGGGCGCAGCGGGCGGCAGCGCGGGCTGCCATTGCAGCAGGACGGCGCCGGCGGCGCACGCGGCCAGCGCCAACGGCAGGGCACGCATCGGAGCCTCCGCACCAACGAAGGTGCGCGGGCACGACTCTAGGCTCCGCGCCGATAGCGGGCCATCCGCCGAACGGACGAGGACCGGCGCTCAGTCGATGGTCTGGGACAGCCGACAGAGCTGTCGGCGAGACTAGTACTGATGGCGTCGGCTAGGGCTTGCCGGGGTCGCTCACGTTCTCGAACTTGTCGAACTCGACGTTCCAGAGCTCACCGTTCTTCTTCTCGACACGCCGCACGTAGATCGTCTGGACGATGTCGCGTTGCGGATCGATCGAGATCGGCCCGCGCGGGCTCTGGTGCTTCCACCCCTTCGCGACTTCCATCGCCTTGTCCGCGTCGATCTTGCCGTCGAGCTTGGCGATGATGTCATAGATGAGTGCCATGCCGTCGAAAGCCCCGACGGTCATGAAGTTCGGCCGGCCTGCGTCCGGCGCGACCTGCGCATACGCCTGCAGGAACGCCTTGTTCTCGGGCGAATCGTGCGCCGCCGAATAGTGGAAAGTCGTGATGAGCCCGAGCGCGGACTCTCCCATCGCATTCAACACGTGATCGTCGGTGACGTCGCCGGTCGCGATGGCCTTGATCCCCGCCTGCTCCAGTCCCCGCTCGGTGTAGGCCTTCATCACCGCGATGCTTTGCTGGCCTGCGGGCACGAAGATGAACAGCGCGTCCGGCTTGGCATCCTTCACGCGTTGGATGAATGGGCCGAAATCAGGGTTCTGGAGCGGCGTCCGGATCGATTCGACGACCTGCCCGCCACCCGCTGTGAACGTCTTCTTGAACGCTCCTTCCGCATCGTTGCCGGGACCGTAGTCTGCTACCAGCGTCACGACCTTCTTGATCCCGTTCTTCGCGGCCCACGTCCCGAGCGGCGCGCTGATCTGCGGCAGCGTCATCGAGGTGCGAGTGATGTACGGAGACTTCGTCGGAATGATCGAGGTCGCCGCGTTGAAAATCACCATCGGCTTCTTGGCCTGTGTCGCGACGTCGGCGACGGCCAGCGCCTCCGGCGTCAAACCGAATCCGGCGAGGAAGTCCACGTTCTCCTGAACGACGAGCTCCTGCGCGACGCGTTTGGCCACCTCAGGCGAGGGACCCCCGGTGTCCTTGACGATGACCTGGACCTTTCGCCCCGCGACCGTTTCGCCGCGGAGCTTCTGGAAGGCTTTCACCCCCGCCTCGAACTGCTTCCCGTAGTCGGCGAACGCCCCGGTGAACGGGGCGATCACGCCGACCTTGATGGGTTGTTGCGCGAACACCGGGAAGGCGACGAGAACAGCGAAAATCGCCGCGACGAGCTTGGTCATGAAGGCCTCGTATGGGGTGATGGAAAAGACGGATCGTACCTTTTCCCGCCGCCGGCTCGCCCGCTAGTCGGGTGCGTCGACGTAGCGTGCGAGCTCGATCAGGTTGCCGTCGGGATCTCGGACATAGACCGATTCGATCGGCCCCAGCGCGCCGGTGCGAACAACGGGCCCCTCCTCGATCGGGACGCCGCATGCGGCGAGATGCGCGACGACCGCGGCGGCGTTCTCGGCGACAATCAGGCACAGATCGGCGGAGCCCGGTGTCGGCCGCGCGGCGATCGCCGCGACGCTCGGACCGCCGCCCTCCGCGGCCTGCCCGACCGGATGCAGGTTGAGCTTCTGGCGTCCGAACGCGAGCGCCTTGCGGCTCGCGCCGAACGTAACTTCCTTCATGCCGAGCACTTCGGTGTAGAAGCGGATCGTCGCCCCGACGTCGCGACAGGTGAGCACGACGTGATCGATGCGCTCGACCGTCAGCATCGGGGTCGTCCCGCGCCGAAGGCGGCCCGCGCGCGCATCGGCGGCCGCGGCTTCATCCCTTCGGCTTCGGCCACAACACCATCTGCGTGCAGCGGAAGAGCGCGATCGTCCCGCCATCCGCCTTCCGCGCGACGGTGGCGTCCCATACCTGCGTGGTGCGGCCGAGGTGCACGGACTTCGCGACGCACGCGAGCGTGCCTTCCCGCGCGGTCCCGAGAAAGTTGGTCTTGAGCTCGATCGTCGTGAAACTCTCGGCGCCAGGCGGCAGGTGCGCGAGACACCCGTAACCGCAAGCCGTGTCGGCAAGCGCGATGACGGTGGCGGCGTGCAGGTAGCCGTTCGGCGCGAGCAGGTCGGGGCGGATATCGAGCTCGGCGACGACCTTTGACTCATCCACCGCGACCGCGCGAAACCCGACCAGACCTGGCAGCCGGCCATCGCCGCGATTTTTCATCGCATCGGCGGTGACGCCAGGGCGCAGCGCCATGGCGTCTAGAGCCGCTGCTCGACCCAGCCGGCGACCGAGGCGAGCGCGCCGGGCAGTGCCGCCGGATTGGTCCCGCCCGCCTGCGCCATGTCGGGCCGGCCGCCGCCCTTGCCGCCGACCTGCTGCGCGACATGGTTCACGAGCTCGCCTGCCTTCACCTTCGCCGTCAGATCCGATGTCACGCCGGCGATCAGCGTCACCTTGCCGTCGGTCACCGCCGACAGCACGATCGCGGCGGAACCGAGCTTGTCCTTGAGCTTGTCCATCGTCTCGCGCAGGCCTTTCACGTCGGCGCCGTCGAGCGTCGCGGCGACGACCTTGGCGCCCTTCACGTCGACCGCGCTGCCCGCAAGATCATCGCCCGCGGACGACGCGAGTTTGGCCTTCAATTTCGCGAGCTCGCGTTCGGCGGCCCTGGCCGAATCGAGCAGCTGCGCGATCTTCGCCTCGATCTCGGATGCGGGGGCCTTGAGTGCTGCGGCCGCCGCAGCGACTGCCGCCTCCTGGGCCTGCACCCATGCGAGCGCGCCTTCCCCGGTCACGGCTTCGACGCGACGGATGCCGGCCGCGACACCCCCCTCGCTCACGATCTTGAAAAAGCCGATGTCGCCGGTGCGTGCGACGTGCGTGCCACCGCAGAGCTCGCGCGAGCTGCCGATGTCGAGCACGCGCACTTCGTCGCCGTACTTCTCGCCGAACAGCATCATCGCGCCCGCTTTCTGCGCTTCCGCAATCGGCATCACGCGCGCCTCGGTCGCGACGTTTTCGAGGATCTCGCGGTTGACGATCCGCTCGACGCGGTGGATCTCGTCGTCGGTCATCGGCGCGTTGTGCGCGAAATCGAAGCGCGTCTTGTCGGGGTCGACGAGCGAGCCCTTCTGCTGGACATGCGGACCGAGCACCTCGCGCAACGCCTTGTGCATCAGGTGCGTCGCCGAGTGGTTGCGGACCGTCCGCGCGCGCGCCGCGTGATCGACGGCCGCTGCGACGGTATCGCCGATCTTGAGCTCGCCGGTCTTCACCGTGCCAATGTGGCCGACGACATCGGGCTGGATCTTCTGCGCGTCGTCGACGGCGAACAGCGTGAGGCACGAACCGCCCTTCGTGAGCTCGCCGCGATCGCCGACCTGGCCGCCGGACTCCGCGTAGAACGGCGTCTCGGAGAGCACGACGACACCGGCCTCGCCCGTGGAGAGCGAGTCCACTGCGCTGCCATCCTTGTAGAGCGCAGTGACGCGACCTTCGTGCGACAGCGTCTCGTAGCCGTGGAAGCGCGTCTTCTGGCCGCTGTAATCGAGCTGAGCGCCTGCCTTGAACTGCGACGCCGCGCGGGCGCGCTCGCGCTGCGCGTCCATCGCGCGCTGGAAGCCGGCCTCGTCGACCTTGACACCGCGCTCTCGGCAGACGTCGGCGGTGAGATCGAACGGGAAGCCGTAGGTGTCGTAGAGCGTGAACGCGGTCTCCCCGTCGAGCACCTTCGCGTCGCCCGCAAGCGCCTGCTCGAGCATCCGCATTCCATTTTCGATCGTCTCGCCGAAGCGCTCCTCCTCCTGTGCGAGCACTTGGGCAACGCGCTTCTTCTCGCGGCGCAACTCCGGATACGCGTCGCCCATCAGGCGGTCGAGGTCCGGCACGAGCTTGTGGAAGAACGGCTTCTTCTGCCCGAGCTGATAGCCATGGCGGATCGCTCGGCGAACGATCCGCCGCAGCACGTAGCCGCGGCCCTCGTTGCCGGGAATCACGCCGTCGACGATCAGGAACGCGCATGCGCGAATGTGGTCGGCGATCACGCGCAGCGAGGGCGCCAGCAGGTCCTTCGCCCCGGTTTCGCGCACCGCCGCACGGATCAGATCCTGGAACAGGTCGATCTCGTAGTTCGAGTGGACGCCCTGCAGCACCGCCGCGAGCCGCTCGAGCCCCATCCCGGTGTCGACCGACGGCCTGGGCAGCGGATGCAGCGCGCCCTTCTCGTCGCGATTGAACTGCATGAACACGAGATTCCAGATCTCGATGTAGCGGTCGCCTTCGGCTTCGGGCGATCCGGGCGGACCGCCCCAGACGTGCGGGCCGTGGTCGTAGAAGATCTCCGAGCATGGGCCACACGGTCCCGTGTCGGCCATCTGCCAGAAGTTGTCGCTCCCGAACTTCGCACCCTTGTTGTCACCGATGCGGAGGCACCGATCGGCGGGCACCCCGATGTCCTTCGTCCAGAGATCGTAAGCCTCGTCGTCGTCGATGTAGACCGTGGTCCACAGCTTCTCGGGCGGCAGCCCGTAGACCTTTGTCAAGAGCTCCCATGCGTAGCGGATCGCGTCGCGCTTGAAGTAGTCGCCGAAGCTGAAGTTGCCCAGCATCTCGAAGAACGTGTGGTGCCGCGCCGTGTAGCCGACGTTCTCGAGGTCGTTGTGCTTGCCGCCGGCGCGCACGCAGCGCTGCGCCGTCGTCGCGCGCACGTAGGGCCGCTTGTCGACGCCGACGAAAACGTCCTTGAACTGGACCATGCCCGAGTTGACGAAGAGCAGCGTCGGGTCGTTCGCCGGAACGAGCGACGAGCTCGGGACGATCGTGTGGCCGCGCTCCTCGAAGTAGCGCAGGAACCGGCTGCGGATCTCGTTGGCTTTCATGGCAGGCGAAACCAGCGGAGCCGACGGCGAGCCATCGGCAAAGCCGTTGATTTTACGCGGGAAGCAGCGCGGCCGCCAGTTTGCGGTCGCGGCGTCACTCGGCTGGCGGGTCGCGCAGGAGCCGCAGAATGGCCGACAGCGCGAATCCGCGGCTCTGCAGGAAGCGCACCTGCCGAGCCTTGTCGCGTTCATTCGCGGGCACCGCGCCGAAGCGACGGCGCCACAGCGCGACCATCACCTCGCGATCGTCGACGTCAGCGGTCGCAAGCGCGGCATCCGCGACGTCCGTGGCGACCCCCTTGGCTTTCAGGGACCCGGCGATCGCCCGCCGGCTTTGCGTCCCGGCCTTGCGCGAAACCTCGGCCTGCGCGTATCTCTCGTCGGAGAGATAACCGAGCGCCGCGATCTCGTCGAGCGCGGCATCGGTTTCCTGTGGGACGGCGCCGGCGGCGACCAGCTTCGCACGCAGTTCGGCGCGCGAGTACTCGCGGCGAGCGAGCGCAGCGATGGCGCGCGCGCGGATCGATTTCGGCGGGCGGGCGGCCCGCATGGCTGCCGCCGGGCTAGGACCTGTTAACGCTATGGGCGCAAACGCGGACGGGTGGCATCGGGTGCCAATCGAGGCGCCTCAACAGGCCCTAATCTTCGGCGGGCTCGCCGCGCGCGCGCAGCGCGCCCGGCACCGGCACGCCGACGACGCCGCGGATCTTCGCCTCGATTTCGTCGGCGACTTCGGGATGCTCGCGCAGGAATTCGCGCGTGTTGTCCTTGCCCTGCCCGATCTTCTCGCCGTTGTAGGCGTACCACGCGCCCGACTTGTCGATGATGTCGTGCGCGACGCCGAGCTCGATGATCTCGCCGTGGCGCGAGATGCCCTCGCCGTAGAGGATGTCGAACAAGGCCTCGCGGAACGGCGGCGCAATCTTGTTCTTGACGACCTTGACGCGCGTCTCGTTGCCGACGACTTCCTCGCCCTTCTTGATCGCGCCGATGCGGCGGATGTCGAGGCGCACTGACGCGTAGAACTTGAGCGCATTGCCGCCCGTCGTCGTTTCCGGGTTGCCGAACATCACGCCGATCTTCATCCGGATCTGGTTGATGAAGATGACGAGCGTGTTGGCGCGCTTGATGTTGGCGGTCAGCTTGCGCAGCGCCTGGCTCATCAGGCGCGCCTGAAGGCCGGGGAGCTGGTCGCCCATCTCCCCTTCGATTTCGGCCTTGGGCACGAGCGCCGCAACGGAGTCGATCACGATAACGTCCACGCCGCCGGATCGCACCAGCATGTCGGCGATCTCCAACCCTTGCTCGCCGGTGTCGGGCTGCGAAATCAGCAGGTCGCCCACGTTGACGCCGAGCTTGCCGGCGTATACGGGGTCGAGCGCATTCTCGGCGTCGATGTAGGCGGCCGTGCCGCCGGCTTTCTGCACCTGCGCGACGACCTGCAGCGAGAGCGTCGTCTTGCCCGACGATTCGGGCCCGTAGATCTCGACGACGCGACCGCGCGGGAGGCCCCCTACGCCCAAGGCGATGTCGAGCCCGAGCGAGCCAGTCGAGACGACCTGCAGGTCGTTCTGGATCTGGGCGTCGCCCATTTTCATGATCGAGCCCTTGCCGAACTGCTTCTCGATCTGCGCCAGCGCGGCGGCGAGTGCCTTGTTCTTCTGGTCGTCCATGGAGGTTGAGTCGAGGGGCATGTCCTGTCTCCGAGTATCCCCCGGCGGCCTGGCGGCCGGGAAGGCGGGGAATTCGGCTGCGATCATGGCATAGAACGAACGTTCGACGCAACCCCCCGAACGGCCGAACCAGGTGGTGCGAAGCGCGACGGGTGCCCTAACCCTCGCCGGCCCGCTCGAGCAGCCCCCGCAGCGCTGCCGCGACCGACGCATCGCGCACGGCCGCCCGGTCGCCATCGAAGCGGCGCGATTCGGCGTCGATCCTCCCACCCCGGACGGCCCACGCGAACCAGACCAGACCCACAGGCTTGTCGGGCGTCCCGCCGGTGGGACCGGCGACCCCCGTCACCGCGACGGCGACGTCGGCGCGGGTCCGGGCCAGTGCCCCGGCCACCATCTCGCGCGCAGTCGCTTCGCTCACGGCACCGAACCGCGCGATCGTCTCGGCCGCGACGCCCAGCAGTTCGACCTTCGCCTCGTCCGAATACGTGACGAAGCCGCGATCGAACCAGCCCGAGCTGCCGGCGACGTCGGTGATGGCGCCGGCGACGAGACCGCCGGTGCACGACTCGGCGGTGGCGAGCATCCATCTCGCGCTCAGCCAGCACACGTCCGACGTTGATGGCCAGCGGCGTCGGTATCTTCATCCCGTCATTCGCAACGTCCCGGCAGCCCGCGATAGTGATACGCGTAGACAGTCGCGAAACCGAGCTTGCGGTAGATAGTGAGTGCCGGTGCGTTGTCGGCGCTTACCTGCAAGTACGCCGCGTGCGCGCCGTGCTGCCACGCCCAGGAGAGAAGCGAAGTGCACGCCAGGGTCGCGTAGCCATTACCGCGCGCCGCCTCTGCGGTCACGACATCGTAGACGCCGGCAAGGCCGTCCTCGACTGCGGCCTGCGCTGCGCAAACGACGGTACCCTCGGCGCGCACCGCAATGCAGCGCTTGTCGAGCGGCGAGTTTGCGATACGCTCCCGATGCGCGTCGCGCTGCGCGACCGGCGATTGGCGAAGCTCGCCGACCGCTTCGACGAACGCATCGGCGCCGAGCGCCTCGATCGCGACTCCGTCGGCGGTCTCGGGAATCTCCGGCGCGCAGGGCAGCGCGGTCACCTGCACGAGTGTCTCGTCGAACGCCTCGTAGCCGCGTAACGCGAGCGTCGCTTCGAGATCCGTCGGCCGATCGAAAGGCGTCATCCGGAACAGCGGCGGAAGTCCGTGTTGCGCGTAGACGCTCTCGCAGTGTCCGATCTTGCGCACGAGCGGCAAGGTGGAGCCGAAGAACGCGTTGACGCTGCGCGCGCGCTTCGCCTTTCCCGCGGACAGCCGCAGGACCCAGCCGTCGTAGAAAAGCTGGCGCTGCGTCTGGAGCGCGTTCAACCCGGCCTGCTCGATCTGCCGCGGATCGACCGGTGAGCGGCGGTTCGCGTCGTCGTGCGTCATGCGAGGACCCGCTGTCCCAGGGCGAAAACCAGCACCGTATAGCCGGCCGCGAGGAGATCGTCGAGCATCACGCCGACGCCGTTCTTGAGCGCGCGGTCGAGCTGCCGGATCGGCGGCGGCTTCACGATGTCGAAGAAGCGAAAGAGCACAAACGCCACCGCGATCCGCAGCGGTCCGGCATCGACCAGCCACAGCACGAGCAGGAATGCGACCACTTCGTCGATCACAATCGCGCCGTGATCGGGCACCCCGAGCGCGCGCCCGGTGAGCTCGGCCGCCCAGACCCCCGCAAGCCCGAGCACGACGATCGCGGCCGCGAAGACAGCGTCGGAGGCATACAGCCGAAGCACCGCGGCGAGCGGGATGGCAACCACGCGTGCCGAACGTACCGGGCGCGACGGGCGCCAGCCCTGCGCCAAAGCCCAGCGCGATGAAGTGCGCCGGATGACTGACGAGGAACCGCAGCGTCGGCGCGCTCGCCGTCATTGCGCCGCGAAATGGTCGTAAGCGTGCGGCAGCGTCGCTAGCCGTGTTCCGCGTTCGTCGAGGACGACGAGACCGGGCTCTCGCACGATCGCGCCGATTCGCGCGAGCGGCAACGGCAGCACGGCGGCGATCGCCTCGATCTGCTGCGCGGCCGAGCGCGGCGCAGTGAACAGGAGCTCGTAGTCGTCGCCGCCGGCGAGCAGGCACTGCAGCGCCAGCGCGCGATCGCTCCCCGCGAGCTTCGCTGCGAGTGCGTTGGAACGCGGAATCGCGGCGAGCTCGACGTGCGCACCCACGTGCGAGCGATCGAGAACATGATCCAGATCGCCGACAAGCCCGTCCGAGACATCGATCGCGGCTGTCGCGATTCCGCGTAGAGCAAGGCCGAGCGCGATGCGCGGTTGCGGGCGCTCGAGATGCGCCTGGCACGTTGCCAGCGCATCGGCGGCGAGTGTCGTGCGGCCGCCGAGCGCGGCGAGCGCGAGCGCGGCATCGCCAAGCGGTCCCGAGACCCAGACGTCGTCGCCCGGCCTCGCGTGACCCCGCGTGAGCGCCTGGCCCACAGGCACTTCGCCCATGATCGTGACGCAGAGGTTGCGCGGGCCTCGCGTCGTGTCGCCGCCGATCAGATCGACGCCGTTCGCGTCGGCAAGCGCGAGGAATCCGCGTGCGAACGCTGCGAGCCACGCGGGATCGGCGTCCGGCAGCGCGCCCGCCAGAAGCGCCCAGCGCGGCGTCGCTCCCATCGCGGCCAGGTCCGAGAGGTTGACTGCGAGCGTCTTGTGGCCGAGCGCCTCGGGATCCGCGCTCGCGGCGAAGTGCCGCCCCTCGACCAGCATGTCGGTGGAGATGGCGACTTCGCAGCCCGGCGTGGGTTCGATCAGCGCGGCGTCATCGCCGACGCCGAGCGCGACCGATCGCGACCGCGGCGGTCGCGTGAAATAGCGCGCGATCAGCTCGAATTCGTTCACGGGTCAGACAGGCGCGACGAGCACTGCCGCGAGCCCTGACGGCATGCCCCGTAACGATTCATGGCTCAGCCGGCCGCGCCGGCCGCGCGCTCTTCGGCAAGCGCGCGGATCTCGTCGGCACGCAGCGCGCCCGCGAGCTTGTCGAGCACGCCGTTGACGAACTTGTGCCCGTCGGTCCCGCCGTAGGATTTCGCGAGCTCGACGGCCTCGTTGATGACCACGCGATAGGGAATCTCGGGACGCTCGGCGAGCTCCCATGCGCCGATCACGAGGATCGCCCGCTCAACCGGCGAGAGCTCGGCCACACCCCGGTCGAGCCACGGCGCGAAGCGGGCGACGAGTGCGTCGTAGTCCGCGGTCACGCCGCTCCAGAGCGCTTCGAAATACGAGGCATCGGCCCGCGCGAAGCCGCTCGCATCGGCGATCTGCGCGTGGATCGCCGCCGGCGCATTGCCCGAGAGCTGGCGCTGGTAGAGGCCTTGCAGCGCGAGCTCGCGCGCCCGGCGCCGCGGATTAGATCTCATCGATCGCGTCGAGCAGGTTGGCGAGCTCGAGCGCGGCCTGGGCCGCCTCGAAGCCCTTGGTGTCGGCGCGCGCGCGCGCCTGCTCTTCCGTGTCCGTCGTCAGGATGCCGTTGCCGACGGGAATCCCGAACTCGAGCTGGACGCCGGCGACGCCGGAGGCCGATTCGTTGGCGACGATCTCGAAGTGGTAGGTCTCGCCGCGAATCACGGCGCCGAGCGCGACGAGCGCATCGCAATCGCCCGCCTGCGCGAGTCGCTGCAGCGCAAGGGGCGCTTCCAGCGCGCCGGGAACGGTGACAACGACGATGTCGCGCTCGGCGACTCCCGCTTCCGCGCATGCGCGCAGGGCGCCCGCGAGCAGCGTCTCGCCGATCGGGGCGTTGAAGCGCGCCACGACGATGCCGACGCGCCGGCCGTCGCCGGACGCGTTGGGAGCGATGCGCTTCAGCTCGGACATGAGGAGTGCCTACGACGCCTTCCGCAGCGGCGGCGGCTCGACATACCCCGTGACCTCGAGGTCGAAGCCCGCCATGCTCGGCATCTTGCGCGCCTTCGCCATGAGGCGCATGCGGCGCACGTTGAGATCGCGGAGGATCTGCGCGCCGATCCCGTAGTTGCGGAGGTCGACCTTCGACGACACCGCCGGCGTGTCGGCGATCGCGCGCTGCCGGAGTTCGTGCGCGCTTTCGGGCCGGTGCAGCAGCACGAGCACGCCGCGACCCTCCTCTGCGATGGCCGCAAGCGCCGCGGGAATCGTCCACGAATGCGTCGTGCCCGCCAGGTCGAGCAGATCCATCACCGAAACGGGCTCGTGGACGCGGACGAGCGTCTCGGTGTCGGGCGACAGCGGCCCGCGCACGAGCACGAGGTGCGTCGCATCGGTCAGCTTGTCCCGATAGACGACCAGGCGGAATGCGCCGTGCGCGGTCGTGAGCGGACGCTCGGCGATCCGCTCGACCAGGGTTTCGGTGCGGCTCCGGTAATGGATCAGATCGGTGATCGTACCGATTTTGAGGGCGTGCGCCTGCGCGAACTCGAGCAGGTCGGGCAGGCGCGCCATCGTCCCGTCGTCGTTCATGATCTCGCAGAGAACCGCCGACGGGTTGAGTCCGGCGAGCCGCATCAGGTCGCAGCAGGCTTCGGTGTGGCCCGCCCGGACAAGGACACCGCCGGGTTGTGCAATCAACGGAAAAACATGGCCCGGTTGCACGATGTCGTCGGGCGCTGCGTCGGGCCGCGAGGCCACCCGCACCGTGCGCGCGCGGTCGGCAGCCGAGATCCCCGTCGTGATGCCTTCCGCCGCCTCGATCGACACCGTGAAATTGGTGCCGTGAACCGAGCGATTGTTCGGCGTCATCGGCGGCAGCCGCAGCCGCTGCGCGTGCTCGGCCGTGATCGGCATGCAGATCAGGCCGCGGCCGTGCTTCGCGAGGAAGTTGATCTTCTCCGGCGTGACGAAGTCGGCGGAGAACACGAGATCACCTTCGTTCTCGCGATCCTCTTCGTCGACGAGGATGACCATCCGCCCGGCCTTGAGGTCGGCGACGATATCCGTGGTCGGGCTCAAGGTCATGGCGGGTGCGCGGACGGCGAAACCCGCATTTTACCCTCGCCCGCGGCTCGCGCCGCGACTACGCCGCCGCCGGCACCAGTGCAGCGGTCGGCTCCCGCACCCGGAACCACGCGGCGTAGAGCGCCGGCAGGAACACGAGGGTGAGCAGCGTCGCCACCACGAGTCCGCCCATCATCGCCACCGCCATCGGGCCGAAGAAGGCACTCCGCACGAGCGGGATCATCCCGAGCACCGCGGCGGCCGCGGTCAGTACGATCGGCCGGAAGCGGCGTGTCGTCGCTCCGATAATAGCCTCCTGCGGCGCGTGCCCGGCCGCGACGTCCTGTTCGATCTGGTCGACCAGGATGATCGAGTTGCGCATGATGATGCCCGAGAGCGCGATCGTGCCGAGCATCGCGACGAAGCCGAAGGGTTGGCCGAACACGAGAAGCCCGGCCGTCACGCCGATCAGCCCGAGCGGCGCGGTCAGGAGCACCATCGCGGTGCGCGAGAAGCTCCGGAGCTGGATCACGAGCAGGGTGACGATCACAAGCACCATCAGCGGCACGCCTGCGACGATCGACGATTGGCCGCGCGCCGAGTCCTCGACCGCGCCGCCGATCTCGATTCTGTAGCCGAGCGGCAGCGACGCCCGCAGCGCCGCGAGGTTCGGGTCGATCCGCTTGGCGACGTCGGGACCTTGCGCATCGCCCAGCACGTCGGCGCGGACGGTGACGGTCGGCAGGCGATCGCGCCGCCAGCGAATGCCGTCCTCCTGCTCGTAGCGGATCTCGGCGATCTGCGTGATCGGCACCGCCTTGCCGCTGCGCGAAGGCAGCGCGAGATCCTTGAGGAACGTGAGCCGCGCCCGCTCCGACGCCGCGCCGCGCAGGAGCACCTCGATCTGCTTGTCGCGCTCGCGGACGTAGGTGACCGTGAGCCCCGACACCGAGTTGTTAAGGAACGCCGCGAGGTCCTGCGACGAGAACCCGAGCACGCGCGCCTTGTTCTGGTCGACGACGAGGCGGATCACCTTCGTCGGCTCGTCGGAATCGAACTGCGCGTTGGTGACGTCCGGGTTCGCGCGGACGACTGCCATCACCTGCTGCGCGATCGCGCGCACGCGAGCCAGGTCCTCGCCCGACACGCGGAACTGGACGGGAAATCCGACGGGCGGCCCGTTCTCCAGGCGCGAGACGCGGCCGCGGAGTCCCGGAAAATCCTCGTCGAAGATCTGGATCAGACGCGAGCGCACGCGCTCGCGCTCCTGGTTCGACTTCGCGACCAGCACGAACTGCGCGAAATTGGACGCCTGGAGCTGCTGGTCGAGGGGGAGGTAAAAGCGCGGGCTGCCCACGCCGACATAGGCCACATAGCTTTCGATGCCGGCCTCGTCGTCGAGGACCTTCTCCATATGCTTCGCCTCGGCGAGCGTCGCCGCGAACGAGCTGCCCTCGGGCAGGCGCAGATCGACGATCAGCTCCGGACGCGACGACGACGGGAAGAACTGCTGCGGGACGAAGCGGAATGCGCCCAGCGAGAGCACGAAGGCGCCGATCGTCGCACCGATCACGACGTAGCGATGCGCGACACTCCAGGCGACGAACGCGCGGAAGCGGCGGTAGAACGCCGTGTCGTAGACCTGCTCGGGGTTAGCATGCGCCGCAGGCCGCGCCGGCGGCTCCGGCTGTCGTCGGATCTGCGCCCATATCCGGGCGCCCAGCGACGCGCGCCGCGCACGATCCGGGTCCGGCAGCATCCGGTAACCCAGGTAGGGGATCGCGATCACGGCGACGAACCACGACGCGATCAACGCGATCGCCGACACCTCGAACAGCGACCGCGTGTATTCGCCGGTCGAGCTCGCGGCGGTGGCGATCGGCAGGAAGCCGGCGACGGTCACGAGCGTGCCGGTCAGCATCGGGAACGCCGTGCTCGCGTAGGCGAAGCTCGCCGCTCTAAAGCGGTCCATACCCTGCTCCAGCTTGATCGCCATCATCTCGACCGCGATGATCGCGTCGTCGACGAGCAGTCCGAGCGAAAGGATAAGGGCGCCGAGCGAAATCTTGTGGAGGCCGATCCCGAATACGTACATGAACACGAACGTCATCGCGAGCACGAGCGGGATCGACACCGCGACGACGAGACCCGTGCGCAGGCCCAGGCTCACGAGCGACACCGCGAGTACGATGGCCACTGCCTCCGCGAGCGAACGGATGAATTCGCGCACCGAGCGCGACACGGCGCGCGGCATGCTCGCGACATGCCCGATCTCGACGCCTGCCGGCAGCTGCGTCTCGATCTGCGCGAGCTTCGCGTCGAGCGCCTTGCCGAGCTCGATCACGTCGCCGCCCTTCACCATCGTGACGCCGATGCCGAGCGCCTCGCGGCCGTGCCAGCGCATCTTTTGCTGCGGCGGATCGACATAGCCGCGGGTCACCTCCGCGATGTCGCCCAGGCGGAAGAGGCGGCCGTTCGCGCGGATCGCGATGTCGCGCACGGCATCTTCCGTGTCGAGCGCGCCCGTAGGGCGCAGGTAGATGCGGTCGGTCGCGGTCTCGAACGCCCCGGCCGCCGCCATCGCGTTCTGCGCCGCGAGTGTCTGCACGATCTGCCCCGGTTCGACGCCCAGGAGCGCCAGGCGCGCGTTCGACAGCTCGACGAAGATCTTCTCTTCCTGCTCGCCGATGTAGTCGACCTTGGCGACGCCGGGGACGCGCAGGAGTTCGGCGCGCACGCGGTCGGCGAACTCCTTCAGATCGCGATAGCCGAAGCCCTCACCCGTGATGGCGTAGACGTTCGCGTACGTGTCGCCGAACTCGTCGTTGAAATACGGACCCTGGATGCCCTGCGGCAGCATCCCGCGGATGTCGCCGATCTTCTTGCGCACCTGGTACTGGAGGTCCGGGATGGCGGAGGCGGGCAACGTGTCCTTGAACGAGACGAACACGAGCGACTCGCCCGGCCGCGAGTAGCTCCGCACCCACTCGAGCGGCAGTTCCTGAAGCTTGCGTTCGATCAGGTCGGTGACCTGCTGCTCGACGTCGCGCGGCGAAGCGCCCGGCCACGTCGTCTTCACGACCATCACTTTGAAGGTGAACGGCGGGTCCTCCGACTGGCCGAGCTTCGTATACGCGAACGCGCCCGCGAGCGCGAACATGACGATCAGGTAGAGGACGAGCAGGCGATGCCGCAGCGCCCATTCGGAGAGGTTGAAGCGCATCGCCGGCGTGCCGCCGGCGAATTCGGGCGGGCTCATCGTGTTGCCTCGTCCGTCAGCTGCTGCTGGCCGTCGTCGGCGACGGGCGCCCTGCCGCCTCGTAGGGACGCACGTGCTGGCCCTCGTGCAGCTTGTTCGCGCCGGTCGCGACGATCCATTCGCCGGCCGCGAGGCCCGAGCCGATGACGATCCCGTCCTCGCGATACTGGGCGATCGTCACCGGCCGCAGCGACACCTTGCCTGCGGCGGGATCGAAGACCCATACCGCGGGCTTGCCGTCGATGGTCTGATAAACGGACGTGGAGGGCAGCAGGCTCGCCGATTGCGCGCCGCGCGCCGCGAGGACGACGTTGGCCGTCATCCCCCATTGCAACGCCGGCGCCGGATCGGCGACGGACACCCGCACCGCGAACGTCCGCGTGACCGGATCCACGGCGGGCGCAATCTCGCGCACCGTCGCGCGATAGGCCTTGTTCGGCTCCGCGACCAGCACGACCAACATCTGCTCTGCGCGTGTAAGCTCGGCGAGCCGCGCCTCGGGCACGGCGATCGCAACCTCGCGCTCGGTCTCGCGCGCGTGGCGCATCACGACCTGGCCCGCGCCCACCACTTGGCCCGCTTCTGCAGTAACGGCGGTGATCACGCCGTCTTCCGGCGCCACCAGCGTCGCGTAGGCGGCTTGATTCTGCGTCACGGCGAGATTGGCCTTCGCCTGCTCGAGCTTCGCGCGATTCGAGTTCATCGCGTTGCGCTTCGCGTCAAGTGCCGAGGCGCTGATGAACTTCTGCTCGAGCAACGTCTGGTAGCGCTGAAACTCGGCGCGCGCGAAGTCGAATTCGGTCTGCGCTGCCGCCACCTGTGCCTGCGCTGCTTGCGCCTGGAGGCCCACGTCTGCGGGGTCGAGCCGGGCCAGCATCTGCCCCTTGGTCACGCGCGCGCCGGCATCGACCATTCGCGCCACGATCTTGCCCGGAATGCGGAACGCAAGGTCCGACTCGAAGCGAGGCTTCACCTCGCCCGCAAATATCGCGGTCTCGGCGCCACTGCCCGCCACGACCTGAGCGAGGACGACGGGCCGCGCGGCTTCGGGCGGCGACTCGTGCTTTGCGCAAGCCGACGCCGCGAGCGCGACGGCCAACAGGATCGGAATCAGCGGTTTCATCGGACCACCTCCTGCGAAGGAGCGCCGACCATGCCGCGCCAGAGCGCGCGCAGCGCCACTTCGAGTTCAGTCGGATAGTTCCAGGCGAAGACCGGCGAGGGCGCGGGCCCCACCATCGCGCAGTGCGTGTTGTCCGCGTCCTTCCCGGCCGACATCTGCCACAGGCCCAGGATCAACGCGTAGCTCCGGCGCAGGAGCGCGACGCCACCGCCCGGCGGCAGTGCCGGGAAATGGCGCTCGAGACCCGCGCCCGCGCGCTCGAGACGTCCCGCCATGCGTTGCCGGAACGCAGCCGCCGTCGCCGGCGGAATGTTGTGCGCCATGAGTCCGAAGCAACGCGAAGCGAGCGGAAGGAACAGCGGTGCGTCGACGATGTGCTGGCGCGTCAGCGCGAACATCGGGTCCATCGAGACTGGCGGAGCGCTTTCGACCAGTGCGATGACGTCGCGGAAGAACGCGTCGATGCGGCGCTCGTGCACGGCGAGCAGAAGCTCGTCCTTGCTCGGGAAATAGAGGTACACAGTGCCCTTCGCGAGGCGGGCCTCGTCGGCGACGTCCGCGACGTTGACCACCTGATCCAGCGAGCGCGCGAGCACGCGCTCGGCCGCGTCGAGGATCGCCTCGTGGCGCTCCCGCTTGTCCTCGGCTTGCATTGCTCGCTGGCGAATGACCATCGGCGATTCCCTTCCGCTCGCGCGGTAAATGACTCAGGGTCAATTGTTGGCTAGCGTAAGTGACCGACGGTCAGTTGTCAAGGGGTGAGGGTGGCCGGTTGTCCGTGCCCCGGCTGCTGCGGTGCGCCTCTGCCGGGGCTGCTGCGGTGCGCCTGAACACCTGAAGCACCGCGGCAGCCCCGGCAGGGGTGCAACCTGACCGCAGTCCGGTCCGGGCAACGCTCGACGAGCTAGTGCGTCAGAACAGCGCCAGCGTCCTGCGGACGATCTCGCTCCGGGGATTGCCGTAGTCGGCGACCACATCGAAGTGGTGACGCTGCGGGATGACGAACGGCGCGAGATCGCCGGCGGGCCGAATTTCGGGCCACGCATCCCACAGGAGCTGCGTCTGTCGGACGAATTCCGAAGTCTCGTCGGCGCCCACGGCCAGCAGCAGCGGCGCGCCGGTCCGCGGTCGCAGGCGGGTGGGCGACAAACGCGCGGCCTGCACCGCGTCGAGCCGGAGGTCGCTGTTGAACGAGAACACGAGCAGCGGCTCGAGGTCGTGGACACCCGAAAGCGACACGCCGCCGGCGATCCGCGGCCCGTCGCCGCCGGCCGCTCCCCAGTCGGTCGCATACATCATCGCGGTCAGATGGCCGCCGGCCGAGTGGCCCGCGACAACGATGCGCTCCGTGTTCGCGCCGAGCGTGCAACCGTCTCGGGCCACCCACGTCAGTGCGCGGCGGCACTCGTCGACGATCGCCGCAATCGTCACGCCCGGGCAGAGATCGTAGTTGACGACCGCGACCGCGAGGTCCTGCGCGAGAAACGGCGGTGCGACGAACGAGAAATCGCTCTTGTCGAGCGCGCGCCAGTAGCCGCCATGAAGGAAGACGAGCGTCCCGCGGGCCGGCCTGGCGGGCAGGAACAGGTCGAGCGTCTCCTTCGGGCCTGGGCCGTAACGCACGTCGAGGCGTGGAGCGAACTCGGCGCGCACCTTGGTCGACGCGGTGACGTAGTGCTCGAGCCAGACCGGATGGTCGACGACGGCGGCGCGGTTGTTGTAGCCGCGCTCGACGAATTCGGGCGTGTAGACGATGGCCGCCACGTGCCCGCTACGCGACCGGCGGCGCGATCACCACGGCCAGGTGCGACAACCCTTCGACCGCGCCGTCGAGCCGGTCGCCGGGAACGAGCGGGCCTACCCCCGACGGCGTGCCCGAGAACACGAGGTCGCCGGGCAGGAGCTCGTAGTAGCGAGACAGGAACGCGAGCGTGTGCGGCACGTCCCAGATCATGTCGGCGAGGTCGCCTGTCTGCCGCCGCGTGCCATTGACGTCGAGCGTGATCGCCCCGCGCGACAGCGTCCCGTTCGCACGATGGATGGGCGCTATCGGCGCAGCACCGGCGAACGACTTGCCGATGTCCCACGGCCGCTTCTTCTCGCGCATTTCGTTCTGCAGGTCACGGCGCGTGAGGTCGACGCCCACCGCGTAGCCGAAGACGAGCTCCAGCGCACGCTCCGGCGCCACGTTCGCGCCGCGCCCGCCGATCGCGACGACGAGCTCGATCTCGTGATGGAGGTTTTTCGTAGCAGGCGGATATGCCACGCTTCCGACCGCTGGCGGCACGACCGGCGTGATCGAATCCGCGGCCTTCGTGAAGAAGAACGGCGGTTCCTTCGTCGCGTCGCCCCCCATTTCTTTCGCGTGCTCGGCGTAATTGCGGCCGACGCAGTAGATGTGGCGAACGGGAAAGCGCTCGGCGCCGCCATGCACGGGCACGCTCGGCAGCTCCCAGCTGGGAATGACGAAGGTCATGTTTTCACTCCGCGTCGGGTTGTCGGGCCGGCGCCGCCGCCGCAAACGCGGGCAGCGCGAGACACGCGGCCTCGATCCGCACGAGCGTCGGATACGGCGCGAAATCGAATTCGACGCGTCGCGCGTTCGCCATCTGCGGCACGAGGCAGATATCGGCGACGCTCGGCGCATCGCCGTGGCAGAAGTTGCCCGTGCCGGCCTCGCGCGCGAGCCGGGTTTCGAGCGCCTCGAAGCCCACATCGATCCAGTATTTGTACCAACCGTTCTTCTGCTCGTCGGTGATGCCGAGCGTACCGGTCAGATAGTGGAGCACGCGCGTGTTGTCGAGCGGATGGATGTCGCACGCGACCGCCAGCGCGAGCGAGCGCACGCGCGCGCGCCCAGCCGGATCGAGCGGCAGGATCGGCGGGGCGGGGAACGTCTCGTCCAGCCACTCGAGGATGGCGATCGACTGGGTCAGCACGTCGCCGTCATCGGTGACGAGCGACGGCACGAGTCCCTGCGGGTTGAGCGACAGGTACTCGTCGCCGCGCTGCTGGCCCCTTCGCAGGTGCACGAACGCCCGCTCGGGAGCCACGCCTTTGAGGTTAAGGGCGATGCGGACCCGGTACGCGGCCGACGAGCGGAAGTAGTCGTAGAGCTTCATCGATCCGCCACGACGGGATCAGAACGCGGAAATGCCGGTCTGCGCGCGGCCGAGGATCAACGCATGGATGTCGTGCGTGCCCTCGTAGGTGTTGACCGTCTCCAGGTTCAGCACGTGGCGGATCACGTGGAACTCGTCGACGATCCCGTTGCCGCCGTGCATGTCGCGCGCCGTCCGCGCGATCTCGAGCGCCTTGCCGCACGAGTTGCGCTTCATGATCGACGTGATCTCGGGCGCCGCGATCCCCTCGTCCTTCATCCGGCCCAGGCGCAGGCAGCCCTGCAATCCGAGCGCGATCTCCGTCATCATGTCGGCGAGCTTCTTCTGGATCAGCTGATTCGACGCGAGCGGCCGGCCGAATTGCTTGCGGTCGAGCGTGTACTGGCGCGCCGCGTGCCAGCAGAATTCGGCGGCGCCGAGCGCGCCCCACGCGATCCCGTAGCGCGCCGAGTTGAGGCAGCCGAACGGCCCCTTCAGGCCTTCGACATTCGGCAGCAGGTTCTCCTCGGGCACGAACACTTCGTCCATCACGATCTCGCCGGTGATCGACGTACGAAGGCTGAACTTGCCTTCGATCTTGGGTACGCTAAGCCCTTTCATTCCCTTTTCGAGGATGAAGCCGCGGATCTTGCCCGCGTCGTCCTTGGCCCATACGACGAACACGTCGGCGATCGGCGAGTTCGAGATCCACATCTTCGAACCCGACAGCTTGTAACCTCCGGGGGCCGTCCGCGCCCGCGTGACCATGCTGCCTGGGTCGGACCCGTGATCCGGCTCGGTCAGCCCGAAGCAGCCGATCGCCTCCCCGGTCGCGAGCTTCGGCAGATACTTGCGGCGCTGCGCCTCGCTACCGTAGGTGAAGATGGGGAACATGACGAGCGAGCTCTGCACGCTCATCATCGAGCGGTAGCCCGAGTCGATGCGCTCGATCTCGCGCGCGATCAGCCCGTAGCAGACGTAGTTCAGGCCCGCACCGCCATATTCGGCGGGGAGCGTCGCGCCCAGAAGCCCGAGCGCGCCCATCTCGCGGAAGATCTCCGGATCCGATTTTTCGTGGCGGAACGCCTCGGTCACCCGCGGCAGGAGCCTCTCCTGCGCATACGCATGCGCCGAATCGCGGACCATCCGCTCCTCGGCGGTCAGCTGGTCGGAGAGGAGGAGTGGGTCGTCCCACGCGAACCTGGCTTTCGCCTTGGGGGCAAGCTTCTCGGGTGCGTTCATGGCGGACTCTGCTGAAAGGAAATGATACCGATTTTCTGGACCGGACTCCGACCCAGGTCGACGCGCGTCAACCGGCCGCCGGCACGACGGCAGTCGCCTCGATCTCGACCCGCGCCGCATCTTCCATCAACCCGGTAACCTCGACTGCCGACATCGCGGGATAGTGGAGACCCATGATCTCGCGGTAGGCGCGGCCGAGTGCCTTACTCGACGCCAGGTATTCGCGCTTGTCGACGACATACCACGTCATCCGCACGACGTGCTCGGGTCCTGCCCCCGCCTCCGCCAGCACTGCGACGATGTTGGCGAGCGCTTGGCGCGCCTGCGCGACGAAGTCCGAGTTCTCGAAGCGCTGCGCGGTGTTCCAGCCGATCTGGCCGCCGACGAACACGAGGCGCCCCTGCGCGGCGATGCCATTGGCGTAGCCCTTCGTCTTCGCCCAGCCCGCCGGATGGAGCACGCGCGAGCCACCCGCCTCTTTCCGGATACCGCTCATTGGCGTCCCTCCCGCGAGTCGCGCTCGAGCTGGCGAAGCCTGGCCCGCTGCAACTTGCCCACTTCGCTGCGCGGCAGCGAGGGCAGATAGGCAATCGCGCGTGGATACTTGTAGGGCGCGATCGATTGCTTGACGAACGCCTGCAGCTCGGCGGTCAGCCCCGGACCGGGATCGAAGCCCGGCTTGAGCACGACGAAGGCCTTGACGATCTGTCCACGCTCCTCGTCCGGCACGCCGACGACGCCGCATTCGGCCACCGCCGGGTGTTGGAGCAGCGCGCCCTCGACCTCGGGGCCGCCGATGTTGTAGCCGGCGGTGATGATCATGTCGTCCGCGCGCGCATGGTAGTAGAAGCAGCCGTCGGCGTCGCAGGAGAACGTGTCGCCGGTGTAGTTCCAGCCGCCCTGGACGTATTGGCCCTGACGGTCGTCGGCGAGATAGCGGCAGCCTGTCGGGCCCTTCACCGCCAGTCGGCCGACGGTGCCCGTCGCCACTGGCCGCCCAGCGTCGTCCATCACCGCGGCACGGTAGCCGGGAACGACGGTCCCGAGCGCGCCCGGTTTCGCGTTCGCTTCGTCGTTCGAGATGAAGATGTGGAACATCTCGGTGGAACCGATGCCGTCGATGATGTCGATCCCGGTCGCGTTCTTCCACAGCGTGCGCGTACCCGGCGGCAGCGCCTCACCGGCCGACACGCATTTGCGCAGCGACGAAAGATCGTGCTGCCGGGCGCTCGGTGCCATCGCCCGATACGACGTCGGTGCCGTGAACAGCACGGTCGCCCGATGCTCGGCGATCGCGGGCAGGAGCGCATCGGGCGTCGGGCGCTCGAGCAAGAGCGTCGAGGCACCGATCCGCAGCGGAAACAACAGGAGTCCACCGAGGCCGAATGTGAACGCGAGGGGCGGACTGCCGGTGAACACGTCGTCCGCGGTCGCGCGCAGCATCGAAGGCGGCCAGCACTCGCACGCCGCGATCAGGTCGCGGTGGAAGTGCATCGTGCCCTTGGGCTTGCCCGTCGTGCCCGAAGTGAACGCGATCAGCGCGGTATCCTCGGCCATGGTGTCAACGGCGGCGAAGCGCGCAGGCTTGGAGACCATACGAGCTTCGAGCCCTTCGCCGGCGGGGCCATTGAAAAGGGCGACCTGCGCGAGCGTCCGGCATTGCGCCCGCGCGAGGTCGAGCTCGGTGGCGAGCCGCGCGTCGCACAGCGCGTGCGAAATCTCGCCCCTGATGATGATCTCGGTCAGCTCCTTCGCCCGGAGGAGCGGCATCGTGCCGACCGCGATGCCTCCCGCCTTGAGCACTGCCAGGAAACACGCGGCATACATCGGATTGTTCGGCGCGCGCAACAGCACGCGGTTCCCCGGGACGACGCCCAGATCCTCGACCAGCACCCGCGCGATCCGGTTGGCAGCGGCGTCGAGCTCCAGGTACGTCCAGCGCAAACCTCCGGGTGCCCGGATCGCGATGCGTTCGCCCTGCCCGCGCTCGATGACCCCGCCGAGCAGCACGCTCGCCGCGTTCATCCGCTCCGGAAGTTGGAGCGCAGGCAGTTCGAAGATGAACTCGGGCCACGCTTCGCGCGGCGGCAGTTGATCGCGCGCGAACGTGTCGACGTGCGCGGTGTACGTCATCGTGACGGGCTCCTCTCTCCGGAATCCAGTACGTCGCGGCCGACAATAAGCCTCTGGACCTCGGTCGCCCCTTCGTAGATGCGAAGCGCGCGTATCTCGCGATAGAGGCGTTCGACGATCTCCCCACGCGCGACGCCGCGGCCGCCGAAGAGCTGGACTGCCGCGTCGATCACCCGTTGCGCCGACTCGGTCGCCGTCATCTTCGCCATCGCCGCCTCGCGCGTCGCGCGAAGCTTCTGCACGTCGCGGCGCCACGCCGCGCGGTACGTGAGCAGCGCCGCCGCATCGATCGCCGTCGCCATCTCGCCGAGCGTCGCCTGCGTGAGCTGAAGGTCGGCCTGCCGTGCACCGAACATCGGACGCTCGCGCGCATGGGCCACTGCCTCATCGAGCGCGCGCCGCGCGAAGCCCAGCGCCGCCGCGGCGACCGACGCGCGGAAGACGTCGAGTGTGCGCATCGCGAGCTTGAAGCCGTCGCCCGCCGCCCCGAGCAGCGCGTCGGCGGGAATCCGACACTCGTTGAATTCGAGCCGGGCGAGCGGATGCGGCGCGATCACGTCGATGCGCTCGGCCACGCGGAGGCCCGGCGCGTCGGCCGGGACGACGAAGGCCGAGATGCCGCGCGTACCCGTGGTCGCCGGCTCGCGCGCGAAGACACAATAGAAATCAGCGATGCCGCCGTTGCTGATCCACGTCTTCGTGCCACCGAGCACCCACGCGTCGCCGTCGCGGCGCGCCGACGTCGTCATGGCGCCGACGTCGGAGCCGGCGAGCGGCTCCGACAACGCGAACGCGGCGATCGCGTCGCCCGCGGCGACCTTCGGCAGCCATCGCGCACGCTGCGCAGAATCGCCCGCGAGCGTGATCGGACCGCTGCCGAGCCCCTGCATCGCGAAGGCGAAGTCGGCAAGTCCGTCCGCATACGCGAGCGTCTCGCGGGCGATGCAAAGCGCGCGCGAATCGAGTGCCGGGAGCGCACCGCCGTCCACCGCTGCGACGCAATAGCGCAGCCAGCCGGCCTGCCCGAGCCCTCGCACGAAATCGCGGCACGTCGCGTCGACGTCCTGGTGCTCGCCGTTGCGCAACTCCGCCGCGCTCCAAGCGCCGAGGTCCCCGGCGAGGCGGCGATGGGCGTCGTCGAAGAACGGCCACGCAAGGTGATCGCGATTCAAGCTCAGTTTCCCTCGAAGTTTGGCCTTCGCTTCGCTGCAAAGGCCTCGTAGGCACGCCTGAAGTCGGCCGTCTGCATGCAGATCGCCTGCGCTTCGGCTTCCGCTTCGATCGCGGCGTCCAGGTCCATCGCCCATTCCTGATGGAGGAGCTTCTTGGTCATCCCGTGCGCGAACGTCGGTCCGTCGGCCAGCGAGCGCGCAAGCGTTTGCGCGTCCGTTGCGAGGTCGGAGGGCATCACCAGCCGGTTGAAGAAACCCCAGGCGAGCCCTTCGTCGGCGCTCATCGCGCGACCGGTGTAGAGCAGCTCGGACGCGCGGCCCTGCCCGATCATCCGCGGCAGGAGCGTGCACGCGCCCATGTCGCAGCCGGCGAGACCGACGCGCGAGAACAGAAACGCGGTCTTCGCGGCCGGCGTGCCGAGCCGGAAGTCGGAGGCGAGCGCGATCATCGCGCCCGCACCCGCGCAAACCCCATCGACGGCGGCGACGATCGGTTGCGGGCACCCGCGCATCGCCTTGACGAGGTCGCCCGTCATCCGCGTGAACGCGAGCAGCTCGGGCATCGTCATCTTCGTGAGCGGGCCGATGATCTCGTGCACGTCGCCGCCCGAGCAGAAGTTGCCGCCTGCGCCCGTGACGATCACCACCTTCACGTCGCTCGCGTAGACGAGGTCGCGGAAGAGGTCGCGCAACTCGGCGTAGGAGTCGAACGTCAGCGGGTTCTTTTTCTCCGGCCGGTCGAGCCTGAGCGTCGCCACCTTGCCGTCGGCGTCGCTGTCCCAGCGGAAATGCTTCGCCGCGTAGTCGCGGAGCGGCCGCCTGTGATGCGCCATCGTCATGAGTTGCCTCCTCCTGCAGCCGGTCCCTGCGCCGCGAGCGCACGCTTGAGGCGTCCGAGCAGCGCATGCAGGCGGTCGCGGTCGCCTTCTGCGAAACCCGCCAGCATCTCCTCGACCCAGCGTTCGTGCTCGGCGGCCATCGCATCGAACGACCGCTTGCCTGCAACCGTGAGCCGGACCGCATGTGCGCGCCGGTCGCCGGGAATCGCGCGCCGCTCGACCAGTCCTTCGGCGACCAGCGCCGCGGTGATGCCGGTGACGTTGCCGCCCGTCACCATCATCCGCCGCGACAGCTCGCCCATCCGCAGGCCCTCGGGATGACGCTCGAGCTGGGCCATCAGGTCGAAGCGTGGCAGCGTCGTCTCGAAGCCCTCGCGCAGCCGGCTGCGGATCCGGCTCTCGATCAGCATCGTGCATGTGAGCAGCCTGAGCCACAGCCGCAGCGCGTCGTGGTGGTCGTCGCGCACGCGCGACTCGGCATCGGCGGGAATCTCGATCGTATCGTTCATCGCGCTCATCCGCGTGGCCTCCGCACTGCACGCGAGGATCGGTAGCCGAGAGGTGGGCCGCCGGAATCGCTCGGCGACGCGCCCTTCGGGCCTTGGCTGACACCCGCCTCGCTCATCCGTTCCTCCGGTCGCTCTGCCGCCATCTGCGCCGCGCGCGCGAGGTTGCGCTCGAGCTGCGCCTTGCCCGAGAGGTACTGCGGCGGCCACGCCATGTCGTGTAGCCGAGTGCGCCGCCGCGTGCAGCGTCCAGTACGGGTCCGCGAGATGCGGCCGCGCGAGCGCGCACAGGTCGGCGCGCCCCGCCATCATGATGCTGTTGACGTGGTCGGCCTCGAAGATCGCGCCGACGGCCATCGTCGCGATGCCGACCTCGTTCCGGATGCGGTCGGCGAACGGCGTCTGGTACATGCGGCCGTAGACCGGCTTCGCCTCGCGCGTGGTCTGCCCGGACGACACGTCGATCAGGTCGGCGCCCGCCGCCTTGAAGAGCCGCGCGATCGCGACCGCGTCGTCCGGCGTGTTGCCGCCCGGCGCCCAGTCGTGGGCCGAGATCCGCACCGACATCGGCCGCTCGTGCGGCCACACGGCGCGCATCGCGCGGAACACCTCGAGCGGAAAGCGGCAGCGATTCTCGAGCGACCCGCCATAGCTCGTCGTCGCGCGCGATTGGTCAGCGGACAGATGAACGCCGACAGCAGGTAGCCGTGCGCGCAGTGCAGCTCGAGCCAGTCGAAGCCGCATTCGGCGCCGCAGCTGCGCGGCACGGACGAAGTCGCTCACGAACGCGGTCCATGTCGTCGCGCGGTCATCGCGCGCGGTACCTGGTTGCTGCGGACCATAGGCGATCGCCGAGGGCGCGATCAGCGGCCAGTTGCCCTGCGGCAACGGCTCGTCGGCGTCCTCCCAGCCGAGCTGCGTCGAGCCCTTCGGACCCGCGTGACCGAGCTGCAGCGCGATCTTCGCCGGCGTGCGGGCATGCACGAAGTCGACGATGCGCCTCCACGCGTCGCGCTGCTCGGGCCGTTCCACAGGCCGGCGCAGCCGGGCGTGATGCGCGCGTCCGCCGAGACGCAGGTCATTTCGGTGAACACGAGCCCGGCGCCGCCCAGTGCGCGCGGCTGCCCAGATGCACCAGGTAGAAGTCGTCGGGCATGCCGTCGCGGCACGAGTACATGCGCCATCGGCGACACGACGACGCGGTTCGGCAAGCGTGATGCCGCGCAGCGTGAACGGCGTGAACATCGGCGGACGGCGTCTCCGCGTCGCCTGCGCTCTGCGCGAACCAGGCTTCGATCCGTTCGACGAAGCCCGGCGTCGCGCAGCCGCAGGTTCTCGTGGCCGATGCGCTGGCTGCCGGTCAGCAGGCTGTAGGCGAACTGCACCGGCTTCGAGGGCCGTGTAGCGCGCGACGTTCTCGAACCATTCCATGCGAGTTGCGCGCGGCGCTCTGCAGCTTCAGCACCTCGATCGCGCGCTCGCGCCTCGTATGCAGCGAGCGCGGTCCGGAGGTCGGGCGCTCGCGCCGATGTCGCGTGCGAGCGCGATGCGCGTCCTCCATGCGCGAGCTTGGTGCCCGAGCCGATCGAGAAGTGCGCCGTGTGCGCGGCGTCGCCCATCAGCACGACGGACGGCGGCCTCGACGTCGGTCCAATGCGCCCACGTCCGGCAGACGACGCGGGGAAACCTGATCCAGACCGCCGAGCCGCGCAGGTGCGCGCGTTGCTCATCAGCCGATGGCCGCCGAGCCACGTGCGCGAACAGCCGCTCGCAGAAGCGCGATGGCCTCGTCCTGGCTCATTTGCTCGAGCCCGGACCTGTGCCAGACGTCCTCGGGCGTTTCGACGATGAACGTCGATGGTGTCTTCGTCGAACCGGTAGGCGTGCACCTGGAACCAGCCGTGGTCGGTCTCGTCGAACGCGAACGTGAACGCGTCGAACCGCTGCTTCGTGCCGAGCCAGATGAAGCGGCACTTGCGCACGTCGACGTCCGGGCTGAACGTGCTCCGCGATAGCGCGTGCGGATCGAGCTGTTGACGCCGTCGGCCGCGACGACGAGATCGGCGCCGAAGTCGCGAGCCGTGCGATGTCGTCCGGCACGTCCGTCTCGAACACCGAGTTCGACGCCCAGCGCTTCGCGGCGCGCTCCTGCAGGATGTTGAGCAGCCGCTTGCGGCCGATGCCGCAGAAGCCGTGGCCGCCCGACGTGATCTTCGTCCGCGGAAGTGAGACGTCGATGTCGTCCCAGTGGTGGAAGCTGCGCCGCGATCTCGGCGTGCGGTCTCGGGATCGGCCTCGCGAAAGTTGCCCAGCGTCTCGTCGGAGAACACGACGCCCCAGCCGAAGGTGTCGTCGGGCCGGTTGCGCTCGACGACGCGTGATGTCGCGTGCCGCGGATTCGCCTTCTTCATCAGGATCGAGAAATACAGGCCGGCCGGGCCGCCGCCGATGCAGACGATGCGCAAGGGTCCTCCTCGAAGAGCCCGGCCGCGCCATCCGGCAGCAAGCGCTTTAAGGTTAAACATATTAGACCTTAAATAGTGCCTGTCAAGCGCCGTTCGGTCATCCGGACGATTGCAGTGCTCTCTCCGGCCGTCGAGGATCGAGCGCGACGCGGACATCCCGGCCGCCTCGACCTCCGGAGATCCTCATGGACCCTCACCGCCGGAGCGCGGTATCAGGTGTGACGCTGATCGAGCTTCTGGCCGGCCTCGCGCTGGCGGCCGTGCTCGTCGCCCTCGGCCTGCCCGTCTATGCCGACTGGATCGCCGACTATCAGGTGCTGAACCATGCGGAAAAACTCGCGGGCACCATGAATATCGCGCGCTCCGAGGCGCTGAAACGCGGCCACCCCGTCGACGTGTGCAAGTCGGTGGACTTGCGCGACTGCGCGAGCAGGGGCGGCTGGGAGGAAGGCTACATCATGCTTGTCGACAGCGATCGCGATGGTGCGCTCGATGCCGGCGAGCGTGCGCTTCGCGTCGAGGGACCTGCCGCGAATGGCATCACGATCCGTGGCAATCGCCCCGTCGCCGACTACATCTCGTACACGAGCCTCGGTACGGCGCGGTTGCTGCGCGGCGGACTGCAGATGGGCACGATCACCGTGTGCAAGAGCGGACGACGCGCGGTCGATGTCGTGCTGGCGCACAGCGGACGCGCGCGCATTCAGCGCACCGCGGCCATCTGCCCCTGACGTTCTTCGTCACTCCGTCGTGCAAGGACCGGGCGACGCTCGCAACGTCGCCTGGCAAGTGCGTCACCGTCCGTTCCCGCAGGGCGGCCACTGGTCGGGATCGTTTGCCGGAGCCCCTCCCCGCCCCTACGATAGCCCCACCTCAAAGGGGAGTGCCATGCATCGTGCCCATCTTCCAGCGGTTCGTTCGAGCACCGGCTTCACGCTGCTCGAGTTGATGATTGTCGTGCTCGTGATCGGCATCCTCGCCGCGATCGCGACCCCGATGTACGCCGACTATCTCATCCGCGGCAAGCTCGTTGACGCCACGACCAAGCTCGGAGACTTCCGCACGCAGATGGAGAAGTACTACATGGACAACCTGGACGTACCTTAACGGCGCGGCCTGCGGCGTGCCGAATCTCGTGCTGAGGCCGGACGACAACTTCCAGGTCACCTGCGCCGGAGCGGCGGGTCCGCCGGAAACCTACACGGTCACCGCGGCGGGCGTGGCCGCGAGGGGGATGGCGGGTTTCGTGTACACCGTCGATCAGGCGAACGCGAAAACATCGGCTGGCCCTAGCGGCAAATACACGAATGGCGCGTGCTGGGCGCTTCGTAAGGACGGCACGTGCTAATGGCGCTGCCGCGCACCGGGGGC
Organism: uncultured beta proteobacterium; assembly: GCA_963773195.1. GTDB lineage: Bacteria > Pseudomonadota > Gammaproteobacteria > Burkholderiales > Casimicrobiaceae > CAIWHR01. Next base: position 101,558 of record CAVZAE010000002.1, read on the forward strand.
TTCACGCTGATCGAGCTCATGATCGGGATCGCGATCGCCGCGACCCTGGTGGTGCTCGCACTGCCTGCCTACCAGGTCTGGATCGCCGACGCGCAAATCCGCAACGCCGCCGAGTCAATCGCCAGCGGCATGCGCCTCGCGCAAGGCCAGGCGGTCGCGCGCAACGCCACGATCGAGTTAAGTCTCGATCCGACCACAGGTACCGGGGGTTGGACGGCGCAACAGATCGACCGAACGACCTGCGCCGCCGTGGGAACGCCCGTGCAGGTCGCGACGTTTCAGGAAGGCTCGCCGCTCGCCAAATTCCTTCCGTTGCCCGCCGGTGCCACGACGGTGCAGTTCACGAGCCTCGGTGCCACGGCCGCGCCTTGCGACGGCAGCCCGACGCTGACCGAGGTCCAGATCTCGTCCGCGGTCGGGGTTGCCGGCGCACGCAATTTGAACGTGCTGGTCGGCGGCAGCCGCACCGGCATCAAGGTCTGCGACCCGAAGTGGCCCGCCACCGATCCCAAGGGCTGTCCCCCGTGAACACACCAATGCGTACCTTGCGAACCCGCCGCTTGTCGACGCCGCGCGCCCAGCACGGCAACTTCCTGCTCGAGGCACTGATCTCGGTGCTGATCGTCGCGTTCGGGCTGCTCGGCCTGCTCGCGCTCCAGGCCCGCGCGATGCAGAACGTCGACGATGCCCAGTACCGGGCCGAGGCCGCCTATCTGGCAAACGCGCTGCTCGGCCAGATGTGGGTGCACGACCCGAAGACGGCGCAGCTCAAAGCCGACTTCGACGATTCCGCGGGCGGGCCCAACTACATCGAATTCAAGACCTGGGTGGCGCAGCGGCTCCCCGGGGGAAACATCTTCGCTCCCAAAGTGTCCGTTGCGCCGGGCCTGACGCCGCAGGCCACCGATGTGCGCATTCAGATCTTCTGGCAGCCGCCGAGCGAGGCTTCGTCCCCGCTGGGGCCACACAAGTACGACATCGCTGCGACCGTCGCGGGGAATCCATGAGCGCGCGTTTCCGCCGTTCGCCTGCGCGCCAGCGCGGCATGGGCATCGTCGAGACGATGGTCGGAATCCTGATCGGGATGGTCGTCGTCCTCGCGATCTACAACGTCTTCGCGATCGCCGAGGGCTACAAGCGGACGACGGTGGGCGTCGCCGACGCGCAGACCACCGGCCTCTTCGCTCAATTCATCCTGGCGCGTGAAATCGGCAACGCCGGCACGGGGCTTGCGATCAACGCGGCGAACCTCGTGAAGTGCAGGCTCGGTGACCCGAACTGGGTCTCGCCGCCAGGGTTCTTCACGCTAGCCGGTGCGCGCGCCGTCCGTCCGGTTCCAGTGCTGATCCGCGACGGCGGCGCCGCCAACGCGTCGGAGCAATTGATCGTCACCTACGCCACGCCGGTGCACATCGTCAATTCGGTGCTCATCGTCGACGCGCCGATGGCGGTCAACACCGACCCGATCTACGTGCAAAGCCCGAACGGTTTCCGGGTCAACGACCGGATCATCGTCAACGCCGAGAACGCGGCCGGTGATTGCGAGCTTACGACGATCACCGGCATAACGCCGGGCGACTCGCTCGGCAACGTCACGACCGGGATGGTCGGCCTCTCGCACCCCGCGCTGGCGAAGGCCACGTACATACCCTCCGGTGCCACGGATGCCGCCAACGTGCTCAATATGGGCCAGGTCGGCGAGTCGACGCGGACGCTGTTCGACATCGCCGGCAATCAGCTGCGGACGACCGACCTGCTCGCCAACGCGCCGGCCGTCCCCATCGCGCAGAATGTGGTGCTGCTCAAGGCGCAATACGGCGTCGATTGTGCCGGCAACGGCATCGTCACCTGGACGTCGGCCACGGCGAGCGGCGTGTGCGGCCGCAACTACACGCCCGACGACTTCATGCCCCCGCGCCGGCGGTCGCGGCCCAGGGGATGAACACGACGACCTACGCGCAATGGCTGTCGCGGATCCGCGCGGTGCGGATCGCGATCGTCGTGCGCAGCGACCAGCCCGACCTCAAGGACCCGGCGCTCGTTGGCCAGACCGCCAGGCTCTTCGACTGCTCGGCCCACAACGCCACCTGCCAGGGTGTGATCGCGATCAACAGCGCGACCCTGACCGACGGCTGGCGGCACCGGATCTACGAGACGATCGTCCCGATGCGCAACGCGATCTACAACAACGGAACGTGATGACCATGCCTGCCATTCGACCACGCGTTGCCGCGCCGCGCGCCCAGCGGGGCGTCGTCCTGTTCATCGCACTGATCGCGATGGTGGTGATGAGCCTCGCGGGCGTGGCACTGATCCGCGCCGTCGACACGTCCGGCTCGGCCGCGGGCAACATCGCGTTCCGGGAAGCTTCAGTCACCGCGGTCAACTTTGCCATCGAGCAAGCGGTCGATTGGCTGTACGTGAACAAGACGCTCAATCCGGATACCGACGTCGACAACGTGCACCACTACTACGGCAAGCTCCAGGCGGGCGAGTTGTCGAACGGCGTGCCGGCAGTGCTCGGCGGTACGTACACGGCGATGAAGGTGGCGTACCCATTCGGCCCGGCGGACACCTACACCGCTTTCCCCACCCTGCCGGGGAACGCCGAGGTCCGGTCGGTGATCGAGCGGATCTGCAGCCCCGCGGCGCCCGTCCCCCCGGCTCCGGCGGTGCTGACCTTTATCGAGAAGACCCAGTATTGCGATTCACAACCGCCGAAAGTCTCACCGGCCAAGACGTCGATGAAGCTCAAGGGGCCGACGCTCCCGCCGATTCCACTTTACCGCGTCACGATCCGAGTCGATCTACCGGGCACCAACACGGCATCGTACGCGCAGGCGATGCTGCACTGATCGCCGGCGCACAGGGAAGGCTGCCATGAATCCGAAAACAACGTTCAAACGTTTCGTCCGCCAGACGCTGGTCGGGCTCGTGAGCATCGGCCTCGTACTCGGGCCGCTGGCCGACGCGGCCCGCGCGCAGACGCCGCTCGCCGACATTCCGATCGCCTCGAAGGTGACCGCGAAGCCCAACATCGTCTACACGCTCGACGACTCCGGCAGCATGCAGTTCGGCTACCTGCCCGACTGGGTCATCGCGGGCGCAGCGACGACGAGCGTGACGAAGATCACGCGGGCCGCCGCGACGGCGACGGTGCAGGTCGCGTCGACCGCGGCGCTCTCCGTGGGCCAGTGGGTCATCATCGCGGGCGCGAACCAGCCCGAATACAACGGCGAGTTCCAGATCGTTTCAATCCCGAACGGAACGACGTTCACGATCACAATCGTCGGCGCGCCGGTCTCGCCGGCGACCGGTACCATCACCTACGCGATCGGCAGCGCCTACTGCCGCGGCGGGACGAGCACGGCGGCCTGCAGCGTCGGCGCGCTCAGCACGTTCAATTCGCCGCCGTTCTACGCGGCGGATTTCAATCACCTCGCCTACGACCCGAACGTCAACTACCAGCCGCCGGTCAATTACGACGGCTCGCCGCGCACGCACACGATCGGCTCCGACACCGACGCCGCGGGGAACCAGGCATTCTTCGCCAACGTCCAGTCCGACCCCTTCAACTCGGTGAACACGCACGTCAACCTGACGGCCAAGGTCGCGGTTCCCCTCTTCTGCAACACGGACTGGCCGATTACCAAGGGCGGGCCCGCGAGCAGCCTGACGATCGCTGACATCGGCGACGCGAACGGCGAGAACTCGCCGCCGGTGGCCGGAGTCGGCGACTGGTGCCGGATCAACGGCACGGAATACACGGCGTCGGCCGCCTCCAGCGCACCCGCCGTCACGTATGCGAACGGAAACGTGCTGTACGACTACCCGTACAAGAGCTCGAGCGGCGCCACCGGGACGCAATATTTCTTCACCTGGCCGAACCAGGCAAACAAGGTCCTTTACTGCGACAAGACCTCGCCGTACTGGCCGCGCGTGCAGGGCGCGATCACTGGTTGCACGCTGGGGGGCACGCCAACCTGTGGCGGCGGCGCGTGTACGCCCGTCATCACCAAGCAGACGTGCAACCTGAGCACCCCGGGCAAGACCTGCAACCCCACGCCTGCGCTCCGCAATTTTTCGCCAGCGACTTGCAAGACGCCGTCCGCGCTCTACTGCCTCCCGAACGTCGGTGGATCCGATGGCAATTCACCGGGCACCGGCACCGCGCCGGAGTGCCTGCCTTGCACGTGCAACGCGGACTTTCAACCGGCCAACACCAAGAAGTGCAGCGTCGTCGGCAACGCGTGCACGTCCGTGTGCGGCTCGCCGGGCTGCGACACGGCCGAGTGTCCCGACCAGTCGGTGACGCCGGCTCCGAACGGCTGCAGCGTCGGCGTCCCGATCTTCAACTACACGCCGGCCGGCAGCACGACGTGCACCGCGGTCCTCTGGGACCCCGTCGCCAATGCCCCGTCGGCGACGACGACCCTGCAGGACTCCAACGCGCAAGGGTATGCCTGCCGCCACAACAACCAGGTCTACGCGGTGAGCGGCGCGCCCGCGGCCGGCGGTCCCTACACGTACCCGCGGACCAACCTCGGCGATGTCTATGCGGCAAACAAGACCGGCGTCGCGCCGTACACGCAGGCGGGCCAGTTCACGACGGTGACGGTGTCCGGATGTCCGACGATCGGCACGACGATCAACATCCCGCGCCACTACTACACGATCGACTCGATCGCAGTTCTGCGACAACACCGACAACACGGTCAACGGCGCGTGGCGCGGCTTCGGCACTGGCGCCTGCAAGCCCGCGAATGACCTGACGCAGTTCGAGAACGTTCAGTACGGCGCGTTCCATCGCATCGACCTCGTCGCGGGACGTACCTACAACTACATCGACCAGGTCACGCAGTTTCCATTCACGCGCACGTACGCGCAGGAGATCATTAACTACGCGAACTGGTACGCCTATTACCGCCTTCGCGCCCACGCTGCGAAGACGACGTCCTCGCTCGCGTTCAACGCACTGGACAACACGTACCGCGTCGGCTTCCACACCCTCGGTCAGGAGCCACCGCCGATTGGCCCCAGCCCCGCGACCAACGCCCCCGTCTGGGTCGACGTCGACGATTTCAACCCAGGCGCTGGGAATCAGCGGAATCTGTGGTGGAACGCGCTGTTCTCGGTCCCGACCCAGACCACCGTCAAGACGCCGACGCTCTCCGCGATGCTGCGGGTCGGCAACCTGTTCGAGACCGGCGGGGCCGGAGGACTTCCGGCGACCGTCTACCCGCTGCCCGCGGGCGCCAAGGATCCGCTGAAGGATGCAAAAGGCAAGGTCGTGAGCTGCCAGAGCAACTATCACATCCTGTTCACCGACGGGTTCACGAACCAGATCGCCCTTCCGACGGTCGCCGGCGAACAGGACAACGTCACACCCGGATCGTGGCCGGCGCCAGGCCTGCTCGTGGACGGCGTCACGCCGAATCCCGACAACGTTTTGCCAGACCTTCCCACGGGTACCGCGTGGCCGCCGCCGTTCAAATGGGGCACGAAGGCCGTTCCGGACACGCTGGCCGACGTCGGGATGTTCTACTGGGCGCGCGACCTCCGGCCAGGGGTCAAGGACGACGTGCCGTCCTGGTCGGGCAAGACGCCGAACGATGTCGATCCCTCGAAGGACGTCGCCTGGTGGCAGCACGTGAACTTCTCCGCGCTGTCGTTCGGCTCGGCCGGCACGCTCGACGTCGAGAACCAGAAAGCGACCCTCGACGCGATGCAGCCGCCGCCACTCCCAGGCGCCAACCTGCAATGGCCGGATCTCACGAGCCCGAACAATCCGCCGCTGCCCGCGGGCAACAAGGGTGCGGTCGGCATCGACGACCTCTGGCACGCGACGGTGAATGCTCGCGGCTCTTTCGTGTTCGCGACCTCGCCGCTCGAGGTCCAGTACGGCCTCGGCGCGATCCTCGCGGGCATTTCGAACCAGCGCAAGTCGCGCTCGGGCGCGGCGTTCTCGGGCCAGGTGCTGAGCACGAGCAACGACATCATCTACGAGCCGACGATCGAGCCCGGCTGGGGCGGCGACCTGCTGAAGGTGCAGATCGATTCCGATCCCAAGAGCCCTACCGTCGGCCAGGAACTCGCCACGATTTGGCACGCCTCAGCGGTCCTCGGCACCATGATCAAGCCGGCTTTCCTCGGCGACGAGCCCTGGATGGACGAGTCGAAGCGGCGCATCGTCACCTGGAACGGCGCGACGCGAACAGCGTTCCGCGCGACGGCGTCAGGCGTCCTCCCGGTGCTGTCGGCCGCGCAGCTTGCGACCCTGAGCCCGAACGGGTTCACGCAGCGGCGGATGGTCGCCTACCTGCGCGGCGGCACGACGTACAACACGACGGCTGCCGATGCTCCGCTACCCGCGGGCAAGACGCTCACCATTGAGGGCACCGCCATTGGCGAGTTCCGGAAGCGCCAGGGGGGACCCTTGGGAGACATCTCCAACGCCCAACCTCTGGTCGTGTCCGTCAACCCGCCGCTCTTCAACACCGGCGCCGATCCGGGCTATGCCGCGTTCGTCGCCGCGCAGAAGGCGGCGAACTACCAGGACCGCATCGTCGCCGCCGCGAACGACGGCATGGTGCACGTGTTCGACTCCAACGACGGCCACGAGGTCTTCGCGTACGTCCCGAGCTCGTTGCTGCGCTCCACTGTCGACGTGAACGGCCGCCCGACGGGCATTCAGGCGCTGGCATTCCAGGATGGCGGCGTACCCATCTACAAGCACCATTTCTACGTGGATTCGTCGCCCCGGACGTCCGACGTCGACTTCAACAGCGCCGGCCTCACGGGTCTCGGCCCCGACTGGCACACGATCGTCGTCGGCGGCATGGGCAAGGGTGGCAATGCGTACTACGCGCTCGACCTCACCAACGGCGATGCGGTCGATGAGGCACAGGCCGCGTCCAAGCTGCTGTGGGAAGCCACGGACTCGGATTGGAAGTACACGTACGGCCGCCCGATCGTCGTGAAGACGTACCAGTACGGGTGGACGGTCATCGTGACGTCCGGATACAACAACGTGTCCGGGGAAGGTCGCATCTACCTGCTCAACCCGAAGACCGGCAAGCCGCAAAACGCCGCGCAGCCCTACATTTCCACGGGCCCGGTTTCATGCCTCGGCCCCGACGGCGTAACGCTGCAGACGAGCGGCCTCGCGCAGATCAACGGCTTCACGAAGGACTTCCACAACCAGTTCGTCGAGCAGGTGTACGGTGGCGACCTGTGCGGAAACCTGTGGCGGTTCGATCTGACAGCGGCGGCGGGCAATTATCCGCCGCCGCAGCTGTTCGCCACGCTCACGGACAAGCTGGGCAAGCCGCAGCCGGTCACTACCGCGCCGCAGATCGAGATCGACTTCGCGAATGGCGTCGACCGCTACGTCTTCATCGGCACCGGCCGCCTGCTCGACGTCACCGACCTCACGACGCCGACGACGCCACAGACGCAAACGCTGTGGGCGATTCGCGACGACAAGCTCAATACACCTATCCCGGACGGCGATCCTCTGCTGCCGATCGACGCGCGCAGTTTTCTGGTGACAGTGCCGGCGGGCGGACTGGCCGTGCCAAGCGGCGCGCCGAACGGCTGGTTCCACGACCTTCCCGACGGCTCCGGCGGCACGACCAACGAGCGGATCGTCAACGACGTCGAGGCCGACGTGAACACCGTCACTTACATCGGCACGCAGACGACGAACGATGTCTGCACGATCGCGCTGCCCGCGAACATTTACGCGCGCGAGTACGCGACGGCTGCATCGCTCATCAACGATCCGAAGAACGGTTGGTTCTACCATGACGACGCCGGCGGCGTCGGCATGCAGATCGTCGGCATACAGGATCCGACGACGGGCGCCGATCACGCTGGCCGGGCTGCTGTCGCACGAGGTTCCGGGCACGAAGCCGATCTCGTTCAAGAACCCGGCGACCTTCGGCCGTAACCGGATGTCGTGGCGCCTGCTGAGCGGAGAATGAACCACGCTGGTCGCGCACGCTGACCTGTTCGATCACCGGCGCAGGCCGGGAACTGCGGCGGCGGGAGGGCAACCTCCGCCGCCGCGCGTTCGAGGGCGGTAGGTGTAAAGGCTAGAATGATCGCCGCCTTGACCCGGTTCCGCTCCGCGACGCTCCCGATCGCCTTCGCGGCGTCCGTCGCCGTTCACGTTTCGACGCTGGCGACGCTGCTCGGTGTCGACGCGGCCCGCGCGCCACGCCCTCGCCGGATGTCGCCTGGCAGCCACCCGTTCTGGAAGCGCGCCTGGTCGCCGTTGCACCGCCCGTCGCGCCGGCCGTCTCCACCGTCGTTCCCGTTGTGCCGCCGGCCGTCGTTCCGGCCGCCCCATTGCCCGAAGAAGTGCCGGCCGAACGCCGCATCGCTAGGCCATCGCCGGGAGCGGCATCCGGCGAGCGCAGCGACCGTCGGCTGGAAACCGCGGGTCGTCATCAACGATCGCGTGCCGCGCGCGCGTTTCGGCGACGCGCTCGACGGCGACGCGCTCGCGGCCTTTCTGACCGAAGTTGATGCGCCGGTCGGGCTGCCGGAGCGCTTTGACGTGACCTACCCGAGCGCGCGCGCTCGCCGCACGCAAGGAGGGCTCGGTCCTTGTCTGGGCCGTGATCACCGACCAGGGAACCGTCGATTCCGTGCACGTGGTCGAAGGCGACCCCGAGTTCGCCACGGCGGTCGAAGCCGCGCTCGGGCGAACGCGGTTCGCACCGGCACGCAATCTCGGCCAGCCGGTCCCCTTTTACGTCACGCTCGAATTCGAGTTCCGGCTCGACGCGACGGCCGGAGCGGTCGCGGCAAAGCGCGCAGGCACCGCGGAGCGCTAGCCCATCAAGGGCATATGGAAGCCCGGAGCGGCGCTGCCGTCGTCCGGCCAGCGCGCGGTGATCGCCTTGCCCCGCGTGTAGAAGCGCACGCCATCCATCCCGTGCACGTGGAGGTCGCCGAACAGCGAATTCCTCCAGCCTCCGAACGAATAGAACGCCATCGGCACGGGAATCGGAACGTTGACGCCGAGCATGCCGATCTCGGTGTCCTGCTGGAACCGCCGCGCGGCATGGCCGGAACGCGTGAACAGCGCAGCGCCATTTGCGTAGGGATTGCGATTGACAAGTTCGATGGCCGCCGCGAGCGACTCCGCGCGGACGACGACCAACACGGGGCCGAAGATCTCGTCCTTGTAGATCGCCATCTCCGGTGTGACGTTGTCGAACAGCGTCGGGCCGACGAAGAAGCCGTTGTCGTGACTGGGCACGCGCGGCTTGCGGCCGTCGACGACAAGCGAGGCGCCGGCTTTGACGCCACCGTCGATGTAGCCGACGATCCGGTCGCGCGCGGCGCAGGTCACGACCGGACCCATTTCGATGCCCGCCGCGTCGCCCGGCCCGACCTTGACGGCCCGCGCCCGCGAGGCAAGCTCGCCGACGAGCTTGTCGGCGACATCGCCGACCGCGACAACGGCCGAGATCGCCATGCAGCGCTCGCCGGCCGAGCCGTAACCTGCACCGATGATGGCGTCGGCCGCGAACGGCACGTCGGCGTCCGGCAGCACGATCGCGTGATTCTTGGCGCCGCCCAGCGCCTGCACGCGCTTGCCGTGCGCGGCGCCCGTTTCGTAGATGTATTTGGCAATCGGCGTCGAGCCGACGAATGACACGGCGCGAATGCCCGGGTGCGCGAGGATCGCATCCACCGCTTCCTTGTCGCCGTGCACGACGTTGAATACGCCATCGGGCAGCCCCGCTTCGCTCAGCAGCTCGGCCATCCGCAGCGAAAGCGTCGGGTCGCGCTCGGACGGCTTCAGGATGAACGTGTTGCCGCACGCGAGTGCGACGGGAAACATCCACATCGGCACCATCGCCGGGAAGTTGAACGGCGTGATGCCCGCGCAGACGCCGACCGGTTCGCGCATCGACCAGCTGTCGACATCGGTGCCGACGTTCTCGCTGAATTCGCCCTTGAGCAGATGCGGGATGCCCGACGCAAACTCGACGACTTCGATCCCGCGTGTGATGGAGCCCTCGGCGTCGGTGAGCGTCTTGCCATGCTCCTCGGTGACGATGCGCGCAAGCGCCTTCTTATGCTCTTCCATGAGCTCGCGGAAGCGCATCAGCACGCGTGCGCGCCGCAGCGCGGGGGCCGCGCGCCAGGCCGGCAGCGCAGCCAGCGCGGCTTGAACAGCGAGGTCGACGTCCTCCGCGTTGCCGAGCGGGACGTGGCGGATCACTTCGCCGGTCGCTGGGTTGGTGATCTCGCCGTAGCGTTGCGTCCGCGCGGACACCGCACGTCCGCCGATCCACAGCGGCAGCCGTTCGAGCGTAGTCAGGTCCATGTGCGCCTCCTCGGGGGCAACGCCCCACAGGCATGAATCTCAGGCTTCCGAGAGCCGCGCGACGTAGCGCGCGACCAGATCGACTTCCAGGTTGACCCGCGCGCCGGGCCGCAGCGATTTCAACGTCGTGACGTCGAGTGTATGCGGAATCAGATTGAGGTGGAAGCGCGTGCCGGCCACGCCGTTGACGGTGAGGCTGACGCCGTGCACGGCGATCGATCCCTTGACCGCGATGAAGCGACTGAGCGAAGGCGGTGCGTCGATCTCGAGCCGATAGCTGCCGGTGCCGGAAGCGACTTCCTCGACCCGATCGAACGCGACGACCGTGCCCACGCCGTCGACATGGCCGCTCATCAGGTGCCCGCCAAGCCGATCCGAGAGCCGAAGCGCCTTCTCGAGGTTAACGTCGGCGTTGCCGTCGAGGCCCGCAGTGCATGCGAGCGTCTCCGCGGAAACGTCGAAGCCCAGCGTTGCGCCGCTTTTCGCGACGACGGTCAGGCAGCAGCCGTTGACGGCGACGCTGTCGCCGATCGCGATATCGGTGATGTCGAGCGCGCCGGGCGCGACGACGAGACGCAGCCCGTCGCCCTTCGGCGCCGCCGCGGCGATCTTGCCGACCACTGCCACGATGCCGGTGAACATCAGTCCCCCTTGGTAGCGATAAAGGCGATCACGCGCAAATCGCCACCGATCCGCGCGACATCGTGGATCTCGAGCGGGATGCGATCAGCGAGCCGCGCGAGGCCGCCCGGGATCGCGGCAATGCCGCGCGCGGGATCTCCGATCACGGCACGGCGCGAGGTAGAGCAGGAGCTCGTCCACCAGCGCCGCGGATAGCAGCGCTCCATTGAGGCCCGCGCCCGCCTCGACGTGAACTTCGTTGATCTCGCGCTTCGCAAGCGCACGCAGCAGCGCCACGAGATCGACGCGGCCGTCGGCGTCCGGCAGCGCAACCGTCGTCACGCCGGCCGGCCACGCGGCATTCGCGTTGCCCGCCGTCGCGATGAGCGCGTGTCCGCCGGCGAGCACGCGCGCTGCGGGGGGCGTTTCGGCGTGGCGATCGACGATGACGCGTAGCGGCTGGCGTGCATTCGCGACATCGCGGACCGTCAGCTGCGGGTCGTCGGCAAGCACGGTCCCGACGCCCGTCATGATCGCGCACGCGCGGGCGCGGAAGCGGTGCCCGTCGGCTCGAGCGGCCTCGCCGGTGATCCATTGGCTTTCGCCGGACGAAAGTGCGGTGCGCCCGTCGAGGCTCGCCGCCACCTTCAGCCGGACCCAGGGCCGGCCGCGCGTCATCCTCGAGATGAAGCCTGCGTTGAGCTCGCGTGCCTCGCGCTCCATGAGTCCGACCTCGACCGCGATTCCGGCTTCGCGCAGCCGGTCCGTGCCGTGCCGCGCCTCGGGATTCGGGTCGGCCATTGCCGCCACCACGCGGCGAATGCCGGCGGCAACCAGCGCGTCGGTGCACGGCGGCGTGCGGCCCTCGTGGTTGCACGGCTCGAGCGTCACGAACGCAGTCGCCCCGCGTGGATCGTGACCGCGCGACTTCGCATCGACGAGCGCGTTGATCTCGGCGTGCGGGAGGCCGGCGCGCGCATGGAACCCCTCGCCGATCGCCATGCCGTCCTTCACCAGCACGCAGCCGACGCGCGGATTAGGCGTCGCGGTATCGAGCCCGCGGGCAGCAAGCTCGAGTGCACGCGTCATGTGGGCATGGTCGGCGTCGGAAAACGCGGACATGGGGAAGGCGCCGCCGAGGTCAGCGCTTCTTGATCTTGCGCACCGCTTCGCGGAAGTCCTCGACGTCCTGGAAACTCCGGTAGACGGACGAGAAACGGATATAGGCGACCTTGTCGAGCTTGTAGAGCTCCTGCATCACCATCTCGCCGATCTGGCGCGAGGGGATCTCGCGTTCGCCGAGCGCGAGCACCTGCCCCACGATCCGGTCGACCGCCTGGTCGACGAACTCGGTCGGCACCGGCCGCTTGTGCAGCGCGCGCTGGAAGCCATTGCGCAGCTTGCCGACGTCGAAGTCCGAACGGGTGCCATTGGTCTTCACCACCTGCGGCAGCCTGAGCTCGACGGTCTCGTAGGTCGTGAAGCGCTTCTGACAGATGGCGCAACGGCGGCGGCGACGGATCGAATCCCCAGGCTCGGAGACACGCGAGTCGATGACCTGCGTGTCGGCGCCGCCACAGAACGGGCACTTCATCGCTGCACGGGCATCGCGTCAGCCGTAGACGGGGAACTTCCCGGTGAGTGCCGTCACTGCGTGGGCGACTCGGGACGCCGTCGCGTGGTCGTGCGGCTTGTCGAGGATGTCGGCGATCAAGTGGCCGAGCTCCTCGCACTCGATCTCGGTGAAGCCACGGGTCGTGATCGCCGGGCTTCCGATGCGGATGCCCGAGGTGACGAACGGCTTCTCGGGGTCGTTCGGGATCGCGTTCTTGTTGACCGTGATGTGGGCCTTTGCCAGCGCCGCCTCCGCATCCTTGCCCGTGATCTTCTTGGCGCGAAGGTCGACCAGGAACAGATGCGAATCGGTGCCGCCGGAGACGATCCGGAGTCCGCGGTCCTTGAGCACCTTCGCGAGCACCCGCGCGTTTTCGAGCACCTGCTCCTGGTACCGCCGGAAATCCTTGCCGAGGGCTTCGCCGAACGCCACCGCCTTGGCGGCGATGACATGCATCAGCGGACCGCCCTGCAGTCCGGGGAACACCGCCGAGTTGATGGCCTTCTCGTGTTCGGCCCGCATCAGCACGAACCCGCCGCGCGGGCCGCGCAATGTCTTGTGCGTTGTGCTGGTGACATAGTCGGCGACGCCGACCGGCGATGGATAGACGTCCGCCGCGATCAGGCCGGCGTAGTGCGCCATGTCGACCATGAGCCGCGCGCCGACGGCGCTGCCGATCGCCGCGAAGCGCTCCCAGTCGATGATCCGCGAATACGCCGACGCACCGGCGATGATGAGCTTCGGCTTGTGCTCGTGCGCCAGGCGCTCGACGGCATCGTAGTCGATGAGCTCGGTCTCGGGCTCGAGCCCGTACGCGATGACGTTGAACCACTTGCCGCTGATGTTGACGGGCGAGCCGTGGGTCAGGTGTCCGCCATGCGGCAGCGCCATGCCGAGGATCGTGTCGCCCGGTGTCAAAGCGGCGAAGAACACAGCCTGGTTCGCCTGAGCGCCCGAGTGTGGCTGCACGTTGGCCGCCTCGGCGCCGAAGAGCGCCTTGACGCGGTTGAGCGCGAGCTGCTCGGCGACGTCGACGAACTCGCAGCCGCCGTAGTAACGCTTGCCCGGGTAGCCCTCGGCGTACTTGTTCGTGAGCTGCGACCCCTGCGCCTCGAGCACGGCGCGGCTCACATAGTTTTCCGAGGCGATCAGCTCGATGTGCTCTTCCTGCCGCTGATTCTCGGCGGCGATCGCGGCCCAGAGCTCAGCGTCGGCCTGGGCGAGGGTAAGGGGGCGGTAGGACACTGCGAGTCCGGTCGCTTTCGAGCGAGCAGTGGCGATTCTAGCATCCGCTCCTCGCCGGCCGGCGACCGCCGCCGGACCTTGAGGCGCGTTACCCGAGGGGCAAAACCCTTATAATCCGCTGCCGATTCCACGGGCGTGCGCGCTCCCAGCGTCGCACACCCGCGCCTAACCAGACGGCAGTCCATGCCGCTGTTGCCCGTTCGCAGTCGCTACCGATTTCTCGAGGAGGCGCCTTGAACCCTCTGCTCCGTCTGTCGCGGGCGATCGATGCCGCGACCGAGCGTCTGGGCCATGTCATCTACTGGCTCATCCTGATCGTCGTGCTCATCAGCGCCGGCAATGCCACGGTGCGCAAGCTCTTCAACCAGAGCTCCAACGCATTCCTCGAAATCCAGTGGTACATCTTCTCCGCGATCTTCCTGTTCCTCGCGGGCTACACGCTCATGCACAACGAGCATGTGCGGATCGACATCGTCACCGGCCGGCTGTCAGCGCGGGCACGGGCCTGGATCGACATCTTCGGCACGATCTTCTTCCTGCTGCCGATGGCGTTCCTGATCATGTGGCTGTCGTGGCCGATCTTCATCGATACCTGGCAGCACCACGAGGTGTCCACCAACGCCGGCGGCCTCATCATCTGGCCCGCCCGGCTCCTCGTTCCGATCGGCTTTTTCCTGCTGATCGTCCAGGCGCTCTCGGAGCTGATCAAGCGCTTCGCTTTCCTACAGGGCCTGATCCAGGACCCGAGCGAAAAGCACGTCATGCGGACGGCCGAGGAGGAGCTCGCCGAGGAGATCCTCCGCTCGCGCGGCGATCGCGGCATCGCCGAGGAGATCGAGCAGATCGGTACGGCCGGGGAGAAGCGGCCATGAGAAATCGGGGGGAAACGAGGAGGCGGCAATGACTGCCTTCCTGATCCAGAACATCGCGCCGCTCATGTTCGTCGCGCTGGTCGTGGTGCTGCTGATCGGCTACCCGGTTGCGTTCTCGCTGGCCGCGGTCGGCATCGTGTTCGGACTGCTCGGCATCGAGCTCGGACTCCTCCAACAGACGCTGTTCCAGGCGTTGCCTGAGCGCATCTGGGGCGTGATGTCGAACGACACCTTGCTGGCGGTGCCCTTCTTCACGTTCATGGGTCTCATCCTCGAACGAAGCGGGATGGCCGAGGACCTGCTCGACACGATCGGCCAGGTGTTCGGCCCCATTCGGGGCGGCCTCGCCTATGCGGTGATCTTCGTCGGCGCACTGCTCGCCGCGACGACGGGCGTCGTCGCCGCCTCCGTGATCTCGATGGGCCTGATCTCGCTGCCGATCATGCTGCGCTACGGCTACGACCGGCGGCTCGCCTCGGGCGTGATCGCCGCGTCTGGGACCCTCGCCCAGATCATTCCGCCCTCGCTCGTGCTGATCATCATGGCCGACCAGCTCGGCCGCTCGGTCGGCGACATGTATGCGGGCGCGTTCATCCCCGGGCTCACCCTTGCCGTCCTCTACGCGCTTTACGTGATCACCACGTCGATCGTCAAGCCGGAGTGGGCGCCCGCACTGCCATTGGAGGCGCGGACGTTGCGCGAGCCGGACGGCTCGTCGGGCAATCGCTCGCTCCTGGTGCTGGCGATCCTGTCGTGCGCTGCGGCCGCCGCCTGGTGGTTCATCCACTACGAAAAATACAACCCAGACGTCGCGACCGACGAGCGGGTCGTCATCACGATGGCGGTGGGCATCGGTGTCGCCTTCGTCCTGGCCGTCATCAACAAGCTGCTGAAGCTGGGGTTGCTGTCGCGGATCGCCGAGCGGGTAACGTTCGTTCTGATCCCACCGCTCGCGCTGATCTTCCTCGTGCTGGGCACGATCTTCCTCGGTGTCGCAACGCCGACCGAAGGCGGCGCGATGGGCGCCACCGGCGCGCTGATCATGGCGCTCGCGCGGCGGCGACTGTCGCTCTCGCTGCTCAGGCAGGCGATGAACACGACCGCGAAGCTTTCGACGTTCGTCGTCTTCATCCTGGTCGGTGCGCGCGTGTTCAGCCTCACGTTCTACGGCGTCAACGGCCACGTGTGGGTCGAGCACCTTCTCACGGCCCTTCCCGGTGGGCAGCTTGGCTTCCTGATCGTCGTCAATATCCTGATCTTCGTGCTCGCGTTCTTCCTCGACTTCTTCGAGCTGTCGTTCATCATCATCCCGCTGATCGGACCGGTTGCGGAGAAGCTCGGGGTCGACCTGATCTGGTTCGGCGTGCTGCTCGCCGTGAACATGCAGACATCGTTCATGCATCCGCCGTTCGGATTCGCGCTCTTCTATCTGCGCAGCGTCGCGCCCGCGAGGGAATATGTCGACCGGATCACCAAACGCCGTACTGCCCCTGTGACGACCGGGCAGATCTACTGGGGCGCGGTGCCGTTCGTGCTGATCCAGGTCCTGATGGTCGGACTGATCATCGCGTTCCCGCGTCTGGTCTCCGGCGGACTTGCAGGGGCCGCCAAAGTCGACACCAAGAACATCCGGATCGAAGTCCCGGCGGAGGAAGCGACGCCAGGTGGCGGTAGCTCCGAGCAGGATGAGGCCACGAAGGCGCTCGAGAAGGAGCTTGGCGGCGGCGGGGATACCGCGCCGACCACCCCGGACGGCGGCAAGGCGCCCGAGCCCGGCAAGTAGCGCGCCGGCGGCCGCCCCAATGAAAACGGCGCGCCGGGCAAACTCGCCGGGCGCGCCGTCGCATGGATCGCGCTTACGTCAGGACTTCTTCGACGTTGCGAGTTTCTGTGCCGCGATCATGAAGTTATCGAAGCGGTTCTCGGCGACGGCGAACCATTCGACTTCGTCGCCGCGGAACTTCTTCCACGGACCCCAGATCTTGTTGAACTTCTCGTTCTTGGTCGCGATATCCTCGTACGTATCGACGGTCGCTTTGTAGCAGGCGGCCATGATGTCGTTCGAGAACGGCAGGAGCTTCACGCCGTTGGCGATCAGGCGCCGCAGCGCCTCGGGATTGACCGCGTCGTACTTCGCCATCATGTCGACGTTGGCCTCGTGGCAGGCCGCCTGCAGCATCGACTGGTACTCCTTCGGCAGATCGGCGTAGGCCTTGGTGTTCACGAACAGGTCGAGCTCCGGGCCGCCTTCCCACCAGCCGGGGTAGTAGTAGAACTTCGCCACCTTGTAGAAGCCCAGCTTCTCGTCGTCGTACGGACCGACCCATTCGGCCGCGTCGATCGTGCCCTTCTCGAGCGCCGGGTAGATCTCGCCGCCGGGAATCTGCTGCGGGACCACGCCGAGCTTGGTGAGCGGCAGACCGCCGGTGCCCCCGATCCGGAACTTGAGGCCCTTAAGATCCGCGACCGTCTTGATCTCCTTGCGGAACCAGCCGCCCATCTGCGCGCCGGTGTTGCCGGCGGGGAAGCTGACGATGTTGTATTCCTTGAGGAAATCGTTGTAGAGCTGCCGCCCGCCGCCGTGGTACATCCACGCGTTCTGCTGGCGGTTGTTCATCCCGAACGGGATCGCGCAGCCGAAGGCGAACGTCGGGTCCTTGCCGAAGAAGTAGTACGGCGCCGTATGCGCGCACTGCACCGTGGCGTTCTGCACGGCGTCGACGACGCCGAACGGGGGAACGATCTCGCCCCCGGCGAAGACCTGGATCTGGAACTTGCCGCCGGACGACGACGCGACGCGCTCGGAAATCGTCACTGCGCCGCCGAAGATGGTGTCGAGGCTCTTGGGGAAGCTCGACGCAAGGCGCCACTTGACCTCGGGCGCGCCCTGCGCGAACGCGGGCGCGGAACCGGCGGCGAGAATTCCGGCCAGCCCGGTGTGTTTCAGGAACGAACGACGCTGCATCTTCAACCTCCTCCAAGTTTGAGATGGACTGCCGGCGGGCTCGGTGCGCCCGCCTCTCGAATCCGGACGGATTCTAACGGAATTCGATTGCCGGCCGCCCTGGACCCGAACCACTCTGCCGCGCCCGACTTAAGGCCGACTTAAGGGTCCCGGGCTCAGGGCGTCAACTTGCGCACGGCGCTGAACAGCGCCCAAGCCCAGCCCGCCTGCCGCTCGAGCGTCTGGGTGAAGCGGATCAGGTAGCGGGCGCTCCCGGTGTCGAGCTCGACCATGCCGCCCGGCACGAACCGGTCGTCCGGACCGATGAGGCTACGTTGGGACGCCTGCCGGTTGTCCGGGTGCGCGGGGAGGTAGAGGCCAAAGAAGGGACGCTCGGCGCCTGGCTGACCTGACGCGGCGGGGGCGATCCAAGGCCGCAGCAGTACCCGCACGAGCCGGCGCGCAATGATCTCGACTCCCACCGTCACTTCGTCGACCTGGTGGCGCTGCATCCGCCGCACGACCGCGACCGACCAGGCATCGCCTTCCCGAATGGCGACGATTTCGCCCAGCTTCGCCGGCGCCTCTTTGATCGGCGCGACGAGGCGCCAGCCCGAATCGCTGCGATCCGCCATCTTCCACGTCGTGCCGTGAATCCGCCGCGCGACCGATTCGGGATTCACGGACGGGTTCACCATCTGCGTGACCTCGTCGTAGCTCGCGATCACGGCCGGTGTGCGCGCAGCTTCGGGCAGCCGCTCGATCTCGGCGACGGCTCGGGTGAGCGCCTGCAAGCCGATCACGACGCGCACGTCGCCGTCCGAGTTCACGCGCGGCGAGCGTGGCGCGTGTGCGATCGCTTCCGGGCCGAACAGCGATGCAAGGCGCATGAGCAGAAGGCGCTGCTCGCGCGCCGGCAGGTCGCCCGGCTTCGCTACGTCATCCTGCTCGGGCAGCCAGCGCATCCGTTCGACGATACGCGTGTAGGCCGGACTCGAATCCAGAAACAGGATCCGGCCGCCGGAGTGTGGGCGGTCGAGCCTCCGCAGGCCTTGCGTTCCCGTCAGGTCGACCAGGAACGTAGCGCCGGCCCCCGGCGGCGGCACGAGCGTCAGCGAGGGAGCCCAATCCTCGAGCTGTTTCGCAACCCACTCGACCTGGTCGGGGGTGAAGTTGCCGGAATCGAGGCGCATGAGCAGGAGCGTCTTCAGATATTCGCCTTCAAGATAGACGCCGGGGCGCGAGAACGTTCCCGCGCCGAACACGAGCTGCTCTCGCTGCCAGCCGCGCATCCGCGCGAATTCGTAGAGCTCGTGGAATTCGCGCCACTGTGCGGGAATCCAGTGTCCGTAACGGAACAGCCGGTACTTGCCGTCGATGCCCTTGAAGTGCGCGAGCCGTAC
Organism: uncultured beta proteobacterium; assembly: GCA_963773195.1. Lineage (GTDB taxonomy): Bacteria > Pseudomonadota > Gammaproteobacteria > Burkholderiales > Casimicrobiaceae > CAIWHR01. The sequence goes on from CAVZAE010000002.1 coordinate 120,606, forward strand.
GAGTACCCAAGGCAGCACCGCACGCCAGCGCCGGTTGTCCGCGCGCGGGTAGCCGGCCTTGAGGCTCAGTTGATAGGCGGCCGTGAACGCCTTGACGAGATCGAACACGGCGTGCCACAGCCGCGACTCGACACCCGTGCTCTTCTGGTAATTCGTCGTGTACTGCTGCGTGAGCTGCGAGATGACCGGCTCGAGGCGCGCATCGATCCGCAGCAACGCCTCGACCTGCCCCGGCCCGACTTCGCGCCGCGCTCCGGGGAATTCGGCGACGAGCTCCTGCGCCTCTTTCTGGACCGACAGGGCGTCGGTCGCGGGCAGCGCCGCAATCCATCGCGCCGCCGTATGGGCGTTGCGAAAAGGATCGTTGAGCGTGCGGATGAAATTGACGACGGGCCTGAGCATGGGCGTCGCGGGTGTCCGGCGGTCCCCGTCAGGCGCCTGCGACCGTCATGCGGCCAACCAGGATCGACCCGGTGTGCCGCGAGCTGCGGCGATCGACATCGGCACCGACGGCTTCGATGTCGCGGAACATCTGCTTCAGGTTGCCCGCGATCGTGATCTCTTCCACCGGAAACGCAATCTCGCCGCCCTCGATCCAGAACCCGGCGGCCCCGCGCGAGTAGTCGCCGGTCACCGAGTTGATACCGTGCCCGAGCTGCTCGGTCACGAGCAGCCCACGACCCATGCGCCGGAGCAACGCCGCGAAGTCGTCCGCGCCGGGGACGACGACGAGGTTGTGGCAGCCGCCTGCGTTGCCGGTGGTTTCCATCCCGAGCTTGCGCGCGGAGTAGCTGCCGAGGAAGTAGCCCTGGAGCACGCCGTCGCGCACCACGTCGCGCGGGGTCGTGGCCACGCCCTCGTTATCGAACGGCGTGCTGCCGCGTGCGCGCAGGAGGTGCGGCTCCTCTCGGATCGACACGCGCGGCGCGAAGACCAGGGTCCCCAGCGAATCGGGCAGGAACGTCGACTTCCTGTAAAGCGCGCCGCCGGATACGGCGCCGACGAAGAACCCGATCAGGTCCGCAGCTTCCGGGGCCTCGAACACGACGGGACATTCCTGTGTGGGAAGCTGGCGCGCGCCGAGCCGGCTGGCGGTGCGCTGGCCAGCGATGCGTCCGACGACATCGGCGGATTCGAGATCGCTCGCAGCCCGCGCCGCCGTGTACCAGTAGTCGCGCTGCATCGCGCCATCGCCCGAGTCGCCGATCACCGAGCAATCGACGTGATGCCGCGAGCTTCGATAGCCGTGGCAGAAGCCGTTCGAATTGGCATAGACGAACTCGGATTCATTCCGCGCGACCGTCGATCCTTCGCTGTTGACGAGCCTCCGATCGACTGCGAGCGCCGCAGCCTCGGCGACGCGGCCCATCTCGATCGCAGCGGCGACGGTCACGTCCCAAGGGTGGTAGAGATCGAGATCGGGAAAGGTGCACGCGAGGCGATTGGGGTCGGCGAGCCCTGCGGCCGGATCCTGCGCGGTGTGCCGCGCGATCGAGAGCGCCTTCGCGACCGCGGCTTCGACCGCTTCGGGTGCGAAGTCGGCCGTGCTCGCGTGCCCCCGGCGCTGGCCGATGAAGACGGTGACGCCGATGCCCTTGTCGCGGTTGTAGGCGATGGTCTCGACTTCGCCGTTGCGCACGGTGACGCTTTGCCCGATGGCCTGCGAGACCTCCGTCTCCGCCGACGTCGCGCCGCCGGCGCGCGCCGCGGCGAGCGTCGCGGCCGCGAGGCGCTCGAGCTCGGCCGTCGGCAACGGAAAGCGCTCGCGAGCGCCCGGCGTGCCGTGCCGCGGGGGCGCGGGTGTGAGCGGAGTGGTGGCGGGAAGCGTGGCAGTCATCGACGGGACGGCGGCTGGGGGACCGGCCGCGCAAGTCGTCCGTGCGACCCGCGTTCGGCAAGGCGTCGGCTATCATAACAAAGGGGCAGAGACCCCTCGCCGCCGCGCCCTGCATTCCCGTCCCTAATCCGCCAGAACGATGCCCCGGCCCGACGAACTGCATCGAGCGCGCCCGAGCACCGCACCGGGCCAGCCGGGCGAGCTGTCCGACGCGCCCTCACCGTCGAAGACTCAGGTCAAGCGCGAGATGCATGCGCTGCAACATCTGGGCGAGGAGCTGGTCAGGCTCGACGTTGCCCGCTTCGCGACGCTCGCCCGTGAAGCAGCGCTATCGGAGCGCCTCGTCGATGCCGTGGCCGCGGCGCGCACGATCACGGCGTGGGGCGCGCGCAAGCGGCAGCTGCAGTTCATCGGCAAGCTCATGCGCGAGCAGGATCCGGCACCGATCCGGCGACGGCTTGACTTGTGGGCGCAAGGGCACGACGCCGATACCGCGCGCCAGCGCGAGCTCGAGCACTGGCGCGATCGATTGCTGGACGAGCCCGATGCGCAGGAGGCGCTCGCGACCGAATATCCGCACGTCGATCGCTCCCGGCTGCGCTCGCTCGTCGCGCGCGCCCAGGAGGAGAAGAGCCACGGCGGGCCGCCGCACGCGTACCGCGAGCTCTATCGGATGTTGAAAGCGCTGGCGGCGGAGGCGGAATGACGTCCGACCCGGCGCAGGACATGCTGCTGATCGGCCTCGTCTCGATCTCGGACCGGGCGTCGGCCGGCGTCTACGAGGACAAGGGACTGCCCGGGCTCCTCGAATGGTTCGGCGCAGCGCTCGCCTCTCCCTGGCGCACCGAGACGCGGCTCATCGCCGACGAACAGCCGGTGATCGAGCGCACGCTGATCGAGCTCGTCGACCTGGTCGGTTGCCATCTCGTGTGCACGACCGGCGGCACTGGTCCGGCACCCCGCGACGTGACTCCCGAGGCGACGTTGGCGGTCGCGCACAAGGTGCTACCCGGCTTCGGAGAGCAGATGCGACAGGCGAGCCTCAAGTACGTGCCGACCGCCATCCTGTCCCGGCAGATGGGGGTCGTCCGCGGCCGCGCGCTGATCCTCAATCTTCCCGGCCAGCCGAAAGCGATCAAGGAGACGCTGGACGGTGTCTTTCCGGCCGTGCCGTACTGCATTGATCTGATCGGCGGCCCGTACATCGAAACGCACGAGACGGTCTGCAAAGTGTTTCGGCCGAAGTCGGCGCTGCGCGCCAAGTAGCGTGGCCCGCTCCGACCCGGGCGAAGCGCGGCGAGTGACCGGCATCGTCTGCGTCGTCGCGTCGGCGGCGGCGTTCGGAACGATGGCGATCGTCGCGCGCATCGCATATGGCAGCGGCATCGACACGCCCACGCTCCTCGCGCTGCGCTTCGCGATCGCGGCGGCAGCGATGCTCGCCATCGCGTTCGTGCGCCACACCCCGCTGCCGCGCGGGTCGGCGCTCGGCGGCGTCGTGCTGCTGGGCGCGGTCGGCTATGGCGGCCAGGCGTTCTCGTTCTTCACCGCGCTCACGTTGATCCCCGCCGGGATCGTCGCCTTGCTCCTTTACCTGCATCCGGCGCTGGTCGCACTCCTGTCCGCCCTGGTCCTCCACGAGCGGTTGACGCCCGTCAAGCAGGCAGCGCTTGCCGTGGCACTCGTCGGGACCGTGCTGACCGTCGCGCCGGCGCTGGACGGCCCCACCGCGGCGCAGTCCGGTAGCCGTGTCGTGGCCGGGATCGCGTTCGCGGTCGCTGCCGCGGTCTTCTACTCGTTCTACATCATCGCGGCCGCATGGCTCGGACGACGCGTCGCCGCGCAGCCGATGAGCACGGTGGTCATCGCGAGCGCAGCCGCGGTCTTCGTCGCGGCGGCGCTGGTTCGGGGGCCCGCGTGGCCACAATCGACCGCGGGCTGGCTCGCCGTGCTCGCCATCGCGCTCGTGTCGACCGTTGCGGCCATCACGCTCTATTTCGCCGGCCTCGAGCGGGTGGGGCCGACACGCGCGGCCACGCTTTCCACGCTGGAGCCTGTCGTCACGGTCACGCTCGCGGCACTTGTCCTGGGCGAAGCGATCGCGCCGATGCAGATCGCAGGCGGTGCGCTGATCCTGATCGCCGTTGCTCTCATCGCCAGGAGCCCGCAGGGGTAGGATCTAGGGCCAGGATCGCGGGCCGCCATGGACACGCCGTTTCCGAACCAGCCGTCGCCCTACGCCGATCGCAACCTGTACGAGGACGATCTCGCGTTGCAGGAGGCGCTCGCGCGCGAAGGCGGCGCGTGGGCCACGGCGGCGGTGGGCGAGTGGGGGGCGACGCTGGGACGCGCGGAAACGCTTGCGCTGGGCGACGCCGCCAACCGCCATCCGCCTGAGCTCGCGAACTACGATGCGCGGGGCGAGCGCATCGACGCCGTGACGTTCCATCCGTCGTGGCACGAGATCATGCGCCTCGCTACCGCGGCAGGTGTTCATTGCAACCCCTGGCTCGATCCGCGCCCCGGGGCGCAGGTCGCTCGCGCGGCGCTCGTCCATCTGCACGCGCAGGCGGAAAACGGCACGCAATGCCCGCTCACGATGACGTATGCGTGCGTCCCGGTACTGCGCCGCGCGAGCGGCGTCGCCGCCGACTGGCTGCCGAAGATCCTCGTACGCGACTACGATCCGCGCGAACGCCCGCTTCACGCGAAGCGCGCGGCACTGCTGGGCATGGGGATGACCGAGCGCCAGGGCGGCTCGGATGTTCGCAGCAACCGCACGCGCGCCGCGCGCGACGCCGACGGGACTGTTCGCATCACCGGCCACAAGTGGTTTTTCTCCGCGCCGCAGTGCGACGCGCACCTCGTGCTTGCACAGGAAGGCGCCGGCCTTTCGTGCTTTCTCGTTCCGCGACAAGTTCCGGACGGCACGCGCAACGCGATCAGGATCAATCGGCTGAAGGACAAACTCGGCAACCGCTCGAACGCCTCGGCCGAGGTCGAGCTCGACGGCGCGCTCGCGTGGCCCGTCGGCGAGGCGGGACGCGGCATCGCGACGATCATCGAGATGGTGCAGCACACACGGCTCGACTGTGTGCTCGCCACCGCGGGCATGATGCGCGCGGCGGTGGCGCGCGCGATCCATCATGCGCGCCACCGCGTCGCGTTCGGCGACACGCTCGCAGCGCAGCCGCTGATGACCGAGGTGCTCGCCGATCTCGCGCTCGAAAGCGAGGCAGCGACGGCGCTGGCGCTGCGGCTCGCCCGCGCCTACGACGCGCCGGAGGGCCACGCCGATCGCTCGTTCGCGCGGTTGCTCACGCCCGCCGCGAAGTTCTGGGTGTGCAAGCGCGGCCCGGTGCTCGCCGCCGAGGCGATGGAGGTGCTCGGCGGCAACGGCTATGTCGAAGAGTCCGGGCTGCCGCGGCTCTACCGCGAGATGCCCGTCAACTCGATCTGGGAAGGGTCGGGCAACGTGATGTGCCTCGACGTCGTGCGTGCGCTCGCGCGCGAGCCCGAAGGGATCGCGGCCCTGAGCGCGTTGATGGCGGAAGCGCGGGGCGTGCATCCCGCATTCGACGCCTTCGCCTCGGAACTGGCCATGGAGCTCGCCGACATCGGCGACGATCCGGCATCGGGACGGCGCCTCGCCCAAGGCATCGCCACCGGCGTTGCCGCAGCGCTGCTGCTGCGCCACGCCCCCTCGGCCGTCGCATCGGCGTTCTGCGCCACGCGTCTCGCGTCGCATCCGTTCGGCGGCGGCGCGTTCGGCGCGCTGCCCGGCGGCCACGGCATCGCGGGGGCGATCGTCGCGCGCGCGTTGCCGGGTTGACGCGCGGCTACGGCTTGCGCGCCTTCTCTGCGGCGATCCACTCCGTGACCTGGTCGTCGAGCACGTCGAGCGGCAGCGCGCCGTGGTCGATCACCGCGTTGTGGAAGCGGCGAAGGTCGAATGCCGGGCCGAGCTCCGCACGCGCTTTCGCGCGGAGCGCCTTGATCCTGAGTTCGCCGATCTTGTAGGCGGTGGCCTGTCCGGGCGTCACGATATAGCGGTCGACCTCGGCCACTGCGAACTCCGGCGTGAGCGCGGCGTTGTCGACAAGGTACGCGATCGCCCGCTCGCGCGTCCAGCCGAACGCGTGGAGACCCGTGTCGACGACGAGCCGTGCGGCGCGGTGCATCTCGGCCGCCAGGTTGCCGTATTTCGAATACGGATCGCGTAGAAGCCCATTTCGTGGCCCAGGCTCTCGGCATAGAGCGCCCAGCCTTCCGAGAACGCGACGAAGAAGCCGTTGCGCCGGAAGGGCGGCAGCTCCGCGAGCTCCTGCGCGCGCGCGATTTGCAGGTGGTGCCCGGGCACCGCTTCGTGCAGCACCAGCGTCTCCATGCTCCACTTCGGGCGGCGCGAAAGCGAGTTGACGTTCGCCTCGAAATAGCCGGCGCGCCCGGCCTCGGCGAACCGCGCACGTAGTGCTCGGCGTTGTCGCCTTCCTCCGGACGCATGGCGCGAACGCCATAGGGCAGGCGCGGCAGCACGGCGAAGAAGCCTGGCAGCACCGCATCGGCCCGCTTCGCGATGTCGCGGTAGCCCTCGAGCATGTCGTCGGCACGCGTGTAGAAGAACTGCGGGTCCTTGTTCAGGAAGATCTGGAACTCGGCGCGTGTGCCCTTGAACCCCGCGGCCGCGACCGTTTCGTCCATCGCCTTGCCGATACGCGCGACCTCGGCGAGCCCGAGATCGTGGATCTCGCGCGGCGAGAGCTTCGTCGTCGTGTAGAACGCGAGCCGCGCCTCGTAGTAGCGACTACCCGCCGGCAGTGCCGAGGCCGCGATGTCGGTTGCCGCGACGGGCAGGTAGCGCTTGTCGTAGAACTCGCGCAGCTTGCGGAACGCCGGAACAACGGCCATCTCGATCGCGCGCCGTCCGGCGGCCGCCAGGCGCTCGCGCTCGGCAGCAGAAATGTCCGACGGAAACTTCTTGAACGGCGCGTACTCCGGACTTTGCGTCGGATCGGCGACGACCTGGGCGTCGAGCTGCGACGGGACGCGCGCGACGGCGATCTTGGCGGGCATCCAGCCGAGCTTCATCCCCAGTTCCATCCGCGCGATGAGCTGGTCGACCAGCGCTGGCACGGCGTGCAGGCGCGCGATGTACGCCTCGTAGTCGCGCACCGACCCGAACGTCGTTGCGTCGACGAGGCGGGGCAGTTCGAGGTGGACACCACCGAACTGCGTGACGGGTGACCAGAACTCACCCTGATTGCAGGAGAGCGGCGCGCAGAGGCGACCAAGCGCGACCGCCTGCTCGAGCTGGTAGCGCAGGACACGCAAGGACACCCGGTCCTCCGGCGCGAGCGCGCCGGCGTCGATCGCAAGCGCACGCTCGAGAAACCGCTCGCGCTGCGTTTTGCGCCGCTCCACCGCCTCCGCCGACTGGTCGGCGAGACGATCGCGGTAGCGAGGATCGCCGACATAGGTCGCAATCTCGGGATATTCGCTGAGGTTCCATTCCCAGACCTCACCGAACAGCGCGTGCGCGTCGCGCACCGGATCGGGTGTCGGCGTCGGCTGCGCGAGCGCCGTCGAGAGAAGAGTGCCGGTCATGAGGGCGACCAGGAGGATGAACGCGGCCAGCGCCGCATGGATTTGCATGATCGATGGGAGCCGAGGTGATGCGCCCCGAAGCGCATCGAGGGAAAGACGCACGCGACGGAAAACCGCCGGCGCGGATGGTACTACGCTCGTCGCTATTCGTCGAGCAGCAGCTTCCGCCCGCGACGCCGGGTCCTGCTTGTAGAACGACATGAACTGCTTGTAGACCTTCGAATACTCGTGCAGAAGCAGTGCGGGATCGGAGAAGAAAACCTGGAGAGGACGGCGAAGAACTCGGCCGGCGACTCGGCGGCATACGGGTCGATGGCCGTATGATCACCGCTCTCGACACGCGTGCGGAAATGCTCATAGGCCGCCGTCAGCGTCTTCTTCCAGATGTGCGGCGGCATCGTCGCGGGCAGCGGCGGGCACCCATTGGCCTCGCCGTTGCGCATGTCGAGCTTGTGCGCGAACTCGTGAACCACGAGGTTCATCCCGGCCGAGTCCCAGTCGGCTGAGGCCTCGACGTCGTACCACGACAGCACGACCGGGCCACCGGGCATGGATTCGCCGGCGAGCGGTCCTTCGTTGCGGTGGACAACACCCGCTTCGTCCTCCGTATTCCCACCCCGGAATGAATTCATCGGGATAGACGATGATGTTCTCCCAACCGTCGTAGTAGGCCATGTCGAGGTTCAAGACGAGCACGCAGGCCTGAACGGCGATGATCACGCGCTGGAGTGGCGTCACCGCGTGGCCCCGCGCGCCGACGATCGATTTTGCGGACAGGAAGAGGATGACCTTCGCGCGAAGGCGCGCAAGCTCCTCGTCCGTGTAGATCGCGACGAAAGGCAGCGACTCGAGCGCGTCCCGCCACAGCGCATCCGGAATCGCGGCGCTCCTGAGCACGCGCTTGCGGCGCCAGTTGCGCAGCGCCTCGAACATGGCGGAGCGTCAACCGGAGCCGGGTTCGGAAGAGACTTCCGACGGCTCGCTGTCGAAGAGATCGCCTGTCGCGTCGGTGATCAGCAGGCGCTCGGCCTCCTCCTCGGGCAGCGTCTCGACCTCGCGCAGCGTCCGCGCCATCGCCCGCGTGCGCACGCCGGCCTTTTCGATGGACGTGCCCGCTTCATCGAGCTTCTTCTTGATGCCGGCCAGCACGTCGGCGAACCTTGAGAACTCGGTCTTGACGAGGGCGAGCGTCTTCCACACCTCGCTCGAGCGCTGCTCGATTGCAAGCGTCCGAAAACCCATTTGCAGGCTGTTCAGGAGCGCGAGGAAATCGTCGGGCCGGTGAGCGTGACCCGGAACTCGCGCTGCAGCTGGTCGGCGAAGCCCGGGCGCGACATCATCTCGGCGTAGAGGCCTTCCGTCGGCACGAACAGGATCGCGAAGTCGGTCGTGTGCGGCGGCGCGACGTAGGCGTCGCGGATTGTCTTTGCCTGGATCCGCAGGAAGTCGGCGAGCGCCTTACGCGCGAGCGTCGGCCGCGGGCGCATCGGCGCGCTCGAGCGCATCCTGCAGCCGCTGCCAGTGCTCGAGCGGGAATTTGGCATCGATCGGCAGCCAGCACGGCGCGCCATCGGCACCGCGGCCGGGAAAGCGGATCGCGAACTCGACGCGCCGGTTGCTGCCGGGAACGGTTTCGACGTTCGCCTCGTACTGCTGCGGCGTCAGCACCTCGGAAAGGAGCATTCCGAGCTGCGTCTCGCCCCACGTGCCGCGCGTCTTGACGTTGGTCAGAACCCGCTTGAGATCACCGACGCCGGTGGCGAGCGTCTGCATCTCGCCCAGTCCCCGGTGCACCTGCTCCAGGCGGTCCGAGACGAGCTGGAAGGAATCACCGAGCCGTTTCTCGAGCGTCGTGGAGAGTTTTTCGTCGACGGTCGCCCGCATCTGCTCGAGTTTTTGCGTGTTGTCAGCGCGCAGCGCCTCGAGCTTCTGCTCGACGGTGGCCCGCACAGCCTCAAGCCGGCGCTCGTTCGACTGCGTGAGCTGACCCAGCTGGTCGCCGAAGCGCGCGAGCGTCGCGCCGAGGTCGGAGCGCGCACTCTGCGTCGCCTGCGCCTGCTCGGCACGCCCATGCGCCAGATCCTGCCGCACGTCGCGCTCGAAGTCAGCCGCCTGCGCGGCCAGTATCTCCAGACGCGTCTTGAGATCAGCGGCCTCGCGCACCGCACCGTCGCGCGCCGCCACCAACGTCGAAAGGCGGGAGAGCGCGAGCGCGACGAGCCCGGCAATCGCAGCAAGCGCAACCACAACGACGATGATCAGGGGCGAACTCTCCGTCATGAAGTCCAGTTTACTATGGCTCCGAAAGCGCCAGCGCGGCGAACGAAGCGAGCCAGTGTGTGCCCGCGTAGTCGGCTCCGTCGAGCGCTGCTACGCCGGCCGCCTGATGTAATGCGGCGGCCTCGCTCACCACCGCCGCGCGCGGATCGCCGGCGGCGAGCGCCGATGCAATTCCACGGAAGCACCACGCGCGCGCCAGGTTGAGGCCGTGGAGATGGACGATGTGCGGATCGCTCGCAGCGCTGACCGCGAGCGGTGTGAACAGCTGCAAGGGCTCCCGCCGCCCAATCCCGGGAAGGAATCGATCGAGCCACTGCCCGAACGCGTCGGCCGCGAACACCCGCCGCATCAGCTCGGCCTCGACGAGCGACGGCGAGAGAAAATCGAAGCCCGACGGTTCCCACGCGGCGGGGGCATCGCGATCGTGCGCGAACCAGCTCCGGGCTCTGCCCTCGATCGCCATGGCCAGAGCGCTCTCGTCCGCGCCGCGGGCATAGTCGAGCGCGAACAGCACGCCGAACGCGCTATTCGAATGCATCCCGTAGCGCACCGGGTAGTCGGCTTTCGGGAGCCAGCGCAGGTAGCGCTCGACGAACGCGCGCGCGAGGGGTGCGAGTTGACGCGACCACCGGCGCGCGCGGGCGTCGTCGGAGCACGCGAGCTCGTCCGCGAGCTTCAGGAGCCATGTCCAGCCGTAGGGACGCTCGAACGTCTGCGCGTGCGGCCGCTCGAGGTAGGCGCATTCGGCCGCAATATTGGCGAGTGCCAGGTGGCGATCGAGCAGCGTGTCGATCTGCTCGCGCTCCGGCAGCGCCGGATGCAATCTCCGCACACGGACGAGCAGCCAGTGCATGTGCACGCAGGAGTGCCAGTCGTAGCTGCCGTAGAAGGCCGGGTGCAGCATCCGCGGCGGCAAGAGATCGGCATCACTGGCGGGCACGTGGTCGGCCTTGCCCGGATATTCGCGAACGACGTTCGCGAGCGCGATGGTGGCGAAGCGGGAAGCGAGGGTCGCGGACAGCATGCCTGGACGGGAGGAGGAACTCGTCGAATATTGGCACGAATCCGATCGCATCGACATCGACTGCGAGTTCGATGCGCTCGCCGGCGAGGCAGCGCATCATCGACGTCCCCGCGATCAAGCGCGCGAAGCTGCCCGCGCGCGCGCGGATTGCTAACCCTCGCGCGCGAGCACGCGCCGGGCGACCTCGCGTCGCCGGCTCGAGCGACGTCAGCACGCGGAGCGGGGCCCGCGATGCCACCGCCGCGCCGTCGCGATCGAACCAGAAAGGAGTGATGCCGGCGGCGAGGGCGCCCTCGACGTCGTGCACGAGCGAGTCGCCGATCATCACCGCGCTTTCGGCCGAGCAATCGACGCGCTCCAGGGCGGTCCGGAAGATGCGCGGGTCCGGCTTGGAGGCTCCCACCTCCTCGGACGTCACGAGACTCGTGATATGCGGCGCGAATCCGAATGTCGCGAGCTTCTCGCGCTGCTCGGCTCGAGTGTTGTTGGTGACCACGCCAATTCGGGCGCGCGGCGACAGCGCTTCGATGAGCTCGAGCGCGCCGGCCACCCGCCGCCGGTTCCGGCGATACAGCGCGCGATGCAGCCGCGCCGCAAGCGCGGGTTGGGACGAGCCGTTGGCGCCCGCAAACGCGAACAAGCGACGGTAGCGCTCGATCCGCGCCTCGTTGATATCGACGCGGCCGAGCGCGACGGCGCGATGGAGCTCCTCGAGCAGGCGGGCACTTTCCGCAAGCAGGTCCTCGAGCGCGACCTGCCGCAATTCGGCGAAGCGCTCGCGCACGCCGCTGATTGCGGCGCGATTGGCGTGCCGGTGATCGACGAGCGTGTCGTCGAGGTCGAACAGGACGGCGCTGACCATGCCCGTCCCTACGCTGCCTCGCGGCTCGCCTTCTTCCTCTCGTGTTCCTTGAGAAAGCGCTTGCGGATCCGGATCGATGCGGGGGTCACTTCGACCAGCTCGTCGTCGGCGATGAACTCGACCGCGTACTCGAGGTTGAGCTCGATCGGCGGAACGAGGCGCACCGCTTCGTCGGTGCCTGACGCGCGAACGTTGGTGAGCTGCTTGCCCTTGATTGGATTGACCACGAGGTCGTTGTCGCGGCTGTGGATCCCGATGACCATCCCTTCGTAAAGCTTCTCGCCCGGCGACACGAACATCCGTCCGCGGTCCTGCAGCTTCCACAGCGCATAAGCGACCGCGTCGCCGTGTTCCTGCGAAATCAGCACGCCGTTGCGGCGTTCCGGGATCTCGCCCTTCAGCGGTGCATAGCCATCGAACACGTGGCTCATGAGTCCCGTGCCGCGCGTAAGGTTCATGAATTCGCCCTGGAAACCGATCAGTCCGCGCGCCGGAATCCGGTATTCGAGACGCGCGCGTCCACGGCCGTCGGACTCCATGTTCGTCAGATCGCCGCGCCGCGGGCCCAGCGCTTCCATCACCGCGCCCTGGTGCTGCTCCTCGACGTCGACGGTCAGCGCTTCGAACGGCTCGGAGGTTACACCGTCGATCTCGCGGAGCACGACGCGCGGACGCGAAACCGCAAGCTCGTAGCCCTCGCGCCGCATGTTCTCGATCAGGATGGTGAGGTGGAGCTCGCCCCGGCCCGAGACGAGGAACGAATCGGTATCGCCCGTCTCCTCGACCCGCAGTGCGACGTTGGTCAGCACTTCCTTGGCGAGACGATCGCGCAGGTTTCGCGAGGTCACGTACTTGCCTTCGCGGCCCGCGAGCGGCGACGTGTTGACCTGGAAGTACATCGAAAGCGTGGGCAGGTCGACGCTGATTGGCGGGAGCGCCTCCGGCGACTCGACCGACGCAAGCGTCGTTCCGATCGCGAGATCGTCGACGCCGGTGACGAGCACGATGTTGCCCGCTTCCGCCGCTTCGACGGGCACGCGTTCCATCCCGGAGAACGCGAACACCTGGCCGATCTTCGCTTTTGGAGGGACAACGCCATCTTCGGGCGGCCCATTCAGGATCGCGACCTCCTGTCCGGGCACGATGCGGCCACGCCGGATGCGTCCAATGCCGAGGCGGCCGACGTAGCTCGAGTAGTCGAGCGCGCTCACCTGGAACTGCAGCGGGCCGTCGGGATCGCCGACAGGCTCCGGGACGCGCGCGAGAATCGTTTCGAACAGCGGCTGCATCGACGCATCGGCCGGCGGCACATGCGCCTTCGCGACCGTGACGTCCATCGTCGCCCAGCCGTTCAGTGCCGACGCGTAAACGACGGGGAAATCGAGCTGGTCCTCGGTTGCGCCCAGCTTGTCGAAGAGCTCGAAAGTCTGGTTGACGACCCACTCCGGCCGCGCGCCGGGGCGGTCGACCTTGTTGACAACGACGATCGGCGCGAGCCCCAGCTTGAGTGCCTTCAGCGTGACGAACCGCGTCTGGGGCATCGGCCCCTCGACCGCGTCGACCAGAAGCAGGACGCCGTCGACCATCCCCAGCACGCGTTCGACCTCGCCACCGAAGTCGGCGTGGCCGGGGGTGTCGACGATGTTGATCTGCGTGTCGTGATAGCGGATCGAGCAGTTCTTGGCCAGGATCGTGATCCCCCGCTCCCGCTCGAGGTCGTTCGAATCCATCATCCGCTCGCCGACGTGGACGTGCTTGGCGAAGGTGCCCGCCTGGACCAGCAGCTTGTCGACGAGCGTCGTCTTGCCGTGATCGACGTGGGCGATGATCGCGATGTTTCGAAGCGCGAGAGTCATGGGTTCGGGCCGGCGAACCGGGCGAATCGGCCGGGCATCGACGCCCAGGCAGCAAAACAGTGGATTATAGCCGGCCGGCCCGACTTTGGGCCAGAAAATTTCGCAAAATCCGAAACTTAGACTATAATATCTTCTCGAGCGGCCGTTCCGGTCTCCGCTCAGCAAAACGTGGGATGCACCCGCCCAACGGGGCGGGAGCTGCATCGCACGGTCCAACGGTGTTTTCCCCCCGCTGCCTGGACCGGAAATCCCGCAAGGGATGGGCCGCGACCAGGAGCTTTCATGAATGCAACGAGCTTTGCGGAGCTCGGACTCGCGCCCGACTTGCTACGGGCCGTGACCGACTCCGGCTACACCACGCCGACGCCGATCCAGTCCCAGGCGATCCCTGTCGTTCTCGCCGGCAAGGACGTCATGGGGGGCGCCCAAACCGGCACCGGCAAGACGGCCGCTTTCGCGCTGCCGATCCTGCAGAAGCTGATGCCGCTCGCCAACGCGAGCCCGTCCCCTGCACGGCACCCCGTGCGCGCGCTGATTCTCACGCCGACGCGCGAGCTGGCAGTCCAGGTCGAAGAGTCGTTCCGCACCTACGGCAAGCACACGAACCTGCGCTCGACCGTGGTCTTCGGCGGCGTCGACATCAAGCATCAGCTTCCGATCGTCCGCGGTGGCATCGAGATCCTCGTCGCTACTCCGGGGCGGTTGCTCGACCACATCGAACAGAAGAGCGTCCATCTCGGGCAGGTCGAGATCTTCGTCCTCGACGAGGCCGACCGGATGCTCGACATGGGGTTCATCCCGGACATCAAGCGAATCATGGCGCTCCTGCCCTCGCGGGAGAAACGCCAGAATCTGCTGTTTTCGGCCACCTTCTCCGGCGAGATCAAGAAGCTTGCCGATCAGCTCCTCAACGCTCCGCAGCTGATCGAGGTCGCGAAGCGCAACACAGCGGCCGAAACCGTGGCCCAGTACGCGTACAAGGTACCCGTCGACGCCAAGCGCGGTTTGCTCGAGCATCTGGTCCGCACCCGCAATCTGAACCAGGTTCTCTGCTTCGTGCGGACCAAGCACGGTACCGCGCGGCTCGCGCGACAGCTCGCGAAAGACGGCCTTGTCACCGATGCGATTCACGGCGACAAGACGCAGCAGGCGCGGATGGAGGCGCTGGCCGCGTTCAAGGAGGGCAAGCTGCAGGTGCTGGTCGCGACCGACGTCGCCGCACGCGGCCTCGATATCGACGACCTTCCGCTCGTCGTCAACTACGAGTTGCCGCACGTTCCCGAAGACTACATCCATCGCATTGGCCGCACCGGGCGCGCGGGCGCCTCGGGCGAAGCGATCTCGTTCGTGGCACCGGACGAGGAGCGCTATCTCACCGAGATCGAGCGGCTGCTCAAGAAGAAGGTCGAGGTGGTCGCTGCCGACAGCTTCGATACCGCGGCCATTCGCCCGGAGCGTCGCGAACGCGCCCCGCGTGCGCAGCCGGCGGCACGTCCCGCTCGCGCTTCGCACGATGCTGCCAAGGCGAAGGGCGCCGCCGCCGAACGCGCGCCCCGCCATCGCGGCGAAGCGCCCTCGGGCCGTCCGCCGAGCGCCGACGCTCGGCACGCGGAGCGCGAGCGTGCGTACGCGCTCAACCCAGATCAGCCGACGCCGGTGCGCCCGGCTCCGAGCCCGGCGCATCCGCATGGGCGCAAGCATTTCGGCCACGGCAAGCCGGTTCCCGCTCTCCTGATGAAGCGCAAGTCGGCCGAGCCCGAGAAGGTCTGATCGCCGTCCGTTGCCCGCCGCCGGCCGTCCGCCGATAATTCCGGACTCCCGGCGCGCTTCCGAAGTGCGCCCGAGAACCCGGGAACGCGCCTCACATGTCCTCCACCCTCGCCGTCGAGGGCCTTTCAGTCTCGTTCGCCACGTCCGAGCGAATCGTGCACGCCGTGAGAGAGGTCTCGTTCGACGTCGGGCGCGGGGAAACGGTTGCGATAGTCGGCGAATCCGGTTCCGGCAAATCGGTCACCGCGTTATCGGTGATGCGACTCGTCGAGCATGGTGGCGGTCGGATCACCTCGGGCCGCATTGATTTCGCGCGCCGCGACGGCACGCGGCTCGACCTCGCCCGCGCCGACGGTGCGACGATGCGCGACATCCGCGGCGCCGAGATCGCAATGATCTTCCAGGAGCCGATGACCTCGCTCAACCCGGTCTTCACCGTCGGCGACCAGATCGGCGAGTCGATCCGGCTGCATCAGGGCAAGGATCGCGCGGCAGCGATTGCGGAAGCGCTGCGGATGCTCGAGCTCGTCCGCATCCCGGAGGCGCGACAGGTGCTCACGCGCTACCCGCACCAGCTCTCCGGTGGAATGCGGCAACGCGTGATGATCGCGATGGCACTGTCGTGCCGCCCCCACCTGCTGATTGCCGATGAGCCGACGACGGCGCTCGATGTGACGGTGCAGGCGCAGATCCTGGCGCTCATCCGCCTCCTGCAGGACGAAATGCACATGGCAGTGATCTTCATCACTCACGACATGGGCGTCGTCGCCGAGATCGCCGACCGCGTTGTCGTGATGCGCCACGGCCGCAAGGTCGAGGTCGGTGATGTGCAGCGCATCTTCGCAGCGCCGCGCGAGGACTACACGCGCGCTCTGCTGGCCGCCGTGCCGCGCCTGGGTTCGATGCGTGGCACCGATCGTCCGGAGAAGTACCGGCTGCCCACCGATCGCACCGCCAAAGCGGTGGTGGCGGCACCGCTGCCTGATGACAGTGCACCAATCCTCAAGGTCCGCGATCTGACCACACGCTTCGACGTGAAGTCGGGATTCTTCGGTCGCGTGACCCGCCGGGTCCATGCGGTCGAGAGGGTGAGCTTCGACCTCGCGGCCGGAGAAACGCTTGCACTCGTCGGCGAATCGGGCTGCGGCAAGTCGACGACGGGCCGCTCCCTTTTGCGCCTCGTCGACATCGCCGGCGGCAGCATCGAGTTCGAGGGCCGCGACATCGCGAAGCTGCCAACCTCCGAAGTGCGGCCTCTGCGGCGCGATATCCAGATGATCTTCCAGGATCCGTTCGCCTCCCTCGATCCGCGCCTCACCGTCGGCTTCTCGATCGCCGAGCCGCTCTACGTGCACGGCGTCGCGCGGGGGCGCGAAGCCGAGGAGCGCGTCGCGTGGCTCCTGCAGCACGTCGGCCTGTCGCCGGATCACGCGCAGCGCTATCCGCATGAATTCTCGGGCGGCCAGCGCCAGCGTATCGCCGTCGCTCGCGCGCTTGCACTGAATCCCCGAATCATCGTCGCCGACGAGGCGGTCTCCGCCTTGGACGTGTCCATTCAGGCGCAGATCGTCAACCTCCTGCTCGACCTGCAAGCGGAGTTCGGCCTCTCGTACCTCTTCATCTCGCACGACATGGCGGTTGTCGAGCGCGTGAGCCATCGCGTCGCGGTGATGTATCTCGGGCAGATCGTCGAGATCGGCCCCCGACGTGCGGTGTTCGAGGACCCTCGCCATCCTTATACGCGCCGGCTCCTGGCAGCGGTGCCGGTCGCGGACCCCTCCCAACGACACCGTGGAACCGAGTTATCATCCGCCGAGATTCCGAGTCCCATCCGTGCCGTCGGCGACGAGCCGGCCGTCCTCCCACTCGAGGAAGTGGCGCCCGGGCACTTCGTCGCCACACACCGATCGCCGGCGCGTTCTGATCGGACCGGCTTCGCTTTCTTCCCAGGAGACCTTCAATATGAAAAGCTTGCAACGACCCCTCGCCGCCGCGCTGCTCGCGCTCGCCGCGCTTGGTGCGGGCCCCGCCCTTGCCGCCAAGGACGTCGTGTTCGCCGTTGCATCGACGTTCACGACGACCGATCCGTACGACGCCAACGACACGCTGTCGCAAGCGATGGCCAAGTCGTTCTACGAGGGGCTGTTCGGCTTCGACAAGGACATGAAGCTGATTCCGGTGCTGGCCGAGAGCTACGACGTGAGCAAGGATGGCCTCGTCTACACGATCAAGCTTCGCAAGGGAGTCAAGTTCCACGACGGCACCGATTTCAAGGCCGATGCGGTCAAGGCCAACCTCGATCGCGTCACCAATCCGGACAACAAGCTCAAGCGCTACGGTCTCTACAACAACAACATCGCGAAGACGGAAGTGGTCGACGACTACACGGCGCGGATCACGCTCAAGACGCCGTTCTCTCCGTTCATCAACCAGCTCGCCCATCCCTCGACCGTGATGATCAGCCCCGCGGCGCTCAAGCAATGGGGCAACAAGGACATCGCGTTCCATCCCGTGGGCACGGGCCCGTTCAAGTTCGTCGAGTGGAAGGCCACGGACTACCTAAAGGTCGCGAAGTTCGACGGCTACTGGAAGAAGGGCTACCCCAAGGTCGACACGATCACGTGGAAGCCGGTCATCGACAACAACACGCGGGCCGCGGTGATGCAGACCGGCGAGGCGCACTTCACCTTCCCGGTGCCCTACGAGATGGCCGACGTGCTGAAGGCGAAACCCGACCTCGAGCTCGTCGCTGCGCCGTCGATCGTGCTCCGCTACCTGTCGATGAACACGCAGCAGAAGCCCTTCGACAATCCGAAGGTGCGTCAGGCGATTGCCTACGCAATCAACAAGGAAGCGCTGGCGAAGGTTGCGTTCAGCGGCTATGCGACGCCGGCCGAGGGCGTGGTGCCGAAGGGCGTCGAGTACGCGGACAACCTCGGTGCGTGGCCGTACGACGTCGCGAAGGCGAAGCAGCTCCTGACCGAGGCCGGCTATCCGAACGGGTTCGAGACCGAGCTCTGGTCGGCGTACAACCACACGACCGCGCAGAAGGTCACGCAGTTCCTGCAGCAGCAGCTCCAGCAGATCGGGATCAAGACGAAGATCACGCTGCTCGAAGCCGGACAGCGCGTCGAGAAGGTCGAAAGCTGGCAGGATCCGACGACGGCACCCGTGCGCCTCTACTACGTGGGCTGGTCGACGTCGACCGGCGAGGCTGACTGGGCGCTCCGGCCGCTGCTCGACGGGAGCTCGTGGCCGCCCAAGCTCTTCAACACCGCTTATTACAAGAACGCGAAAGTGGATGACGACATCAAGCAGGCGCAGCTGACGACGAACGGAACCGAGAAGGCGAAGCTCTACAAGGACGCCCAGGAAACGATCTGGAAGGACGCGCCGTGGGCACCGCTGGTCGTCGAAAAGCTCCTGTCGGCGAACAACAAGAAGCTGTCGGGCGTCTACGTGATTCCCGACGCGTCTTTCAATTTCACCGAGGTCGATCTGAAGTAACGGCGGCCCCCTCATTCCCGCGACGGCGGGAATCCAGCGTCTTGACGCAACGACACTGGGTCCTCCGCATTCGCGGGGACGGCGAAGAGCGATGCTTCAGTACACCATCAAGCGCCTGCTGGGAGTCCTGCCGACGCTCGCGATCGTCGGCCTTTCGGTATTCCTGTTCGTCCACATCCTGCCGGGCGACCCCGCACGCCTCGCGGCCGGTCCCGACGCGACGCCGGAAACGGTCGAGCTCGTGCGCAAGGACCTGGGCCTCGACCGGCCGCTGCCGGAGCAATTCGCTCGCTTCGTCGCGGGCGTCGTCCGTTGGGACTTCGGCAAATCGCTGCGCACCAAGCGTCCCGTGCGCGAAGAAATTGCCGACCGATTCATGCCGACGTTCTGGCTCACCGTCTGGAGCATGGTGTGGTCGGTGCTGTTCGGAATGACGGTCGGCATCCTCTCGGCCGTCTGGCGCAACCGCTGGCCGGACCGGTTGGGGATGACGCTCGCCGTCTCCGGCATCTCGTTTCCCGCGTTCGCGCTCGGCATGGTGCTCATGCAGGTGTTCTCGGTCCAGCTCGGATGGCTGCCGACCGTGGGCGACGACACGTGGCGCCACTACATCCTGCCGTCGTTGACGCTGGGCGCCGCGGTCGCCGCGATCATGGCGCGCTTCACGCGCTCGTCGTTCGTCGACATCCTGGGCGAGGACTTCATCCGGACCGCGCGGGCGAAGGGCCTGCCCGAGACGCGCGTCGTCGTGAAGCACGGGATGCGCAATGCGCTGATCCCCGTAGTGACGATGATGGGCCTTCAGTTCGGTTTTTTGCTGGGGGGCTCGATCGTCGTCGAGAAGGTATTCAACTGGCCGGGCCTCGGCCGCCTCCTGGTCGACGCGGTCGACATGCGCGACTACCCCGTGATCCAGTCGCTCGTGCTGCTGTTTTCGCTCGAATTCATCCTGATCAACCTCGTGGTCGACGTGCTCTACGGGCTCATCAATCCGACGATCCGCTACCGCTGATGAACGAAGTCGCCACCGACGTCGCCGCGGTTGCGGATTCCGGCGCTGTACGTACTCCCTGGTCGGAGTTCTGGCGCAAGTTCAGGAAGCAGCCGGTTGCGCTTGCGGCCGGAGCATTCGTGATCCTGCTCGTCGTCGCCGCCGTCATCGCTCCGTGGATCGTGCCGTACGACGCCGAGACGTTCTTCGATTACGATCGCCTCAACGCGCCGCCGTCGTGGCAGCATCTGTTCGGCGTCGACTCCCTCGGCCGCGACATCTTCAGCCGGATCCTGATGGGCGCGCGGATCTCGCTCGCCGCGGGCTTCATCTCGGTCGCCGTCGGTGCAGCGTTCGGCACGGTGCTCGGCCTGATCGCCGGTTTCTACGAGGGCTGGCCCGATCGCATCATCATGCGGGTCTGCGACGTGCTCTTCGCCTTCCCCGGTATCCTGCTCGCGATCGGCATCGTGGCCATCCTTGGCGGCGGCATGGCCAACGTCATCATCGCCGTGGCGATCTTCAGCATCCCGACCTTCGCGCGCCTGGTGCGCGGCAACACGCTCGCGCTCAAGCATCTGACATTCGTCGAAGCCGCGCGCAGCATCGGTGCAGGCGACGGCACGCTCATCGCCCGCCATATCTTCCCGGGCACCATCTCGGCCGTCGTCGTCTACTTTTCGCTGCGGATCGGCACGTCGATCATCACTGCGGCGAGCCTGTCGTTCCTCGGGATGGGCGCGCAGCCTCCGACCCCGGAATGGGGCGCGATGCTCGACGCCGCACGCTCGGAAATGATGACGGCGCCGCATGTCGCAATCTTCCCGGCGATCGCGATCTTCGTGACGGTGCTCGCGTTCAACCTCCTGGGCGATGGGCTGCGCGACGCACTGGACCCCAAGATCGAGCGACGGTAGACGTTCCGCACATGATGGCGCCGCGAATCGGCCTTCTCCCGTCGGGAGCGCGGGACACGATCGCCGACGTCAGCGGCGTCGCGGTGGGCCATTGCACGCTCGCACGCGGCGACATCCAGACCGGTGTCACTGTCGTCCGCCCCCATGATCGCGACCCGTTCCTCGCCAAGGTGCCCGCGGCAGCGGTGGTGATCAACGGCTTCGGCAAGAGCGCCGGCCTGCCGCAGGTGAACGAGCTCGGCGTAGTGGAGACGCCGATCGCGCTCACGAACACGTTCTCCGTCGGGACCGTCGCGACCGCGCAGATTCGGTCGGCGATCGCGGCGCACCCCGCCATCGCGCGCACGACGACGTCCGTCAACCCGCTGGTGTTCGAGTGCAGCGACGCGTATCTCTCGGACATGCAGGCGTTCGCCGTCACCGAAGCGCACTACGTCGAGGCGCTCTCTGCCGCGGCGCCCGACTTCGGGCGAGGGTCGGTCGGTGCCGGGCGCGGCATGTCGTGCTTCGGCTTGAAGGGCGGTATCGGCTCGGCGTCGCGCGTTGCGGCGACGGGAAAGCTTCAATGCATTGTGGGAGCGCTGGTGCTCGCCAACTTCGGCAAGCTCGAAAGCCTTACGCTTGCTGGCCGCAGGATCGGACCCGCACTCGCCCGGCGGCTCGCGGCGGTCGAGCCCCAGGTCGATCGCGGTTCAGTAATCGTCATCCTTGCGACCGACGCTCCGCTCGATCATCGGCAGCTTCGCCGGGTCGCGACGCGCGCCGCCGCCGGCATCGCCCGCACCGGTTCGTTCTACGGGCACGGCAGCGGCGACATCGCACTCGCCTTTTCCACGGCCCAGACAATCGCGCACGAGGGACCCGCGGTCCGCGCGTTCGAGATGCTGGAGGACGCACTCCTCGATCCGCTGTTCGACGCCTCAGCCGAAGCAACCGAGCAAGCGATCGTCGACGCGCTCTTTTGCGCGGAGACCGTCACCGGGTTCCGGGGCCACATCCGTCGCGCGCTCGCCGATGTCGCACCCGATTGGGCGACGCTCGCACCTTGACGCCGCGCATCATCGCGCACTGCCGCGCGGGCTTCGAGCCGGAAGTCGCGGCCGACCTCCGGCGCGTCGCCGCCCACGCCGAGGCGGCGGTCGAGCTCGACGCGCCCGTTGGGCAAGGCTTTGTCGTCGCCACGCCACAGCCGTTCGATGCCCCGCGCTGGACGCGTGCGCTGGCGCAGGTACCGCCGATCTTCGTCCGCGCGCTGTTCTTCGGCGCGGGGCCGCACGCACTGTTCGAGCAAAAACGAGTAGGGCGTCGCCCCGATCGCGTGACACCGCTCGCCACTTTGATCGACGACATTCGCGCCCATTTGCCGCTGCCCGGAAGGCCACTCACGATCTCATCGCTGCGTCTCGAGACTGCCGACACCAACGAGGGGAAGGAGCTGTCCGGACTGTGCCGCGCGCTCGAGAAGCCGCTGGCGGAACAAGTGGGGATGACCGGTGACGCGATGGCGATCGCGAGCGGTTACGCGCTCCATGTTCTCTTCGTCGATGGCGCCCATGTCTACGTTGGCGCGAGCCGGAGACCGTGGGGCAGCCGCTGGCCTATGGGCATCCTGAGGCTCCGGATGCCGGCGGGCGCGCCGTCGCGCTCGACCCTCAAGCTCGCGGAAGCGTTCATCACCTTTCTGGGTGACCGCGAACTCGAGCTCGCGCACGCTGGCATGCGCGCGATCGATCTGGGCGCCGCTCCCGGCGGATGGACGTGGCAGCTCGCGCACCGCGGGTTGCGCGTCACCGCGGTCGACAACGGATTGCTCGAGGGAGAGGTCGCGCACGACCCGCTCGTCACCCACTTGCGCGCCGATGGTCTGACGTACGTGCCGCGACGGCCCGTCGACTGGCTCGTCTGCGACATTGCGGAGCAGCCGTCCCGCATCGCCAGCGTCGTCGCCCGGTGGATCGGCGAGGGTTACGCGAAGCGCGCGATCTTCAACCTCAAGCTCCCGATGAAGAAGCGCTACGACGAGGTGCAGCGCTGCGCGGCGATCATCCGCGAGACGCTGGAGGAAAGGCGCATGCCGCACGTGCTTGCGCTGCGCCAGCTCTACCACGACCGTGAAGAAGTGACGGGATGGCTAGAACGAAGCACATAGCCGCAACCCTGCGGAATGCGACGAGGCTTACGACCACCCCGCACCCGACCCGAGGCAGGCGGCTCGATAAGCCGCTGCAGGCCGCGGCTGCTTCAGCTCCGCGAGACCGTGGCGCTAGGATAAGATGCAGCCTCGCCGCCCGTCAGCGGTGCCAGGGGGAGTCAAAATATGTTGCGTCGCGTAGCCGCATGGCCACTCATCGTGCTCGTCCTCTCCGCATTCGCGATCTCGAACGCCGGCGCGGCTGTGCAGAGGACGTTTGTCGCATCCGACGGCGTCGACACGAATCCCTGCACCCTCGCTGCGCCCTGTCGCGGTTTCCAGGCAGCCATCGACGCGGTCGCGGCGGGTGGCGAAGTCGTCGCCATGGACACGGCGGGCTATGGAGCGATGGAAATCCACAAGTCAGTCTCCGTGATCGTCCCACCTGGCGTGCACGCGGGCCTGTCACCGAGCGCGGGAATTCCGCTGCCCGGATATCCGGGTCAATTCGGCGTCGTGCTCATCGATATCCAAAACACCGACATCGTCGTCCTGCGCGGCCTCAACATCAACCAGCAGGGTACGGTGACAGGCGGTATCGAATGGATCAGCACGCACGGCGGAACGGTGTACGTCGAGAACGTCGTGGTCAACGGATTTCCGAAGGAAGGCGTCTACGTTCAGGCACCCGCGGCGACGCTGATCGTGAAGGACTCGGTCTTCCGCAATAACGGCGTCGGCATATACGGAGCGATCGCGGGCGGCGGTCGCGGCTTCAATAATCTGGGCGGGATACTCGCCGATCACGTGCGCATCGAAAATTCGAGCACTGGCATCCGCGCGCTCAGCGAGATCGGATTCGTCCTGAGCAACAGCGAAATCACTTCGAACGACGTGGGGTTCGACGTCCAATCGACCACCGGCCACTCCTCCACTGTGAGGATTGATCGTTGCTCGATCACGCGCAACGCATCCATCTTCACCTTGAACGGCGCGGGTGGGGGGCCCGGCGGGACGCCTTATGCCGCCTGGGAGGCCGCGGCTTCGATTCTCAATTACAACGGGCCGGGGACGAAGACGGGCGCTACCCATGTGACGTCCTACGGCAACAACTCCCTGGAGTTCGGGGCGTTCTTCGGCAGCGCCTTTCCTCCCCAGTAAGGGGACGTTGACCGCCGAAACGCGTGCAGGAGGTCGGGCGTCACGCGCGGAGCCGCGCCTGTTGCGTCCTGAGCTTGTCCAGCGTGGCGATGTGGCTCGCGAGGCGGGTGCGCTCCTGCTCAACGACGACAGCGGGCGCGCGCGCGATGAAGCCCTCGTTCGCGAGCTTCGCGTTCGCCTTGGCGATCTCGGCCTCGACTCGGGAGATCTCCTTGCCCAGCCGTTCGCGCTCCGCGACGACATCCACTTTCACGTCGAGCATGATGCGGAGCTTGTCGACGACCTGGATCGGCGCGTTGGTCCCGGGCAACTCGTCGACGACGCGATAATCGGACAGCCGCGCGAGCGCCTTGACGTAGGGCGCGAAGGCGCCGGCCCCGTGCGCGCCGCTATCTCCGGCCACCAACATGTCGACCTTGTCACCGGGCGAAAGCCCCATCTCGGAGCGCAGCGAGCGGCAGCTGTCGACGATGTCCTTGAGCACGGCGACCTGCGTCGAGGGGATCGGCGCGCGCTGGCCCCTATCGGCCTCGGGATAGCGTTGCAGCGAGATCGTCTCCGCCGCCCGGCCCGCGAGCGGTGCAACGGTCTGCCACAGCTCCTCGGTGATGAACGGGATGAACGGATGCGCGAGCCGCAGGATTTCTTCCAGCACGCGGACCAGCGTGCGCCGAGTGCCGCGCTGTGCGGCCTCGTCGGCCTGCGCGAGGGTCACCTTCGACAGCTCGACGTACCAATCGCAGTACTCGTTCCAGACGAACTCGTAGAGCGTCCGCGCCGCGAGGTCGAATCGGAATTCGCCGAGCTGGCGATTGATCT
Organism: uncultured beta proteobacterium; assembly: GCA_963773195.1. GTDB lineage: Bacteria > Pseudomonadota > Gammaproteobacteria > Burkholderiales > Casimicrobiaceae > CAIWHR01. Next base: position 145,365 of record CAVZAE010000002.1, read on the forward strand.
CCTCCTTCGCGTCCTGTAGCGCCGACACGATCCACTCGTCGGGAAACGACAAGATCGCGGGCTTCGATGCGTCGAGGCCGACGTCCTTGCCCTCGACATTCATCAGCACGAAGCGCGTCGCGTTCCAGAGCTTGTTGCAGAAGTTGCGGTAACCCTCGCAGCGGTTGAGGTCGAAGTTGAGCGTCCGGCCGAACGTCGCCAGGCTCGCGAAGGTGAAGCGCACCGCGTCCGCGCCGAACGCAGGAATGCCGTTCGGAAACTGCTTGCGTGTCCGCTTCGCGATCGACTCGCGCTGCTTCTCGAGCAGGAGTCCGGACGTCTGCTTCTGCAGGAGCGTCTCCAGCGACACCCCGTCGATCAGGTCGAGGGGGTCGAGCACGTTCCCCTTCGACTTCGACATCTTCTGGCCCTCCTCGTCGCGGACGATCGCGTTGATGTAGACGGTGCGGAACGGGACTTCGCCGGTGAAGTACACCGTCGTCATGATCATCCGCGCGACCCAGAAGAAGATGATGTCAAAGCCCGTCACCAGCACCGACGACGGCAGGAACGTGCGGAGCTCCTTCGTGTCCGCCGGCCACCCGAGCGTCGAGTGGCACCACAGCGCCGACGAGAACCAGGTGTCGAGCACGTCGGGGTCCTGCTCGAAGCGCGCCGGGTCGCGACCGAGCTTCGCACGTGCCTGCGCACGCGCCGCCGCCTCGTCGTGCGCAACATAGACGTTGCCCGCCTCGTCGTACCACGCTGGGATCCGGTGGCCCCACCAGAGCTGGCGCGAGATGCACCAGTCCTGGATGTTGTTGATCCAATACAAGTACGTGGACAGCCATTCGCCGGGGACGAACTCGACCTTCTCGGTCTTGCCGCTGCGCGGGCTTCTGACACCTTCCCCGACCGCCGCGAGGCAGAGGTCCTGGATGGAGCGGCTCGGGAAATGCGGATGCGATGCCGGTGCCGGCTCGCGCGTCGCGACGAACCATTGATCTGTCAGCATCGGCTCGACGATCTCGCCCGTGCGCTCGCAGCGCGGGACGACCATCTTGTGCGCCTTCTCGGAGACGACGAGGCCCTGCGCCGCGAGGTCGGCCAGCACCGCCTTGCGCGCGACATAGCGATCCATGCCGCGATACTTCGCCGGCGCGTTGGCGTTGATTTTCGCCTCGAGGTCGAGGATGCCGATCGGTTCGAGGCCGTGTCGCCGGCCGATCTGCCAGTCATTGAAGTCGTGCGCGGGCGTGATCTTCACGCAACCCGTGCCGAACGCCTTGTCGACGTAGTCGTCGGCGATCACCGGGATCGTTCGTCCAGTCAGCGGCAACGTCACGGACTTGCCGATGAATGACCGGTAGCGCTCGTCGTCCGGATTCACGGCGACCGCCACGTCACCCAGCATCGTCTCCGGCCGCGTCGTGGCGACGACGACCGAACCCGTTCCGTCAGCGAACGGATAGCGAATCTCCCAGAGCTTCCCCTGCTCGTCCTCGCTCTCGACCTCGAGATCGGAAACGGCAGTGCCGAGCGTCGGATCCCAGTTGACGAGGCGCTTGCCGCGGTAGATGAGCCCGTCGTCGTAGAGGCGCGCGAACGTCTCGCGCACGGCGGCGGACAGGCCCTCGTCCATCGTAAAGCGCTCGCGGGACCAGTCGCCGGAGGTGCCAAGCCGGCGCATCTGCTTCGTGATCGTCGAACCGGACTGTTCCTTCCACGCCCAGACCCGCTCGACGAACTTCTCGCGTCCCAGGTCGTGCCGCGACGTTCCCTCGGCCTTCAGCTGGTTTTCGACGACGATCTGCGTGGCGATCCCGGCGTGGTCGGTACCGAGCTGCCACAGCGTGTTGTCGCCCAGCATCCGGTGCCAGCGGATCAGAACGTCCATGATCGTCTGCTGGAACGCGTGCCCCATGTGCAGCGTCCCGGTGACGTTGGGCGGGGGTAGCTGGATGCAGAACGGTTTGGCGTCCGGCGCCCATGAGGGCTTAAAGTAGCCGCGCGACTCCCAGATCGGGTACCACTTCGACTCGATCGCGTGCGGCTCGAAACTTTTGGCCAGTTCCATGGATCTCACGACAGCGGGATGTGCCCGCAACCGACTGAAATTATAGCGGAATTGGACGCGCCTTCGGTCGCAGTGCCCGTCTCGCCAGGGCGCTTCGGCTGTTCGCACGAATTGCGGTCGTCGGTTCGCGGGTTATGATTCGCTGGGAGTCCGCGCAAGCGCAAATCGCTTCATGCATCGGCCACCGACCTATCGCGCACTCCTCGCCGCCTTCCTGCTCGTCGCGACGCAGCAGGCGGCGCAGTGGCACGCGCTCGAACACCTCGGAGCATGGTTCCAGCGCTCGCACGAGCAGGCGCTGCACGTTCCGACCCCCGACGGGCCATGCGCGATCTGCGCGTTGTTCGCCGGCGGCGCCTCCGCCGTGCCGAACGAGGCGACCTCGTTCCCCCCGCCCGCGGAGAGCTTCGCTGTCTCCTCGCTCCACGACTCACTTCTGACGACGGCTCCGCCGTCGTCGTACCGGATCCGCGCCCCCCCCGCTCTCCTCTAGTGCCGCCCGGTCCCGCGCGCGAACGACTTGCGCCGGAGTTCCCTCACGCACCGAGGAGTGCCCATCATGTCGAGAAGCATGCTGGTGTCCGGCGCCATGGCGCTGGCGCTTGCCGCCGCGCCTGCCGCGCACGCGGCCACCGACGCCGAGCTCGCCGAGATTCGCGAGCAGATCAAGCAACTGAAAGAGAACTACGAGGCGCGCATCCAGGCGCTGGAGCAGCGACTCAAGGACGCGGAGTCGCGGCAGCCCACAGCCGCGGCGACCGCGACCAACGCAGTGTCGGCAACCGCCGATGCTGCGCCTCCGCCCGTCGCCGCGGCGACACCTTCGGGAGCCACAGGCATCGCCGCCTTCAACCCGGCGATCTCGGCGGTGCTGCAAGGGGTCTACGCGAACCTGTCGCAGGACCCGAATCAGTACGCGATCGCCGGCTTCGCGCCCAGCGGCGACATCGCGCCGGCGAAGCGCGGCTTCAGCATTGCCGAGTCCGAGCTGACGCTGTCCGCGAACGTCGACGACAAGGTCTACGGCAATCTCACGTTCTCGTTGTCGCCCGAGAACACGGTCGACGTCGAGGAGGCTTATGGGCTCTTCACGTCGGTTCCCTACGGCGTCGCGCCCAAATTCGGGCGATTCCTGTCGAGCATCGGCTATATGAACGACCAGCACCAGCACGCATGGGATTTCTTCGACGCCCCACTCGTCTATCAGGCGTTCCTCGGCGGCCAATTCCAGAACAACGGGCTGCAGGTGAAGTGGGTCGCTCCCACCGATCTCTTCGTCGAGTTCGGCGGCGAGGTCGGGAGCGGTGAAAGCTTCCCCGGCAACGACAGGAACAAGAATGGCATCGGCGACGGCAACGCATATGTCCACGTCGGCGGCGACGTCGGACCCAGCAGCAGCTGGCGCGCCGGACTCTCGTACCTGCAGACGGCAGCAAGGAACCGCGATTACGCGCAGATCGATCTCGCGGGCAACGACGCCGATCTCTCCTTCACCGGCGGCTCGCAGCTCGCGATCGCCGACTTCGTCTGGAAGTGGGCGCCGAACGGCAACGCAACCGACACGAACTTCAAGTTGCAGAGCGAGTACTTCTGGCGGCGCGAGCGCGGCGACCTGACTTACGACGCGACCGGGGCGCTGGGACTGACCCAGATCGGCAACTACGGGGCGAACCAGAGCGGTTTCTACGTTCAGGGCGTCTGGCAGTTCATGCCGCAATGGCGCGTCGGCGCGCGCTACGACTGGCTCGATCCCGGCAGCGTCGACTACGGCGTGAATTCAGTCTATCTCGCCAACGGCTCGTTCAATCCGCAACGCGCCGCCGTGATGCTCGACTGGACGCCATCGGAATTCAGTCGCTTCCGCGTCCAGTACCAGCAGGCGAAGCTCAGGCCCGACTTCACCGACAACGAATTCTTCCTGCAATATATCCTCACCCTCGGCGCGCATGGCGCGCACAAGTTCTGAAAGGGACCTGCACCATGCCTTCTCTTCTTCGATGGATGCTCGTGCTCACCATCGCGCTTACGTCGGGCTCCGCGCTCGCCGCGCTCAATGTCTTCGCCACCGTCCCCGAGTGGGGCGCGCTCGTCTCGGAGCTGGGAGGCGACAAAGTCAATGTCTACGTCGCGACCAACGCGTTGCAGGATCCGCACCACGTCGAGGCCAAGCCCAGTCTCATCGCTCGTGCGCGATCGGCCGATCTCGTCGTCGCCACCGGCGCGGAGCTCGAGATCGGCTGGTTGCCGCTGGTGCTCCAGCAGGCGGGCAACCCGGCCATCAAACCCGGGAAACGCGGCTACTTCGAGGCCGCGTCCTACGTCACGCTGCTCGACAAACCGGCACGGCTCGATCGCGCCGAGGGCGACGTCCATCCGGGTGGCGATCCGCACATCCAGACCGATCCCCGCAACATTGCGAAGATTGCTGCGCCGCTCGCGCAGCGCCTGGCCGAGCTCGATCCGCCGAACGCGGCGTGGTACCAGGCGCGGTACAAGGCGTTTTCCGAGAAATGGACCGCGGCGATCGCGAACTGGGAGATGCAGGCGGCGCCGCTGCGCGGAACGAAGATCGTGATTCAGCACAAGGCGTTCACGTACCTGCAGGCCTGGCTCGGGCTGAATGCGATCGCGGCGCTCGAACCCAAGCCCGGGGTCGAGCCGACGACCGCCCATCTGTCGGAGGTGCTCGAGCTCCTGCAGCGTGACCCGGCGAAGATGGTGGTGCGTGCGGCCTACCTGAGCGATCGCGCGACGCAGTGGCTCGCCGAGCGGACGAAGATCAACGTCGTCGTGCTTCCGTTCACGGTCGGCGGCGACGAACAGGCGAAGGATCTCTACGGCCTGTTCGACGACACGATCGCGCGGCTCCTCAAGGGCGCGCAATGAACGGCCTCGGCGTGAATCTCGGCGCGATCGAGCTCTCGATCCTGCTGCCCGCCTTCGTCGCCGGGGTCCTGGTCACCGCGACGCACGTGCCGCTCGGCATGCAGGTGCTCGCGCGCGGCATCGTCTTCATCGACCTCGCGATCGCACAAGTCGCGGGCTGCGGCGTGCTGCTTGCCGATCAGCTAGGCTTCGAGGCAGAAGGCATCGCCGTGCAGGTCGCCGCGCTCGTCGCGGCGCTCGGCGGAGCCCTGCTGCTCACCTGGACCGAGAAGGTCTGGCCCGACGTGCAAGAGGCAGTGATCGGCGTCGTGTTTGTGCTCGCCGCCTCGGGCAGCGTGCTGCTGCTCGCGAGCAACGTCCACGGCAGCGAACATCTGCGCGATTTGCTCGTCGGGCAGATCCTGTGGGCGCAACCCACGCGCTTGCTCTGGACAGCGCTCGTCTACGCGGCCGTTCTTGCGCTGTGGTTCGGCGCGCGCGAGCGGCTCGGGCGCACCGGGTTCTACGTGCTATTCGCCGTCGCGGTAACGGTCTCGGTGCAGTTGGTGGGCCTCTACCTCGTGTTCGCGACGCTGATCGTGCCGCCGCTCGCGACGCGCCGGATGACACGGCGCCGTCTCGTCGCCGCATGGGGACTCGGAGCTCTGGGCTATGCCGTCGGACTCGTGCTGTCGACCGCTCTCGATCTTCCGAGCGGCCCTGCGATCGTCTGGGTGCTGGTGCTGCTCGCGCTCGGTTGCTACGCGTTAGCAGCGCGAGCGACGCCTGCGTCGGTGGCGGTAGACTCGAAGGTGCGATGAAGGGCCGCTCGCAACGAGCTAACGCCCCGCCTGCTGCATCAGAAACTCTCGCATCGCGGGGTCTTCGCACAACCCGATCGCACGGGTATACGCGTCCGCGGCCTCGGCATCACGACCTGCTCGCTTGAGCAGGTAAGCGGCAAGCGCCCAGTACGGCTGGTAGGTCTCGATCGCCTCGCCCGGGATCGACTGGAGCAGCGTCCATCCGGTCGTGACGTCGCGTGCCTCGGCGACGGCCGCGGCTCGCCCGACAAGCGCTCCGGTCGTCGGGGCAAGAGATACGAGCCCCTCGTAGAGGACGGCAATCGCCTCCCAGTCCGTGCGACCGCTCGATGCGCGCCGGACATGCGCCGACTGAATCGCAGCCTCGAGCTGGAAACGACCGATGCGGTTCGCCTGGCCGGCGGCGCTCAGGAGCTGCTCCGCCTCTGTGATCATCGATGTCGCCCAGCGCGATGCATCCTGTTCGGACAACGGCACATACTCGCCGTCCGGGCCTCGTCGAGCGTCACGGCGCGACTCGCAGTACAGCATGAGCGCGAGGAGCCCTTGCACCTCCGGGTCGGCGGGCATCAGGCCCCACAGCAGGCGGCCCAGTTCGATCGCCTCCGCGGATAATCCGCTGCGGCGCGGGTCCGCCCCCGCCACGTCCTCCCAGCCGCTGCCGTACGCGGCGTAGATCGCTTCGAGCACCGCATCGAGACGCGACGGCAATTCCCTGGCGCCTGGCAACTCGAATCCAATCGCCGCGTCGCGGATCTTCGCCTTCGCGCGAGTGAGGCGCTGACCCATGGCCGCGGGCCGCACCAGAAACGCGGACGCGATGCGCGCCGCGTCCAGCCCGAGAACCGCCTGGAGCATGAGCGGTGTGCGAGCACCCGCGTCGATGGCGGGATGCGCGCAAACGAACAGCAGCTTGAGACGCTCGTCCGGAAACTCGACCGTCGATCCCGCCAGTTCCGCCGCCTCGTCGGCCACCGCGAGAAGCGTGGGCATCGCATCGGCGTGCACGCGAGCGTGCCGCGCGGCGTCGATCAGGCGACGACGCGCGGCGACCAGCAGCCATGCCTCCGGATTTTCCGGCGGCCCGCTTCGAGGCCACGCTTCCAGGCGCCGATCGAAAGGCGTCCGCAAGCGCGTCTTCCGCCGCGGCGACGTCCCGCGAGCGCGCGGCGAGGAATGCGACGAGACGGCCGTAGGAATCGCGCGCGACGCGCTCGATCGACTGATGAGCGCCCGTGACTACGTCCGATTCGTCGCCGCGTGCCATCATCGGCCGACGAGGACCGCGCCGACTACGCCGTCCAGACCGGCCGCACCTCGATCGCCCCTTGGGCGGCACCGGGGCAGCGCGCCGCCCAGGACAACGCAGCGTCGGCGTCGGGCGTCTCGATGAGGTAGTAGCCTCCGAGCTGCTCCTTGGTTTCCGCGAAAGGCCCGTCGGAGACGCTGGTTTTGCCGGCCGAGCTGCGCACGGTCGTCGCGGAGGTTGTCGGCTTCAGGCGATTGGCCCCGACGTAGACGCCCGCCTTCTTCATCGCCTCGGTATAGGCGGCATAGGCCGCGATCGTCCGGTCCGTCGTTTCCTTGGTGGCGGACAGCATGCCCGCCTCGTCGCGGTAGATCATCAGCAGAAATTGCATCGTTGCTCCTTGAACGGTGTTGGGCGGAAGGTTCCGCCTGACAATGACGTTCGAGCGGGCTTCATTTCGACAATGACGACAATGGCGGCGCTGCGCGCGGGTCGCGTCGAGCCTTCAGGCGGTCCGGGTGGCGAGCGCCTCTCCGGGAGTCCAGCCTCCAAATGATACGCGGCGGGCGGGCGCACGATGGCGCCACAGGCCCTTACTGCGTCACGGATTCGATTCGCGCCATTTCGTGATCTCGCGTTCGATCGCCTCGGCAACGTACGTCCGTAAGAGCTGTCCGACCTCGCGGTTGATCGTGGCGATGAGATCGGCGCTCGCGCGATCGACGACCGGCTGCAGGCGGGCGGCGAGCTCGCCCTGGAGCCCGGTGTCGGTGAAGATGTCAATCCGCTGCAGCACCTGCATGCGAATTTCTTCGGCGACAGCTTCCCACGACGGCGCTGCCGCGGGAACGGGTAAATCGGCAATGGGAACGTCGGTTGAAGCGTCGATGGGATTGTCGGCCATGACCTCGACCGGTGCCTCGATCGGCTCGTCCTCCGTCGGCTCGACCGGCGCAGCGTCCGGCGCGACAACGGGTTCAACGGCGGACGACGCATCCGCTTCGGGGCGGTCGAGCTCGCGCTCGAGCACGGTCTCCGGCAGCAGCCCGGTCGCGGCGTCCAGACCTGAATCAGGCGCCGCTGCAAGACGCGCTGCGAGCGCCGAAGCGAGCACGGCCGCGGCCGAGTCCGGATCGGGTTGGTGGTCGTCGGAGCGGTCTTGCAGCAACGCGGGAGCGACCGACTCCGCTTGAGGTGACGGGGCGGCACGGAGCGTCGACGGTGGTACGACGGCAATGGAGTCCGGCGCGGGCCCCGTGATGCTCGCCCCGCCGAGCTGCGATTCGAGCCACAACGATTCGTCGCCGTCGTCGGCTTCGTTCTCTATCGCGACTTCTTCGAGGTCGACGACAACGTCGGTAAGTTCAGGCACGTCTTCCGACGCCTCGTGGCGCACGGAACCAGTCGGCCGCACCGACGCGCGCGCTCTCTGCGACATCGCCCTTGCGGCGATTTCGTCTGTGAGCTCGGGGATATCGGGCTCAGGCTCGCGCCCGCGGTTGCGCCGCATCAGCGCATCGGCCTGGTCGAGGAGCTCGCGTGCCGTAGGCATGGGTCAGCGCGCTACACGCGCTCCGCAAGATTGTGCGACCGCACCTCGTAGCCGCGTGCCTTGTAGAACTTCCAGCGCTCGCGGCCGGTAGCCACCTGCTCGTCGTCCTTGCCGATCACCTCGAGCAGCCGCTCGAAGCGCGAGAAGAACGGCGGCGGCGACGGATGCAGGTTGACGAGCACCGCAGCGGGACCGTCGTGGGCAAGCGCATGATCGACGAGAACCGGCGTCTCGGCAGCGAGCCGACTGTCGATCCGGCAGTGGGGAACGAATCCAAGCGCCGGCCAGGTCCACAGGAAACGGTCGAATTCGTCGGTCGTGACGGCGTCAGGTGTCAGCACGCGGGCGCTGCCATGTTGCGACCAGGCCTTGGCGACGAGCGTCGCCGCGATCTCGTAGCGACTCGCGCAATGCGTGTAAAAATCGATCGTCGTCATCGGCGGCAGCCGCGACGCCAGCCGTCAGGCCGCGGCCGGAGTCTCCTGCGAGAGCAGCCACGTGGTGAGGAGCGCCACCGGACGCCCGGTCGCGCCTTTCTCCTTGCCTTCCTTCCAGGCGATGCCGGCGATATCGAGGTGCGCCCAGTCGAACTTCTTCGCGAACCGCGACAGGAAGCACGCGGCGGTGATGCTCCCGCCCACACGGCCCGCAATGTTCGCGAAGTCGGCAAAATTGCTGTTGAGGCCTTCCTGGTAATCGTCCCACAACGGCAGCGGCCAGCCGCGGTCGAACGCCTCGTCCCCGGCCGCGACGAGTGCGCGAGCGAGCGCATCGTTGTTGCTGAACACGCCGCACGCGACGTGCCCGAGCGCAATCACCATCGCGCCGGTCAACGTCGCGATGTCGACGACCGCTTCCGGCTCGTAGCGTTCGGCGTAGGTAAGCGCGTCGGCGAGGATCAGCCGCCCCTCGGCGTCGGTGTTGAGAATCTCGACCGTCTGGCCCGACATGCTCGTGACGATGTCGCCCGGCTTGGTCGCGCGCCCTGACGGCATGTTCTCGCAGGCCGCGACCAGGCCGACCAGGTTTACCTCGGCCTTGAGCTCGGCGATCGCGCGGAGCGTGCCGAACACGGCCGCGGCGCCGCACATGTCGAACTTCATCTGGTCCATGTCGAGGCCGGGCTTGAGCGAGATGCCGCCGCTGTCGAACGTGATGCCCTTTCCGACCAGCACGACAGGCTTCTGCTTGCGCGGGTTCTTCTGGTACTCGAGGACGATGAAGCGCGGCGGCTCCGTACTGCCGTTGGTGACGGACAGGAAGGTGCCCATGTTAAGCGCCTCGATGTCCTTGCGCTCGAGCACGGTCGCCTTGATGTCGGGAAAATCGCGCGCGAGCTCCAGCGCCTGCTCGCCCAGGAACGTCGGCGTGCAGACGTTGCCGGGAAGGTTGCCCAGGTCGCGCGCATAGTCCATGCCGTGTGCGATGGCGAGGCCGCGCGCAGCGGCCGCTTCGCCATCGGTCAGGTCGGAGCGCTGAGGCACCGACAGCGTGAGCTTGCGCAGTGGACGTCGCACCTCCGCCTTCTCGCTCTTCATCCGGTCGAAGCGATAGACAGCCTCCATCGCGACGACCACCGCGTGCTCGACCCGCCACGCGACCTCGCGCCGCTTGACCTTCTCTTCGGTCAGGTAGATGACCGCTTCGTACGAGCCCGTTTCGTTCAGCAGCTTGACCGCTGCCTTGACGGCGCTGCGGAACTCGCGGTCGCGGAAGTCTCGCTCCTTGCCGAGCCCGACCAGCAACACGCGATCCGCGAGGGTGCCGCGAACATTGTGGAGCAAGAGCGTCGCGCCGAGCTTGCCCTCCATGTCGCCCCGGCGGATGATTTCGCTCACATAACCGTTGGATGCCCGGTCGATCAGCTCCGCGGACAACGAAAGCTTGCGGTTGTCGAAAACGCCGACGACCACGCATGCACTCCGCTGCTTCTCGGGGCTTCCGCTTTTTATGGTAAATTCCATCGCCGTTCCCTGCCTCCCGCCGGTGCGTTTCTTTGCCGTAGTACCGCCGCGGCGGCATTATTGGCAAAACAGGCCGAAAAAGTCAAAAATCTCCCGCTGTCATGATTTTTAGGCGCAGCCTGGTCCGGGAGATGACGACGACGGCCCTGGGCCTGTTCCTCGTCCTGCTGGGGATCCTGTTTACCAATCTGGTCCTGAAGCTCCTGGCGCGGGCCGCCGGGGGGGCGGTCGCCCCGGAAGGGATCCTGGCGCTCCTGGGCTTCGGCGCCATGTTCTATTTCAATATCCTGCTGTCGGTCACCGTCTTCCTGACGGTCCTGCTCACGCTGTCGCGCTGGTACCGCGACAGCGAAATGATCGTTTGGCTGACCTCCGGCCAGGGGCTGGCCAACGTCATCCGGCCGGTCCTGTGGTTTGCGGCGCCCTTCTTCCTCGCGATCGTCGCGCTGTCGCTGTTCCTCTCGCCGTGGGCCGAGCAGCGCCGCATCGAGTACGAGCGCCAGCTCGAATCGAAGGACGAGCTCGCGCTGGTCATGCCGGGACTCTTCCGCGAGTTCCGCCGCGCCGGGCTCGTCATCTATGTCGAGAGCATCAACACCTTCGATGGCCGCATCCGCAACATCTTCCTGCATTCGGTCGACGAGGGGCAGGACGTGACAACGGTCGCCCGCGAGGGGCGGCTGCAGGAGAGCCCCAACGGCGACCGCTTCATCGAGTTGTCGGACGGGCGTCGGTACGAGGGGAAACCCGGGACGGCCGAATACCGGATCGTCGAATTCGAGCGGCTCGGGCGGCGCCTCGAGCCGGCCGAGATGCGGAACCTGCCGACCTCGACCAAGGCGATCCCGACGGCCGCGTTAATGGCGGCCGACGGACGGGTCGAGCGGGCGGAGCTCTTCTGGCGGCTGTCGGTGCCGATCTCGGCGCTGGTGCTGACGCTGCTTGCGATCACCCTCTCGCAGGTGAACCCGCGGATGGGACGCTCGTTCAACCTGCTGGCCGCGGCGTTCATGTACATGCTCTACAGCAACGGCCTCAACATCGTGCAGAGCTTCATCGCGCAGGGCAAGATCGGCTTCTACACGGGCCTCCTGCTCCCGCACGCCGTGGCGGTCGTCGTGGTGCTGCTTCTCTTCGGCCAACGGCTGTCGCTGTTCGCACAGCTCCGCCCCGCGCGTAACGGATCAGCGACGTGAAGACGCTGACGCGTTACATCGGGCGCGAGCTGCTCGCGGCAATCCTGCTGATCTTCGGCGCGCTCGTGATGCTGTTCGCGTTCTTCGACCTGATCCACGAGCTGGGCGATGTCGGTCGCGGCAGCTACACGCTGTCCTCCGCGCTGCTCTTCGTCGCGCTGCAGCTGCCTTCGCGGATGTACGAGCTCTTTCCCGTCGCCGCCCTGATCGGCACGCTGTTCGCGATGGCGCAGCTCGTCGCGAATTCGGAGTACACGGTGATGCGCGCGTCGGGCGCGTCGCTCGCTCAGGTCACATGGGCCCTCGTCCGCATCGGCATCCCGCTCGCGATCGCGACCTTCCTCGCCGGCGAGTTCATCGCACCACCTGCCGAGCGCCTTGCGCAGCAGATCCGGACGCCCTCGCGGGGCGGCGAGGCGCGCATCGTGGCGCAGCAGTTCCAGTCGGGGTTCTGGTTCAAGCAGGACCTGACGTTCGTGAACATCCGCAGCGTCCTCGCCGACATGACGCTGTTGGGCGTGCGCATCTACGAGTTCGATCGCGACCTCCGGCTCACCACCGTGCGCACCGCCGAGTCCGGCGCGTTCTCCGGCAATGGCCAATGGCAGCTCGCCAAGGTGCGTACGACGCGTCTGTCGTTCGAAGGGGCGACGCTCGAGGTCGCGGACCACTGGGCGTGGGACACGGTGCTCCGGCCCTCGCTCCTCAACGTCTACCAGGTTGCACCGGAGCGGCTTGCGCTCGGCGCGCTCTGGGACAACATCCAGGTGCTCAGGGGCCAGAAGACGTCGCGCTTCGAGATCGCGTTCTGGAACAAGGTATTCTACCCGGCGGCCGTCGTGGTGATGATGATCCTCGCACTGCCGTTCGCCTACTTCCAGCGCCGCTCGGGCGGTGTGGGCTTCCGGATCTTCGCGGGCACGATGCTCGGGCTCACCTTCTTCCTGCTGGGCCGCCTGTTCACCAACCTGGGCGTGCTCAACGATTGGCCGCCGCTTTTCTCGGCGACGTTCCCGCTCGTGGCGTTCCTGTTGGCGGCGTTCTCGCTCCTCTGGTGGCTGGAGCGCCGCTGATCGCGCCGGCCGTCGCGTGCCGCCAACGTCAGATCTCCACCCGCGTTCCCAATTCGACCACTCGGTTGGTCGGAATGTTGAAGAAGTCCGTGATGCTCCCCGCATTGCGCGCCATCGCGGCGAAGATCCGGTCGCGCCACTGCGCCAGACCTCCCACCGTCGCCCGCGGGACGATCTTCTCCCGCGACAGGAAGTAGGTAACTTCCATCGGATCGAGCTCCAATCCTTTCGGTGCGCAAAGCGCGAGGGCCAGGGCGACATCCGGTTGCTCCATGAACCCGTAGCGTGCGCTGATGCGCCAGCAGTCGTCGTTCAGGCGTTCGCTCACGATCCGCTGTTGCGCCGGCATCCACGGGCCATTGCCGAACTCGACCGTCAGGAATACGTTCTTCTCGTGCAGCACCTTGTAGTGCTTGAGGCTGTGCAAGAGCGCATTCGGGGTGGCATCCGGAGTCGAGGTGAGAAACACGGCCGTGCCCGGAACCCGCTGCGGCGGGTGCAGGAAGAGCGCCTGTAGGAACGCATCGAGGGGCGGTGACGAATCGAGCAGCTGAACGCGCAGCGCCTCACGCCCACGGCGCCATGTCAGCATGACGAAGAAGACGATCGCTCCCAGTGCCAGCGGAAACCAGCCCCCGTCGAAGATCTTGTGGATGGCGGCCGCGAAGAATACCGCATCGATCACCATGAAGAATGCCGTGACGGGCAGGCAGAGCCACAGCGGGTAGCCCCAGCCGTACCGGAGCACGAAGAAGGTGAGCAGCGTCGTGACGAGCATCGTCCCCATCACTGCGACCCCGTAGGCGGACGCGAGCCGGGCCGAGCTGCCGAATCCAACCACGGCCGCCGCGACCACTAGCAGGAGAATCCAGTTCACGACCGGAACGTAGATCTGCCCGATCGTCCCCGCCGAGGTATGGCGAATCGACATTCGCGGCAGGTAGCCGAGCTGAACAGCCTGTTGGGTCATCGAATAGGCGCCTGAGATCGTCGCCTGCGAGGCGATGATGGTCGCCGCGGTGGCGAGCGCGACCATCGGATAGAGTGCCCAGTCCGGGTAGGCGAGATAGAAGGGATTTTCGATCGCGGCGGGTTGCGCGATGAGCAGCGCGCCCTGCCCGAAGTAGTTGAGCACTAGAGCGGGCGCGGCCACGCCGAACCAGGCGACGCGGATCGCCCGCTTGCCGAAATGGCCCATGTCGGCATAGAGCGCCTCCGCGCCGGTGATGGCAAGCAACACCGAGCCCAGGACCACGAAGGACGCGAAACCATGTCCTGTCGCGAAATGCAACGCGTGGCTGGGATCGATCGCATTGAGGATCGCCGGGAACTTCGTGATGTTCCAGACGCCGATGGCTCCGATGGAAAGGAACCAGAGCGCGCAGACGGGGCCGAAGAACAGGCCGACTACACCGCTGCCATAACGCTGGATTGCGAACAGCGCGATGAGAATGCCCGCTGAAATCGGCACGACATAGGGCTTTAAGGCGGCCGTCCCCACCTCGAGTCCTTCCACGGCGGAGAGCACCGAAATCGCCGGCGTGAGCACGGCGTCACCGTAGAACAGCGAGGCACCGAACACCCCGATGGCAAGAAGCCACGCCCGCAGCCGCGGGCGATTGCCTACGGCTGAGGTCGCGAGCGCAAGGAGCGCCATGATGCCCCCCTCGCCACGGTTGCTCGCGCGGAGCACGAGCGTCACGTACTTGAGGGAGACGACGATCATCAGCGACCACAGGATCGCCGAGACGCCGCCGATGATGTTGTCGGCGGTCAGTGGGATCCCGTGCTGCGGATTGAACGTCTCCTTCGCCGCGTACAGCGGGCTCGTGCCAATGTCACCGTACACGACGCCCAGCGCGAGGAGCGCGAGCCCGCCAGTCGTCTGCTTGCGGCGCGATGGCTCGGCCTGCGCGTTGGCCGCGCGCTCGGCGTCGACCAGGGTCCCCATCGGCGAACAGCCTAATGCAGCGAGGCGACGCCCTCCGCAGGTCTTCGCAATTTTTATGCGAAATTTACGGCGCGGTGCACGGTTCCCGTCCGGCGCGGCGTCCCACATTGGGCCAACGCGTCGGCGACGGGAAGCCCAGCGATCCAGCGCCTCGCTGAGGTCCGGGCGCCCGCCGAGACAGGCGGCCGGCCAAAAAAAATCCCGGCGCGCGCCGGGATTTCGTGGGTGGAACTGGAGGATCAGGCGGCTGTCGGTTCGACGCTCGCCACCTTCCGCTTCGTCTTGCCCTTGGTCGCGAACGCGACTTTGCCGTCGACCAGTGCGTAGAGCGTGTGGTCCTTGCCGATGCCGACATTGATGCCTGCGTGGATCACCGTTCCGCGTTGCCGGACGATGATCGCCCCTGCGTGGATCGCCTCGCCTCCGTAGGCCTTGACGCCCAAGCGTTTCGATTCGGAATCGCGGCCGTTGCGCGAGCTGCCGCCCGCTTTTTTGTGTGCCATGGTTTATCTCCGTCAGCCGACGATGCTCTCGATCTTGAGCTCGGTGTAGCCTTGCCGATGCCCTTGCGTCCGGTGGTAATTCTTGCGGCGACGCATCTTGAAGATGCGCACTTTGTCGCCGCGGCCGTGCGCGACGACCGTGGCCTTGACTGTCGCACCCGCGACAGTGGGCTGACCCAGACGGACGCTTTCGCCTTCGCCGATCAGCAACACCTGATCGAGCACGACTTCCGCGCCCACGTCCGCCGGTATCTGTTCTACCTTGAGGTTTTCGCCGGGGGCAACCTTGTACTGCTTGCCGCCGGTTTTTATGACCGCGTACATGGAAGGACTCCGCTTGCCTTGCTGTTGACTCACTGACTCCCCGCGCCATTCGCGGGAAAGCTTTGAATTTTAACCGATAAGCGGCAAAGACGTCAAACGCACCGCAATGCCCGTCGCGAGTCTCCCGCGAGGCCCTCGCGGCCGCCGACCGGGGCGGTCCGGCGGGCAGGCCTGTCACGGGCATCGGTTACAATCGCCGGCGACCCCGCCGGCAATGTCGAGCGGTGGAATCCTCCCATGCTGGTCGCCCCCAACGCTGTCCCCGCCGATCCTCGACTTCGCACCGGCCCGCCCGCCGCGCCGGTCGAGCCGGTGCTCGCCACCCTCGCCGCGGACAATGCTGAGATCGACCGGGTCCTCCGCGCGCACCTCCACTCCGACGTCGCGCTGATCCCACAGATCGCCGAGTACATCATCGGCAGCGGTGGAAAGCGGCTGCGTCCGGCGCTCGTGATACTGGCAGCTCGAACCTGTGGCTACACGGGCCGCGCGCATTACACGTTTGCGGCGATCGTCGAGATGATCCACACGGCGACGCTGCTCCACGACGACGTCGTCGACGAATCGAAGCTGCGCCGCGGCCTGCCGACGGCCAACGCGACGTTCGGCAATGCGGCCGCCGTGCTGGTGGGCGACTTCCTCTATTCGCGCGCGTTCCAGCTCATGGTCAACGCGGGGACGATTCGCATCCTCGAGATCCTGTCCAACGCGACGAACGTGATCGCCGAGGGCGAGGTCTTGCAGCTCATGAACTCCGGCGACCCGGCCGTCGACGAGGCGACGTGTCTCGGCGTGATCCGCCGCAAGACGGCCAAGCTGTTCGAGGCGTCCGCACAGCTCGGGGCGGTGCTCGCCGGCGCGAAGCCCGAGCACGAGGAGGCACTCGCGCGCTACGGCATGCATCTCGGCACCGCGTTCCAGCTCGTCGACGATGTGCTCGACTACTCGGGCGACCTCGCGGCGATCGGCAAGAACCTGGGCGACGATCTCGCCGAGGGCAAGATGACGATGCCGCTGATTCGCGCGATGGCGGTCGGCAGCGCAGAGGATGCGTCGCTCATTCGCGACGCTGTCACCCGCGGCCGCCTGACCGAGTTCCAGCCTGTTGCCAATGTACTCGCGCGGACGGGTGCGCTCGAATACACACGGGCGTGCGCCGCCCTCGAAAGCGATGCCGCGGTGGTGAGCGTGGCCGGTCTGCCCGACTCGCCGGACCGGCGGAATCTGCTAGAATTGGCGGCTTTCGCGGCCCACCGCACGTACTAGCGGCCGGGACGCGAGTGCCGCGGAACGCCGGGATCCCGCCGCGGTGAAAGCTTCGGGGTGTAGCTTAGCCTGGTAGAGCGCTACGTTCGGGACGTAGAGGCCGGAGGTTCAAATCCTCTCACCCCGACCAGTCTTTTCCCGCCTGTTTCTCCGCTCGTTTCTCCGAGCGCTCTCTCGGGGGGCTTCGGCCGGTTCGGCGTAGGGGTCACCTGGGCAACAAGGTAGACCCAACGAGCGGAGCGTTTCGGCGCAACTAGCTGACTTGGCTCTCTGGCCACTCGATCGGCCCGAACAGGGCTTCCAGGGCCACGAGCTGCTCCGCCATGCGCATCGCCGTGCCGCGGGCGTGTTCTCCTGCCTGCCGGTCCGCCGCAAGCGTTTCGTTCGCTAAGGCAACGAGTTCGCGGGCATGGCGCAGGATCTCGCGCAGAGGTTCGCCGAATTCACCGGCGTTCGCTAACCCATACGCTTCGCGGAGCACGTCGACGAGCGCCTCGGAAATATTGTAGAGCTCGAACATCTGCGGACCTAACCGTAGATTGCTGGAGTGAGGCGCGCGGCAGGGCGGGTCAGGTTCTACGAATTGGAGGCGCCGCGACGCGTAAGCCAGCGTGCCCATTGACGCCGGGTCCACCGTGATCGACGGGCTGCGCAAGACCAAGAGGCCAATGCGGTTGCACCGGCCCCTTGCACTTTGCCGGTCCGCTCCGCGGGAACCAGCGAACGTTTTTGCTTGCGCGTTATCCCGAGGTCGCAACTGCCGGCCACCCGAAGGTGGCTGTACGGCAGTTTGCGACCGTCGGAAGAACGTGATCCCCGTAGTGTATTGCAGGTTACCGGATAGCCAGCCTCTTCCCTGGCGCTGCGGTCTTTCGCGCTAGCTTGAGCTCAAGAACGCCGTTGTCGTAGCTGGCCTCGCATGCCGACTGGTCCAGCTCCGCCGGCAGCGTGAAACTGCGATAGATGTTGCCGAAATACCGCTCGTTGCGCAGCAACCTGTCGCCTTCTTTCTTTTCCCATTCCTGCTTGACTTCGGCCGTGATAGTGACCTGGTTGCCCTCGATCGCGACGTCGATGTCGTCCTTCTTCACGCCCGGCATTTCGGAATGAATCAGGTAACCGCCATCGGTTTCCGTCACATCCATTTTGATCATCACCGGGGTAGGTGCGCTTTCCACGCGTACGGGTTTGAAAAAACCGCGGAACAATTCGTCAAGACCGGTTTCGGTCCTCGGATCATAAGAGATAGGGTTTTGCATAATGCTTTCCGTTTCAATACTGCCAGTCGAATCCCAAACCATGCTTGGCTTGGGTGCTTCTGGATAAGAATGGCCCGGTGTGGGTCGGGTCACTGCAAAAAATCCGTAGTGAGGAGCATCGCCAACTTCGTCGCGCCCAAGGCTTTTCTTCCCGCCAGGCAAGCTACAACGCCTGCGCGTTGAAGCGGTTGCCCTCAGGCTGCGGGGACAAGCAAAACAGCGCAGGCTTTGGCTACCGCTGACGCGGGCTCGGTCGCCTTCGATCCGGGCACCGTCGCCCAGCCGCCCTTCTCGATAAAGTCGCCTCGCGACCATGAATCGACCTTCGTAAGCGCGGCCAGATTGGCCGAGACGTCCAGAGCGCGTTGGAATCGTTCGACGCAGACTGGTGCGAGAGCCACGACCACCGCAGCGTTGGCCCGTTGCGTAGCGTCCGCTTCGGCCCTGCCGCCGGTGACCCATCCGCCCCATGAGAATCCTACGATTGCCGCCGCAATCGCTCCACCCACCATACCCCAAAGGGCTGGTTTCGTTTCGACCGGAAGCTTCATAACGAGTACCTTCTAAAGTGAAACTGGATGAAAAGCGGCCGGCGCAATCACAACCACTCCTGTAACTGAGGCAGATCCAATGGTCCTGGGCCGTGAATGAGGTGATTACTACACCCGCACTCGCTTACACCAATACGCGAAGTTCTCGATAGCGTATGTGCGGCGTCGCACATAGCGCCCATTCTTCACAACCTAGCGATGACCATCGGCACTTCTAGTGGCGCATGCGCCGAGTCCCGCGCATCGAAGGAGGACAAGCGGACCGGCACCTGAAACGAACTTCGCGATAATTGCTCGGGCGCTCAGCGATCGACTGTCATCAGTCTTTCCCGAATAGCGGAAATGGTCCCGTAACGCCTGCTGCGATCATGGCGATCCCCCAACCAGAATCCATAGCGCTTGGTCCATCGCCGCACCGGTGAAGAACCGTGCGATGTCAGAACTGGCCAAGTTCATCGCGTTCACGCCGAAGATAGTAAGCAGGATGCCTCCCGCGAGGAGTGCGAAAGCGGCGGACTTGACGCACTCACGGCGGCAGACGGGAATGCATCGTGCCCGATATGCGCGCCAGAGCACGGATGACGAATGGGACGCCTTTCTTAGTGATATAATCCTAGACGAACATCTAGGCAGAAAACTCCACTAATTTCGCGCAGTTCCGGAAGTGGATCGAATCGGCGGCGGTAGCGATGTCCACACCCCACAGTCCGACGCAGAACCATCTTCTCGCCGCTTTGCCTGCTGCCGAGTTCGAACGTCTGTCTCCCCATCTGGAGCTCGTTCCGATGCCGCTCGGCGAAGCCCTCTACGAGTCGGGCGGCCAACTGCATCACGTGTACTTCCCCACGACCTCCATCGTGTCGCTGCTCTACGTTCTGGCGGACGGTGCATCAGCCGAAATCGCGGTAGTGGGCAACGAGGGAATACTCGGGATTTCGCTCTTCATGGGCGGCGAAACCACGCCTAGCCGGGCCGTCGTTCAGAGCGCGGGCTACGGCTATCGCCTGAAGGCCCAGCTGCTGAAGCAAGAATTCAACCGCGCCGGCCCCGTGCTTCACCTGCTGCTGCGCTACACGCAAGCGCTGATCACGCAGATGGCGCAGACCGCCGTATGCAACCGGCACCATTCGGTTGAGCAGCAGTTGTGCCGTTGGTTGCTGTTGAGCCTCGACCGCCTGTCCTCGGATTCGTTGACGATGACGCAGGAACTGATCGCGAACATGCTTGGCGTGCGTCGCGAAGGCGTGACCGAGGCGGCCGGAAATTTGCAGCGGGCCGGACTTATCCGCTACAGCCGTGGTCGTATCGAGGTGCTTGATCGGCCGGGCCTGGAAAAGGCGGTTTGCGAGTGCTACGCGGTGGTCAAGACGGAATTCGATCGCCTGCTCTCGGATATTCCTCGTGGCGATCGCGCCCACGGGTAGGCCATAGATCATTAGCCTGACCGTCGGCGTGGGGCAATTTCTCTTCGACCTCGGCGTTGGGGCGGCCTCGCGTAGTGAGAGTGCTGCTGTCGCCCTCCCTATTTCATCGCATACTCGGATTCCCAGCCGAACGGGAATCACGCATCTCTCCTTGCTTGAAGTCGTTCGTCGATGCGGAATTCGGAGCTTCGTGTTGCGGCATCGGCGGCGTCGCCACGCTGCCACCCTCGCCTTCCCACGCCTGAAGATCTTCTTTGTGCTGCTGCTTCGTGGCAAGGCGACGTTCCTCGCCTCGACGCAGCGTGAGGGCGGCGCCGATCGCCGCGCCTCCGACCAGTGCCAGCGGCAGTACCCAACGCCTGTACGTCGTCATCGTGGATCTCCTCGTGCACACGGTACGGCTTGCAGGTTATTCGCCGGGGCAAGCGCAGTCGGTGCGCTGACGCACACATGGCGCCGGGTTCAGTCGGTTCTTCCGCCCACGATTAGAATGCGCGTATGGCACCCAACCGAATGCGATCGACCGTGACCCCAACTGCTCCCGACCGCGCCCCGTGGTGGTGGATCGAGCGCCTGGGGGCCAAACAGCGGCTGGCGGGGGCGCTGGCGATCGCGATCGCCGCCTATGCCATGGTGCCCGATTCCGTTTCCTGGCACACCCGGCTTGTCGCGAGCTGGGATGCCGGCACTCTCGTCTATCTCGGGCTCGCATGGACGATCATCGGACGCGCGGACGCGCAAGCGACGCGCGCCCATGCATTGGCGCAGGACACGAGCGGCTACATCATCTTCCTGTTCGTGCTGGGGGCCGCGTGCGCCAGTATCGTGGCCATCGGGTTCGTCGTGGCCACGATCAAGGACCTCGCATTCTGGCCGAAGGCTTGGCACCTGGCATTGACGATCGCGGCGCTGATGTCGTCCTGGTTGTTGATCCAGACCGTTTTCGGATTTCACTATGCGCGCCGCTACTATCGCGACGAAAAGCAACAGCATCCGGGGTCCGGCGGGCTTGCGTTCCCGGGCGGCGCCGACCCGGATTACATGGACTTTGCTTACTACTCGTTCGTTGTGGGCATGACGTCGCAGGTGTCCGACGTCCAGGTGCTCTCGCCCATCATGCGCCGGATGACGTTGGTGCATGGTGTGCTGGCATTCATCTTCAACATCGCCGTCCTCGCGCTCAGCATCAATACGATCGCCAGCGTGCTCTAGGCTGACCGACTTGCGAGCGACCGCCCGCTCGGATGCCGCTAACGCCGGGTTGTCTGACGCCTCAGTCGCCCCAGACCCTGATCACCTGATCGAGGCCATTTCGGTAGTCGGGGAACCGCGGTTTCCATCCCGGTACGCGCGGGGATGGCGCCCGCCGCGGCATACCCAGTGCCGTTTTTTGCATGTGTTCCTCGCGAATGATTACCTTGGCGATGGGCTTCGAGAACAATGGTAGATGCAGCGGGGCTCGCCGGCCGACGCGATGCGCGAACGCATCCATCAGCAGCATGAACGAAATCGCGTGACCGTCGGTGGCGTAGAAGATCTTGCCGACGTTTCTTGGTATACCGGCCGCGAGCAGGGCCGCAGCAGCATCGAACTGATGGACGTGATACTGCAGCACCTTGGACGGACCCGACCAATACGGCCGGCCGAGACGGAAGGCGGCGCGATAGGCGCGCAGATCAACATTCTCCGGGCCGTACAGATAACCGAGACGCACGACACAAGCGGGCAGCGGACCTGACAGGGCTAGCGCTTCGCATTCGAGGATCGCATCGACCGACGAGCGCAGCGGCTCCTTGAGGCTGGCCCCGCGCTCAACTGCGTGCACGAACGCAAAGCTCGCGTGGACGAGCATCGGCGCGCCGCCGGTTCGAGCCGAGCGCATCGCACGGCGCGTTCCGGCCAGCGCCATGTGCGCGAAGTCCTTCCAGGCATGCCCGTCGTGCAACAGACCGTTTGCCTGCTGCCCGGCAACGTCGATGTGTATGCCTTCGGATGAGTTCGTCGCCCGCCGCCGCGCGAGGATCCTTCCGAGTTCGGAGCGCGTTCCGGTGATCGAGAAGTTCATGGTCTCGGATCAAAGACAGGATATCCCTTAGGTTGCGCTGTTCCCGTTTGCGCAGTCATTTCTTGTCTCGCGCATGGTATACTGCAACTTCAACGGAGAGGGCAGCGTCAGCCCTTCCGCCCACGCCAAGTCGGACCTGCAACCCTTGGCGATCTCCAAGGCATCCCTAGCTTGCGCGATGCCGACTCATAGCCGGTCGAGCACCTGGCGAATCGCGCTTATGACTCCTGCGCACGGTTGCGCACTTGCCTAAGTGCAAGCGAAATATCTATATGGGATCTCCTATGTAGCATAGCGGTTTCTCTAAGGGCACACATGTCCACTCATACCCTGCATGTTCCGGCTGCCATCGCCACGGGTGATGCAAACGTCGACAAGGCACTCCGCATGGCCGTCGTCATGGCCGAAGCCAACGAGCGCCTGTTCAAGCTTCAAAGTGACGCGGCCAACGCTGCGTTTGCCGAGCACGCGAAATACCTCAAATCGCTGTTGGCCACCAAGGACTCCAGCACGTTGCTCGCCGAATCGGCGGCGCTTTATCAAGCGAATGTACGCCGGGTTCTGGACGTCTCGCGCATTGGATTTGAAATGGTGCCGCAAACTCAGGCCAAGATGGCGGACCTGATGGGCGAGCCCTTCCGCAGGTACACCAAGGAAACGCAGCAATACCTGGAGCAGTACGTGAAGGCCATTGCTGACGGGCGCGATTCGGCGGCAACCGCCGTGAAGCAGTTTCTCGCGAAGACGATTGCGAGCGTAGGTAGCCAGCAGGATCCGAAGAAAGCCAAGGTTTCCTAGGCCGTCAGGACACGCGTTCCAGATCTTCGACGAGAATGATTGATTGACCAATGGGCCCCGGCCGTTCGGCTGTCGGGGTCCCTCTTTTTATGTCACGCGTCCCCAGCGTCGCGCGATCGACCTCAGTGCGCTGGCGCACAGACGCGATAGCTGCCGTGATCCATTCTCTGTCTGTGGAATTTCACTCAGGGAATGATATGCACATCAAACAACACGGCAGCAATCGATACATTGCTCTCCTCATCGGGATCATCGCCATCGCGGCGGTTGGTGTCGCGAATGCCGACCCGCCGGCGCGCGTCGCGCGGCTAGGCTATGTGAACGGGCCAGTCAGTTTTTCGCCGGCCGGCGATGACGACTGGGTTCAGGCGGGTTTGAATCGGCCCCTCGTGACCGGTGACCGGCTGTGGGCGGACGCCGGGGCCCGCACCGAGCTGCAGATGGGCTCGGCGGCGATTCGCCTCAGTGCAATGACCAGTGTCACGCTGCTCAATCTCGACGACCGGATCGTGCAATTGCAATTGGCGCAGGGCACGCTGAACGTGCGCGTGCGCCGCCTCGACGCGGATCAGATCGTCGAAATCGATACACCAAACTTGGCGTATGTAGTCCGGCGGCCTGGGCAATACCGGATCAGCGTCGACGTCAATGGCAATGCGACCGACGTATTCACCAGCAACGGACAGGCCGCGGTCTATGGCGAGGGCGCGTCGTACGTTGTCGACGCGGGTAGAGCCTATCGTTTCGTCGGCACGGGCCTGCGCGACTACGAGGCCCTTGCGCTCCCCGGCGTCGACGAGTTCGATCGCTGGGCACAGGAGCGCGACCGCAGCTCCGATAATTCGGTTGCCGCGCGCTATGTCTCGCGCGACGTGATCGGTTCGGAGGATCTCGACGCGTACGGCACGTGGCAAGCCGTGCCGGAGTACGGGAACGTCTGGATGCCGACGCGGGTGAGCTCGGGTTGGGCGCCGTATCGCGATGGTCACTGGGCCTGGGTCGACCCCTGGGGCTGGACCTGGGTCGACGAGGCTCCCTGGGGCTTCGCCGTTTCGCACTACGGTCGATGGGCCAGCATCGGCGGCAACTGGGGCTGGGTACCCGGTCCGGTCGCGGCACGCGCAGTGTATGCGCCAGCGCTCGTTGTCTTCTTAGGGGGCAATGATTTCGGAGCGTCGATCGCGTCGGGCGGGGCTGGCGCGGTGGGGTGGTTCCCGCTCGGCCCGCGTGACGTCTATCGCCCCGCCTACCCGGTCAGCCGCACGTATTTCACCAACGTGAACATCAGCAATACGGTGATCAACACGACGAACGTCACCAACGTCTACAACGCTTCCAACGTGACCAACGTCACTTACGTGAACCAGCAAGTGCGCGGCGCCGTGGTTGCGGTGCCCACGACGGCGTTCATCCAGTCGCAGCCGGTGGCGCGCGCGATGTTGAGCGTGCCGCACGATGCCGTCGTTCGGGCGCAGGTCACCGCCGTTGCCGCCGTTGCGCCGATGCAGGTCAGCGTACGGGGTGCCGCGCCGGAAGGCCGGAGGCCGCCGGCGCAGGCGTCGGAGCGCCCCGTCGTCGCGAAGAGCGTGCCGCCGCCCGCACCCGTCGGATTCGCGGCCAAGGAACGCGCGCTGGCCGGCAACCCGGGCAAACCGATCGACCCCTCGGCACTGGCTGCAATGAGACCGGTCACGCCAGTTTCGGCGCCGAAGATCGAGGTCATCGCGCCGACCGGTAGCGCCTCCCCGGCCGCGGCACCCCCGCCTCAATCTGCAAAGGCGAACCCGCGCGGCAAGGATGAGCAACGAACCCCGCCGCAAGCGATGACACGCGGAACGCAGCTACAAGCTGGGACGCAAACGTCCCCGCCAGCACAACCTACGCAGCGCGAGTTGGCATCGCCGCAGCGAGGCGTCCCTCAGGCGTCTGCGGAAACTGGCGGCAACGCCGAAGGCCGCAATCGGCCGAACGCCCCCGCACCGGTTGCCGCACCCGTGAATGTCGCGCGACCGCCGCCGGCGAACGCGCCCGCGCCGGGACAAGCGCTTCCGGAACAGCGCACCAACACCTTGGCCCGCACGCCGCCGAACGCGCCGGGTGCGGCACCGCCAGCCGTTGCACCAACAACGCAGGCGAATGCGCCTGCACCGGTTCTAGCGCCATATCCAGTTGCACGAGCGCCACAGGCGAACGCGCCGGCATCCGCGCAAGCACCGTCGGAACCGCGCAACAAGGCCGAGGCGCCCGCTCGGCCGAACGTCTCTGCGCCGAACGCGCGCGCCCTTCCGGAGCAACAAGGTGCGCGAGCCGAGCCGGCGGCGACCGCCAAGCCGGTGCCGATGCCGAGCGCGCCCCCGGCACCTGCGGCCGTCGCGCGCGCGCCGGTACCCGGCCCTGCCGCCGGCCCACCACCGAACAGCGAGGGACGCGGCAAGGACACGCAACCGGCGAGCGACAAGAAGGGCGACAAGAAAGGCGACGAACCCGGGAAGAGCGACGAAGAGCTGAAGCGCAAGTAACCGACGGAACGTCTAAGGCCGACGTCGCCTATCCGCGGCGCCGGCCGGGCAGTGGCAATTGCGTCGTCCAGCGGCTGGCGGAGCTACACAGCCTTCGTCAGCACCTCGCGCACTCTGGTTCGCATCGATCCAGCCATCACGGTGACCGTCGGGACTATGCGTGGGTTCGACCCTGTCGACGAATGCAGCGACAATTCCGATAATCGAGCGATCATGAGAACCTCCACGTCAGGACTTCGGCAAACGGGCAGCCTCATCGCGGGCGCCTTGATCGGCTTCTCGATGGTGGGCACGGTGTTTGCAATGACAGAAGCACCGGGTTACCTGCCGATCCTTCTCGCGTTCGGCTCGCTCACCGTCTTCGTTGTCGGACTCGTGCTTCAGATCAGCATGACCGTCACGCCAAAGCAGCAACCCAGCAAGGATGCAGCGGACATGCGGACGGCGAACGCCCCGGGCCTGCAAATTTCGGAGTCGGTCGCAACGTAAGCGTCCCGGCTGCGAGATCCTCCGTCGCGTCGCTAGGCGAAGATCCGATCGTAGGATTCACGATCGGCCTTGTAGCACCCGCAGGAGGCGGCCTTGAGTCCGCGCCGATCGAGAACCGTGATATCGCCGCGCCTGTAACGGATCAGGCTGCGCCTCTGCAACGCGCCCGCCGCCCTCGTCACGCCGACCCTGCGGACGCCGAGCATCAGAGCCAGGAACTCCTGCGTGACATGGAAGGCATCAGCGTGCGCGCGATCCTGGGTCATCAGCAGCCAGCGGGCAAGCCGGGCCTCCACCACGTGGAAGCGCGTACAGGCCGCCGTCTGCGCGAGTTGGGTCAAATGGACGGAGACATAACGGTCAACCTCGCGATGCAATGCGTGGAAGCTGCGGAGGTTGCGGCGGAAGCGCGTGGCGTCCATTCGCAGCGCCAAGCCCGCGCCCTGTACTACCGCCCGCACGGGCGAGACGTCCACGCCGAGCGCCAGCGGAATCCCGAACATTCCTTCGTTTCCGATCAGGCCCACTTCGAGCGAGGCCGAATCGTCGACCGGCATCACAAGCGAGATGAAGCTGCTGGTTGGAAAATACACGTAGCTGAGGCGTTCGTCCGGCGTGCAAAGCACCTCGGCAAATGCAAGCTCGACTGTCTCGCATCCGGCCATGAATCGGCGCAATTCGCGCTCCGGCAGTGCTTCGAGCAAGCGATTGACGGGCGCTGCGCGTTGGATCGATGGCATGAGCGGTCTCCTCGGGCATCGGTGAGACTCGCTCGTGGAGAATTCCGCGGAATTCCGCTGCCCGATGCAAGCGCGATCTCACCTACTGCGATTGGCGGACGATACGACGACGCTGTTGACGCGTCTGCGCGCTAGCACACATAAGAAACCAGTGAGGGGGATCACGACGTAGAACAATAATCGGTTGGAGCCTGCTCGGCTGCATGCATCCAGGGGTCGCAGCAAACTGACAATGTCGGATGGCTTCGAACTGCGCTCTGCTCAATGGCCGGGGTCGACCCGTAGCGGCCATACATGCTGCCCACATTGCTGGGCGCGATGCGGCCAGCATTCGGCGAGTACCCGTGACCTTCCGCCCAGGAGGTGCCGGCGCGCCTCGACGCGATGCCCGTGCGCGGTCAGCGGCGAAGCCGCGCCCGTGGTATCAGGGCATTGCTTCGCAACCCGGAGGAGCGAGGACTTAGATCAATGTTCGCCACCGTACAGACCTTGTCGGCACGTGGCCGGATCATCTGCTACGAACTGCATCGCTTGCACCGTCCATTTGTTCGCCGGAGGTCGGCAGGCTCATGAAAGTACGCTTTTGGGGAACCAGGGGGTCGATCGCCACTCCGGGGCCGGCCACGAACCACTTCGGTGGCAACACGTCTTGCGTCGAGCTGACCACTGCGAGCGGCGAGCTCCTGATCTTCGACTGCGGCACCGGCGCGCGGCAGCTAGCCGCCGAGTTGATGCTCCAAGGCAAAAAGGCCATCAACTCGAACATCCTCCTCGGACATACGCACTGGGATCACATTCAAGGCTTTCCGTTCTTCAGCCCGGCTTTTCTGAAAGGGAACTCCGTTGCGATCTATGGCCCGGAAGGCAGCCGCGGCTCGCTGCATCACGTGCTCGCCGGCCAGATGGAGTACACCTACTTTCCCATCGACCTGAACCAGCTCCCGGCAGCGATTACCTACCATGACCTGACCGAGGGCATCCACGCCATCGGGGGCGCCCGGGTCGCGACGCAATTTCTCAACCACCCTGCCATGACGGTGGGCTACCGCGTCGAAGCCGACGGCGTGGCAATCGTGTACTTGGTAGACCACGAGCCCTTCTCCGATGCGCTCTGGCGCGCCGGCGCCGAACCGGGCCGCATCGACTCGATCCTGCATGAGGGAGACCGCCGGCACGCCACCTTCATGGCCGACGCCGATCTCGTGATCCACGACGCCCAGTACACACCCGAGGAGTATCCCTCAAGGAAAACGTGGGGCCACAGCACGTACGAGTACGTGGTACAGATCGCCGCGGCGGCCCGCGTGCGGCGGGTCGCACTGACCCACCACGATCCGAGTCACGACGACCGTTTCGTCGCCGACATCGAGCGCAGGGCCCGCACCCTGGCCTTGCAAACCGGAACGGGACTCGACGTCTTCTGCGCGTATGAAGGATGCGAACTCGTCCTGCAGCCGCGCTCCACCTTGCAGCCGTTTGTCGCGACGGCCCCTTTCCAGGCGTCGGTCGCGCAGCGCGACTTTCACGTTCTGGCGGTTGACGATCAACCGGACATGCTCACGATGATCGTCCGCGCGCTGGAGGACGACCAGTACACGGTGAGCCGGGCGACGAGCGGGCCGGAGGCGCTCCGGATGATCGAGGAGCACATGCCGGACCTCGTGGTGCTGGATTACAAGATGGCCGACATGGATGGGCTGGCGGTCATGAAGACGCTCCGCACCAAGCCCGAGACGCAGCGCCTGCCTGTGCTGATGCTCACCGCCATGACCGACGAGCCTAGCACCCGAGCCGGCTTCGAAGCGGGGGTGACGGACTATATAACCAAGCCGTTTTCGATCCCGCAGCTCACGGCGCGCGTCCGGGCCTGCCTCGCCAGAGCGCAGCTCCCGTAGTCGCGTGACGGCTTAGTCGGAGACGATTTCGACACGATCCAGATACGTCGACAAATTCGCCCACCCACTTGTGCGATGCCGCGGTGTCGGCGCTCTCGCCTGCCTGTTCAAGGGCGGCGCCAATGTCGGTGATGGCCTGGAAGCCCCAGCTGCCCCCCGCGCCCTTCATCCCGTGCCCGAGACTCTGGACGGTCTCGAAGTCACCCTGATCCAGCGCGTTCAGCATCGCGATGACCTCCTGCCTGCGGTTTTGAAGAAACGCGGGGATCAGGTCGGCGAATCTGGGATTCACACGCACAAGGATCGTGTCCCTCCGGCTGCCCTCCTCGTTCGATGACAGAGGTGCGGCGACGGAATGCTCCTTGATCGCTTGCAGCAGCACCTCTTGTTTGATGGGCTTCGTCAAATATGCCGTGCACCCCGCCGCCACACATTTTTCTTGATCCCCTTTCAACGCAGAGGCAGTCAGCGCGATGATCGGCGTGGGCGGCCGGTGGTTCGTCTGTTCCCACCCCCTGATCGCGCGCGTTGCGGTCAAGCCGTCCATCACCGGCATTTGTCGGTCCATCAGGACAAGGTCGTAGTGTCCGGCGGTAAACTTTTCATAGGCGACGGCCCCGTTTTCGGCGATTTCGACCCGATAGGGCGTGTCCTGCAGGTAGGCCACGGTGATCGTTCGGTTGTCGGGGGAGTCCTCCACCAGAAGAATGTGCAGCGCCGGCAACGGACGTTCGGGACCCGTGCCGACCGGCGCTGCGGCTCGCCGCGTCGCCCCGGCCCAGATCTCAAGCGGCACGGTGAACGAAAACACGCTGCCCTTCCCGACCCCGCTTTCGACCCGGATGCCTCCGCCCATGAGTTCCACCAGGCGCTTCGAAATCGTGAGTCCCAGCCCCGAGCCTCCGTAGCGGCGAGTGGTGGACGAATCGGCCTGCGTGAACCGCTCGAACACAGCGCCCAGCTTCTCGCTTGGAATGCCGATACCGGTGTCCGAGATCGTGAAGCGCAATGAGCCTGGCGCGGAGGAGTTCGCGTCAGGCGTTACTCGCAGCGTCACTTCGCCCGATTCGGTGAACTTGATCGCATTGCCGAGCAAGTTGAGCAATACCTGCCGTAGTCGCGTCGGATCGCCGATGAGGTCGCCGGGCACTTCCGGGGCGATCCCGCACACCAGGGCCAGGCCTTTTTCCTGGGCCCGGACCGCCACCATCTCCTTCACTTTCTCCAGCAGGTCGTTCAACGAGAACCCAGTTCGCTCCAACTCGAGCTGCGAGGCTTCGACTTTGGAGAGATCGAGGATGTCGTTGACGAGATTGAGCAGATTGTCTCCAGCGCGGCGAAAAATCTGCACATACTTGTCTTGGTCCGGCGAGAGCGGGGTCTTCGCGAGCAGATCGGCGATGCCGATGATCGCATTCATCGGTGTTCGGATTTCATGACTCATGCTCGCCAGAAAATCCGACTTGGTCTGGCTCGCGGTCTCAGCCATGGCCTTGGCCTGCTGCAGCTCCGCTTCCACACGCTTACGCTCCGTGACGTCGCGCGCCGCGGCGAAAACGCCCTGTAGCGTGCGGTCCCGGTCGTAAAAGGTGGTTGCGTTGTAGGACACGACCGTTTGCTTTCCGTCGCGGGCGCGCGCCGTCAGCTCGTAGTCGGTGACTCTCTTTTCGCTCAGGACAAGCTTGATTCCCGCCTCCGCCCTCTCTGGATCGGTGAAATAACTCTTGAACGGCGCACCGATCAGCTCGTCGCGCGTACAGCCGGTGAGCGCCTCCATCTGCTTGTTGACGTCCGTGATGATGCCGGACGGGTCGGTGGTCATGATCGCGTCTATGTTGGATTCGATCAGCGAGCGCGTGTAGAACTGCTGGTCGCGCAGGCGTTGATCGAGCTTCTTTTGCTCAGCTTCGACCTGCTGGCGCACAGTATTGTCTGTGCCGATCAAAAGGTAACCGATAATTGCGTCTTGGGCGTCGCGCAGTGCCGTCACGGACACGACCGCCCCAAATCGGCTGCCGTCCTTCCGGATATAGGTCAGTTCATAGATGTCCTCGATCCCGCGCGAGGCCTTGAACACCAATGCCTCGAAGCCCGGCGTGATCGAAGCTCCCAGCTCGACGCTCAGCGCCTTGGCGCGGGCGATCAGTTCTTTGGGATCGGAAATGTCGGCAGGGGTGATCTTGTTCATCACGTCGGCCGCCGTGTAGCCCAGCATTCGCTCGGCGCCGACATTGAAGATTTGAATGACGCCCTTTGCGTCCGTGGCGATGCACGAGAAGTTGGCGCTGTTGAAGATCGCGCGCTGCAGGGCCCCCGCCTTGAGCAGCACCTCTTCGGCCTGCTCGCGCGAGCTCACGTCGCCGGCGCTCTTGGAGACGTCGATTTTCGTCCTCGTCACCCCCTTGGTTTTGATCATTGGTGTTGCCTCCGGTAACCGACGCGCGCTCCCATGGGTCACGGCGGCGGCTGATAGGTCCGAAACCGGGCCTATTTATTTGGCCGCATGAGTGCTGCTATCACCGGAGCAATCCTACGTGGTGGGCGCGCCGCCATCGGTGCGCTATCGCACAGACTCAAGCAGGGTCGCACTATAGGGTGGGCGCTCTGCAACGCTCAGCGTGCTTGACACCCCGTCTGTGCGGAGCCGCCGGATGCTTGCAAGGAGTGGCTTCCGGGCTGTCAAGCCCAAGGCCCGGCGTCGCAGCGATCGCCGCAGCGCTAACCCTTCCTGACCGAAAGCTACGATGAACATCACCTTGAGTTTCGCCCCAATCGTTTCGCTTCTCGCCGGCATCCTGATCCTTGTCCTGCCGCGGTTGCTCAACTACATCGTCGCCATCTATCTGATCATCATTGGGCTGCTCGGACTGTTCGGCGCCGGCAGTTTTCATATGAAGTGATTGGGTGTCGGCACATTTGATTTGATCGGGGAGCGCTCGCGACACGGGCGCCATCCGTCGCGCGTTCTACCACGCCTTCCATATGGACGAGTGAAGTCCTGTTCTGGACCGGCCTGATCGGCGTCGTCCTTGGGCGCCGCATCCGTTCTCGCGATGAAGCCAAAATGTGTGCGATGGCGCACATACACAGTCGAGCGCTTGACGTAAAGTCTCTGCTCGTGATTGCAAAGTGTTTTCTTAAAAGCTGTCGGCGAACCTTCGATCGGTGCCGACGAGTCTGTGTGGGGCCCCATGAAGTCAATTCTCGACCCGTCGTTTCGATATACCATGAGCTTCAACACGAACTTGCAGAAAACGTTCGCGCGAATCCGCCGCGACCAGCAGCGAGCGGCGGAAAACGCAGCGGTGCCGAAGTCCGGCGCGCTCGCCAAAGTATCGTCGATCGTCAAGAAGACGGAAGCGTGTGCCGCACGTCGGCTCGTGTTGGCAGATATGCCGATCGAGGCGAGTCCGGAGCGATTTCATGTCAGCGTCGCCTTCCATGGACAGCCTAGTGAATTGAAGGATAAAAATGCGTAAGGTACTCGCCGCGTTGTGGATCATGCTGCTTTGCTCGAGCACTTCGGTTGCCGCTCAGGTGAGCGTCGGCATCGGATTTCCCGGCGTCAGCATCGGGATCAATCTGCCGGTCTATCCGGAGTTGATGCCGGTCCCCGGCTACCCTGTCTACTATGCGCCACAGGTGAACACGAACTACTTCTTCTATGACGGCATGTACTGGGTCTACCAGCGGGACAACTGGTACGCGAGCTCCTGGTACAACGGACCCTGGGGACTCGTCGCTCCGGAGGCGGTGCCGCTCTTCGTGCTGCGCGTTCCGGTGCGCTATTACCGGCGACCTCCTGCGTACTTTCGCGGGTGGCGTTCGGAAGCGCCACCGCGCTGGGGTGAGCACTGGGGCAATTCATGGGAGCAGCGTCATAGCGGATGGGACACGTGGGATCGTGGCTCTGTGCCCGCGCCGGCCCCGCTGCCTACCTATCAGCGACAATATTCGGGGAATCGATATCCCCGCGTGGAGCAGCAGCAGGTGCTTCAAAGCCAGAACTACCAATACCAGCCGCAAGACGCCGTATCGCGACAGCATTATCAAGCACAGCCGGCGCAAAGTGCGCCCGCGCCCCAGGTGCGGCACGCAGTGCCTCAGGAAAGCAGCGCCCCGCCTCACGACCAGCGCGTCTCGAGCCGACCAGCTTCGATCCCGCAGGTCGCTCCCTTGCCGCCGCGCGGACAGTCGCCGCAAAGTGGCAGCGGAGATCTTCAGAGGCCGACCGCCGCCCGAGCGCCTTCTCAGGAGCGCGGCCCGACAGCCCAGTCACAGGGACAGCAGCCACAACAAGCGCATGGGCAGCAGGCACCAAGGGCACAGGTCCAGAACAAACCACCACCGCAAGTCCATGGACCCCCGCAGGAATCACAAACATCCCCGCATCAGCCGCAGCAACAACAGCAAGCGGCAGCTCAGCATCAGCAGCAGGGGCAAAGCCGGGAGAAAACACCGCAAGGCAACGGACCCGCACAGGAATCAAAGCAGGGCCAGGCGAAAGGCCCCGACAAGAGCGAGCAGCAAGGCGGGGAGCGCAAGTGAGGGCCGCCCTCGGTCGAATCGTATTGCCACGACACATGACGCCGCTCCATGGGTCCTTTCGCGAGGCAGGAGTGTTGTAAGCCGCCGTGTACCAACCCCTCCCGCCACAACTCGCAGAATGATTCCAAGTGTCCTCACTCGCTTTCACGTTGTTTCCTACGGCGCCCGAAGGCGGCGGATGAGAATGTCGATGATGTCGACGCCGTTTGGTGATTTCAGGCGAGATTGGCTCAACACGCGAACAAATTCAGGTTCGGGCAGTAATTGATAATCTGAGCGAATGAATACCGCCGCGATGGCACGCTGAACATCCACGGATTCGGCAGCGGGGAAAAAGCGTGCCAGCTCATCAAGACTCTGGCGATCGCTCAGACGATGGCGCGCCAGGGTGTCGAGGGCACGAACCTGCGGGCCCGATCCGGTCATGCGCGTGATCCCGCTCGCCACAACGCGGAGCTCGTCAACGTCGGTGATCGGTCGGTGCCCGAGATAAACCTCTGCGATTTGCACTTCCGCGTCGTCGCGACTCGTCAGCGCCTGAAGAACGCGGGCTCGGCTTTCGGTGCTTCCCAGGCACGCGAGGGCCGCAGCGTTCGCTACCTTGTCGTCCGGTGATGGCGACAACGGCAGCCGATGACGCTCCTGGTCCAGCTCGTGATCCCTGTTCAATGAGCACATCAGGTCGACTTCGGCAGCGCCGATGGATCCGCGTCTCAGGAGGTCGCCGATCATGCGCACGAGCTCGACGCGTTGCTCTGCCGGCGACAGCCACTCCAGCGTGCCCGCGAGCCGGATCATCCGAGCGCGAATCCGGGGCAAATCGACGTCCTCCGCAAAGCGCAAGTACCGGTCGCGAGCGACGTGATCGCGGGCGATCGCATCGAGCGCCGAGGTGAAGGCTGGGTCTTGCCGCTCGCTTTCGGTCAGCGCTGCAAACAGGCCTTCGATGCGCTCGAGGAACATGCGGACTTCCGCCATGTCGCGGTGCAGGAGATCGTGGATAAAGCCGAGTTTCTCCGCCGGCGACGACCGGTCGTCGATGAATTGACAAACCTCGCGCCGATGGGCGGCGCGTGGATCCGATTCGCTGAGGCCGCTAACCGTGATCATGGACTCGCTGGCAAAGTGACCGAGGAGCCTGGGACTCGCGCGACCGCTGCCAACCTCCCCGATCGACGACGGTTGGAAGTAACGGCCAAGCAGCATCGCCGCGGTGGGTCCCAGCGGCGCAACCGAAGAGAACCCGTAAATGACCGGCACACCCATGAAAATGCGCCGCATGCGGTCGCGGCTGCTTTCATCGTGGCGCTGATCCAGGGTGCGCGCCAAGCGCCCGGCCTCGCCATGCGAGTGTCCGGCGCGGACAAGGCTTCGCCCGACTTCGGAAGACATGCTCTTGACCGCGTCCGCGTTCAACGTGTTGCACCCGAAAAGATAGACCTCCTTCAATTGCGAGAACAGGCCGGGACAGGACTCACTGCAGGAGGCGCGCTCCATCTCGAGGACCGGCAGAAACTCGCTGGCGTCCGTCTGATCCGAATAGAACTCGGTGTTGCCATCGAAATGGCCGGAGATGACGAGCACGTCACAGTGAATGCCCTGCCGGCAGGCGGAGGCCAGCCAATCGGGACGACCTCGCTCCACCAATTCGACAAACTGATACTGATCTTCCGGAAGACGCTGCCGAAACATTTCCTTTTCGTTGGATGAATTGACGGTGATCGTGCAAACCGTGCGCTTGCTAGCGTGGGCATCCGTGCCGCAACCCAGGGCAAACAGTGCGACCAGCAAAAGAGCCTTGGCAGATGAGGACACGGGTCAGATACGTTCGGATAGTTTTGTATGGTCCTTCGCGGGGAGCGTAGCCGGAGGAACCACCGCAGTCTGTGCGCCGTCGCACGCATGGCGCAATGTGCGTCACCGCACCGACTGGCTTGCGGTTCGCCGACCCTCGTTGTGTTTCGGCCGTGACGCGGCCACGAAAACAAGCACCGCCAGATCCATCACGCTGCCAGCGGGATATCGGAACGGGCTCACGGTTGGCGCTGCGCACAACCGGAGATGCTTCTGATAGGCACCGCGCCGTGGGGCGCGAATGTATCTGCTAGACCGCAGCCAAGGCGCGTTCGCTGCCGACGCGTCGGCCGACGCGTAGCTTGGCAGTGACGTCGTGCAAGGCAGCGCGCAGTCCTTCCTCGAGCACCGGATGATAGAAGGGCATTTCGAGCATTTGCATGATGGTCATCCTGTTCTGCAATGCCCACGCAAGCAAGTGGGCCAGATGTTCGCCATCTGGTGCAAGCAATTCCGCGCCGAGAAATCGGCCGGTGGCGGTTGCGGCGTAGACGTTCATCAGTCCCTTGTTCCGCAGCAGGATGCGCGCCCGGCCCTGGTCCTCGAAGCTCACCTGGCCAGTCGCGAAGCTGCCTGGTGGCAGCGAACGAAATCCGCCTCCGACGATACCGATCTGCGGATCAGTAAATACCACGCTGATGGGGGCCCGGCGCAACGCCACTTTCACTGGTTTGCCCAGCGCAGCACGCGCAGCATTGTCCCCCGCAATTCGTCCTTCATCAGCCGCCTCGTGCAGCAGCGGGATGAAGTCGCCGGCGTCGCCGGCGATAAAGATCGGACTGTTATCGGCCTCGTTTGCGATCAATGTCTGGGCGGTCTCTGGATCGTACTCGGGCACGCCCTCGGAATCGAGCTTCACCGACGTCTTCTCCAGGCCGATGCCCTGGACCTTGGGCATTCGGCCAGTGGCAACCAGAATGTAGTCAAAGGTCTCGACTTGCCTGCCGTCATCGGGCTTGGTGCGATCAATTGCAACGCCTTTCCCGTCGCGGTGCATCGCCGTAATTTGGGCGTCGGGCTCCAGCGTGAACTCGTGTTTGAAGGCGGCAATCGAGTATTCGAGAATTTCCGGATCGCTGATCGGACCAACACGACCCCCTCGTCCGAGTATCGCAACACGAACGCCCAGCCGATGTAACGCCTGGCCCAGCTCCAAGCCGATGATGCCCGGGCCGAACACTGCCACGGATTTCGGCAAGTCCTGCCAATCGAATATGTCATCACTGACGATGAGGCGCTCGCCAAGACCGCTGAACGAGTCCTCGCGGGTCGGACGCGAGCCGGTCGCGATCACCACGGCCCCAGCAACAACACGCGTATGGCCGCCGACGTCGAGCGTATGGTCGTCCGCGAATTCGGCGTGACCGCGAAGGCGGTCCGCTTCGGCAATGCGTTCGACGTCTCGCAGCACGGACCCGACGAACCGGTCGCGCTCGCGCCTCACTCGATCCATGACCGCGCGACCGTCGACCCGAACGACACCATCATGGTGCACACCGAAGCGCGGCGCCGTTTCACGGCATGGGCCGCATCTGCGGCGGCGATGAGCAGCTTGCTCGGCATGCAGCCGACGCGGGCGCAAGTCGTGCCATAAGGACCGCCTTCGATGAGCATTGCGGTCGCGCCTGCAGCCCGGGCAGCGCGGTATGCGGCAGTGCCTGCCGTCCCGGCGCCGATGACGGCGACGCCGACTTCCACAACCTTCATTTCGCGTTCTCATTCATAGGCGGGTTGTCGTGAAGCACCGCGGCGGAACGAAAAAACGGCCGGAACAAGAACCATCCCGGCCGCGATCCGCGATCCCTCACGCCGTCCGTAAGAAGGAACGGCAAGGAAACTCGCATCGATCTCAGGATTTGCGGTATTGCGCCTTCGCGGTGCTGATGCACGTATCCTTCGCGGGGCCTGCGAGTGCGTCGCACTTCTCGATCGCTACCTTGTACTCCGCGTCGCGCTTCTCTGCGTTCGCTTCCTTGCTGGCGTCAGCCTGCTTCGCCGTCGCGTCCTTGCGCGTATCGGCCGCGACACGGTCGACCTTGGCGTCGGCTTTGGCCTTGACCAATGCGGCGTCGGCTTCCTTCACGCAAACGTCCTTGGGATTGCCTGAAAGGTCGTCACATTTTTCCTTGGCGACGTTGTAGGTCGCTTCGCCCCGCGTGACGCGCGCATCCTCGCGCGCCTTCGGCGTGTTGTGGTAGGCGGCTTCCGCGTCGGCCTTGGCGATCTTTTCCTTACCGGTGGCTTCCGCGAGGCAAATGTCCTTGGCGTTGCCGCTTAGCGATGAGCAGGCCTCCTTCTCCATCTTGTATTGCGTCTCGGCGTTCTTGACGACACCGTCGTACGCGTCCTTAGAAATCGGTGCGGCGGAGGTAATCGGCTTCGCGGCGGTCGTCTGCGCGTCCCCTTGCGCTGTCGCGCCGCCCGCAAAACTCAGCCCGGCAGCGACAAATAGTGCAGTCAATAGTTTGGACATATCAATCCTCATGGTTCGGTAGGTATCGGAAGGCCTGTCGAAGGCCAGGGCGCTATGAGTAAAGCGCCACAATATCGACGATTCGACTCGTAGGAAGGTCAGCACAACGGGTGCGTTTCCCTCTATCGCGAAAGATAGCCGCGATGCCTCCATCGCGTCTGTGCGCCAGCGCACCCTGCGGGTCGCACTGCGCGTGATGGCGACCCCGGCGCGATCTGCCGTCAGGAATTGCCCGAGGGCGTCACAATGCGCGCCGCCCGGTGATGAGGTTGACCAGGATCATGACGACGGCTACCACCAGGAGAACGTGTATGAAACCACCTATGGTGTAGGAGGTGACGAGTCCGAGCAGCCACAATATGAGCTAGAACAACAGCAATCGTATAGAGCATGGAATTCACCTCTTCGAGAGTCATTCGTTGTTTTCCGGCGCGAGCCGGCTGCAACGTCGTGCCGTACCGGCCCGATCCCGGGAACGCGCCACTCCGCAAAGCACAACCGGCGTACCGTGCAACGCGCCTCGAGACTTGGCAACAGCTTGGAGGTATGTCGGTTCGCCGTCTGTTCGGCAGCGCACACTATGTTGGCAGCGGGAAGACAAGATCGGAGCAGGCGTGTCGCGCGGGCGCATCGTTCCCGCGTTCGCTCACTCGGCGCGACGTGCTTCCGTCGGGGCACGTCGCCCACTATGTAGGTACGCCAGCGCACAGACGCTTGTCGCCGCAAGCCGATGATTCTCACTAGTGGGTTTCCACTATCGAATAGTCGACATAGATGTCTGCGAGGGAGATGATCATGGTGAGGAAAGTTCTGACGGTACTGATCATGCTGGGTGTGCTCGGCTCGTTGAGCGCGATATCGGGTTGCAATACCGTGGCGGGTGCGGGAACGGACATCGAACGCGGTGGGCAGGCGGTTCACGACGAAGCCCGGACAGTGCAAAGGAAGATCTAGCGCTCGTCCGCGGGACGACTTGCGTCGAGCCGATCCTCGTTGTAGCCGTCGCCTCCTTGTCATGGAGGCGCCGCGGCGCGGGTCGGACCGGCGAAGTGCCGGAACTTCATCGTCGCCATACCTCATCGTTATTGGGTTACTGGGACTGTTCGGCGCTGGAAGCTTCCATCTCAAGTGAGAGTTCTATGTCTCGACGATCTCGCGCGCGGATCGACGCGCACCCTCCCTAGAGGGCCTCTGGACATGCGTTAATGGTCCGGCGCCGGCGGCCCATTTCGGCCCCTGGCCCGGTTGCTCGGCGAAGCGTCGCGCGCTCATCTCGGGTTCAGGTGGGCGCGCCACCGGTGCCTGTGTGCGATAGCGCACAGACCCCCATGGCGGGCGCCGATATTCTCGTGACGTAGCCAGCTGCTGGCGGGGTTGTATCCGCTGCGGTACCTCAGTGTAGCCGCGGCGAAGCTGCGACGGTAAACAAAGGAGCAAGATATGAGTCTGGGTACCGTTCTGTTGATTATCCTGATCCTGATACTCCTTGGCGTCCTGCCCACCTGGCCGCATGCACGCAGCTGGGGCTACGGCCCGACTGGAATCGTCGGTGTCCTACTGGTAGTCGTAATCGTCCTGTTCTTGTTGGGACGCCTGTGATCCCGCGCGGTGACGGCGGAGTGTTTCACTCAAAGGAAAACGCATGACCAACATCACTCGCAAATTGGCAACTATCGCTGCCGTGCTGCTCCTTGCGTCGGCGCTCGGCTGCGCCTCGACGGCCAAACAGGAAGGCACCGGCGAATACGTGGACGACACGGTCATCACCGGTAAGGTGAAGACCGCCATCTTCAATGAACCGACGCTGAAGTCGGCGGAGATCAACGTCGAAACGTTCAAAGGCGTAGTGCAGTTGAGCGGCTTTGTGACCTCGCCCGCGGCCGAGAACATGGCGGTTGCCGTGGCGCGCAACGTTGGCGGTGTCAAGTCAGTCAAGAACGACATGCGGCTCAAGTAGGAACGAACCTTACCGAAAGGCAGGCGGGAACACGCCGGCCCGTCCGCCCGGGATTCGGGCCTAACGACTGCCTGCCACCCCGCCATGAGTCTCGCCGCCATCCCGGCCGCCGTCGGCGCCGCTGACTCGACTCGATCCGTCGAGCCACGCGTCGCTGCCGTTGACCCGACAGCCGTTACGCTTCCCGCGACGCGGCTACCGGTCGATGCCCGTGGCCTGGGGCTCGGGATCCTCGCGACAGTCGTCTCCATTTTCGCTCTATGGTGGGCGCAGGGCTTTGTTGTGCCACTGCTGCTCGGTATCGTCGTGGCCTACACGCTGAATCCGCTCGTCACCTCGCTCGAAGCGATCAGGATGCCGCGTGTCGTCGGCACGGTCATCGTGATGGCAAGCGTCATTGGCGCGCTTGTCCTTGGCACATACTCGCTGCGCGGACAAATGCAAACGATCATCGAGCAGTTGCCCGAAGCGGCGAGCAAGTTCGCAGCCGGGCTTGCGCGCATGCGGGTCAGTCCGCAAGGCAATATCCAGAAGATGCAAAACGCGGCCACCGAGGTAGAACAGGCCACTAATCAGGCGGTCGGTGGCTCCGTAGCACCGCGTCAGCCTGCCACTCACGTCATCGTGGACCAACCCGCATTCAAGCTCAGTAATTTCCTCTGGGCGAGTTCTATGGGCGCCCTTGGGGCGATGGGCCAGGCAGCAATGGTCGTATTCCTAGTCTTCTTCCTGCTGATCGGTGGCGATACATTCAAGCGAAAGCTGGTACGGCTCACGGGGCCGTCGCTGTCGAAAAGAAAGATAACCGTCCACATTCTCGACGACATCAATGGAGCGATTCAGAAATACATGCTGATGCTGCTGACGACCAACCTGCTGGTGGGACTGCTGAGCTGGATCGCGTTTCACTGGATCGGCCTCGAGAACGCAGGGGCTTGGGCCGCGGCTGCAGGAATGCTGCACATCGTTCCCTACCTTGGCCCTGCCGTCACTGCTGCAGCCACGGGAATGGCGGCTTTCATGCAGTTCGATTCGTTTGCAATGGCGCTGCTGGTTGCCGGCGCGTCGCTGGCGTTCGCTACCGTCGTTGGAACATTCGTGACCACCTGGATGACCGGGCGGATCGCCAACATGAATGCGGCGGCTGTATTCATTTCGCTGTTGTTCTGGGGATGGCTCTGGGGCGTCTGGGGGATGCTTCTCAGCATTCCCATCATCTTCATCGTCAAAGTCGTATCGCAACACGTGGAGCAGTTGCACCCGCTTGCCGAATTACTGGGCGATTGATTCATCGCGCCGCGTCCTTGCCGGCCGGCGTGGTTGCGAATCATTAATTTGGCGAAGCAAAGTCTTCTACGCGGCGGCCGCACAAGCCGTCACCTGGACACGCCAATGTGGCAATCGCAGTATAAGAGCGGACAATCCCATTGGTGACCAGTAGCACATCGATTCTCGGGCACCTTACTCAGTTCAGGACCCGCCTGCGCACCGGTGCCCTGTCGCGCAAACCACTCGGCGAGGAGTTGCCGCTTCGCTCTGAGTTGTTCAGCGCCGAGCAAATGGAACGGCATGGCAAGACGCTCGCGGCCGCGCATCGGCTGACGCCACGCCGCGCACGGGACCCGCTTCTCCCGCGGTTGGCCGCGAACGAAATCGTATTGAGCGGGGTCTGCAAACGGTTGACCGCCGCCGTATCGGCGAACGACCGGGTCACTCCGGCCGGCGAGTGGCTGCTCGACAACTTCCATCTCATCGAAGAGCAGATTGGCACGGCCAAGAGGCATTTGCCACGCGGATACAGCCGGGAGCTTCCGCGTTTGGCACTCGGTCCGTCGGCGGGTCTACCGCGCGTCTACGACATCGCACTGGAGACCATCTCGCACGGCGACGGCCGGGTCGACGCCGATGGCCTGAGCCGCTTCGTGGCCGCCTACCAATCGGTTACGGAACTGAAACTCGGCGAACTGTGGGCCATCCCGATCATGCTGCGGCTCGCCTTGATCGAAAACCTTCGCCGCGTCGCCGTGCGGATTGGCACCGGGCGGGCCGAGCGGGATCTGGCCAATGCGTGGGCCGACCGGATGATGGAGACCGCTGAGCGGGATCCCAAAAGCCTCATCCTCGTTATCGCCGACATGGCGCGCTCGACGCCGCCTATGGAGAGCGCCTTCGTGGCGGAGCTTGCGCGTCGCTTGCAAGGTCAGAGTGCGCCGTTGGCGCTTGCGTTGACCTGGATCGAGCAGAGGCTCTCGGAATCGCATCTGACAATCCAACAGCTCGTGCAGTTGGCGAACCAGCAACAGGCGTCCGACCAGGTTTCGATCAGCAACAGCATCGGCAGTCTTCGCTTCCTGAGCGCGATCGACTGGCGTGAGTTCGTCGAGACCAACAGCGTGGTGGAGAGTATCCTGCGCCAGGATCCGCGGGGCGCTTATGCCACGATGGAGTTTGCGACCCGCGATCGCTATCGTCACGCCACCGAGCGCATTGCCAAGGAGGCCCGACGCACCGAAGCGGAGGTGGCCGCGGAGGCGATTCAGCTGGCTCGCACGAGCGCTGACGGCACGCGAAGCGATGATCGGGCGACACACGTCGGCTTCTATCTGGTTGGCAAGGGGCTGCGGGATCTCGAACGCGCCGCCGGGGTCAAGGCGTCCCTTGGCAAGGTACTGCGAGGAATCGGAAACCGGTTTCCGCTGTTCTTCTACCTCGGAGGGATCGCGGCAATCACAGGCGTGGCCACTACGGGCCTCGTTGTCTTCGCGCATTCCGCCGGAGTGACCACACAAGCTCTGGCGCCAGTCGTCGTGCTTTGCCTGTTGGCAACCAGTCAGCTCGCGGTGACGGTGGTGAACTGGCTGGCCACGCTGGTCGTGACGCCGCGGCCACTGCCACGCATGGACTTTTCCGCGGGCATCGCCGCGGAGGCACGGACACTCGTGATCGTTCCAACCATGCTCACAAGTGCGCGCAGCGTCGAGGATCTGGTCGAGGCGCTCGAAGTCCGGTTTCTTGGCAATCGCGACGCACATCTGCACTTCGGCTTGCTGACCGATTTCCCCGATGCGTCGGAGGAATCGCTGCCCTCGGACGAGCCGCTGCTCGCATTGGTGGAGGCGCGAATAGACGAGTTGAATCGAAAATACGCCCATGGCGAGCAATCGCCAGCTACGGAAATCGGAAACGCCGGCGGGGCCGACGCTGGCCAGGCCGCGACTGGCAGCGTGTTCTATCTGTTTCACCGCCCGCGGACCTGGAACGCTGAGGCGCGGATCTGGATGGGTCACGAACGCAAGCGCGGCAAACTTGGCGACCTGAACGCGCTCCTGCGCGGGGGCCCTCCGAACGATTTTTCGCTCATCGTCGGCGCAACGGCCATCCTCTCCCAGGTGAAGTACGTCATCACGCTGGACACAGACACGCAGCTTCCGCGTGATGCGGCCCGCGAGTTTGTTGGCGCCATGGCGCATCCACTGAATGCGGCCCGCTTCGATGAAATTGGTAACGACACGAGCAGGGAGGTGGTGACGTCGGGTCACGCCATCCTGCAGCCCCGCTTGTCCGTGAGTCTGCCTGGCACCAACCGATCGCGCTATGCGCGGCTGTGCGGAGGGGAACCAGGGATCGACCAGTACACGCGGACGGTTTCGGACGTCTATCAGGACGTCTTTGACGAGGGCTCGTTCATCGGCAAGGGCATCTACAACGTCGACGCCTTCGAGCGCGCGCTCAGGGGACGCTTTCCGGCAAACCGCGTCCTGAGCCACGATCTTCTGGAAGGATGCTACGCCCGCGCCGGACTCCTCAGTGACGCCGAGCTGTACGAAGAGTTCCCCGCCCGCTACAGCGCCGACGTCGCGCGTCGACGTCGATGGATCCGCGGCGACTGGCAGCTTGTGGGCTGGCTGCGAAGGTACGTGCGAGGCGCCGATGCGCGGCGCGAACCCAACCCGCTTTCGATGCTGTCGCAATGGAAGCTCTTCGACAACCTGCGGCGCAGCCTGGTCCCCGCGGCCCTGACCTGCCTGCTTCTGCTGGGGTGGAGCCTGTTGCCGGCCGCGTGGCTCTGGACCGCGGTCGTGCTCGGTGTCCTGCTAGTGCCATCCGTTATTGCTTCGCTCTCCGATCTCGCCGGCAAGCCGGCCGAGGTGACGCTGGGACAACACCTGGCGGCTGCCCAGCGCGCCGCGCTGCAACACGTCGTGCAGGCGCTGCTCGCACTCGCTTTTCTGCCCTACGAAGCTTTCTTCTGCCTCGATGCGGTCGTGCGCACGGTGGGGCGGATGCTGTTCACCAAGCGACGCTTGCTCGAATGGAATGCGTCCAGCGAGGTGGCTCGCGCGTTGGAACAACGCGACCGGACGGACCTGCTCGCTTCCTATCGCTCGATGGCGATCGCCCCCGCCATTGCCGCCGTCGGGTGGATCGGGCTGTCGTTCACGAACCCCGTGGTGTTGACGGTCGCCGGGCCGATCCTGTTGCTGTGGGGAGCATCGCCCGCGATTGCCTGGTGGATCAGTCGTCCGCTCGCCCGGCGACGAGCCGGGCTGACGGTCGATCAGACACACTTTCTGCGCAAGCTCGCGCGAAAAACGTGGGCCTATTTCGAAACCTACGTCGGACCGGACGACCACTTTCTGCCACCCGACAACGTGCAGGAGGATTCCACGGTCAAGGTCGCGCATCGCACCTCGCCGACCAATATGGGACTGG
Source organism: uncultured beta proteobacterium (assembly GCA_963773195.1). Classification (GTDB taxonomy): domain Bacteria; phylum Pseudomonadota; class Gammaproteobacteria; order Burkholderiales; family Casimicrobiaceae; genus CAIWHR01. Next base: position 189,473 of record CAVZAE010000002.1, read on the forward strand.
CGCTGCTTGCCAATCTGACGGCGCACGACTTCGGCTACCTGTCGACTGGACAACTGGTCACGCGCACGACGAATGCGCTGGGCAGCATGGAATCGCTGGAGCGGCATCGGGGGCACTTCTACAACTGGTACGACACCCGGACGCGCCTCCCTCTCCTTCCTCTCTACGTGTCGACGGTGGACAGCGGCAACCTTGCGGGCCACCTGCTGACCTTGCGACCCGGGCTCACGGCGCTCTGCGACGCACCCATCCTCAATCGTCGCTGGCTCGAGGGCGTTGCCGACACCTTGTCGATTCTGGTCGACGACGTCGGCCAAGGCGCGCCCGGGATCCTCGCGCAATTCGAAGCGGCACTCGCGACGGCAGCCGCGGTTCGACCCGCGACATTGGTCGACGCCTGGGCCCAGGTCGCGCTGCTGGCAACGAGTGCAGCCAATGCCGCCGCACATTTCACCACCGGTGACCCCTCCGAGAGCCAGGCCAGCTTCTGGGCCAGCGCACTCGAGCGCCAGTGCACAGAATTGCGCAACGACCTGATCTTCCTCGCGCCCTGGCTGGAGCTGCTCCCGCTGCCCCGAATAGGTCCCGAGTTCCCGGGCATGAACAGCATTCCAACGCTCCGCGAGCTTGCGATGTTCGACGCGGCATGGTCGCCGATGATCGAGCGCGCGCGCGACGACGGCTCGTCAATCGAAGAGCAAGGCGTGCTCGACACACTGCAGCGTCTTGTCGCGCGAGGTGCGGAGCGCGCAGCGGCACGAATGGTCGCCCTCGACCAACTTGCGCTGCAGGCGAACGCGCTTGCCGCAGTGGATTATGGCTTCTTGTACAACAAAGTGCGCCGGCAGTTGGTGATCGGATACAACGTCGCGCAGCACCGCTGCGACGAAAGCTACTACGACTTGCTGGCGTCGGAAGCCCGCTTGTGCAATTTCGTTGCCATTGCGCAGGGTGAGCTGCCGCAGGAAAGCTGGTTCGCTCTGGGGCGCTTGCTCACGTCCGCGGGCGGCGAGCCGGTTCTGCTGGCATGGAGCGGCTCGATGTTCGAATACCTGATGCCTCTGCTGGTGATGCCGACCTACGAGAATACCTTGCTCGATCAGACGTATCAGGCCGCAGTGGAACGACATATCGACTATGGGCGGCAACGCGGCGTGCCGTGGGGGATGTCGGAGTGCGGCTACAACACCGTCGATGTCCAGCTCAACTACCAGTACCGCGCCTTTGGAGTCCCCGGCCTGGGCTTGAAACGCGGCCTCAGCCAGGATCTGGTCGTGGCACCGTACGCGTCCGCGCTTGCCCTGATGGTCGCGCCCGAGGCGGCGTGCCTCAACCTGCAACGGTTTGCCACCCTTGGCTTGGCCGGAAGGCTGGGCATGTACGAGGCCATCGACTACACGCCCTCGCGGCAACGTCGCGGGGAGTCGAGCGCCGTGGTCCGGTCATTCATGGCGCACCACCAGGCGATGAGCCTGCTCTCCTTCGCCTATGCTCTCCTGGCGCGACCGATGCAGAGGCGATTCGAATCGGACCCGCTGTTCCAGGCGACCCTGCTTCTTCTTCAGGAGCGCATCCCGAGAGCCACGCTGTTTCATCCGAAGGCAACCGATCTTGCCGATCTGCGTGCGACCAGGGGCGGCGGTCCGGAGCTGCCTGTCCGCGTGCTTGCCACCCCATACACTGCGGTTCCGGAAGTGCAGTTGCTGTCGAACGGCCGTTACCACGTGATGGTGACGAATGCCGGGGGCGGGAGCAGCCGGTGGAAGGATCTGGCGGTAACCCGCTGGCGCGAAGACGGCACCTGCGACAACTGGGGCACCTTCTGCTATCTCCGCGACGCGGCGAGCGGGGAATTCTGGTCAACGGCGTTTCAGCCCACGCTCAAGCAGGCCGAGCATTACGAAGCGATCTTCTCGGAGGGGAGAGCGGAGTTCCGACGCACGGATTTCGATTTCGAGACGCATACCGAAATTGTGGTCTCTCCCGAAGACGACATCGAGATCCGCCGTGTCCACATCACCAACCGGTCCCGGAATCCCAGGACGATCGACGTGACGAGCTACGCAGAGGTGGTTCTCGCGCCACCGGCCGCCGACGCATTGCATCCGGCGTTCAGCAACCTCTTCGTGCAAACCGACATCATCGCTGAACGACGCGCTATTCTTTGCACACGCCGCGCACGGTCCCTCGAAGAGCAGGTGCCGTGGATGTTTCACCTGATGACCGTTCAGGGTGTGGATGCCCCGGAAATCTCGTTCGAGACGGACCGGATGCGTTTCATCGGTCGCAACGGCTCGGTCGCCGTGCCCCGTGCGATGAGCCAGCCGGGGGCGCTGTCGGGTACTGCGGGTTCCGTTCTGGATCCGATAGCAGCGATCCGCCAGCGCATCACCATCGAAGGTGGCGCTACGGCGACGATCGACATGGTTACGGGCGCCGCCGAGACGCGCGATGCCGTCCTCCGCCTCGTCGACAAATACCAAGATCGCCGTCTCGCGGATCGCGTATTCGAGTTGACGTGGACGCATTGCCAGGTGGTGCTCCGGCAGCTCAACGCCACCGAGGCCGATTCGCAACTCTACGGCCGCCTCGCCAGCTCGGTGATCTATGCCAATGCCTCGCTGCGTGCGGCCGCGAGCACTCTGGTCAAGAACCGTCGCGGCCAGTCCGGCCTTTGGGGCTACGCGATCTCCGGCGACCTGCCGATCGTGTTGGTCCAGATTGCGGACGCCGCCAATATCGAGCTGGTGCGCCAGCTCGTGCAGGCGCACGCCTACTGGCGCCTCAAGGGGCTGGCCGTTGATCTCGTGATCTGGAACGAAGATCACGACGTCTATCGGCAGCGGCTTCAGGAGCAAATCCTGGGGCTGATCGCTGCCGGTGTCGAAGCCCGATTCGTCGATCGACCCGGCGGCATCTTCGTACGGCATGCGGAGCAGATATCCGCGGAGGATCGGGTTCTGTTCCAATCAGTCGCCCGCGCGATCATCACCGACAGCCACGGAACCCTGGCTGACCAGATCAACCGTCGCGCGTCTGCCACGAAGCGAATTCCGCAACTGGCAACGACTCGCCCCTATCGACCTCAGGCGTCCACAACCGTCGACTCGTCGGGAGACGGCGTGCTCCTCAATAACGGGATCGGGGGATTCTCGGCTGACGGGCGCGAATACGTGATCACGCCCGGACCGGGGGGTGCGACGCCGGCTCCGTGGGTGAACGTGATCGCGAACCCTTGCTTCGGTACGGTCGTGTCGGAAAGCGGGCTCGGCTACACGTGGACCGAGAACGCCCACCTGTTTCGCCTCACCCCGTGGCACAACGACCCCGTCAGCGAGCCCAGCGGAGAAGCCCTATACCTGCGCGACGAAGAGACCGGCCACTTCTGGTCGCCGACGCCCTCCCCGTGCGGCGGCGCGGCGCCCTACGTCACGCGGCACGGGTTCGGGTACAGCGTCTTCGAGCACACCGAAGACGGGATCCGCTCGGAGCTAACGATCTTCGTCGCGCTCGATGCGGCGGTCAAGTTCCTGTCTTTGACCGTGAGCAACCATTCGGGCCGTCCGCGAAGACTGTCCGCCACCGGCTACGTCGAGTGGGTATTGGGTCCCGATCGGGCGAATTCCGCAATGCACGTCACGACCGAAATCGATGCCGGAAGCGGAGCGTTGTACGCGCGCAATACGTACAACGGCGAATTCGCGGACTGGGTCGGATTTTTCGATGTCGACGACTCCGTTCGAACCGTCAGCGGCTCCCGCACCGAGTTCATCGGTCGCAACGGCACGCTTCGCGATCCTGCCGCGATGCACCGGTCGCGACTGTCCGGCAAGACCGGCGCCGGGCTGGATCCCTGCGGCGCAATCCAGATCACCTTTGATCTCGGCGAGGAGCAGCAGCGCGAGGTCGTCTTCCGGCTCGGCGCAGCGGGCAATGCAGATGCGACCAGCCGCTTGGCGCAGCGCTTCCGCGGGTCCGCCCTCGCACGTAACACGCTCGATGCCGTAGTCCTCCACTGGCGGCACACCCTTTCCGCCGTGCAGGTCGAAACGCCGGATGCCGCGCTCAACGTGCTGATCAACGGCTGGCTCGTCTACCAAACGATCGCCTGCCGACTGTGGGCGCGCAGCGGCTACTACCAGTCGGGCGGCGCCTACGGTTTCCGCGACCAGCTCCAGGACGTGATGGCCCTTGTGCACGCCGAGCCGGCGCTCATGCGCGCACATATCGTGCTCTGTGCCGGCCGTCAGTTTTCTGAAGGCGACGTCCAGCACTGGTGGCATCCGGTGTCCGGGCGCGGCGTGCGCACGCACTGTTCCGACGACTACCTTTGGCTGCCACTGGCGACATCCCGCTACATTCTGGCTACCGGCGATACGTCGGTGCTGGATGAAACCGCCCCCTTTCTGGAAGGCCGCCCGGTCCAGCCGGATGACGACTCGTATTACGACCTCCCGGGCCAGTCGGACGAACGCGCGAATGTCTACGAGCACTGCGTAAGAGCGATTCTGCACGGTCTCAGATTCGGAACGCATGGCTTGCCGCTTATTGGGTCGGGTGACTGGAACGATGGCATGAACCTCGTCGGCCGCCGCGGCAGAGGCGAAAGCGTATGGCTCGGATTCTTCCTTTGCCACGTGCTGGGAGAATTCGCCAAAGTGGCGCGAATGCGTAACGACCCTTCGTTCGCGGACCGTTGTGCAATGGAGGCGGCGCAATTACGGCAACGAATCGAGGAGAATGCCTGGGATGGCGAGTGGTATCGGCGGGCATACTTCGACGACGGCTCTCCCCTCGGTTCCCGTGACAATGCCGAATGTCAGATCGATTCGGTTGCGCAGAGTTGGGCGGTGCTATCCGGCCCGGACGATGCCGCGCGCTCGCGCATGGCAATGAACGCCGTGAATGCGCGCCTGGTTCGCCGCGAGCACGCATTGATCCAGCTTCTCGATCCGCCGTTCGACACCTCGGATCTCGAGCCCGGATACATCCGCGGATATGTGCCAGGCGTGCGCGAAAACGGCGGTCAGTACACTCATGGTGCGATCTGGGCCGCGATGGCGTTCGCGGCGCTGGGCGACGCGGAACGCGCCTGGGAATTGACGGCCATGATCAACCCGATAAATCACGCACGAACCCTGGAGGGTGCTGCCGTGTACAAGGTGGAACCCTACGTCGTCGCCGCCGACGTCTACGCCCTCACGCCGCACACGGGCCGTGGCGGTTGGACCTGGTACACGGGCTCGGCTGGCTGGATGTACCGCCTTGTCGTGGAGTCGCTGCTGGGGCTCAACCTGGAAGTGGATCGACTTCGTTTCGCGCCGTGCCTGCCCCCAGAGTGGAATGAGTTGGCGCTGCACTATCGGTATCGCGAAACTCACTACCACATCGTGGTACGGCGAATCGAGACGGAAGGCGACGCGGCAACGGCAACGGTAAGCGTAACCCTCGATGGGGTCCCGCAACCCGGCAACTCTGTCGTTCTCGCCGACGATTGCCAGGAACATCACGTCGAGGTGCGTATTCGCTCCGAACGTCAAGTTCCGCAAATGAGCGTTACGCCGGGACTTGCTACCATCTCCTGAGCGCAGGCGATAGGGCGGGCTCTCTTAGCCAACGGCCGCCCTTACGAACAGTTGGTCCAGGCGCTGGGTCGACGCGCCGAGCCAATCCACGGTGCGCGGTCGCTCGCCGCGGTCGGCTCCACGGCCAACCGTAATGTTCGCCACCGTACGGACGGCGAGGACGAAGGCATCCATCCTGCCGTCAGGTCTCAATGCATGGTCGCGGATTGCTTGCGTGATCGTCGCGGCCGCGGACACTTACCTATGGTCGAGAAAGACCTGCTTACGATCGACGTACCTCGGGAGTTCCACCGGCGCATGGCTGCAGTCATCGATGCAGTTCAGGCGGGAATGTGGCAGGCCGGCGTGCACGACCTTCTGGGCTACGCCACGGACTACGCTTTCGGCCAACAGCGCGGCGTACAGACGTTGGTCTTAAAGAGCAAGCACCGGTCTGCTTACGTGCGTCTTCATTGGGATACCGTGATGGGCGATTCCGATGGCGACCGACAATTGGTAGGCGTAGCAATCGAGAGCGCAATAAACGAATTGACGTAGCCAGAAGGTCCGCTTCGTGCCCGACAATGACCGAGGGCTCGGGGGCCCGTCGCAACGCGCGTCTGGGGTGCCAGCGGATCGACCCTATCAACCCGCAGTTGATCCGGGCGGAGCAGTGTGTTGCGCGCGGCGCCGATGGTGTGAGACTCAGTCTGGAAACACTATGCCACGCTTCAATGGGCGCAAGATCGCCCTTGAAATCGTTGCAGCCCTTGCAAGTCTGCACCTAGGGGTTGCCAACGCATAACTCATTGATCACGGGACCTATTTTATGGACCAGACTACCCGCCTCCGATGGGCATAACAATACGCAGTTGGCTGGTATAACTCTGTCTTGAGGACAGGGCCGCCGTTCAGGACGTAGAGGCTGCAGGTTCAAATCCTCTCACCCCGACCAGATTTCGAAGGCAACGCCGCAGCGCCGCCGCGCTGCGGCGTTCTTCTTTCGGACGCCTATAATCGCGCCATCGCGGCAGCGCGGACTGCCGATTCTCGGAGGATCCTCCATGCTCGTCCGTCTTATCGCTTTCGCGGCCGCCTCTGCCGCCTTCGCCGCGCTCGCCCAGACCGTTCCCGCGGGTTATCCCGCCGACTATGCGCAGACGATCGCCGCCGCCAACAAGGAAGGCAAGGTCGTCATCTACAGCGCACTCGACACCAAGGCGGCACAACCGCTGATCAAGGATTTCCAGGCGCTCTATCCCGGCATCAAAGTCGAATACAACGACATGAACTCGACCGAGATGTACAACCGCTTCATCGCCGAAGCGGCGTCGGGCCAGGGCTCCGCCGACATCATGTGGAGCTCGGCGATGGACCTGCAGGTCAAGCTCGTCGACGATGGGCAGGCGCTCACATACGCGTCGCCCGAGGCCGGCAAGCTGCCGGGCTGGGCCGTCTACAAGAACCAGGCGTACGGGACGACGTACGAGCCCGCGGTGTTCATCTACAACAAGCGGCTCGTCGCCGCCGACGAAGTTCCGGCGGATCATGCGGCGTTCGCGAAGCTCATCAACACGAAGGTCGACAAGTTCAAGGGCAAGGTCACGACCTACGACATCGAGAAGAGCGGTGTCGGCTTCATGTTCGTCGTCCAGGACACCAAGGACTTCTCCGGGATGAAGGACCTCGAGCACGGCTTCGGCGCGACGAACTATCGCGTCTATGCGAGCACCGGCAACATGCTGGAGAAGGTGAGCTCGGGCGAGCATCTTCTGGGCTATAACGTCCTCGGTTCCTACGCGCTCGTCCGTGCGAAGAAGGATCCCGCGCTCGGCGTTGTGCTACCCAAGGACTACACGCTCGTGCTTTCGCGCGTGATGTTCATCGGCAAGCAGGCAAAGAATCCTAATGCGGCGAAGCTCTGGGTCGACTACATCCTGTCGCAGCGCGGACAAAAGCTCATCGGCGGCGATGTCGAGCTCTTCTCGATCCGGAGCGACGTGGACGCGGAATACACGGCCGCCTCGCTCACGAAGCAACTTGGCTCGAACGTCAAGCCGATCCCGGTCTCCTCGGAAATCGTGAGCTACCTCGACCCGAAGAAGCGGCTCGAGTTCCTGAACGCCTGGAAGGCGGCCCTGGCCGCCGGCGCCGGCAAGTAGCGCGCAACGTCGGAGCGCCCCCGGCGCCTCACCCGATGCGCACCGCCACGCTCGCGGCGGTCCCGCGCGGCCTTACGATCCTCGTGACGGCCGCGGCGGTGCTGGCGCCGCTCGGGCTCATCCTCTACCAGAGCTTCCTCACCGCCCCGTTCTTCGACGCGCGCAAGACCGCGGGCCTCGAGGCGTACGCGTTCATCTTCGCCGACCCGGATTTCTGGGAGGCGTTCGCGAATTCGTTTCTGCTCGCGGCAATGATGGTCGTCATCGCGGTGCCGCTCGGAGGCTTGCTCGCATTCGTGATGGAGCGCACCGATCTCCCGGCGAAGCGCTGGATCGAACCGCTGATCCTCGTGCCGAGCTTCGTCTCGCCGATGGTGCTCGCGTTCGGCTACGTCGTTGCCGCGGGGCCGGTCGGGTTTTATACGGTGTGGGCGACCGATTTCTTCGGAGGCGCGCCGTGGGGAATCTACTCGGTTTTCGCGATCGGCGTCATCGCCGGGCTGCTGCACGTTCCCAACGTCTACGTCTACGCATCGGCCGCGCTCAAGAGCCTGGGCTCGGATGTCGAGGAGGCCGCGCGCGTCGCCGGCGCCTCGCCGTTCCGCGTGGCCGCGACCGTCTCGCTGCCGCTCATCATGCCGGCCTTGCTGTTTGCATCGGTGCTCGTGTTCTTCCTGGGCTTCGAGCTGTTCGGGCTTGCCGCTGGTGCTGGGCGATCCCGAGGGCCACCTGGTACTGTCGACCTACCTCTACAAGCTCACGAACAAGCTCGGCACGCCGTCGTATCACCTGATGGCGGCGGTCGCGATCTGCATCGTCGCCGTGACGTTTCCGCTGGTGCTACTGCAGCGCTACCTGCTGCAGAACGCGCGCAAGTACGCGACGATCAAGGGCAAGGCCGGACGGATGCGCGAGCTGCCGCTGCGCCGCTGGAAGTGGGTCGCGGCGGCACTCATCGGACTCTGGCTCTTCGTCGGCGTCATCGTGCCGCTGTCCGGTGTCGCGCTCCGCGCGTTCGTATCGAACTGGGGCTACGGCGCGACGCTCTCCGAGGTGTTCACCTTCGAGCACTTCGTCTCGGTGTGGGACGAGCCTACCCATATGCGGGCGATCTGGAACACGATCCTGATCGGCACCGTGGGCGGCGCGATCGCGGTCGCGTGCTACACGGCGATCGGCTTCGCGACGCATCGCCGCCATGACGGCTGGTCGCGCTTCGTCGACTACCTCGTGCTCGTCCCGCGCGCCATTCCGGGACTTCTCGCCGGGCTCGCGTTCCTGTGGGTGTTCCTGTTCTTCCCTCCTCTGACACCGCTTCGCGCGACGATCTTCAGCATGTGGCTCGCGTATACCGTCGTGTGGCTCGCGTACGGAATGCGGCTCATCTCGTCGTCGCTCATGCAGGTGTCGACCGAGCTCGAGGAGGCGGCGCGCTCCGCGGGCGCCACGCGCGGCATGGTGTCGCGCCAGATCACGCTGCCGCTGATCCGGCCGGGATTGCTCGCGTCGTGGCTACTCGTGTTCATGATTTTCGAGCGCGAATATTCGACGGGCGTCTATCTCCTTGCGCCCGGCACCGAGGTCATCGGCGCACAGCTCGTTTCGCTGTGGCAGGGCGGCGCGATCGACGTCGTCGCCGCGCTGTCGTTGATCAATGTCGTGCTGGTCGGCATCGGCCTCGCGATGGCGCTGCGCTTCGGCGTGCGGCTGCGCGATTGACGGCCAAGACCAAGGAAATCGATCATGTCCGAGCTCACCGTCGAAGACGTTCGACTCTCCTACGGCGACAACCCGATCCTGAAGGGCGTCTCGCTCACGCTCGAGCGCGGCGAGGTCGTCGCGCTGCTCGGTCCATCGGGGAGCGGGAAGACGACGCTTCTCCGGGCGGTCGCGGGACTCGAGCAGCCGCACACAGGCACAATCAGGGTCGGCAGCAAGGTCGTGTTCGACCGCTCGTCGAGCGTCGACATTCCCGCCGAGGGCCGCAATCTGGGGCTCGTGTTCCAGTCGTATGCATTGTGGCCGCACAAGACCGTCTACGACAACGTCGGTTACGGCCTCAAGCTGCGCAAGGTGGCGGCGGCGGAGATCGCAACGCGCGTGCGCGCTGCGCTCGACCAGCTCTCGCTCGGACATCTCGCCGAGCGCTTCCCGCACCAGCTGTCGGGGGGCCAGCAGCAGCGCGTCGCGCTCGCGCGCGCGCTCGTCTACAACCCGCCGGTCATCCTGCTGGACGAGCCGCTGTCGAACCTCGATGCGAAGCTGCGCGAGGAAGCGCGCGCCTGGCTGCGGGAGCTCATCGTGCGTCTGCAGCTATCGGCGCTGTGCGTCACGCACGACCAGGGCGAGGCGCTCGCAATGTCGGACCGCATCCTGTTGCTGAACGAGGGCAAGATCGAGCAACAGGGAACGCCCCAGCAGATGTACGGCGATCCCGCGACGCTGTTCGCCGCCGATTTCATGGGCAGCAACAACCGGCTCGCGGGTCGCGTCGCCGAAGTGCGCGACGGCACGGCGCGCCTCGATGGCGACGGGTTTTCGCTGTGGGGGCAGGCGATGCGCGGCACGGCCGCGGGCGGGAATGGCACTGCGATGATTCGGCTCGAACGCATGCGCATCGCAAACGGTGCCGGCGAGAACCACGTCGAAGCCGAGCTCGCGACGTCGATGTACCTGGGCGACAAGTGGGAGCACCTGTTCGCGCTCGGTGGCAACCGGTTGCGCGCCTACGGCAACGCACCACTCGCAGCAGGGCGGCATTGGCTCGAGCTGCCGCGGCGGGACCTCTGGATCTTTTAGGGATCTGTCGGCCTTTGCTTCGCGCGCCCGCGAATGACCGCTCCAAGCGCGCCCAATGCGACTATGAGCAGGACCCAGCTCGACGGTTCCGGAATCACATGGATCGTCAACAACGAGTCATACAGAATCGTTCCTGCCCCTCCTGCCGTAGGAAACAAGTCGACACCGTAGGAATATCGGTACGTGCCGGGCGGGGTGCCGGCCGGAATAGCAAACGTCCGTAGATCGGTCACAGCGGTCACGACGGGGCCGGTTACCGTAGGGCCAAGGTAGCCGCCGACGAACTCGTCTGCGAAATAGATATTTCCAATTGGTGGATCGAAGTCCTGCGAAAGCAATACTGAACCCGCCAAAATATCGAGGTGCGGGCTCGCCGCGGTGAGGCCGAAAAGCCGGTCGTCGCTGTAAGTGAACGTCAATGCGTCTTCTGTCGTGAAGAATCCGCGCAGAGTAAATTGACCACCGGGAGTAGTGGTGTATTCAACAGGAGAGAGATTTAGTGTCAGCAGATAGTTCGCGCTTCCCGGTTCGGCTGCAACCAGCGCGACTAAGAACGACACCAACATCCATATCCGCAACGTAGGCATCTCCCTCTGCCCTCCGGTCCGGAAAGGATAGCGCAATCGCACAGGTCGACGCAGACGTCGGCTGCGACGCGGAACCGCCATGCGGCGCGGAAGAGGACGGTGGCGATGCGAGGCGGGCATCCCAGCGCACTCGTGAACATGGTTGGCGCGATCGCGCCAATCACGGGACGGTTCCGCGCCGAGACGCGCACGCCTCTGAAGTGATTCGCCCCGTAGCACTGGCGTGGGCTTCAGTCCGTGGGAGCAGCCGCGCGAAGAATGCCGCTTACCCCTCGGGCTCGTTCAGGCAATTGGGTGGGGCATCGTTTGGATCGGTCGATTCAATAAGGCATTCAACCTCGCGCTATTTCGACGCTCGTAACCGAACCCGAAATGGATAGGCTGTGCGTAGGTTCCAAATGCGCGCACGACGCTGAGCCGCGCCATCGCCACATCCGGAGTCGTAACGTCGACGGCGGCCGTTCGAATTCCAGATGCCGACAAGCGAGCCACGCAGGCTTTCAGGCTCGGCTCCTCTCGATATCTTTTCCTGAGGTCCTTCAGCTTCACTGCGATTTGCGCCTGCCGCAGGTCATCCAAACCGCACGTGTTATGCACGTGGCAATAATAGAGACCGTGATCGAGGAGCTTAACCACGTCTTCAGGCGTGCGCACAAGCAGGTGCCGTCCCTCACGCATCAGTTTGCGTATGTATAGCCCGTAATGGCTATGTTCGAGCACGGCCTTTCGCAGCGCGACATCGACGTCTGCATGCGTCCCCAGCCCAATCGTCGCGCCCGGCCACGAGACTCCGTCCCCCAAGCCAAGGCAGACCACTGTGGGCAAACCCACATTGACATCGAGGAGGTACAGCTCCATCTGCGCACCCAGCGCTTGAGCTTCGTCGAGCGCCTTGCGACTTATTGCGTCACAACCGTCGGGATCGATGCGTTCGCCCGTCAACCGCGCCAGCCAGTGCAGCGTGAATGCATCTCGCTCGATCAGCTCGTATAACGCCCGCAAGGCAGCGTCCTCAAACGACCTGCCGGCGGCGAGGCCGTTGCTGGTGGTTTGTCCAAAGGTTATTTCATCTCCTGTAAATCCGAGGTAAGTCGCCTGCGCAGGAACCAGCACTTCGACGCCCGTGTCGAGCCATTGACCTTCCACCCAGAACATCCGAGCGTTGGATTGCATAGGTTGAAAGGCAAAGCCTGGCCGTGCGTACTGCTCCCCGTCATAGAGCACCAGCCATCTTGGATCGAACGCGCGACCGCCAAGCTTGCTTAGAGATTCCTCCGTTAACTTCTGCGGATTCCAGAGCGATGCCGCATAACGCTCGACACCCTCGCCAATCGCGCCAAGCACGGCCTCCTCTCGCGTGGCTCCCTTTCCTTCGCCCTGTAGATCGAATTCTTTCCGGTCGTGCCAAAGCGGAGGGCGGCCCATCACCGCACTGGCACAAATCGGCATGGCAGGCGTGTCGTTGCCGTCGCCTTCAAAAATAAAGAGGTGCCGAAGCACGCCGCCGCGAGGGTCAGCAAGCACTCGAAGCTCTTCAGGTACCAGCAGCGAATGGTTAATTGGCACCCATCGCCGAGACTTTGCAATGTCGCCGCACATAGGGCACCAAGGCATTGGCAAGATGGAGTGCAGCGAGTCCGACTTCCCGAAGGCGACCAAGCACCCATAGCCCGCGACATCCGGGTAGCGAATGGCGAGGATGACGTTCTCAGCGACGGCCTTTGCTAACGCAGCGTCGTCGTCGACGGCTCCGATGTCGTGGTCCAGAGAGTCGGCGAGCCGTTGGCGCGCACAATTCCAGCAAGCGGCCCGTCCCGGCGCCGTAATTGGGCCCAGGAACGTTTCTTCGCCCCTTCTCCAGATTGCAATCGAAGCGCAGCCACTTCGGTGCAATTTATCGGCAGTGCGCAGCGCTTCATCTTCCGCAAGCTCGGAAAGGTCCGAAACAACGAAATCGCCAACCCCGGCGCGCGTGCGGATTTGTATTCCAGCCAAGGCAAGCAATGCTGCGGCACGCTGAGCAAGGGGCGTTGCTCTTCTCATGGATACGCGCGGAATGCGCGCAGGCACTCTGAATGTCTGCCCACCCCTGATCGAACTCTCAATAATGCCCGCCTCGCGCAACTGTCGCTCTAGCGCGAGAACATTGTCCGGCGGCTGTTGCCCGTCGCTGGCATACAGCGCAGGCAGGACCTCTGAAAGGAGAGAGGTTGCCGACGACCCGTTGAGCCGAAAGCAACCTCTGGATGTCGAGACAATCGCGCCGCCGCGCGTGGCGACGACGCGAAGCTCCGGCGCCAGTCGCAGACTACTTATCTTTTCTTCGCAGCCCTTCCGGCGGACCTTTGGACGTTGCCTGCCTTCCGCAGGGTGTTCAGCGCGTTCATGAAGATTGGGCCGCATGGTTCGCATTGATTGCATTCCATGGTCTTAATTCTCTTGAAGATGATGTCGCTGACTGTTGCAAGCGAGTCGACCAGCCTTTCGATCTCGAATTTCTTAGGCATTGCAGGCCCTCCTTTGAAAGGAAGTATGCCCCGCTAGAGCAGGGGCCCTTCAAATTGCGAGCGGTTCAAAAACAGCGATGTGGGCCGCGAACGCAGACCCGTTCCATCCTTTTGGCATTCCCCGTGATGGTGGCCAATCAGCCACGGTTCTTGCTTGTTACGTCACCACGTGCGATGCCGCACACGTTCGGCGGAATCGGCCAACATGATGCGCACGTGATTGGGTCATTGTCAACTTCGCCACAGCGAATCGTGGAGCATCAAAAAAGACAAGATCAACAGCCGAAAGGCACTAGAAGATTGGCGACGCGGTCGCCATGCGCGATAGTCACCGCTTGGACGCGCGACATTCGATCGGAAGCAACGGCTCCGGAACGCTGGTGAGATTTGCCCCGTTGACCGTCATCCCGTCGGGAGCATCCGCGTAGCCGCATACCCAAGCGACGGGCACGATCGGCGCGTCCTCTACCACCGCGGGACGCAATGTCAGAATCTTTCCGAGAATGGCCTTGTTTACTCGGTTGCCAAACGTGAGATGGATTGCGCCGTCCTGTACCGCAACTGAGCTGACATAGTTGGCGACGATCTTCTCGGCGGGAGGTAGACCGGCCGAGAGGTTGTCGGCAGGGAAAGTCTGTGCAACCAACCAGGAAGCTGCAATCGGTTGCTTGGCGAGGTCGGCCAGGGGCAGCGCGGCCTTGATCTGGTCGCGGACGATCCGGTCGAGGTAGGACGGCACAGCTAACGTGGCCAGAATGGCGATGACCGCGACCACGGCCATCAATTCCAGCATGGTGAAACCACGATCGCCCGTCTTCATGGATTCCGCTTGCAATGCCCAGGGCTCCTCGTTCAGTCGAACCCGGCGGCGCGGAAGCGTGCGCGGCCCGCATCGCTTGTGAGCGCCGTCGCGAGCCCGAGCGCGGCCGGGTCGGCGGCGTCGCGTACGAACACGGCGTAGGTCGTCAGGAGCTGCAGCGACTCGGGCAGGGGCCCCACGAACGCCGCACGGTCCGCATGGTAGATCTCGCTCACTTGCGTGATCCCGATCTCGGCCTCGCCGGCGACCACCTTGCGCATCACGTCGAGGCCATCGGCGGCGAGTATGCGTTTCGGCGCCATGGCTTCGGCGATGCCGAGGCGGTCCAGAACGCCGGCAAAGTAGGTTCCGGCCGTACCACCAGCCGCCGGATTCGTGAACGCGACCGACGACGCCGCTAGGAGCGATGCGCGGAATGCGTCGACCGTAGAGATGTCCGGCCGTGATGCGCCTGCGCGCACGGCAACCCCGACGCGCACCGTGCCGAGATCGCGCACGGCGCCGGCGCCCCCGCCCTTCGCGACGAACGCGTCGAGCCGCGGACGCGTGTTCAAGACGAGGTCCGTCCGCTCGCCCGCCGCGATCCTCGATTCGACCTGCCCCGCCGTCGCGAACTCGAGCGCGACACGGTGTCCCGTCTCGCGCTCGAACGCGGCGACCGTCTCCTGGAGCGGTCCCTTGACGGCAGCCGCGCTCAGGACGCGCAGCTCGGCCCCGGCGGCGGCGCTGGCGAAGGCAAGCGCCGCGACCAGCGACGCGGCGGCGACCGCTCTGCCGCGCACGCTCAACGCCCCAGCATCGGCAACTTGAGCCCCTTCGCCCGTGCGACGTCGATCGCCTTGGCGTAGCCCGCGTCGGCGTGCCGCATGACGCCCGTCGCCGGATCGTTCCACAGCACGCGCTCGATGCGCTTTGCCGCGTCGTCCGTGCCGTCGCAGACGATCACGACACCCGCGTGCTGTGAGTAGCCCATACCCACGCCGCCGCCGTGATGGAACGACACCCACGTCGCACCACCCGCGGTGTTCAGGAGCGCGTTCAGCAGCGGCCAATCGGACACCGCATCGGAGCCATCGGCCATCGCTTCAGTCTCGCGGTTGGGCGAGGCGACGCTGCCCGTGTCGAGGTGGTCGCGGCCGATCACGATCGGTGCGTTGAGCTCGCCGCTCTTCACCATCTCGTTGAAGGCGAGCCCCGCGACATGGCGCTCGCCCAGGCCCAGCCAGCAGATGCGAGCCGGCAGCCCCTGGAAGGCGATCTTCTCGCGCGCCATCCCAAGCCAGCGCTTCAGGTGCGCGTTATCGGGAAAGAGCGACAGCACCTTGCGGTCCGTCTTGTAGATGTCTTCGGGATCGCCCGAAAGCGCCACCCAGCGAAACGGTCCCTTGCCCTCGCAGAAGAGCGGCCGGATGTACGCGGGCACGAACCCGGGGAACGCGAACGCGTCGGTGACGCCTTCGTCAAAGGCCACCTGCCGGATGTTGTTGCCGTAGTCGAACGTCGGAACGCCCTGGCGATGGAACGCGAGCATCGCGTTGACGTGCGCGACGATCGACCGCTTGGCGGCGCCGACCAGCGCCGCGTGCTGTCGTGAATCATCTTGCGCCGCCTTCCACTGCTCGACGGTCCATCCGGCCGGCAGATACCCGTAGACGAGATCGTGCGCGGAGGTCTGGTCGGTCACCATGTCGGGCCGGACGCCGCGGCGGACGAGCTCCGGCAGGATGTCGGCGGCGTTGCCGAGCAGTCCCACCGACACGGGCATCCGCTTGGCACACGCATCCCGGATGAGCGCAAGCGCGTCGTCGAGATCCCTCGCTTGCCGGTCGAGATAGCGCGTGGATAGACGCATTTCGATCCGGCTTTGCTGGCACTCGATCGCGAGCATCGATGCCCCGGCCAACGTCGCCGCCAGCGGCTGGGCGCCACCCATCCCGCCCAGGCCCGCGGTCACGATCCACTTGTCGGCGAGCTTCCCGCCGCAGTGCTGGCGGCCCGCCTCCGCGAACGTCTCGTAGGTTCCCTGGACGATCCCCTGGCTGCCGATGTAGATCCACGAGCCGGCGGTCATCTGGCCGAACATCATGAGGCCCTTGCGGTCGAGCTCGTTGAAGTGGTCCCAGTTCGCCCATTTCGGGACCAGGTTCGAGTTCGCGAGCAGCACGCGCGGCGCATCGCGATGCGTCTTGAACACGCCGACCGGCTTGCCCGACTGGATCAGCAGCGATTCGTCGTCGTCGAGCTCGGTCAGCGCCTTCACGATCGCATCGAAGGATTCCCAGTTGCGCGCGGCGCGGCCGATGCCGCCGTAGACGACGAGCTCCTTCGGATTCTCGGCGACCTCCGGATCCAGGTTGTTCTGGATCATCCGGAGGGGCGCCTCGGTGAGCCAGGATTTCGCGGTGCGCGTGGCTCCTCGCGGCGCGCGGATCACGCGATCGGCGAAGCGCGTACCACGCGCGGGGCTGGCGAGCGGCTTCTGATTGTCACGATGCATGACAGCCTCCGTTGCGGCGTTCCGTTCTCCGCGCTTGCGGTCCTGGCGTCACGCGAAGAGCGTACCCGCAAATGATACGAAATCTCCGCGTTCCACCTGCAAACGTATCACTTCCAGGTCGGGCGCGAATGCCCGGTCGCGATCCCAGAACGCGACCTCCGCGCGGACGGCCGCGAGTGCGCGGGCGAGCTTCTGCGAGGTGGCGAGCGGTCGCCGCATCTCGACACCCTGCGTGGCCGCGATCAGCTCGATCGCGACGATGCGCGCGGTGTTGGCGGCCATCGGTCCCAGACGGCGCGCGGCAAATGTCGCCATGCTTACGTGGTCCTCCTGGTTGGCCGAGGTCGGGATCGAGTCGACCGACGCCGGATGCGCAAGCGACTTGTTTTCGGAGGCGAGCGCGGCCGCGGTCACCTGAGCGATCATGAAGCCCGAATTGACGCCGCCGTCCTCGACCAGGAACGGCGGCAGTCCCGACAGGTTCGTGTCCATCATGAGCGCGATGCGGCGCTCGGACAGCGCCCCGACTTCGGCAATCGCGAGCGCAAGGCCGTCCGCGGCGAAGGCGACGGGCTCGGCGTGAAAATTGCCGCCCGATTGGATCTCGCCCGTGTCCGCGAACACGAGTGGATTGTCCGACACCGCATTGGCCTCGGTCAGCAGCACGTCCGCGCCATGGCGCATCTGGTCGAGGCACGCGCCCATCACCTGCGGCTGGCAGCGCAGGCTGTAGGGGTCCTGCACGCGCGGACAGTCCTTGTGCGACGCGCGGATCGCGCTCCCCGCGAGCAAATCGCGATAGACGGCGGCGACATCCGACTGCCCGCGATGACCGCGCACCGCCTGGATCCGCGCGTCGAATGGGGTGTCGCTGCCGAGGCACGCATCGACGGTCAGCGCGCCGGCGACGAGCGCAGCGGCCATCGCACGCTCGGCCGCGAACAGCCCGGCGAGTGCGAGTGCCGTCGACACCTGAGTGCCGTTCAGGAGCGCGAGGCCTTCCTTCGGGCCGAGCACGAGCGGCTGCAAGCCCGCTGCCGCGAGCGCATCGCGTCCAGGCAACGTGCGCTCACCGAAACGCGCTTCCCCTTCGCCGATCAGAACCGCGGACAGGTGCGCGAGAGGCGCAAGGTCGCCCGACGCGCCCACCGATCCCTGCGCCGGAATGCACGGGACGACCCCTGCGTTCGCGAGCTCGACGAGCGCCTCGATCGTGCGCCACTGCACGCCGGAATGCCCTCGCGCCAGCGACGCGGCCTTGAGGGCGATCACGAGGCGCACCAACGCGTCGTCGAGCAGCGCGCCGGTGCCCGCCGAATGCGAGAGCACGAGCGCCCGTTGCAAATCGGCCAGCCGCGCCGCGTCGATGCGTGTGCGCGCGAGCAGGCCGAACCCGGTGTTGACGCCGTACACCGTCGTTCCGGCGGCGACCATGCGGCGGACCAGGTCGGCAGCCGCGTCGACGCCCTGCCTGGCCGCCCCATCGACGGCGAGCGTCGCTGGCGCCGACCACAGCCGACGCAGGTCGGACAGCGCGAGCGCGCCGGGCTTGAGCGTGAACGAGGCCATAGGGACGCGACGGGGATCCGCGGCACCGTATTCGCGTGGCGCGCCGCGACGGCGATTCTACATCTGCTTGAACAAATGGCTGAAGCTGCGGCTCACTTCGAGCTTGTCGGTGCGGCCCTTCACGGTCACCACTTGCTTGCCGCTGAAGTTGCGGCTCACCTCCGCGATCGCATCGACCCGGACCACGGTGCCCCGGTGGATCTGCCAGAACTCGTTCGGATCGAGCGCGTCGATCAGCTCCTTGATCGGCTTGCGGATCAGCGCCTCGAAGCCCGCGGTCTGCACGCGGGTGTACTTGTCTTCGGCGCGGAAGAAGAGAACATCGCTCGTCGGGATCATGCGGATGCCGGCACCCACGCTGGCCTGCACCCAGCGCAGGTACCGCGTCGGTGTCAGGCCTTCGTTGCCGAGGCGTTCGGCGAGGCGCTCGAAGAGGCCGTCCATGGGATCGGGCTTTTGCAAAATACGCTCGCGCAGCCGGCGACAGGTGAGCGCAACGCGTTCCGCGTCCACCGGCTTCAGCAGGTAGTCGACCGCGCCCTGCTCGAAGGCGCGTACCGCATATTCGTCGTAGGCCGTGACGAACACGACGTGGACCTGTCCCGCGAGGAGCCGCGCGGCCTCGACGCCATCCAGCTCCGGCATGCGGATGTCGAGGAACACGATGTCGGGCTCGAGGCTCTGCACCATCGCCACCGCTTCGCGACCGTTGACGGCTTCGCCCACGATCAGGAGCTCCGGCCACGCCTGCTTGAGGCAGTCGACGACCTGCTCGCGCATCAGGCGTTCGTCGTCGGCGACAACGGCCGTCGGAGCGGGCGTGGCGTGCATGCGGGAGGCGTCTCTCTACGCGTTCGAGGCGACGATTGCGTACGGCACCTTGATCGTGGCGAATGTACCGCCGGTCGAAGGTATCCCGATGATCAACTCGGCGCGTCCGTTGTACAAGGCCGCGAGTCGCTCGCGGATGTTGGCGAGGCCGACGCCGTCGTCGGATTGGGGCGCGAAGCCCATGCCGTCGTCGACGACGTGCACGGCGAGCTGTCCGCTGACCACCTCGGCGCTGATGTCAAGGCGGCCGCCCGCGCCCTTGGGCTCGAGGCCGTGCTTGATCGCGTTCTCCACGAGCGTCTGCAGCATCATCGCCGGAAAGACGGCCGAGCGCAGCACGTCGGGAACGTTGACGGCGTACGCGAGGCGCTCTTCCATCCGCACGGCCATGATATCGAGGTACGCCTTCGACAGATCGACCTGCTGGCCGAGCGTGGGCCGGCTGCCGTCGCGCATCTGCGGCATCGCGGAGCGCAGGTAGCGGATCAGGCTCTGCTGCATCTGCGACGCGCGCGGCGGATCGGTGCGGATCAACTGGTCGATGCTGGCGAGCGTGTTGAAGAGGAAATGTGGCTCGATCTGCGCCTGCAGCGCTTCCATCCGGGCTTCGATCACGGTGCGCTCGAGCTGCTCCGATTCGGCGCGTTGGGTTGCCCGCTCGGCGGTGAGATCAGCCCGGCGTTTGCCACCGGCGATCACCTTGACGATGACGGAAAATAAGACGAAAAACACGAACGTCTTCGGGTAGTGCAGGATGCCGGCCGCGATCAGACCGAGGCCGAATACGATGAGCAGCGTCGTCCACGACACCACCGCCAGCCAGTCGAAAAATCGCCACCACAGCTCGACGAGCGTGTTGCCGAGATCGCGGAAGGTCTGCTTCGCGCCGGGAGGCTGGAGCGTAGGCGGCGCATTGCCGCGGGCGCTCGTCTGGGCGGGATCGGGATTCATGGCCATGCCGTCGAATTGCTAGGGGTTCGGGCCCGCAGAATAGCCAAGGGGACCCCTAGTCTCCACCGCGATCGGACACGATGCACGCAGGAACGATGAAATGCAGGAAATGCGGCTGGGCGGCTCGCAACGGAAAGGACCGTGCGCTCGCCCGCTACACTAAAATTGCGGAAGTGCGCAGTGCGGTTCACCCGGGCACCCTCGAATTCGTACCCTAACCCCCTGAGATGAAACAGGAAACAGTGCAAAAATCCGGCGATGGCCCGGGGGAAGCGCCGCACACGCCGATGATGCATCGGATATGAATCCTTTCTGGATAAGGCTTTCAGGCCGATTAGTTAGTTAACCTATACCGTAACCTACACCGCGAAACGCCAGGCCGATCAATGCCGCGGCGCCGTCACACCGTTGATCGCGTGATTCGTACGCGCCGTCGAATCCCCGGTGATCCTCTCGATCCGACCTCGCTGCAATGAATGCCGAGCGCTTCTACGTTGGACTGGCCGCCACGATGCACGACCCCGCGCTGGCGATCGTGACCGCAGAAGGGACGCCGCTGTACGCCGAAGGTACCGAGAGAACCCTTCGCTCGAAGCGCGCGTTCAATTGCCCTCCTGACGACCCCGTACGGGTCCCCCAAATTCTCCGACGCCTGTGTGGGTCACATGCCGAACTGGTGCTTGCGGTCTCGTGGAGCGATAGCTACCTTCGCCGGCTGAATGCCTTGCTCGCCCCAATCGAGTGGTCGCCAGAAGCGCTGACCGCGCCGGGCACATCGTTGGCATGGCCGCTCCCGCATGCCTTGGCGCTGTCAATCGGTCTCCGGAACAGCATTTTGCAGGCGGGCGTGATGATCGCGGCATCTCCAGGACTGACGAACGCCGTGTCGATGCGCCGTTACGATCATCACCTGACGCATGCCGCCAACGCGGTCTACTCAAGCCTATTCGACGAATGCGTCGTCGCGGTGGTCGACGGTTACGGAGAGAATACAGCGACTGGGTTCTTCCATTTCCTGCATGGCCGGCTGACGCGCATTGCGGACGGCGCGCGGAATTCATTCGACGCGACCACCGACGAAAGTCTCGGCATGTTTTACGCGAGGGTCTGCACGATGTGCGGCTTCAATCCCTTGGCGGGCGAGGAGTGGAAGGTCATGGGCCTGGCCGCCTACGGCAAATTTTCTCCACAATTCTATGAATTACTGCATCCGCTGATAAGAGCCGACGGCCTACGCCTGGTCCGTGGCTGCGCGGCGCACGAGGTAGATGGCATATATGCGCGTCTCGAGGCGTTGCTAGAAAGACTCGGACCGTCGCACGCGCAACGCGCGGATGTCGCGTTCACGGGTCAGCGCGTCTTCGAAGAGACTCTTATGCGATTGCTGCAGAACTTGCAGAAGCGAGGACTCTCCGAGAATCTTGCTCTTGCCGGCGGGTGCGCCTTGAACTCTTCGTGCAACGGTCGGATTGTCGAGTGCACCGGATTTAGGCAGCTTCACGTCCCTTCGGCACCCGCCGACGACGGCAACGCACTGGGCGCCGCGCTGCTCGCGTGCGCGGACGACAGCGGCGGCCTCGAATGCGCCGAATCCCGCGGGACACCCTACCTCGGTTCGGAAATCGATGCGGAGGTCATTGGAAGGTTCGCGACGCTGGGAGAATTGCAGGGCCTCGAACATATCCCGGGCGCGATCGCCCAGCGCACCGCGCGGTTGCTGGCAGCCGGCAAGATAGTCGGTTGGGTACAGGGAAGGGCGGAATTCGGGCCCCGCGCCCTCGGCCATCGATCAATTCTCGCGGATCCGCGTGCACCGGACATCAAGGACCGCATCAATCAGCGGGTGAAATTCCGCGAGGAGTTCCGGCCATTCGCGCCCGCGATTCTAGACGAATTTGGCGACGAATACTTCGAACAGTATCAGCCATCACGGTATATGGAACGCACTCTGCGCTTCCGCGTGGGGATGATTGATCGCGTGCCCGGCGTCGTCCACGCAGACGGGACTGGCCGTGTGCAATCCGTGCGCGCCGAATGGGATCCGCTCTTCTGCGCGCTGCTCCGCCACTTTCACGCGTTGTCCGGCGTGCCAATGCTGTTGAACACTAGCTTCAATATCATGGGCAAACCGATCGTGCACTCGCTCGAGGACTGTCTCGGCATGTTCTTTACAACGGGACTCGACGCGCTCGTTGTCGGCGACTACCTGCTCAAGAAATGATCTTGTCCGCGGGACGACGGGTCCTATTCGTGACACCCTGCATATGTTCGTCGGGGGAATCGATCACGGCCCTGCATACAGCGGCCGACTTGATCGCGCACGGCGTCGACTGCTGGTTTGCTGCTTCCGCCCAGGCTTGCCGCATTCTCGGGCCTAGGTTCGTCGGTCGCATCGTCGCACTCGGCGAGACCCTGGACGAAAACCAGGCGAGATGGCGCGAGGCTATGACTACACTCCGGCCCGACGCAATCATTTTCGCGGACTACCCGCTGCTTTTCTTTTCCAGCGGCACTGTACCGCTGGCGGACGCCAATTGGGCCGCCGAACTCGAAGCGTTTACCGGAGCACTGCTCACACTAGATCACATGGGCTATGCTCAGCGTCGGCAGGTCGTCTATTTCGGGCCACCGCATTTGACGTTTGGCGCGGAAGTCACCGTCGATCTCCCCGCACGGATGGAAATCCTGCTGCCGTGCCCGACGCATGAACCAGCCGCCACCCCGAAGCGTCGGGGCGTGCCAACGCGGTACTGGACTCCGGGTCGTGGGCGCGCGGAGGGCCAAGCACAGGAAGCCCGTAGACGGTACCTGGAATGCGACGACGATATCCTCGTGTTTCATTCCACGCCAGGTTGGGCGTCGCGGCTTGCCGCGCAACTGCGTCTGCCACACTACAAGTTTCTGGCACCTATTCTGGAACACTACTTTGCTGCTGTGGGTTCACGCGTGACCGTCGTTTCGGTGAGCGAAGGCAACGTACTCGTGCCGTCCGGCGACCGCAAGGTGCGCTTCGTAAATCTCCCGGCGCTCGATCCTGCGGAATACGAAGCGCTACTCGCAGGCGCCAACCTTGTGTTGACGGACAATGCCGTTTCGTTGAGCCTTGCCAAGGCCGCGTGCTCACTGAACCCATGTGCCGTGCTGCGCAACAGCTTCGAATTGGCGCAACTGTTGGAACGCGAGCGGGACCCGATCACGTCCTTGGCCCTGGCGATGGAAAACCAGCAACCCGGCGCGATCTTTCCCTACGACGTTTTCCCGGTTTGGGACGAAGCTACGTTGAATGCACTTGGGTTCCACTATGCCAGCAGCTATGGACAAACGTTCGCGCGCCTCGAATTGTTCGGTGGCGAGGTGACGCGCGCAGCAATCGCGGCACTGCTTTTCGACGTCACTACGCAGTCAAACCTGCGGACCTCGCAGAGCCGTTACGCGCTGGCGGTCGCCGCGCTGCCCTCGGCGGCGGACGTGATCGCCGATCGAGTCGGCGCCTGAGGTGGATCGGCCCCTCCGATGAGGAAAAACGAACCGATACTCGATGTTCTGATCGTCGCGCCTGTCAACGAAGGCTCCGGCGAATCCGTAACGGCGCGCTACCTCGGACAGGCGCTGACCGCCGCGGGGCATCGCGTCGTGTTCCTGGCTTCGCCGTTCGCGACCCGCTTTCTGGCGGACGAGTTTACGAATCGCATTATGCAGTTCAGCTTAGACGGTTCCGCCAATGTCGCGCTTTGGCATCGAGCGCTTCGGGACGTGCGGCCGCATGCAGTCGTTTTCGCCGACTACCCGCTAATGTTTTGGCGCAGCGGAATGGTGCCTTTGGCGCGTGAGCCTGGTTGGGCGGAGAGCCTTGCGGACCTCGACCTCTGTCTGATCACGCTCGATCACTTCGGATTCGCGCAGCGTGAGATGGGCATGTTCTTTGGGCCGCCGCATCGGTCGGGCGATTTTCACTGGTTCGACGCCATACCAGAACGCATGCAGATCATGCTGCCGTGCCCGATGCACGAACCGTGGCCGGTGCCCGGCCGCAAGGGCCGCCCGTTCCGTTATTGGGATGTGCCACTGACGATCGCGCCGGACGACCGCGCCGCAATACGCGCGCGATACCTGGGCCATCCGGACGACCTTTTGATCTTCCATACGGTATCGAACTGGGCGTGGAAATCGGAGCAGAGTCTCGGTCTCCATTTCTACGACAATCTTTCCGATTTGCTAACGCTCTATCTGGGCGGGCTCGAGCGACCGGTCACGGTGCTTTCTCTCAATAGCGGAGATTTACTCAGGTCGACGTTACATCCGGGCGTACGCATCCTGAACCACGCGACAGTAAGCCCGCCGGAGATGGACCGCTTGATGTTCAGCGCCGACCTGGTCCTAACCGAGAACCAGATCTCGATCTCGCTCGGCAAGGCCGTCTGCGGGTTTCAGCCCGTCGCGGCATTCCGCAATCGGTACGGAATCCTCGACTTGTTGGAGTGCGCATCGGTCCGGCTGCGCGAGATCGTGCTAGCCATCGAAAATCCCCGCCCCGGATCGATCTACCCGTTCGAGGTGTATCCGGCAGGCATGCAGGATGTCCTTGAGCAGATCATCCTCTACCGTAACAACTCGCTGACGAGCGGGTTCGCATTGCTGGAAGTCTTCGGAGGCGCGGAGACGGAGCATGCCTTGAAGGGTCTGCTCACCGACGAGGCGACGCGAGCGGAACTGCGAGAACGCCAGCGTATATATGTGGAGCGCGTCGCGGGCCTCGACAACGGCGCTGGCGTATTGGCACAAATGGTTTCCGAGACGGAACGCCAACTATGACTCAGTATTCAGCGGTGATCCTCGCCGCCGGCCGCGGTGCGCGAATGGGCGAATTGGGCCGACAGTACTCGAAGGCGCTATTGCCCGTAGGCGATACGCCGGTCATCGGGCATCACCTGCAAATGTTGCGTGGCCTGGGGATTCGCGACGTCATCGTCGTAGTTGGCCATCGCGCGGCCGATGTCGTGCGCGAGTTAGCCGATGGGGCCCCATATGGAGTCCGAATCCAGTACGTCGAGCAGACGGTGCAGCTCGGCATAGCGCATGCAGTGGGACGAGTGCGTCCAGCGGTTGCTGGACCGTTTGTCCTACTCCTTGGCGATTATTTCTTCTGGGCGGACGCGCCGCAGCGGCTCCTTGGACGACTCGACGGCGGCGCCTCGGCTATAGCCGCCAAGCGGGAGCGGGACCCCAGCTTGATCGCGAGCGCGTGCGAATTGCACACCAATGGCCAGCAGCGGGTCACCGCGGTCGTGGAAAAGCCGTCTCGGCCCACAAGCGATCTGAAAGGGTGCGGATTCTACGCTTTACAGCCGATCATTTTCGATTACATCGCTGTAACTCCCCGCACGGCGCTGCGCGACGAATACGAAATCTCGGTCTCCCTTGACTTGCTAATTCGGGGAGGCCATGATGTTTACGCTGAAGAAGTGGGGTTATGGGATTGCAATTTCACTGTGCCGGTCGACATTCTTAACTGCAACATGGAATGGTTGCAGCGCGTCGGTCGGCGCGAATACGTGAGTCCCGGCGCGGTTATCGAGCAGGGCGTCACCATGGACCGAGTTGTCGTCGCTTCGACAGCGCGTGTCTCACGCCACGCCAAGCTTGATGAGGTGGTCGTAATGGCAGGCGCAACGGTGCGACAAGGTGAGGTGCTTCAACGGGTATTGGTGACTCCGGAAGCTACGTACGGCCCACTATAGCTGTGGGTCATCGCGGGGTGTTCCGTTCGGTAGGAATCGAACTGTAGAGGAGGAAGCATGACCACATTGATTGACGTGTTCCGCACGATTGATTGGGTGACCGTTCTTTCGACGATCAAGGACAAGGATTCGCTGCAGTTGATGGGGCGGTTGACGGCCGCTCAACGGACGGGACTCGAGGCGCAGGTGTCGCAGCTGAAACAGATGGAAGACGCGATTGGGGCACGTCTCAAGCAGATAAGGTAACGATTTCGTCGCAACGGTACATCGAAGCGGCGGGTTTGACTTGGTCCGTGGAGCAAGGGCCGCGGTGCACTGCCGCAGGGCGCGCGCGGCCCGCGCATGAGCTGCAGCGCCGGAGTAATGTCGTCGGGGTTGCCACCGCGGTCCATGACGCTCAACGCTTTCCTGGTTCGCATATCGATCGATGTGGATGCGCTTGCCCGATTCCTCGCCCACCCGGACGTGGAACTGGCCAAGGCGGGCGTGCCGGATGCCGACCGGTTACTGCTTCACATGGGCAATCCCGCGCTTCTTCAGGCCGCGCTCGCGCCCGCTCCCGAACGCGCAGCATGAACCTGTGACGTCCGGCAAACATCACCCCCCGATTCCATGTCACTGTGCGCCGAGCAGCTGGTGGTCGCGGGCACTGGGATTCGCATTACCGGGCAGCTCACAATGGAGGCGGCGGCCTGGATGCGGCGCGCGGATCGGCTGTTCTATGGGGTAGCGGACCCGGTCGCCGAACAGGTCGCACGCACGCTCAATGCCACAGCAGCTTCGCTTTTCCGTTTCTACGCCGATGGCAAGCCGCGCGCGGAGACCTACGCAGAAATGGTCCAGGCGCTCCTGTCGAGCGTCCGGCAAGGCTACGTGACTGTTGCCGTCTTCTACGGGCACCCCGGCGTATTCGCGTTTCCTTCGCACGAGGCCGTCCGCCGCGCCCGTGCAGAAGGCTTCCGGGCGAGCATGTTGCCGGGCGTTTCGGCCGAGGATTGCCTGTTCGCAGATCTGGGTGTCGATCCGGCACAAAATGGATGCCTGTCGCTCGAGGCAACCGACTTCCTCTTCAACCAGCACGCCATCGACAGCTCGGGCCAACTGATCCTGTGGCAGATCGGCGTGCTGGGCGACTCGGCCTATCGACAGCACGGCTATGACTTGGCGCTGCTGCCCCTGCTCGTCGAAAAGCTGTCCGGATACTATCCTGCCGATCACCAAGTCGTCGTCTATGAAGCTTCGACCTTGGTAGGCTGCGAGCCGCGGACCACGCGCGTCGCGCTCTGCTTCCTCGCACACGTTCCATTGACGCAGATCTCGACGCTCTACGTTCCACCGGCACGCGCCGTCGCACCTGACATCGAGTACATGAAACGCGCGATGCTTCCTCGCAGATTTCCCCTGTTCTGATTGCTGAGGGACGCCAGCCCTTCGTAACCAGGGTAGAGGTACGTTTCGGTCTGCTGCACGTATTGCGGGTTGTCAGACAACTGCATCGCTTCGAAGTCAGCAATCGTAAATCGATGCATGAAGGACTCGACTATCGTCCTTTCCAAGTCAGCCTCGCGGCTTTCACCGGGCTCACCACGCAAGAGAAGAAACCGCTGCTCGCGGTGTTCGACAAGATGACGCTCTTTGCGCCGAAGCCGGTCATTGAGGTCTCTGCCGAGCCTGCTGAATTATGCCCTGAAATAGGGCCATAGCCATGGCTAAGCAGCAGTTCCGCTGCGGCTGACAGTTCGCCGCGTGGATCGGGCAGTACTCCACCGGCGGCAAGCCACGCCCCGGGCCCCCACATTGTGGCTTCGCCCTTCATCTCCGAAGGGAGGGCGGTGTCCATTCCATCTCGGTCGGTCAGAGACCTCCGCCGTGCTGACGCATCGTCCCCTGCTCCTGCGGCGATTCATCGTTACGCGTGGGAGCAGCACTGTCGCGGCCTGTTTCATACCCCGATTGCCGCTTGATTGGAAATTCGCCACCCGCACGGAGCGATCAGTCGCAGCACGTCAGGCGCTAGCGGTCTCGTTGATAGCAGAGCTCGCCGTTGCCTGCGGCCATCATGCACAACTGGTCTTCCCAGCTGCGTCCGCCGTTGTGGCTGACCTGTTGAAGGCGAAAAGACTGAACCGTGCGACTGTGGTCGTCGCCCACGAGGACTATCTTGTTGTCCTCGAGGGAATACATGCCGTTTCCAAAGTACTTGCTGGTCGTGAGGTAGTCTGCGCGGTTGGACGTTGCGTAGCGTCCGTCGGACCGAAATACGTAGGAGAGGCCCACGTTTGCGGTGGCCAGTATCCAGGTTCCAGCCAGTTGCTGTCGCACGGCGTCCTGTGCAGCTGAAGAGGGGCGCACACCTTTGAAGTGCAGGCTGTAGAAGAACGCGGGCCAGACATTGGTCTGCAGCTCGCCGAAGCAGTTGCTGACCATGAAGTCTTTCGAGGTCCCGAGGATGGTGACGACGGTGTCATCTAGGCGGACAAGCAGCAGGATGGTCCCGAAGCCCCTGCCGTCGCCTTCCTGGCCGCCAACGAGTTTCTTGATCTCGAAATATTCCCAGCCCTCGGGGGAGGTGCCGCGCACGAGCCACTTCGCCGGGCTTGGGTAGCTCTGCAGCGGGTCGTCGCTGAAGGTGCTGCGAAACGCGCCGAGTGCCAGATCCGCCAGCGAGCCGGATACCCTGCGCGGGGCGAACATCTGGATCTGGCAGCGCTCTCCGGTGAATTGGGCCGGAGCGAGGACGATTCCGTCCTGGGCGTTCTGACGAACCCAACCAGGAGGAGGCGTGTACACGTAGCGGGACAGACTGTCGCTGCTGCCAGTGTTTGGCACTGTGGCTTCCGCCGTCGCCGGCGGTTGGTTGGGCGGCGCGATCGGGGGACGTGGACGCTGCGGGATCCCAGTGACATGCAGGTCCATGCGCTGGAAGAAATCGTCGATCTCCGCGGTGCACGAGTCAGGCGAGGTGTACACCATGCTGCTCATGAGCCTTCCAAAACCGATACTGGTGACGAGGATCGTCCGTACGGGTATGCCACCTTGAGCCACGATATCGGCGCGTGCAATCAAAGCGGTCCAGCCATCGGGACTGGTTTGGATTTCCGGCGGAGTATGTTGGGACACGCCGAAGCTTCGGCCGACGGTGGCCTGCCACTCGCGCTGGAATTCGAGCGCTGGGGCGGCAGTGCTCGGCCTGCTGGGATACAGGTAGATCACACAGGCAAGCGCATGCGGCTGACCCGGTTGTATCTTGGCGTATGAAAGAATCAGAACGCCATCGGACTCTGAGCGGCTCCAGCCGGGAGGGCGGACGAAGGTGGCTATGTCGAACGTTTCAGTTCGGGGCGCAACCGTCTGTGCCGCCGCAGGGAGCGGCAGTACCAGCAGAGCGATCGCGAACGCCCGGAGGCTCATGCGCCACAATTATAGGCGCTTCACGGCTGCCGGCGTGTCAGCGTTGAGTCGACAGGTATTGGGAAACAGCGTCCGCCACGTTGGCCCCTTGGGCGAGAACCTGTTGCGGTGTCCCGCTCGGGGTGGACTCGACCATCGGTTGCCACAGCCGCTGCGGCAGACCCGACCTGCGAGCGTGAAAGTCGAGCTGAGCAGCGAATCCATTGCCCTCTCCCGGTGCGATGGTCCACGCAAACACCCAGTAACCCCAAAGCGCGCCGAGCTTGTACACATGGCAGGTGGTGGAGGAATAGGCGGAGGCCAGCTCATGCGCCGTGGGAATTGCATCGGATTCGACGAAATCCGTAAATTCACTGTGTGCAAGCGCGATGTGCGCGGGTACGAACGGCTGGGGGGGCTGTATGCGCAGGACAGTGGATAGTGCCCATGCAGCCCTCGCGTTTTCAGACGCGACGTTTTGGGCGGCGCTGCCCCGTTGAGAGAGCCAGGCAAGCTTCCCAACTGCGATTCCCAGTCGCCAGGCCCAGAACGGGGCGGGTCTCCCGTTCACCGTCGCACTCTCAACCGATTCGCCGGGTGCCGTATCGCATCCCTGGGATACCTGCACGGACCGCGGCAGCATTACTCCGAGAGTCTCTGGAGACTTCAGCCCAAAGCTGACTCCGCGCGTCATGATCTCCAGGCCAGCAATAAAGCTCGCCGCGATCAGCCACGCGATGGCTGTAAAGATTGCGGCATTCCTTAGCATCACCTATATACTAACCGCGCGGTCAGGATGCGGCGAGACAACTCTATGGATACTGCGGTCTCCGGCGAGCTGATGAGCGTATTCGGGATTTCGGTTCTGGATGCCGTGCTCATCTCCTGGATCGTCCTGCGATGGTATGCGCATTCGGTAGCGCGGCTCATGCGTCAGACGGGTGCGCCGAGTCCGCACTTGCAAGCGGCAGAGATGATGCAGCCTGGTGCTTCACCGACAGGTTCGAGCGTCGCTGCAGTCTCGCAAGCGCCCTCATTCTCCCTTTTCAACTTCGGCCCGCGTTCCCGCGCTGGCCGAGCCGTGAGCGTCGTCGACTCTCGACGCAGACGCCGGCTGATGCTCGCGTACCTGGTCGGCGGCGTACTGCACTCGAGCGTCATGACCGCGCTGCTTGGACCGTGGGATGACTCCGCGTCCTCGCTCGCCGAATGGCTTGCCGAGTTTTGGACAAACCTTTGGCCAGTGGTGCCGACTCTGATTGTGCTGTTCGCGCTGGATCGCATGCGCGGCCTTCGGCTCGCCGCAGTATTCGTGTCAGCCGGCCTGATCGTCGTCTTGACGCATTTGCTCGTGCAGGTTTCGCGTGGTTCGGTCAACGCCGCTCCGATCAAGGATCTGTACTTGCTTCCGCTGGGACTGATTCTGGCCGCCGGGCCACCCGCGATTCTGGTGCTCTTGACGAGCTGGCGTCGTGTGCGCGGCGTGAGCCCGCTCACTCTGGCGGCTACACTGGTGTTTGGATTCGCTCTCATACTCGTCAAGACATTCGCCGTAGCTCCCCGCTGTCGAGCAGGGACTGCAACTCACGAGCACCACCGACGAGCACTCCTTTGACGAACACCATCGGGAAGGTGGGCCACCCTGTCCACATCTTCAGAGCATTCCGCCGTCGCCAGTTCCCGAGGTAGTTGCCGTACTCGAGGTACGCGTAGGGGATGCCCGCCGCGTCAAGCGCGCGGCGCGCCTTCTTTGGATGCGGGTTCTGCTTCATCCCGACCACGACGACACGGTTGGCCGCAATCGCGGCCTGCACCTCCTCGACGATGTCGCGGTGGCTGTCTTGAATCTTCTGACGGATCGCAGGATGGATGTGGGATTCATCGAGGATGCGACGGGTCATGAATAACCTTTCGGCGTCGTACGGCACTCAGTCTCGGAAGATATACAGCCCCAAGCAGAGCACGCAACCGATGGCGTAGATCAGCCAAGTCTGGGGAACAAAATACGGGTAGGCCATCAGGGCGACACCGAAGACCATCGGCTTCCACAGCACCATCCTCCTGCCGTACATAAACGCTCCAGCGCCAATGACCCCGAACAGCAGGGAGCCGAAAAGCGCGGCTGGGCTTGAGAACATGGTCGTATGGGGATTACCCCGACTGAGAGTGTGCAAGCTCCGCAACGGCCGAGGCAGCGTCCGAAGTCCGAGCGACCCGGTCTCAACGTCGATTATGCCGGCGCGTACTTGGCGTACCAAACCGCTCGGCCAACACGCGTCCGTTTTGGGTAGAAGACTCGGGCAGCCCCTTCAACATAGCGTTCAGCGAGGCGCGCGCGGTCTCGATCCGATCAAGATGCGCCTTCCGGGTTACCCCTTCGTAAGTCGGAAGTTCGGCTTCGAGGGCGTCGAGTCGCGCTATTTGGCGCCATAGCTCGTCGGCGGCTTGGACCACATCGCTGCCGAACAGCATTGCCCTCGGCGCAGTTGCTTCAAGAAATTCGAGCTCCTCTTTGCGACCCAATCGGCCGATTGCGAGCCTTTGGCTGAGGTACTTCATCGTCGCTGTGAAGATAGCGTAGCGCCGCTCAAATAAGTCGAGCCGCAATTTACTGCGCGCCGTGGCTGCCTGTTTCGCCGCTATCACGACGGCAAGGACAGCGATCAAGGGCGTCAGCAGCGCAGAAAGAGTCTGCGTCAAATCCTGGGTCATCGGACGTTTCCTTTTCTAATCGGTTAGCCGACTATCGGTATGCAATTAACGCTGGCCCGTAGCGGCCCGACCCCTCCATTCGGTCAACGCGGACTCGCCCCGGCGGGGCAGCGGCCAAGACGATATTCGCGGCCGGAGCGACCGAACAGCACGCAGCAACGCTACGCTGCTACCTCCCTCTGACAGCACCTCTGCTTGCTCTAGCACCGTCCGCGTCGCCCGCTCCTGCTTATCGGGTGCGTAGCCGTGCTTACGCAAGACACGCTTCACGATAACGCGCGGGTTGGCTCGGACGTTCTCGCGCACGTCCCCTTGGTTTCGAGCGCATCGTAGAACGCGGTTTCGTATTCGTTAAGCCTCAATTCTTCCCGCGTTCCTCAGCTCCCTTCATCAGGCTTCCCGATCGACGAGGCCCGCACGCTGCTGGAGGTCCCCGAGGACGCTCTCGATCTGCTCCAGGGCACTGCGGAGGTCTTCGGCGATCTCAGCCGCCAGCACGTGCGGGTCCGGTAGCTTGGAGGAGTCCTCCAGCGACTCGTCCTTCAGCCAGAAGATGTCGAGGCTGCACTTGTCCCGCGCAACGATCTCGTCGTAGGTGAACACGCGCCACCGGCCTTCAGGGTTCTTCTTCTCGTCCCACGTCGGCTTGCGCTGGTGGCGGTTCTCCGGGTGGTAGCACTCGACAAACTCGTCGAGGTCCGCACGGACCATGCGCCGCTCCTTCAGCGTGAACTCCTTGTTGGTGCGGCAGTCGTAGATCCACACCTTCTTGGTCCAAGGCTCCTTAGGTCTTGCCTATGCCAACGAAGCGAACGATAGGCTCGCCGTCGCTCATGCGTCCTGCCCCCCA
Organism: uncultured beta proteobacterium; assembly: GCA_963773195.1. GTDB lineage: Bacteria > Pseudomonadota > Gammaproteobacteria > Burkholderiales > Casimicrobiaceae > CAIWHR01. The sequence continues at coordinate 222,450 of CAVZAE010000002.1, forward strand.
TTGATCGGGATTTCGGCCCCGGTAATGTAAGTCGCCTGCGCTGAACACAGGAACCAAATCAGGTTTGCCACCTCCTCGATTGTCCCGAGCCGGCGCATCGGGATGTCGCGGTCCACGATCTCCGAAGTTCGTGGTGACAATATCGCGGTGTCGATTTCTCCGGGCGCGATCGCGTTGACACGAACGCCAACGGACGCCAGGTCGACCGCCATCTCGCGCGTGAGGGCGGCGAGCGAGGCCTTGGATGTTGCGTAGGCGGATCCGGCGAACCGGTGCACGCGCGAAGCGGCGATTGAGGTGAGATTCACGACAGCGCCTCGCGCCCGCGCCAACTCCGCGACGAACCCGCGCGTCAGGAGCAAAGGCGCGTAAAAGTTGGTGTTATACATCGACTGCCACGTGCCGAGGTCCGTCTCCAGTGAATTCAAGCGTGATCCGTCCGGGCCTTTAGGCGAAATGCCGGCATTGTTGACCAGGGCGTCCAATTCTCCGTCGACGAGCATGCCACGGATGATCTCCACGCAGCGGACAATATCGTCGAGGTCGGATAGGTCGAGCAAGATGTGCGAGTCCGCCACGCTCCACGGGCATTGCCCTGGCGGCGGGTGGCGCGACACGGTAATGACGCGCCAGCCCTCGGCGTGAAACCGCAGCGCCGTCGCGTGCCCGATGCCGCGAGAGGCGCCGGTGACAATGATCGTCTTCTGCCCCGCCATGGGGTCAACCTCCTTGGAGTGGAGATGAAATAAGGTTCACGATGAGCTTAGGCAAAGCAAAAGTGGCCGCGCGACTTCGAGGTCTTCAGATCGCTGGCGCTCCGATCGCGGCTGCGGCCTCCAAGTACGAATGAAGCCTGCAAAACTTCACGGCGATTGATTCGTAGTGCGCATCGGCTTCCGTTTCATCATTTCCTAGTTTCGACGACGCCGCTAAAGTCTCGTCGTAACTCGGGCTTAATGCAACGCTTCCCGATTGGCGACCGCTTGTGGTCGTGCGGCGAAGGCCGAGGATGGCCTCTTTCACGACGCGACGGGCAGCAGGGCGGAGTCGGACAAGTGAGCCGGCGTGACCTGCCGTCAATGCGTCGGACCAGATCCACGCAACGATAATCCCGTCCAGTTACGGTACACCGCAGCCTGACACTCAATCGCGTGTCAGGTTGGAGTGGGACACGCCTCAGAACTTGACACATGTCAGCACATGTCATAGAGTCCGCCCGTCACACCACCTTCGGGGAGACTGGCGATGGCCGCGAAGCACAAGGGGCAGCGCGTCGGCTACATCCGGGTCAGCACGGTCGATCAGAACACCGAGCGGCAACTGGAAGGGATCGACCGCGACAAGACGTTCACCGACAAGGCTTCCGGTAAGGATGCCAAGAGGCCCGAGCTACAGCAGGCCCTCACCTACTGCCGGGAGGGTGACACCCTGTACGTGCACAGCCTCGACAGGCTCGCACGCAACCTCCTTGACCTTCGCCGCATCGTGTCGGAACTGACGGACAAGGGCGTTGCCGTCGTCTTCGTCAACAACGCACTCACGTTCACGGCGGACAAGTCAGACCCTATGGCGACCCTCATGCTCAACGTGTTGGGGGCCGTGGCCGAGTTCGAGCGCAGTCTCCTCCGCGAGCGTCAGGCCGAAGGGATCGCCATAGCGAAGGCCAAGGGTATCTGCCAAGGCCGTGCCCGCAAGCTCACCCCACACGAGGCCCAAGAGGTCAGAGAGCAGGTCTACGCGGGAGTGCCGAAGGCTGCGGTTGCGAGGGCATACGGAGTCAGCCGGGAGACGCTCTACCAGTACCTCAAGGCTCCGTAAGTCACCGCGCAGAACGCTTCTGCCCACGCGGCGAAGTGCCCGCTCTGCACCCTCCCGGCGGGTCGCGCTCGGGCCGGTCGTGAGAGTCCCCTACGTGTCGTTCGCGGGTCGGGACACGGGGACATCGCGCGCCGGGTCGGGTCGGGAAGGCTCTCGAAAATCTGCGGCAAAAAGGTTGATCCAGAGAGCCGCCCCGCTGCGTCGCTCCGATGCCCTTCTGCGGCACTCTTTTGCGCCCCCGTTGAGCGCCATTTTGCTCGGTTTCCTAGCATGGAGAGCATACGTGCTGAACGGCACACTTTGTGCTGTGGCAAAGCCTTTGCATAATCATTACCTACAGGGAGAGCACGATGAAACGGATCACGTTGGTGGCCCCGGTTGTCGCATTGATTGGCCTCGCGTCCTGCGCCACGGTCAAGGAGACCTATTCGCCGGATGGCCGAAAGGCGTATACGCTGAATTGCAGCGGAACAGCTCGGGGTTGGGACAAGTGCTACTCCGCAGCGGGTGAGCTTTGCAAGAGCGCGGGGTACGACGTACTGGACAGAACTAGCGAGGATGTGTCGCACGCGAGTGTGGCGGGCGGTTCGGGCGGCTTCGGCGGTTCTGCTGTGAAGACCAATGAGCGGTCGATGGTCGTTGCCTGCAAGGCATAGAAGCGGACGGTCTATCGGTATCGTCAGTTCCGGCGATTCGCCACGCGATGGGGCATCGCTCTGATGAAGGGCGTACGCGTGGCCTTCGTCGCGTCCCTCGTGTTGATCGCGTTGTGTGGTTAGTCGATGGCTCTGGACCCAAGCGCGGACGATAACCACGCAGATCAGTTTTGCTTCTCGCGACCCCGTTACTAGACGCTTCCTAGATGACGACGACCGCACAGATGGCGTACGGCCATAGTACTAGTCAGCGCAACACATGCTAGATTTCAGAGACGCAACAGCAAGTGCTTGATCGTAGCTGATGATCGAAAAATTACCGGTCGGGCTTGCGACGGCGGCTGGGTCGAGGCAATTTTATTCAATGGATTGGCCAACAACGCAAGTTGGATCAAACCGAGGTCGATTTCAATCTTTCATCCATCGGAGGCCCAAATGAGCCACTCGTCAATGCTGAAGGCCAGACGGAAGCACCAAAAAATCAGGAAGCTTCTCGATGCCGCAGCCAAGCAGGCCAAACGGCGGGCGAAGCAGGCATTGGCGGGGCCGGCCGCGAAGAAGGAAAAGGTGAAGAAGGTAAGAGTCAAGAAGGTAAAGGTTAAGCTGACCAACGAGGAGGCTGGCAAGCAGGGCACGAAACCAAGAAGAGTAGCGCGGGCTCCGGGAAAAAAGACGCGTCATAGCCTTTCTCGCAGCTCTATGCAACTTTGATGGTGATGCACTTGACCTGCGTGTAGTCGTGCAGAGCTTCTATACCCTTCTCACGTCCATAACCGCTCATCTTGTAGCCGCCAATTGGGGTTTCCACGCCGCCGGCCCAATATTCGTTGATGTAGATTTGGCCCGCGTCGATCCGCGCCGCGACGCGATGCGCACGCGCCAGATCCCGGGTCCAGATGCCGGCGGCAAGGCCGGTATCGTTGTCATTCGCGATCTCGATGGCCTGTTCCTCGGTGTCGAACGGGATTACGCAACCCACGGGGCCAAAAACTTCCTCTCGAGCGATGCGCATCTGGTTGGTCACTCCGGTGTATAGGGTCGGCATGACAAACCAGCCTTCTCGCAATCGCGGCTCATCCGGCAGATGCCCGCCAACCTCAGCCACAGCGCCCTCCGCGTGCGCAATTTCAAAGTAGGACTGCACCTTTTCGAACTGCGCTCGGGTCGTCATTGGACCCACGGTTCCCTTTTCGTCACCGATAACATAAGTGCTCATCTCCTTCTTCATGGCATCGACGAGCGTGTCGTGAATCGAGCGCTCGACGAGGTATCCTCGTTCCCGCGATACAGATCTGACCGGCGTGCATGAGGAAGCCTCGAACTACACTCGGTGCGGCCGCGGCCAGATCAGCATCTGCGAAGACTATGTCCGGTGACTTGCCCCCAAGCTCGAGCGTAAGCGGAAGTATCCGTTCAGCGGCAAGGCTGCCGATGCGACGTCCGACCGCTATGGAGCCGGTAAAAGTGACCTTGCGCACATCCTTATGCCTGACGATCGCCTCGCCAACTTCGGCACCCGAACCAGTGACCACGTTCAGCACGCCTCGTGGAAGCCCGCAGTCGTCGACGGCGATACGCGCCAGTGCGAGGAGTGAACCAGACGTCGCTTCTGACGGCTTCACCACCACGGTGTTACCAGAAGCGAGGGCCGGTGTACAAGATCGGCCGACCGAATTGATCGGCGTGTTCCATGGCAGAATCGCGCCGACGACGCCAAACGGTTCTCGTCGCGTGTACGAGTGATATCCGGCTCCGAGATTGATGTTATCGCCGGTGATGGCATTGACGAGGCCACCGTAGAACTCGAAGTACTGCGCGCTAAGCTCAACCTCAGCTTTCGCCTGAACGGTTGACTTTCCGGTCTCTCGGCACTCGATGACGGCCAGGTCGCCGGCGTTCGCGCGAATCTGTCGTGCAATCTCAACGAGCACGCGGCCTCGCGCGCTTGGCCTGAGCCCTGCCCATCCTCCGAAAGCTCGACGCGCGGCGCGACCGCCGCGTCGACATCGCTCGCATCTCCTCGCGCCACGGCAGAGATGACTTGTCCCGTCGTCGGATTGTAGCCGTCTAGGTATCGAGCGGACCGTGGGGGCCTTGACGCTCCATCGATGAAATGGTCAAGCTTGTGCATAGTCTTCCTCCTGCGTTAGTTCGTGCAGTCACCGTCAAACGGTCGTCGATCGCTGACCCGCCTGACGTCTTCGACAAAGCGCGCGGTGCCCGCTGCGACGACCGCAACCGCCTGCTTAACGGGCTAGCGCTCGATATGGCGGCGGCTGCAGCGCGTGCTCTTATCAGCGCTATACAGGCGCGGCGGCGCCGCGCTGCACCGCGACTTCCATGGCTTTCATCGTCTCTTCGCGAACGAGGTGGAATATGTGGGCCTTCAACTCAGCCGTCTGAGCACTCGAAATCAATTCCTCGTAGCTGCGCGGACGTTTCAGGTGCACTGGAATGTCGGCTTTGATCTGCCCTGGCCGACTGGTCATGACGAGAACCCGATCCGCTATGAGGATAGCCTCCTCGACATCATGCGTAACGAAAACAACGGTGATCTTATTTTGTTCCCATAGGTGAACGAGCTGCTCCTGCATCATTAGTCTTGTCTGGGCGTCGAGAGCGGCAAAGGGCTCATCCATCAGCAGCACGTGCGGATTACCGATCCATGCGCGGGCAAGCGCAGCTCGCTGCTTCATTCCACCGGACAATTCGTACGGTCGATGGCGCTCAAAACCGTTGAGGCCTACTCGATGCATGAGGCGCTCCGCGGCCGGCAGGTATTCGGCCTCCGGCGTGCCATGCATTCGTGGTCCAAACGTAACGTTGTCGAATACCGTGAGCCACGGAAAAAGCATGGGTTCCTGAAACACGACGCCACGATCGGGGCCGGGTCCCTTTATCCGATGACCCTCCAGGAGTACGTCGCCTTTGCTCGGCCGCTCGAATCCAGCGATCAGGTTTAGCACAGTGGACTTTCCGCAGCCGCTCGGTCCCAGGAGACACACGAACTCGCCATCGCGCACCGTCAACGACACGTTTTGAAGCGCTAGTGTTTCCGGCGCCGCCCTTCTAGGTCGGAAGGCCTTTGATACGTGTCGCAGCTCTATCTTCGGTGGGTCGGAGTCCGTCTTTGTACAAGTTCAGTCTTTCCCGATCCACGGAATCGCTATTCGCTGTAGAGCGACCAAGACGAGGTCGAGCAAATAGCCGGTGATCCCCAATAGCAATATTCCGATCATGACGACGTCGGTACGAAGGTACGCGCTGGCATTGATGACCATCCAGCCTAGACCCGAGTTCGCGGCGATCATTTCCGCCGCAATAAGGGTGGTCCATCCGATGCCAACGGCCATGCGCACGCCGACGAACAATTCCGGCAGCGCGCTTGGAAACATCACGTACCGGAAGAGTTGATATTTGGTTACGCCGAGCGCCTCCGCCGCACGGATTCGACCTTGCTTCACATTCATCACGGCCGCTGCCGCGGCGACAATCACGGTGAGAACGGTTCCCAGGTAGATCAGGAGAAACTTGGACAGCTCGCCGACGCCGAACCAGACGATCACGAGCGGGATCAATGCAAGTTTCGGCAGCGGCCGGAGAAACTGCCAGCAAACGGATCGAGAGCGGCGCTCACGCCCGGGAACATCCCCATGAGAAGGCCTATCGGAACGCCTGATGCGACGGCCGCGACGAACGCGGCCAGGGCCCGCGCGAGGCTGACGCCGATATGCCGCCACAGCGGAACGCGAACGTAACCCTCGTTCCAGAGATCTGCGGCAGTGTCGAATACTTCAGCCGGCGAAGGCAGCAACAACCTGCTTACGAGCCCGTAGTAGCCCGAAAGGAACCAAGCGGCCATGACGACGCCCACCGCCAGCACGCTGATCAGCAGTTTGCGCGTACTGGACAAGCGATCAGCGCGGATCGCGCGTCAATGACGTGAATGAAGTTACTGAACTGCCCGCTGAGCGTACGTGGGATTAATGACGGGCGCGAAACTGCTGGGGATATCGGAACTCTTTATATCCCCGATTCGTTCGCAGGAATTGGGCTGTATCCGTGAACCCCTTTGCCATTTTCGCGCTGGCCTTTGTCTCCGGCGTACCAATCCACTCCGTCAATTGCTCCTCGAGCGTGTAGAAATCACGTCCGGCAAGCGTATCCTGGATGGTCTTTTGGTCCTGGCCAAGGTGGTTGGCAATTATGCGCGAAACTCCTGCGGGATCCGCGCGATAAGCCTTCACGTAGTCGTTATAGGCCTTGAGCAATGCGACAACAGTGCTTGGATAGCGCTGGGCAAACTCTTTGCGCACAATATAATTGTTCCACACGAAATAACCGTACTGTTGCAAGTTCTTTGTAGTAAGCAGTTCATGACCTCGATCAGCCTCCATCTGAAACGTAAATGGAGGCCATACGTAGCCCGCATCGATGTCGCCACGTTTCCACGCAGCGACCATGTCGGCAGCCCCGAGGCTTACCAAATTGACCCGTGAGACATCAACATTGTAGGAGTGAAACGCTGCATTCAGTGCGTAATGCGTGGAGCTACCGGGCGTATAGGCAACGCGCTTGCCCTCGAGATCCTTCACTGACTTGATTTCGGGGCGTGCGATCAAACGTTCACTGTTTCCGATTACGCCCTCAAAGGAGATGACTTCGATTGGCAGGCCGCGAGCAATTCCAGCTGCGGTTGGCGGCCCCCCGATCATCCCAATATCGAGCTCCTTCGCAGCAAGCGCTGTAAGAACGGCGCCTCCCGATCCGTACTGGTCCCACCTGACTTTCGTGCCGATCTTCTTGTCCAGCGTGCCATCGGCCTTGCCCAGGACCATTGGAGTTGCATTGTTAAACCACGACATGCGCACGACCTCCGGTACCTCCTCCGCACGCGCGACGGTCGCGGCGAGTACTGTCAGTCCCGCAACCATCAATCCCGCGATCCTGATCTTCGCTTGACGTGTCTTCATCGCCGCGCCCTCGCTCTCATGTTCTCGGGTCAATGCAGATTAAGGACCACCTGCACGCCGCCGTCGTTCAAGCAACGCGGGCGCGCAGGCGGATGGTGACCGGCACCTGCAGTGAAATACCTCCGTTACGGTTTACAAGGTAATCAAGAGCTTTGGAGGAAGCATCGATCGCCCTTGATGGTCGTTCGCACCATGTGACGGCGATCATTCGGTCCGTAGTCATCGATCGCACAATGCATGGCGGAGCGGTTATCCCAAAACACGACGTCTCCGACGCGCCACTGGTGCCTGTAGACGAACTGCGGTTTCGTGGAATGCGCGAATAGAAAATCCAGCACCACTCTGCTCTCGTCGGGGGCAAGACCGACGATCCGCGTTGTGAAACCCAAGTTTACATATAATGCATTTCGCTTGCTTTCCGGATGGGTGCGAATCACGGGGTGAAGAACCGGAGGTACCTTCGCAATCTCCTCGGCCGACGCAGTTCGCGTATAGCCCTTCGAAGCGATCTGCGTGGTTTGTGAATGTGCAAAATCGTGCTCGGCCTCGAGCCCTTCAAGAAATCGCCTCACGGGCTCAGACAAGGTTTCGTAGGCCTTGTACATGTTCGCAAACATCGTATCGCCCCCCGTCGGCGGAACTTCGATTGCATACATGACTGATCCCAGGGACGGCTCGGAAACGTAAGAGACATCGGAATGCCAATATTGACCGGCGCCGGCCCTTCCAATGGGTTTTCCATCATTCTTGATATTGGAAACGACGAAGAGCTCAGGATGAGAGCCCATATTGAAGTCTTTTAGAATGTGGGGCTGGAGCTCCCCGAATCGACGGCTGAAGGCGATGTGTTGTTCCGGCGTCAATTTCTGATTTCGGAATAGCAACAGGCAATTCTCCGACAGGGCGTCTCTGAGCTGCGCAATCGAAGCGTCGTCAACCGGACACGATAAGTCCAGGCCGATGACTTCGATGCCCAACGCCTTCGAGGCCGCTTTCATCTCGAAATCCGGATGAGGGGCTGGTTTCGGCGTGCGGGCTACGGCGTGCGCTTTCATCTCGATTCTCCTAATCGGTTGTTGTCAGGGTCCTTGAGATGCGTCGATCTGCAAAGCTGTTGAACTCGCATGTCTCCGCGACCTGATTTATCGCGTTGCCTAGCCGCATCTTTGTCTAGCCTGCAAGGGCGGACGCACTGTCGCGGCTGTGCAGCCGTTCGAGGACATGGGGATATCGCAGCCCGGTGGCGGTATTGACAACAACCACCGACGCGTCTGCCTTGATGGCGCCCGCCGCGCGGAGTGAGCGCACCGCCGCTATGCCGGCCGCACCTTCCGGGCTCAGAAGGACGCCTTCACGCGTGGCCACTGCCGCCATCTGACTCAAGATGTCGTCGTCGGATACGGCAGCGCCAAGCAGACGAAAATCGTGCTTTATGTCCAGCACCAAATCCGAGAAAGGCTGGTTAGGAACGGTAATCCCGGGAGCAACGCTTTCGGTCCGCGCGACGCCCTGGGGCTCGCTTGTGCCGGTTCGCATAATCAAATCGACCAGTGGCGAGCATCCTTCGACCTGGACGGCAATTAAACCAGGAAAACCACCATCCAGCCAGTGCAGCTCTTGCAGTTCGCGGAATGCTTTTGCTAGCCCAACCAAACCAACGGCGCCGCCGGTGGGCCACACTATCCAGTCTGGCGGGCGCCACGCGTACTGCTCTGCAATCTCGTAACCAATCGTTTTTTCTCCCTCGATGCGGTAAGGCTCGAGGAAAGCGCCGACAACCGGAATGCCTTTCTCAGTCGCGTAAGTTCGAAACGCCTTGAACGCTTCGGTAATGTGGCCGGGACATGTCCTAACGCGCGCGGCATAGGCGGCGGCTTCCAGCGCAGCGATCACCGGCAAATCGCCAAGCGACGGGAGGCCCACGACGATTTCGAGTCCGGCTTTCGCCCCGTACGCAGACCAGGCGCTACCACCGCTGCCTACGGTCGGCATGGCCAAAACTTTCAGTCCCAATTCGGCGAGCCGCGACACGGCGACTGAGGCGCCGCGCGCCTTGAATGTGCCCGTCGGATTTCGACCTTCGTCCTTCAGGACAAGATTCGGCACACCGAGCGCATCCCCCGTCGAGCGAAGTGCAAGAAGTGGCGTCCCTCCCTCGGAAAGCGAGCAGATGCGCGCGGTGTCGATGACCGGAAGGACTTCGCGATAACGCCAAAGCCCCCACGGCCTCGCACGAAGCAATGCCCGGTCGGTGCGCTTCAAGCGATCAAGATGATATTGCTGGAGGAACGGCCCGCCGCAATCACACAGCAATTGCGTTGCGACATTGGGATGGGGAATGAATTTCCTGCATCGGAAGCATGAGAGGCCCGCTGCGAGAGACTCGCCGGAATGCCTTGCGGGGCTCTCGATTGCGGGTTCACGATTCAGCTCCAGCGTCATGAAGCACCCCTTGCGCGTCGAATCACTTGATGTGCCGACCGTCGCTCGTGAACGGTCGACGGTATCCGAGATGAGAACACCGTCGGCGTTTCACACCGGTCGGATTGAAAGCGCATCAAGATATGCGCTGACCGGACTCAACGTTGCGCACCTCAGCGCGCGCGGCCGACAAGAGAGGGCTCGATGTGTAGTTGGCTCGACATATGCGTTCGCTCGAGCAGCGCAGTCGCCACTTTAGGCTCGACCCAACCAAATAAATATCGCATAGGTGACAGATTTCGTCGCGCCAAGCCGCAGGGGCTGCCTCCGAACGCGGCGTCTGAAAACCAGGACGGATACTGTCTGCGCCTTGACCGGAAGGCCAGCCATGCCGCCTTTTTCCCCGGGCACGTTTGAAAGCGTCTACGCGGGAACTTCTCCCGAGTACCACTCGGTCTCGCTCAGCATCACGCGCTGGTGCCCGCACCCGGCCGGCATCATCGGAAAGCAGTTTTCCTGCGCCACGACACCGACATCGAGTAGGAATGGACCGTCGTACTTCAGGCACTGCTCGATCGCTTCTTCGAGTTGGGATGGGCGCGTGAAACCGATCGCGCGCCCCAGCCGAATGCGCGAGCGAGCAACTCGAAGTCCGGCAGCGCCTCGGTCCAGCTATGGCTCAGCCGTCTACCGTGATTGAGTTGCTGCCACTGCCGCACCATGCCCATGCAGCCGTTGTTCGAGATGACCAGCTTGACCGGCGCTCGGTGCTGCACGGCCGTCGACAGTTCCTGGATATTCATCAGGACCGAGGCGTCGCCGCTCACGCACACGACGATGCGGCCAGGATGCGCGATCTGCGCACCGATGGCAGCGGGCAGGCCGTAGCCCATGGTCCCGGCGCCGCCCGGAAGTCAGAAATCGATTGGGCCGTTCGAAGCGCAGGTACTGCGCGGCCCACATCTGGTGCTGGCCGACGTCGGTCGAGACGATCGCGTCGTGTCCGGCGAGCTGCTGGTTGCAGCGACTGCACATCAACCGCTGCGGCAGAATCGCGTCGTCGCGGTCAGCGAAGTCCCAGGCAGCGCCGGCTACGCCAGCGCTCGATGTCTCGCCACCACGGATCGAGCGATCCGCGCGGGCGCCGAGATGCCGTCGCAGCTCCTGCATGTCAGCAGCGTGAAGCACCGTCGCACAGTCGCCGACCATCGGAACGTCGACCTTGACGATCTTGTCGATGCGATGTCGGATCGATGTCGACATGGATCTTGCGGGCCCTTGGGCAGAACTCGTCGAGCTTGCCGGTGACGCGGTCGTCGAATCGCGCGCCGATGCACGACGACGAGGTCGGCGTGATGCATCGCGAGGTTCGCTTCGACTGTGCCGTGCATGCCGAGCATGCCGAGGAAACGCGGATCAGACGCCGGGAAAGCACCCAGACCCATCAGCGTCAGCGTGCAGGGGGCGTTCGATGCCGCGCACGAGCGAAGCGAAGAGCGCGCAGGCTGCCGGCCCGGAATTGATCAGGCCGCCGCCACCGTAGAAGACGGGGCGCCGTGCGGCACGAAGCAAGACCGCGGCTTCGGCGACCCGGCTGGCCGGCAGCGGGAACGTTGCCGCGCGTGAGCGCGCGATCGTCGCTTGCGGGAGCTTGTCAGCCTCCTGGCACGTCTGAAGATCCTTGGGGAAATCAATCAGGACAGGTCCGGGACGGCCTTGGGTTGCGATTGCGAGCGCCTTGCCCACGATGGCCGCGATCTCGCGCACTGAGCGAATCTGCGTATTCCACTTCGTGACCGGGCGGGTACAGGCCGAGCGCGTCACATTCCTGGAAGGCGTCGGTGCCGATCGCGGGGGTAGCCACCTGCCCGCTGATGCAGACGATGGGGTTGGAGTCGCTGATTGCGTTGAGCAGGCCCGTGACGGTGTTGCCGACGCCCGGGCCCGACGTCACCAGTACGACGCCGACCCGGCCGGTGCTCCGCGCGTAGCCTTCGGCCGCGTGTACGGCGGCCTGCTCGTGACGCACGAGGACGTGACGAATCCGGGTCTCGGCATAGAGCGCGTCATAGATCGGAAGGCAGGCGCCGCCCGGGATAGCCGAAGATCGTATCCACGCCATGCTGGACTAGAGCCTCGAGGAGCCGCTCGGCGCCACTCGGCGCTGGCGGCGCTGCAACGGTTGGCGCGATCGGCCGCAACAGGCTCTCGCTCATAACGATGAGCATACGAGCGCGGGCTTGGAATGTGCTTTCTAATTGCCTACAATTTCTCGGTTATTTGGATAATCCTTCTCCAATGCGGCGTTTACATAGATGAAAATGGACAAGTTCGACTTGAGGATCCTCGACGTGCTGCAGCGGAACTCACGGGCCACGCTGCAGGAAGTGAGCGAGCAGGTGGGCCTGTCACCGACACCTTGCTGGAATCGGGTCAAGCAAATGGAGATCGCCGGCGTGATTCAGCGCTACACGATCAAAATTGACCAAGCGGCACTGGGATATGCCGACACGGTAATCGTGCAGCTGACGCTCAACAGTCACACGGACAGCATGATCGAGGACTTCGGCAAGGCCATCGCGGGAATTCCCGAGGTGCTGGAGGCGTTCCTCGTTTCTGGCGACTACGATTACATCGTGCGGATCGCCGTTCGTGATACGCGAGACTATGAGCGCCTGTTACGGGAGCGCCTTTACAAGATCCCAGGCATTCGCCACAGCAAATCGAGCTTCGTCCTGCGAACACTGAAATTGAGCGACACGCCCCTGCAACCGGCGCAAGGCGATCAGCAGACCCCGAAGAGACGTCGGGTCGTGGCGAAAATATCCGGTCGATAGCGCAGGGAGTCGGGGAGGCGCCGCCCCGACGCACCCAGCGTTATGCGAAGGCCACATATAGCCTGTGAGATGCTCTGCAGATTGCCGTGACTTGCCTGGGTTGAAGGGTGCAAATTGACTTGCCAATCGCCTGACGAAGCGCGCATCGCGGGTGCGCTGAAGCGATCGCCGTTGTTCGTCGATTTGCCCGCCTCGGTTTTGGCCGAGCTGACCGCGATGTCGCGGCTGGAACGCTACAAGCATGGGGTCCTGCTATACCGGATGGGCGATCCGGTCCAGGGCCTGTATGTGGTCGTTACCGGCGCGCTCGAGAACAGCCTGCCGCAGTCGACAGGACGTCGCTTCGTCTTGGGTTACGTGCCGCCGGGAGACTCGATTGCTCTGGTTCCCACGCTCGACGAAAGGACTGCGCTGTCAGATGTGCGAGCGCACGGCGACACAACTGTTGTGCTTGTTCCGCGGAATCCTTTACGAGCTCTGCTCGAGCGGCAGCCGACGCTGCTGTTCCGTCTCGCAACTGATCTTTGCCACAATATTCGCCGATTCGGAGCGCATATCGAGCGTCTGACGATGCTGCGGCTGCGTCAACGCGTGGCTCATTCGCTGCTTTCGCTGGCCGGCAGCTATGGCCACACTACGGGTGCCGGTATCGACATCGAACTGAAAGTCTCGCAGGACGATCTCGCAGCCATGCTGTCGGTCTCCCGCCAGCGGGTCAACGTCGAGTTGCGCTTGCTCGTCAGTGAAGGGATAGTGTCGACCCGATACAGCCACGTCACCATCCTGGACCAGGCACGTCTCGCTGCACGCGCTGCCGGCGATAGTCTCTTTGCGCTGCTGTAGTGGTGCTGTTCATTGCTCGCCTTCAGAGGCAATGCAAAATCTGTCGCCTACGCGATAGTTATTCGGCCGCGCGCTACTTAGACTCGAAAAACCTTTGGTCTGGCGCAGGCAAGCAATGACAGCGGGAAAGGACGCGGGGAACGCCGGAATCAGCCGATTGCGAGGCCGGCGACCGCTCCCCGGAATCGTGATCGGTGCCGGGGGTCAGTGGCTGCGCGACGGCCGCTGGCTCGGCGTCCTCTCGGTGCTCTCGATCGTTCTCGCCTGGTACCTATCGACGGCTCTGTCCCTGGCGCCGGCAAACCTGCTGCCCGGACCCGGTGAGGTGGTTTCCGCGTTCGTCGACATCGCAAAGAATGGCTATCGCGACACGACGCTGTTGCAGAACTGCGCGGCAACCCTAGGCCGCTGCCTCGCCGGCTTCGTCCTCGCATCTCTGACCGGAATTCCACTCGGCCTCGCCATGGGCTACAACGCGAAGATCCGGGCAGGTTGCAACTACATCGTCCAGTTTCTGCGACCGCTGCCACCGCTCTCCTACCTCATCCTGCTCATTCTGTGGCTCGGCACCGGCGACAGCTCCAAGATCGCGCTTCTCTATCTGACGGCCTTTCCAATTCTCGCATCGAGCGCGATGGCGGGCGTTTGGTCGACCAAACTTCAGCGCGTTCAAGCGGCGCGCTCGCTTGGCGCGGGTGAGTGGCAGATCTTCCGCTACGTCATCTTTCCATCTGCGCTTCCACTCGTTTTGACGGGCGCCCGCATCGCGCTGGCTGTCACCTTCTCAACGGTGGTCGCTGCCGAGCTCATGACGGCGACCAATGGGCTTGGCTGGATGGTGTTTTCGGCCAGCCGCTTTCTGCGCAACGACGTGATCGTGCTGGTGATCATCATTCTTGGCATTCTTGGCCTGGCGCTTAACAGGCTCATCCTGATGCTCGATAGCGCGCTTATCCATTGGCGCGGGGTGAGCTAGGTTGAACGTCGCGCGCGCGTCATCGATTCGCGAGGCATGGCGCCGGCTGGGAGATCGACGCATCACCCTTTTGAGCTTATCTCTCTTGTTGTTCGTCTGGATTGCCATCACGCAGGGCGGGTTGGTCGACCCAATCTTCATGCCAGGACCGATGCTGCTCTGGGACGCGTTCGTGGATCTCCTCCAGAACGGCTACAGGGACCGGACGATCTGGGAACATGCCGGGCTCAGCCTCCGCCGTGTGCTATTGGGCTTCGCCACGGGAGCCGCCGCCGGCACGCTGCTGGGTCTTGCGATGGGTTACAACCGTCGGATCGAGGCTTTCTTCAGTCCGCTCGTCGAGTTCTTTCGGCCGTTGCCGCAGCTCGCCTATCTGATCCTGCTGATCGTCTGGTTTGGAATCGAGGAGACGGCGCAGGTCCTTCTCCTCTTTCTTACGGCGCTTCCTGTCTCGGCGATCGCCGCGATGGACGGAGTAAAAAGCGTTTCCGTGCAGCGGATACAAGCGGCGCGGTCCCTCGGCGCCAGTGAATGGCAGATCTTCCGCTACGTCGTCTTCCCTTCTGCGTTGCACGAAATCTTCACCGGCGCGCGGCTTGCCATCGGTGTCGTTTACACGACGCTCATTGCCGCCGAGATCATTGCGGGCAGCACCGGATTCGGCTGGATCATTCTCGACGCAGGGCGCTTCCTGCGCTCCGACTATGTCTTTGTCGGAATCCTGGTGCTTGGGACGATGGGCCTGCTGCTCGATCGCTTACTGCTCGTCGCCGAGCGTCGCATCGTCCATTGGACCGGCCGGGATTGACTCACCTCTCCGGCGAGAGGGTCCCGGAGCAGACACACATCAGACCCTCGAGGAAAAGGAGAATCTCATGTCAGACGTAGTCGGCAGACGATACTTCATGAAAACGGTCGTCATAGCGGGCGCCTCTCTCGCTACCGGGTTGCGCGCGCGTGACCTGTTAGCCGCCGGAACAGTGCCGGAAAAGATCAACGTCGCGTTTTTTCTGGAGACAAAGCCGACGATGATCGCCAAGGGTGAAGGTTGGTTCGAGAAGCTGGCGGGGGCCAAGATAAACTGGACCGAGGCCTCCAACGGCGCCGAGGCGATTACGGGGATCGCCGCCAAGAGCGTAGACATTGGCGTTGCCATTGGGTCATCGCCTACGGCGGCGGGGATAGCCAACAACATTCCCTTTCAAATCGTCTGCCTTGTCGACAACATCGGCCCCGCGGAGGAAATGGTCGTACGCAAAGCGGCCAATATCAAAACCCCCGCCGATTTCAAAGGCAAGAAAGCGGCGACGACCTTCGGTTCGACTTCGCATTTCCGGCTGCTCGGGTTCCTGAAGACCAATGGCCTCACGGAAAAGGACGTGACTGTTCTGGATCTGAAGGCCGACGCCGCGGTCGCGGCGTGGATGCGCGGCGATATCGATGCGAGCTACTATTGGAGCCCGTTCAAGGCGAAGATGCTCGAGGCCAATGGCGAGTACTTCCCGACATCGAAAAAACTCGACGCTCAGGGCTACGTCATCGCCGACGTCATCATCGCGCGCACCGAGTTCGGCAAGGAATATCCAGACGCCGTGACGGGCTTCCTGAAAGCCTACGGCAACGCCCTCGCGATGTTCAAGTCGGACCCCGACGCTGCAGCTGCGATTGTCGCCAAACAGGCCGGCGTTACCCCCGCAGTCGCGAGACGCGATATGGACGAATACGATTTCCTCACCTTTGAGCGTCAGCTCTCGGACGACTGGCTTGGTCCTCCCGGCAAGCCGGGCAAGTTTGCGTCGGTCTTGCGGAGCACTGCCGAGTTTTTAGTCACCCAGAAGAGCATACGGGCTGCCCCACCGCTCAGCGCCTTTCAGAACGCGATCAATACAACATTTCTGTCAAAGGCAGCGAAGGCATAGCATCTTTTGTCTGTCTCCCTCCTCCTGAAACAAGGGGTAGGAAATTCCGCCGCACGGCGCGTGCTTGGAATCGTGCCCTGCGGCGGTTTGTCTAGAGGAGGAAGGCGATTCATGGAAGTCATCACTTGCGGCCCTGCGGAGGCCGGATGCCGCCGTCCCCAAGAAGTCAAAACCTCTGCATGCCATGTCTACGCGATTCGTTGAAATCGCAAACCTCAGCATAGAGTACCCTTCGAAGGAGGGGCCGGTGCAAGCCCTGTGCAACGTCGAGCTCGGCATCGAAGCCGGCGAGTTCGTATGCATCGTCGGTCCTTCGGGCTGTGGCAAGACGACGCTGCTGCAGGCGTTGGCGGGATTCATCATGCCGACGATCGGCACAATCACACTCGCCGGCCAACTAATCACCGGTCCTGGACAAGATCGCGGCGTCGTTTTCCAGCAACCGGCGCTCTTTCCCTGGATGACCGTCGCCGAGAACGCCGACTTCGGTCCAATGGTGCGTGGCATCGCAGAGCCGACGCGGCGCGAGCGTGTCGAGCACTATCTGCGATTGGTCGGACTATGGGATTTCCGCAATCGATATCCCTATCAGCTGTCCGGGGGAATGCAGCAACGGCTCGCTATCGTCCGAGCACTTATCAATGATCCCAAGGTTCTCCTGATGGACGAGCCCTTCGGCGCGCTCGATGCGCTGACTCGGGAAAAAATGCAAGAGTTGCTTCATGCCATCTGGCGGCGCACGCAGATGACCGTAGTCTTCGTCACGCACAGCGTCGAAGAAGCCGTATATTTGGGCACGGACGTTGTCGTCATGTCTCCGCGACCAGGCCGCATCGTCGAGCACCTGAAGGTCGGTTTCTCACATGCTACTGGCGAGCGCGACAACATTCGCGCAATCAAGGCTAGTCCTGAATTCGTTGCAACGCGCGAGCAGATACTCGCCTTGATTTGGATGAATGACGTATAACCAGGGCCCTCGCTACCTCGCGTATCGCGGTCCGATTTTCTGCTGACTCAGTGTCAATAGCGCCCCCCGTAAGTCACCAACCCCCTGCTTCCCGCGGTTGCGATGAAAAATCTGTCGCCTACGCGATAGTTATCCGGTTGAACGCTGCTTAGACTTAGTCGCTTCCCACCAACAGTCATATCCGATACTCGTGACGGCACCGTGATGTCGCGAGGATCGACGGAATCGGTGGCCCGACACGCTGGCCGCAGCTCTCGTCGTTCGCCGGAGAATAGGGAGGGTCTATGCGCGGAGTGGTGTTCCTAGGCAACCGACAGCTGGAGATAAGAGACTTTCGGGACCCTACCCCGGGACCAGGTGAGGTGGTGCTCGAGATCAAGGCGTCGGGGATGTGCGGGAGCGACCTCAAGCTATATCGGTCCGCGGAAGGCGCGGCATCCATGGGGCTGGTTGGCACCGGCGGCCCGTTGATCGCCGGTCACGAGCCCTGCGGCGTGATCGCGGCGGTTGGACCCGGCGTGTCGAAGAAAGAGGCGCGCGTGGGTCAGCGGGTGATGAACCATCACTATTGCGGCTGCGGCGTCTGTAAGCATTGCCGTGTCGGATGGACACAGCTTTGCCCGAATGGCATGGTTTCCTACGGTGTGACCGGCGACGGCGCCCATGCGCACTATATGAAGGTGCCGGCACGTACCAATATTCCGCTCTCGGATGACCTCTCGTACGAAGAAGGATCTGCAATCTCCTGCGGCACCGGGGCGGCGTACGGCGGCCTCAGGCGTCTCAATCTCTCTGGAGGCGACACTCTCGCTGTCTATGGCATGGGACCCGTCGGGCTCTCGGCCACGATGCTCGGAGTCGCGATGGGCGCGCGAGTGCTCGCCGTAGACGTCTCGCCCGAGCGACTGGCGCTCGCCAAGGATTTCGGCGCTGAGAAAATCATCAATCCGAAAGAGATCGACCCCGTGGCGGCGATCAAAGAAGCCACGTGCGGCGAAGGCGCCCCGGCCACGCTTGAATGCTCGGCCGCCCCCGAGGCGCGGCTGGCAGCGGTCCAAAGCGCGGCAATCTGGGGGCGCGTCTGCTTTATAGGTGAAGGCGGCACCGTAACTCTCGACGTGAGCAAGGACATGATCCGAAAGCAGCTCACGATCATGGGAAACTGGACGTTCAGCATTGCGTGGCAAATGGAATGCGCGCGCTTCGTCTCCGAGCGAAAAATCCCCCTCGAGCGGTTGCTAACCCACCGCTACCGGCTCGAGCAGGCAGCAGATGCTTATCGACTTTTCGACACCCAGTCCACTGGCAAGGGTGTATTCGTTTTCTAGCGTGGGACGTTATCCGATGATTCTGGCTGGCGCAGGTGACGTCGACAGTCGCCCGAAGCGGACTCGTGTTGCGCGATGGCGATTGGCGCGACGACGTCAGGTGCTGCCCGTGCCATCGGGCGGGCCGCTCTGAGCCTTTTTACTGACGTCAGGAGACGCGGATGGAAAGAGTCGGCTTTATCGGGCTTGGTGTCATGGGCAGCCGAATGGCTCAGAACATTTTGAAAGGCGGCTATCCGCTCACGGTATACGACGTCGATCCGACCGCCGTAGAAGTGCTGCAAAACGCCGGCGCAAACGTGGCCAAGTCACCGCAGGATGTGGGCCGTGCGAGCGACGTCGTCGTGACCATGCTTCCAGCACCGCAAGACGTCGAGGAGGTCCTGTTGGGACCGAGGGGCGTCGTGAACTGCATGAGCTCCGGCGGGATTATCGTTGAAATGAGCACGATCGACCCGATGACGTCGCAGCGAATCTGCGCGGAGCTCGCGAAGCGCGCAATCGGAATGATCGATTCGCCGGTCGGGAAGACCTCAGATCACGCAGCAAGTGGAACACTGACCCTGATGCTGGGCGGCGATTTGGATCTAATCGACAAGGTCAAGCCGATCCTCGCCTGCATGGGCAGCGAGATGTACTACTGCGGTGGCCACGGCATGGGTCACGCGATGAAGATGGTCAATAACCTTCTCGCCACTGCAATCATCGTCGCGGATACCGAGGCGATGGCGATTGGCGTGAAAGCAGGCCTCACGGTTGATTTAATGTTGGAGGTGATGAAGACCACGATGGCTTGGAATGCGCAACTCGGTACCAATCTGGCTAACAGAGCATTCAAAGGAGATGACACTCCAGGTTTCATGGTGAAGCTTGCATGCAAGGATGTTCGGTTGGCGTTAGCCTACGCCGAGCAGTTGGGAATCGACGCCGTTGTGGGACGGGTTGCCCAGACAATGCTTGACCAAGCAGTCGCCAGGGGATACGGCGGCCGCGACACCGCCGCGCTGATGTTCATGCGGGAAATTGATCTCGGTATCAAGGTGCGCTCAAACCCGAATGCTCCGCCGGCCCGACTCGCCTGACGGGTCCCGTGATGTCCAATACTCCGTCGGGAACGCTTACGCTGCTTGGGCAATATTAGGTTTCCGACATAGCGTCAAGCTTCTCGCACTTCTCGATCCGATCTGCCCAAGCGTGCAACGCTTCCCTGCGACGTTCCATGTACTCGTTGTCGTTGGGCCAGCACGCCGGGCAGCACGTGGTTGTCGATCTTGTGGCTGATTAGTTCAGCTGTTGGCTACTCGACGCCCGCCGAACATTCCCGAAAACGTCCCTTCATGGGAAAGATGAGAATTACCCGAGTACCCTTTGGGCGACGCTCACCCCAACACCAAGTGTCCTGGCAATCTTGACCTTCCCCATTCCAGCCGCAGCCAGCATGCGGATTTGATCCTCGACTTTCGTGCCCGTCTTTGGACGCCCTA
Organism: uncultured beta proteobacterium; assembly: GCA_963773195.1. Taxonomy (GTDB): domain Bacteria; phylum Pseudomonadota; class Gammaproteobacteria; order Burkholderiales; family Casimicrobiaceae; genus CAIWHR01. The sequence goes on from CAVZAE010000002.1 coordinate 242,672, forward strand.
GTACCTTCCCGCTGGCGCGCGCTCGTTCAAGCCCTGCCTTCACTCGCTCCTGGATGATCGAGCGCTCGAACTCGGCAAAGACACTCAGCATGCCGAACATCGCCTTACCGCTCGGCGTGGAGGTATCCAAAGCCTGTTGATGCAAGTAAAGGTCGATTTTCTTCGCCTGAAGATCGCTCAGGAATACCACCAGATCCTGCAGGCTGCGACCGAGGCGATCGACAGACCATGCGGCGACGATATCGAACTCGCGTCGTGCGACTGCGTGGAGCAGAGCATCGAACTGGGGTCGACCCTTCCGCCCTTTGGCACCGCTGACTCCCCGGTCGACGAATTGGGCTGCGGGAATCCACCCATGTCGACGAGCCGCCACTCGAAGTTCTCGGAGCTGATTCTCCGTAGTCTGCCCATCGGTGGACACACGGGCATATAGGGCGACTCGCTTGGTCTTGGGCATGACGCCTCCGTCGTAACCACCTCAGTCTAGCGCCGTGTCATACGTTAATCAAATGTTTTCCGTATGGTCCGCAGGCGCGCCCGCCCTCGGGGCTACTGGTCCGCGTTCTCAGGTGGGGTTTTCCGTATGGCCGCAGCCGGCCCCGGAGGTGCACGCTCTGGCCACTTACTGATGACGCAGCCCCGTGGACTGAACTCGAATGGCGAGTCCGGGCCCTCGTCCGGTCTCCGCGAGCGGCCCATTGGTCGCGAACGCGTTAGGCGCCGCAATAACTCCTGGCCGCCGCTATCGCGCGCGCCGAACCCTGCCGCTCGTCGGTCACTCTTTGGCGCTGCCCAGCTTCGAACCGATAATGTAGTGGCGCCGATTTGAACGAACAGCTTGCGGGCGCGTTATAAGTGCAGCTAAAGCGGGGCAGGACGATCGACCCGCCCTTAGCGCAACGCTGGCGGGTTTTTTGTCGCCGGCGGTTTCAAGGGGCGAACACGGCCGACCGGGCTGCCACTCGCGGCTGGCGCCGCGCCATAGACTCGGAAAGCAACCCGCCGTGCTCGAACGACGTCGGGGCCTGCTTGCATGAGTCTGCGCATCGTCCGTCGTTTCGTCCGTATTCCGCAGACCGCAGGCGACCCAGCTCCGACTTCGGCTCCCTCCGTGAAACCTGCAGCGGCCCTTGGCGTATTGGGTCGGATCTTGCGCGGAGTCCGCCCGCGTCCGCGCGCCGCAGGTGAATGCGTAGTACTCGGGCGGGTACGGGCACTTCGCTAGCCGTTGAAAATCGCGTGCATGCTACCTCCTATTCGCTCGCCGTTCAGTAGGTAGGTAAGGTTTTGGCAGGTCGGTCCGCCGAAGCTGACCGGGACCGCGGAAGGGCTGCCGCCGTTCTTCGCCATGGGCTCGTGGATCGGCGGCGATCGCGACGGCAATCCGTTCGTCGGCGCGTCAACGCTCGATTACGCCAACCGCGCGCACGCGACCGCGGCCTTCATGCACTACCTCGACGAAGTGCACGCCCTCGGAAGAGAGCTTTCGCTCTCGACGCGCCTGGTCAAACCCGCCGAAGCGCTCCTCGCGCTCGCCGTGTCCGCACACGACGACAATCCCCGCCGACGCGACGAGCCGTACCGGCAGGCCCTTTCCGAAATCTATGCGCGGACCGCCGCGACCGCGAAGGCGCTGATCGGCTACACGCCGCCGCGTGCGCCGCACGTCGAAATGCCGCCGTACGCGAGGCCCGAGGAGCTCCTGGCCGATCTGGACGTCATGGCCGCCTCTCTCGCATCGCACGGGTCGCAGTCGCTCGTCGACGGAAGGCTCAAGTCGCTGCGCCGCGCCGTGACGGTGTTCGGCTTCCACCTCGCCGCCCTGGATATCCGCCAGAATTCCGACGTGCACGAGGAAGTGGTTGCGGAGCTGCTCGCGCGTGCCGGGGTGCACGCAGACTACGCCGGGCTTCCCGAGCGCGAACGTGCAGAGTTGCTGGTGCGGGAGCTCGAAAGCCCGCGCCTCCTCGACACGCCGCACGTCGTGCGCTCGCCGCTGCTGGACGCCGAGCTTGCGATCATGCGCATTGCGGCCGACATCCATCATCGCTTCGGCTCCGCGGCACTCCCGAACTACGTAATCTCCAAATGCCAGTCGGTAAGCGACCTGCTGGAGGTGGCGCTGCTCCTGAAGGAAGTGGGGCTTGCAAGCCCCGGACGGATCGCGCCTTAACCAGACTGGCCATACTCGCAGCTCGAGCGATGCAAGACACCCGCTCTCGCAGTTTGGGAATGACTGCATTGCGCCCATGCTAGGTCGATACCGGTCTTGCGCAGCGGGCCGGTGTCGGCCAGTTGCAGACGGACGCTCTCACATCTCAATTCTCCGTGAAGCAGGCGCTAATGAGGCGGCCGGCACCTTGGCGATCTGAAGCCGCTGTCGGGTACGGAGCATCCCGACGAATCAGAGTGCTCGATCAGGCCAGCGCGACCGCTTCGATCTCGACCAGCCAATCGGGACTGGCAAGGCTCGAGACAACCGCCAGCGTGCTTGCCGGAAAGTGTCCGATCACGCCGAAGATCCGCGAGCGGATTTCGTGGATGACTACCCGGTGCTCGACGCGCGTGGTGAGCACCATGAGCTTGCCCACTTTCTCCATCCCCGACCCTGCGCCTTGCAGAACCGCTGCGAGGTTGCGGAAGACCTGCTCTGCCTGCTCGCGTATATCGCCATACCCCACCAGGTTGCCCTTCGGATCGATCGCGACCTGTCCCGAGACGAAAATCAGGTCGCCCATCCGGACCGCGTGCGAATAGGCAAACGCGCTAGTGTCGTGCACGTTGCGCGGCTGGATCACTTGCAGCGCCATGGCGCCTCCTCACATGACGAGCGCAACCGGCCGCACCGGCGACGCCGTGCCGCCGCGCATCTTGAGCGGCAGGCAGACGAACAGAAACTCCTTTCCGACAAGCTTGTCCAGGTTGCACAGCTGTTGCACCATGCAGATGCCACTTGCAAGCCAGATAAGGTGGGTCGGCCACCACCATTCGTCAGGGTCGTCCATTCCAATCAGGTCGGTGCAGAAGATCGTCATCTTTCGATCGACGAGCCATTGCGCGGTGTCCGTCGGAACGTAGGGACGCACCATCGCGAAGTTGGGCGTGCCCCAGTCCTTGTCTACGCCGGTCCAGCAGATCGTCGCGCGGCCCGGCCCGATCTTCTGGCCCGACTTTTCCTCGGCCCGCTTGAAATCGTCGATGGTGATCGCTTCGCCGTTCTTCTTGTGCGTCAGGTCGAGCAGATGCCCCGGAAGAATCAGTTGCTCCAGCGGAACCTCTTCCACCGGTGCGCCGTCCTTCACAAAATGGCGCGGCACGTCGAGGTGCGTGCCGCAGTGCTCAGGCATGAGGATCATGCGACCTTCCATCGAAAGCTTGCCACTCGTGATCATGTGGTAGTGCTCATGCGTCTCGAGTGGAAAAAACGCGACCATGCTGCCACCGATATTCGACATTCCGTCGAAATACTCGTGACCGAGATCGACGATTTCCCTGAACGGCAAGGCCATGGCTTTCCTCCTGTGACAGGACGGGTTCGGGGGTTAGGCACGCGAGCCGGAATGCTTTAGGCGGCTCCCTGTGGTGACTCTTCCGCATTCATCGGTTGGAGATAGCGCTTCAGCTCGGCGTGGCCGTAGTACTCGTCGAGGCGCTCGGCTGGCGTGTCGACCAGCACTTGACCATCCTTCATGAACAGCAGGCGCGTCGCTAGCGAACGGGCGAACTCGACATGGTGAGTAACCAGGAGCATCGGGATGTGGAACTTCTCGTTGATCTTTCGCAGGTACCGAAGGATCTCGGCGGCGAGCGGCGGGTCGAGAGCGGACGTGATCTCGTCGAGTAACAGCACTTCGGGCTCCATGGCCAGCGCGCGCGCCAGCGCAACGCGCTGACGCTGGCCGCCCGAGAGCTGCGTCGGGTACTTGTCGACCAGGCGGTCATCGTCCGTTCGCGTGCAGGGCTCGACGTTGACCAGGGCGCACAGCTCGCGAGCTTTCTCGGTCGAGCGCTTGACCGGGAGTTTCTTGACATAGATCGGACCCTCGGTGATGTTCTTCAGGATGCTCTTGTTAGGCCAGAGGTTGAATTCCTGGAACACGATGCCCACCCGCGAGCGGTGTGCATTCTCGTCGACCAGGACCTTGGCGACGCCATTGGTCGCCTCGATGATCTTCTGTCCGCGGAAATAGATGGTGCCATGCTCGATGTGCTGCAGAAGGTTGAGACAGCGCAAGAGCGTGCTCTTGCCGGTGCCGCTCGGCCCGCAGATCGCAATCCGTTCCCGGTCGTAGATCGACAGGTTGAACTTCTTCAGTACCTCGTTCCTGCCGAACACTACGGTCACGTCTTCCAGGCGGAACAGCTCATCCATCGGTCACGCCCTCTGCTGGAAGAATTCCATGCGCTGCATGCGCATGTAGACCATGTTGCCCAGGCCCACGACGACGAGGTAGATCACGGCGATCGCCGTGTACGCCTCGAGCGATCGGTAGGTCTGGATCATGATCGTGTCCGCGGTATGCAGCAGCTCGCTCACGCCGAGCACCGATGCAAGCGTCGTCCACTTGAATTGGTTGATGTACAGCGCCACCATCGCCGGCAGCGAGATCCGCACGATCTCGGGAAAGATGATCCGCCGCAGTATCAGCGGGAACGGCATGCCGATCGCCTTGCCGGCATCGATGTACGTGTTCGGAATTTCCTCGATAGCACCGCGGATCACGTCGGCGATGAACGCCGAGAGGTTGAGGGACAGCGCGACATAGGCAGACTGTCAGTCCGTCGAACCGGACGTCGAGCAGCACGGGCAGGAAGTAGTACATCCATACCATCAGAACGAGCAGTGGCAGCCACCCAAAGAACGCGATATAGATATTGATGAGCACCTTGAGCGGCTTGGCATACGCCGATTTGATCGACAGCAGGATGCCGAGGATGTATCCGAGCAGCGTGCCGGCTACGATGGTGACGATCGTCAGTTTCATCGTAAGGATGAAACCACCGAGAAACGCCGGCCAGTACTCGAGGATCAGCGAGAGCTGCCAGTCATAGGTCACGTCGGGGATTCCTCACAGTGTGGTCGAACGACTCTTCGGCAGGCGCCGGCGCAAACTCGCTCTCCTGGGCTGATTCGCGCCGGCTTCCGATTGCGTCAATAGTTCTTCTTGATCGTGATCCACTCCTTGGAGTCCTTTTTGTATTTCTGTTCCAGGCGGTCGAGCACGCCGGTGAATTCGAGGAAGTTGATCGACTGATCCAGGAAGTCCTTCCATTGCAGGTCGCGCGGCAGCAGCAGGCCGGTTCCCCAGAGGAGCAGCGGCCGTTCGGCGAAAACGTTGGTCGCAACGCCTTTGTGAGCCGCCACGAAGTTGGACACGCTTATCGAGTCCGCGATGCCGATGTCGGCGCGCTTGGACAGCACCTCGAGCATGGGCCGCGTGATGTCAGGCGTGTCGAGCACGATCAGCTTGGCGTCGGGCAGGAACTTCTGGGCGTAGCTGTGCCCGACCTCGCCGGCGGTGACGGCGATCGTGAGCCCGGGCTTGCGCAAATCGGCTTCGGTCTTGAACCGGTTGTCGTCCGCACGTGCGACTGCGCTCAATCCGAGGATCGCGGCCCCGACTTTTTATAGTCGCTGATTTGTCATCCAGATGTCAATGTCGGCCCGACTTCGCAGGATCGCGACCTCCACGCCCAGCCCCCTGCATGTGGCATGCACAAGGCTTTGATTGGCCGATACCACACCACCTCTGGGCCGCTTGGTTTCCACCAGAAATATTTTCCCGCCCGGCAGCAGCACCAGACGGTCGGGACAGCCGCGCTGGCCGGTGAAGCGCACCTTCCACGCCACCCCGCCCGCGGCCGCGACACGCGCCACCAGCTCGGTCTCGACGCTGCGCTCGCGGATCCTGTTGACAGTCAATCGGGAACCCTCCATTGTCGCCGCATTGAACACGAAACACGGACACGATGACGCAACACTCAAGCATTGTCGGCGGCTCGACCGCTGACCGCCTGCTGCGCTGCCCCGGCAGCTATCAGGCCACCCTAGCCCTGCCCAAATCAGCCGACGTGCCTTCCGAGTATGCCGAGGAAGGCACCGCGATGCACGCGGTGATGGCGGTGCTGATGGCGCAACGCGCCAGCGACGAAGTGTCTGACCCGGTACGGGTCGGTCAACACTTCCACGATCGCGAGCTGACGCAGGCCCACATCGACGAGATGATCCAACCCGCGCTCGACGCATTGAACGAGCTGGAGCGGATCTACGGCGGCGGTTTCAAGGTGCTGGCGATCGAGAAGAGCGTCAAGTTTCCGCGCATCCCCGGAGCCTTTGGAACGATTGATCTCATTCTCGCAAATAACGTCACCGTGCTGCACGTCGACTGGAAATTTGGCTCCGGCGTCCCGGTCCCGGTGCTGTACCGCGACGATCAGGGCGAGCGCGTCAACCCGCAGCTGATGTACTACTGCGCCGCCGCCATGAACTCGGCGCGGCATCTGTACCGGGGCAAGACCAATCTGGTGCTGGCGATCATCCAGCCGCGTGTTGATCCGCCACTGAGCCACGTCGCCATCTCCCGCAAGGAGATCAAGTGGTTCATCGAGGATCTGGAGGGCGCAGTGATAGCGGCGCTGGGCCGCAACCCGGTCAGAAACAAAGGCGAGCATTGCCGCTGGGCCCCCTGCAAGGTCAGCTGCCCGTTGTGGGTGGGCCCCTTTCTCGACCTCGCCACCCTGCACCTGACCCCACGCACCGACGTGGTCAGCAACAAGCAAACTGCGTACGGCGACTACCTCGCTAGGGCCAAGGCACTGGTCGACATCGTCGCGCAGTACAAGCGCGAGGTCGACGAGCAGCTCTGGGCCTATCTGGAGGATGGCGGCTACGTGCCGGGCTGGCGGCTCAAGCCAAGGCCACGCAGCGCAAGTGGATCGACGAGGATGTCGTCTGGGATGAGCTGCGCAGGCGCTCGGCTTCGAGGACGAAGAAATCTGGGTCGCCAAGTTGCAGACCTTGCCGCCATCGACGCCACCGCCAAGAGGTTGGGCGTCAAGATCCCCGACCACTTGCGGGTCGCGCCGCCGTCGACCGAAACCACTATCGCCACCACGGACGATCCTGCGCCCGTGGTCGAGAAGCCGCTGGCGATCGAGCAGTTCGCCGCCGCGCTGCAACAATTGATGCGCAACGACGACGCCTGTATGGACAAAACCTATCCCTCGCAGGGATAGGTTTCATCCATACAGGCAGACTGTTTCACGTGAAACGACGGCGACGCCCCCGGCCGCGACAGGGGGTAACACGGAGTACGAAAACATGAACGATATCACCAACACGAACCCCAACACCGTCGGACAAGTCGATGATTTTGCTGATGTTCTAATCAAGTCTATCGATCAGAGCCGCTCCACCATGAGCGTCGGCGACAGCGGCAAGCCGATCCTGCGGCTGCTGCGCAACGGCATCTGGGTCTACGGCCAGAACAACGAGGAAGTACAGCAGGGATCGCAGTGGGCGGTAGATCTGAGGACACTGTCGCATGGCTGGGTCTGCTGGGGCGACGGCGAGTTGCTGGGGCAGGTCATGGTGCGCCTCAACATGACGCTGCCGGAGCAGCCTTCCGCCATTGATAACTATCCCTTCGTACCTCAATACGGCTTCGAGCTGAAATGCCTGTCGGGCGAGGACGAGGGCACGCTGGTGATCTACAAGAACAACTCGCGGGGCTTCCGGATCGCCTTCGCCGACCTCAAGGACCGCGTCTACGCGCAGGCCACGGTCGACCGGCAGTTCTACTGGCCCATCATCACGCTGGGCGAGAGCAGCTACCCCCACAAAAAATACGGCGAGATCTTCGAGCCGGTGCTGACCATCGTGGCGTGGACCGACATCAACGGCAACCTGAAGGGTACGAACGCGCCGAAAATTGCTGCAGCGCACTCATACCCCTCCCCGAAACCGGCGCCGCAACCGGCCCCGGCGAGGGTCCGCAAGTCCTCGCTGGTACCGGAAACGCCCCCTGCTGCGCCGGTCTCGACCCAGCAGGCCCACGTCGGCCAGCGCCGCAGACCCGCCTCCTGAGGCTCGGCCTAAGGCCGCCAGCGGGCCACCCGCTGGCGTTAACACGAACACGAACACGACAGGCCCGTCATGCCCGATGACTACTTCGCCGCCGCCGATCGCGGCTGGTTCGACTTTGAGACCCGCAGCAACACCGACATCAAGGCGGGAACCTACCGCTACGCCACCGAGGCCGACGCCATCGTGCTGGCCTACGCCATCGGCGACGGCCCGGTGTATCACGCCGAGGTGATCGATTTCGACCACGGCCCGCTGCAATGGGATGATCTCCCGCTCGATTTCAGGCTGTTCCACGACCGCGTGGAGCGCGGCGAGGCGGTCTGGATCGCGTGGAACGCCGGTTTCGACCGCGCCATCTGGAACTACGCCACCACCGGCTTCCCAGAGATGCAGCCGCACCACGTCGTCGACGCCATGGTGCAGGCGACAGCCTCGGCCCTGCCGCCGGACCTGTCGATGGCCGCCAAGATGTCCGGCTCCACCCACAAGATCGAGAGCGGCAAGCAGCTGATCGCGCTGTTCTGCTCGCGCGACGGCCTGCGCGACGGCCTCGGCAAGAAGGCGGTGATGGTCAAAGGCACGCCGCAGAGCCACCCGGCCGAGTGGCGCGAGTTCTGCAGCCTCTACGCCACGGGCGACATCACCGCGATGCGCGAGGTGTTCAAGTCGACGCGCATGCTGCCGATGCGGGAGTGGCGGGAATACTGGGCGATGGAGGCGATCAACGAGCGGGGCGTGCGGGTCGACTTGGAGATGGCCAAGCACGCCAGCGATCTGGCGGCGCAGGACAAGGTCTACTCCAACGCGGAGCTGTACCGGCTCACCGACGGCTATGTCTCCACCGTCGATCAGGTCGCGCGCATCACCGCGTGGCTGGTCGAGCGGCTGCCCAGCGAGGGCCGCTCGATCCTGATCAAGCGCGAGGAGGAGATCGACGAGGAGACCGGCGAGGTCAAGCGCCCGGCCAAGGACAGCCTGACCCGCAAGCAGGTCGAGCGCCTGATCGCGTTCTGTTCCGACCGGCCCACTAATTCGGTCGCCTGCCGGAGTGGGACCGAGTTGAGCGTGGTGTGCAGTCCGCGTTCGCGGAGTCCGGCGGCGACGAACGGGGGCGAGAGGCCTGCGCGATACGCCCGGCCGCATACATGACCTGGGGAATGTCTACGGCCGGGATCCGGGCGTTGGGCCGGGGGATCAGTGCCCGGTCCGGACTGGGCCACCTTGCCGCCTCCTTGTGGCGGTCGAGGGCCCCTTTGAGGAAGCCGGCGAAGACATCGGGCGAGACCTTGCCGCCGAGCTTGCCGAGGACATTGCCGTCGCCGTCGAGGACCACATAGTTGGGGTTGGTGACGTCGTCGAACAGCTTGGCCTCGAGGTCGATGTTCTCGTCGGCCAGTTGAGCCGGGCGTCCTGGGGGATCGACTTGATCGGGACGAAGTCGGTGTAGAGCTGGACGGTGACGAACTCGCCTGAGGAGCGCGACGACCTCGGGCCGGGGCAGGACCTCCTGCTCCATCAGCCGGCAGTTGGCGCAGTTGACGCCCGGTGAAGTCGATCAGGATCGGCTTCTTCTCCGGCCTTGGCCTGCTCGAGCGGCCTCGTCGTAGCTCATCCCCCAGGCGACGCCGTGGAAGGTCTTCTGCTCGCGCTCGGCCTGCTTCGGGATCGGTCGAGGTGGCGGCTTTGGCGAGCCTCTCGCCGCCGACCCCCGCCCGTGCCGACCGGGGCCTTCGAGGTCGCCCGGCGTCGGGCGGCAGGAGGCCGACGATCAGCGGTACCAGATCTGGCTCTGCGGCGGCCGGCCGAACAGGGCCGGGGCCAGGAACAGGGCAGGCCCAGGAAGAGCCGAGCCGCAGACCATCCGGCCGGGGCCGACCTTCACCTCGTCGTGATCGTGGTCGGTCCGGAAGAGGCCGAGCAGGTAGATCCCGCAGACGACGGCGAGGACGACCCAGATCGTCAGGACGACCTGGGCGTTGAACCAGGCGTCCTCCGGGGTCGACGAAGCCGATCTCGGCCGTGTTGAGGAACTTGAACGCCGCGCCGATCTCGACCAGGCCGCCGACGACCTTGACCGCGTTCATCCAGTCGCCGCTCTTGGGCATCTTCGAGAGCAGGCCCGGCGAGAGCGCCAGCAGGAAGAACGGGAAGGCGAGCACCGTGGCGAACGTGGCCAGGCCGATGATCGGGTAGAGGAACTGCCCCTCGGCCGCCATCACGAGCAGGCCGCCGACGACCGGGAACGTGCAGGTGAACGACGTGATCGTCAGGGTCAGCGCCATGAAGATGACGCCGATCAGCCCGCCCCGGCTCTCCCCCTGCGCCGAGGCGTTCAGCAGGAAGTTCGGCAAGCCGGATCTCGAACAGACCCGAGCAGGCTCAGGCCGAACGCCAGGAACAGCGCCGGCGACGCCGAAGTTCAGCCAGGGGTTGTTCGCCAGCTTCGGAGCGACGCCGCGCCGAGAAGAAGAACGAGACAGAGCACGCCGACCGCCGTGAAGATCGCCGATGATCGCCAGGCAATAGGTGATCGCCAGCCCGGTCGTCTTGCCCGTTGCTTCTTCTGCCCTTGCTTGACGAAGAAGTTGACCGTGATCGGCACCATCGGCCAGACGCACGGCATCACCAGCGCGAACAGGCCGCCCCCCGCGCAGAAGAGGAGAGAACGGAGAGGAACCCATCCTCGGGCTGGCCGGTCGAACTTTCGGACGTCGAGGTTCGGAATCGGGAAGGCGTGGCTTCCTTCGTGACGGCTCGGAGCCGTGCTGGCGCCGGGGCTTGGGATCCTCGACCTCGGCGGCCGGAGCCGAGCTGGCTCGGCTTTCGCGGCCGGCGCGAGCCGGGGGCGAAGCGGCGCGCGCGTCACCGGCGACCTCGACCTCGAACTTCGGCATCTCGGCGAGGGTCGTGCCGGAGGGCGGCGTGCAGTGGCGTCGGTGCAGAGCATGAAACCGATCTGGACCTTGACCGACTTCTTGCCCGGCGGCGGTCCCGGGGGGACTTCGAGCGGCAGAGCACCAGGAGACCTCGTCCTCGTAGAACTCGAGGAATGGGAGGTCCTTGAAGGCCGTATCCTTCTTCTTGATCGGCGGCCTGGAAGGCTTCCATTCTCCCTTTGGGACGAGACCGGCGGGGTCGAAGAGGTCGAACGAGGTGAGCTTCGGCCCGTCGTGCCGGCTGCTCGGTCGAGTACTTGTAGATGTGCCAGGGGGCGCGATCTTAGCGGTCACCTTCAGGGTGACGGTCTCGCCCGGCGTGGCCTTCGCGGGGATGATCTCGGTCGAGAACGAGGCCTGCTTCGGGCTGGATCCGGCTGTCCTTGGTCCTTCGGCTTGGGGCCGTCGGCCGCCGGAGCGGCCTGGATCGGCATTCAGAGACCAGCAGCGAGGCCGAGTGCCGGGTCGATACGTCCTCGACGACGAGCCGGGCAGGATCGTCAGCTCGACGTCGGGCAAGGTCCACTGGCCGGGGATGCTGCAATTCTCGTCGGTGCAGATCATGTAGCCGGCCTGGCATCGGAGCGTCTTCTTGCCGGGCGTCGCCTTCGCGGGAACCTTGAGCTTGAGGCTCCAGGTGACCTCGTCCTCGTGGAATTCGAGGAAGGGGAGATCCGGGAAGGCCGGTTCCTTCTTGCGTCATCGGGTCGCGCGAGGCGGTCCAATCGCCCTGCGGGGTCAGTCCGGCCGTGTCGAAGAAGTCGAACTGGGTGAATTTCGGCCCCTCGTCGATCTGGTCCTTGGAGTACTTGTAGATGTGCCAGGGGGCTTCGAGCTTGGCCGTGACGCTGTAGGTGACGGTCTCACCCGGCCGGGCCTCCGAGGGCGAGACGGAGGTGGTCAGGACCGCCTGCTTGGGCCGGACCTGGATCCGGCTGTCCTTCTTGACCGGCTTCGCGTCTTGCCACTGGGCGACGGGGACCGGGACGGGCCAGAGCCAGAGAGCACCGATGCCCACGACCAGGAGAGCCAACCTTCGACAGATCCAGCGATTACGCATCACGTCTCGTCCCCCGAGGTAAGCCTGACCCGATCGAAACGAATGCCGATCTGACACGCGAGATCGACCTCCGCCGACGGCCTAATCCTAAGGCAGTCCCGCGTCTCGGACAAGCCGACGCCCGCGATCGAGGCGAGCCGGGGTTGAGGCGCCCGACTCGGCGGCCGATCGAACGAGCCGATCGCGGCATCACCGTGGCCGGCCTTGCGGCTCAGGGCCGGTGCGTCTACCATGGAAGTTTCGGCGCCCGGCGCGAAGACCCCCGGATCGTGGTCCCCGGTCGGCAAGGAGCCCATGCAGTACGATCCCACCAATCCGCTCATCGTCCAGGGCGATCGCACCGTCCTGGTCGAGGTCGATAATCCGCACTACGCCGAGGCCCGCGACGCCCTGGCCCCGTTCGCCGAGCTGGAGAAGAGCCCCGAACACATCCACACCTATCGGCTCACGCCGCTCTCGCTGTGGAACGCCGCCGCCGCCGGGCATGACCGCCGAGGCGATGGTCGACGTGCTCGCCACGCTACAGCAAGTTCCCGCTGCCGACCAACCTGCCGGCCGACCTCGCCGAGCTGGTCAGCCGCTACGGCCGGGTCCGGCTCGAACGGCACGACGAGGACAGCTCCGGCTCGTCTGCCCCGACCGGCCGCTGCTCGAGGAGCTGGCCCGGCAGCCGAAGGTCCGCGACTACCTCGGCGACCGGCTCGACGCGACCAGCTTCGCGATCGACCGCGCCTTCCGCGGCGTCCTCAAGCAGGCGCTGATCGCCGTCGGCTACCCGGCCGAGGACCTGGCCGGCTACACCGAGGGCGCCGCCCTGCCGATCGACCTGCGCGACGATCGCGCCGCAGCGGCCTGCCGTTCACGGTCCGCGACTATCAGCGCGAGGCGGCCGACATCTTCTACGCCGGCGGCGACGTCCGCGGCGGCAGCGGCGTCATCGTGCTGCCCTGCGGCGCCGGCAAGACCATCGTCGGCATCGCCGCCATGGCCGCTGCTGCAGAAGATCGACGCTCGTCCTGACCACCAGCATCACCGCCGTCAAGCAGTGGCACCGCGAGATCCTCGACAAGACCGACCTCGCCGACGACCGAGGTCGCCGAGTACACCGGCGAGTCGAAGGAGATCGCCCCGGTCACGCTGGCGACCTACCAGATCCTGACGCTACCGCCCCGACAAGACGGACGAGTTCCCGCACTTCAAGCTCTTCGACGAGCGCGACTGGGGCCTGATCATCTACGACGAGGTGCACCTGCTGCCCGCGCCGGTCTTCCGCGTGACGGCCCAGATCCAGGCCCGCCGCCGGCTCGGCCTGACGGCGACGCTGATCCGCGAGGACGGCCGCGAGGGCGACGTCTTCAGCCTGATCGGCCCGAAGAAGTACGACGTGCCCTGGCGCGAGCTGGAGACGAAGGGCTGGATCGCCGAGGCGCAACTGCACCGAGGTCCGCGTCGCCCTGCCCGACGACGCTGCGCATGGAGTACGCCGTCGCCGAGTGGCGCAACAAGTACCGCATCGCCAGCGAGAACCCGGCCAAGGACGACGTCGTCGGCCGGCTGCTCGAGCAGCACGACGGCCCGACGACCGGGTGCTGATCATCGGCCAGTACCTGAAGCAGCTCCGCCGGCTCGCGCAAGCGCTTCGACATCCCGCTCATCACCGGGCAGACGCCGAACGCCGAGCGCGAGGACCTGTACGGCAAGTTCCGCACGCGGCGAGGTCCGGCAGCTGATCCTCTCGAAGGTCGGCAACTTCGCCATCGACCTGCCGGACGCCAACGTGCTGATCCAGGTCTCCGGCACGTTCGGCTCGCCGGCAGGAAGAAGCCCAGCGGCTGGGCCGCATCCTGCGGCCCAAGGCCAGCGGCGAGGTCGGCCCACTTCTACACGCTGGTGACCCGCGACACCCGCGAGCTGGACTTCGCCCACCACCGCCAGCTGTTCCTGACCGAGCAGGGCTACAGCTACGAGATCGTCGACGAGTCGGACGTGACGGCCGCGCCGGTGGGTTTGAACGGGGCCCAGCACTGAGGGGCGAGGGTCGCATGCGTGGCCCAGGATCAGGTCCGACGGCCGACGGCTCGTGGTCCGAGCGTCGGGCTCGCCTCTTGTTGGGCCTGGCGGTCCCGGCCGCGTGGGACGTACCATGGGGAGAAGGATCGGCATCAGTCACGGTACGTCGGAATTACGAAGAGGGCAGGCCTGGTTACGACCTGGATATCGGGAACTACCCGACCCCGTTCTGGTCGAGGTATGGCGTCGTCTCCTGGGCCGGCCCTGGAAAGGTCAGCCGGTCTGCGCGGGGTAGGTTCGGGCGATTCTCGGGAGACGTGCCGTTCGCCAATCCCGGAGATCCTGGTCCCGTAGGAACACCCGGTCGGTTCTGCTCGACCGACGCCCGAGTTCTGCGCGCTTCGGGCGGCCGTGCGGAAGGAATGGGATGAGGGGAACGATCCCGTCCGCTCGCGCGAGAATGACGCGGCCGGTCGGGCCGGTGGCAAGTCCAATCCGTTGAGGAATGAAGATCGATGCCACCGAACTCGCCGGCCTTCGGATTCCGATCAAGCTGCACAAGCAGGTGACCCTGATCCGGACCACCGACCCAATCCTGATCGAGGAGCTACTGGTGCAAGAGCCTGGCGAG
>CAVZAE010000003.1:0-99432 GCA_963773195.1 uncultured beta proteobacterium
AGCAGTCGTTGGTGACAGTCCGCTATCGGCCACAACCGGCCGTATCGCGTAGTTGGCGATAGCGGTCACTCGATGGCGCTGTCGACCCGAAGCCGTTATACGCGCCGCTCTAAACCAGTCATTCCGCTGGCTGGCATTCCAGGTTCTTGCTTCACCCTCCGTTCGGGCGCGCATACATATTGCGGCGCCCGCTACAGAGTAAGCCGCGCTTTCTCGAAACGGTACGGCAGTGTAGGCTATCGTCGATCGCTGCGCTGTCGTAGCGCCTGAGTGTGGCAAGGAGGGCCTATGGAACGGGGCGCAAAATCTGCAAAGGCCAAGGTCGAAGCACGGCCAACTGTCACCAAGAAGTCGCGGCAGGTAGACACCTCTACCGCCCCGGAGCTCAAGCAGCGCCTCGCAGAGGCATTGGAACAGCACGCCGCGGTTAGCGAGATCCTGGAAGTGATCTCCGCTTCGCCGAGCGACGTGCAGCCGGTGGTTGACGCAGTCGCTGAACGGGCGGCGCGTCTGTGCGAAGCGCCCCTTGCGCGGGTGTCGCTCGTCGATGGCGACGTCTTGCGCCTCACGGCCGAGTATTCGCTCGACGGCGCACCCCAGGCGGGCACGGTTCCGCTCCCGCTGAGGAGGTCGTCCATCTCCGGTCGCGCAGTCCTCGATCGCGCAACCATTCATCACGACGACGTCGTTCCGTTGCTCGACAGCGAGTACCCGGACGCGCTAAACGCACGGCAGCTCGGACTGCGTGCCGTGCTCGCCGTGCCGCTGATGCGCCAAGGCAACGCCTACGGAGCGATCTTTCTCTGGCGCCGCGAGCCTGGGCTGTTTTCGTCCAGCCAGGTCGCATTGGTGGAGACGTTTGCGCAGCAGGTGGCGATCGCCATTCACAATGTGCGCCTCTTCAACGAGACGAAGGAGGCTTTAGAGCAGCAGACGGCGATCAGCGAAATCCTGTGGGTGATTGCCAACTCCCCTGGTGACGTGCGGCCGATGCTGAATGTCGTCGCGGAACGCGCAATGTACCTTTGCGATGCAGCGGATGCGACCATCTTTCTGCGCGAGGGAGACAGACTCCGGTCGGCGGCTCGCTTCGGCAGCACGCCCACCCCACTCGACGAGGGGAAATTCATGCCTTTGACTCGCGGCTCCGTCACCGGTCGCGCCGTCATCGACCGCTCGGTATTCCACATGGAGGACCTGGCAACAGCGTCACAAGAGGAGTTTCCGGTCGGGCGCGAATTGCAAAGGCAACTGGGTCACCATACGGCCCTATCGGTGCCGCTGATGCGGGAGGATCGTGCGATCGGCGCCATCGCGCTCTGGCGCATGGAAGCGCGCAGATTCACCGACAAGCAGATTGCGCTGGTGAAGACCTTTGCCGACCAGGCGGCGATCGCGATCGAGAACGTGCGCCTGTTCGATGAAGTTCAGGCGCGCACGCGCGAGTTGTCGGAGTCTCTTCAGCAACAGACTGCCACTGCCGACGTGCTCAAGGTCATCAGTCGCTCGGCGTTCGACTTGCAGAGGGTGCTTGATACGTTGACAGAATCGGCCTGCAAGTTGTGCGACGCAGAGGCGGCGAACGTCTGGCGCCCCGACGGCGACGGATTCAAGGTTGCCGCCATGTTCGGGGCGACGGCGGAACACAGAGCCGCGCTCAAGCGGGTGGTCAACAAGCCTGGAAGACATACCTGCGTCGGCCGCACTTTGCTCGAAGGAAGAACGGTTCATATCGACGACGCGAAGGCCGACCCGGAATACAACGCACCCGATGTCCTGGCCGCCCGTGGAAATCGCGCGATGGTCGGTGTTCCACTGCTCCGCGAAGGCGTCCCGATTGGTGTTCTGGTTCTGACGCGCACGGTTGCGCGGCCTTTTACCGAAAAACAGATCGCACTCGCGACAACCTTCGCTGACCAGGCCGTGATCGCGATCGAGAACGTGCGCCTGTTCAACGAGACCAAGGAGGCGCTCGAGCAGCAGACGGCGACAAGCGGAATCCTGCGCGTGATCAGCAGTTCGCCGACCGATGTGCAACCGGTGTTCGACGCGATCGTACGCAGCGCCGCTCACCTGTTCGGACGCAAAGCCGCGCTACGCATCGTCGAGGGCGAAGGGCTGCGCCGCCGGGCGCGAAGCTACATCGCGGGCGACGAGTTCCACCCCCCGGATGTTGTCCCGGTGAACACCGACAGTCTTGTCGGCCGGGCGGTGCTCGAATGTCGGGCGTTGCAGCTTGCCGACGCGCATGCGCAAACCGCAATACCTTACGCTCGTCGGCTGGCCTTTCGGTCGGTTGCCACCGCGCCGCTCGTGCGCGATGGCGTTGCCATTGGCGTCATCTCGGTATCGTCACCGGATCCGGGAGCGATGTCGGACAAGCAGATGGCGCTGCTCGCCACTTTCGCCGACCAGGCCGTGATCGCAATCGAGAACGTGCGCCTGTTCAAGGAGCTCGAGGCGCAAACGAAGGCGCTGACGCGATCGGTCGGAGAACTCAAAGCGCTGGGCGAAGTCGGGCAGGCGGTCAGCTCGACGCTGGACTTGGAGACCGTGCTCTCGACTATCGTCTCGCGCGCCACGGCGCTTGCTGACATGGACGCCGGAGCAATTTACGAGTACGACGAAGCCCGCGGGGAGTTCTACCTGCACACGGCAGACCGTCTGCAAGACGAGGTGGTCATGGCACTGCGGGCCGGGCCGATCCGGAAGGGCGAGGGTGCGCTCGGACGGATGGCGATGACCGGCGAGGCCGGCGCAGATTCGCGACATCATGACCGACACCAGCTACCGAAGCCGGCTCCGGGAGATTGTCCTAAGGCTGGGTTACCGGTCGCTGATGGCGGTGCCGCTGATGCGCGATGACCATTTGCTCGGCGGCCTGGTCGTGTACCGGAAAACCCCCGGTGAGTTCGATGCCTCGGTAATCGACCTGCTGAAGACGTTCGCGACGCAGTCGGCCCTGGCCATCCAGAACGCGCGGCTCTTCCGGGAGATCGAGGAGAAGAGCTGCGAATTGGCGACGGCGAGCCGGCACAAGAGCGAGTTCCTCGCCAATATGTCGCATGAATTGCGCACGCCGCTCAACGCCATCATCGGCTTCTCGGAGGTCCTGTCAGAAAGGGTGTTTGGCGAGATCAATGAAAAACAGGCGGAATACCTCGATGACATCCTTGAGTCGGGACGGCACCTACTCTCCCTTATCAACGACATCCTTGATCTGTCCAAGATCGAGGCGGGACGGATGGAGCTGGAGGCGACCGACTTCGACCTGCCGAGCGCGATCGAGAGCACGCTGATGCTGGTGCGGGAGCGGGCTCATCGGCGCGGTATCACACTCGCGCGCAACATCGACGAGCGGCTTGCAATGATTCGCGGGGACGAGCGCAAGGTGAAGCAGGTACTTCTCAACCTTCTGTCGAACGCACTGAAGTTCACGCCTGAAGGCGGACAGATCGGCGTTCAGGCCGAATTGCGGGATGGCGCGGCAGAGATTTCCGTAACTGATACCGGGGTTGGCATCGCTCCCGAAGATCAGGAAACCGTGTTCGAGGAATTCCGCCAGGTCGGGATGGCCTCGAAGAAAGTCGAAGGCACCGGGCTCGGGCTGGCCATCTCACGCAAGTTCATCGAGCTGCACGGCGGCAAGATCTGGGTCAAGAGTCAAGTCGGGGCTGGCTCGACCTTCGCGTTCACGCTGCCGCTGCAATGACTTTTCGTCGGCAGGCATAGTCGTCCCAAGGATGGGTTGACACGAACGGCTGCTTATCGGCGGCAGAGCGATCTTCGTGAACGTCTGCTTCTCGACAGCCCGACAGGCAGCAACGGGTCGTAAGCGGCCGTCGATGACAGGCCGCTACCGACCAGGATCGGTCACTCGCGGGCACCGTCCAAGTCCTAATTGTAGGCGTAGCATGGCTGGACTTCAGCTCATCGACGAGGTGAACCGGTGATGAACCGTCGCACGTTCATTGGCGGCTTTGCAGGTGGCCTCCTCATTGGGCAGCTCGCCGCCGTTGCACAGCAGCCGGGGAAGGTGCCAGTGGTGGGTGTGCTGATCCCCATTGTTGGCCCTCGAGCGGGCACAGTCGATACCGCACGACAAGGTTTGCGAGACCTCGGCTACGTCGATGACAAGAACATCGCGTTCGAGCTCCGGTTCGCGGGGGGGAAGCCGGAAACGTTCCCTGGTCTCGCCGCAGACCTCGTCCAACGAAAGGTCGACGTGCTTTTTGCGATCAGCCCGGCGGCCGTACGGGCCGCGAAAGATGCAACGAGCACGATTCCCATCGTGGGACTCGACTTGGAGAGCGACCCCGTTGCGGCTGGGTTCGCCCGCAGCTTCGCGCAGCCCGGTGGAAACATATCGGGGTGCTTTCTCGATCAATCCGGGCTGACCAGCAAATGGCTGGAGCTGATGGGGCAGGTGGTTCCGGACGCTCGCCGCATCGCTGTGCTGAGAGATCCGTCGACTGGGCCGTGGCAGCTGGCAGCGATCAAGGTGGCGGCTGAGAAGCTCGGAATGGAGCTCCAGGTCCTTGAGATTCGAAGCGCCGGAGAGCTCGATAGTGCGCTTCAAGTCGGAGTCAAGGACGGATCACGTGCTCTTGTCCAGTTGTCGACGCCGCTCTTCGACGACAGCTCGTTCGCCGCGCGGATTGCGGATTTGACGGCAAAGCATCGCCTGCCGGCAATCTCCATGTTCAGGAATTTCGCGGAAGCAGGTGGGCTCATGTCCTACGGGCCGAACCGGCGGGAATACTACAAGCGCCTGCCCGTCTACATCGACAAGATCCTGAAGGGCGCGAATCCCGCCGATCTCCCTATTGAGCAACCAACAAAGTTTGACTTTGTCGTCAATCTCAAAACCGCGAACATGTTTGGCCTCACGATTCCGCGGTCGATACGGGCGCAGGGTCCTGAGTTAATAGAGTGATGAATCATTGCGCATTGCTCGCGGGTTTCGCTGAGCTCGCCGCGGTTTACTGGTTAACCAGTTTCGTCTGCTTTGGAGCAGACCCATCGGCGGCAGTGGTCGGAAGCGGCCGCTGAGAACTGACCGCTATCGGCCAGCTCCGGACGACCCTGGTCGCCGCGCAATTTACCCGGAAGCGGTCATTGGCGTTAGTGGAAAGGCGTGGTGCGCGCGGCGCGCTATCTTGATGGCGATGACCTGGCGGCGCCGCCCGCAAGCCGGCGCCCGTGTGGGTGCTAAGATGATAAAGTTGCGGTGACGGCGATCCTCCACGATCACCGGTTCGACAGACGCGACCGGTGGACCGGGAAGATATCCGCGACCTCCAGGGCGCGCCCCACTGCCTTCGACGGGCGCAGGGTCTCCAGAGGAGTGACCAACAAACTTGGCATCAAATGGTTGCCG
Source organism: uncultured beta proteobacterium (assembly GCA_963773195.1). GTDB lineage: Bacteria > Pseudomonadota > Gammaproteobacteria > Burkholderiales > Casimicrobiaceae > CAIWHR01. Next base: position 5,381 of record CAVZAE010000003.1, read on the forward strand.
ATCTACGGGCTACTACATCCGTCGATATGCGGCTGTCGCCCATGCCGGTCCCGCGCCTTCCAACTTCCGAAGGAGACTCTATGCCCGCCTCACGCCGCATCCTCGTCCCGCTCGTGGCCGCCACCGCGCTCGGTCTCGCGCCGCCAGTGTTTGCCGGAAAGACGCTCGACGCCGTGAAGGCGCGCGGCGAGGTGATCTGCGGCGTCAACACGTCGGCGCCCGGCTTTTCTTCCACCGACAGCAAGGGCCGCTGGCAGGGCCTCGACGTCGACATGTGCCGCGCCGTCGCCGCCGCGGTACTGGGCAGCGGCGAGCAAGGTCAAGTTCGTCCCGCTCAACTCGCAGCAGCGCTTCGCCGCGCTTCAGTCGGGCGAGATCGACATCCTGTCGCGCAACACGACCTGGACGCTGACGCGCGACGCATCGCTCGGCATCGTGTTCGCCGGCATCAACTACTACGACGGCCAGGGCTTCATGGTCCCGAAGAAGCTCAAGATCGACAGCGCGAAGAAGCTGAACGGCGCGACGGTGTGCGTGCAGGCCGGCACGACCAGCGAGAAGAACGTCGCCGATTACTTCCTCGCCAACGACATGAAGTACAAGTCGGTCGTGTTCGACACGGCCGAGGCGATCCAATCGGCGTTCTTCGCCGGCCGCTGCCAGGTCTACACGACCGACATGTCCGACCTCGCCGGCGCCCGGACGCAAGACGAGCAAGCCCGACGACTACATGATCCTGCCGGACGTCATCTCGAAGGAGCCGCTCGGGCCGGCGGTGCGCCGCGGCGACGACGACTGGTTCGAGATCACGCGCTGGACGCTATACGCGATGCTGGAGGCCGAGGAAGCAGGCCTCACGCAGGCGAACGTCGACAAGCATGAAGGCCGAGAGCAAGGATCCCGGCGATCCAGCGGCTGCTCGGCGTCACCGAAGACACCGGCAAGCTGCTCGGACTCGACAACGAGTGGGCGTACCGCATCGTCAAGCAGGTCGGCACCTATGGCGAGAGCTTCGAGACGAACATGGGCCCGAAGTCGGCGCTCGGCCTGCCGCGCGGCGTCAACAAGCTGTGGAACAACGGCGGCCTCATGTATTCGCCGCCGGTGCGCTGATCCGCTGACGCGGCTGCGGACGTCCGCGCACGAAGAGCAGAGCAGCGCTCTGCTCTTCGCGTTTGCGGCGTAGTCGGCGTTCCGCCCGACCGCGATGCCCGACCCCACCCTGGCCCCGCACTTCTTGCGCACGCGCCGCGGGCGCGCGCTCGTCTACCAGGCACTGGCGCTGTGCGCGCTGGTCGCTGCCGGCTGGTTTCTCTGGCACAACACCGCCGAGAACCTCGCGGCCCGGCAGATCCGCTCCGGCTTCGGCTTTCTCGCCCAGCCCTCCGGGTTCGACATCGGCGAGACTGCTCTTCGCCTACTCGTCGCGCGACACCTACCTGCGTGCGTTCGCCATCGGAGTCGCTAATACGCTGCGCGTCGCGCTGTTGGGGATCGTGCTGGCCACCGTGCTCGGCACGCTGGTCGGTATCGGCCGACTGTCGCGCAATTTGCTCGCGCGCGGCCTGTGCACCGCCTACGTCGAGGTGATGCGCAACATCCCGCTCATCATCCAGTTGTTCGCGTGGTACCTCGTGATCACCGAGCTGCTGCCGGCGGCGACGGAGCCGCTGCGCATCGGCCCATATGTGTTCCTGTCGAAGAGCGGATTGCAGTTTCCGTTTCCCGATTTGTCCGGCGGGTGGACGCTTGCCGTGCCGGAGGTCGGCGCCTTCGGCATCACCGGCGGTGCCGCCGCGACGCCGGAGTTCCTGTCGCTGCTGATCGGGCTGACGACGTTCACCGCCGCGTACATCGGTGAGATCGTGCGCTCCGGCGTGCTCGCGGTGCCGCGCGGGCAGACGGAAGCGGCGGGGGCGCTGGGGCTGTCGCGCGCGCTGACGCTGCGGCTCGTGCTGCTGCCGCAGGCGCTGCGCGTCATCGTCCCGCCATTGACGAGCCAGTACCTCAACCTCACCAAGAATTCTTCGCTCGCCGTGGCAATCGGCTATCCGGACGTCGTCTCCATCGCCAACACCACAATCAACCAGAACGGGCAGGCGCTGGAGTGCGTGCTGATGATCATGGCCGTCTATCTCGCGATCAATCTCGTGACCGCGCTTGCGATGGGCTGGTACAACCGGCGAGTCGCCCTCGTCGAGCGCTAGGAGTGGACCCCCACGCTCACATCGAGCGTATCGCCGGCGCGCGCGCCGCCGCCGCGCAGCGCGACTGGCGTGTCCGGCTGGGTGCGTGCCAACTTCTTCGGCAGCCTCGGCAACGCTGCCGCGACGATCCTGTTCGGCGGCTTGCTCGCGTGGGCGCTTCCACCGGCCTTCAACTGGCTTGTGGGGAACGCCGTCTGGCAAGCCGATTACGCCGCGTGCCGCGCGCTCGATCACGCGGGCGCGTGCTGGGGCTTCGTCACCGAGAAGTGGCGGCTGATCCTGTTCGGCCGCTACCCGTACGCGGAGCAGTGGCGTCCGCTCGCCGCCACGGCGATCGTGATGGCGGCGCTCGTCGTCACCGCGATCCCCGCGTTCTGGCGCCGCGTGGCTCGTGCTGGCTCTGGGGCGCCGCGCTCGCGGCGTTCTTCGTGCTGATGAGCGGCGGCGTCCTCGGCCTTGGCCGCGTCGACACGAGCCTGTGGGGCGGCCTGCCGCTGACGGTGCTGCTGACGTTGGTAGGAATGGGCGCATCGACCCCAATCGGCATCCTTCTGGCGCTCGCGCGCCGCTCCGAGCTGCCGCTGCTGCGTTCCATAGCGACGCTCTACATCGAGCTGGTGCGCGGCGTCCCGCTGATCACCGTGCTGTTCACCGCATCGTTCGTGTTTCCGCTGCTCCTGCCACAGGGCATCCACCTCGACGTCCTCGCGCGCGTCGCGCTCGGCATCGTGCTGTTCCAGGCCGCGTACATGGCGGAAGTACGTGCGTGGTGGACTGCAGGCGATGCCGAAAGGGCAATACGAAGCCGCGGGCGCGCTGGGCCTTTCGTGGTGGCGGATGCAACAGAAGGTGATCCTGCCCCAGGCGCTGACGCTCGTCATCCCGAGCTTCGTCAACAGCCTGCTCTCGACGTTCATGGACACGTCGCTCGTCACCGTCGTAAGCATGTACGATCTCACCGGCGCGCTGCGCCTCGCGCTCGGCGATCCGCAGTGGCGCAACTTCTTTTTCGAAGGCTACCTTTTCGTGGCGCTGATCTACTTCGGCTGCTGCTTCGCGATGTCGCGCTATAGCCATTGGCTCGACCATCGCCTGGGTCGCTGGACGCGTCACTAGACAGGGACCGCCGTGCCCGCTTCCGACCCGATCATCCATCTCGCCCGCGTCAACAAGTGGTTTGGGTCCTTTCACGTCCTGAAGGACATCGATCTCGATGTGGCGCGCGGCGAGCGCATCGTGATCGCCGGGCCCTCGGGCTCGGGCAAGTCAACGCTGATCCGCTGCGTCAACCGGCTCGAGGAGCATCAGGAGGGGACGATCGTTGTCGACGGCGTGACGCTGACCGACGACGTGAAGGCGGTGGAGAAGATCCGTCGCGAAGTCGGGATGGTGTTCCAGCAGTTCAACCTGTTTCCGCACCTCACCGTAGTCGAGAATCTGATGCTGGCACCGCAGTGGGTGCTGGGCCTGTCGCGCGCCGAGGCCGAGGAGCGCGCGGCGCAGCAGTTGAAGCGGGTGCACATCGGCGAGCAGGCGCTCAAATATCCCGGCCAACTCTCAGGGGGGCAACAGCAGCGGGTGGCGATTGCCCGCGCGATGTGCATGCGGCCGCGCATCATTCTGTTCGATGAGCCCACGTCGGCGCTCGATCCGGAGATGGTGAAGGAAGTGCTCGATGTGATGATCGAGTTGGCCGGCGGCGGCATGACAATGCTGGTTGTCACCCACGAAATGGAATTCGCGAAGGCCGTCGCCGATCGGGTCGTGTTCATGTACGAGGGCCAGATCCTCGAGCAGGCGCCGCCGGCAGAATTCTTCGCCAACGCGCGGCACGAGCGGTCGCGGGCGTTCCTGAGCAAGATCCTGAGGTAGCGGTGCGTATGTCCCGCTGCGCGGCGTCGGGCGGCGAGGCTCTCCACCAACGGCAAGATCAGCGACGAACTGCGACCCGGCCGGCTGCGAGCGCGCCTGAAGCTCAACTTAGCTGCCCACACCGGCTTGTTCCCGACAGCGGACGTTCGTTGGCGCCGCCGATTTCTCGCCGGGCCCGGCCGACGACTGGCTCTCGGCTCGTTCGCTGGATATGCGGCTGGAAATGGTTCCTGCGACCAACGCGCGGTGCTCAATCAGTACGAATAGAACATACGTTGAATTTCCTTCGTGTCACTAGTCTTGGTGAGCGCGAGCATTAGCAGGATACGAGCCTTCTGCGCATTTAGCGTATCGGAGACAACGAAATCCAGCTCATCGTCCTTTGCTTCGCCATTGCGGGCGACGATGCCGTTGCCGACACGGCTTGACCGCACAACGATCACGCCCTTCTTGCGCGCCTCGACCAACGCTGGCTCGACGGCAGGACGCGCCAGGCTGCCGTCGCCAACCCCTGCGTGGACAATACCCTTATCGCCGGCGGCGACAAACGCGTCGATCGGGATTCGGTTCATGTTGGCATACCCATAGACGATATCGACAGCGGGCAGCGAATCCAGCTTGGCGACGTCGAACTCAGTATCGGCGGTATGTTTGCGCGTCGACACGCGGTAGAAATGCGGCTTGTTGTCCTGCATATAGCCCAGGAAGCCGAGTTCCCAACTGCGGAACGTGTCGGCATTGGATGTATTGGTCTTCGTAACGTCGCGTGCGCCGTTAATCTGGTCATTGAGGACCACGAGCACGCCTTTGCCCACCGCCTCCTCGCTGCCGGCGAGAGTCACGGCGTTGTAGAGATTGACTGGTCCATCGGCAGATATCGCGGTCGAGGGCCTCATCGCGCCCACGATCACCACTGGCTTCTTGCTCTTGACGACGAGATTGAGGAAGTACGCAGTCTCCTCGATCGTGTCGGTACCATGGGTTATCACAATACCGTCAACGTCGTCCTGCGCGAGTAGCTCGTTTACCCGCTTGGCGAGTTTGAGCCAGTACTCGTTGTTCATGTTCTCGCTGGCGATTTGGAATACTTGCTCACCCTTGACGTTGGCTACTTTCTTCAACTCCGGGACGGCCTCAATCAATGACTGCACCCCGACGGTCGCTGCGGTATAGCCGACGGTGGTGGTACTGCTGGCACCGGTGCCAGCGATCGTGCCGCCGGTGGCCAGGATCGTGACGTTGGCGAGCTTCCCCGCTTCTCTCGCCAAGGCGCCGGGAACGGCTAACAGCAGCGCCAAGCCTAGGCAAAGCGCGGGAAACAGATGTTCATGTCTGTGGTCGAGTTTCATCACTTCTCCTTGTCGGCAAATGGAAGAAGGCGCATTGCCGCGGCGACCTAGCCTACTCCCTCACTCCGAAATGTCACGCACGGGCGTTCGGGCGAACCCTTCGCTTTCGCGTCCAGCGTCGGCGCACGTTTCCAAGCGGGACACAGGCGACGTGGCAAGACACCTCCCATCGGAGCAATGCCCAAACCACCCGGGGTGTCGACGAATCCCGTGAGTACGGTCGCAGTTGCGCATGACCGCGAGTCAGACGGGTGGACGTGACTTAATCGGATGAACGGCTGCTTCTGAACTGCGACTGGTCGCTGTGAGAGGACCAGGAAACAGCGCTACTTGCGCTTAGTACCGATTTCACAAGCACTTGCTGTGGCGTCTCCTAAACCTAGCAGGTGTTGCGCTGACCCGTTGAATCCTGGCAAGCGACTGCGGCGGCGTGCGTCGCCGGGCGCGACCTGAGCGCAGTCCGAAGCGCGGCGCCGCGCGGGCTGCGAGCGCCCGCGGCGATCAAAAACCATGCTGTCGACACGCCTTTCCTCTCTATCGGGGGAGGCGTAGGATTCGCCCCTGCGAACACAGGTCCGGCGCGAATCGTGCTTCTCGCGTCGCTGTCAGAACAAGGACCTGGCGCGGCCACAGGAGAAAAAGCGTTTGAAGCCCACGGATATCGCGCAGCCCGACTATTTTCACAAAGTCGTCGATTGCCAATGGGCCTGCCCGGCCCACACTGCCGTACCCGAATACATCCGGTTGATTGCTGCGGGCCGCTACGCGGACGCCTATCTCGTCAACTGGGAATCCAATGTCTTTCCGGGGATTCTGGGTCGAACTTGTGATCGGCCGTGCGAGCCCGCGTGTCGTCGCGGTCGGGTCGAAGAGGGCGGTGACGGCAAGGGCAAGCCCGAGCCGGTCGCCATCTGCCGGCTGAAGCGCGTCGCCGCCGACTACAAGGACGACATCCGCGACCGACTACCGGCACCTGTGGTGACGAAAAACGGCAAGCGCATCGCGCTGGTGGGCGCGGGCCCGGCCTCGCTGACCGTCGCTCGCGACCTGGCGCCGCTCGGCTACGAGTGCGTCGTCTTCGACGGCGATGCGCAAAGCGGCGGGATGATGCGCACGCAGATCCCGAAGTTCCGACTTCCGGAATCGGTCATCGACGAAGAGACCGGCTACGTGCTTGATCTCGGCGTCGACTTTCGCCCGGGCCGGCGGATCGACAGCCTCAAGGCGCTGCTCGCCGAAAAGTTCGACGGGGTATTCATCGGCAGCGGCGCGCCGCGCGGGCGCGACATCGACATTCCCGGCCGGCGCGAGGCCGCCGCGCACATCAAAATCGGGATCGACTGGCTCTCGAGCGTGTCGTTCGGCCACACGACGTCGATCGGCAAGCGTGTCGTCGTGCTGGGCGGCGGCAACACGGCGATGGACTGCTGCCGCAGCTCGCGGCGCTTGGGCGGCGAGCAGGTCGACGTCGTCGTCCGCTCCGGCTTCGACGAGATGAAAGCGTCGCCGTGGGAGAAGGAGGATGCCATGCATGAAGGCATCCCCATCCACAACTTCCTGGTGCCGAAGGCGTTCACGCACGAGGGCGACAAGCTCACCGGCGTCACGTTCGAAAAGGTCGAGGCGAAGAAGGACGCGAAGGGCCGGCGCCAGCTCGTTCCCACTGGCGAGCCCGACGTCCATTTTCCCTGCGACGACGTGCTGGTCGCGATCGGCCAGGAGAACGCATTTCCATGGATCGAGCGCGACCTCGGCATCGACTTCGACGAGCACGGCATGCCCGTCGTCGATTCGGTGACGATGGCGTCGACACGCGCGGGAGTGTTCTTCGGCGGCGATGCCGCGCTCGGGCCCAAGAACATCATCTGGGCTGTCGCCCATGGTCACTCCGCCGCGATCTCGATCGACCTGCTCTGCCGCGGCGAGGACATCGCCAAGCGCCCGCCGCCGCACACTTCGCTCATCTCGCAGAAGATGGGCATTCACGAGTGGAGCTACGACAACGCCATCGTGCCCGCGCATCGCTTCCGCGTGCCGCTCAAGGACACGAAGCTCGCGCTGAAGAGCATCAAGATCGAGGTCGAGCTCGGCTACGACCCGAAGCTCGCGTTCGCCGAGGCGCAGCGCTGCCTGAATTGCGATGTGCAGACGGTGTTCACCGATCGCCTCTGCATCGAGTGCGACGCGTGCGTCGACATCTGTCCGATGGATTGCATCAACTTCACCGCGAACGGGGAGGAAAGTGACCTCCGGCCGCGGCTGCGCGTACCGGCGGAGGATCCGTCGCAGGACCTCTACGTGTCGGGCGCGCTCAAGACCGGTCGGGTGATGGTCAAGGACGAGGACGTCTGCCTCCACTGCGGGCTTTGCGCGGAACGCTGCCCGACCGGCGCGTGGGACATGCAGAAGTTCCTGCTCGACATGGCGCACGCGAGCGATCGTTGTCGTGTGCGGACCGTGGCGGGACCCGCGCGCCGCGAGCCGGTCCGTCCCGGCGCGCTGGCCGGGGAGTGACGATGGACGCCAAGGTCACGCCTCCACGCATCAACGATTTCGTCGTCAAGTTTGCGAACGTCAATGGCTCGGGCTCGGCGTCGGCGAACGGATTGTTCGCACGCGCGGTGCTGCGGATGGGCGTGCCGGTGTCGGCGCGCAACATCTTCCCGTCGAACATCCAGGGGCTGCCGACCTGGTACGAGGTGCGGGTGTCCGAGAAGGGCTGGCGCGGCCGCCGCGGCGGCGTCGACCTGATGGTCGCGATGAATCCGCAGACCTGGGACAAGGACCTGGCCGAGCTCGATGTTGGCGGAACGCTGTTCTACGACTCGACCCGCCCGGTGCCGCCCTCGCGGATGCGCGAAGACATCACTGCCATCGGGATGCCGCTGACGGCGATCTGCAATGCGGAGTACACCGACGCCCGCCAACGCCAGCTCTTCAAGAACGTCATCTACCTGGGCGCACTGGCTGCGCTGCTCGACATCGACACGGCCGAGATCGAGAAGCTGATCGCCGAGCAGTACAAGGGCAAGGAGTCGCTGCTCGAGCCCAATCGCAAGGCGCTGCGCATGGGTCGCGACTATGCGCTCGCGAACTTCACGTGCCCGCTTCCGATCCGCGTGCGGCGCGCGACCGCGGTAGGAGACCGCGTCTTCATCGACGGCAACAGCGCCGCGGCGCTCGGCTGCGTCTATGGCGGCGCCACGGTCTGCGCGTGGTACCCGATCACCCCGTCCTCGTCGCTTGCCGAGGCGTTCCAGAAGCACTGCCGGAAGTTCCGCGTCGACAAGGCGACCGGAAAGCACAAGTATGCGATCGTGCAGGCCGAGGACGAGCTCGCCTCGATCGGCATCGTGATCGGCGCCGCATGGAACGGTGCGCGCGCATTCACCGCGACGTCGGGCCCGGGCATTTCGCTCATGCAGGAATTCATCGGCCTCGCTTATTTCGCCGAGATTCCCGCGGTGCTCTTCGACATTCAGCGCGGCAGCCCGTCGACCGGAATGCCGACGCGCACTCAACAAGCCGATCTCATTTCCTGCGCCTACGCCTCGCACGGCGACACCAAGCACGTGCTGCTCTTCCCCGAGGACCCGAGCGAGTGCTTCACGATGGCCGCCGACGCGCTCGACCTCGCCGACCGGTTGCAGACGCCGATCTTCGTCCTGTCCGACCTCGACATCGGCATGCAGGATTGGCTGACCGCTCCACTCGCGTGGGACGACAATCGGAAACTCGACCGTGGCAAGGTGACGACTCGCGGTGAGCTCGATGCCGGCAAGGATTTTGGCCGCTATCTCGATATCGATGGCGACGGCATTCCGTATCGCACGTACCCGGCAACGCATCCCACGAAGGGCTCGTTCTTCACCCGTGGCACGAGCAAGGACCGCTACGCGCGCTATACCGAGGAAGGGCCGGCCTACGTCGACAACATGGAGCGGCTCCTGCGCAAGTTCGAGACGGCCAAGACCCTTGTTCCGGCACCCGTGATCGAGAACGCCGCAGCACCGACGCGGGCCGGGGTGATTTGGTTCGGTTCGACCGGCGCGGCAATGGCGGAATCGCTGGCGGCGCTCGAGGCCGACGGCATCCTGCTTGACCGGCTCCGCATTCGCGCGTTCCCGTTCGCGGACGCCGTCCCCGAGTTCATCGCAGCGCACGACAGGGTGTTCGTCGTCGAGCAGAACCGCGACGCGCAGCTGAAGACGCTGCTCGTCAACGAGTGCGGGATCGATCCGGCCAAGCTCGTCTCGGTCCTCCACTACGACGGCACGCCGATCACGGCGCGCTTCATCATCGAGGAGGTCGCAGAGAAGGCGGCCGTGTTCAACGTGAAGCCGCTCCGGGCAAAGGAGCGACAGGTGAGCGCGGGCGGCCAGAAGGTCGGTGACTGAACATGACGTATCTCGCGAAACCGAAGCTCCACCATCCGGACCTGCCGAAGAACGCCCTCGGCTACACCCGACGTGACTACGAAGGCGCGATCTCGACCTTGTGCGCCGGCTGCGGCCACGACTCGATCTCGGCGGCGATCGTCCAGGCATTCTTCAACCTCGACGTCGAACCGCATCGCGTGGCGAAGCTGTCCGGTATCGGCTGCTCGTCGAAGACGCCGACCTACTTCCTCGGCAACTCGCATGGCTTCAACAGCGTCCACGGCCGGATGCCGTCGGTACTGACGGGCGCCAACCTCGCGAACCGCGACCTGATCTACCTGGGCGTCTCCGGCGACGGCGACTCGGCATCCATCGGCATCGGCCAGTTCATGCACGTGCTGAGGCGCGGCGTGAACATGGTCTACATCGTCGAGAACAACGGCGTCTACGGCCTGACCAAGGGCCAGTTCTCGGCGACCGCCGACAAGGGCTCGCGGGCCAAGCGCGGTGCGGTCAACTGCGACGAGCCGATCGACATGGTGATGCTCGCGCTGCAGATGGGTGCCACGTTTGTCGCCCGCGCGTTCTCGGGCGACAAGGATCAGCTGATCCCGCTGATCGAAGCCGCCGTGCTGCACAAAGGCGCTGCGTTCATCGATGTGGTCTCGCCATGCGTCGCGTTCAACAACCATCCGGGCTCGACCAAGAGCTACGACTACGTGCGCGAGCATAACGAGGCCGTGAACTTCCTGGACGTGATGGTGCCGCGCGAGCCGATCGCAGCCGAAATCCCGGCGGGCGAGGTGCGCGACATCGTGATGCACGACGGCAGCACCGTCCGACTGCGCAAGGTGCACCCGGAATTCGATCCGGCGAACAAGATCGCCGCGATGAACTACCTGCAGGAGCGCCATGCGGTGGGCGAAATCGTCACCGGGCTCCTCTACGCAGAGCCCGACGCCCGTGATATGCATGACGCGCAGGAAACGGTCGAGGCGCCGCTCAATTCGCTTGCCGACGCCGACCTCGTCCCCGGCAGCGCGGCGCTCGCCGCGTTGAACGCGACTCTCCGTTAGCGCTTGCGATTCCGCGCCGCAATCGGTGCGGGGTAGAATCGCTGCATGAAGGCGTTCTGGATCATCCTCGCGATCGCGGGCGGCCTCGTGCTGCTCGTGCTCATCGGCGTTGCGATCGCCGTCTGGACGGTCGATGTGAACGAGTTCGTCGCACCCGTCCAGGCGAAGGTGAAGAGCGCGACGGGTCGCGAGCTCACGATCGGTGGCAAGGTCAACCTGTCGCTGGGCCTCGAGCCCAAGATCGTGTTCGACGACGTCCGCTTCGGCAACGCGCCGTGGGCCAAGGACAAGGAGTTCGCCACGGTCAAGCACGTCGAGGCCGATGTCGCGCTGCTGCCGCTCCTGAAGAAGCGCTTCGAGGTGATCCGTCTCACGCTGGTCGAGCCCAGGATCTCGCTGGAGACAGGACCCGGCGGCAAGGTGAACTGGGACTTTGGAGGCACCGGGTCTGCGCCGGCCCCGGGCGCGGCGAGCGCGGGCGCGGCATCGATGCTCGCATCGTTCGGCATCGGGCAGGTCGAAATCGAGAACGGCAGCGTCACCTACCGCGACGACGCGTCCGGCAACGTTACGCGGGTCGTGATCGACCGCTTCACGGCACAGGCGCGGACGCCGACCTCACCGATCAACACCGAGTTCAAGGGCTCTGTCGATGACATCCCCATCGCGCTGACGGGCAACCTGGGACCGCTCGACGCGCTGCTCGCGCGCCGCTCGCCATTCCCGGTCTCGGTCGATGGGCAGGTCGCGGGCCGCAAGACCAACATGGGCGCGAAGGTCCAGTTTGCGCAGGACTCGACCAAGCTCGACGAGCTCAACCTCGTGTTCGGTTCGAGCAAGATCACGGGCGAGGCGACTATCGTCAACGGACCGCCGAAGAAAGTGTCGCTCCGACTGTCGTCGCCGTCGATCGCGGTCGCCGACCTGAAGCTGCCGGTCGCTGTCGCGGCCGCGGGTGCAGCCGCTCCTGCCGCCAAGGCGCCCGAGCCGGCGAAGAAGGGCTCGATCTTTTCCGACGCGCCCGTGTCGTTCGCGGGACTTGCGGGCGGCGACGTCGACGGCGACATCACGATCGGCGAATTGAAGCTCGACGACAAGCAGAAGCTCGACGACGTCCACGCGCGTTTCACGGTGCGCGGTGCGCACCTCGAGGCGAACGAGCTGCAGGCGAAGACGATGGGCGGCACCGTCCACGGCTCGCTCAAGGTCGACGCGACCAATCCGCAGGCTCCGACGCTCGTGCTCGTGGGTCAGGCCAACGGCCTCGACCTGGCGACGATCCTCGCCGCCGCCGGATCGCCGCGTCAGGTCAGGGGTGGCCGAACCGACGTGACCGTCAACGTGACGACGCGCGGGGTGAGCGAGCGGCAATGGGCGCACAACGCGAGCGGTTCCGTGCTCGCGGTGGTGGGGCCCGCGAGCGTCGCCAATTCGAAGGAGACGGAATCCGACCTGGGCAAGATCGCGCAGGCGGTCAATCCGTTGCGCGGCAGCCAGTCCGAAACCGACCTCAAGTGCGCGGTCGTGCGGCTCCCGCTCCACGATGGCATCGCGCACATCGACCATTCGATCGCGGCGGAGACGCGCGAGATCGGCGTGCTCGCGAGCGGCACGATCGATCTGCGCGACGAGACGCTCGACCTCGCCGTTACGCCGCGCTCGCGCGTGACGCTGCCCGTCGACATTGCTCAGCTGGCGTCGCTCGTGCGCGTGCATGGTCCGCTGGCATCGCCGGCGGTCACCGTCGACGCCCAGGCCGCGGCCGCAACGATCGCGACGCTCGGCGCGGCCGCCAGCAAGGGTGGCCTTGCGGCGGTCGGGGCCGCACTCGCGGGGAAATCCGGCGCGGCGACGGGTCCCGAGCCGTGTGACGTCGCCCTTGGGAAGGCGCCGGCGCCCACGGCCGCCGGCAGTTCGACGACCGCACCGGCCGCGGGTCCTATCAAGCTCCCCACGAACCAGGACGAGCTCAATAAGGCGCTCGGGAAGCTTTTCGGCCGCTGAAGCCATCTGTCTGGCGGGCGCTTGACGCCGATCAAGCTGCGCGAACGACGGCCGCTTAACATGTCGTATAAGATCGTTGGCTGCCATGACCCGTAAGCCAAGACGCTTCGCTGCCTGGCTCGGCATCCTGGGAATCGCCTTTGCCCAGGTTGCCGTAACGGCGCACGCCTGCCTGACCGGCGCCGCCGTGCACGCTTCGGCTGCGAAAGCAGTTGCGATGGCGCACGAAGGTCATTGCGCCGGTGTGTCGCCCGGCACGGCGCCGATGGCACCCAGCAGCAACGCGTGCGAAGTGCAGTGTACCGACGGTGCGCCGACGGGTGCCGCGCCGGATCTGCCGCCCGTGGTGCTCGCCGCGCTGCCGGTAGCATCCGCGCCGGTCGTCTTCACGCTCGCCCGACAGACGTGGGATCGCATGTCGCTCGAAGCCACGAGCGCACGGCCACCTCCGCAGCTCCAGTTCGTTCGCTTCCTGAATTGATCTCCACCGCGGTTTGACGCGGGCGCGCGGGTGCGCGCTCGCGGACGAACACGTCTCGTGGAGGTCGCATGCCTGCATTCCCATCCTTGCCCCAGGCATCGTTCGGGGCCCGCCGTCTCGCATCGATGGCGGCCTTTGCACTCGCGCTGGTCTGGCCCAGGCCCGGCGCAGCCGAGCTGCCGCTGTCGCTCGCCGAAGCGCTGAAGATCGCCGTCGGCCGCTCCCAGCAGATCGTGTCGCAGCGCGCGATGGTCGACGCAGCCCGAGAGAAGTCCGTCGCCGGCGGCGAGCTGCCCGACCCAAAGCTCCGGCTGGGCGTCGAGAACGTGCCCACGGATGGCCCCGACGCGTGGACGCTCAACCGCGACTTCATGACCATGTCCAAGGTCGGCGTGATGCAGGAGTTTCCGCGCGCCGAGAAGCGACGCCTCCGGAGCGAGCGCGCGCAGCGGGATGTGGAGCGGAGTGCCGTCGCCATCGAATCGGCGACGCTTGCCGTCGAGCGCGACGCGGCCACGGCGTGGCTTGCACGCCGCTACGCCGCGGAGGCCGAGCGGGTCATCGCCGCGCAGATCGGCGAAGCCGAGCTCGCGGTGACGACCCTCACGGCGGCCTATCGCGCCGGCAAAGCCCCGCAGAGCGAGCTGATCGCCGCGCAGAGCATGGGCGTCGAGCTGCGCAATCGTGCGACCGAAGCCCAGGCGCAATCACGGCGCGCGCGGATCGCGCTCGCGCGCTACATCGGCGCCGAGGCCGAGCGTCCGCCCGGCGAGGTTCCCGACCTCGCGCGGCTGCCGGACGAGGCACGTCTGGCCGATCTCGACGCGCAGCCCGAGGTACGGCTTGCGCAGGCCCAGGAGGCGATCGCGGCGACCGAGGCCGAGCTCGCGGGCGAGGCGAGGAAGCCGGACTGGAGCGCCGAAGTGAGCTATGCGGTGCGTGGATCGCCGTACTCGAACATGGTGTCGCTCATGTTCACGATCGATCTGCCGTGGTCTCCCGGCACGCGGCAGGACCGCGAGCACGCGGCGAAGCTCCGCGAGCGCGATGCCGCGCGCGCGATGCTCGAGGACGCGCGCAGGATGCGTACCGCCGAAGTTGAGTCGATGCAGGTCGAATGGCAGTCGGCGCGCGCCCAGGCGACGCGGATACGCGACGAGCTCCTGCCGCTCGCCGTGCAGCGTCGGGAGGCCGCGCTCGCAGCCTACCGGGGTGGCACGGGACCGCTCGCCGCCGTGCTGGACGCGCGGCGCGCCGAACTGGACGCCGAGCTCGCCCTCATCAACCAGGAACTGGCTGTCGCCAAGGCGTGGGCCTTTCTCAATTTCGTTGTGCCTGGCGCGGAGGGATCATGACCCGTGGAATCGAATCGAAGGAAAGGTCCAACTTGGCGTTGCTCGGTACTGCCGTGGTGGTTGCCGTCGCGACGGGCATTGGCGGCTACTGGTTCGGAACGCGCCAGGTCATGCCCAACGCCGCGCCGATGGCCGGGTCGGAGGCGCCCGTCGCCGCCGGCAGCGCGAAGATGGATGCGTCGGGTCGCCGGGTCCTCTACTGGCACGACCCGATGGTGCCAGGTCAGAAATTCGACAAGCCGGGCAAGAGTCCCTTCATGGACATGGATCTCGTGCCGGTATACGCCGACGCCGCGGCCGACGACGGCAAGGTGACGATCAGCCCGAGGCTCGTGCAGAGCTTCGGCGTACGTACCGTCGAAGCCAAGGAAGGCTCGCTCGCGAGCGGGTTCACCGCGGTCGGAACGATTGCGGCGGACGAGCGCACGATCGTCGCGGTGCAGACGAGGAGCCAGGGGTACATTGAAAGGCTGCGCGTGCGCGCGCAATACGACAGCGTCGCGGCCGGCCAGCCGCTTGCGGACCTCTACGTGCCGGAATGGCTCGCCGCGGAAGAGGAATGGCTCGCGCTCAAGGCGTCCGCACAGCCCGGAGCCGCACAGCTCGCGGCTGCGGCGCGGCAGCGCCTCGCACTCCTCGGCGTCCCCGAAGCCGAGATCGCGCGCGTCGAGCGCGAGGGCAAACCGGCAGCACGCGTGACGGTGACCGCGCCGGAATCGGGCGTCGTATGGGAGATCGGCGCGCGCGACGGAATGGCCGTCATGCCGGGCACCACGATCTATCGCATCGCGGGCCTCGGCACCGTGTGGGTGATTGCGGACGTCCCCGAAGCGCAGGCCGCGCTGCTCGCTGCTGGAACACCCGTCGAGGTGCGCGCGGCAGCGTTTCCCGACCGTGTGTTCAAGGGCTCGGTGGCGACGCTGCTGCCCGAGGTCAACGCACAGACGCGAACCGTGCGCGCGCGGATCGTGGTCGCCAATCCCGGAGCGGCCTTGAAGCCCGGCATGTTCGCGAACGTCGCGTTTCGTGGGCCGATGCTTGCGAAATCGGTGGTCGTGCCCTCGGAGGCGGTGATCCGTACGGGGACGCGCGACGTGGTCATCGTCGCTGACGGCCAGGGCCACTTCGCGCCGGTTGAAGTCGAGATCGGTCGCGAGAGCGGAGACTTGACCGAGATCCGCAAGGGGCTCGTTGCGGGCCAGCGCATCGTCGCGTCCGGCCAGTTTCTCGTCGATTCGGAAGCGAACCTGAAAGGTGCACTGGAACGGCTCTCGGCGGCTTCGCCCCAGGCAGGGGCGCAGGCGCCGCCGCAGGTCCACAAGGCCGAGGGCGTCGTGCGCTCGGTCGGCGACGAGGTGCTGATCAGGCACGGCGCGATCCCGAGCGTCGGGATGGGGCCGATGACGATGGCGTTCAGGGCGCCGAAGAGCGGCGTTCCAAAGGACGTGAAGGAAGGCACGAATGTGAGATTCGCATTCGTGCTGACGCCGCAGGGCGAAATGCAGCTCACCTCGATCGTGCCCGCGGACAAGAAATGATCGCCGCCCTGATCCGATGGTCGGTCGCGAACCGGTTCCTCGTGTTGCTCGCGGCGGCGTTCGTCGCGGTGGGCGGTGTGTGGGCGGTGCGGACCACGCCCTTGGACGCGATTTCCGGACCTCTCCGATACGCAGGTGATTATCCGCACGACGTATCCGGGCCAATCCCCGCAGGTCGTCGAGGATCAGGTCACCTATCCGCTGACGACGACGATGCTGTCGGTGCCCGGGGCGAAGGTCGTGCGCGGCTACTCGTTCTTCGGCGATTCCTTCGTCTACGTTCTGTTCGAGGATGGCACGGACCTCTACTTCGCGCGCTCCCGCGTGCTCGAGTACCTGAACCAGGTGCAGGGCCGGCTTCCGCCGGGGACGAAGCCGGCGCTCGGGCCGGACGCGACGGGCGTGGGCTGGATCTATGAATACGCGCTGATCGATCGCACGGGGACGCAGGATCTCGCCGAGCTCCGGGCGCTGCAGGACTGGTTCATGAAGTACGAGCTCAAGACCGTGCCCGACGTCGCCGAGGTGGCGACGGTGGGCGGGATGGTCAAGCAGTACCAGGTCCAGCTCGATCCCAGCCGGCTCAAGGCCTACAACCTGCCGGTCATGAAAGTGATCGCCGCGATCCGCGACGCGAACCGCGAGTCCGGCGGCTCGGTGGTCGAGCTCGCCGAGGCCGAGTACATGGTGCGGGTCAAGGGCTACCTGCGTACGCTCGACGACTTCCGCCGGATTCCGTTGAAGGCAAGCGACGGCGGTACGCCCGTGCTCTTGGGCGACGTCGCCCGCATCCAGGTGGGACCGGAGATGCGCCGCGGCATCGCCGAGCTGGACGGTGAGGGTGAGGTCGTTGGTGGCATCGCCGTACTGCGCTCGGGCAAGAACGCGTGGCAGGCGATCCAGGCCGTGAAGGAAAAGCTCGAGCAGCTGAAGCATGGCCTGCCGCCGGGCGTCGAGATCGTCGAGACCTACGATCGCTCGGCGCTGATCGAACGGGCGGTCACGAACCTCCGCGACAAGCTGGTCGAGGAGTTCGTCGTCGTCGCGCTCGTCTGTCTCGCGTTCCTGCTCCACCTGCGCTCAGCGCTCGTCGCCGTCGTATCGTTGCCGCTCGGCGTGCTCGCGGCATTCGTCGTGATGCGCGCACAGGGCGTCAACGCGGACATCATGTCGCTCGGCGGCATCGCGATCGCGATTGGCGCGATGGTCGACGCCGCGGTCGTGATGATCGAGAACGCGCACAAGAAGCTCGAGGCGTGGCGGCACGCGCACGGCGGCGAACCTGGGCCCGACGAGCGCTGGAAGCTCGTCGTCGAGGCGTCGGTAGAGGTCGGTCCCGCACTCTTCCTGAGCCTGCTCATCATCACGCTCTCGTTCGTGCCGGTGTTCGCGCTGGAAGCGCAGGCCGGGCGCCTGTTCAAACCGCTCGCTTACACGAAGACATACGCGATGGCCGGTGCGGCGATCCTCGCCGTGACGCTGGTGCCGGTGCTGATGGGCTACGTGATCCGCGGCCGAATTCCGGGCGAGCAGGCGAACCCGATCAACCGCTTCTTCATCGCGGCCTACCGGCCGCAGCTGCGGGCGGCTCTTCGATGGCCGAAGACGACGCTCGTGATCGCCGCGCTCGTGCTGGCAGCGACCGCGTATCCGGTGCTCAAGCTCGGCGGCGAGTTCATGCCGCCCCTCGACGAGGGCGATCTGCTCTATATGCCAACGACGCTGCCCGGGCTGTCCGCCGGCAAGGCGTCCGAGCTCCTGCAGCAGACCGACCGGATGATCCGCCAGGTGCCGGAGGTAGCGCGCGTGTTCGGCAAGATCGGCCGCGCGGAGACCGCGACCGATCCGGCGCCGCTCGAGATGATCGAGACCACGATCCAGTTCAAGCCGCGGAGCGAGTGGCGCCCTGGCATGACGCCCGCCAAGCTGGTAGAGGAACTCGACCGCACCGTGCGCGTGCCCGGGCTCTCCAACATCTGGGTGCCGCCGATCCGCAATCGGATCGACATGCTCGCGACCGGGATCAAGAGTCCGATCGGCATCAAAGTGGCCGGGACCGATCTTGCGGAAGTCAGCCGGACGACGCGCGCGATCGAGCGGGCAGTGAAGGACGTGCCCGGCGTCACGTCGGCGCTAGCCGAGCGCCTCGAGGGTGGCCGCTACCTCGACGTGACAATCGATCGCGGCGCCGCCGCACGTTACGGACTCAATATCAGCGAGATCCAGGACGTGATCGCCGCGACCGTCGGCGGGGAGAACATCGGCGAGACCGTCGAGGGGCGTGCGCGCTTTCCGATCAGTGTTCGTTACCCGCGCGAGCTGCGCGACTCCGTCGATGAGTTCCGGATGCTGCCGATCGTCACCGAGATGGGGGCGCAGATCCCGCTGGCCGCCGTGGCGAACGTGAAGATCGTCGACGGGCCCCCGATGCTCAGGAGCGAGAACGCGCGCCTGTCGGGCTGGGTCTACGTGGACGCGCGGGGCCGCGACCTCGTGTCCGTCGTTCACGACCTGCAGGCGGCGGTAGCGCGCGAGGTAACGTTGCCACCCGGCTATTCGATCTCGTGGTCCGGGCAGTTCGAGTATCTCGAGCGCGCGAAGGCGCGGCTCGTCTACGTCGTCCCGTTGACGCTGATGGTCATCTTCGTGCTCCTCTATCTCACGTTTCGCCGCGTTGACGAAGCGCTGATGATCATGCTCGCCGTGCCGTTCGCACTCGTCGGTGGTTACTGGCTCATGTGGCTGCTCGGCTACTCGACGTCGGTAGCCACGGCGATCGGCTTCATCGCGCTCGCAGGGGTCGCCACCGAGTTCGGCATCGTGATGCTCCTGTATCTCCGGCACGCTTGGGAGGCGCGCCTCGCGCACGGCGACCGCACGTATGACGCATTGGTCGCCGCGATCGAGGAGGGTGCCGTGCTGCGCGTACGACCCAAGGCGATGACGGTCGCCGTGATCATGGCCGGTCTCCTGCCGATCATGCTGGGCTCGGGTACCGGCTCGGAGGTGATGCAGCGGATTGCCGCGCCGATGGTCGGCGGGATGATTACCGCGCCGCTCCTGTCGATGCTCGTGATCCCGGCCGCCTATCTGCTGCTGCGCGGGCGAGGACTCCGCGCTGCGGCAAGCGGGCGCGAGAGGGTGCCCGTCGCGGTAGCGGCGATGCGCTAGAACAGCTCTTCCTGCTCCGGCACCCGCGGCGGCGGCTGCTCGGTTTCGTCGTCGTCGGCCGCCGGTTCGACGCGATCGAGGAGTTTCGCATCGTCGTGCTTGGCGCTGTTGACGCGCGGGGAGACGGGGTAGACGGCCATCTCGGCCGACGGATAGGGCGCAATGAGGTCGCCGATCTCGGCATTGGCCGGGTCGAGCCAGCGCGCGTAGTCGCGCGGCGCGACGATCATCGGCATCCGATCGTGCACCGGTTCGAGCAGCTCGTTCGCCGGCGTCGTCACGATCGTGCACGTGTCGAGGACTTCACCTTCGGGTGACAGCCACCGCTCGAAGAGGCCACCCAGCGCAAACAGCCCGCCGTTCTTCATCCCGATGTGCAGCGGCTGCTTGCGCTCGCCCCGGGCCTGCCATTCGTAGAAACCGTCGGCGGGGAGCAGACAGCGGTGCTTGCGATAGGAGATCCGGAACGACACCTTGTCGGCAAGCGTCTCGCCGCGGGCGTTGATCATCCGGTTGCCGATGGACGGGTCGCGTGCCCAGCGCGGCACGAGGCCCCAGCGCACGTGCACGAGCTCGCGCTCGCCGTCGGCGCCGATGCGCACGATCGGCACGTCCGTCATCGGCGCAATGTTGTAGCGCGCGGAGAGTTCCGGCGGATGCGCGAGCCCGAAGGCGAGCGCAATCGCGGCGGGATTCGTGTGGAGCTCGTAGCGGCCGCACATGATCAGGTGGCGCCGGCGGGCGCCTCGAGCAGGCGCCGGGCAGATTTCGCGACTTGCAACGTGTCCCAGTAGGCATAGGCGCCGACTGCGGCGGCGCCGGCGAGCGGCACCCAACGACTCGCGGCAGTGCCGGCGACGCGTTGCGTGACCGACACGCCAATCGTCTGCAGCAGGCCGGCGATTGCCCCGGCCGAAAGCTCCTGGACCAGCGCCCGCTGACCGGCGCGGACGACGACGTCGCGCGCGACCTGGCTCGCCATATGGCGGAACAGGCAGTAGAGCATGTGCGAGCGCGTGAGCTCGGCCTCGCGGCCGTGCAGCGCAAAGATGTCGGCGACCATCTGCCGCTGCACCTTCCAGATGAGATAGAGGTCCGGCAGCACGGTCAGCATCCCGATCGGGCCCGGCGGCAGTGCGAGCGAGCCCGACAGGACGGCAGCCTTCTGGGCGGCTTCGCGCGCCACCCGCTCGGCCGCGCGCCCGGCATCCGACACGCGCTCGGTCCGCGGCGGAGGCACCTCGGCGATCACGCGCTCGATCAGACCTTCGACCTCGCGCTTGGGGGCGAGGAGGGCGGGCAGCGGTTGCGAGTGCGGCTGCGTATTCATCGGTGGCAGGAACCGGAGCGACGGCAGAGCTTAGCTTCGAGCGTGCGCGGTGTCGACCGCACGCTCGGCGGATGCCTGGGGGCGGTCGGTAGAATGTCGGGGTGAATCGCGGCGGCTCAACACGCGTGTTCGGCTTCGCCGGATGGTCGGGCAGCGGAAAGACGACGCTGATCGAGCAGCTCGTGCCGAGGCTCGTCGCCGCTGGACACCGCGTCTCGCTCGTCAAGCATGCGCACCACAGCTTCGACGTCGATCATCCGGGCAAGGACAGCTACCGGCATCGGCAGGCCGGCTGCCAGGAGGTGCTGGTCACGTCGGGCACACGCTGGGCACTCATGCACGAACTCCATGGCGACGCCGAACTCACGCTGGACGCCGCGCTTGCACAACTCTCGCCCTGCGACCTCGCGCTGGTCGAAGGGTTCAAATCTGCGCCGATTCCGAAGCTCGAAATTTGGCGCGCGGTCGTGGGCAAGCCGCTTTTGCATCCGGTGGACCCGCACGTTGTCGGCATCGTCACGGACGTGCCCGAGGCGCTTCCGGCGAGTGCCAGACGTCTCCCCGTATTGACTCTCACCGACTATGATGCGGTCGCAACGTTCGTCACCCGGAATGCCTCCGCTTGGCGGACAGTTGATTGACTTGGTCTAACCCCGCGAGTAACGTGAAACTGATCGCCGAATTCGCTGCCCAACGGGCGCGAGCGCGGCGAGGGAAGATGGAGGGTTGCGCCCTCCGGCAAGGTTCGCTGGCCCTGCCGGTCCGCGTCGCAGTCGAAGCGGCCATTAGCGGTTATAATGAATATTCAGTCGGTTGCATCGGTTATCTCGATTTCGCTTGCACTTGGGCTCGTAACCCAAGCGCAGGCGGCCGACCGTCCGGATGCGTCGAATCCCGATGGGTTCTACGGCGGCGTCGCGATCCGCGACAACGCGCCGGGGAGCGGCACCGGCGTCAATTTCGGCTCGAGCGCGGGCAGCGTCGGCCTGACACGGTACCCGACGGCTGCTGGCGACGACTCTGCATCGCGCTCGCTCGCTTATGGCGGGTATCGCTGGGCCAACGATCTGGCGGTCGAAGCGTCGGTGAGCTCGCTCGATCAATACACGCTGCGTCCGTTCGACGCGGGCACCGTGCGGCGCGGCGTCGGCATCAAGTTCGCGCCCGGGACCGGGGACGTCGCGAGCCGGAGCGTCAACTTCGACGTGTTCACGAGCTGGAACGTCTACAAGTCGGTGGCGCTGTACGGTCGCCTCGGCTATGCCCAGACCGAGGTCCCGACGCTCGCCGGTTCTCCGGTGTCGGTCGTCACGAACCGCGGCTTGCGTGACGGGATGAACTACGGTGTCGGCGTGCGCTACGACATGAATTCGGCGCTGGGCCTGCGCCTCGAGTACAGCCGCTTCGGCCGGTTCGCGGGCGAGATCGGCACGAGCCTCCCCGAGAGCGACCAGGTCACCCTCGGCGTCCAGTTCCGGTTCTGATACGCCGCCCGGCGCCGCGGCCCACGGCTTTCCACATCGGCGCCCGCGGCCGATGCCTCCCACGATGCGTGACTCCGCTTTCGAGACCGTAACACTGGTCTACCTCGCGCGCCTGCGCGACGCTTTCGGCGCCGCACACGAGAGCGTGCGCCTGCCCGACGGGATCGCGACGGCCGCCGAGCTTCGCCACTGGCTCGCGCAACGGGGTGGCGTCTGGGCGACCGAGCTCGCGCCCGGTCGCGCGGTGCGCATCGCCGTCAACCACGACATGGCGCAGCCCGATACGCCCGTCCGGCCCGGCGACGAAGTCGCGCTGTTCCCGCCGGTCACCGGGGGATGACGTGATGCCGGTCCGCATCCAGACCGCGGACTTCGACGTCGGGCGCGAGCTCGACGCGCTGCGCGCGAGCGATCCGCAGGTGGGCGCGGTCGCCGCGTTCATCGGGACGGTCCGTGACGTCAACGACGGCAGCGCTGTCGCCGCGATGACGCTCGAGCATTATCCCGGCATGACGGAGAAGGCGCTGGCGGCGATCGTCGACGAGGCGAAGGCCCGATGGGACATCATCGAGGCGCTGATCGTCCATCGCGTCGGGCCGCTCGCGCCCTCGGACCAGATCGTGCTGGTCGGCGCGACGAGCGCGCATCGCGGGCAAGCGTTCGCGGCGTGCGAGTTCATCATGGACTATCTCAAGACGCGCGCGCCGTTCTGGAAGAAGGAGCAGACACCCGACGGCGCGCGTTGGGTCGAGGCGCGCGCGAGCGATGATGACGCGGCCGCGCGCTGGGACGTCGCGCCGGAACCCGGCGCGTGAGTGGACGGCCCGCGGCGCTGATCGGCCTCGACTGGGGCACGACGTCGGCGCGGGCGTATCGCCTCGACGACGCATGGCGCGCTGCTTGACGGGCGCGCCGCGCCGCTGGGCATCCAGCAAGTCAGGGACGCCTATCCACAGGCGCTCGCCGCGCTCCTCGGGGATTGGAGTCGCGACCCTGCGCCGCGCCTCGCCTGCGGGATGATCGGCAGCCGCCAGGGCTGGACCGAAGCACCCTACGTACATTGTCCGGCTCCGGTCGCGGCGCTCGCGCGCGGCATCGTGCGCACGCAGGACGGTGCGATCGGGATCGTGCCTGGCCTTCTCTGCCGCGACGCCGACAGGACGCCGGACGTGATGCGCGGCGAGGAGACGCAGGTCGCAGGCGCGGTGGCCGACGACGCGCCGCCGACGCTCGCGATCCTGCCTGGCACGCACAGCAAGTGGACGGTCGTGCGCGACGGCACGATCGTCGCCTTCGAGACCCAGATGACCGGCGAAGTGTTTGCCGTGCTGCGTGATCACAGCATCCTCGGCCGAATGATCGCCCCCGCGACTGCGGAGTTCGCTGCCGCGGCATTTACGCGCGGTGTACGCCGCGGGCTCGAGCGCGGCAGTGAGCTCCTGCATCTGCTCTTCGGCGTCCGCACGCTCGCGCTGCTCGACGGCCTCGTCGCCGACGAGGCGGCCGATTACCTTTCGGGCGTGCTCATCGGCAGCGAGATCGCGGCCGGGCGCGCATGGGCGGAACTGCACGATGCGTCGTTCGATTCGCCCATGCTGATTGGAGGGCAGGTGCTCTGCGACCGGTACTCCACGGCGCTCCGCGAAGCGGGCGTGCACGCACGCATCGCACCCGACGACGCCGCGGCCCGCGGTTTGTGGCGGATCGCGATGGCCGCGGGGATCGTGCGCTAGAGACGGCGGCGGCGCGTCGACGGCCATTCCGCGCTAGACTGGCGGCCGCGATGGGTGCCCTCTAACCGAAGGAGCCGTGATGTACCGCCTTGCGCTGCTCGCGTTGCTGGCCTGCGTTCCCTGCACCGCAGCGTCGGCGCAAACGGGGCCTTCGCGTCTCGATGATATCGTCAAGTCGTCGAAGCTCCGCGTGTGCACCCCGGGCGACTACAAGCCGTTCAGCCTGCAGCGGCCCGACGGCGGGTACGAAGGCCTCGACATCGACCTCGTGCAGGCGTCGGCGAAGGCGCTGGGCGTCGAAGTCGAGATGGTGAAGACGGCGTGGCCGGCGCTGATGAAGGACTTTGTCGAGAAGTGCGACGTCGCCGTCGGCGGGATCTCGGTGACGCTCGACCGGCAAAAGACGGCGTTCTTCACCGCCCCCTACATGGTGAACGGCAAGGCACCGATCACCAAGTGCGAAAACGTCGCGAAGTTCCAGACCGTCGCCGACATCGACAAGCCGGGTGTGACGGTGATCGAGAATCCGGGCGGCAGCAACGAGCGCTTTGCGCGCTCCAACTTCAAGCAGGCGAAGATCGTGATCTTCAACGACAATACGACGATCTTCGACGAGATCCTCAAGGGCAATGCCGATGTGATGATCTCCGAGTCGGTCGAAACGATCGTCCAGCAGAAGCAGCGCCCGGGCCTGTGCGCCGTCAATCCGGACAAGCCACTGCAATACGGGGAGATGGCGTGGCTGCTCCCGCGCGGCGACGCGGCGTTCAAGGCCTGGATGGACCAGTGGCTCCATCTTGCCAAGGCGAGCGGCGAATACGATCGCATCGCCGGCAAATGGTTGCGCTGAGCTGAATCGGCCCGGCGAGACTCGACCGCGCGGCCGGGAAGTGAACTCCAAGGTGACGGGTCTGCCCGCGATCGTCGCGCTCGGCGAGCCGATGATCGAATTCAACCAGGTGCGTACCGAAGCTCCGGACGCCTACGTGCTCGGCTATGGTGGCGACACGTCCAACATGGCGATCGCGGCCGCGCGACTCGCTGCGGACACGATGAAGGTGGGATACATCACCCGAGTCGGCGATGACGCCTTCGGGCGCATGCTGACCGAGCTGTGGCACCGAGAAGGTGTCGACACGCATGGCGTCGCGGTCGATGCGACGGCGCCGACCGGTGTGTACTTCGTCACGCACGGCCCGCACGGCCACGAGTTTTCCTACCTTCGAGCGGGCTCGGCCGCGTCGCGGATGGTGCCCGCAGATCTGCCGCACGATGTGATCGGCGGCGCTTCTATCCTCCACGTGTCGGGAATCAGCCAGGCGATCAGCGCGGGCGCATGCGACACCGTGTTTGCTGCGATCGAGGCTGCCGGAGCGCGCGGCGCGCGCGTCTCCTACGATCCCAACTTGCGCACCAAGCTCTGGCCAGTCGCCCGGGCGCGGGCAGTGATCATGGCGACGATCGGCCAGTGCGACTGGTTCCTGCCGAGTTTCGACGAGGTGCGCATGCTTTCCGGGTACGCTGAGCCAGGGGCGATCATCGACTGGTGCCACGCGCTCGGCGCGCCCGTCGTCGCGCTCAAGCGGGGGACGGATGGCGTCGTCGTGTCCGACGGCCGCCGCACCGAGGCGATTGCCGGTCATCGCGTCGAATCGGTCGACGCGACCGGCGCGGGCGACTGCTTCGACGGCGCGTTCGCGGTGCGCGTGCACGCCGGCGATTCGCCGTTCGAGGCGGCGCGCTACGCCAATGCCGCCGCGGCTCTTGCCACGACTGGCTTCGGCGCTGTCGCGCCGCTGCCGCGCGATGATGCGGTACGCGCGCTCTTAGCCACGAGCGTCACACAGGATTGCGCTGCCCGCGTTCGATGACGATGGCATGAGCGCGCCGGTGTTTCGCGACGACCTGCTCGAGGGGCAAGTGGCACTGGTCTCGGGGGGAACGGGCGGCATCGGTGCCGCGATCGCCGCCGCACTTGCGACGTGCGGTGCCGCGGTGACAGTCACCGGAGCGACCAGGGAAGAAGCGGAGAGCGCAAGGGCGCATCCTGCGTTTCGCGGGGACGATGCGCGGGCGCTCGACGTACGCGATCCCGCTGCAATCGAGGCGCTCGTCGCGGATCTGCCCCGACTCGACATTCTGGTCAACGCGGCGGGTGTGATCCGGCGCGACGCCGAGCATGATCCTGCGGTGTTCGCGGAGGTTATTGACATCAACCTGACAGGGGCCATGCGGCTATGCACAAGCGCGCGGCCGCTGCTCGCAAAATCAAGGGGATGCATCGTCAACGTGACGTCGATGCTGGCGTACTTCGGTGGCGCGCGGGTACCGGGCTACAGCGCGAGCAAAGGCGGCCTCGGCCAATTGACGAAATCGCTGGCAATTGCGTACGCGTTGGATAAAATTCGCGTCAACGCCGTGGCGCCAGGTTGGATCGCCACCCGCCTTACGCAGGCTTTGCAGGACGATCACGAGCGCAGCGCGGCGATTCTCGCGCGCACACCGCTCGGACGGTGGGGGATGCCGGAGGACGTCGCGGGCGCCGTTGTGTTCCTGTGCTCGCCGGTAGCTGATTTCATTACGGGTGCGGTGATTCCGGTCGATGGGGGTTACCTCGCCGCGTGAGCAGGAGGAGATGATGGCGGTTACCCCGATCGCGAAGACGACGCGCCACGCAAGCGTCGCCAAGTCGGTGGAGCAGGTCGACGCGCCGAAGACAGCGCGTCAAGCCCGAGCGGAGAAGGCCGATGACTCGACGCCCCTCGCGCGCGCGGTGCGGCACCTCGAGGCGGGCGAGTGGCAGGCGGCGCACACGCTCGTGCAGAAGGACCCTTCGATGCTCGGTTCCTGGGCGCACGGCCTGGTGCATCTGATCGAGGGCGATCTCGAGAACGCCAAGTACTGGTATCGCCGCGCCCGCCGTCCGCTCCCCCATGGCAATACCGCGGCTGCCGAGATCGCCGCGCTCAAGGCGATGGTGCGCCAGAGCACGCAGTGATCCCGGCGCGACAGGCGCAAACGATGCTCCGACGGAGCGCAGCGAAGCGGTGGTGACCGCCGCGATCGAGGGTCTCCCGCCCCCGATCGGTCGAGCGCACGGGATTCGCCCCGAGGTCGCGGTCGCCGCGATCCCCGACGACGAGCGTGTGTGGGTGCCGCAGGCGCCCGGGGTATGGTTTCGCCCGCTTCTCATGGATACCGTTCGTGGCGGCTGGTGCAATCTGCTGCGCGTGCGCGAGTCAGGCGTGCTGCAGCGGCATCGCCATCCGATGGCCGTCACCGGGTATGTGATCAAGGGACGGTGGAAATACCTCGAGCACGACTGGACGGCGGAGGCCGGCACGTTCGTCTACGAGCCGCCGGGCGAAGTCCATACACTGACGGTCCCCGCCGATTGCCCGGAGATGATCACGTTCTTCTCGATCGCTGGCGCGATGATCTACCTCGACGCCGACGACCGGATCGTCGGCTACGAGGACGTGTTCACCAAGATCGAGATGTGCCGTGCTCATTACGTCGCGATCGGGCTGGGCGCGGGCTTCGTGGACGCGTTCGTGCGCTGAAGCGGGCTGCGGCGGCGGCGATGATCGATCTCACGATTCCCGGGTTCGGGCGCCTCGAACTTGTCCATCTTGTATGCGACTACAACGGGACGCTCGCGCAGGACGGCGTGCTGCCGTCGGAGGTCCGCGAGCGGTTGGCTGCGTTGTCGACTCGCCTGCGCATCCATGTCGTCACCGGCGACACGTTCGGCACCGTGCGGAACGCCGTGGCGGGGCTCGACTGCACGCTTGTCGTGCTGCCCGAAGCCCAGCAGGCCGAGGCCAAGCGGCGTTACATCGAAACACTGAACGCCGAGAGCGTCGTCGCGATCGGCAACGGTCGCAACGATCGGCAGATGCTGGAGGCGGTGGCGCTGGGCATCGGCGTCCTGGGCGGCGAGGGGAGCGCTGTCGAGACGCTCGCCGCTTGTACGGTAGTCGTGAAGGACGTGCGCGATGCGCTCGATCTCCTCGATCATCCGACGCGGTTGACAGCGACGCTTCGCGCGTGACGGCTCCCTTGCGGCCACTCCGGGCGATCACTATACTGCCGCGCAAGGAGATGGCATTCCTCCTCCAACCGCCGCATAGAAGACTTCGCGGCTGATGATGCCTACCCGTAGCGCCCGGTTCCGGTGGCGCGGTAGGCGCTCCCATAAGGACTCCTGCGCGCGTCACGGTCGATATGAATCGTCGCTGCGCTGTCGCGCGCGGAGGAGAATCGCATGCCATGGAGCGGCATACTTGCGGTAGGGGGCGGCGCGGCGGTTGGCGCGTGGCTGCGTTGGGCGTTGGGCGCGCTCCTGAATCCGGTGTTTCCGACTTTGCCGCTTGGCACACTCGCCGCCAACCTGATCGGTGGGCTCATGATGGGCATGGCGATGGAGCTCCTGACCCGCCACGCGGCGATGCCGCCCGAGGTGCGCCTGCTGGTCACCACGGGCCTTCTGGGCGGACTCACGACGTTCTCCGCGTTCTCGGCCGAAGTCGTAACCCTGCTCCTGCGACGCGAGTACCTGTGGGGGTCGATCGCGATCGGCGCACATGTCGCGGGATCGATCGCCGCCACGATCGCCGGCATATGGCTGGTCCGCGCGCTCTACGCATGGGCGACCGCATGAGCAAAAGCGTGGTCCGCGAGGGGGACGTCGCATGAACGGCACGCTGCTGCGCTTCTACGTCCACGAGAACCGGCTGCACCGCCACATCGCGCTGCACGAGTGGCTGCTCGAGCAGGCGAAGAAGCAGGGGGTTCGCGGCGGATCGGCGTTCCGCGCGGTGGCCGGATTCGGCCGCCATGGCATCCTGCACGAGGAACACTTCTTCGAGCTCGCGGCCTCGATGACGATCGTCGTCGAGTTCCTGGTCACGGCGGAGGAAGCCGAGCGGCTGCTCGCGCTCGTGCGCGGCGAAGGCATCAGCATCTTCTACGCGCGTGTCGCGGCCGAGTTCGGAACCATCGAAGGCGGCCGCTAACGCGCAGCCGTCGATACAATAGACACCGTCCGCAACAAGAACAGGAGCTTCTCGATGCCACACGCCATTCGTATCCACGCCCCGGGTGGTCCCGACGTCATGAAATGGGAAGATGTCGCCGTCGGCGAACCCGGTCCCGGCGAGGCGCGCGTGCGACATACCGCCGTCGGCGTCAACTATATCGACACTTATCATCGCAGCGGACTCTACCAGCTCGCGCTGCCGAGCGGGATCGGCAGCGAAGCCGCCGGCGTGGTCGAGGCGGTCGGCAGCGGTGTCACCTGGGTCAAGCCTGGCGATCGCGTCGCCTACTGCGGCGGTGCGGTCGGCTCCTACAGCGAGGCCCGCGTGATGTCGGCCGAACGCCTGGTCAAGCTCCCCGATGGGATCTCCGACAAGGTCGCGGCGACGCTGATGCTCAAGGGCTTCACGGTCCAGTATCTGTTCCGCCAGACGTACAAGCTCAACGAAGGCGACACGATCCTGTTTCAGGCGGCCGCGGGAGGCGTCGGGCTGATCGCGTGCCAGTGGGCCCGCGCCCTCGGGGTGAAGATGATCGGAACGGTCGGCTCCGACGAGAAAGCGGCGCTCGCGAAAGCGAACGGTTGCGCGGAGACGATCGTCTACACGCGCGAGAACTTCGTCGAGCGAACGAAGGCGCTGACGGGTGGCAAGGGCGTGCCGGTGGTCTACGACGGTGTCGGCAAGGATACGTTCCCGGGTTCCCTCGACTGCCTGTCGCCGCGCGGGATGTTCGTGAGCTACGGCAACGCGTCAGGCCCGGTGCCGCCACTCGACATCCTGATGCTGTCGGCCAGGGGCTCGCTCTACGTCACGCGGCCGACGCTCGTGACCTACACCGCGACGCGCGCGAGCATCGAGGCGATGGCCAAGGACATGTTCGACCTCGTGCTCGCCGGCAAGATCAAGAGCGAACCCCGGCAGACGTTTCCACTGAAAGATGCCGCAGCTGCACATCGTGCGCTCGAGTCGCGCGCGACGACCGGCGCGACGGTGCTGATGCCCTGACGAGAGCGGCGTCGCAGCCGTTCTACCGCGCTGCGTTGATGAGCTCGCGCGCGACGGGCGCGAGTTCGCCCGCCGTGAGTCCTACGGGACCGCGTCGCGACGCGACGCACGCGTCGGCGGCGGCGCCATGCACGCATACGGCGAGCCGCAACGACATCACCGGATCGATCCGCTGCGCGAGGAACGCGCCGACAAACCCGGCGAGCACGTCTCCCGTGCCCGCGGTGGAGAGCCCCGGGTTCCCGGTGGCGTTCACGTCCCAGTGTCCATCCGGATAGGCGAGGACGCTGCCCGCGCCCTTGAGCACGACGGAGGCGCGCAGCATCTCCGCAATCGCCAATGCGGCCGCGATCCGGTCGGCCTGCACATCGGCGACCGACTTGCGCAGCACGCGCCCCGCCTCGGCGGGGTGCGGCGTCGCCAGCGTTGGCGCGCGGCGGGCGAAGACGGCTGCGGCAAGGTCCGGGCGCAACGAAATCAGCGTGAGCGCATCGGCGTCGAGCACGAGCGGCACGGCCTCGTTGATCGCGCGCTCGAGGAGCTCCGCGGCGGCGACGTCGGTACCGAGCCCCGGGCCGCACACAAGTGCATCGGCGCCGGCGCCGAGCACGCGATCGGCCGGACGCAGCATGAGCTCGGGCTGGCCCCAGTCGACGGCGGGGCGATCTTTCGCGGCGAAGCCGACCCAGACCTTGCCCGCACCCGCGTGCAGCGCCGCACGCCCGGCGAGCAGCGGCGCACCCGTCATCCCGGCCGCGCCGCCGACGATACCGAGAGTGCCGAACGTTCCCTTGTGTACGTTGCGCGCGCTGCGTCGCAGGACCCCGGGCAGGGCATCGGCGAGCACGGGCCAATCGAGCCGATGACCGTGCTCGATGCCCGAACCGGCGCAATCGATGCCGAGCGGATGCACCGAGATCTGTCCGCTGCAATCGACGCCGTCACCCATGATCAAGCCGGGCTTGAGCGCAATGAACGTCGCGGTCGCATCCGCTCGGATCGCGACACCCTGTGCGACGCCGGTATCGGCATCGATGCCCGAGGGCACGTCGAGCGAGAGAATCGGCACGCCAGTCGCGTTCGCGTCTTCGACCAGTGCCGCATAGTCCGCCGACAGCGGGCGCGAGAGCCCGATGCCGAACAGACCGTCGACGATCAAGCGCCCACCGTGGCCGGGGGCCGCACGAGCCACCGTGTGCCCGCCCAGGGCCACGTACGCGCAGTACGCGGCGTTGGCGTCAGGAGGCATGGCGGAAGGGTCGCCGCGAAAGACGACGACCGGGTCGAAGTACCACTGCCGGAGCCAGCGCGCGACGACGAACGCGTCACCGCCGTTGTTGCCGGGGCCCGCGAGAATCGTGATATTACCGGGACCGTCGCCTGCCATCGCTCGGGCAACCTCGGCCGCGGCGAGACCGGCGCGTTCCATGAGCGGCTCGCCCCGTGCCGTCGCCTCGACCCGTCGCAGGTCGGCGGTGCGCATCACGGGGACGAGCGCCGGCGCTCCTGACATGGGTCGATTATAGGCCGCCGTCGCCGCGCGCAAGGCGAGCGGGCAACGATGCCTGCGTGGACACCGGGGTGGCGCGCCGCTACACTTACGGGCCGAACCCGCCCGTCAGCGCTCGCGAGAAGCGCGGGTGGCCCAACCATCCTGCTCACCGCACCCGTTCCCCCGCAGCTCCTTGGCTGCGCAAGAGGAGGCACTTCATGAAGCTGTACCGCAAGACTCTGTTCGCAGTCGTTGCCGCCGCGTTCGCGCTCACCGCGAATGCGCAGGACCTGACCGGCACGCTCAAGAAGGTCAAGGACACCGGAACGATCACCCTTGGCTACCGCGAATCGTCAATCCCGTTCTCCTACCTCGACGACAAGCAGCAGCCCATCGGCTACGCGATGGACCTCTGCATGAAGGTCGTCGACGCGGTCAAGGCCGAGCTCAAGATGCCGAACCTCAAGGTCAACCTGCAGCCGGTGACCTCAGGCAACCGGATCCCGCAGCTGCAGGCCGGCAACATCGACCTCGAGTGCGGCTCCACGACCAACAGCGTCGATCGGCAGAAGCAGGTGGCGTTCGGCCCGACCTACTTCATCATCAACGTCACGGCGGCGGTGAAGAAGGACTCCGGGATCAAGTCGCTGGCCGACCTCCATGGCAAGACGATTTCGACGACGGCCGGCACCACCTCGGTGCCTCTTCTCAAGAAGTACGACAAGACGAAGAACGCCGACATCAAATCGATCGACGCCAAGGACCACGCGGAATCGTTCCTGCTCATGTCGCAGGGTCGGACGCAGGCCTTCGTGATGGACGACATCCTGCTCGCGGGACTCATCGCGAACTCGCCGAACCCGGGTGACTATGTGATCCTGAAGGGTGAGTCGCTGCGTACCGAGCCGTACAGCATGATGCTGCGCCGGGACGATCCGCAGTTCAAGGCGCTCGTCGACAAGACGATCGGCGGCGCGATGAAATCGGGAGAGGTCGACAAGATCTACTCCAAGTGGTTCCTGAGCCCGATTCCGCCGAAGAACGTCAACCTGAGCTTCGAGGAGCCGCAGGCGCTGCGGGAGGCGTTCAAGAACCCGAACGACACGGGCGTCGAATAGCGGGATTGCCGCGGGTCATTGACCGATGCGACGGGGCCGGATGGCAGAGCAGCGCTTCCGGCCCTTCGCCTTTTGGGCGGCGATGCTCGGAACGGGAGGGGCCGGACGGTGAAGTTCAACCTCGACTGGAGCATCTTCTTCAAGGAGCTTCCGGGCGGCGGGGAGACGTACTTTGACCTGCTGATCTCGGGGCTCTGGTGGACGCTCGGCGTGTCGGCGTGCGCATGGATCATCGCGATGGCCGTAGGCTCGGTGATCGGCACGATCCGCACGACGCAGCAGCCCTGGCTCGTGCGCTTCGGCAACGCCTGGGTCGAGCTCTTCCGCAACATCCCGCTGCTCGTGCAGATGTTCCTCTGGTACTTCGTCATCCCGGAGTTCATTCCGCCGCTCAAGACGTGGATCGTCAGGGTCGATCCGCTTTACGGTCAGTTCGTGCTCGCGGTGATCTGCCTGGGCCTGTTCACCTCGGCGCGGGTGGCGGAGCAGGTTCGCGCCGGCATTCAGTCGCTGCCGCGGGGCCAGCGGATGGCCGGGATGGCGCTCGGACTCACGCAGCCCCAGGTCTATCGGTTCGTGCTGCTGCCGATGGCTTTCCGCATCGTGATCCCGCCGCTCACGAGCGAAACGATGAACCTGATCAAGAACTCGTCGATCGCGCTCACGATCGGGCTTGCCGAGCTCACGTTTCGCTCGCGCGAGATGGGCGAGTACACGTTCCACTTCTTCGAGGCCTTCACCGCGGCCACGCTCGTCTACATCGTGATCGCGATGACGGCGAACCGGGTGATGGCGTTCGTCGAGCGGCGTGTCGTAGTCCCCGGCTACATCGCCGGCGGGAAGTAGGCAGATCGCGATGAATCTCGACTTCGACGTCATCAGCCGCTCGCTGCCGTTCCTCTGGAAGGGCTTCCTGTACACGGTCCAGCTGACCGCGATCGCCGGGCTGGGCGGCCTCATCTTCGGCACCCTGCTCGCCCTCGCGCGGCTTTCCGCTTCGAAGGTCCTGTCCAACATCGCCGCCGGGTACGTGAACCTGATGCGGTCGATCCCGCTCGTGCTCGTGTTGTTCTGGTTCTTCTTCCTGATGCCGCAGGTGCTGCAGCTCATCACGGGCGGCGAGCGGCCGCCGCAGATCGGCGCCGAGCGCACCGCGATTATCACCTTCATCATGTTCGAGGCCGCCTACTTCTGCGAGATCATGCGGGCCGGCATCCAGTCGATTCCGAGGGGGCAGGTGAATTCCGCCTATGCGCTGGGGCTCACCTATGGCCAGGCGATGCGCCTCGTGATCCTGCCGCAGGCGTTCCGCAACATGATCCCGGTGCTGCTCACGCAGACGATCATTTTGTTCCAGGACACCTCGCTCGTCTACGTGATCTCGGCCACCGACTTCACCGGCGCCGCCTCGAAGATCGCCCAGCGCGACGGCCGGCTGATCGAGATGTACACCTTCGTTGCGCTCGTCTACTTCGTGCTGTGCTACACGCTGTCCTACGGCGTGAAGCAGCTGCAGAAGAAGATCGCCGTCATCCGCTAGAGAGACCGCCATGCCCATGATCGTCATCGACACCGTCTCGAAGTGGTACGGCCAGTTCCAGGTGCTCACCGACTGCACGACGAAGGTCGAGAAAGGCGAAGTCATCGTCGTCTGCGGGCCGTCCGGCTCGGGCAAGTCGACGCTGATCAAATGCGTGAACGCGCTCGAGCCATTCCAGAAGGGGCAGGTCACCGTCGACGGCATTCCCGTGCACGATCCGAAGACGAACCTGCCAAAGCTACGCGCGCGCGTCGGGATGGTATTCCAGCACTTCGAGCTGTTTCCGCACCTGACGATCACCGAGAACCTGACGCTGGCGCAGATCAAGGTGCTGAACCGCGGCAAGGACGAGGCGGTCGAGCGCGGATTGAAGCTCCTTGACCGCGTGGGCCTCAACGCCCAGAAAGACAAGTTCCCGGGCCAGCTCTCGGGCGGCCAGCAGCAGCGGGTCGCGATCGCGCGTGCGCTGTCGATGGACCCGATCTGCATGCTGTTCGACGAGCCCACCTCCGCGCTCGATCCCGAGATGATCAACGAAGTGCTCGACGTCATGGTACTGCTCGCGAAAGAGGGGATGACGATGATGGTCGTCACCCACGAGATGGGCTTCGCGCGCAAGGTCGCGAATCGCGTGATCTTCATGGACCAGGGAAAGATCGTCGAGGACGCGACCAAGGACGACTTCTTCGGCAAGCCGCGCTCCGAGCGGGCACAGCAGTTCCTGGCGAAGATCCTGTCGCATTGACCGGCTGCTGCCGGTAGCCGACGCCGACCTGAGCGCCGTCGGCGGGGCATCGGGAAGCTGTAGTGCGCTTCGGGTAACATGCGCACCTTTCGGGCGACGGGATCCGCGATGAGCAGCAAGGCATTCCGCGGGGCCGCCGGGGCGGCGATGGCGGTCGTCATGGCGGTAGCAGTGGCGGCTGAACCGGATGTCACCGGGCCACCGTCGCTGGCAGCGAGCGATGCCCGTCTGTGCTTCTACCGCGAGACGTGGCACGCGCTGTCCGTGCAGCCCGAAGTGACGATCAACGGCGAGGTTGTCGGAAAGGCGTATCCCAACGAGTGGTTCTGCGTCGATCGGAAACCCGGCACCTATGAGATCTCGACGGTGAACGAGCCCGGCCGCAAGTTCAGCGTCACGCTGGCGAGCGGGCAGACGCGCTACGCGAGCCTCGAGTTCACGGTCACCTGGTTCCTGGTCGCGCACATCAATCCGGAGCCCGTCGACAACGCGACCGGCGAGCAGGGCATCGCCGGGCTGAAATACCACAAGTACTGAGGCGTTCCATGCGCATCGAGGACGACGTCAAGCTCGACTTCCAGGACGTGCTGATCCGTCCCAAGCGTTCGACCCTGACGACACGCTCCGACGTCGACATCGCGCGCGAGTTCACGTTCCGGCACACCGGCACGAAATACGCCGGCATCCCGATCGTCGCGTCGAACATGGACACGACAGGGACCTTCGAGATGGCGCGCTCGCTCGACGCTTTCCGGCTGTCGACCGCCCTTCACAAGCACTACCCGGTGGCCGAGTACGCGGCCTTCTTCGCCGCGCTCGAGCGCAAGAGCGCCGCGTTCTACTCGATGGGGATTGCGCGCGCCGACGAGGACAAGTTCGAGGCGGTGATGGAGGCGGGAGCCGGCGCCGAACCCGCCGTGCGCTATGTCTGCATCGACGTCGCCAACGGCTACACCGAAAACTTCGTCCGGTTCGTGAAAAAGATCCGCGAGCGCCATCCGCATCTCGTGATCATGGCGGGCAACGTGGTGACTGGCGAGATGACCGAGGAGCTGATCCTGTCAGGCGCCGACATCGTCAAGGTCGGCATCGGGCCGGGATCCGTCTGCACGACACGCAAGGTGACCGGGGTCGGCTATCCGCAGCTCTCGGCGATCATCGAATGCGCCGACGCCGCACACGGGCTCGAAGGCCACATCTGCGCCGATGGTGGCTGCGCGTCGGTCGGCGACATCGCGAAAGCGTTCGGCGGCGGCGCTGACTTCGTCATGCTGGGGGGCATGCTCGCCGGTCACGCGGAGGGGGGCGGCGATGTCGTCGAGCAGGGCGGCCGCAAGTTCATGCGCTTCTACGGCATGAGCAGCAAGGCGGCTATGGAGCGCTATGCGGGGGGCGTGGCGAAATACCGCGCGGCCGAGGGACGCGAAGTCCTGGTGCCGTTCCGCGGGCCGGTCGCCGACACCGTCCAGGAAATCCTGGGCGGCGTGCGTTCGGCGTGTACGTATGTCGGTGCGCGGCGGCTGCGCGAATTCTCGAAACGGACAACGTTCGTCCGTGTCGCACAGCAGAGCAACGAGGTGTTCGGCAAGGGCTAGGACGCCCCGCGGTCGTTCGACGGATCAGTTCAACGAGAGACTGTCGAGAGCAGCGACAGCGAACAGACTGGGATCGGTGATCACTGGATCATCTCGTCGGCGCGCGCCAGCATTGACGGTGAAATCGTGAGTCCAATTGCCTTCGCGGTTTTCAGATTGAACACTAGCTCGAACTTTGTCGGTTGCTCGACGGCGAGGTCGGCGGGTTTTGCGCCCTTGAGGATCTTGTCAACGTACACGGCGGAGCGGCCGATGAAATCGGTCATGTTGATCCCGTAGGACATCAAGCCACCTGCCTCGACCATCTCCCGATAGGTGTTCATCGTCGGCAACCGGCCCTTCACCGCGAGCTCGGCGATCCGGGTCCGGTGCACCAGGAACGTCGCGGAACCGACAAGCAGAAGCGCGTCGGTCCGCTCG
Organism: uncultured beta proteobacterium; assembly: GCA_963773195.1. GTDB lineage: Bacteria > Pseudomonadota > Gammaproteobacteria > Burkholderiales > Casimicrobiaceae > CAIWHR01. Next base: position 42,317 of record CAVZAE010000003.1, read on the forward strand.
CGCGCAATGGCGCCGAAGGCGCCATCGAGTTCCTCGGGACCGCGCGCTTCCACGTGTTGCAGGCGGATGCCCAGCGACCGCGCGGCGGTCTCCACCTCTTGGACTTGACTTGCAAGACCAGCGTCTGCCGGATTCGCGAGGATGGCCACGCGGGAGGCGAGGGGAACAGCCTCCTTCAGAAGCTGCAGTTGCTTGCCGAAGATCGCTGAGCCAGGCGAGAGGGTCGTGCCCGTGACGTTCCCCCCTGGCCGCCCCAGGCTGGCAACGAGCCCCAGCGCGACAGGATCGGCCGGGAACATCATGACGATGGGAATGCTGCTCGTCGCCTTCTTTGCCGCCTGCGCCGCTATCCCGGCGGGCGCGACGATCAAGTCCACCTTTTGCTGGACCAGATTCACTGCGAGATCGGGCAATCGCTCGATCTTCCCGTCGGCCCATTGGTACTCGATGACGAGATTTTGACCCTCGACCCAGCCGAGGTCCCTTAACGCGCGCAGGAATGCCTGGAGCACCAACTCCACGGACGCGCGGCTGGGGGCGCTTATATAGCCGATGCGGTACACCTTGCCCGCTTGCTGTGCGTTGGCAGTGCGCGTGGCGGCAAGGACGCCACCCACAACGCTGCCAATGAACGTTCGCCGATCGATCACTGAGTCCCCTGGTGCGACGAATGGAATGTCAAGAATTATTACGTCTTGTAGGAGCGTTCAATCCCATCGAGTGTATGACGGTTTGGTCCGCGATGCACGGATCAACGTCTCCTTTGGTGCGCAATGCGCTACGACCGGAGTTGGCCGGTAGCGGCCCGTCATCGACGACCGCTTCCGACCCGAAGCGGACGTTCGCATCTGACGTAAAGCCGAGTTTATCTGCGGTCCTCGCCTTGACCCCTTGAGGGCAACAGCGTAGGGTCCATTGGGTCGTTCCGGAAGATCGATTTGAGCCGGCGCGCTCGAAGCCTGCACCTGCTTCGCGCAATGAGAGCTCCAATTCCTGGGAGGAAGACGACATGATTCAACTCAATATCAACGGCGAGCGGTACGCCGTCGACGTCGAACCGGAAACGCCGCTGCTGTGGGTGATCCGGGAACAGGTCGGCTTGACCGGCACGAAATACGGGTGCGGCGCAGGACGATGCGGTGCGTGCACGGTGCACATCGACGGCCATCCGGTGCACTCGTGCGGATTGCCCGTCGCCGAGGCGGTCGGCGCGCGCATCACGACGATCGAAGGTCTTGCCTCGCGCAACGCCCTGCACAAAGTGCAGCGCGCCTGGTTCGAGAACGATGTCCCTCAGTGCGGCTATTGCCAGTCCGGCATGATCATGGCGGTTGCGGCGCTGCTCGCCCGGAAACCGAGGCCGACCGACGCCGACATCGATGCCGCGATCACCAATATCTGTCGCTGCGGTACCTTTCAGCAGGTGCGCGAGGCCATCCACATCGCGGCTAAGGCGTAGGAGGTGACGATGATCGATACGCCCAGGATCTCGCGCCGCGCCTTTATCGTTGCGGGTGCCGCGGTCGGTGGCGGTCTCGCGATTGGCATCAATCCATTCAGCAGCGCTGCTGCGGTTCGTGCTGCGGACGGTTCGTTGGAAATCACCGTCTGGGTGGTGATCCGCCCTAACGACACTGTCGTGGTGCGCATCGCACGCTCCGAAATGGGCCAGGGCTCGCTCACGGGGCTCGCCCAACTAGCGGCCGAGGAGCTCGAGTGCAACTGGAACAGGGTGACTTGGGAATATCCCACGCCCGGCACCAGCCTCGCGCGCAAGAAGCCTTGGGGACCCTTCGGGACCGGTGGAAGCGACAGTATCCGCGGCTCGCAGGAGTACGTGCGCAAGGGCGGTGCGGCGGCGCGCATGATGCTCGTCCAGGCAGCGGCCAATAGATGGAACGTGCCCGCCGGGGAATGCACCGTCGAGAAGGGCGTCATCTCGCACAATGCCTCCGGCCGCAGGACGACCTACGGCAGCGTGGCGGAGGCCGCCGCGAAGCTCGACGTGCCCAAGGAGGTACCGCTCAAGGGCCCAAAGGACTGGAAGATCATCGGCAAACCGATGAAACGCCTGGACACGGCCGACAAGCTGACCGGCAAGCAAACTTACGGTGCCGACATCAAGTTGCCCGGCATGCTCAATGCCTCGATTAAAGCTTGCCCGGTGTTCGGCGGCAAGGTGAAGAGCATCGATGCGACGACCGCAGACGGCATGCCGGGTGTGAAGAGGATCGTTCGAGTAGGTGATTCGGCGGTCGCCGTCGTGGCGGATACATGGTGGCGTGCCAACACTGCGCTGGAGGCGCTCCGCATCGAGTGGGACGCGGGCGAAAGCGCCGCAGTGTCGAGCACATCAATCGACGAGATGCTGAACGAGGGGCTGAGCGCGGAAAAGGTGTTCGTTCATGACAACAAGGTCGGCGATTCGAAGGCCGCCCTCGCCGGCGCGGCGAAGCGGATCGAAGCGATCTACGAGTATCCGTACCAGAATCACGCGTGCATGGAACCAATGAACTGTACGGCGCTCTACACGCCCGAAAGCTGCGAAGTGTGGTGCCCGACGCAAACAGGCCACGAGGCGATTGACGCAGCCGCGGCGGCGGCGGGTTTGCCTGTCAACCAATGCGACGTCCACAAGGTTCACCTGGGCGGCGGCTTCGGCCGGCGCGGGTTTACGGATTATGTGACGCAGGCCGTGCTGATTGCGAAGGAGATGCCCGGAACGCCGATCAAGCTGCTCTGGTCGCGCGAGGAAGACATGACGCAAGGGCGCTATCACCCTGTTACGAAAGCGAAGCTGACGGGAGGTCTCGATACAAAAGGCAATCTACGAGGAGTGGCAATCCGCTTTTCGGCGCCCTCGATTCTGTCCTCGGTGGACCCGAAAGAGCTCAAGGACGGCATGGACCCGGGAGTATTCGACGGCCTGTTTTCTACGGGAGAAGAGTCGCTCGAATACGGTATTCCAGACCTGACGATCGATCACGCGATGCGCAACACGCACGTCCCCCCGGGGTACTGGCGTGGCGTGACCGCCAATCACAACGCGATCTTTCTCGAATGTTTCATCGATGAGCTTGCGCATGCTGCCGGGCAGGATGCTCTGGAATTTCGACGCAAGCTAATGGTCACCCATCCGAAGGCGCTTGCAGTGCTCGATGCCGTTGCGAAAAAAGGTGGCTGGGACAAGAAGGTGCCCGGCCGGTATCGTGGACTGGCGCACTTCCACACGCGAGGCAGTTACGTCGCGGCGCTGGCCGAAATTTCAGTCAGAGATGGCAACAGGATCAGGATTCACCGGATCGTGCTGGCGATCGATCCCGGCTACGCAGTAAACCCGGCCCAGATCGAGCGCCAGATCGCCGGCGCGGTCGTGTTCGGGCTCTCGGCGCTGTTTCTCCAGGAATGCACGGTCAAGAACGGCCGCATCGAGCAGGAGAATTTCGACAGTTACGACTCGATGCGGATCGCACAGATGCCGAAGATCGAGTCCATCATCATGCCGTCCGGCGGGTTCTGGGGCGGCGTGGGTGAGCCCCCAGTCTGCGTGGCGCCGCCGGCCGTCTTGAACGCCTATTTTGCGGCGACGGGCAAGCGCATCCGCTCGTTCCCGCTGAAGAACCACGACATCCATCTGGTGTGACCGGTCGGCGCAATCGCGATGGTTGGCCGCTGACCTAAGGGTAGCGCAAGGCGACACGCTTCAATTGCGCCAGGCTGACCGCAGCTGGCGCAGCACCGGGCTTATGTACTCAATGACTGCTTCTGGCCGAGAGCGGTCCGTCACCTGCGGCCGCCTACGACCCGCCGCAGCCGTCAGGCATTGCTAAGCAGACGTTCATTAAGTATACGATTTGGCCAGACGGACCAGGCGACCATGTGCTGACGACGGCCGAATCCTCGTACCGCTATACTTTGCTGATGAGGCTCGATATTGCCCGGATGTTCGTAGCATTCTCGATCTGCGCAGTTGCAGTGTCCGCCGCAGCCAACGAAGACGCCGACTATCCACAACGCTTGGCTGCGCTCGTCAATCAATACCGCGTAAGCCACCGGCTTCCAGCCCTAATAGTCGACACGACAGTTGCCGGCCTTGCCCGTGAGCATAGCGCGGCGATGGCGAAGGCAGGACAGTTGAATCACGACGACTTCCCCTCTCGTGTGCGGCGATCGGGAAATGCCATGTGCGTTGAAAACGTCGGCTGGAACTACCGTTCGCCGGAGGGCCAGTTCGATAGTTGGCGCGCGTCGCCTGGACACAACGGCAACATGCTCGATCCGCGGGTCGATCGTATGGGCGTTGGTACCGTCGCGGACTATGTAACGATGATCGCCTGCGGCAAGTAAACCCCCGCCGGTTCGTGGGTCACCGCTTTGGCAGTACTTCCAGTGAATGAAGGACTGGTATTGAGCGTGAATTGCTAAGTCCGTTCTTGGCCCAGCTGCTTCCGACCCAACTCGGACAGTCGAGGCTCTCTGAAGCACCCGTTCAACAACAACGATTCAAGCTAGGAAATTATAGATGTGGTTGATTATGGACCAAGCTCAGCCGCGCCGTTTTGCGGCGTCGGCTGCAGCGATTGGTTAGGCCACAAGCTGTCCGGTAAAGACCAGCAAAGCTTCGATTACTTCGTTCTCGGGTCGTCCGCCGGATTGACATAATTGACCGCCCACGGTCCAACGCCATGAGCCTGAATTATCGTTTCTTCTTTCGTCCAAGCGAAATGGTCGGTCTTGGGCTGCATGATGGCGACGCTACCTGCCGATAGTGGCGTGGTTTTCGACTGATCAAGCTTGTCTCCTGTGCTCATGTTGAAGGTGCCAGAAATCACCGTGACATCCTCAATGGCAGGATGCCAGTGGGCGGGGACTTTATAGTCGGCAGGAAGCTTGAGGCGGACGGTAAATGGCACCGCCTCGTTCATCGGGCCTTCGATCACGGCGATTTTCGCGCCCGACCCGGTGCTGCCACCTGTCGTGCTCTTAAACAGCAGACGCTCGCGGATTTCGCTGATCGACTACGAGCGGTGACTCGCCGACAGATTCCCGAATCAGGTCGTCGGCCCACGTCGTCCTGTTTCGCCCCGCGGCGAGTCCGGAGTCTTCGATCTATGCCAAATCAAGTCGACGTCAGACTCCGCACCACCACAAACCCTCGTGGGCGCTACTTGGCAATCCAGTACTCAATTTCCGTTTGCGTCTCGTTGAAGCCCGCTTTGCCGTCGGACGCGCCCATTGACCGTACCAACCCCTTCATGGCGGCGAATTTTCCGGTGCCGCCCCGGATTTGCCCAACGGCTACGGTGGTGCGTTTGCCCGCCGCATCGGCCTGACCCATCGTGCTCGAATGGCTGTAGAACTGGTCGCCGTTTTCGAGCACGTAGAGCGTGTAGTTGGTGCTAAGGCCGTTGCTGTTGATGTAGTCGGCGTAGCCACGGGTCCACGTCTCCTTGAGCTTGACGCCATTGATTACGGGCGCATTGCTCGGAAATGTGCGGTGAATTTCGAACAGCGTCAATTGATGGCCCAGTTCGTCACCCACATCGATGGTATTTCGTTGCGTGTATTTGGAGTTTTCGGCGGTCACTTTGTAGGAGATTTTCTGTTTCTCCTGTGCCCATGCGCTCGGTGGGGCGCACACCATGAGCGCCGCAGCGCAACCAATCGCTGAATGAATAATTCCGACCCTGAATCCGGCTGCTTGCATGATCCGTCTCCGTTCGGTTTGTGAAAGCGCAGGTCCCAGAGAGAGCGGCGCCGTTTGACGGGGGGCACAGAATGTGCAAGAAAGGATGGACCCGTCAGCCGAAAATGAAACCGACGGTTTCTACTTCGCCGTCGTTGCCGGAGTTGTCGTGTCCATGTGGTGCTCGGATTGGATGGTGGGTTTCGCTCGCTGTTTTGCTAATCCTTCAATTGGAGCAAAGATCGAGGATTTAATCCCGAATCAACCGATAGATAATTGCCGATCCGGGCATACTACGCCTCAAAGCAGGCCCCTTGTCGCCGGGCGTTGGCCTCAAAAGCCGGTCGACCGTCCGCTATGGGGCCAAGTGCGCTACGACCGCAACTGGCCGATAGCAGACAATCACGAACGACCGCTTTGACCTTGAGCAGACGGTTGGACGCTTGACAACAGCCGTTCTACCCGACAGTCAGTTGACCCGGTCACCGTCTGATCCAGCGGCCATCCGCAACCTCCGCGCGCTCATTGCAAAGTAGGGCGGCGAGCGCGCCGGGCCAACGAAGAGCACGGCTCCCGGCTTCGAAGGACCAGGGTGCCGATCTCATCTACAATTCCTCGGGCTCCGGGGTATTGAAGTGTTGAAAACTGCTCGTTCTTGTAGACTAGCCGGCCGGCTTGACCGTTGATCTGACTGGGATTTTCTCACTACCACGCGGTAATCGCGCTTTACGACCCCTCGCCGGGCATGCCGTCCCTCCTTACGCTGCGCGGGCGCCGCGCGCTTTCGCCGTTTCGCATCGACAAGCTCAAGTCTGCGTTCGCGGTCGCCCGTCCCGACCGTACTCTCGGCAATATCGCCGCCACCTATTGGCACTTCGTCGAGCCCGCCAGAGAGCTGACCGCTGCAGAGCGGGTGACGCTCGAGCGAATCCTTACCTATGGCCCGCATGACGAAGCCGCGGCGGACGAGGGCGAATTCGTTCGTCGTCGCCCCGCGTCCCGGCACGATTTCGCCGTGGTCGTCGAAGGCGACCGACATCGCGCGCAATTGCGGCCTCGACGCGGTGAAACGCATCGAGCGCGGGATCGGATACCGGATTGCCGGGGCACTCGATGAGGCCGCCCGCGCCGCGCTGCTGCCCCTGCTGCACGATCGGATGACCGAGACCGTGTTCGATTCGCTCGACCGTGCCTCGGCGTTGTTCGAGCACGTTGCGCCGAAGCCGCTGACGACGATTCCGCTCCTCGCCGAAGGGCGTGGTGCAATTGAGCGCGCCAACGGCGAGCTCGGACTCGCACTCGCCCCCGACGAGATCGACTACCTCGACGCAAGCTTCCGCCGCGCCGGCCGCGATCCGACGGACGTCGAGCTCATGATGTTCGCACAGGCCAATTCGGAGCACTGCCGACACAAGATCTTCAACGCCGAATGGATCGTCGACGGTCAGCGGCAGGACAAGAGCCTGTTCGCGATGATCCGGCACACACACGACGCGAATCCGCAGGGCACGGTCGTTGCCTATGCCGACAACGCCGCGGTGATCGAAGGCGCGACGGTTCGACGTTTCCATCCCAACGGCGATGGGCGCTACGAGGGCCATGTCGCGCCGACGCACATCCTGATGAAGGTCGAGACGCACAATCATCCGACCGCGATCGCGCCGTTTCCGGGTGCGGCGACCGGCTCGGGCGGCGAGATCCGCGACGAAGGTGCGACGGGCATCGGTGCGAAGCCCAAGGCGGGCCTCACGGGATTCACGGTGTCGGACCTGCGCGTACCGTCGCTGCCGCAACCCTGGGAATCGACTTACGGCAAACCCGATCGCATCGCCTCGGCCCTGTCAATCATGCTCGAGGGTCCCATCGGCGGCGCGTCGTTCAACAACGAATTCGGCCGGCCGAACATTCTCGGCTATTTCCGGACGTTCGAGCAGGTCGTGGCCGGCGAGGCGCGCGGTTACCACAAGCCGATCATGATCGCCGGTGGCATCGGCAATATCGCCGCCGCGCACGCGCACAAGGAACCCATTCCCGACGGCGCGCTCCTGATCCAGCTCGGTGGACCCGGAATGCTGATCGGAATCGGCGGCGGCGCCGCGTCGTCGATGGCGACGGGCGCGAATACCGCCGATCTCGATTTCGATTCCGTGCAGCGTGGCAACGCGGAGATCCAGCGGCGCGCACAGGAGGTCGTCGACCGGTGCTGGCAACTCGGCGCGGCGAATCCGATTCTGTCGATTCACGACGTCGGCGCAGGTGGCTTGTCGAATGCGTTCCCGGAACTCGTCCACGGGGGTGGCGCGGGGGCGCGCCTCGATTTGCGCGCCGTCCCCTCCGAAGAGCCGGGGATGGCGCCGCGCGAAATCTGGTGCAACGAAGCACAGGAACGCTACGTCCTCGCGATCCGGCCGGATGACCTGCCGCGCTTCCGGGCCCTATGCGAGCGGGAGCGCTGCCCGTTCGCCGTGGTCGGGCGCGCATCAGCCCGGCATCGACTCGTCGTCGCGGATCCGCACTTCGGCAACGACCCGGTCGACATGGACCTCGACGTCCTCCTCGGGAAGCCGCCGCGAATGGTGCGCGATGTCGCCCACCGCGCCCGCACACTTCCTCCACTCGATCTGAAACAGGTGTCGATCAAGGACGCGGCGTATCGCGTGCTGCAGGTGCCTTCCGTCGCCGACAAGACATTTCTCGTGTCGATTGGTGATCGCACCGTCGGCGGCCTCATCGCGCGTGATCCGATGGTGGGCCCGTGGCAGGTGCCGGTCGCCGACGTCGCGGTCACGCTGATGGCGTTCGATGGCTACGCCGGCGAAGCGATGGCGATGGGCGAGCGGACGCCGCTCGCGCTGATCGACGCACCGGCTTCGGGCCGGATGGCGGTAGGCGAGGCGATCACGAACATCGCTGCCGCCGGCATCGCGAAGCTGTCCGACGTCAAGCTCTCTGCGAATTGGATGGCGCCCGCGGGGCACCCCGGCGAGGACGCGGCGCTCTACGACACGGTGCGCGCCGTCGCGATGGAGCTCTGCCCCGCGCTGGGCATCAGTATCCCCGTCGGCAAGGATTCGATGTCGATGCGGACGACATGGAACGACGGCGGCGCCGACAAGGCCGTCACCGCGCCGCTGTCGCTCATCGTGTCGGCGTTCGCGCCGGTGCCCGACGCGCGCCGCGTGCTGACGCCATTGCTCGCGCTCGACGCGGGCGGCACGACGCTCCTGTGGATCGACCTTTCGGCGGGCCGGATGCGGCTCGGCGGCTCGGCGCTTGCGCAGGCCTACGCGCAGCTTGGGAGCGAGAGCCCGAATGTCGACGATTCAGCGCGCCTCGCCGCGTTCTTCGAGACGATCCAGCTGTTGCAACGCGATGATGTGCTCCTCGCGTACCACGACATTGGCGACGGCGGGCTGTTTGCGACGCTCTGCGAGATGGCGTTCGCGTCGCGCTCGGGGCTCGCGATCGAGCTGCCCAGGGAAATCGGCGCGCTGCCGGCGCTCTTCGCCGAGGAGCTGGGTGCGGTGGTGCAGGTGCGCGAGCGCGACGTGCCGGTGGTCGGGGCACGCTTCGCGGCAGCGGGTATTGCGGTACGCGCGGTAGGCAGCCCGACCGCAGATGCACGCATTCGCATCGAACACGCCAGTACCCCGGTGCTGGACGAGGCGCGCGCTGACCTGCATCGTGCATGGTCGGCGACGACACACGCGCTGCAGCGGTTGCGCGACAACCCGACCGATGCGGACCAGGAATACGAGCGGATCGCGGACGATCGAGATAAAGGCCTAGCGCCCCTCTTGACCTTCGACCCGGCGGAAGACATCGCTGCGCCGTTCATCGCGCGCGGCGCTCGACCGACGGTCGCCGTGCTGCGCGAGCAGGGCGTCAACGGTCACGTCGAGATGGCCGCGGCGTTCGATCGCGCCGGCTTCGACGCGTTCGACGTCCATATGAGCGACATCATCGCCGGTCGCCGCCGCCTCGCGGGTTTCGCCGGCATCGTCGCGTGCGGCGGGTTCTCCTATGGCGACGTGCTCGGCGCCGGCGAGGGCTGGGCCAAGTCGATCCTCTTCAACGCGCGCGCGCGCGACGAGTTCGCCACGTTCTTCGCGCGCAGCACGACGTTCGCGCTCGGCGTCTGCAACGGCTGTCAGATGATGAGCAACCTCCATGAGTTGATCCCTGGCACCGCGCACTGGCCGCATTTCGTCCGCAACCGTTCGGAACAGTTCGAGGCGCGGTTCGTGCTGCTCGAGGTGCTGCGTTCGCCCTCGCTGTTCTTCCGCGGCATGGAAGGGAGCCGCATTCCGGTCGCGACGGCGCACGGCGAGGGTTATGCCGAGTTTCGTGATGCGGCGCAACTCGCCGCCGCACAGCCGCACGTCGCGCTGCGGTTTGTCGATAACGCCGGCCGGGCGACCGAGCGTTACCCGTACAATGTCAACGGCTCGCCGCAGGGCATCACCGGCCTCACGACGGCCGACGGTCGCTTCACGATCCTGATGCCGCATCCCGAGCGCGGCTTCCGTTCGGTCCAGATGTCGTGGCACCCGAGGACGTGGGGCGAGGACTCGCCATGGATGCGGATGTTCAGGAATGCCCGCGTGGCCGTCGGCTAGGTCGGCGCGGCATCGGAGAAACGTGATGACGCTGACCGTGTATTCGATCGACGGCGTGACGCCGGTCGTCGATCCGACCGCCTACGTGCATCCGTCCGCCGTCCTGATCGGCGACGTGATCGTCGGTCCCGGCTGTTACATCGGGCCGTTCGCCTCGTTGCGCGGCGACTTCGGCTGCGTCCGGGTCCACGCGGGGGCGAACCTGCAGGACTCCTGCATCATGCACGGTTTCCCGGGCATCGATACGGTGGTCGAGGAAGACGGACACATCGGGCACGCGGCCGTCCTGCACAGTTGCGTCATCAAGAAGGATGCGCTCGTCGGAATGAACGCCGTCGTCAACGACAACGCCGTGATCGGCGAAGGCGCGATCGTTGCGGCGATGGCATTCGTCAAGGCCGGCACCATCGTGCCGCCGCGCGCGCTCGTTGCGGGCATCCCGGCCCGCGTCGTGCGCACGATCACGGATCAGGAGCTCGAGTGGAAGCGCTCGGGAACCAAGTCCTACCAGGAGCTCACGCGGCGTTGCCTCGCCACGATGCAGCCGACCGCGCCGCTGACGGCCGCTGAACCCGGACGACGCGCGTTCAAGTTCGACGAGATCATTCCGCTCCATAAATTCAAGGAGCGGAACGCCTCTTAGGCATCAGAAGCCGGCGGCCTGCCCGTCGCGCCGCGGGTCCGACGCCGCGACGTAGCCGTCGCCGCTGCGGGCGATGACCTGGCCGGCGCCGAAGTCCATGTACGAGTCCGGGACCGACCTGAGCTCGTGGCCGAGCGCTGCCAATCCCGCCCGAAGCTCCGGCGCTGCGGCAGCCTCGAGCTCGATCGCGAGCCCGCCGTTGACCCTCCATCTCGGCGCGTCCAGCGCCGCTTGCGGGTTCATCCCGTAACAGAGCATCCGGACGAGCGTCTGCACGTGCCCCGGCGGCTGAATCGGGCCGCCCATGACGCCGAAAGCGGCGAGCGGCGCACCATCGCGCGTCAGAAAGCCGGGGATGATCGTGTGGAACGGGCGCTTGCCGCCTTCGATCTCGTTCGGATGACCGCGTTCGAGCGAGAAGCCGGCGCCGCGGTTCTGGAGACTGATTCCGGTGCCCGGCACGACCACACCCGACCCGAACCCCATGTAATTCGATTGGATGAGCGAGATCATCATGCCGGAGGCGTCCGCAGCGCAGAGGTACACGGTACCCCCCTTGGGCGGCTCGCCCGGGCCGTAGTCCTGCGCGCGCCGCGGATCGATCAGCCGTGCGCGTTGGGCGAGGTAGCCGGGATCGAGCAACGCCGCGGGCGTTGCATCCATCGATCGTGGATCCGCGACATAGCGGTAGGCGTCGGCAAACGCGAGCTTCATCGCCTCGATCTCGAGATGCTGGACAGCCACGCTGTCGACGGGCATCGACGCCAGATCGAACGAGCGCAGCATGCCCAGCGCCATCTGCGCGGCGATCCCCTGGCCGTTTGGCGGGATCTCGTGGACCGTTGCGCCGGCGTAGTCGAGCGTCAGAGGTGTTACCCAGTCAACCGCGTGATCGGCGAAATCGGCGAGTGTGTGCGCCGCACCGTGCCGTTTCGCGTCGGCCACCATCGCCTCCGCGAGCTCGCCGCGATAGAACGCGTTGCCCTGCGTCGCGGCGATCTTTTCCAGCGTGGCCGCCATCGCGGGTGACGCAAAGGTCTCGCCCGGCAGCGGCGCGCGGCCGAGCGGCATGAAGTGCTCACCGAAGCCCAGATCGCGCGGCAGCACGGTCGTGGCGAGCGCCCATTTCTCGGCGATGACCGGCGACACTGCGTAGCCATCGCGCGCGTAGCGGATCGCAGGTCCGAACAGATCGGCGAAGGGCAGGGCGCCGTAGCGCTGCGATAGTGCGGACCAGCCGGAGACAGCGCCGGGAACGGTCACCGCTTCCCAGCCCCGCTGCGGCATGCCGCTGGCGCCGGCATAGCGCGCCGCGGTTACCGTTTTGGGAGCCCGGCCGGACGCATTCAGGCCGGCCAGCGCGCTCCCATCCCAGACGATGGCAAAAAGATCGCTGCCGATCCCGTTGCTGCAGGGCTCGAGCACGGTCAGGGCGATGGCGGTCGCGAGCGCAGCATCGATGGCATTGCCGCCGCGCTGGAGCATCGCCATGCCCGCCTGCGTCGCGAGCGGTTGCGAGGTCGCGACCGCGTTGCGCGCGAAGATCGGCTGGCGGCGGCTGGCATAGGGCAGCGCCCAGTCGAAACGGAGCGATTGCGCGGCGTGCGGCGTCCAGGTTGTCGCGTGCAGTCATTGGATCAGCCTAGTCGGTTTCCTGGAATGCCTCGTCGCGCTTCTTCCTGAAAGCCGGGGCCACGATCAGCAGCAGCAGCAATCCTGCCATGATCAGCATGGCCAGCGAAAGTGGGCGGGTGAAGAAGACGGTGGGATCGCCGCGGGAGAGCAGCATCGCACGCCGGAGATTCTCCTCCATCATCGGTCCCAGCACAAAGCCCAGCAGGAGCGGCGCGGGCTCGCACTCGAGCTTCAGGAAAACCACGCCCAGCAGTCCGAAGGCGGCCGTCTGACTCACGTCGAAGCTCGCGTTGTTGATCGAGTACACGCCGATGCCGCAGAACAGCAAAATCGCCGGATAGAGGATCCGGTACGGCACTTTGAGGAGCTTGATCCACATTCCGATCAGCGGAAGATTCAGCACGACGAGCATCAGGTTGCCGACCCACATCGACGCGATCAGGCCCCAGAACAGCGGCGGGTTGCTCGTCATCACCTGCGGCCCGGGCTGGATGTTGTGGATCGTCATCGCGCCGACCATCAGCGCCATCACGGCGTTCTCGGGGATGCCCAATGTGAGCAGCGGGATGAACGACGTTTGCGCACCCGCGTTGTTCGCGGACTCCGGTCCGGCGACCCCCTGGATGGCACCGGTGCCGAACTCGGCCGGGTTCTTCGCGACCTTCTTCTCGAGGGCGTAGGACGCGAACGACGCAAGCATCGCTCCGCCGCCGGGCAGAAGCCCCAGGATCGAGCCCAGCGCGGTGCCGCGCAACGACGCTGGCCATGCGACCTTGAACTGGGCCTTCGTGGGCCAGAGGCCACGGACCTTGCTCGTGACGAGCTCGCGCTTTTCCGTGCTCTCCAGATTGCTGACGATCTCCGCGAACCCGAAGAGGCCCATCGCGACGCTCACGACGCCGAGGCCGTCGGTAAGCTCAGGCACCCCGAAGGCGAAACGGGCGACGCCCGAGTTGACGTCGGTGCCGACGAGCCCGAGCAGCAGGCCGAGGACGATCATCGCGATCGCCTTGAGCACCGATCCATGCGCCAGCACGACTGCGCCGATCAGTCCGAGCACCATCAGCGAGAAATATTCAGCCGGCCCGAACTTGAGCGCAAACTCGGACAGCGGGATCGCCACGGTGGCGACGAAGATCGTAGCGACCGTTCCGGCGAAGAAGGAGCCCAGCGCCGCGATCGAAAGCGCGGCGCCGGCCTGCCCCTTGCGTGCCATTTGGTATCCGTCGAGGCACGTCACGGCCGACGAGGTCTCGCCTGGCATGTTGAGAAGGATCGACGTCGTCGAGCCGCCATATTGCGCGCCGTAGTAGATGCCGGCGAGCATGATCAGCGCGGAGACAGGCTGCAGCGCGTAGGTCGTCGGTAACAGCATCGCGATCGTCGCCACCGGCCCAATCCCCGGTAGGACGCCGATCAGCGTGCCCAGGAGCGCGCCGATCAGCGCGTAGAGAAGGTTGATACCCTGCGTCGCGACGCTGAACCCGAGGCCGAGATGGTGAAGGAGCTCCACGATCGACGCTCAGGACAGCGCGGGCCAGATGGGCAGCTGGAGCTTGAGGCCGATGATGAACACGCCGACCGCGAGCGCGGCCAGCGTGGCGCCGACGATCAACGACTCGCGAAAGCGAAACTCGTGGCTGGCGGCGCTCGAGGCCACGATCAGGAGCACCGTCGACACGACCATCCCCAGGTAGTTCAGCGCCACGCCGAAGGCCGCGACACTGCCCAGCACGATCACCACCGGCCGCCAGTGCCAGCGCGGGAGTGGGGGTCCGTTGATCCGCAGCGCACGCAATGCGAGCGCAGCACCCAGGACGACGAGCAGGCCGCCCAGAATGCGCGGGAAGTACCCGGGACCCATTCGTGCCGCGGTACCGAGCGTGTAGTTGCTGCCGATGACGAGTGCCGCGATGCCGAACGCGATGAACAGGAGTCCGGCGAGAAAATCCTTCGGATGGCGAATGGCCGCCATGCATGCCTCCTTGCGCAGGGAACCGTCGATTCCGCGCGATGCGGCCGGCGCCTGCGTGGGCGCACCGGTTCTCGGCCATCGGCGCCGCGCAAGAATACCATCGGCCGACGACGATTCGCTGCTGCGATGGAGGGGCGCGCATGAAAAAGGGCAGACCCATTGGCCTGCCCTTCGCAACCGCGGATCACCGGAGCGCCGTGACGGCGCGCCGGGGCGCCAGGGTTACATCCCGTTCTTCGTGCGGAGTTCCTTGAAGTAGCTGTCGAGCTGCTGGCCCTGCATCCGCTGGGCGAGCTGGGGCTTGACGTCGTCGAACGGCGGGACCTTGGCTTCGCGAACGTCGTCGACCTCGATCACGTGCCAGCCGAACTGCGTTTGCACGGGAACGGTCGTGAACTTGCCCTTGTCGAGCTTGACCATCGCCTCGGAGAACGGCTTCACGAAGTTGCCCGGCGCGTTCCAGTCGAGATCGCCGCCGTTGGCCTTCGAGCCCGGATCCTTCGAGCGCTCCGCGAGCTTCTCGAACTTCTCGCCCTTCTGCAGCTGGGCGATGATGTCCTTCGCCTCGTCTTCCTTCTCGACGAGGATGTGACGCACCTTGTATTCCTTGTCACCCATCTGCGACTTGATCGCGTCGTATTCCTTGCGCAGCACGTCATCAGACACCGGATGTGCCTTCACCCAATCGGCGACGTAGGCGCGGACCAGGACCGTCTGGCTCGTCAGGTCCATCTGCGTCTTGACGTCGGGATCCTTGTCGAGGCCCTTTTTCTTCGCCTCGCGCGTGATGAGCTCGCGCGTGTTGAGCTCTTCGCGAAGCGCGTTGCGGAGCTCGGGCGTGTCCTGTTGACCCTGCGCGATCCGCTCCTTCAGGAGCAGGTCGTAGTAAGGCTTGGGGAAGATGTCCTTGCCCGCCGGCGCAGCGGTGGCGGCGGCCTTGGCCGGTGCCGCGGGGGCGGCCTTGGCGGGCGCTGGGGCCTTGTCCTGCGCGATTGCGGGCGTGGCGAGCGCGACGAGCGACGCCGCGAGCGCGAGAGTGAGCGAATGCCTTGTCATTGATGAGACGTCCTTTGTGGTTGGAAAGAAAATTCTTCCGGCGTCAGCGCCCGGATGGAGAGCGCGTGAATCGGATGCGGTAGCAGGTCCGCGAGCTCGCGAAGCACACGCTGGTGGCGGGCGAGCCGGGAAAGGCCGGAAAAGGCCTCTGACACGACCAAGAGCGAAAAGTGCCCGGCCCCACCGGCGGCCCCGGGATGCCCGGCGTGAGCGGCGCTGTCGTCGGTGACCTCGAGCTGGACTGGGGCGAGCGACCTGAGCCGCGCCCGCAGCGCGTCGGGTACGTCGGCCAGGATCGCGGCGGCAGTCACGGCGTCTCCTCCCTGACGTGCCGGGCGAGCAGCATGCCCTGCGCAAGCGCGAAGACCAGGAACAGGCCGATGCCGCCCCAGACCTTGAAGTTCACCCAGATGTCGGTCGAGAAGTTGAAGGCGACATACCAGTTCAAGACGGCCATGAACGCGAAGAATCCGACCCATGCCCATGTGAGGCGCGCCCACACGGGTTCCGGCAGCGAGATGCCCGTCATGAGATGGGCCAGCAGGTTCCGGCCGAAAAGTAGGCGGCCGCCCGCCAGGATCGCGCCGAACAGCCCGTACAGCACTGTCGGCTTCCACTTGATGAACACCTCGTCGTGGAGCAAGAGCGTCGCGCCGCCAAAGACCAGGATGATCGCGAGCGAGAGCCAATTGACCGGAGCCACGCGGCCGCGCCGCCACATGAGGTACACGATCTGCGCGAGCGAGGCCGCGATCGCCACCCCCGTGGCAAAGTAGATTCCCTGCCACTTGAAAGCGACAAAGAAGAGGATGAGCGGAAAGTAGTCCGCGATCAATTGCATAACTCTCCATTATACCCTGCCAGGTCCACTTCCGGCCAATGCAGGCGGTCCCCGGAAGGGCGGGTCAGGCGCGGGGCCGGGGGGCGGTCAATCGCCGCAGCCGGGCCCAGTCGAAGGCGGGTCCCGGGTCGGTCTTGCGGTCGGGCGCGATGTCGGCATGGCCGGCGACGTGCTGGATCGGATAGCGCCGCGCGAGCGCCTTGAGAAGGCGCGCGAGCATCGCGTACTGCGCGGTCTCGTAGGGACTATCGTCGGTGCCCTCGAGCTCGATGCCGATCGAGAAGTCGTTGCAGTGCGTGCGGCCGCGGAAGCGCGAGACGCCGGCGTGCCACGCGCGCTCGTTGCATGACACGAATTGGAGAAGACGGCCATCGCGGCGGATCAGGAAGTGCGAAGACACATGCAGGTGCGCGATCGACGCATAATACGGATGCGCCGTCGGATCGAGCCGGTTGGTGAACAGCCGCAGGATCGCATCGCCGCCGAACTCGCCCGGCGGCAGCGAGATGCCGTGGATCACGATGAGCGTGACGAACGTCCCCGGCGGGCGCGCGTCGCAGTTCGGCGAAGGAACCTGCCGCGCGAGATTCGCGTAGCCATCAGCGTCGATCGCGAGGCGGCGCCGTGAGTCGCTCTCGTGGCGGCCCGTCATCGGGCCTCGCGCCGCGTGCATCGGCCTCGGATCAACCCCATGTTCATCGAGAGCATCCATGCGAATCGCATCCGCAGAATTGTAGCTCTCGCGTCACCGCACGATCCAGACATCGACCGCATCGGGCTGACCGGCGCGCTCCGCGTATCGTCGCCTCCAGAGATCGTTGTAAGGCAAGTCGTGCAGCGAGACGTAGCCGCGAAAGAGCTGCGGCGCTCGCCCGGTGAGCTGGTGGATGTCGACGAAAGGACCTCCTCCGCCCATGTGCGAGATGAAGAGGAACGGCCGGCCCCCGAGCTCGGCCGCGCGTCGGACAAGCTCGGCGTCGGTCACGGTGAGCAAGCGAAGGTCGCGGCCGGCGGCGTGCGGCCGCATGTAGCGGAAGATCGATTCGACGTTCAGGCTGTTATCCGAGGCCATGACGGTCTCGATGCCTTCGGCCGCGCTTGCGGCGGCGACATCGTCCGCGATCTGTCGATACGGCGTCGTGCTGTCGAGCCGGTAAGTCGGGAGCAGGGCCTGGTACAGGTTGACCAGCACCAGCACGACAGTGGCGACGCTTGCCGTACCGCGCAGCACTTCTCCCCGCGAGTGGATGGCTCGGATCAGGACGACGACCATGAAGAATTGGCTGGGCAGAAAAATGCGGGTGAACGTGAACCCCGTCGGAACCAGCGCGATCCAGCACAGCGCAAGCAACGGAATGAGCAGCTCCCCGGAGAACTGTCCGCGCGCTCCGACCGCCTGGTGCAACGCTGCCAGAAGGATGACCGCGAAGAGCACCGGAGGCAGCATCAATGCGATCGTGCTCGGGAGTGGGGCTGCGTACACGAGATCAAGCCCGGGCCGCAAGGCGAGGTAGATGAGCTTGAGCGCATTGAAGGAGCCTCCGAGGGTGTCCGATGCTTCGTCGGGTCGCCAGCGCAGAAGGTCCGCGAAGAGCGAAGGATTCGCGAGGAAGAACGCGAGGAGCGGCAGCAAGGGCAGGAGCAGGACCGGTAGAAGCATCCACCGCCGCGATCGCAGCCCGTTCGCCGCGAGGTATGCGGCGCCGACTGCGAAGTAGAACAGCCCGGGAAAGTCGATGGCCACCAGCGCGGCCCCGCTGACGACATACCAGGCGAAGGCTGCCGCCGTTGGCGGTCGATCTCGGTCGACGAGGCGGCTCAGCGCGTCGACGTTCGCCATCGTGGCGAGAAACACCAGCGAATACATCCGCAGGTTCGTCGCGTAGAAGTGGAAGTCCGGCAGGAGCACCGCGACGCCGAGCGCAGTCAAGGCCATCGTCGAGCTATGCGTGATGCGCCGCACGGCCAGGGTGCCGAACAGCAAACCAAGCGCGAACGCCACGGCGTGGAGCATTCGAAGCACCGGTTCGTTCGTGCCCGGAACGGTCGACGTTAAGAGCTTCAGCAGCGCGTAATACGTCGGCAGGTGACTGGGATCGACCACGGAGGTCTGACCCTCGACGAAATCGAGGGAGTACGCCTCGTCACCCCAGAGGTTGAGACCGGAAGCGTAGTGCCAGCAAAGAACGAGGAAGCCTGCCAGCAGCAGCCCCTGGAGCGCAGCGGTGTACGGACAGAGGCGTGCGGTCGGAACGTCCGCTGTCTCGTTCATCGCTTCGCGCCCACGTTAGCCTGCGCGGCGTGGCGCACCGTCGAGGCAGCTACTTAGTGTCGAGCCCGCGACCTAAGCGGTCGGCGTTAGGCCAAGACCGGCTCACCTCGGCCGGTCAGCGGGCGGGCGTACCGAGCAAAATGTCGCGGACCAGTTCGGCTCCGCGCCGAAGTCCTCGATGGCGCAGGAGACCAGGATCAGCGCCAGAACGGACCAATAGACGGCTCCCCACCAGCGGAATTTGGCAACGGTCATCCTTGCATTGTAGACCGCCAGTGCCGCCCCGGCACGCCCGCGACCTCTCGCTCGGCGTGATCTCGTGCTGCTCGGCGGCGAAGCGTGCAGCGGCCCGGACACGGGAGGCTATGGCCGAGGGCGTCGCTTTTGTAACCGCGTCCGCCTCCTCCGGGTCTGTCATCAAGTCCCACTCGACTTGATGGGGAGGTCACTTGATTCCCAGGCGTTCCATCCGGTAGCGCATGGCGCCTGTTTCATAGGGGAACGCGCCAACTTTCGGCAGACTTTCGGCACGCGTTATAACAGAGGATACGCGCTGTGGACGGGAACGGTACGGGAAGAATAGCGCGTTCGCACTCCATCCGACGCGGCCACGGATGGACCCCGTCGAGCTACCCTCGTCCCACCCTGACCGCTCGTGCGCCGCTGCGCTCGATCTACGCGGTCGCAATCCGGTTTAGAAGGTAGCTCGCAAACAGCGAGTTAGCCCGACCGCCACGGGTTGAACGCACCGCCGACCGACTGCCGCACCTCCGGCGGCCCGATGGTCTCTCATTCCTTGTAGCGCGACCTGATGACGCGGAGCTCCGCAATGTAGCGCGCCTTCACCCACTTTCCGGTCAGTTCATGGCGATACCGGAAAGGGTAAGCACGAGCACGCGAGGAAAGTGCAGCGGGCCAGGCATCGAGGCGTTCTCCGAGGTTTCGCTACGGACTGCTGCAATGTCGAATTCTCTTACAGTCGAGACCTCGCGCACCGAAAACTTGACGCGGCACAAAACAAGACCCCCCTGCTAAGCGTAGCGTTTTTCGTCTGGCCGTTTCGAGAAACGGGAGGGGTCATGGCGAGATCAACTCGGTACGGGCTGCTCGCAGTCCTGTCGTTCTTTCTTTCTGCGCCTTCGTTAGCCGACGTGCTCTACGAATTTGACGGCGTCTGTTCAAGTGTAGGGGTATCTCCAACGTTGATCGCCGATCCGGCCACGGTCCGGAACATCGATTGCTCAACGCTGGCCGATCCATCTGTCCATATGTCCCTGTATGTGGACAACGCCTACCCTTCCGTCGGGAGCGCGGTTTGCGACCCCGGTGATCCTTTTACAGGATGCATGATCCACAAGCTCATCTACACGGATCATGCTACTGTGACAGGGGAGCCTTTCACACTCGTGCTTCAGGGTTTCAACGACGGGCTTCAGCCCTCGTTCCTTATGGGCACTCCGCCGGTTTTGAGCGGTATCCTTTCGTTTGATCCCGAGGGCGCCCTTGATATAGGGGCCGCCGTCGGCCTCCCTCCCAACGTCTTTCTCCTCCTTTGCTGCCTTAGCGAGCCAGGCAACTTGCACCTTGTGGAGGGCTCTGGTACGTGGCGGGTCGATGAACCCGCCACGTTCGCTCTCGTTATCGCAGCGCTGTTGGGCCTGATGGGTGTCACCTCCACGGCGAGAACATCGTCGCGTCTACCCGGCGCACTTCTGGCTAGCCGCCTTTGTCGCGGTTGTCCTGGCCTACGTCTGCGACACGTTGTCCTCGCAGCGATTCTGGCTGGACTGCCCTGGTCAGGCCCGGTGCAGGGCGGGGTGATAACGATCGGCCTCCCGGCCTATCCACTCGGCGGGAACTGCTTGCCGTTTGGGTGTGTCCTCTCGGATATCAACCGTTACCAAGAGGTCTACGCAAACACCGCGTTTCCGGTGTTCGCGCCGCAGGGTTTGACAGAGATCGATTTCTTCATTACTAATTCGCTCGCCAAGGGCTACCTCAACAGCGGCAACTACGTGCTGAGCCTTTCGACGACGTCCAAGCCGGTCGGTGGCCTCGATACCGGCAACCTCAACGCCAACCTCGGGCCGGACAACGTTGTCGTGGTTAACGCCATCCTTAGCGGCGGGCTGGTAGGTAGCATCCTATCGTTCAAACTGGACGTCCCATTCGTCTACGATCCAACGAAGGGCAATCTGCTCTTGGACATCCAAATGTCCAACCTTTCGCACGCGAACGCAATTGATGCTTCCTTTGATGTCCCCACGCTAAGCGGAGGTCGTCTGGGCCGCGCCTTCGGCGGTCCCACGTTCGGGGTGCGGCAGGATCTCAACGACGCGCTAGTGACCGGCTTCGTGCTCGTTCCCGAACCAGGCACTCTCGCGCTACTAGGCCTTGGCTTAGCCGGTCTGGCCCTCTCGCGTCGGCGCAGACAGTAAGTCAACGCCTGCGCCGCCGCCAACGGCGCACGTCGTCGCCTGCCATAGCAGCAGCGCGAGCAGCGTGTCGGGCGTGGATCATCTGATCCTTAAAAAGAGCGCCCCGACCTTGCGAGCCGGGGCGCGGTGCTGCTAGTTGATCGGTTGAGCCGACTCCGTCGGCGCCGACGATCCCCGGCACGGTTGCGGGGGGTCGACAAGCCCGACAGCCCGCGGGCGCCGAGTCGAGAGCGCCACCGCAATCCGTTCTTTCCCACTTGTGGTGGACGCCACAGCGGTCGATCCTACGAATGGCCCTCGGATCGTCGCTAAGCCACGTCGCAGGAAGGCCATAGGCTTCAAACCCTTGCCTATAAGGATGGACAGTGTTGCGTCGACCGGTTGTCCGGTCACTCCGAGTCGGCTGTTAGATTGCCAATTCGGCGAGACGATTCAGTAATTACCCTGTCTTCGCGTCAGAAGAATCGCCACGGCCGCGCCGATCACTGCGCCCACCGCGGCTGCGGCGCCCGCGGACTGCCAGGGATTGTCGTGCACGTACGCATCGGCGCGGCGGATCGACGTTCTCGCCCGGCGCACCGCCGAGTACTGCAAGTCGTCGAGGTCGTCACGCGCCCGACGCATCTGACGCTGCAGGCCCGTCACCGCATCGCGGTAACGGCGCGCACCCTCGTCACCAAGCTCTGCGAGCAGGTTGTCGCATTCAGACATGAGGTTCTGGACGGTCGTGCGAACCGAATCGTCGCCTGCATCGGCTTTGCCTTCCATGCTCAGCTCCCTTTGAACGGAGCTTCATTATAGGCGCACCACCGCCACCGAATCCTCAGCTCGTGAACGGCGCGACGATGTCGGATTTTTCGGGCCGGCGAACGCCGCCTATCTGCAATATCGAACCACTGCTCGAGGACGGGCAGTCGTCGATCAAGGACCACTACCGGCCACAAGCGGACACTCGGGGTGCCGGCCCGGGCCTTCAGGATGATGCGAGGAAAACGGTGTCCTTGCCGCTGACTCACGGTGCTCCATTCTTGCGCAAACCGACAGCAATCCGCAAAATGGCCGCTCCCGCCCCGCGAGGTGTCCAAGCTTTCTTCCATGCCGGACCCATATCGCGCTCCAGCGTCTCTGCCAACCGGCACGGTCACGTTTCTCTTTACTGACATCGAAGGGAGTACTCGGCTGTGGGAGCAAGACGGCGCCCGGATGTCGCAAGCGCTGGCCGCCCACGACGCGCTAGCACGAAGCGCGGTCGAGTCTCACCACGGCACGGTGGTGAAGATGATCGGCGATGGCATGCATGCCGCCTTCGACGATGCGCTCGACGCGCTCGCCGCAACGTTGGACATGCAACAGGCGCTCACCGATCCGGCCGCGACCTGCGGAGTTCCGCTGCGTGTGCGTTGCGGACTGCACGCAGGCATGGTCGAGCGCCGCGATAACGATTACTTCGGGAGCCCCGTCAACCGCGCGGCGCGGATCATGAGCGCAGCGCACGGCGGCCAAGTGTTGATTTCGGAGACCGTGGTCGAGTGCATCGGGAAGTTCCTTCCGGCAACGGTTTCGCTGCGCGATCTCGGCAATGTCCGGCTCAGGGACTTGGCGAAACCCGAACACGTCTATCAGGTCGTGCACCCGCGGCTGCGGCAGGACTTTCCGGCGCTGCGTTCGCTTGAGGCCACACCCAACAACCTCCCTCAGCAGGCGACGAGCTTCATCGGGCGTGAAAAAGTGTTGGGGGAGTTGAAGCTGCTGCTCGCAACGACCCGCCTCCTGACGCTCACCGGCTCGGGCGGCTGCGGAAAAACCCGCCTGAGCCTGCAGGTTGCCGCCGACTCGCTCGAGCAGTTCCCGGACGGAGTCTGGTTGGTAGAATTCGCGCCACTCTCCGACCCGGGTCTCGTGCCGCAGACGGTGGCGACCGTGCTTGGCCTGAAAGAAGAGCCGGGCAAGCCAATTGCACAAACGCTCACCGAGCACCTCAAGGACAAGCGGCTCCTGATGCTTCTCGATAACTGCGAGCACCTGCTCGACGTCTGCGCGAAGCTGGCCAATGCGCTCTTGCGTCAGTGCCCCGGCGTGCAGGTCCTAGCGAGCAGCCGGGAAGCACTCGGCATTGGCGGAGAGCAGGCGTACCGAGTGCCTTCGCTCTCGCTTCCCGATCCGCAGCAGGCGCACACGTCAGCAACCGTCACGCAATTCGAGGCCGTGCAGCTCTTTATCGACCGTGCCTTGCTAGCCCGCGCGGATATCCAGGTCACCAACCAAAACGCTTCCGCGCTCGCCTCTATCTGTTATCGGCTGGACGGGATTCCGCTGGCGATCGAGTTGGCGGCCGCGCGCGTGCGGTCCCTCTCGATCGAGGAGATCGACGGCAAGCTGGACCAGCGTTTCCGCCTGTTGACCGGTGGCTCCCGGACGGCGTTGCCGCGCCAACAAACGCTGCGCTCGCTTATCGACTGGAGCTACGACCTGCTGAACGATCCGGCGAAGCTGCTGTTGCAGCGGCTTTCGGTGTTTGCAGGAGGGTGGACGTTGGAGGCGGCCGAGCAGATCTGCGCCGGTGACGGTATGGAAGAGCAGGAGATCTTCGATCTGTTGACGTCGCTCTGCGACAAGAGCTTGGCGGTGGCGGACCAGAACGATGGTGACTCGCGCTTCCGGCTGGCGGAGACGGTGCGTCAGTACGCCCGTGAAAAGCTCGTCGAAAACGGGGGCGGCGAGATGGTGCGGGGACGACATCGGGACTACTACCTTGCGCTAGCGGAGGAGTCGGAACTGAAACTGATGGGTGCGGAGCAGGCGGAGTGGCTGCAGCGTCTTTCACAGGAGCACGACAACGTTCGGGCAACTCTGGAGTGGGGCCTCCTGGATGCCGAGTCGGGTACGGGTCTTCGGCTGTGCGGGGCGATGCTACGGTATTGGTTTACACGGGGACATATCTCGGAAGGCCGAGAGTGGTGCGCGCGAGTGTTGCGAAAGGCTGGGGCTGAAGAACGAACTCAACAACGCGCGAAAGCGCTCAACACGGCGGGTGTACTGGCCTACTATCAAGGCGACTATGCCAGCGCGCGCACGCTCCACGAAGAGAGTCTGGCGATACAGCGCCAATTGGGCACACAAAGCGGCATTGCCACCTCGCTGACCCACTTGGGGAATGTGGCCTGCGATCAGGGCGATTTTGCGTCTGCTCGCGCGCTACACGAGGAGAGCCTGGCGATTCAGCGCCAACTAGGCGACCGCAGAGGTATCGCCAACTCCCTGGGCAACTTGGGGAATGTGGTTTCCGATCAGCGTGATTTTTCGTCTGCCCGGGCATTGTACGAGGAGGGTCTAGCGATCATGCGGGAGTTAGGAAATCAGTTGGGCACCGCCAACGCTTTGCACAACTTGGGGCGGGTTGTCCATTTCCAGGGCGACCTCTTGGCTGCGCGGTCGCTCAACGAGGAGTGCTTGGCAATTCGGCGGGAACTGGGCGACCGGCTTGGAATGGCCTTCTCGCTGGACAGTCTGGGAGATGTGGCCTCTGAGCAGGGCGAATATCCGGCCGCCAGGGCGCTGTTCAGGGAGAGCCTTATGATCCAGCGCGAGCTAGGCGACAGACGGGGGATGGTCTATTCGCTTGGGGGACTGGCAGCAGTGGTTGCCGCACTCGGTAACATCCTCCGCGCGACCCGAATCTGGGGCGGGACGGAGCGATTGCGAGAGGAGATGGGATTGCCTATGCCGCCAAATGAACGTCCCCTCTATGATCGGCGCGTGGCCGCGGCCCGCGCGGCGCTGGGAGATGACGCTACCTTCGACCGCGCCTGGCGAGAAGGCCATGCTTTGACGCTCGCGCTAGTGCTCGAGCTTGCCTTGGAGGAAACAGTCGAGCGAGGATGACGAATATCGCTGGGTTATGCGACCGCGTGATTCCTGGGATCATGGCGGCTTACGGGTTTCTGTTACGCGATGCAGACCATTGGACGTTCGCTTCGTAGAGGTGCTCGACCGCCTGGTCAGAACGCAAGCGGTCTGGCACATCCGGCTTCCGCAGTCTGCAGCATCTGCTGATAGCGCTGACGACAAGAAGAGCGGAAAGCGGATCCGCGACAGGCTGAGACGTAATCGAGGTACCCGATCCCCACGGCGGGTGGAAAAGAAGCCCTTGCCAAGTACGCAGGCAGGCGGTTCCCGGATCGACGAGGAGGGATTTGAAACCGAGGTGTTCGTTGACGGCTCGTAAGCGCTATTGCAACACCGTCCAGGATTCTTGTGTTCGATTACGTCATGCGGCTCGCTCGGCGGCTTTGCGCGTTCACGCGAACAGCGCAATGACCGCGGCATGAAGCCGACTATGACGGCGCGACGATCAGTCCGGGCGTTTACCTGGCGCGGCCCTGCGCTCTACCGGCGTAGTCGGCGTTTGCTGCATGTAGCGGAGGTCGGTCCTTGAACACCGATCGTTGTCCGCGTCCGCCGGCCGACGCGTGAACCACGCGCTGCGGTGTCCGGCGGGCGTGCGTCACTCTCGACTCGCTCAGATTGGTATGCGCAGGCCGGGGCCGATGTGGATGCCGGGCGAAAGCGGGAGGAGCCGATGGCAACAGGCTACGCGCACCAGGCGAGGTGTCAATCCCCACGCGACGCCCGAGAGTAGAAGGTGACTCTGGTCATGCACAAACCTCTCGACCTATGGAGCGATCAAGCCTGGAACGCGGGTGACTGTCGAACGTCCAACATAATCAAGTAATCAAGTCGGACCTGCGAGTTGGAAGCGATGGGATGGTTAGCCGTCTTGCTGGTGGCATGTCTGGTTGAACCGGCGTTCGCCGCGGACGCGAGCGACGCGCGCGGGATCGCCGCGGCGGGAGTGCTTGAGCATCACGGCAACGCTGGCCGCAGCGGGATGTTCGTTGTGCCATCGCTGACCTTTGAGCGGGCGCGTAGCCTCCATCGCGATCCATCGTTTCACGCTGCGGTCTCGGGCTCGGTCTACGCCCAGCCGCTCTATTGGCGCGTACCTGGAGGGAACAGGGCGCTGTTGCTGGTGGCGACCGAGCAGAATCTGGTCTACGCCCTCGATGCGGCGACCGGTGCGGTGGTCTGGAAAACCTCGCTCGGGGCGCCGGTGCCGCACTCAGCGCTTCCCTGCGGCAATATCGACCCGCTCGGGATTACCGGCACGCCGGTCATCGACGAGCGTTCGCAAACGCTCTACGTCGCCGCGCTCACCAAAGGGCAGGACGGCCCGAAGCATCGACTGTTCGCGCTCGCGCTCAAGGATGGCGCGGTACTGTCCGGCTGGCCGATCGATGTCGAAGCCGCGTTGAAGGCGAGCGGCAAGAGCTTCCGCTCCGCCGTCCAGAATCAGCGCAGCGCGCTCACGATCCTCAACGACGCGCTCTACGTGCCCTACGGCGGGCACTTCGGCGATTGCGGCGATTATCACGGCTGGGTCGTCGGCGTCTCGCTGCAGGCGCCTCACGCTACGCGGGCATGGGCCACCCGCGCGCGAGGGGGCGGCATCTGGGCACCCGGCGGGCTTGTCTCGGACGGACGGAACCTCTTCGCGGTCACCGGAAACACGTTTGGCGCGCGTACGTGGGGCGACGGCGAGGCTGTGATCCGACTCGGCCCCGACCTATCGTTCTCGGGCAAGCCGCAGGATTTCTTTGCGCCCTCCGATTGGCAGGAGCTCGACGCCACGGACAGTGATCTCGGCGCGACCAATGCGTTGTTGCTGGACCTGCCCGGTGCGAAACCGGCCGAGCTGGTCCTCGCGTTTGGCAAAGACGGCAAGGCGTATCTCCTCGACCGCCAGAACCTGGGCGGGATCGGCGGCAGCGTGCTCGCGAAGAAGGTATCGTCGAGCCCGATCCGCACGGCGCCTGCTTGGTTCTCCTCGGGTGACGAAGTACGGATCGCATTTCAGGGGCAGGGCGTCGACTGCCCGCAGGGTACTGCAGGTGACCTCACCGTCTCTCGCGATCGCCGCGGCCGCTCCCCCTAGGGTGCGCGTGGCGTGGTGCGCCTCCGAGAATGGTCGCGGCTCGCCAATCGTCACGACCACGGACGGCAAGGCGAACCCCATCGTCTGGGCGGTCGGCGCGGAGGGAGACAACCGCCTGCACGGTTTCCGGGGCGACACTGGCGCGGTCGTGTTCTCCGGCGACGGTCCCGGCGACGCCATGAGCGAGGTGCGCCGCTTCCAGACCCTGATTGCCGCGGATGGACATCTGTACGTGGTTGCCGACGGACAGGTCTATGCGTTTGTGTTCTGATTGTCAGCGTCCGCGGCACACGACGCCGGGTGATCGAACAGTCAATCGCTGGCGCTGAGAATCAAAGAATCAAAGCGGTGACTTGGGATGAGGCGGCCGATGGGCTGGCAGTGCTGGGGGGTCGGTGACGGACGTTGCGAGACCAGCGTTTCGACAACGTCTCAGTTCGGCCAGGAGCCGGCCGCTCGGGTGACCTCGCTGAAAGCAATGGGATGGACGCCCCCACCCGCAACGGCATCGATGTGCCAAAGTGGAAGTGTCATCGACCACTTGAACCGAGGAGGGCGTCCACATGAAGGTTACGACGATCGGTGTTGATTTGGCAAAGAGCGTGTTCCAGGTTCACGGCGTCGATGACCGAGGGCATGTCGTCGTTCGCAAGCAGCTGCGGCGGGACCAGGTTGCCGTGTTCTTTGCCAACTTGCCGGCCTGTCTGGTCGGCATGGAGGCGTGCGGCAGTGCGCATCATTGGGCGCGGAAGCTGCAGGGGTTCGGTCACCGGGTTCGGTTGATATCGCCGCAGTTCGTGAAGCCCTACGTTAAGAGCAACAAGAACGACGCGGCCGACGCGGAGGCAATCTGCGAAGCAGTGGCCAGGCCAAACATGCGCTTTGTGCCGATCAAGACGGTGGAGCAACAGGCGGTGCTGTCCGTGCATCGAGTGCGCCAAGGATTCGTGAAGGCACGAACGGCGCAGGCCAACCAGATTCGTGGTTTATTGACCGAGTTCGGGTGGGTGCTGCCGCAAGGCATCACGAACGTGTTCCGACGGGTGCCGCAACTGATCGATGAGGCCGCCGACCTGCCCGCATCGATGCGCCAGCTGATCGAGCGGCTGCTCGAGAACATGAAGGTGCTGGATCGGCAGGTCAAGGAGCTCGAGGCGCAGATCAAAGCTTGGCACCTAGGCAGCGAGTTGAGCCGCAAGCTCGAGAAGATTCCTGGCATTGGCCCGCTGGCCGCAAGTGCGCTGGTGGCCTCAATTGCCGATGCCAGGAGCTTCAAGAACGGACGGCAGGTGGCGGCCTGGCTGGGGCTGGTGCCCAAACAGGACTCGAGCGGCGGCAAACCGAAGCTGCTGGGCATGAGCAAGCGCGGCGACACCTACCTTCGAACGCTGCTGATTCACGGCGCGCGCTCGGCGATTGTGGCGGCGCAGCGCAAGGGTAAGCCGAACGTCTGGCTGTCAGGACTGCTGGCTCGGCGCCATCCGAATATTGCCGCCGTGGCGCTGGCCAACAAGAATGCACGCACGATCTGGGCGCTACTCGCGCATGAGCGCGAATTCCGGCCCGATTACGTGCCGCGGCCTGCCGCCGCGTAGCTGCAGCCAACGAACGCAACCGATCATTCAACGAAGGAGATCGACCCACCGATTGCTCAGGCGCTCACGCAATGATGGCAAACAGGTCAGACCTTGGTTGGCCAAACCCAAAATGACTGCAGCACCGCGAGTGCGCGAAAGCGATCGGGAGCTAACCAGCCAATCCCATCAGGGACAGCGGCACGATGCTGCACACAAAGTCCGGATGTACGGGTGCAATCTTGTTCCTTCAAACCATTACGAACTGAGCGCATGGCAAACCCGGGGGCGTCCATGTACGGTCGTTCGATGCGTCAACGACCGCGGCGGATCACCACGCGCGCTCTCGTGCGTTCACGCGAATCCGCTGTTTGACAACCCTGTGCGCTCAAGGCATGGTACGCGTGAACTATCCCCTTGGGCTTCCGTTTCGCCGACAAGAATCACGGAGGGCGACATGCATGAGGAGCTGGCTGCGGGATCGGGAATACACGCAAGCTCCGTGACGGCTGCGCGCCCGACGCGCACACTCGCGGAACTTCCCGGACCGCGCGGCTGGCCGGTGCTCGGCAACGCGCTGCAGATGGATCCTGCGCGGCTGCACACGCTGTTCGAGAATTGGGCCGATGAGTTCGGCCCGGTCTATCGCTTCCGGATCGGGCGTGCCGACTACGTGGCCGTCGCGGCCCCCGAGCTGATCAACGTCATCCTGCGCGATCGTCCCGAGGGCTTCCGGCGGCTGGGCGTCATTCGCGATGTGATGCTCGAACTCGGCGTCGACGGCGTGTTCAATGCCGAAGGTGTCGAATGGCGGCGCCAGCGCAAGTTGGCGATGCACGCGTTGAACACGCGTCATCTGCTCGGGTATTTCGCACGACTGGATCAGGTGACGGCGCGCCTGCAGCGACGCTGGGAGCGGGCCGCAGCGGCGCGCGAGCGGGTGGACGTGCAGCGCGACCTGATGCGCTTCACTGTCGACGTCACCAGCGGTCTCGTATTCGGCCACGATCTCAATACGCTGGAGGAGGAGGGCGACGCCATCCAGCAGCACCTGGACAAGGTCTTCCCGGGACTTGCGCGTCGCATGCTGATGCCGGTGCCGTACTGGCGCTGGTTTAGGTTACCCGCGGATCGCGAACTCGATGCGGCGATGACCGAGGTGCATACGCTGGTGAAAGGGTTGGTCGCCGAAGCGCGGGCGCGCGTGGCGGCGTCCGCCGGACCGGAGACTCCACACGACAGTTTTCTCGATGCGATGGTGGCCGCGCAGGGCGACGACGCCGCCGGCTTCACTGATGAGGAAATCGTCGGCAATACGCTGACGATGCTGCTCGCGGGCGAGGACACCACGGCGAACACGCTGGCGTGGCTGATGCACCTGATGGCCGAGCATCCCGCCGTCGCGGCCAAAATGCAGGCGGAGGCGGATCGCGTGCTTGGCGCAGCCGAGCGTCGCCCGACTATGCAAGCACCGAGTCCTTGCAGTACATCGAAGGGGCGACGCATGAAGCGATGCGCCTTAAGCCGGTGGCGCCGCTGCTGGGCTTGCAGACGAACGCCGATGTAATGATCGGCGATGTTCAAGTGCCCAGGGATACGGGCGTCTATCTGCTGACGGGCCACGCGGCGAAGACGAACGAACACTTCGCGGACGCGGCGGCCTTCCGCCCGGAACGATGGCTCGATGGCACGGAGCCGCGCGGCGGCGCGCACAACGCGAAAGCCTTCGTCCCGTTCGGCGCGGGTCGCGCTTTTGCCCCGGCCGGCATTTGGCGATGCTCGAAATCAAGCTCGTGGCCGCGATGCTCTGCCGCAATTTCGACGTGGCGCGAGTTCCGGACGCGCCGGCGGTACGCGAGGTGTACGGCTTCACGATGATGCCGAAAAACTCGTGGGTCACGCTACGGCATCGACGTCAAAGATCCCAGCATTGAAACGATCGGGCTGTGTGCAGCTTTCGTGCTCCCTGGCGCGGCGTGGTTAGCAAGGCTAGCGTGTAAAAGACGGCAGCGACGTCATAGGTGGTCGGCGACGGCTTTCGGCCAGAAGCGGTCCTTCGGAGACATTTCCCTGGACGCGCTTTCAAGGTACGAAGCACTTGGTCCCCAAGGTGCTCTGCGACCAGCATGGTCGGGCAAGAGAGGCGATTCTCGCGAGGGGCACGAGAAGCAGAATTGACGCGGCGTTTGCCGTCATGGACCATAGCGACGGGATCATTTTTCCTGGAGGATTGCCGTGGACTCCGGTGGCCGCAGGGGTTTTATCACATTCCTCTTTACCGACATCGAGGGCAGCACCAAGCTCTGGGAGACCGAGCCGGTGCGTATGGCTGATGCTCTCTCGCGCCACGACGGACCAACTATGCCGCGCGGTCGTCGAGGGTCGTGGCGGCCGACTGGTGAAGATGATTGGGGATGGGCTGCACGCCGTGTTCGACGATCCCGCCTGCGCAATGGCGGCCACAGTCGACTTGCAGCGCGGGATGGGCGCCATCGGCGCCGACTGCGGTATCCCGCTGAAGATGCGCTGCGGCCTGCACGCCGGCATCGCTGAAGAGCGCGACAGCGACTACTTCGGCAGCACAGTCAACCGTGCCGCGCGCATCATGGGTGCCGCGCACGGCGGCCAGGTGCTGCTGTCCCAGGCTGTCGTCAATCTTGCAATGGAGGGCTTTTCCCCGCCGGCACGGACGTTCTGCACCTTGGCCGTGTGCGACTGCGCGACCTCGCGGCCCCCGAGGACGTGTGGCAACTGGTTCACCCCGATCTGTCGCGCACCTTTCCGTCGTGCGCTCGCTCGACTCGACGCCAACAATCTCCCGCAGCAACTGACCAGCTTCATCGGTCGCGAAAAGAGATGGCCGAGGTGAAGCAGCTACTCCGCGCCACGCGTCTGCTCACGCTCACCGGCTCCGGCGGCTGCGGCAAGACTCGCTTGGCGCTCCACGTCGCGGCGGACCTGCTGGATTCGTGTCCGGACGGCGCGTGGCTGGTCGACCGCCGCCGTTGTCGGATCCCGCCCTCGTGCCACAGACCGTGGCGACGGTTCTCGGTCTCCGCGAAGAGCCGGGCAAGAGCCTGCCGCAGACACTCGCCGAGCATCTCAAGTCCCGGCATGCTCTGTTGGTGCTCGACAACGCCGAGCACCTTCTCGCCGCGTGTGCGCAATTGGCCGACGCGCTGCTGCGGCAGTGTCCGCGGGTCGTGGTGTTGGTGAGCAGCCGGGAGGCGTTGGGGATCGGCGGCGAGCAGACTTATCGCGTGCCTTCGCTCTCCGTGCCCGACCCGAAGCGAGACGCAACCCCGGGAGCCCTCGCACGTTACGAATCCGTACGCCTGTTCGTCGAGCGGGCGCAATCCCGAGTCCGCAATTCACCGTCACCGACCAGAACGCCCCGGCGCTCGCCTCGGTCTGCTCGCGGCTGGACGGCATTCCGCTGGCGCTCGAGTTGGCGGCGGCCCGCCTGCGCGCGCTGTCAGTGGAGGAGGTCGCCGCCCGGCTGGACGACCGCTTCCGCCTGCTGACGGGGGGCTCGCGCACGGCGCTACCGCGCCAGCAGACCTTGCGCTCGCTGATCGACTGGAGCTACGACCTGCTCGGCGACAGCGAGCAGGTCGCTCTTCCGGCGGCTCTCGGTCTTCGCCGGGGGCTGGACGCTGGAGGCAGCAGAGCAGGTCTGCGTCGGGGACCGGCATCGAGGATGGCGATGTGCTCGACCTGCTCACCTCGCTGGTCGACAAGAGCCTTGCATCGGCCGAAGAGCGCAACGAGCAGACGCGCCACCGGATGCTCGAGACGGTGCGCCAGTATCGCGCGACCGGCTGCTCGAGTGCGGCAAGGGAGCGATCTGGCAGGGGCGCCATTAGGCGTATTTCCTCGCGCTCGCGGAGACGCCGAGCCGCGACTGACGCGCCCGGACCAACGCAGCCTGGCCCGACCGGCTGGAGACGGAGCACGACAACCTGCGCTCGGCGTTGGCGGGGTCTCCGGTGCCGGCGGGGACGCGACCAATGGCGGTCCGGCTCGCAAGCGCATTCTGGCGGTTCTGGTATGTGCACGGGTATCTCGGCGAGGGACGCAGCTGGCTCTCCGGACTGCTCGCCCGCGGAGAGGCGTATCGATGGCGGCCCGCGCCAACGGCTTCACGGCACCGGGACATGGGCATGGCACCAGGGCGACCAGGCGGCCGCCCGGTCGCTGTTCGAGGAGAGCCTCGAGCTTAAGCGGGAGTTGGAGACCGCCGTGGCATCGCCCTGTCGCTGAGTACTCTGGGTATCGTCGCCCCCCATCAGGGTGACTATCGAGCCGCTCGGGCGCTGCTCGAGGAGAGCCTCGCGATCCGCCGCGCGCACTCCGAACGGTGGGGCATTGCCGCGTCACTCACCAATCTCGGAAATGTGGCCACCGATCAAGGCGACTATCCGGCCGCTCGGTCACTCCACGAGGAGAGCCTGGGGCACTTCAGGGATCTGGGTGATCCGCGAAATGTCGCCTGCTCATTGACCAATCTGGTCATGCGACCTACCACGAAGGCGATTATCCGGTCGCCCGGACGCTCGACCAAGAGGGCGCCGACCATCTTCAGGGAGCCGGGTGACCGCCGGGTCGCCGCCATCAGCAACCTGGGCGACGTTGCCTGCATGCATGCGCGACTACGATTCCTCGTGCACGCGCATTTCACGACAAGAGCTTGCAAGATCCAGCGAGCGCAGGTCGACCGGGTCCGCATCGCTTACCCGCTCGAAGGTCTCGCCGAAGTCGCCGTCGCCTTCTCGCTATCGGCCAACTCCGGCCGGTCGATGTTCCCGTGGAATTTTCCGGTAAGCGGCCATTGACGAGGCGGCCGACTCCTGGCGATCTCACGACGTCCACGGCGTCGCGGCGACTCCCGATCACCCCAGCTTCCCGTCGGCCCGCGCACGTCAAGCCGCCCGCTCCCGACGGCGCTTCGAGGCGTTGGATTTGCTATACCTACGCCAAGAGGGCACATCGAGGTACCCTGATTCACTCGGTGAGGCGCACCGGCGCAAGGTACAACTGCCGGTAGGTTTCGAAGGGGCACGTATCGGCCGCTTCGATCCTGCGTTGTTCGACGATCGATTCCTGGCCAGGCGCGCAAAACGATCGGCGACATCGGCGGGGAACGGCAATTGCAGAATCGTATCGCGATGCGCAAGCGACTGCGCGAGGACGAAGCGCCGTGTACGCGTTCCCGTAGTCGCGCTCCATCGTCCGCAAAACGCGTGCGGACGGCGTCATGGCGGGATCGTGCAATGCGGCCACCGCCGCCGCGAGCGCTTCGCGATGCGCTGTGGTTTCATTCGCAGCATCGACCGCGGTGGCGATTGGTTCGCACTCGGCGAGCACCGGGCCACCCCATTCGGCGAACGCCACCTCATGCGATCCGTTCGTGAGGCGGAGACCCGGCTCGCGGCCGTGCGCGGCGACGCGCTGCTGATTGCGCACGTTGGCGGCAAGCTCCTGCGGCGTGTCGGGCGGGCTGTCGCGAAGCAGGCAATGCAGCAGGAACTCGTCGAGCAACCGGATGGTGCCTTCGGTGATGCCGCTCGGGCAGAAGGGGTCGAGGTCCATGAGGCGCGCCTCGACATATTCGACCCCGCGCTCGCGCAACGCGTGCAGCGGGCGCTCGGCCGGTCGGATCACGCGCTTCGGCCGGATCGTGCCGTAGAACTCGTTTTCGATTTGCAACAGGCTGGTCGCAAGCTGCCGATAGTCGTTACCTTCACGAATGCCGATCGCCTCGTAGGGCGGGTAAGGCGTGGTGAGGGCCTCGTGCAGCGAAGCGGCATAGTTTTGCAGATCGTTGTAGCTCACCGCGAGCGAAGACTGCGCATCGCTCTGGTAGCCGAGCTTGCCCATGCGCAACGACGTCGCATAGGGCAGGTGGAGCGTGTCCTCGCTCAATCGCTCGAGCTCGTGCGCACGGCCGGCGACAAAGGTCGAACACACTGCAGGCGAAGCGCCGAAGAGGTACAGCAGCAACCAGGAATGCCGGCGGAAGTTACGGATCAGACCGAAGTAGGCGTCGTTGGATGCCGTGTCGGGTAACGAGAAGTTGTAGTGGATGCCAGAAATCATCTGCATGCGTCGGCCGTAGCGATGGGCGAGCCCGGTCCGGTACACGGTCTTCGCCCGGCCGACGTTGGAGCTCCCGTAGCGGCCGATCGGAATCGCGTCGTCTGCCGGCAGACTGCAAGGCATGCTCGCACACCACAGCACCTCGTTGCCGATCGCGCGGTACACGAACTGGTGGATCTCGGTGAGTTCCTTCAGACAGCTGCCCGCGCTGACGTGCACGCCAGTGATGAGCTCGAGCTGCGACTCGCTGAAATCGGTGGTGATGAAAGGATGGGTAAGCGTCGAGCCGAGGAGCACTGGATGCCGCGTCGTGGCGAGCGTGCCGTCCGGCCGTACGCGCAGGCTCTCCTTTTCGATTCCGCGCCTTAAGCCCCTGAGCGCCTCGCGCGGCAGCGCATCCAGACGTTGCTGAAGCGGCACGGGAGCGCGCTCAGCCGACAACGGGCCACTCCGATTCAGACACCAGCACGGTATGCAGCGCAATCACGCCGCGGGTACTGCAAGCAGCGCAGCCGAAATCGAGTTCGTCGTTCGCCTGGCTATTTGCGGTGGTAATGGCGAACATCGCGGCCAGAGGGTTCTTCGGTGCATGACGCACATTGTAGAGCGCGTGCACGGGACCCGATGCCAGCTTCCAGGGAAGCGGCTTGAGACATCTCTCGGCTTGAGACATCTCTCGCGCGGCCGACCGCACCGTCAGCGGCCGAGTGCGGCCAGTTGCGGTCATTGCGCACTGCGCTCCATTGCGGACTGTCACCTGAGGCACCGAACCGGCATCCGTTGTGGGTGCCTCGCTCCGTGACCGAGGCGCGAGCTGCGGCATTCCGCCGCGGCGACGCAGCGTCGCCAGAACACTGTTGCCGAAAGGTGGCATTTCGTTGACCCCCGTCAATACCGTGCGTCGACATCGCGCGCGCAATCAACCTATTCTCAGTTGGGCGAGTGTTTCGGGACCGCCACTAGTCAATTCGCAATCAAGGGCTCCGGATGTGAAAGGAGATCAACAATGGTGACTTACATCGCACTTTCCACTTTTACGGATCAGGGGATCCGCGGCGTTAAAGACACTACAAAACGCGCGGACGCAGTAATGGGGGCTGCAAAGAAGTTTGGCTGCAACATGACACAGCTCTATTGGACGCTTGGGCAATATGATCTGGTTTCCGTCATCGAGGCACCGAACGACGAGTCGGCAACTGCCTTCGCACTGGCGATCAGTGCGCCGGTTAGCTAACGACTCGTGGGGTGTTCGAGCTACGATAGCCGGATGCCGGCCAGTCGCCCACCGTTGCAGGTGCCTCCCGACTTCATCGCCCCGCAGCTAACTACGCTGGTTCACGCGCCGGAGTCTCTGCGTGCCCCCTCCCATGCGCTCTAACCTCTCGGTCAACGCGGACCGCCACCGGCAGGCCTTCGGCCCCGCCTGGCGGCCGGTTACCTTCGTTCGTTGGGGCCCATGTGGATTTCGCTTCATCCTAGGAGCGGCCCTTGAAAACGGACCCGTTCGCACATCTTCCGGACCTTCGGGACAGGCTTACGCCTCCGGACAAGTCCGAGTACCGTGCGACGCGGGAAGTTCTTACCTCGTGGGACGAACGTGCCCGCAGGGCGGGCCTCCCCCCCAACTGGCGGCGCTCGGATGAGAGACTCGAAGAGACCCGCCGCGCTGCTCTCGGAGACCGAGACACTAGCGCGGGCCTTTGGGTGTATGCCTATGGGTCGCTGATGTGGGATCCTGGCTTGCTCTTCGAAGAAGTCAGACTAGCGGACGTCGATGGGTATCAACGCCGCTTCACCAACAAGATAACCATTGGTCGAGGCTCGGCGGAGCGGCCCGCTTTAATGCTCTCGCTACAACCTCATCCTGGTTCCTGCCGAGGACTCGCTTTTCGTATCGGCGCCGACTCGGTGGAGTATGAATCCACGGTCCTTTGTAGGCGAGAGATGTGCCTGGGTGGATACAGACCACTGCTGCTCCCAATGAGCACTCCCCAAGGAACAATCACCGCACTTGCCTTTACAGCAAATATCGCGCACTCCAGCTACGCCGAAGAACTGCCGCTCGACGAGACTGCGGATCTCATTGCAAGAGGTTCGGGCGTCATGGGCACGAATCGCGAATATCTTGAGCAATTGGCTGGGCAACTTAGGGCTCTAGAGATCGAAGACCTATACGTTCAGCAACTCCTCGAGTGTGTGCGCAACGTCGGAAGATGATCACGAAGCATCTGAGCAGGTAGCGAGAAGATCCATGAACCTGAACCGTTTCGCCCGGTATTCCTTGACTTTCGGCCCAGCGCCGATTCAGGCCTTGAAGCGCCTGACCGCGCACCTTGGTGGCAAAGTCGAGCTGTATGCTAAGCGCGAGGACTGCAACAGCGGTCTTGCCTTCGGCGGCAACAAGATCCGCAAGCTTGAGTACGTGATACCCGAGGCGCTGGCCCAGGGCTGCGACACGCTGGTGTCCATCGGCGGGATCCAGTCGAACCACACGCGTCAGGTGGCCGCTGTGGCCGCGCATCTGGGGATGAAATGCGTGCTGGTGCAGGAGAATTGGGTCAACTACTCCGACGCGGTTTACGACCGCGTTGGCAATATTGAGATGTCGCGCATTATGGGTGCTGACGTGCGCTTGGACGCCGCGGGCTTCGATATCGGCATTCGCCCAAGCTGGGAGCGAGCTATGGAAGACGTTCGTCGGGCGGGCGGCAAGCCGTTCCCGATTCCTGCGGGCTGTTCGGAGCACCCACTGGGTGGCCTTGGTTTCGTCGGCTTTGCCGAGGAAGTTCGCGTGCAGGAAGCCGAACTTGGCTTCAAGTTCGACTACATCGTGGTGTGCTCGGTCACTGGCAGCACGCAGGCTGGCATGATCGTCGGTTTCGCCGCCGACGGCCGAGCCGATCGCGTTGTTGGTATTGACGCATCCGCCAAGCCGGCACAGACCAAGGCGCAGATTCTGCGCATCGCACAGAACACCGCCAAGGTTGTCGAGTTGGGCCGCGCGATCACCGACAAGGACGTGGTTCTTGACACGCGCTTCGGGGGCCCGGAGTACGGCCTGCCCAATGCCGGCACCTTGGAAGCGATTCGTCTTTGCGCGCGCCAGGAAGGGATGCTCACGGACCCAGTGTACGAAGGCAAGTCGGCACACGGCATGATCGAGATGGTGCGCCAGGGTGAGTTCCCCGCCGGTTCCCGCGTGCTCTACGCCCACCTGGGCGGCGTGCCCGCGCTCAACGCGTACAGTTTCCTATTCCGCAACGGTTGATTGGGGTTGTAGCGGCCATCGACCGGACAGGCCGCCACGGCGCCCCGTCGCGGCGGACGGCGAACCCCGGATCAGATCTTGGGCCCGTTCTATCCAATTACCAATAGGCAAGAGGTCGAGGGTGTGGAAGACCTTACCCACGTGCCAGGAGGCAACGGACGCGCCAACGGGCAACTGCTAAGTGTTTCTGGGCGCGTGCTAACGACCGCGGGAGCGCCCGTTCCAGGCGTGCGGATGGAAATATGGCAGGCGAACGCGGCCGGACGTTACGCGCACCCTGACGATACAAATCCCGCGCCGCTCGATCCCAATTTTCTGGGATACACGGTCCTCACGACTGGCGCAGATGGCAGCTATCATTTCGCGACAATCAAGCCGGGGGGCGTATCCGGCGGGGCCTAATACTATTCGTCCCGCGCACATTCACTTCGACTTGTCAGGTACCCATGACCGACTGGTCACCCAAATGTATTTCGAGGGCGACCCCTACAACGAGAAGGATCGGTTTCTCCAAAGCGTACTCCGGCCTGAAGCCTTGATTGTGAAGTTGCGGCGGCCGGCGGGAGGCTCGGAGGCTGATCCAATGTTGGCCGTGTTCGACATAGTGATCCGAGGATAGCGAAGCGGCAGTCAGAATTTGCCGGGACCGTTCAGAATGTCGTCACGCGGAGCCCGCGGAACCAGCCGGTAAATTGGCAGCTAAGAGTCGCGCTGTGCCCGTTGGCGTACGCGCTTTCGGGCTTTGAGCGTATTAACGACCGCGACTACGCGCAAAGCTGGCTGGTGCGGGCAGTCTGACGCTGGTGGCTTCAGCCACTTGGGCACTTCGACCCCAACGCCGCGTCGGATGTCGTGCTGCTCCGCCATGGACTACCGCGCCGCCCGGACCCTGGGCGGGAGCCGAGACCCGCCGAGGTCTGGGAACGCGCATTCAGCCGCCCGCTCACCTACAACAGAGCCGAGATTGAAATCGATCAGGTGATGAGTGACCGCGACCAGGCGACAAGGTCAGCTTCCTTGTGTGTGCGCCGCAAGGCTACGGTGCCCAAGTGGGACCCGATCACCTTCACCGCGTGTTTGGCCGGGAAACCGAATAATGTCGTCGATCGCGAATGCCTTCGACGTGAACATCTGCGGACCGACTGGGCCCCTCACTGAGGTGGAGCTGATGCAGCCAGGTACCGCGATCGTGCGCTCGGGGACGTCCTGACGTGTAGACCAGGCCAGCGCCAAGGCACCTGCGCGATCCGCTACGCCGCCGACGCGTGCGCCGAGTTCCATGACGGCATGGCGTAGCTCGGCGAGTTCACGCTTCAACACGCTGATTTCGATGTCTTCCTGTTTGTAGCACATGTTCGAGCTTGGCATTCAGCTCCTGAATGGCCGCGAGCGCCACGCCGGTCGTGCCTCCGGTCATAACGCAGATAGCGGTGTCATCGGTGGTCCGGTGAAATCGCTCACAAAATTGTCGCAAACGGTGTTGTCGCTTCGCGTGAAGACTTGCGTGGTGGGGCCGTTCTCGATCCCAGTAGAGTTGCGCGTGATGACGTTGCTCGTGATGACTGCAGTCAATGGGTAGCCGGACAATCTGATCCCCGTGAGGCTGTCTTGCATCACCGAATGCTCGACGGCAAGTCTGGCCGCACCACCCCCCGCCACAACGGCCGCGATTCCGGCGTCAAAATTATTTGACGAAACGGAGTTCGTCACGGTCATCGCCGAGGTCCCGCTTAGACCTTCGATAGTAAAACCGGGGCCCCCGTAACTGCCTAGAGCAATTGAATTGCGAATGGTGACCGATGGCCCGGAGCGTGCATAAATGCCATAGCGATTTCCCTCGGCGCGCACGCCATCGAGCACGGCGATCTGTGCACCCTGAAGGTAGATTCCTGACTGCCCGCTCTCGCGAACCAATGTTCCGGTGACCAGAGCTGTCGAATTCGCGGACTGGAGGTGAATGCCGTTATTGAGCATATTGGAAATGATGCAGTCGTGGATGTGCAGAATTTGGCCGCTCGCGAAATTGATGCCGATTTGTCCCCCTTGCCCGTTGATGACAAGGCCCCGAAGCACGACCTTGTCGGCTGGACCGGCTGAGACGGTAACTCCATCATTCCCAGCAAACACGCTGATCCCAGCATAGATGCCCGCCGGAGCGACGATCGATACCGATTGTGTGACGGTCACGGTGCCGTAGCCGGCAGAGTCCAAGACGATGACCTCGCCACCCAAGTTCGTGTGCATGATTGCGTAGCCGAAGGTCCGACAGGGCGCGGTGGGCGGGCAGGTCCCAATATCGACACCAGTCCCAGAGACGAACGTGCGCTGGCCGGCCGTAGCCTCCGAGGCGGCAAGCACGAATAGGGCGAACGCGAAGGGCGCTAATGCACAGTTGCGTCGCAGCATGTTGGCCTCCCTTAGGCTATGACAGCGAGGCGATAGCATATTCCTGCTCGTTAAGGGGTAGGGAGCCAGGGCGACCAACGGGCCAACCGCGCCTCCTGGTCGCGTTGCGCCAGCAAGGACCGTCGCCCGACTACCTTGATTGTCACCCTGAGGCGCCGCACAAGTCCCACAAACCCGCACATTTGTGCAGTTCTGTGCGCACAACACGCACGCCACCCTATAGGGGTGTGTGCGCTGTGCGAGCCTGTGCGTGGGGCGAGACTCTCCGATTGGAGTTTCGCTCCCCCGAGGCGCCCTGGCGCGTTGTTGCCGTACGAATATACTCGGGCCAACGTGTCGCAGTCGGCTTTCCATAAAGCGCCCCGTTGTGTACAGCGCGTGGGGCTCCTTCGGATCAAATAGCGTAGACCGCGGAGACCCCACGCTTCAGCCAAACTGCGAGGGTGGGGGCTGGGTGGTTCGCCCATGGTGCTTTTTGGGAGTTACGCCTGTCTGGGATCGGATACCTAGCGGGGCCCATGACGGACTGGCGCCTCATCATGGTTTGCCTATGCGGAACGAATTGAAGCAACGCTCGGTTGTGCGATACGGGAGTGTCGCCCAGGCCTTGCACTGGGTCACTGCGATCCTCGTCGTCGCTGCGTTCATTTTCGGTCCGGGAGGCTCCGAGCAGCGCGTGTATTCGCCCGCGCGCGATTTCGATCGGCAACTCCATGAGACGCTGGGCATGTGCGTATTCGCTCTCGTTGTGATGCGCGTGCTGTGGCGGACGGTCGACGTCCACCCGGAGGCCCCGCTGATTCCGCGCTGGATGGACCTAGCGGCGAAGGCCGCGCACTGGGCGCTCTATTTGCTCCTTTTTCGCTCCCGCTATCCGCGATCAGCGGCGCGTGGCTGGAGGGCCATCCGCTGACGCTTCTCGTGGGGGCCAAGATTCCACCGCTCTTGGCGCCCGCACACGACGCGGGAGCAAAGATCGCGACAGTGCACACATGGCTTGGCGACGCGATCCTATGGGTTGCGGGCCTCCACGCTTTCGCCGCGCTCTACCACCACATTGTCCTCAAGGACGGCGTGCTTGCCTCGATGCTTCCGCGCTGGTTTCCTTTGTGGGGTAGCAGGCCGGACCAATAGCTGAAGCAGGCGAGATAAAGCCGACAGCGTGCGACGCTTTGCGCGCTCCTGACTGTCCGCCATCAGAAACAGCGACCGTTCGGAATGGGTCGATAGCGGTCGTTGGTGACGGTCCGCTATCGGCCAAAAGCGGAAGTTCCCGACTTTGCCGCAAAGCAGTCGCTCAACTAGAGGGAGGAGTGCCGGCGAGGTTGCTTCTATTCAGGCGATACCGAAGATTTTGACCACCAGCGGCGTGTCCACAATGACGTGCGGCGCGATGGCGTGGTAGCTAATCGCGTGGACCCAGGCATTGCCCGTGCGCAGGGTAAGCACGCTCTTCATCATCCCTGGCCCAACATACGTGAGCAGTACGAAAATCAACGACAGTAAGGTATCGCGCGGCGAATCGAAGGCCGACCATCCTTCGACGATATGCATCGCGGCGTAGGTGACACCGCCGAGCAATACGGCACTGATTGTGGAGCCCGTCAGCTTGAGATAGCGAGGGAGCAAGATCGAATAAATCAATACCATCGTCGGCAAGACCGTCCCGATGAAGAAGACCGCGAACGTGAGCGGAGCGGCTAGGAATATCTGATGCGCGTCCAGGCGAACAATGCTTTGGTCGAACACGCTCAACTCGAACGCGGACTCGATTGCCAAGACGACGAAGATAAGCAATGTGTCGTTGCGGCTGTTGCTTGAGCGAAGATTGAGATCAGTGCCGCTATAACGGCCCCGAAAGTAGAGGTAGGGCGCCACGGCGAAAACCACCAAATTGTAGAACGCCCATATCCAAACCTCGGTCGTGCCGGGCGCCACGCTGCAGCCAAAGACGGCGCCGGCAATGTGAAAGCTAAACGGGCGGTAACCCAGCGCGGGGCCGACAATCCACCCGCCGATCTGGCCCAGAGCAGCGTAGGCCAGGACGAAAATGGTCTCGCGCAGCGCAATCCGGTGCTCTGGCGCGCGTGCGGCCATATCGGGTATGACGCGCTTGCGGGTCACGAGAAAGGTCACTAGCATCAGCACGAAGATCTGAATCACTCCGATCGTGGGCGCCGCCATCTGCATAGCGAAAGGCAGCTGCGCAACCGCAGGACGATCGAACGGCAGGTGTCCATGGGCGAGCCACAGCACGAGCGCGTAGCCGACGAACCAGAGGACGACGGCAGTCTGGACGCCGCGATGGGCAACAACGGCTCGCAAAACCGAGGCTAGCGAGGGGGCTGCCGCGACATCCACCGGTGGCGATTGATTGCTGGGACTGATGACTGGTCCTCAGAGCACGTTTGACGAGTAAGGCGGAGGACGTAGGCCACGTCCGAATACCAGTCTCTCACAACTCTCTGGACCCGATGCTCTCTTCCCCTTTGCAGTCAGATCAAGAGAACAGTCAGATCTACGCCAACGCGTGCCTTTTGAGTGCCGCAGCAGCCAATTCGAGTCGATCTCGGTCCATCACCGGGCATAGGTGATGGCCGTTTGGGGCTGAAGCGAAGGGCGGCCCAGGGTCGCAAGCGGTCGCTGACGACAGACTGATTACTGCCAACTCCGGTCGTAGCAGATTGCGCTGGAAAGCGGACATAAAATAAGAGCCCCCGGTCGACCGAGCAGCGCGCTCGCGATCTTTGTCGCCGACTGCGTCTTGAGCCCTCCCGCCCCAGGTGGTAGGGTTTGAACTTGCAGTCTGTTCAATCACCGCGACCCGGAGGCACGATGGCCATCATGCTGAAGATCCGCTGGGAGATGAAGAAAGGAAGAGAGGACGACTTTCGGGAGAACCAGAAGAAGCTGTGTGCGGTGATGGGCAGCGACCATCCAGGCGTCATCTGCTACCACGTCGACTACTCAGCTCCGGGCGTGAGCGAGTGGGTCGAGATCTACGCCAACAACAACGTCTTCAAGGCACACCTCGACAACAAGAAGGGCAAGGAGCCGCTCGCAACACTCATCGGCGCTTGCGACAAGATCACGTGCAAGTGTTGGGGCGATCCGGACGCCGAGTCCAAGAAGATCCTAGCGGGTTTCGGAGCAACCTACCATGAGTCTGCAGAAGCCTCGTTCCTATTGCATCCACGAGCAGACCGCGCTTCACTGATCTAGGATCTCAGACGCCGTACTGCGTGCTTGGGCGTCGGAACTTCACGGAACCCGCGGGGACACTTTGAATCCCGTGGCGCCATCCCTTCCACACGTACTGATCGTAGGCTCGGGATTCGGTGGCTTGGCCTGTGCGCAAGCACTGCGCTACGCGCCGGTTGGCGTCACGCTGGTCGACCGCGTCAATTTCCACCTCTTCCAGCCCCTGCTCTACGAAGTCGCGACGGCCGCGCTCGGGGTCCAAGAAATTGCTGCGACCACGCGAATGCTGTTTCGACGTCAGCGCAATGTGGCCGTCCACATGCTTACGATCGACGCGGTCGACGTAGCGGCTAGCATCGCGATTACGGATGAAGGCCACACGATCGGATACGACTGGCTCGTGATGGCGCCGGGGGCCGTCACAGATTATTTCGGCCACCCCGAGTGGGCAGTGCACGCGCCGGGACTGAAGACCGTCGAGGACGCGCTCGCGGTCAGGCGCCGCGTGCTGCTCGCCTTTGAGCGCGCCGAGAGCGAGCCCGACCGCGAACGGCGCGGCGCGCACCTTACGTTCGTGATCGTCGGCGGGGGCGCCACCGGAGTTGAGCTGGCAGGCG
Source organism: uncultured beta proteobacterium (assembly GCA_963773195.1). Classification (GTDB taxonomy): domain Bacteria; phylum Pseudomonadota; class Gammaproteobacteria; order Burkholderiales; family Casimicrobiaceae; genus CAIWHR01. The sequence goes on from CAVZAE010000003.1 coordinate 86,639, forward strand.
CGATCGGAGAAATGAAGAACTACACACTTCGTCACGACTTTCGCGCGATTGACTCGCGCGATGCCCGCATCCTGCTGCTCGATGCCGGTGAGCGCATTCTACCGTCCTTTACATCCGCGCTCTCTGCGCGGGCGCAGCGCGACCTCGAGCGACTGGGCGTAGAGGTGCGCACACGCTCCCTCGTCACCGATGTAGGCGCGAATTATATCGTGGCCAACGGCGAGCGCGTCGCGACGTCCTGCGTGCTCTGGGGCGCCGGTACGCGCGGCGCACCGGTGCTGGCACGCCTTGGTATGCCCCTCGATCGGCAGGGGCGCGTGCACGTCGGTCCCGACGGAGCGGTGCCGGATCATCACGAGGTGTTCGTCATCGGCGACGGTGCGCATTTCGACGATGCCACAAGCGGAGCACCGCTGCCGGGCGTAGCCCAGGTCGCGATACAGATGGGGCGTCACGTGGCGCGATGCATCGCCGACGACATTTTGAAACGGCCGCGGCACACCTTCCGGTACTCCGATCGCGGCAAGCTCGCGGTTATTGGCCGCGGTCACGCAGTGTGCGAGATCGGCTCGCTACGGTTCGCGGGGCTGCCGGCTTGGCTCATCTGGGCGTTCGTGCATGTAATGTTCCTGATCGGCTTTCGAAATCGCGTGGTCGCGATGCTCGAATGGGCGCGCACCTATTTCGTCCAGCATCGCGGCGGGCGCTTCATCATCGGCAACCGCTAGATGGCCGGGCCGGGCACCAGGTTGGTGCCGGGCAGCGTGGTGGAATGCGCGGCCGTCAACACGATACGGGGGAGATCAGCGGCCCGCTGCAGTACCGAACCCTCGTCGCGCATGCCGCTGGTTCGACGCGTGCTGTCTCCAAAGAGTAGCCGGGCCTGGTTGCATCCCTCCGCAACGGGTCTGTTTGCATCCCCGCACCCCCAACAAACAAGGGGAGCGACCGTCTGCTTTGGGTCGATGCGGTCGTTGGTGACAGTCTGCTATCGGCCAGACACAGACATATCTTTCTACTGTGCCGCGGACGTTCGTGCGCGGAGGCAGGAGTCGCTGCCGGTGCCCGATACTGGCGGCATTAATGCCGCGCCTATGTCCGCCGCTACCGCACAGATGAAGGCCTTCGTGCGCTGACGCTGCTCGTGGCGCGACGCGCGCCTGCGCGCTACGCAACCGAGGCCTTCACCTGGATGTCGACCTGCGTGCTCACCAGCATCGGTGCCGACATGGCGGTCGCTGGCCAGCGGTCGAAGCATCGGGAGCGTGGGCTGCGTTTGCGGTGGCGGCAGCGGCTTGTCCAGTCGCAACGCTCCTTTCGCTGTCGCTGCGGAGCAAGCCGCAGAAATAGAGACGCCGCGACGGGTCGCGGCGTCTCTTGAGCGGATCTAGTCGACGCTGTCAGTGTCCTCGCGAGCTTCCTTCGCCCTGGTCGGGCGCCGGCAGGATGGTGCCGTACAGCCCATCGCTTTCGCCGTTGGGTCCAGCAGCGAAGAACAGTGTATTGGCAGGTTGAGCACGGAAGTTGTTGCCGAAAGCGATACCCCAAAGTCCATCGATCGCCAGCACCCGACCATTCCCGGTGCGCAACTGACCAGCGAAGGTGTTGTTCTTCGTATCGAAGGCGTTGATCGTGCCGTCGCCGAAGTTGCCGACGAGCAGCATGCCGCTGAACTTGCCAAAGTCGGCCGGCGCGTACGCCATGCCCCACGGCGCGTTGAGCTTGCCGCCCGTGGCGACGCGTTCGATCAGGAAGCCGTCGGCGTCGAAGACGTCGACGATACCGAGCCCCGGGCCTGGTGTTTCATCGTGGTCGCCAGCCACGTGAAAGGCGTACGAGACGTAGAGGTTGCCTTGGAGACTCAGGATGTTGAAAGGGGCAAAGCCTGGCGGAAGGTTCGGATCCACGAAGCCGCCCGGAACGGTCGTCGGCATGAAATTGTGGTCGAACACCTGGATCTTGCCGTTGAAGAGATCTGCGGCAAACAAGCGAAAATCCGTTGCCCCGTCACCGGCGATGGCGATGCCCTTGTAGACGCCATTGGGGATCGCGGTGGTCGGTAGGGTGACTGCAGTGGAGCCGCAGCTTCCTTTCCACGCAGCAATGACCCCGTTCTCCGTGGCCCAAAGGAACGTCGCAGCAGAGGCGGGAGTGCCTGCGGGACAGACGATCTGAAAGTCGGCAGCAGACGGGTTAAACGTTATGCCGGTCGGCGCGCCCCCGGGAATCGTTACGACTAGCGGTTGCGGCGGACTGCCCACGAGCAACGGATTCCCGTTTCCGTCGTAGACCGTCGCCACGCCGGTCGTGTTGTCCGAAACCCAAACTGGGTTCGTCGGGCCGAACACGATGCCCCAGCCGTTCTTGAGATTGAGATCCTGGTGGTCGGCCACGCCCGCCAGGTCCGAAACGAGATTGTGAACGATGTAGTTGCCGGGATCCGCGACGGCCACTGCGCTCACCGCCAACCCGAAAGCGAGCGCGGTGAGTCGGAGCGCGCGTTGCGCGAAGGAAGAAGTCGAATTGTTCATGGGAGCTCCTTATCTTGAAATTTCTACAACCGACGTCCGGCGCATGCCGGCACCGACGCTGCGGACCCGCTCGCATTCCACGCATGCGCGCGCGTCCGCTGATTCACAACAGGCGATCTACGTTCGTTATTCCGGGGCGAATCGACTTTGCGACGTCAGCCAATCGTCAGTAATCTTGCCTGAGAAGATCCACCCTGCATCGCCTTCATTCTCGGCAAATCCGAGTGGCTGGTGTCGTAGACCATCGTCCTCCAAAGTCAGCGCCCGGGCTCATTGGAACGAATTGGGCAGTTGTGGGCTCCCGTCCAGGGTCAACGGCCCTTGTCCCAGTAAGAGCGTTGAATTGCTATGTAAAATGAAATCCACGCGGAACGCCACGCTGTCGTGGGCGCGGTTCGCGGACTTTATGAAGGAGAGTTTTTCGATGCGTATTCTAGTTATTGGCGCGACCGGCACCATCGGCCGTGCTGTCGTGGCAGCGCTATCCGCCGACAACGAAATCGTTCCCGCCAGCCGCCAAAGCACCGACATCACTGTCGACCTAGCGGAACCGGTCTCCATCCGGGACATGTATCTGTCCGCCGGCAAGCTGGACGCCGTCGTGTGCGCAGCAGGGCAAGCGAAGTTTGCCCCGCTCTCACAGCTGAGCGATGCGGATTTTCGCTATTGCCTCGACAATAAGCTCATGGGGCAGGTGAATCTGGTGCGGTTCGGATTCGAGCACGTTGCCGACAGCGGTTCGTTCACGCTGACAACCGGTATCCTCGCGCGATTGCCGATGCCGGGAGGCGCGGCAATCAGCCTAGTGAATGCCGGCATCGAAGGCTTCGTCAGGGCAGCCGCACTGGAAGCGCCACGCGGCATTCGCGTGAACGCCGTCAGCCCGCCATGGGTGTCCGAGACGCTTCAAGCCCTCAAGATGGACCCATCCCAGGGGCTACCCGCCGCGGTCGTCGCACAAACATACGTGCAGAGCGTGACCGGAAGAAATACCGGGGCAACGCTGGAGCCGTCCGCCTAGTCTCTGCCGCGATAGTACGCTGTCGCTGATGTCGCGCCTGCTCACACGCGGCCGTCGCAGCGTGACATGGCCGAATCCACGGTTGCCGCCTCGGGTTTCCGGCCAACACGAGTCGCCGCTCCGGGTCGGAAGCGGTCGTCGATGACAGACTGCTTACGGCTGCGGCCACAACCGAATCGCCGATAGCGGACGTTCGATTGCGCTATCGACCCGGCGCAGCTCTGCAGGCGTCCGGTCTTCGCTGAAGTCGATCGGGCTTGACCCCGAGGTCCACGGCGATGGGAGGCGCCGAGGAAAACACCTAGAACGCCCCGGTCATGCCGCCGCAGCAGGGGCGGGCGCTTCGAAGAACATCTCTCGCAACTTGCTCGGCCCAATTACGCGGGCGAGTTCGTGCATCACGCAGTAATTGAAAATCAGCACAACCAAGATGATCTGAATGGCCCAGAAATGGGGCCACACCATTTCGGCAAGCAACTTCTCGTTGCCCGCCACAAAACTGCCAGCTTCTCTCCAGAAATCTATCAGACGCTCCAGGTAATGAATTACCAAGGCCGCCAAAACGTAGATTGCGGTCTTCCACGCGACGTTGTAGGCGAGGGGCTTGTCGGGATAGCGGTTGATGATTGGCAAATGGTCAGCGATCAACACCGCCTTGCCCAGGATGAGAGCGCCGACGGCGACTTGCAATGGTGTCGCGGCTTGAATTCCAGTCCCCCTTAGCATCAGCACACGCACCGCTGCCACCAAACCCAAGGTAAAGAAGAAGAAGACGGTCGGCGGAATCATCGCCCAAAGCTCTTCCTTGATCTTCTCAGACAGCTTGCTCATATCGCTCCTATACACTTAAGGTATTGGACACCACAACCAGACTCAGCCCTTGGTGCAACGACCGGGAAACGCTAGTGCCCCGTTCCCAAGCGGTGCAGCGTAGTCAACGCATTTGGTCAATCCGTTTCGCGGCACGATACTCCCCGGGATGGCTGCTTTGGATGTGTCCCCTATGACCGCTTCGGGTCGTTAGCGGTTGCACGCGATCGACTGCTTTGGGGCACAACCGTCACTTCACCGACCGTCCGGCGCATGGCTGAGGCGCCGTTGGTCGAGATCGCCTCAGTGGGTCGCGTTCGCCGTGAGGTATGAGGCCGGTCCCTGCGCCTGTCTTGCCGGCGGGGCAAAATGGTAGAACTCGCCGTTGAGATAGCGGGTCACGTCGGCGATGTCCTGCTCGCTCCACGTCAAGCCCGTATTGCGCTGCCAGCGGCGCACCTGAGCCTGCAGTCCCTTCCAGTCGCCGGCGAGCTTCCGATCGCGCCAGTGCACTTGCGTCGTATGACAACCGCCGCAGTGTGTCTCGTAGAGCAATTCGCCGCGTGCCGCCGACGGAGGCGCGGGCTGCGCCTCCGCCGGCGCGGCGCAGGCAATCGCCATCGCCGCGATCCACCAACGCACCTGCCATCCGTCCATGCTGTCCCTCCGACAAGATTCGACGATTATACGATGGCGCCTAGGCGGTCTCGTCGGCGCTTGCGCCGCTCGCGGCGTAGCGTGAATGACTTGACCGGGGCGACACACGCGTCGACGTACATACACGCTTGAGCCTGACCATTGAGATCGGCTTTCACCTGCGCGGGGAGCAAGTCGTGGCGGCGCCCGAGCAATAGCGAAGAGGCGCGCGAGCAGTTCAGCGACCAGGAGCTCGCCGACCTTGCTCACCCGTAGCTGCCGCTTTACGCGCCTGGTGCCCCAGGCGGCCTTTAGCACGTGGGATGACGGCTTTCGGCGAAGCAGTCAGCAAGGGGTTGCGGGCTCAACCGGTCGACGCAACACCGTCCATCCTTACAGACAGGGGGTTGAAGCCTAAGGACTTCCTGCGACGTGGCTTAGCGACGATCCGAGGCTGTACAAGCACGAGTGAGAGTGACCAGGAAACAGCACTACTTGCGATTAGTACCGATTTGACAAGCACTTGCCGGTGCCGGAATCAATCCCAGCGGTCGTCGCGTACCTGGATCTCCCCATTCTCGACGCGCACGGGGAAGGTGTCGGTCGGCTCGTAAGCGGGCGCGCACAGGGCGGCGCCGGTGCGGATGCAGAAGCGAGCGCCGTGACGCGGGCAAACGATCTGGTCGCCCTCGACTGTGCCGCCGGTGAGCTGTGCGCCGTCATGGGTACAGACGTCTGCGATCGCATGAAACTCGCCATCGAGGTTGAATACGGCGATCTGCGCATCGTCCACGTCCACGACCCGCCACTCGCCCGGCGCGAGCTCCCCGACTCGCGCTACCGTCACCCATTCGCTCATGTGTTCAGGAAACCGGAACGGATTGACGCCCGTCCGCAGTTTCGATCGGGTCTAGACCGCGCAAACTTCGATGTCGGGCTCGATCGACTTCACCAGATTCTCGATGCCTTGGAGCGTTCCCGAGATCGAACTCGGACAGCTGCCGCACGCCCCCTGGTAATGCACGGCAAGCCTGTTGCCTTCGAGACCGAGGACGTACAGGTCACCGCCGTCGCCCTGCAAATAGGGACGTATGTGTTCATCGAGCAGCGCGTTGATCTTGTCGAGGCGCTCCTGGTCCTCGGGACTCAAGTCGGCGATCGCGGTCGTCGCCGCCGCCACCGTGGCGGCAGTCTGCGCGTTCGCCGCCGGCGCGGCGCGAAGTGGCTCCGCAATCTTTCGCGTCAACTCCTGCCAGTCGACGCCGCCGTCCTGCGTAACCGTGAGCCAATGATCGATGTAGAACACGTTCGTCACATGCCCGATGTCGAACAATGCCGCCGCGAGCGGGTCGTCCTTCGCCTCCTCGGCGTTGTCGTACGAACGCTTTATTCCCCAGGTCAAAGGCTCCTTGAGGACGAACTTCAGAGCGTTCGGATTGGGCGTGCCTTCGATTTCGGCGATTTTTGGCATCTGACGGTCCCGGTTCAGGCGTCGCCGATCGATGCGTGCATCGGATCGTCTTCCGCCTCGGTCGAGGTGCTCGCTACCGAGTTGAGCGCGGCGTGCAGCGTGTGCCACGGCAGGATCGCGCATTTGACGCGCGTCGGCAGGTCGCGCACGCCGGCGAATACCGCGAGCCGTCCGATGTGGTGATGGCCGTCGAGGTTGAGCTTTCCGGTCGCCATGTCGCGAAATTCCTGTATCAGCGTTTCCGCGTCCGCCCGCGTCTTGCCCTTGACGTTGACGGTCATCATCGACGCCGACGCCTTGCAGATCGCGCACGACTCGCCCTGAAACGCGATGCCGCCGATGCGCTCGCCGTCGAAATCGAGCGATACGCTGATGTGATCGCCGCACAGCGGGTTGTGGCCTTCCGCATGGTGGCTCGCGTGCTCGAGCGCGCCGTAATTGCGCGGCTTCCTGTTGTGGTCGAGGATGACCTCCTGATACAGTGCTTTGGGGTCGGCCATTACGCAAACACTTTCTGCACGGTGCGAATGCCGGCGATCAGCGCATCGACCTCGGCCATGCTGTTGTAGAACGCGAACGAGGCGCGCGACGTGGCCGGCACGTGAAAGCGCTGCATCACCGGCTGCGCGCAATGATGCCCGGTCCGCACCGCGATGCCCTCCTGATTGAGCAGGGTGCCGACATCGTGCGGGTGCACGCCGTCGACCGCGAACGACAGCACCGCGGCCTTCTTCGCGGCGGTGCCGATGATGCGAACGCCGCGGAGGCGATTCATCTGTTCGGTCGCGTATTCGAGCAGATCGAATTCGTGCGCCGCGATGGCGTCCATGCCGATCGCCGACAGGTAGTCGACCGCCGCGCCGAGCCCGATCGCCGCCGCGATCGGCGGCGTGCCGGCCTCGAATTTGTGCGGAATGGTGTTGTAGGTGGTCTTCTCGAACGTCACCGACAGGATCATGTCGCCGCCGCCCTTGAAGGGCGGCATGCGCTCGAGCAGCGCGGCCTTGCCGTAAAGGATGCCGATGCCGGTCGGACCGCAAAGCTTGTGGCCCGAGAACGCGTAGAAGTCGCAGTCGAGATCCTGCACGTCGACCTTCATGTGCGGCACCGCCTGTGCGCCGTCGACCAGCACCGGCACGCCGTGTGCATGCGCAAAAGCGATCATGCGCTTGACCGGGTTGATGGTGCCCAACGCGTTCGAAACGTGCATCATGCCGACGAACTTCGTGTGCCTGTTGAAGAGCTTCTCGTACTCGTCGATCAGCAGCTCACCCGCGTCGTTGATCGGCACTACGCGAATCTTCGCGCCCTTCTCTTCGGCCAGCATCTGCCACGGGACGATGTTCGAATGGTGTTCGAGCGTGGTGAGGATGATTTCGTCGCCGGCCCCGATGAAATTTCGGCCATAGCCGTGCATCACCAGATTGATCGCGTCCGTGGTGCCGCTCGTGAAGATCACTTCGCGGTCTTCGCGCGCATTGATGAAGTGCTGGATCTTTACCGCGCGCCTCCTCGTAGGCCGAGGTCGCGGTCTCGGACAGGTAGTGCACGCCGCGGTTGACATTGGCGTGCTGCGTCGTCCGGTAGCGCACGAGGCGGTCGATCACCTGCTGCGGCATCTGGCTCGAGGCCGCGTTGTCGAGATACACCAGCGGCTTGCCGCCGACTTTGAGCTTGAGGATCGGAAAGTCGGCCCGGATGCGCTCGACGTCGAAGGCGGGCGCCGCAGGGGCTTTGAGCGCGGTCTGGATTGCTGTCATGGCTGGCGCGTGGTTTGTTCGAGCACGGCCTGCTCGAGCCAGTGCTTGAGCGAGGCGACGGGGATGCGGTCGATGATCTCGGCGCCGAACGCATAAGTGAGGAGGTTGCGCGCCGCAGCGTCGGAAAGCCCGCGGCTGTTCAGATAGAACACCGCCTCGCTGTCGAGCTGGCCGACGGTGGCGCCATGCGCGCACTTGACGTCGTCGGCGAAAATCTCGAGCTGCGGCTTGGTGTCGACGTGCGCTTTCGGCGGTCAGCAGCAGGTTGCGGCTCGACTGCGAAGAGTTGGTGCGCTGGGCGTCCGGGCGCACGATGATCTTGCCGTTGAACACCGCGTGCGCGGCACCGCCAACGATGCATTTGTGCAGCTGGCGGCTGACGCCGTGCGGCTTCGCGTGGTCGATGCAGGTATGGGTGTCGGCGAGCTGGCGCTCCCCGATCAGCGCGAGCCCGTCGATCGTGCACTCGGCGCCTTCGGCCGTATGGAGCACATTCAGGTCGTACCGGGAGATCCGCGCACCAAGCGCGACGCTGACCGACCGATAGCGGCTCGCATTCGCGAGTGACACGGCGCAGTTCGCGATATGAAACGCCTGGCCGCTGTCGCGCTGTACCCGGATGTGGTCGACATGCGCGCGAGTCGCCGAGCGCGATCTCGGTTACGGCATTGGTGAAATAGGTCTCCGGCTGCAACGCGACGTAGTCCTCGACGACCGTCACCGCGCTGCCCGATTCGGCAACCAGCAGGCAACGCGGGTAGCTTGCAGCGCCCTTTTGCGTCGCGATGAACAGCAGATGCACCGGCGCGGCAGCCGACACGTCGCGCGGCACGACGACCAACGCGCCGTCGTGCAGAAACGCGGTATTGAGCGCGGCGAACACGCTGTCGCGGAATTCCACATGACGGCCGAGGTGCAGATCGATCGCCGCTGCGTGCGCGGCCCCCGCGGCCGACAGGTTCGCAACCACGACGCCGCCGTCCCGGGCGACGCTGGAGAGTTCCGGCGCGTGGATACCGTCAACGAACACGAGTCGGGTCGTCGCTTCCTCGATACGAAAGCGCTCGACATCCGCCGCCTTCAGACCGACGGGCATGCGCACGGGCTGGAAGGACAGCTTGGTGAGCGGTGAGAGGTCGGTGAAGCGCCACTCCTCGTCACGGATCGTGGGTACCGTCAGCACGCCGACGCGGTCGACGGCCTCCGCGCGCAGCTCGTTGAGCCACGCCAGCGGGCTCGCCGGCAACCGTGGCTGTCCGGCAAGCAGGCTTTCGAGGTAACCCGCGGCGAGAGTTCGGGTCGCGCTCATGCGGTCGCCTTCGCGGCAGTCCTCGTGCTCGGCGCCGACCCAGTCGTACCCGCGCGTTTCGAGCTCGAGCGCGAGTTCCTTGCCGCCGGTCTTGACGATGCGGCCCGCATCCATCACGTGCACGTAGTCGGGCACGATGTAGTTGAGCAGACGCTGGTAGTGCGTCACCAGCACGATCGCGTTGTCCGTGGCGGCAAGCTGGTTGATGCCGCCGGCGACGACCCTGAGCGCGTCGATGTCGAGGCCGGAATCGGTCTCGTCGAGGATCGCGAGACGCGGCTCCAGAAGCGCCATCTGCAATATTTCGTTGCGCTTCTTCTCGCCGCCGGAGAAGCCTTCGTTGACGCTCCGGTCGAGGAAATCGGGATTCATTTCGAGCAGCTTCATCTTCTCGCGCACGAAGTCGTCGAACTCGAGCGGGTCGAGCTCGTCCTTGCCGCGCTGCACCTGCACCGTGTTGTAGGCGAGTCGCAGGAACTGGCTGTTGGCGACGCCGGGAATCTCGACGGGGTACTGAAAACCGAGGAACACACCGGCACGCGCACGCTCCTCGGGCTTGAGTTCGAGCAGGTTCTTGCCTTCATAGAGGACCGTGCCGCCAGTCACAACGTAAGCGGGATGGCCGGCAAGCGCCTTGGCGAAGGTGCTCTTGCCCGAGCCGTTCGGGCCCATGAGCGCGTGCACTTCACCGCTTCTGACCGTGAGGTCGATGCCCTTGAGTATGTCGATGCCGTTCACGGTCGCGCACAGTCCGCGCACCTCGAGCAGCGTTTTGCCGTTCTGCTGAATCATCCGACGCTTCCTTCGAGCTTGAGTCCGAGCAGCTTGGTCGCCTCGACCGCAAACTCCATCGGGAGCTGCTGGAACACGGTCTTGCAGAATCCGTTGATGATCATCGACACCGCTTCCTCGGCGCCGATGCCGCGCTGCGCGAAGTAGAACAGCTGGTCCTCGCCGATCTTCGACGTCGAAGCCTCGTGCTCGACCATGGCGCTGTTGTTGTTCACCTGGATATACGGAAAGGTGTTGGCGCCGCATCGATCACCGATCAGCATCGAGTCGCATTGCGAGTAGTTGCGCGCGCCGTCGGCTTTCGCGCCGATCTTGACCAATCCGCGGTAGCTGTTGTTCGAACGGCCAGCGGAGATGCCCTTGCTGACGATGGTGCTGCGCGTGTTCTTGCCGATGTGGACCATCTTGGTGCCGGTATCGGCTTGCTGGTAATTGTTGGTGAGCGCGACCGAGTAAAATTCACCGATCGAGTTGTCGCCGAGCAGCACACAGCTCGGATACTTCCAGGTGATGGCCGAGCCGGTCTCGACCTGCGTCCAGGAAATCCGCGAGTCGACGCCTTTGCACAGGCCGCGCTTGGTGACGAAGTTGTAGATGCCGCCCACGCCCATTTCGTCGCCTGCATACCAGTTCTGCACCGTCGAGTACTTGATGTCGGCGCGGTCGAGCGCCACCAGCTCGACCACCGCTGCATGCAGTTGGTTGGTGTCGAACTTGGGCGCGGTACAGCCCTCAAGATACGACACCGATGCGCCTTCCTCGGCAACGATCAGCGTGCGCTCGAACTGCCCCGAGTCCTGGGTATTGATGCGGAAATAGGTCGACAGGTCCATCGGGCACTTGACGCCCTTGGGGATGAAGCAGAACGAGCCGTCGGTGAACACGGCCGAGTTGAGCGCGGCGTAGTAGTTGTCGCCTGCCGGAACCACCGTGCCGAGGTACTTCCGCACGAGCTCCGGATGCTTCTGCACAGCTTCGGAGATCGAGCAGAAAATGATGCCGACCTCGGCGAGCTTTTCTTTGTAGGTGGTGGCCACCGACACGCTGTCGAAGATCACGTCGACGGCGACCCCGGCCAATACCGCCCGCTCGTTCATCGGCACGCCGAGCTTCTCGAAGGTGCGCAGTAGCTCGGGGTCGACCTCGTCCATGCTGGCGAGCTTCGGCTTCGCCTTCGGCGCCGAGTAGTAGCTGATCGCCTGGAAATCGATTTTCGGATAGTGGACGTTCGGCCACTTCGGCTCGTCCATCTTGAGCCATTGTCGATAAGCCTCGAGGCGGAGCTCGAGCAGCCACTGGGGTTCGTTCTTCTTGATCGAAATCAGACGGATCGTGTCTTCGTTGAGCCCTTTGGGCGCAACATCGGACTCGATTTCGGTGACGAACCCGTGCTTGTAGGGCTGATTGACGAGATTTTGCAGTACTGTGCTCATTGGAATTGCGCCGACGTCTCCTGGATTCAGAATCTGCCTTGCGTCATCACGATTAGGCTTTGGTCGCTTCCTTCAGGCTGAAGCTTTCGCCGCAGCCGCAGGTGTTGTCGACGTTGGGATTGTCGAAAGCAAACATCTGCTTGAGCCCCTCCTTGACGAAGTCGAGCCGCGAGCCGTCGAGGAACGAGAGGCTTTCGGCGGCAACCACGACGGCGGCGCCATGCGACTCGAAGGACCGATCGCCCTCTCGCATTTCGTCAGCGTAGTCGAACGTATAGGCAAAGCCGGAACAGCCGACTTGCTTAACGCCGACACGCAAACCCAAGCCCTTGCCGCGGCGCGCCAGCTGATTCTTTATTTGCCTTGCGGCGCTTTCGGTCAATGTGATGGCCATCGTCGGTCACTCCGGGAAATCAAGCTGAAACGGTCGTGCGGTCACGTTTCGGCATGGTTTCGCGCATGTCTTGCACTGGCGTCACGTCCGTCGCCTTCGCTTTCTGGGCATCGACCAGCTGCCTCAATGTCACGCCGCCCAGGTAGTTCAGGATGTGCTCATTGAGGCTTGCCCACAAATCGTGGGTGATGCATTTCTTGTCGTCCTGGCAGTTCTCCTTGCCGCCGCATTGCGTTGCGTCGATTGGCTCGTCGACGGCGAGAATGATTTCGGCGACCGACACCTGCGCCGTGTCCTTGGCGAGCCGATAGCCGCCACCCGGACCGCGCACGCTGCCGACGATCGCACGGCGGCGCAATTTGGCGAACAACTGCTCGAGATACGAAAGCGAAATCTTCTGGCGCTGACTGATTTCCGCGAGCGTCACGGGGTCAGCGCCATCCTGCATCGCGAGATCGATCATCGCCGTGACCGCAAAACGCCCTTTCGTCGTCAGCCTCATCGCATTCCTTCCTCATAAATCAATGAGCTACGTTGGTAGAGTCAATAATTGACAAATCTGATCAACTATATAATACCTGATTAAATTAGTCAACAAATTCGTTTGAAAGTTCCCTTGCGGCAAACCCGCAAACTC
>CAVZAE010000004.1:0-565829 GCA_963773195.1 uncultured beta proteobacterium
TCAGCACCGCGGCGCTGGTTCCATCTTTAATCATGACCATGCCCACGCCGGGGGCGTACCAGACATCGCGGACATAGCCCGAACCACGCTGCTCATGTACGTGGAGCGCATTGGCAAAGGTGCCGGCGGGTGTGGTCACGGTTTCCAGTGCATCCGCTTGGTAGCTACTCATGTAACTCTGTCCGCCCATCATGCTGCCCGTGCCCATCACGCCGGCCTGCCACATTTCCATGTTCTGATAGCCGCCACCGGGTCCGCCCATCATGGTCCCGGGCGTGACCGGATTCTTGAGCAGCCACTCCGGATTGGTGTAGGTCATCATAGAAAACTGGGTACCTGCAGCGTTTGCGCTGGTGCCGCCGAAGTAGCGCATGCCGTCCGGGTCCATCCGGAAAAAGTCAGTGGCGTCCGGGGCGCATGTGACGGCTGCATTGCAGGTGTAGGTTGTATGCATGACCGTAAGACCGGAAACGCCGGCCCATGTCTGCCCGGTGTGCATGACCGCGGTCGACGTTGCCCATGGTCCGCTGGTGTACATGTAGTCGTACCGGGCACCATCTACCAATGGAAAATACGGTGCCGTGGACATCGACCCGCCCATCATCTGGGCGTAGCTCGCGCCAGCGACCAGGGTAAGCAACAGAACCGCGGAATTTCTTAGCATAACAATGCTCCTAGATGCTCGGAAAGCCGTTGCCGAACTGCAAATTCGTTGAGGAAGATATTCTTTTCCATTAGACAATATCCTCCGTGTCTCTGCTCAATTCATTGATTTGTCGCAATACCCGCATTCATCGGTGCCTCGAATTGATGGGTAGTTGAATTTCGCGTCAAAAAGGACCTCATTTGGTGATCGGCGGCGTGGCTGCGAAGCGCTACGACGATATGTGTCATGCTGGGCCCCGGGCTGGTGTTCTATAGGCTCAGTTCACGCTCAAACCGACACTTTTCGCAGCCGCAGCGCGTTGCCGATCACCGACACCGAACTCAGACTCATGGCGGCGCTGGCGATCATCGGACTCAGCAGGATGCCGAAGAACGGATACAGTATTCCCATCGCGACTGGCACGCCGAGAAAGTTGTAGACAAAAGCAAAGAACAGGTTCTGCCGGATGTTCTTCATCGTGCTCTGACTCAGCAGCCGCGCTTTGGCGATGCCGCGCAAGTCGCCTTTCACGAGAACTACGCGCGCGCTGTTCATCGCCACGTCGGTGCCGGTGCCCATCGCGATGCCGACGTTGGCTGCGGCAAGCGCCGGTGCATCGTTGACGCCATCGCCGGCCATCGCGACGATCGCGGCCCTGCTTTTGCAGCGCCTGCACTTCCTTGTACTTGTCCTCCGGCATCACTTCGGCCTTGACTTCATCGAGCCCCAGTTGTTTGGCCACTGCCGCGGCCGTCGTGGCGTTGTCGCCGGTGAGCACGACGATGCGCAGACCGGAGGCGCGCAGCTGGCCGATCGCCTCCAGCGTTGTGGACTTGATCGGATCGGCGACGCTGATGAGGCCGGCAAGCCGATTATCGATAGCGACGAACATGACGGTCTGGCCCAGTTCGCGCAGACGCTGCGCTTCGGCTTCGATGGGGGCGGCATCGACGCCAGCTTCCTGCATCAGTCGAAGATTGCCGAGCAAAGCCGGTTTGCCGTCGATGCTGCCGCGCACACCCTTGCCGGTCACCGACTCGAACTGCTCAACCGCCGGCAGCGTGGAGTTTTGTGCCTGGCGCGTAATTCACGATGGCTTGCGCCAGAGGATGCTCGCTCATCTTCTCCAGCGCCGCGGCATGCGCGAGTACGTCGGCGTCGGTGAACCCGGCGGCGGCGACCACTTTTTGCACCTTGGGCGCCCCTTCGGTGAGCGTACCGGTCTTGTCGACCACCAGCGTGTCCACTTTCTCCATGAGTTCGAGGGCCTCGGCATCCTTGATCAGCACGCCTTCCCTGGCGCCGCGACCGATCCCGACCATGATGGAAATCGGCGTGGCAAGCCCCAGCGCGCAGGGACACGCGATGATGAGCACGGATACGGCGACGACCAGCGCATTGGCAAGCGCCGGGTGCCGGACCGATCAGAGGCCCACACCGCGAACGCGATCACCGCCGCCGCGATGACCGCCGGGCACGAACCAGCCGGACACTTGGTCGGCGAGCTTCTGGATCGGCGCACGCGAACGGCTCGCTTCGTTCACCATGTGCACGATCTGCGCGAGCAAAGTCTCCGCACCGACTTTCTCCGCCCGCAACAGGAACGAGCCGAGTTGGTTGACCGTGCCCGCTGTGACCTTGCTTCCCGGATGTTTCTCGACCGGCATCGGCTCGCCGGTAATCATCGATTCATCGATATTCGACCTGCCCTCGGTGACTTCGCCATCCACGGGCACTTTGGTCCCGGGCTTCACGCGCAGAATGTCCCCGACGTGAACGTCGTCGAGATGAACCTCTTCCTCGCCGCCGTCAGCTTTCACGCGTACCGCCGTGTTCGGCGCCAAGGCGAGCAGTGATTTGATGGCACTGTTGGTTTGCGAGCGCGCGCGCAGTTCCAGCACCTGTCCCATCAGCACCAGCGTGACGATCACCGCCGCCGCCTCGAAGTACAACGGAACCATGCCGTTCATCTTGAATGCCGGCGGCAACAGCGACGGAAATAGCAGGCCGACCAGGCTGAACAGATAGGCGGCTCCCGTGCCTATCCCGATCAGGCTGAACATGTTGAGATTCCACGTCTTGAACGATGCCCAGGCGCGCACGAAGAACGGCCAGCCGCCCCACAGCACGACCGGTGTCGCCAGCACGGCTTGCATCCAGTTAAAGGCTTCCCCACTCACCAAGTGATGCAGGTTGAGCCCCGGAACAAACTCGCTCATGGTGATCACGAGCAGCGGCAGCGCGAGCGCCACGCTGACCCAGAAGCGCCGCGTCATGTCCTGCAGTTCGGAGTTGTCTTCAGCGGCGGTCGCCAATAGCGGCTCCAGCGCCATGCCGCACTTCGGGCAGTTTCCCGGGCCCACCTGGCGAATTTCCGG
This sequence comes from uncultured beta proteobacterium, assembly GCA_963773195.1. Taxonomy (GTDB): domain Bacteria; phylum Pseudomonadota; class Gammaproteobacteria; order Burkholderiales; family Casimicrobiaceae; genus CAIWHR01. The sequence goes on from CAVZAE010000004.1 coordinate 3,025, forward strand.
ATGCATCGGGCAGGTGTAGATAGTGCCTGGCGCCACCGCGGCCGCGGTGACAGGCATGTCACGGACGGTACCCGACGAATCCCCCGCAGGCGGGTCGCGTTGAGGCGTGTGCTCCGCGGGCGCCGTAATCCCGGCGGGAGGCCGTGCGCCAACGTATGCGGACGGGTTAGCGTCGAATTTCTTCTTGCAGCCGGCAGAGCAGAAGTAGGAAGTACTGCCCTCGAAGACGCTGCTGCCCGCAGCGGTTCGCTCGTCGACCTGCATGCCACATACCGGATCAGTTGCCATGGCCTTACCTCGATTCATCCATTTGAACTGCCAAGCGCGCGGCGCTCGAGCCAGAGGGGCCCCTGGCAGATGGATATGCCCGCGCCCCAACCTGCCTGGTATGCACCTCGTCACATCGAACAAGCATTAGTCAAGTCATCGCCAGTCACCGGACAAGACTCAGCCACGGCGCCGATGCAATGCTTCCACCGCGGTAAGGCGCGGGGCCACTCGAAACACGCCGTTACTCCCTGGGGTGCTCGTTACAGCGGTGCGCCATTTCCGCTTGCTACTTCTTTGGCGCGGCGTCCAATGCCTTTGACCCGGCCATCATCCCCTGCTGGTCCATCATCGTTTGCATCATCATCTGCATCATATCCATGCGCTTCTGCATCATCGGAATCTGCGCGTTGGCGTCGGCAGGCATGCCCTTCTGCCCCATCATCCCTCCGCCCGCGCTCCCCATCATCCCGCCACCTTGCATCATCTGATTCATCATGCTCATGCCTGCCTGCATCTCTTGCCGTTGCTCGTCCATCACCTTCTGGCGTTCCTCGGGTGTGGTGGCGCTCGTCATTTTCTCGTGCAGCGCCTTCATCTTCTGCATGTGTTCGTCCATCTGACCCATCTGACCACCCATATTCATCGACGACCCAGATTGCATGGCGGTGGCGTTGGGTTTCGACGCCGGTGCTTTCGCGTCCTGTGCGAAGGGCATGCCAGCGGCAAGCAGTGCCACGGTGCCAACAGCCATTGCGAGCGATTTCTTCATGTGAATCTCCAAGGGAAACGGTTTAAACGAATGGGCAACGTACGCTGGGCGTGCGAACCCTAGTGGAAGCGACGCCCAAGGAAATCTGGGCGTGCGCCAGCGAGCGTCAGAAGCGCGCTCAGCCGCTATGGCGGCTTACAACGTGAGGCGGACGATGCGGAGGGAGAACGGCACACCCGGTGATGGATGCGCTGTCCGCGCCAAGCGGAGAACGGGCGCGGAAATCGGCAGGAAGCCGAGGTTGTGGTGTGTTGTTGCGACTACTAGCGGCTGCCCCGCGGGCTGCTCCTGGACCACCTGAAGCACACTAAGCAAAGGAACGTCATTGCTGCAGAACTCGTCACAGTCAGCCGCCATGCCGTGATCCACGGCGTCATCAACTGCGTGGGCTGCCACGGCTGGTTGGTGCGGTACCGCCGTTACGCCATCCCAACTGCATGCATTCGCGATACCTACGAAGAGCGCAAACATCCACAACCCCAAAACGGTGGAGGTAAGGAATTTGCGATGACGATGTAGCAGACGAGGCATGATTTCTTCGATATTACCGGGTCAACCAATTACCAGCTGACTAGGGTGATCTAGCGCCGAACAAGAACGATTCTCGCCTGCCGATGTCGCGGTCACTTGCTCTTTCGCTGCATGAGCAATACCACGACGCCGACAACCACGACGACAAGCAAGACCGGCCCCCATACCCCGCCGTATCCACCCATCCAGCCCATGTCCCACCCGCCACCATTCATCATGTTTCCGTTCTGTGCCAATGCGACACCAGTGGCCAGCAGAGGCACCGTACCAACAGCCATAGCAAGCAAGGTCTTCATGAATTTCTCCAAAGCGAAACGATGAAACCAGCGGACCACTTCGGCAAACGACGCATCATTGTTGTAATGCCGCCTGGCCAATCCGCACAACGCGAGCCTAACTCCACAGGCTCCTTTGCCCGGTGCAGCTGCCTTTCGAGCAGAACAAAGCCCTTTCGGAATCCGCACCGATCTGCGGAATCTAGGCCCACATGCTTCCAACGTCTGTGCGGCACCGCACGCTGCTATGCTTAACGGTAGGCTTCATATTGGCAAAGGCGCCAACACCACGCAGAGGTTCAGCCCCGGCGTTACATCGACGAATAGCATGACGGTGACGAGAATGGCGTCGAGGGTTGTCGTTGGGGCAGCCCAGAGGATCACCACCTACCGAATGAATGTCGACTTACGAACAGCGAGACGACGCCGTGTTTAAGGTCGAACCCAAGCCCGACTTCAAGTTCACACCAGTCAAGGGCTCGTTCAACAAATCAAAATGCAGTGTGTGCGGTAAAAATGTGTTTGATCGCTACGTCCGGATCAAGGATGGGCAGCCGGTCTGCATCCCGTGCTCCCGCTATTGATCGCGATGGATTCGGTAACCACCGGCTGCTGTCAGGCGATCCATGAGGCAGGCATCCGGCGCGCGGCGCCGGATGCCCCGCCCTCCCTCAATCAGCTGGCTCGCCGACCGAATCCCATCCCGCGGTGGCCCATCATCCCGACGTTTTGATCGGCGATGACCTTCTGTTCCGGAGTCAGCACGGCATAGAGCGCCCCGAACGCGTTGGTCATCGTCGCCATCCCTGCGGCACGCTGCTGCATCGCCGTCGTGCGCTGCGCCATGCGTTCCGGCGCCGTACCTGTGTCCTGCTGCATCTGGGCGCGCATCGCCTGCATGCTTGCCGCCTGCGCCTTCGCCTGGGTCGCGAAGGCTTGCCACGCGGCTTCCTGCGACGTGTTGATCTTCAACTGCGCCTTCAGATCGCTCAAGTGAGAGTCAGCCATTGCCGCAGGATCGACCCCGGCCATCGGGCCGTGGCCGGGTCCCATGCCCATGCCCGGGCCAAAACCTTGGCCCATCCCACCGTACGGTTGGGCGTAGGTGGCGGCGGCAACTGCCAACGCGACACCGGCGACGAGGCCGGTGATAAGGGTGTGAGTTCTTGTCATGATGAGTCTCCAATGTGCGGTGAGAGGTCTGTTCCAAGGACATCCAGCACGTCTACTGGATTGGCCTTTGCTACGGTTATGATTTCAGCACCCCCGTGTAAGCGCAGCATGTCAAGAGCAGACCTTTTGGTAGCGCACTGCAACGAACCCGCTGAATGACACACTGCGTTACTTTTCTCTTGCCTGGTTTGCCCGCAACCATCCGAGAATTGCGCCATGGACGCGCCCGACCACATTCTGATCGTCGATGACGACGCCGAAATCCGCAGCCTGCTGAGCCAGTATCTGGTGAAGAACGGCCTGCGCGTCACGGCCGTCGCTGACGGCCGTGGCATGTGGCAAGCACTCGATGCCGGACGGATCGACCTGATCGTGCTCGACCTGATGCTCCCCGGCGACGATGGTCTGACCCTGTGCCGCAATCTGCGCGCAAAGTCCGACACGCCGGTCATCATGCTCACGGCGCGCGGCGAGGAGACCGACCGGATCGTCGGGTTGGAGATGGGCGCCGACGACTATCTGGCCAAGCCGTTCAGCGCTCGCGAGCTGCTGGCGCGCATCAAGGCGATCCTGCGCCGGGCGCGAAGCCTGCCGGAGAACCTTCAACCGGACAGCGCCAGGCACATCCGCTTCGCCGACTGGGTGCTCGATACCGCGCAGCGACAGCTCATTTCCGCAACAAACGTCGTGACGCCGTTGAGCGGCGCCGAGTATCGATTGCTGCGCATTTTCCTGAATCACCCGAATCGCGTGCTCAATCGCGACCAATTGGTGGACCTCACGCAGGGTAAGGAGGCGGACCCACTCGACCGTAGCATCGACGTTCAGGTGAGCCGCCTGAGACATCGACTCGGCGACGATCCGCGCGAGCCGCGGCTGATCAAGACGGTGCGCGGCGAAGGCTACGTACTTGCCGTGACCGTGACGGAAGCGACGTGATGAGTCTGCTCCCGCGGTCGCTGTTTGGCCGGCTGATGCTCGTGCTGGCGAGCGGGCTCATCGTCGCGCAGTTGGTGAGCGCGGCCATCAACCTGGTGGAGCGCGATTCCGTGCTCGTCCGCGCGAGCGGCATGCAACCGGCGCAACGGATCGCCGACATCGTCACGTTGCTGGATTCGCTGAGCCCGGTCGAGCGAGAGCGGATCGTCGGCATTCTGAACGTGCCACCGCTGGTAGTCTCGCTGGATCGCACGCCCTCCTCCGAGGACTCGATGGCGACGGGCGGGGCTCGCGCTGCGATGTTTTCCTCTGTACTGCGCACCGCGCTGGGTGACGACCGGCCGATTCGAGTGGCCATGAGCGGTACCCCCCCGGCATGGACGCCCGGCGCTGGACGAGGGCGCGGCCAAGGCCCCATGGGCGCCGGACCGATGGGCGGACCGGGCATGCACCGCTTTCCTCCGGACGGGATTTCGTTCCTGATCCAGGTCCGTCTGCAGGACGGAACGTGGGCGACCTTCGACACCCAAGTCACTCAAGAATCGGCCTCTCTGCCCTGGCGGGTGTTGCTGACCCTCGCGACCCTGCTCGCTGCGGTGCTGCTCCTGTCCTACATCGCGGTTCGTTGGGTCACGCGTCCGCTGCAATTGCTCGCCACGGCCGCCGACGAACTCGGGCGCGACATCAACCGCCCGCCGTTGCCGGAAGGCGGCCCAGCCGAGGTCCGTCGCGCCGCCCACGCCTTCAACACGATGCAGACTCGCCTCGTCCACTTCATCGACGAGCGAACGCGCCTTCTCACGGCCATGTCCCACGACCTCAAGACGCCACTGACACGCATGCGACTGCGCGCCGAATTGCTGGAGGATGCGAGCCTGCGCCAGAAATTTGAGGCCGATCTGCTGGAGATGGAAGCAATGGTGACGCAGACGCTGGAATTCATGCGCGGCCTCTCCAACCGCGAGCCAACGCAACTCATCGACATCATGGGATTGCTGGAGAGCCTGCAGGCCGACAACGAAGCGATGGGGCGAACCGTCACCATCGATGGTCGCGTCGCCACACCACTGAAGGGCGAACCCCAACTACTCAAGCGCTGCATCGCGAACTCTGATCGACAACGCGGTCCTGTACGGCAAATGCGCGGAGATTCGCGGTCGAGGAAGGGGCGGACATGTTGACCATTCGAGTACGCGACCACGGTCCGGGAATACCGGAGAGTGAGATTAACAAGGTCTTCGAACCGTTCTACCGCCTCGAAGGCTCACGCAGCCGCGATACCGGCGGAACGGGACTCGGTCTCAGTATTGCGCGAAATATTGCGCAGGCGCATGGAGGGGACGTTCGCCTGCGCAATCATGAGGGCGGTGGCTTGGAGGCGATCCTGACCCTGCCGTGGAATCGGGAGCTAGGCACGCCCACCGAGATGGCGGCAGCGGGTCCGTAGCTCCGCAATGAGATTCGCATGAAGTTCATCAAGGACAAGGTATGCGCATGGACAAGTTCAGCTTCTTCGCACTGGCGGGATTGGCGGCTTGTGCCTTCACGCTGTCGGCTGGCGCTCAGGATCATCAGCACATGATGACCGAATCGGCTGCCGCCCAAGCTCATGCCCGACTATTGGTCACGTTTCCGGAACCGATGCGCATCCACACGATCACCAGCATGCGCGACCATCTGCTGGCACTGCAGGAAATCGACATTGCTCTTTCCCAAAACGCGTTCGACGAGGCTGCGACCATCGCCGAGCAACGTCTTGGCATGAGTTCGCTCGAACTCCATGGCGCCGCGCACATTGCTCCCTTCATGCCGCAAGGTATGCAGGACATCGGTACGCAAATGCATCGGGCGGCCAGCCGCTTCGCCATCGACGCGCAGACGGCCAGCGTGAGCAACGATGTCCGGCAAGCGCTGGCGTCGCTCGGCACCGTCATGCAGCAATGCGTGGCCTGCCACGCGGCCTACCGACTACATTGATACACCGCTGCAAACTGGGTTGCGGGCAACCACCCCTGAACGTCTGCTTCGCGTCTATTTAGGTGGTGAAGCCGACAGACCGGAGTTGGCCGACTGCCGCCGGTGTCTCTGGACCCTTGAATGGCGGCTTTGATTTTAGGGCGCAAGTAGCCGCCCGTATATGGCCGAAGGACAACATGCGTCCGCTGCTGATGCAGATCAACGCTGAGGCTGTTTGTTTGGTGGGAAGGCAGTTCCAGCTTGTCAAGACGAAAAGCCCCGGATAAGGCGGGCTTGTCGTCTTGCACGATCCATTTCGTCGCGGCCGACCCTTGAAGTGGCACACCTGCAGTGCAATACTCAAGCCGCTTCGGTGAGCATCGTGCTCACACAGCCTTCACGTCAGCCTGTCATCAGGCAAAGCCGTGGAGTCCAGTTCCCCGGGACTGGCGTTGCGGTCGTTACCCGCCCTTGAAGTGATCGGAAGCGATTCCGATCTCGTCGCGCAAGCGACTTAGGTTGTGCGCTCGGTCTAGCGCCCGAGCATAGCTGGCGTTGTCGGATCGCAAGGTCCGGCGATGCCCGATGATGCGCCTTCGGCCATGCCTCGTGCATGGACTTGACGGTTGGTCACGCAGTAAGGCCTTCAGTTCGCAAGGACCGAGGGCCTTTTTCTTTTTGCGCGCGGCCACGCGCGTCACCCCTTCACGATCTCTTGCGGCGCCATCGGCGAGTTTTCTCGTCAGCATCATGGCCCCGCGCGGAAACCTGCCCCCCGAGCCCGCGGGGCACAGGCTCCCTCGGGAACGCGGCGCCTGGCCGCGAGGCCGCCAATAGATCTCGTTAGACCCTTGCTCATTTGCGCAGGACGGAATCCCGCAGTGAGCTGGCGTTCACATGGGTTCCGCCGATTGTTAGTCTTGGGTACTACGTGGACTTCAAGGAGTGAGCATGATCAACCGGGCCTCTCTTCAAGACAACCCGTTCTCGCACTGCCAAAGTACGACCGCCTCATCCAGAAGGACGCTTGCTCGTGGGCGCGAAGATCGCGGGCAGCGAACGGAGCAGTCGCGGTTGTCACGCAACGCCGTTGTGAACGCTTTAGCAGCGAAACATGAGTGAAAAATTGCTGACGATCGCCGAGGCCGCCACGGGCCTTCGCGTGCACGCCGTCACGCTGCGCGCCTTGGCTGCCGCCGGAAAGGTTCCGGCATTCAAACTCGGTCGCGCTTGGCGCTTCGTTGAAATTGACTTGCTTGCCTGGGCCCGCGCACACTATCGGCGCGCGGACGCCGTAGGCGACAAGGAGAGTACATGTCGCTCTACAAACGTCCAAATAGCCGCTACTGGTGGGCCAAGATCCGCCTACCGGACGGAGGCTGCGTATGCCGCTCTAGTGGCACAACGAAAAGGCAAGAAGCGCAGGAATGGCTCGACCACACGCGCGCCGGCCTCTGGCGCGTCCACCGTCTCGGCGAACGTCCAACCTATACCTGGCAGGACGCCGTAGTTCGGTGGAGCGAGGAGAAGGCCGACAAGGCCACCGCGCGCGAGGACCGAGTCAAATTCCAGTGGCTTGATCGCTATCTCGCTGGTCGATTGCTGCACACGATCACGCGTGACGACATTCAGGCCATCGGTGCCGCGAAAGCTCGGGAGAGTTCACGAGCGACCGCCAACCGCTATCTTGCTCTCGTCCGTGCCGTCTTGAAGCGGGCCGCAGGTCCGTGGCAATGGATCGAGAAGGCGCCGAGCGTGACGCTGTATGCTGAAGCGAAGCGGCGAGTACGATGGCTCAACAAGGAGGAAGTAACTCGGCTCATGGAAGCGCTGCCGACGCATCAGAAACAGCTTACGCGTTTTGCACTTGCGACGGGATTACGACAGGCCAATGTGCTCGGACTGAAATGGCATGACGTCGATATGGAGCGCCGCACGGCTTGGGTTCACGCCGACGAAGCGAAGGGCGGCGAGGCGATTGGCGTGCCGTTGAATGACGACGCGACAGCGGTACTCAACGAAGAGAAGGGCAAGCATCCCGCGCGCGTCTTTACCTACAAGGGCAGACCCCTAGGTCAGGCGAACACGAGGTCGTGGCGCAATGCCTTGAAGCGCGCCGGCATCAAGAACTTTCGCTGGCACGACTTGCGGCACGTCTGGGCCACGTGGCACGTGATGGCCGGTACGACGATGGCGGAGCTGCAGGAACTCGGCGCGTGGAAGTCGGCGGAGATGGTGCGGCGTTATGCGCACCTGGCGCCAGAGCAATTGCGGGCAGCGGCCGATAAGCTGGCTACATTTTCGTATACACCGCCGCAAGGCGTCGCGTCGAAACCGACGCAAGTTGTTGAATAATTGGCTCCCCGACCTGGGCTCGAACCAGGGACCTGCGGATTAACAGTCCGTCGCTCTACCAACTGAGCTATCGGGGAACAAGCCCGCCATTTTACGATTTCGGCGGGTTCCGGGTCAAACCTCACAGTCTTCCGGGCGGATCGCGGAGCGCCGGGCGGCCCGCTTATTGCTACGGATGGCGGGATCGGGCTTTCCCCATGCAAATCGAGACCCTAATTCATCGTCTGGGCGCCGGTTGGTCGAGAAAGCTGCCCACGAAGCTCGACTCCGAGCGGACGCTCGTGGTCGCTTTTGGCGCTTCGCAGTACGCCGAGCATCCGGAAGCGCTGGCGGAGCTCGCCGCGGCGTTTCCCCGAAGCGCCGTCGTGGGCTGCTCAAGCGCAGGGGAGATTCACGGCGACGCGATCGCCGACGGCACGCTGGTCGTCGCCGTCGCGCGATTCGCCCGGACCGACTTGGCCGTCGCCTCCACCGCCATCGGATCCGCGGCCGACTCCGCAGCGGCAGGCGCCCGCCTCGGCCGGAGCCTCGCCGACCCCCGGCCGCGGCTCGTCCTCGTCCTTTCCGAAGGACTGACGGTCAACGGCACCGACCTGGTCCGCGGGTTGTCCGAAGCGCTTCCGCGGGAATCGACGATCGTTGGCGGCCTCGCGGCCGACGGCGACCGCTTCGCCCGAACCTGGGTCCTGGTCGATGGCAAGCCGGCTCTTCGCCAAGTGATCGCAGTCGCCCTCCGCGGGCCCCTCGACATCGGCGCGGGCTCGCAGAGCGGGTGGGAGGCGTTCGGCCCCGAGCGCAAAGTGACGCGGGCCGACGGCAACGTCCTCTACGAACTCGACGGCAGGCCGGCGCTCGCGCTCTACAAGGAATACCTGGGCAAGCTCGCCACCGGATTGCCGGCCACCGCGCTGCGCTTTCCGTTGTCGATCCGCGAGGAGCGCGGCGCGAAGAGTGCCGTGGTCCGCACCGTGCTGGCCATCGACGAGGCGGCCCAGTCGATGACGTTCGCGGGCGACGTGCCGATCGGCTGGCACGCACAGCTGATGCGCTCGAACCACGACCGGCTCATCGCTGGCGCGATGCGCGCGGCCGCCGAAGCCACCGCCGGGATGAACGGTGAGCGGCCCGCGCTTGCGCTCGCGATCAGCTGTGTCGGTCGGCGGCTCGTGCTCGGCGATCGCACGGAAGAGGAGACGGAGGCCGCGCTCGGGGCGCTGCCGCCGGGATCGCGCCAGATCGGCTTCTATTCGTACGGCGAGATCTCCCCGGCCGGCTGCGAGAGCTGTGAGCTCCACAACCAGACGATGACACTGACGACGATCCGTGAAGCCGCTCCATAATCTCCTCCGCCGCCAGTTGCGCCGGCTCGGCCTCGCGCCGAGCCGCTTGCCCACGGTCGACGCCTGGCGCTCGCTGCTCGACCATGTGAGCCAGAGCTACGGAAGCGCAGACCAGGATCGCTACCTGCTCGAGCGTTCGCAGGACATCTCTTCGCGCGAAATGCGCGAGCTCAACGATGCGCTCCAGCACGAGCGCGACACGCTCGAGTCGCGCATCCGCGATCGGACGGCGGCGCTCGCGGCGAGCGAATCGCGATTCCGGAGCTTTACCTCGCTCGGTTCCGACTGGTATTGGGAGCAGGACGCCGAGCTTCGCTTCACGGCCATCAGCGGCAACTTCGCGCAGGTCACGGGCTTTTCCGCCGAAGAGCATATCGGCCACGCGTGCTGGGACATTCCCGGTGTCCAAGCTCCCGACGGCGGGTGGGACCGCCATCGCGCGCGCCTCGCCTCGCGCGAGACGTTCTTTGACGTGGTCCTGCGCCGGGTGCATCCGGTGCGCGGTCCGACCTACGCGGCGATCAGCGGCGAGCCGGTGTTCGATGCCGCGGGCCGCTTCGATGGCTATCGCGGCATCGGACGCGAAGTCACGCAGCAGAAGCTGACCGAGGAAAACGTCAACCGCCTCGCCCACTTCGACACGCTGACCTCGCTCTACAATCGCGCGGCCTTCTTCGAGCGCCTCGGACACGCGCTGACCGTGGCGCGCCGGCACGGGCAAGCGCTCGCCGTGCTGTTCGTCGACCTCGACCGGTTCAAGGACGTCAACGACGCCTTCGGTCATCTCACCGGTGACGAAGTGCTGAAGATCATGGCGCAGCGTATCTCGGCCACGATCCGCGCGTCCGACACGGCCGCGCGGCTCGGCGGCGACGAGTTCATCGTGCTCGCCGAGAACGTCGCGCGCGAAGTCGACGTGAGTGAGTTCGCGCAGCGACTCCTCGACGCGCTGTCGGAGCCCTTCTCGCTCCTGGGCCAGGAATGCCGGTTGTCGGCGTCCGTCGGCATCGCGCTGTGCCCGCAGGATGGCGACGACGGCGCAACGCTGCTCAAGAAGGCCGACATCGCGATGTACCGCGCGAAGGCGTCCGGCCGCAACGGCCTCGCCTTCTTCTCCGAGAACGACGCGCAGCCGGCCGGTGAGCGGATCGTGATGGGCGCCGGCATCCGCCGCGCGCTCGACACGAACCAGCTGCGCCTGCTCTACCAGCCGAAGGTCTCCGTGCGGACGGGCGCGATGACCGGCGTCGAGGCGCTCGTGCGCTGGGAGCATCCCGAGCGCGGCTTGCTCCTCCCCGACCTTTTCATCCCGCTGGCCGAGGATTCGGGTCTCATCCGGCACATCGGACGCTGGGTGCTCCATACCGCGTGCGCCCAGGCGCTCGCCTGGCAGGCGGAGGGATCAGGGCCGATCCGCGTTGCCGTCAACCTTTCGCCGCGGCAGTTCAGCGACGAGCGCCTTGTGATCGAGATCGCGCACGCACTCGCGCAGACCGAGCTCCCCGCCCATCTGCTCGAGATCGAGATCACCGAAAGCATGATGATGGAGCATCCGGAGCGCGCCGCGGAGACGCTGCGCGAGATCAAGGAGATGGGCGTGCACGTGTCCATCGACGACTTCGGCACCGGCTACTCGTCGCTCGCGCGGCTCAAGAAATTCCCGATCGAGAGCGTCAAGATCGATCGCTCATTCATACGTGACATCGCGGTCGACCCCGACGATGCGGCAATCGTGTCGGCCGTCATCGCGATGGCGCACAGCCTGCGCCTCAAGGTGGTCGCCGAAGGGGTCGAGACGCTGGAGCAGGTCAAGTTCCTGCGCGAGCGCGGCTGCGACGAGATCCAGGGCTTCTACTACAGCCGACCGATCCCGGCGGTCGACATCGCCGCGTTCGGCGCGCGCTACGACGGAAAGCGGCTCGAGGCCGTCGGCGCGGCGGATTGACCGCGTCTCACTTCGGTGAGTTGAATCGCCGCTGGCCCACGGTCAACCGCTCTTTCTCGGCAAACTTCTTGCGGGCCGCCAGCATGGCCGGGCGATGCTTGACCGCCCAGTCGTAGAGCGATCGCAGCGGCACCATCAGCCTCTTTCCCAACTCCGTCAGCTCGTAGTCAACCCGGGGCGGAATCGTCGCGTACATCGTCCGGGTGACGAGGCCGTCGCGCTCGAGCTGCTTCAGCGTCAACGTGAGCATGCGCTGCGAGATCCCGTCGACCGCGCGCCGGATCTCGTTGTAGCGCAGCGGCCCCTGCTCGAGGACGCCGACCACCAGCACCGTCCACTTGTCGCCGATCCGGTCGAGCGTCTCCGCGACGGCCTGGCAGTCGTCGTGCGCTGGGTCGACCTTGCGAACAGAAGTGTGCGTGCCGCTCAAGATTGTGCCTTCTTGCGTGAAACTCCGCAGTCCCTATTATAGTGCCACGAACAAATTGTTCGTCAAGCACCGGGGATTCGCCATGAGCAAGCCGCGCATTGGAATCGTCATCTCGACGACCCGCCAGGGACGCTTCGCCGACAAGGCGATCGAATGGCTCTGGAAGCTCGCGTCGGAGCGCACCGACATGCAGTTCGAGATCGTCGACCTCCGTCAGTACCCCCTGCCCTTCTTCGACGAACCAATGTCTCCAGCATGGGCGGCGCCCAGGAACGAGGTCGCGCAACGATGGGCGAGGAAGATCGGCGAGCTCGACGGCTTCATCTTCGTGACGGCCGAGTACAACCACGGCCTCCCCGCAGTGCTCAAGAACGCCCTCGACTACGCCTTCAAGGAGTTCAATCGCAAGCCCGCGGCCTACGTGGGATATGGCGGTGTGGGCGGCGCGCGGGCCGTGGAGCAACTTCGGCTCATCAACATCGAGCTGGAGATGGCGGCGCTGCGCGCAAGCGTGCACATCGCCGGCGCGGACTTCCTCGGCATGCTTCTTCACGGCAAGACCTTCGCCGACTCGCCGCATCTGGAGCCGGCGGCGCGCGCGATGCTCGCTGAGCTCGCCTGGTGGACGCGGGCGCTCCAGATCGCACGCGAGGAAAAACCGACCGCCGCGACCCGGGCGACGGTCGAAGAGCCTGCCTGACAGGCACCCTTCCACGACTGAATCGACAACTCACCCATGGAAACGCTCTTTGAATCGCCGCAAACGTCGGCCCTGAGACTTGATGTCGGACGCGCGATCGCGCTGCGCACGAGCGGCCGTCGGCACGGACCCATCACGCGCCTGGTGAGCCCCCACGATCTCGGCGAGCGCATCAAGCCGTTCGTTTTCCTCGACTACGCCCTCGTGCCGTATACGGGCCGGAAGTTGTTTGGCATTCATCCCCATTCGGGCATTGCCACGCTCACCGTCGTGCTCGGCGGAGGATTCGCCTACGAAGACACCACCGGGAAGAGCGGCGAAGTCAGAGCCGGCGGCCTCGAGTGGATGAAGGCGGGCAACGGGGTGTGGCACGACGGCGCCCCGATCCAGGGTGATCCGCTGCGCCTCTTCCAACTCTGGATCGCGCTGCCGGCTTCCGAGGAAAATTCGCCGCCCGAGAGTCAGTACATCGCCGCGAGCGAAGTGGAGGAAGATGGGCCGGCGCGCGTCGTGCTGGGGCAACTCGGTCATGCGCGCAGCCGGATTCGGGCACCCGCGGGCATCGATTATTTCCATGTACTCCTGAAGGCCGGCCAGCGCTGGCGCTACGTGCCGCCCGCCGGGCACACTGTGGCATGGCTCGCGGTGGACCACGGCCGTCTGCACGCGCCGGAAAGAATCGACGCCGGAGAGCTCGTCGTGTTCGAGGAATCCACCGCCGCGGTCGAGGTGCACGCGGACGGCGCAAGCTCGTTCGTCTTCGGCTCCGCGCTCAAACATCCGCGTCCGCTGGTCACGGGCTACTACTCGGTGCATACGAGCGCGGAAGCGCTCGCCCGTGGCGAAGCCGGGATCGCGGAGATCGGCAAGCGCCTCCAGGCGGAGGGCCGTCTGTAGTCGGACTCAGCCCAGGTAGCCGCGCAGGTGCGGTGCGGCGAGCCGGAGGTAGTGGAACATCGACCAGAGCGTCAGGATCGCGGCGATCCACAGCGCGACCGTGCCGACCAGCGCCGTCGAGACGCCGGGGATCAGCGGCTCGTACAGCAGGAGCGCGACGATCGCCGTCATCTGCGCAACCGTCTTGAGCTTGCCGACGAACGCGACGGCCACGCTCCTGCGCTGGCCGAGCTCGGCCATCCACTCGCGCAACGCCGAGATCGCGATCTCGCGGCCGATAATGATGATCGCGAGGTAGCTTTCCGCGCGCTCAAGCCACACCAGCACGATCAGCGCCGCCGCGACCATCAGTTTGTCGGCAACCGGGTCGAGGAACGCGCCGAAGGCCGTCGTGACACCCCAGCGCCGCGCGAGCCAGCCATCGAGCCAGTCTGTGATCGCCGCAACGAGGAAGATCGACATCGCCGTCCAGTTGCGCGCGACGGGGCCGAGCCACGCGTCGGGCACGTAATAGACGCCCACGAACACCGGGATCAGCACGATCCGCAGCCACGTGAGCAGAATGGGGACGTTGAACGGCATCGGTGCCTGCACCGCAGGCGAACTGCGGACGGTCTCGGGCGATTCTACCCCGGAGGCTGCACCGGACGGCGCGGGCATCGTCAATGGAGCTCCGCGAAAATGCGCTCGGCGAGCGCGCGGCTGATGCCCGGGACCCGCGCGAGGTCGTCGGCGCTCGCGGCCTGGACGCCGCGCAGGCCGCCGAAGTGCGTGAGCAGCGCCTGCCGTTTCCGCGCCCCCACGCCGGCGATTTCTTGCAGGCTCGAGGTCGTCCGCGCCTTTGCGCGCCGCGCACGATGGCCTTGGATGGCGAAGCGATGCGCCTCGTCCCGAATCTGCTGCAGGAGGTGCAACCCCGGATGATCCGGCGGCAGGTTCAGCACTTCCGGCCGATCCGGAAAGACGATGTCCTCTTCTCCCGCCTTGCGCTCGGGGCCTTTCGCGACGCCGATCAACCGCGTGTCGTGCAAGCCCTGTTCGGCCAGCACGTCGGCCGCGACGGCGACCTGCCCCTTGCCGCCGTCGATGACCAGCAGATCCGGCACCGGAAACTCGCCGGCAACGATGCGTGCGCACCGGCGCGTCAGCGCTTCGCGCATGGCAGCGTAGTCGTCGCCCGCGTGCGGCGGCGCGACGTTGAACCGGCGGTACTCGGACGTCTGCAGTGCAAGCCGGTCGAAGATCACGCACGAGGCGACCGCCCGCTCGCCCATCGTGTGCGAGACGTCGAAGCATTCGATCCGCTGGGCCGAGGGCGGCAGGCCGAGCGCTGTCTGCAGCGCTGCGAGCCGGTCGTCCTGCGTCGCCTTCTGCGCGAGCTTCTGCCGAATCGCGAAGCCCGCGTTCTGCACGGCCATCGCGAGCCATACGCGCCGCTCACCGCCCGGATTGTCGACGATCTCGACGCGCTGTCCCGATTGTGCGGAGAGCACCTCCGCCAGCGCCGCATGATCGTCCGCAGCCGGAACGATGATCGTGGGCGGCACCGGCCGCTCGACGTAGTGCTGCTCGAGGAACGCCGTCACCACTTCGGCGAGCTCGCCCGCGTCGGCGTGCTGCGGAAAGAACGTGCGGTCACCGACGTGGCGGCCGCCGCGGATCATGACGACGTTGACCGCGACCAGACCCTGCTCAGTCGCCGCCGCGACGACGTCGATGTCGCCCGCAGTGGCGCTCTCGACAAACTGCCGGGCCTGCAGCGTTGCGAGCCGCGTGATCTTGTCGCGCAGCCGCGCCGCGCGCTCGAAGGCAAGCGCCGCGGCGGCCTCGTCCATCTGCAGCTTGAGCTGGCGCTGCACCTCGTCAGCCTTGCCCTGCAGGAACAGCACGGCGCCGTGGACGTCCTCGCGGTAGTCGACTTCGCCGATGAGCCCGACGCACGGCCCGCTGCAGCGCGCGATCTGGTGCAGCATGCACGGCCGCGAACGGTTCGCGAACACCGTGTTCTCGCAGGTACGCAGCTGGAACACCTTCTGCAGGAGCGCCATGCCCTCGCGCACGGCGCCTGCGCTCGGAAATGGTCCGAAGTAGCGGTTCTTCTTGTCGAGCCGGCCGCGATGGAACCGCAGCTGCGGGAACGGATCCCCGGTGAGGCACACGTAGGGATAGCTCTTGTCGTCGCGGAACAGGATGTTGTAGCGCGGCTCGTGCGACTTGATCAGGTTGTTCTCGAGGAGCAGCGCCTCCCCCTCGGAGCGGGTGACCGTCGTCTCGACGCGCGCGACCTGCGAGAGCATCACCGCGATCCGGGTCTCGTGCGCGCCTTTCTGGAAGTAGCTCGATACGCGCTTCTTCAGGTCGCGCGCCTTGCCGACATAGAGGGTCGCGCCGGCGGCGTCGAACATCCGGTAGACGCCGGGACGATGCGGCAGCGAGGCGATCAGCTCGCTCGCGTCGAACGCCGGCGGCGCCGCGGCCTGCGTTGCCCCGCGGACCATGTCAGGCGGCGCGGCGCCCGCGCGGCGCCCGGCCGAGATGCGCCGTTACGTCGTCGAACACGGCGCGGAACATCGCCGACGTGAGCCGTCCCGTATTCGTGTTGTACCGGCTGCAGTGATAGCTGTCGAAGAGCGCGCGACCCTCTGCCAGCGGATGACGTGCCCGGTGGCCGAATGGGAATGCGCCGGGCGCCTGGCCGAGCGCACGCAGCGCCGCGTCATGCGCGATCCGTCCGAGCGCGAGAATCGCGCCCCCCGCGGGAACCGTTGCGAGATCGGCTTCGAGATAGGTGTTGCACGTGCGCACTTCGGCGGGCAAAGGCTTGTTCTCCGGCGGCAGGCACTTGACCGCATTGGTGATGCGGCAATCGATGAGCGTGAGGCCATCATCGCGCGCCGCACCCTCGGGCTGCGAGGCGAAGCCATACGCGTGCAGCGTCTCGTACAGCAGAATTCCCGCGTAGTCGCCGGTGAACGGGCGTCCGGTGGCGTTGGCGCCATGCATGCCGGGCGCCAATCCGACGATCACCAGCGACGCGTCCGCCGGGCCGAACGGAGCCACCGGACGGCACCAATAGTCGGGATGCTCGCGACGCACGGCGTCGAGGAACATGGCAAGGCGCGCGCAACGCCGGCAGTTCGGGTCGTACGTGGCGGAGGCCTTCGCTTCTGGCAAAATGGCGACCTCGCCGGTGGGGGCATGCATGGGTCGTGCATCGTAGCACGCGAGCCACGCGCCCTTTTTCCGGGAGACCGCGTCCGCCGTCCTCCCACGAATGCTCCCTCTCGAGTTCCGCCTCGAACTCCGCACGCGCATGCCCGCGCGCGCAAACGGCAGGAACGGCGCCCGCCGACCGCCGCTGCTGTTCGTCCATGGCGGCTACATCGACGCCTGGTGCTGGGACATCTACTTCCTGCCATGGTTCGCGCGCCAGGGCTATGCGGCGCACGCGCTTTCGCTGCGCGGTCACGGCGAGTCCGGCGGCCGTGAGGCGCTGTTCCTAACGGGGCTCGACGACTATGCCGCCGACGTGGAACACGTCGCGTCGCAGCTGCCGGAGCCCCCGGTGCTGATCGGGCATTCGATGGGCGCGGCCGTCGTCGAGCGCCTGCTCGCGACGCACGCGGTGCGTGCCGCTGCGCTCATCGCGCCGGTTCCTCCCGCCGGATTGATCGCTATCGCGGCGCGCTTTGCGGCCGAGCGGCCCGACGCGATTCTGCACCTCATGCAGTTCGATCCCCAGCGGCTGTCGACGCACGTCCTCGAGACGCTGCGACCGTTCTATTTCAGCGACGACGTCGAGCCTGCCGTGCTGGCCGAGGCGACGCGCCATCTCGGCATCGAGTCGCCGCGCGCGCTGCTCGACCTCTCGCTGCGGCTGCATTGGCAGCTGCCGGAACGCGGCTCGGCGCCGGTCTTCGTGTTGGGCGCCGAAGGCGATCGCATCTGCGCTGCTGACGATGTACGCGCCACCGCGCGCCACCACGGGGTCGACGCGACGATCCTGCCGGGGCTTGCGCACATGATGATGCTCGAGCGCGGTTACGAGGCGCCGGCACGCGAGCTCGCGCGCTGGCTCGCGGCACTCGAACGCTGATCCGTCCTTCCCGCGAAGAGCCTGCCCCCGAGGGAGTAATCGGCGGGAATCCAGCGTCGTTTCCGAGAGTCCCTGGGTCCCCGCCTCCGCGGGGACGACGACGAAAGCGCGGACCCTACGCCGGAGTCACTGGGTCCCCGCCTTCGCGGGGACGACCAACGCATATACGCTACGCCGACATCTTCGCGACGAACGCCGCGAACTCCGTCGTCGGCAGCGGCTTGCTGATCCAGAATCCCTGGAAGCAGTGGCAGCCGCGCGCCTGGAGGAAGTCGAGCTGCGCCTTCGTGCCGACGCCTTCGGCGACGACCTTGAGCTTCAGACCGCGCGCGAGGCCGATGATCGCCTCCGTGATCGCGGCGTCGCCCGGGTCGGTCTCGAGGTCGGCGATGAACGAGATGTCGATCTTGAGGGTGTCGATCGGGAAGTGCTTCAAGTGCGTGAGGGACGAGTAGCCGGTGCCGAAATCGTCGATCGCGACCGTGAATCCTTCGTTGCGAAGCTGGTGCAGCACCTTGCGGATCGCATCGAGGTCGTGCAGCAGGCTCGTCTCCGTCACCTCGAGCTCGATCCACGAGGGCTCGCAGCCGACGCCGCGCACGATGTCGGAGATCCGCTGCGCCAAGTCCTCACGGTAGAACTGCCGCGCCGACAGGTTGACGGACACCGTGAGCGGCATCCCGGTCTCGCGCCACGCGACGCACTGCTCGGCGGCCGACTTGAGCACCCATTCACCGAGCGCGTGGATCAGGCCTGACTCCTCGGCCAGCGGGATGAACACCTGCGGCGGTACGTTGCCGTGCTCGGGATCGTTCCAGCGCAGCAGCGCCTCGGCGCCCACCACCGCGTGGTCCTCGATCCGGACGACCGGCTGGTAGTGCAGCTGCAGGAGTCCGTCCTTCAGCGCCTGCCGGAGCCCGCTCTCGAGCGTGTGCTGCTTCAGGCGGCGCTGCGCCAGGTCCGCGTCGAGGAACTGGTACGTATTGCGCCCGAGCTCCTTCGAGCGATACATCGCGACGTCGGCGTGCTTGAGCAGCTCCTCGGGATCGTCGGAATCGTCGGGATAGACCGAGATGCCGATCGAGGAGGTCACGTAGATGTCGTGCTCCTCGACCTTGAAGGGCTGCGCGATCGCGTCGAGCAGCTTCTGCGCGATCCGCCCGAGCACCGCGGGCTCCTCGAAGTCGTCAACGATCACCATGAACTCGTCGCCGCCAAGGCGCGCCAGAAGGTCGGTCTCCCGCAGCGCAGTGGAGAGCGCCTTGGTCACGCCCTTCAGCAGCTCGTCGCCGATCCGGTGGCCGAGGGTGTCGTTGACGTTCTTGAAGCGATCGAGGTCGATGAACAGCACGCCGACGCGGCGCCCGCCGCGCTTCGCCTGCGCGATCGCCTGGGTCAGGCGCTCGTGCAGCAGGAGGCGGTTCGGGAGCCCCGTCAGCGCGTCGCGCGTGGCCATGTACTGGAGCCGCTCCTCGGCCTGGATCCGCGACGAGACGTCCTGCACGAACGACAGGATCGACGCGATCTTGCCATCGGGATCGAGCAGCGCCGAGTGGTACCACTCGCACCAGATCGTGTCGCCGTCCTTGCGATTGTTGCGCGTGAGACCGGTCGCGCGCGGCTCCCGCCCCCGGGTCAGCGCCGACAGCACGCCAGCGAGCGCGCCACGATCGGCGTCGTGCAGCAGCGCGTTGTCGTCGATCGGCATGCCGAGCACTTGATCAGCGGTCCAGCCGAAGATGTTCTCCGCCTGCGGCGACCAGCGGACGAGGCGGAAGTCGCGATCCCACTCGAGCACCGCGAGCGGCGTGTTGCTGATGTGCGAGGACAGCATCCAGTTCGCGCGGCGCAGCGCGTCCTCGTTGTTCTTCTGGTCGTGGACGTCGGTGTGGACCGCGTAGATGCCGATCACCTTGCCTTCGTTGTCGCGGTTCGGCGCGTAGTGGATCGCCTCCCAGCGCGGGTCGCCGCTCGGCTGCACGAGCATCTGCTCGGTCGCGACGACCTCGCCGTTCAACACGCGCGAGAGCAGCGGCTGCAACTGCGCGAAACGCTCCTCGCCGATGACCTCGGATACTTTGCGTCCCGTCAGGTCCTTGCGGTTCTCGCCCAGCCACTCCTCGTTGTGCCGATTGAGGAAGCGAAAGCGGTACTCGGTGTCGATGTACGCGACGCGCGCGGGAACGTTGTCCATGATGAGCCGAAGCTCGGCCTCCGAGGCGCGCAATGCCTCCTGCGCCTGCTTCAGGCCGTGGATGTCGTTCATCAGCACGAACGCGCCGTGCACCTCCCCCGAGGGCCCTGCGTCCGGCACGACGCGGATCGTCATCCAGCGGCGAACGCCGTTCGCGCCCGGCACCAGCCGGTCGAACGCGGTCGCTTCGCCCTCCAGCGCGCGCGCGAGCATCGCCTGCGCGCTCTGGTAGATGCCATGGCCGACGACGTCGCGCAGGCGCAACTCGGCCACCTGCTCGGCCGTGAGCCCGAAGAACTGGAGGAAGGTCCGGTTGACGTAGTGACAGCGTTCGTCGCGGTCGATATAGGCGACCGGCGCCGGCACGCCGTCCATGATCACGCGCAGCTGCGACTCGCGCGCCGCCAGCGCATCCTGGGCTTCCTTCAGGTCGGTGATGTCGTGGCCGACGACGTACACGCCCTGGATGCGGCCGTCGAACGAGTGGTCCGGCACCATCCGGCCGCGGATCCACCGCATCCGGCCCTGAGCGTCGACCATCGCGCGCTCGTAGATCAACGTCTCACCGGCGAAGGCGCGGTCGTGGAACGGCTTCAGCCCTTCCGACGCCTCGAGGCCGATCACCTCCTCCGACGGCTTGCCGATGACGGCATCGCGGTCCAGGCCATTCAGCTGGAGGAACGATTCGTTGACGAACGCGTACTTGCGGTCCGCGTCGAGATAGACGACGGGCTCCGGAATGTTGTCGGTGAAGAGCCGGAGCTGCTCTTCGCGCGCGGCCAGCGCCTGCTCGGTCGACTTGAGATCGTGGATGTCGTACTCGGTGCAGTAGAGGCCCCGCACCTTGCCCGCACCATCGAAGTCCGGTGCGACGCGACCATGCATCCAGCGGCGATCGCCGTTGGCGTTCTTGCCGACCCGTTCGTACTCGACATGCTCGCCGAACTGCGCGCGCTTCAGGATCGGCCGCAGGAACGTGGCGACGTCGCTCTTGAGCACCTCGTTGGTCGCCTTGCCGTAGATCTCGTCCTGCGGCTTGCAGACCCAGTTCGCAAACGCCTGGTTCACGAACGTGTAGCGCAGCGAGCGATCGAGATACGCGATCGGCCCGGGAATGTTGTCGGCGAACAGGCGCAGCTGGACCTCCTGCGCCTTGAGCGCGTCGCGGATGCGGACATCGTCCTCGATGTCGGTCATCACCGCGAACGCACCGCCGATACGGCCGCCCGGATCGCGATCCGGGAACAACGACATCCGCACCCAGCGCGGCTCGCCATTGGCGCGGCGGTCGCGGCGCTCCCACGACACCGTAGCGCCCGCGAACGCGCGCTCGATGTAGCCTTGCAGCTCGGCGAACGCCTCGCCCGACAGCACTTCGCGCACCGCGTGCCCGAGGAGGTCGTCGGCCTGAGCGCCGATCCAGCCGCCGAACGGCTTGTTCGCGAAGCGGATCTTGAGTTGGCGATCGAAGTAGAAGACGGGCACGCCGACGCTGTCGATGACGAGCCGCAGGCGGTGCTCGCGCTGGCCGGATTCGAGCTCGACGTGCTTGACGTTGTCGACGTCCGCGTACGTGACGAGGAAACCGCGGATGTGTCCTTGCGGGTTGCGATCGGGGTAGTAGTCGACGCGAATCCAGATCGGCGGGCGGCCCGGGGTGGAGAGCTGGCGCTCGAAGGTCGTGCGCTCGCCGTCGAGGACGGCGTCGATGTAGGCGTTGTAGAGCGCGTAGACCTCGCGTCCGACGACCTCGATTACCTCGTGCCCGACAACGTCCTCGTGCCGCTTGGCGATCCACGTGAGGAAGGCGCTGTTGGCGAAGCGGTACCGCTGATTCCGGTCGATATAGGCCAACGGGAGGCCGAGCGCGTTCAGCTTGCGCTGCGACAGCGCGGTCAGGCCCTCGCGTTCGAGCGCTTCCGAGACCGTCTGCTGGACGGCCGCGAGGTCGATCCGACTGAGCGAACGCGTCAATGCTGCCATGGCAACGACCGGCTCCTCCCCAACGCCGCTGGGCCGCCCGGCTTCGCCAGGACCCCTTCGCGGCCGGCGCATGCCGCGCCTCATCCTGTAATCGACAAGCAAGGATTGGGCCTGTGACCCACACCTCGTGCGGGGGCGAAACCCGTGGCTTTCTCCCTCAGGAAAACGGCCTGGCTCGGAGCCCATCACCCCCCTCCTGCAAAGCCGCGGCCAAGGGCTGCCGCCTCGCGGCAGGCTCCGGGTGAATCCGCTAGACTTTGGGCGTCGCAGGCCGCTGTCTCCCGGAGTCCCACGCATGCAATCGCTATTCCGATCCCTGTCCGGCCTGGGTCTCGCGATCCTCGCCGGGACGGCGAGCGCCCAGATCACCTTCTTCGACGCTCCCCGGTTCGGGGGCCGCCAATTCACGGCGAACCAGGCCGTCGCCAACTTCACCGACATCGGTTTCAACGATCGTGCGGCGTCCGCGATCATCCGCGGGGGCACGTGGCAGCTCTGCACCGACGCCTACTTTCGAGGCCGTTGCGAGAGTCTGGGGCCCGGCAACTATCAGGATCTGGGCGTCTTCGGCGTCGCCTACGCGATCTCGTCCACGCGCGAGCTGACGGGCTGGACCGGCCCGGGCGGCGGCGTTCCGGGCGGCAGCCAGGTGGTTCTCTACGAGGGTGCCAATTTCAGCGGCGGCTCGTTCGACGTGGGCGGAACGATCGTGAACTTTGCCGACACGGGCTTCAACGACCGGGCCCAGTCGATGGTGATCCAGGCGGGCTCATGGCGCCTTTGCGTGGACGCGAACTTCGGCGGCTACTGCCAGGACTTTGGGCCGGGGCGCTATGCGGATCTGGGCCCGCTGACGGCGCAGCTGAGCTCGATCCAGCCGGTCGGTTCCGGCGGTGCGGGCGGTGGCGGCTGGGGCGGTGGCTCGCGGGCGATCCTCTACGAGAATCCCAACTTCTCGGGACGCACGTTCGTCATCAACAACCAGGTCGTCGCGAACCTCGACGGCACGGGCTTCAACGACCGCGCATCGTCGCTGCGCGTCGAGGGCGGCTACTGGATTTTCTGCAGCGACGCGAACTTCAACGGCGAGTGCCAGACGTTCCCGCCGGGCGACTACCCCTATCTGTCCGGGCTCAACAACCGGATCTCGTCGGGCCGGCGGGTCTCGGGCTCGTACCCCTACGAGTCGTCGCCGCATTGGTCGGGCCAGCGGTAGTGGCGCGGGTCGACGATATCCCCGGCTTGCGCCGCATCCTGTCGCGCGCGCGCACGATCGCGATCGTCGGCTTATCCGCGAACTGGTACCGGCCCAGTTATTTCGCCGCCAAGTACATGCAGGATCACGGCTATCGCGTGATCCCGGTGAATCCGAACTACACCGAGATCCTGGGCGAGAAATGCTATGCCGACATCGCGTCGATTCCGGAGACTGTCGACGTCGTCGACTGCTTCCGCAAGCCCGACGAGATGCCAGCGCTCGCGCGCGAGGCCGTCGCGAAAGGCGTGAAGGTGCTGTGGATGCAGCTCGGCATCCGCAACGACGAAGCCGCGAGGATCGCGAGTGATGCCGGGCTCGATGTCGTCGACAACCGCTGCGTGAAGATCGAGCACGCCCGCCTGATGGGCGGCTTGCACTGGGCCGGTGTCAACACAGGCGTCATCTCGGCGCGCAGGCCGACGCATGGCTGACCGCAAGTTCGGCTTCGATACGCTGTGCCTTCATGCCGGGCAGATTCCCGACGCGGCGACGGGCGCCCGCGCGCTGCCGATCTACCAGACGACGTCGTTCGTGTTCGACTCGGCCGACCACGCGGCATCGCTGTTCAACCTCCAGACGTTCGGCAACGTCTATTCGCGCATTTCGAATCCGACAGTGGCGGCGCTCGAAGAGCGCGTCGCCGCGCTGGAGGGCGGCCGCGCCGCGCTGGCGGCGGCGACCGGCATGGCCGCGCAGACGGTCACGCTGCTCACGCTCGCGAAGCACGGCGATCACATCGTCGCCGCACGCACGCTCTACGGCGGCACCTACTCCCAGCTCGGCGTCACGTTCGCGCAGTTCGGCATCGACGCGACGTTCGTCGATGCCGACGATCCTGCCGCGTTCAAGGCCGCGCTCAGACCGAACACCAAGGCTGTCTACGCCGAGACGATCGGCAATCCGCAGCTGAACGTCTGCGATATCGCGGCGCTGGCCGACGTCGCGCACGGTGCCGGACTGCCACTCGTTATCGACAACACGCTGGCTTCGCCCTACCTCTGTCGGCCGTTCGAGCACGGCGCCGACCTCGTCATTCATTCGGTCACCAAGTACCTGGGTGGCCACGGCACGACAATGGGCGGCGTCGTCGTGGAATCGGGCAAGTTCCCGTGGGACAACGGCAACTTCCCGCAGATGACCGAGCCCTCACGCGGGTACCACGGCGTCCGGTTCTACGAAACCTTCGGCGACTTCGGCTTCACGATGAAGGCGCGGATGGAGACGATGCGCACGCTCGGTCCCACGCTGTCGCCGCTCGCCGCGTTCCTGTTGATGCAGGGGATCGAGACGCTGCACGTGCGCATGCCGCGCCACTCAGAATCGGCGCTGGCGGTTGCGAAGCACCTCGCCGTGCATCCGGCCGTCGACTGGGTCAGCTACCCCGCGCTTCCCGGTGGTCGCTATGAATCGCTCGCGCGCCGCTACTTGCCACACGGTGCCGGCGGCATCCTCACGTTCGGCGTCAAGGCCGGCAAAAGCGGCGGGGCGAAGGTCGGCGAGAAGTTCATCGAATCGGTGCAGTTCCTCTCTCATCTCGCAAACGTCGGCGACGCGAAGACTCTTGTCATACATCCGGCTTCGACCACGCACCGCCAGCTCTCCGAGGACGAGCAGCGCTCGGCCGGCGTGACGCCGGAGATGATCCGCCTGTCGATCGGCCTGGAGACGCTCGACGATATCCTGTGGGACATTGACCAAGCCCTCGAAAACTCCCAACGCTAAGAAAAAGATCCCAGCGCCATGAACCGCTACGCTTCACTTCCCTGGCCGCTCGCGGGCCTGATCGTCGCCGTCGCGTTGATTGCTCAGGAGGCGCTGCTCACAGCGCTTGGGACAAACCCATCACTGGCCCAAACCGTCTACCGGATGCTCGTCTGGACGATCGGTGCGACCTCGCTCGCGCTCCTGCTGCTGCCCCCGCGGCGGCCGGCGTATCTGCTGGGGTTCCTGGTCTGCGCCGCACTGATGGGATGGGCGCTGTACCTGCAGTACGGCCTGGACCTCGATCCCTGCCCGCTTTGCGTCTTTCAGCGTATCGCTGTCATCGCGACGGGCATCGTCTTCCTCGTTGCCGCCGTTCACAATCCGCGGCGTGGAGGAGCGGCGGTCTACGCGCTTCTGACTTTGATTGTCGCCGGGACGGGCGCCGCGCTCGCCGCCTGGCACGTCTGGATCCAGGCACAGCCGAAGGGTTCCGTCGCCGCATGCGGAATGGGCCTGAACTACATGCTCGAGACGCTGCCGCTGACCGAGGTCATCGGTCGCGTGTTGAAGGGTAGCGGCGAGTGCGCCGAGCAGGGCTGGCTCTTCATGGGACTTGCGATCCCGTCGTGGACGTTCGTGTTCTTCATCGCGATGATCGTGTGCTCGCTTGCGTTGATACGGCGGGACTGAGACGCGTTTATTTTTCCGGGACGCCCGCCTTGCGGAGGCCGGCAAAGAGCTCGCCTTCCTCCCAGCGGCGATAGTCGGGGTGGCTGGAATAGTGACGCTTACGTAGGAGATCGATCGTGATATCAGGCTGCGCCTTGACGAGCCTAGCGGCCGCCTCCCTGGATTTGTCGATCTCGCCAGCTTGCGCATAGGCGGCAGCGAGATACATTTCGTCCGCCCACCAATCCGAAAGTGCTGCGGCCCTGGCGCAGAACGGGACCGCTGCCGCGTGGTTTCCGCCTGCCACGTTGACCCAGCAAAGATCGCGCATCTCTCGGTCACTTTATGAACCCGTGCGCTTGACGACCTGATCGACGATCGATTTGACCTCATTGAGTTGGCCGCTGATGAGAAGGAGATGCGTTCGTTGCTCGAGGTAATCCGGATTGCTTGGATCAAGTCGGCGCGCTTCGGCAAGAGCCTCTTCCGCCTCGGCCCACCGCCCCTGCCACCCGAACGCGATGGCCCTTGCATGCCACGCCTCGGCATCGCGAGGATCGAACGCGACGGCCCGACTTGTCGCTGAGTCCATCTCGCCAACCAGACGATTGCGGTCGGCGTGCAGATCCTCCTCATAGAGGCCGTTCAGAAGCCAGTAACGCCTGACCAAGGCGGTTACATTGCCGGGTTCGCGCTTCAGCACGACGAACGTCACCGGCATCTGCGAATGCACCTGCTCCCGCACCGACCCCGACACGCAGATCCCGCCCGGCTCGGCGAGTGACTCCAGCCGTGACGCGACGTTGACGCCATCGCCGGCAATGTCCGCGCCGTCGGCCATCACGTCGCCGAGATTGATCCCGATCCGGAAGTCGATTCGGTCGTTAGTCGCGCTCCCCTCGTTGCGCTTCACCATCTCGCGCTGGATCTGCACCGACGCGCGCAGCGCCGCCAGCGCGCTCGGAAACTCCGCGAGAAAACCGTCGCCGGTCGTTTTCACGATCCGGCCGTCGTGCGAAACGATCGCCGGATCGGTCACTTCGTCGCGAATAGTGCGCAGACGTCTGAACGTGCCGGTGTCGTCGCGCTCCATGAGGCGCGAGTAGCCGACCACATCCGCGATGACGATCGCGGCAAGGCGACGAGTGACGGTGACGCTATCCAATCAATCTCCCTGAAAACCGGACCTACTTCGGCGCCATCCGGATCGCGCCGTCGAGGCGGATCACCTCGCCGTTCAGCATCACGTTGCGGACGATCTCGGCGACGAGCGAGGCGAATTCGTCGGGGCGCCCCAGCCGCGACGGAAACGGCACGGCCTTGGCGAGCGCCTCGGCGATCTCCGGCGGCACTTGCGCCGCCATCGGCGTCTGAAACAGGCCCGGCGCAATCGTCATCACGCGGATCCCGTTCCGCGCAAGGTCGCGGGCAAGCGGCAATGTCATCCCGGCGACGCCTGCCTTCGACGACGCGTACGCCGCCTGACCCATCTGACCGTCGAACGCGGCGACGGACGCCGTGTTGACGATCACGCCACGCTCGCCCTCCTCGTTCGGCTGGTTCTTCGCCATCGCTTCGGCGGCGAGTCGGACCATGTTGAACGTGCCGTTCAGGTTGATGTTGATGGTCCGCACGAAACCCGCGAGCGAGTGCACGCCTTCCTTCCCGATGGTCTTCTCGCCGTAGACGATGCCAGCGCAGTTCACGAGTCCGTCGACGCGGCCGTAACCGTCGAGTGCCGCAGCGACGGCTGCCTTCGCACTCGCCTCGTCGGTGACGTCCGTGCGCACAAACTTGGCACGGCTGCCCAGTTCCCTGGCAAGCGTCTGCCCGGCGGTTTCGTTCAGATCCGCGATGATGGCGTTTCCACCGTCCGCGACAGCCATTCGCGCGGTCGCCTCGCCCAGTCCGGACGCGCCGCCAGTGACGATGAACGTGCTGCCCTTCATTTGCATCTTCGCTTCCCTTTCAATTGGTCTGCTTGAAAACGGTCATCGCGGTCGTGATGAGCCCCGCCAGGTCGCCCAGGTTCGCCGGCAGGATCACCGTGTTGCTCGTCTTCGCGACGTTGGCGAACGCCGCCACGTACTGCTCGGCGACTTTGAGGTTCACCGCCTGCACTCCGCCCGGCGCCTCGATCGCCTCGGCCACCTGCCGGATTGCCTTCGCGTTGGCCTCTGCGATCGCGAGCAGCGCTGCCGCGTGCCCCTGCGCGACGTTGATCTCGGACTGCTTCTCGCCCTCCGACTTGGCGATCGCCGCCGCCCGCGCACCATTCGCGAGGTTGATCTGCTCCTGCTGCTTGCCCTCCGAGGTCGCGATTACCGCGCGCTTCTCGCGCTCGGCGGTGATCTGCGCCTGCATCGCGTGCAGGATCTCCTTGGGCGGCGTCAGGTCCTTGATCTCGTAGCGCAGGACCTTGACGCCCCAGTTCGCAGCGGCCTGGTCGAGCGCGGCGACGACCAACCCGTTGATGTGTTCCCGCTCCTCGAACGTGCGGTCGAGCTCCATCCGGCCGATCACGCTCCGCAGCGTCGTCTGCGCGAGCTGCGTCACGGCGACCACGAAATTCGACGAGCCGTACGACGCGAGCTTCGGGTCGGTCACCTGGAAGTAGAGGATGCCGTCGACCTGCAGCTGCGTGTTGTCCTTGGTGATGCAGATCTGGCTCGGCACGTCGAGCGGGATCTCGCGGAGATCGTGCTTGTAGGCGAGGCGATCGACGAACGGAATCACGAAATTCAGGCCGGGCTGCAGCACGGCGTAGAAACGGCCCAGCCGTTCGACAACCCATGCGTGCTGTTGCGGCACGACGCGGATCGCCTTGGCGATGACGATCAGCGCGACGATGAACAGCGCGATGGTGAACAGCGAAGAGCCGGCCATGGCGAGAGTCTCCAGCGAGGGCATGGTTACGAGGGTTTCCGGTCGGAGAGCAGGAGGACGTTCGCGCGGGTCC
Source organism: uncultured beta proteobacterium (assembly GCA_963773195.1). Lineage (GTDB taxonomy): Bacteria > Pseudomonadota > Gammaproteobacteria > Burkholderiales > Casimicrobiaceae > CAIWHR01. The sequence continues at coordinate 31,468 of CAVZAE010000004.1, forward strand.
CTACGATGTACATCGTCTCCGCGCGCGGGGTGTCCGGCGCGGCGAGCTCGGCGTCCCAGTCCGAGCCGCGGTAAGCGACGCGCGCTGTGCCGTCGGCGTTCCACCGCTGCACGCGCACGGACTGGCCAACGTCGAGCGGGGCAGCGAGCGGCGGCAACGCCTTCGCGAGACGGAAGCGGTGGGCCGCAATCGTGAGCACGACGCCGAGCACCGCCGCCACCACGAACTGCATCGGCTTGTCGGCGCCGAGCAGCGCGGCCACGCCCCCCAGCGCAACGGCGATGCCGACGGCGAGCAGGTAGAACGTGCCGACGATCAGCTCGATGCCGATCAGCACCGCGGCCAGGATCCACCAAACCCAAACGCTCATCGGATGCTTGCCCCCATCTCCACAACCGTGTCGAAGGATAAGGCATTCGCCGGCTTGCATCGCAGCCCGGACGCTCCCATATGCCCCTAGATTTGGCGTGGCCGTGAGACTGTCGCGAGCCCCGCGTTTCGGCTATAATTATCGCTTTCTAATCAAGCCCTTTGCCATATCGCTCGCCTGACCGAGGTTGCCCATGCCGATCTATGAATACCGCTGCTCGTCGTGCGGCCACGAACTTGAAGCGCTGCAGAAGCTCTCCGAGGCACCGCTCGTTGCATGCCCATCGTGTAAGACGGACGCGCTCGTGAAGCAGGTATCTGCAGCCGGCTTCCAACTCAAGGGCAGCGGCTGGTACGCCACCGACTTCAAGGGCGGCAAGAAGCCTGCGGAAGCCAAGTCCGCGGACACAGCGACCTCCGGCGGTGATGCCAAGGCCGGCGGCGACGCCAAGGCCGCCGGCGGCGACGCCAAGGCCGGCGGCGAAGCCAAGCCCGGCGGCGAAGCCAAGTCCGGCGGGGAAGCCAAGACCGAAACGAAGTCGGACACAAAATCCGAAACTGCAACGCCGGCCGCCGGCGGCTCACACTGACACGGAATCGTTCGCCGGCCGCCGTGCCCTCACGCATGAAGCGCTACCTGATCGCCGGGCTGCTCGTATGGGTGCCGCTCGGCATCACGATCTGGGTGCTGAACGCGCTCGTGTCGGCGCTGGACCAGACGCTGCTGCTCGTGCCGGAGAGCCTCCGCCCGGACCGGCTCCTGGGCTATCACATTCCGGGCTTCGGCGTCCTGCTGTCGCTCGTCGTGCTGCTCGCCACGGGCGCCATCGCGGCCAACTTTGCCGGCGCCCGATTGATTGCGTTGTGGGAATCACTGCTGGCGCGCATCCCGTTCGTGAAATCGATCTACTCATCCGTCAAGCAGGTAAGCGACACCGTGCTGTCCGATCAAGGCACCGCCTTTCGCAAGGCGCTCCTGGTCGAGTGGCCGCAACCAGGCTCATGGACGATCGCATTCCTGACGGGGCATCCCGTTGGCGAGATCGCAGATCACCTGGCAGGTGATCACGTGAGCCTGTACGTGCCGACGACCCCCAACCCCACCGGCGGCTACTTCGTGATCGTGCCAGTTTCGTCGGTGCGCGAGCTCGACATCAGCGTCGACGAGGCGCTCAAGTACATCATCTCGATGGGTGTGGTGGCGCCGCGCCCGCCGCATAGCCCTGTTCCGCCCGCGCCGCTGCCCGCAGCCACGCCGGCCAAGCCCGGCGCCGCGGCGCCGAGCGTCGTCGATTCCCGAAATTGAACCGCCGCGTGTCTGCGCCGCGGCCGTTCGCCGCGCGGCGCGCGCGCGCAGCGCCCCGATCGAACGAAACCTGTCCCGCATCGACCCTCGGAGACCCGCTTGAAACGCACGGATTACTGCGGCCGCATCGACCGCCGCTACCTCGGCCAGACGGTCACGCTGACAGGCTGGGTCCATCGCCGCCGCGACCATGGCGGCGTCATCTTCGTCGACCTCCGCGATCGTGAAGGTCTGGTGCAGGTCGTCTGCGATCCGGACCGCGCGCAGACCTTCGCCACGGCCGAGAAGCTCAGGAGCGAATACGTGCTGCGCGTCACGGGCATGGTCCGGCCGCGGCCCGAAGGCACCGTCAATCCGAACCTCGTGTCCGGCGAGATCGAGGTCCTCGCGCACGAGGTCGAGATCCTGAACGCGGCGCTGACCCCGCCGCTCCAGCTCGACGACGAGAATCTCTCGGAGACGGTGCGGCTCCAGCACCGGGTGCTCGACCTGCGCCGCCCCCAGATGCAGCGCAACATGATGTTGCGCTACCGGGCGGCGATGGCGGCGCGGCGCTACCTCGACGCCGCGGGCTTCATCGACATCGAGACGCCGACGCTCTACAAGTCGACGCCCGAGGGCGCGCGCGAATTCCTGGTGCCCTCGCGGATCAATCACGGCCAGTTCTACGCGCTGCCGCAGTCGCCGCAGCTCTTCAAGCAGATGCTGATGATCGCGGGCTTCGATCGCTACTACCAGATCGTCAAATGCTTCCGCGACGAGGATCTGCGCGCCGATCGCCAGCCGGAGTTCACGCAGATCGACATCGAGACGTCGTTCCTGGACGAGCTCGAGATCCGCGATCTCATGGAGGGGCTGGTCCGCGCGATGTTCAAGGATGCCATGGGCATCGACCTGCCGTCGCCATTCCCGGTGCTCACCTACGCCGACGTGATGCGCGACTACGGGTCCGACAAGCCGGACCTGCGGATTCCGCTCAAGCTGACGGAGCTCACCGACCTCATGAAAAGCGTCGACTTCAAGGTGTTCCGCTCGGCGGCCGAATTGCCGGGCGGCCGCGTCGCGGCGCTCAACGTGCCGGGCGGCACAACGCTCACGCGGAAGGAGATCGACGACTACACCGCGTTCGTGAAAGTTTATGGCGCCGCCGGGCTCGCCTACATCAAGGTCAACGACGCGTCGAAATCGGGCGAGGAAGGGCTGCAGTCCCCAATCGTCAAATTCCTGTCGGCCGACGTTCTGCGCGTCATTCTCGAGCGGACGGGCGCGCAATCGGGCGACCTGATCTTCTTCGCCGCCGATCGCGAGAAGGTCGTCTGCGACGCGCTGGGCGCGCTGCGCGCCAAGGTCGGGCACGAGCGCGGTTTCGCGATTCCCGGCTGGAATCCGCTCTGGGTCGTCGATTTCCCGATGTTCGAATTCGACGACGAGAAGAAGGCGTGGGGCGCCCGCCACCACCCGTTCACCGCGCCCAAGGACGGCCACGAGGACCTGTTCGCCTCCGACCCGGCGCACACGCTCGCGAAGGCCTACGACGTGGTGCTGAACGGCTGGGAAATCGGCGGAGGCTCCGTGCGCATCCACAAGGCCGAGGTACAGGCCAAGGTCTTCGAAGCGCTCAGGATCAGTCCCGAAGACCAGCGGAAGAAGTTCGGCTTTCTGCTCGATGCCCTATCGTACGGCGCACCGCCGCACGGCGGCATCGCTTTCGGCCTCGACCGGATCGCGACGCTGATGGCCGGCGCCGAGTCGATCCGCGACGTGATCGCCTTCCCGAAGACGCAGCGCGGGCAGGACCTGCTGATCGACACCCCGACGCCCGTTACCGAGCAGCAGCTGCGCGACCTCCACATCAAGGTCCGTCCGAGCGACGCTGTAAAGCTCGGATGACTTGAAGTAGACTCCGGCGCGATCATGGCCCCGCTCGCGTCGGTCCGGCCTTTGCGCGCTGCCGCCGCGCTCGCGATCCTCGCGGCATGCGCTACGTTTGCGCTCGCGCCGGCCGCCGCCCGGTCGACGCCCGGCGGGCTGCCGGAGATCGCGCTCGCCGACCTGCCGCAGGAAGCGCGCGAGGTGAACGCGGCGATCCGGGACGGCGGGCCGTTTGCCTATCCGCGCGACGGGGTCGTGTTCGGCAACCGCGAACGTATTCTCCCCGTCGAGCCGCACGGCTACTATCACGAGTACACCGTGCCCACGCCCGGCATGAAGTCGCGGGGAGCGCGTCGGATCGTCTGTGGTGGACCGATGCGCGCGCCGCATGCATGCTGGTACACGGCCGACCACTACCAGTCGTTCCAGAGGATCCACGAATGAAGGTTCCCGAGCTCCACGACCTGGAATTGGCGGGCGTCCACGCGTGGTCCGGCGATCTGCATCCGATCGCGACGGCTGCGACGGCCGCCAAGCTCAAGTACCTCTCCGCCGACCTCAAGACAGCCGACAGCAAGGCGGCGCTTCTTGCGGCCGTGGCGAAGGGACTCAAGCTGCCCGAGCATTTTGGTAACAACTGGGATGCGCTCGCAGATTCGCTCGAGGACGCCGATTGCGTCGGCTCGAACGGCTGCGTGATCACGCTCGCGCATGCCGGCGGCTATCGCAAGGCCCATGGCGTCGACTGGACGACCTTCGAAGACATCCTCGCGGAGGCGTCCGACTACTGGCGCGAGCGCCACAAGCCGTTCTGGATCTTCGTGAGCTAGGAAACTTGGCGGTTGGCGCACAAGCTACCGGTTTCGACGCTGATCGTCGTCTACACGCGCGCCCGCGACGTGCTCCTGATCGAGCGTTCCGACGCGCCTGGCTTCTGGCAGTCGGTGACCGGGAGCCAGGAACCCGGAGAAACGCTGGCAGCGACGGCAACGCGCGAGCTTCGCGAGGAGACCGGCATCGACGCGGCGCGTCATGGGGGCGTCGTCGACTGGCACATGACCAACGACTACGAGATCTTCGCGCGCTGGCGGCACCGCTACGCGCCCGGGGTCACGCGCAATACCGAGCACGTGTTCGGGCTCGAGGTGCCGGCGCCCGTTCCGGTGCTGCTCGATCCGCGCGAGCACCTGAACCACGCGTGGCTGCCGTGGCGCGAGGCAGCGGCGAAGTGCTTCTCGTGGTCGAACCGCGCGGCGATCGAGCGCCTTGGACGCGAGACCGCGCGACCTGCGCCGTGAACGTCCTGATGCGCTCCCGCGCCCTGGTCGCGCTCACTTTCGCGGCGCTCGTGGGCAACGCGAGCGCGCAGCCGGCGGCGCCCGAGGTCTGGTTCGGCCCGGAGATGCCGTTGCCGGTCGGCGCGTCGTCGCCGTACATGGGTTCCGTCGACTACCGCGCCCTGTTCACGGCGCCCGACGCGTGGGCGGCAACGGCAAAAACGCTCCGCGTGTTCGTCCTTCACTCGACGTGGATCGAGAAGGTGGCGACGCCCGAGCAATTGCGGCAGGCGGTGGACGCGCTGAAAGGCCTGCACCTCGCGATCGCGCTCGATTTGAATCCGTTGCGCCGCACGCCCGAGTGCGGATCGGCCGATGGCTACGCCGCGCGCGACCCCCTGAGTCCGGCGCGCCTGGTGAAAGCGGCGGGCGGCACCGTCGCGTACATCCGCCTCAACGAGCCTTGGGGCTGGGCGCACGCTTACTCGGGCCCGAACGCGTGCCAGTGGCCGAACGCGAGGATCGCGGAGCAGGTCGCCGCGTTCGTCCGCGATGCGCGTGAGCTCTTCCCGGAGGTCGCGATCGTCGACGTCGAGCCGCTTTGGAAGTCGACGGAGGCTGCGGACATCCTGACATGGCTCGACGACTACCGCGCCGAGAGCGGCGCCTACCCGCCGGCGTTCCATCTCGACATCGACTATTCGCGTTCCGATTGGGCAACGGTGGCGCTAGCGCTCGAGGCGGCGATCCGCGCTCGGGGTGTTGCGTTCGGTCTCCACTACATCGGCGATCGCGAAGATGCGAGCGACGCGGCGTGGCTCGACCATGCTGCGCGGCGCATCGTCGCCTACGAGCACACGCAGGGCGGCAGGCCCGATCACGTGGTACTCCAGTCGTGGCACGACCACCCGAACTGGCTGCTGCCCAAGGCCGGGCCGGCATCGTTCACAAGTTTCGTGCTGCGATATGCGGGCTTCCTCGCGCATGGCCGGTCACCGGCCGAGTTCCTCGGGGAAAATCGTGAACCGGCGTCGAGCATCGGCTACGAGATCTCCGGCGTCGTCCCGCCCGATGTCAACGCAGCCGTGATCGGCGTCCGCATCAACGGCGAATGCGGCGGCTGTCGCGGCGCCGCCGCCCTCGCTCTCTCAAGTGTGGAGTACCGCCAAGCGGGCGATCCGCGCAACCGTGTGCCGAATGCCCGCTTTGCATCCGGCACCACGGGGTGGGCATGGGCGGGCCCCGGCATCACACTCGAGGTTGGGCGAACCGACGCGCGGTACGACTGGCCGGACAGAGGCGACGCGCACGAATTGCGAATCCGGGCCGCGCCAGGTGACGTGATTCGCGTCAACTCGCCACGCTTCCCGGTCGAGCCGGGCGCGCGCTACGTCGTTCGGATCAACGCCACCGTCGCGCCGGAATCGACCGGCAGCGGCAATTTCACGGTCATTTTCCTCGGCGGGCGCGACGGGTTCCGACGCGCCGTGCTGTTCTGAAGCTTTCATCGCTCTCCGGCATGTTGCGTCAGCGCGCTCCTGCCCGAAGCCGACGCAACCGGTCGCGCTGATACCGCCACTCGTAGCGCTCCGCGACTTGCGGCGGGAAGACCATCGCCCACGGGAGTGACAGGACCTTGCCGGCGCGCGACCCGCGGTCGAACAGGCGCGCCAGTACGGACCTTCCGAGCATCGGGTGGCGTTCGACAAACGTTGCAAGACGCGGCGCGGCCCCGACGAGACATGCGTCGGTCAGCGCACCGAGCAGGCGGACCTCGACGGCACCCACGAGGTCCTGCTGCTTGGCGAGGCGCGCAAGGATTCGCTCCGGAATGATGCAGTAGCCCCGCGTCGACAAATACCCGAGCAGGACGTATAGCGAGGCAGCGGCGACATCGTTGTCGAGGATGTCGAGCATGCCGTCCCAGTCAAGCGTTGCTGCCGAGGCTCCGAGCAGGTACACGGCGTCAAGCAGCGGCCTCGCGAAGCTCGCGTGGAAGCCTTCGTTCGACAGATCGCGTATCCAGTACGACGCGATGTAGACGAGCTGGAGCTCCTCGCGGAGCCTGCCGACACGTCGATCGTGGTAGCTCGAGGGAACGATGTGGCGCTCGAGCCCGTCCGGCGCGAAGAGCCGATTGCCCCGAAGGCGATCGCCTTCGGGGAACAACCCCGTGTGGATCTCCACCCAGACGTTGAGCTCGGGCCGCAAGAGTGGCGTCCCGTGGGCATCGCCCTCCTCCTCCCGAAATCCGGCCATGGGAACGTAACCGCGACGCAACAGCGTCGATTCGACCCATCCGCGATCGCGCTGCGCCACCAGCAGGTCGACGTCGCCCATCGGCCTGAGGTACGCCGCGGGGTAATGCTCGCCAATCGATACGCCCTTGAGCAGCGTAACCTGCGCGCCCCCGGCCCGGCAGGCGTCGACGATCTCCGCCGTCGCGTCCGCAGCGTTGCCATGAAACACCTGTGCGACGAGATCGGCCGCCTGCAGCGTGTCGCACCATGGCGCCGGCGGCGGTGCTCCGATCTCTGTGGCAATCCGCCAGAGCAACGGGGCGAAGCCGGCCTTCACGACGTGCGCGATCTGACGGTCGTCGACGGCGTCCCATCGAAGCTCGATCGGGTGCTGCTGCGCCGCATGGCGAAGCAGCGTGCGAAAAAGACCGGCCGCGGGGGCGTTCCGTGCGGCACGCCGCGGTGTCATAGGTGAAGTCTGGCGTGACTCGCGCCGGCTCCCAGACGCTCCAGTCGGGAATTCGTAGTTCACGCGCTGGAGCCTACAGATATTCCATTGTCATGCAATTTCATCTTATTTGATATAGGATGAAAAGATGGCTCAGGCGACGCGACATCAACAGGCGGCGGTAACGGTCCGCCAGGTCGGCGAGGAGTTATTGTTGCTCAACCGTGATACGCATCGCATCCATCAGCTTAACACCACGGCCAGCTTTATCTGGCGCTGCTGCGAGAAGATGACATCAGTAGACGAAATAGCCCGCTTGATCGCCGCCCGCTATGCAGTCGATGAGCATATAGCATTGAGAGACGTCGTTGAGACCCTAAGTCGCCTGCGTGAGCTTAGCTTAGTCATGGACGCCGAGCCCGGGCACGGATGACGGTATTCGTAGCTGCACTCACCCTGACGGAGGCATTGGATGGCCAAGAAATCCCCCCCACAACGACCCGCTCGGCGGGAGTTCGTGAAGAAAGCCGCGTACGTTGCGCCCGCAATCCTGACGCTGGTCGCCACTCCGGGCCACGCCACGCTCGGCTCGTTCAAGCCCACCGCTCCGGGAGCGATCAGGAGCGTGCCGCTCGGCAAGGACAGCACGTAAGCGAATATACTGGTCGGCTGAAGCCACCGGCCCAGCCAGCCCGCCGCCGCGCGGAGACGGGCGCCCGCGCGGACGTTTGATGAGTGTGACCCCTGTTCCGGCGCCATTGTCGCTCGAGGTCCTCGGCCTGCGAATCGAGATCGAGTGCGCCGATGCACCCGCCACGGACTGGGTGCTCGGCAATTTTGGCGCGATGATCGCTCCCCGCGGTCGCGCCAAGGCCGACCTCGGCTACCGGATACGCCGCGAAGAGCCGGCATCGACGTATACGCTGACGCGCGGCGACGACCAACCCCTGGGATGCGCCGATCTCGATGATCTCGCCTTCGCCTTGGAGAAGGACCTTACCGTCGAGCTGCAACTGCGGCGGCGCGAGCTTCTCTTCCTGCATGCCGCGGCGATCGAATGGCGGGGCTACGTGGTCCTGCTTGCGGCCGCGTCGGGGAGCGGGAAGTCGACGACGGCGTGGGCGCTCTTGCATCACGGCCTCCGGTACCTGAGCGACGAGCTCGCGCCCATCGATTTGGGCACGATGGGCGTGACTCCTTTCCCGCACGCGCTCTGCCTCAAGCACGAGCCGATGCCGCCGTATGCGCTTCCCGCGGGCACCCTTCGCCATGGCGCCAGGATCCATGTTCCCACGGGCTCGCTGCCGAGTCCGACGATCGCCGCGTCGCGGCCGCTCGCCGCAGCGTTTCTCCTGTCGTACCAGCCGGAGCTGGGCACGCCACAGCTGCGGGTACTGGGGCCGGCCGAAGCGAGCGCCCGACTCTACGTCACCGCACTGAATCCCCTGGCCCACCCGAACCAGGGGCTCGACGCCGTCGTCCGGATCGCGGAAGCGGTGCCGTGCTTCGCCGTTGCGTCGGCCGGGCTGGCCGCTACCTGCGACCTGCTCCTCGCCACCGTCGCGCAGGTCGTCGAGGATCGCGCGCGCGTAGCCTAGTACGTCAGCGCGGCGGCTCGTGGCCGACCATCGTTTCGGGCCGCACCCACCGGTCGAAATCGGCGCCGCTGACGTGGCCGAGCGCGAGCGCCGCTTCGCGCAGCGTGGTTCCTTCGGCGTGCGCCTTTTTCGCGATCGCCGCCGCCTTGTCGTAGCCGATATGGGGTGCCAGCGCGGTCACGAGCATCAACGAACGGCCGACGAGGTCGGCGATATGCGCGGTATTGGGCTCGATCCCGCGCGCACAATGCGCATCGAAGCTCGCCATCGCATCGGCCAGCATCCGGATGCTCGTCAGGACGTTGTGGATGATGAGCGGGCGATAGACGTTGAGCTCGAAGTTGCCCGACGCGCCGCCGATGCCCACCGCGACATCGTTGCCCATCACCTGGGCGGCCACCATCGTCAGCGCCTCGCTCTGCGTCGGGTTGACCTTGCCGGGCATGATCGAGCTGCCCGGCTCGTTCTCCGGGATCCGGATCTCGCCCAACCCCGAGCGCGGCCCGCTCGCGAGCCAACGCACATCGTTGGCGATCTTGAATAGCGCCGCCGCGAGCGAGCGCAGTGCCCCGTGCAGGTTGACGAGCGCGTCGGCAGCTCCCATGGCTTCGTATTTGTTGGGCGCCGAAACGAAGGCTAGCCCGGTCGCTTTCGCAATCTCGGCGGCGACGCGCGCGCCGAACTCGGGATGTGCATTGAGCCCGGTACCAACCGCGGTACCGCCTTGCGCGAGCTCGAGGACGTGCGGCAGCGCGGCCTCGATATGCGCGCGTGCGTGGTCGAGCTGAGCAACGTAGCCCGAGATCTCCTGGCCCAGCGTCAGCGGCGTGGCGTCCTGCAGGTGCGTGCGCCCGATCTTCACGATGCCGGCGAACGCGGCCGCTTTCGCCGCAAAAGAGCTCCGGAGCGACGCGAGCGCGGGCAGGAGCGCGCTCACGGTCTCGCTGGCCGCGGCAACGTTCATCGCGGTCGGAAACACGTCGTTCGACGACTGACTGCGGTTCACATCGTCGTTCGGGTGCACGAGCCGACCCTCGCCGCGGGGGCCGCCAAGCAGTTCGGACGCGCGATTCGCAAGCACCTCGTTGACGTTCATGTTGCTCTGCGTGCCCGATCCGGTCTGCCAGACCGCAAGCGGGAATTCCGCGTCGTGGCGGCCGGCGAGCGCCTCGTCCGCGGCCCCGACGATCGCCTGCGCGGTCTGCTCTGGCAATCCTGCCAGCTCGACGTTGACCTTGGCGGCGGCACGCTTTACGAGCAGGAGCGCACGGATCAGTTCTCGCGGCATTTTCTCGCCCGAGATCTTGAAGAACTGGAGCGAGCGCTGCGTCTGCGCGCCCCAGAGTCGATCGGCGGGAACGGCGATGGGGCCGAAGGTGTCGCGCTCGGTACGAGTGGCAGGCGGGTTCATGGTCTCCGTTTGCAGCCGATTGAGCTTCATGCGGGCTCGACGATTGATTCTAGCCTGGCGCGCCGGGTAGCTGGCACCGACGCAATGCAAGGACGCCGCCGCGTGCCGCCGCGACGCGTTCCATCCCGAGAAAAGACAAAGGGCGCCCGCGGGCGCCCTTCTTCGAGCATCGCGGCCGCCTACTGTGCCGGCGTGGTCTCCGTGGGTGCGGGGGTCGGCTGCGCGGCTTCCTCGGCGGCAGCCTTCATCGATAGCCGCAGCCGGCCCTTGTCGTCGGCCTCGAGCACCTTGACACGCACGACCTGGCCTTCCTTCACGTAGTCGGAAACCTGGTTCACGCGCTCCTTCGCGATCTGCGAGATGTGCAACAGGCCATCCTTGCCGGGCAGCACCTGGACGATCGCGCCGAAGTCGAGCAGGCGCAGCACCGTGCCCTCGTAGATGCGACCCACCTCGACGTCCGCGGTGATGTCCTCGATTCGCTTCCTCGCGACGTTACAGGCTTCGGCGTTCACCGACGCGATCGTCACGGTGCCGTCGTCCTGGATGTCGATCGTGGTGCCGGTCTCCTCCGTCAGCGCCCGGATCACGCTGCCGCCCTTGCCGATGACGTCGCGGATCTTCTCGGGATTGATCTTGAACGTCATCATCCGTGGCGCGTGCTGCGAGATCTCGGTGCGCGCATGCGGCAGCGCCTCCTGCATGAGGTGCAGGATGTGCATCCGGCCTTCTCGCGCCTGCGACAGCGCGACCGCCATGATCTCCTTGGTGATCCCCTGGATCTTGATGTCCATCTGCAGCGCCGTGATGCCGCGGTCGGTCCCGGCGACCTTGAAGTCCATGTCGCCCAGGTGATCCTCGTCGCCCAGGATGTCGGTCAGGACCGCGAAGCGGTTGCCTTCCTTGATCAGGCCCATCGCGATGCCCGCGACGTGCGCCTTCGTCGGCACGCCGGCGTCCATCAGCGCGAGGCTCGCGCCGCAGACTGACGCCATCGACGAGCTGCCGTTCGATTCGGTGATCTCGGAGACGACGCGCATCGAGTACGCGAACTCCTCGCCGGACGGCAGCACGGCCAGCAGCGCGCGCTTCGCAAGACGGCCGTGGCCGATCTCGCGCCGCTTGGGCGAGCCCACGCGCCCGGTCTCGCCAGTTGCGTACGGCGGCATGTTGTAGTGGAACATGAAGCGATCGCGGTACTCGCCCATCAACGCGTCGACGATCTGCTCGTCGCGCGCAGTACCGAGCGTGGCAACGACCACTGCCTGCGTCTCGCCACGGGTGAACAGCGCGGAGCCGTGCGTGCGCGGCAGCACGCTGGTGCGGATCGAGATCGGCCGCACCGTGCGGGTGTCACGACCGTCGATGCGCGCCTCGCCGGCAAGGATCTGCTGGCGGACGATCTTGGCTTCGAGCTCGAACACGTGGTTGTTGACCTCGTTCGCGTAGCCGGGCGCAGCGTCGGCGGGGATGCTATCAGCCGCGACCTTGGCGTAGATCTCCTTCAATCGCTGCTGGCGCGCCTGCTTGGAACGCAGCTGATAGGCCTCGCGGAGCGCCGTCTCGGCGACGCCGTTCACGCTCGCGATCATCGCCTCGTTCTTCGCGGCCGGCTTCCAGTCCCATAGCGGCTTGCCGCCCGCCTCGACCAGCGAGTGAATGAGCTCGATCGCCGCCTGCTGCTGCTGGTGGCCGTAGACGACGGCGCCCAGCATCACTTCCTCGGGCAGCTCGTTCGCTTCCGACTCGACCATCAGCACCGCCGCCTCGGTGCCCGCTACGACAAGGTTCAGCGCCGACGTCGTCAGCTCCGTCTTGGTCGGATTGAGCACGAACTGACCATCGAGGTAGCCCACGCGCGCCGCGCCGATCGGGCCGTTGAACGGGACGCCGGACAGCATAAGCGCGGCCGAAGCGCCGATCATCGCCGGGATGTCGGGATCGATTTCGGGATCGACGGACAGCACTGTCGCGATGACCTGCACTTCATTGTAAAAACCGTCGGGAAAGAGCGGCCGGATCGGGCGGTCGATCAACCGCGAGGTCAGCGTCTCCTTCTCCGAAGGACGTCCTTCGCGCCGGAAGAAGCCGCCGGGAATCTTGCCCGCGGCGAACGTCTTCTCCTGATAGTCAACGGTGAGCGGGAAGAACTCCTGGCCCGCCTTCGCTTCCTTGCGCGAGACGGCGGTGACGAGCACGACGGTGTCGTCAAGGCTCGCCACCACGGCACCGCCCGCCTGACGGGCGACTTCGCCTGTTTCGAGCGTCAGCGTGTGACGTCCGTATTGCATCGATTTCTTGATGGGGTTCACGGGATCCTCGTTATGCGGAAAGGGCGATGGCCGCGCTCCTCAGAAGCGCGGCCAGGCCCGTTGTTCGTACGGAGAGCGGCAACATGGGCGCAACGGCGGGAGTCCCGGCGCGTCGTCCCTCGTTCGACTTGCGATGGCCCGAATGCTGCCTACTTGCGAAGGCCGAGCTTCTCGATCAGCGTGCGATAGCTGTCCGAGTTGCGTGACTTGAGATAGTCGAGCAGCTTGCGCCGGCGCGACACCATGCGCAGCAGACCGCGGCGCGAGTGGTGATCCTTGACGTTGACCTTGAAGTGGTCGTTGAGGCCGTTGATGCGGGCGGTGAGGAGCGCGATCTGAACTTCGGGGGATCCCGTGTCGCCCTTCATACGCTGGTGGTCGGCGATGACTTTCGCCTTTTCCTGCACGGTTACTGACATTTGCGTGGGTCCTTCTCGTCGTCTCGATTGGCTCTGGCAAAGACCGAAATTATAGGCCGAAAAACGCTGCGAAATCAACCGACTGTAGGGCCCTCTGCGAGCGGACGCGCCGTTCGTGACACGGGCGCGGGTTGGCGACAGCAAGGCTGAATGGGCGAGGTTCTCTGAATAGTTGCATTTCCGCCGCCTGGTTGCACGCCCTAATCCTGGGCATACCTTTGCCCTGTTTAAAAAGTGCCAATTGCCTATATATTTCATAGTGTTAACTAGACGTCCCGCTCGAACATCAGTCGGTCCGTGCCATCCGCACCGGACGGGCAACGGCGTCGTCGATCGCCACGATGCCGACGAAGCGATTCGCGTGGTACGCGCGATAGCGTCCGGCCGCTTGCGTCGCCGCCGGCAGCGCGCGCCCCTGCTTCAACGCAGCAGCTTCGCCAAGGTCGACCTCGAGTCTCGGCATCGTGGCAAGGGGAGCGTCGATCGGACGCAGCAGCGCGTCGCGTGCGCCGAGCTCGAGCGTCTCCAGCGTGTCCAGCGCGACCGCGTCCGCGAGCAGGAAGGGGCCGCTGGCGGTCCGACGGAGTTGCGCGAGGTGGGCGCACGTGCCGAGCGCGCGCCCGAGATCTTCCGCCAGTGTTCGGATGTAAGTCCCTTTGCTGCATTCGACCCGCAGCGTCGCAGTCGGCGGCGACCAGCCGACGATCTCGAGCGCGACGATGTCGACCTCGCGCGGCTTACGCGTGATCTCCACGCCGGCTCGCGCATACTCGTAGTAGGCGCGGCCTTCGAATTTGAGCGCCGAGTGCTTCGGCGGCACCTGCGCGATACGGCCAGTGAATCGCGGCATCGCGGCTTCCAGGGCGTCGCGCGCGACATCGCCCGGCCCGGAGGCGACCGGCACGCCCTCCGCGTCACCCGTCGTCGTCGCGACGCCGAATCGCAGGGTGGCGAGGTACTCCTTGCGCGCATCGAGCAGCGCCTGCGCGAACTCGGTCGCCTCGCCGAAGCAGAGCGGAAGGAGGCCGGTCGCCAGCGGATCGAGGGTGCCGGTGTGGCCTGCTTTCTCGGCCTGGAAAAGCCGCCTCGCGCGTTGGAGCGCTGCGTTGGACGAGAGGCCAGACGGCTTGTCGAGCAGGAGCACGCCGTCGACCCGCCGGCGCGGGTGGCGGGCCGGCGCGGCGGGCATCAGCGCGAGAGCTTGCGGTCGGCCGCGACGGCGTCGTCGATCAGCTGCGACAGCTTCATCCCGGACTCGATCGAATCGTCGTACGCGAAGTGGAGCTGCGGCACCGAATAAAGCGTGAGCCGGTGCGACAGTGCCGAGCGAAGGAACCCGGCCGTGTGCTGCAGCGCCTTCACGGCCGCGTCGGCGTTCTCGCGGCCGGCGAGATGCGTCACGAAGATCTTCGCGTGCGAAAGATCCGCCGAAACCTCCACCGCGGTGATCGTGACGGGGCCGACGCGAGGATCCTTGACCTCGTTGCGCAGGAGATCGGCGAGCTCGCGCTGGATCTCGTCGCCGATCCGGCGCGCGCGTTGCGATGTCTTCTTCATTCCTGGCCGGCTACAGCGTCCGCGATACCTCGACGATCTCGTAGACCTCGAGCTGGTCGCCCTTCTGCACGTCGTTCCAGTTCTTGATCGACAGGCCGCACTCGAAGCCGCCCTTCACCTCGCGGACGTCGTCCTTGAAGCGCTTGAGCGAGTCAAGCTCGCCATCGTGGACGACGACGTTGTCGCGGAGCACGCGCACGCGCGAGCCGCGCTTCACCACGCCATCGAGTACATAGCAGCCGGCAACCGTTCCCACCTTGGAGATCCGGTAGACCTCGCGTACCTCGACCATGCCGATCTGCGATTCCTTCCGCTCCGGCGCGAGCATCCCGGACAGCGCCGCCTTCACCTCGTCAACGGCGTCGTAGATGATGTTGTAGTAGCGGATGTCGACGCCGCTGTGCTCGGCCAGCTTGCGCGCCGCGACATCGGCACGGACGTTGAAGCCGATCACGACCGCCTTCGAGGCGAGTGCCAGGTTGATGTCGGACTCGGTGATGCCGCCCACCGCCGCGTGCACGATGTTGACCTTCACCTCGTCCGTCGAGAGCTTGGTCAGCGCCTGCGTCAGCGCCTCGTAGCTCCCCTGCACGTCGGCCTTGACGATGAGCGCGAGCGTCTTTGCCGCTTCCTCGCCCATCTGGTCGAACATGTTCTCGAGCTTCGCCGCCTGCTGCTTCGCGAGCTTCACGTCGCGGAACTTGCCCTGGCGAAAGAGCGCGATCTCGCGCGCCTTGCGCTCGTCGCCCAGCACCATGACCCCCTCGCCCGCGATCGGGACGTCCGAGAGGCCCTGGATCTCGACCGGGATCGCCGGCCCGGCGGCCTGCACGCTGCGGCCGCTCTCGTCGGTCATCGCACGCACCCGGCCGAACACGGCGCCGGCGAGCACGATGTCGCCGCGCTTCAGCGTCCCCGCATTCACCAGCACCGTCGCCACCGGACCCTTGCCCTTGTCAAGGCGCGACTCGATGACGATGCCCTTCGCCGGCGCGTCCTTCGGCGCCTTGAGCTCCAGCACCTCGGCCTGCAGCAGGATCGCGTCGAGCAGCGCGTCGATGCCCTCGCCGGTCTTCGCCGACACGGGGATGAACTGCGTCTCGCCGCCGTATTCCTCGGGAATCACGGTCTCCGCGACGAGTTCCTGCTTCACGCGATCCGGATTCGCTTCGGGTTTGTCGATCTTGTTGATTGCGACGACGAGCGGAACATTGCCCGCCTTCGCGTGCGCGATCGCTTCCTTCGTCTGCGGCATCACGCCGTCGTCGGCCGCGACGACCAGCACGACGATGTCGGTGACCTTCGCGCCGCGCGCGCGCATCGCGGTGAACGCCTCATGGCCCGGCGTGTCGAGGAATGTGATCACGCCCTTCGGCGTCTGCACATGGTAGGCGCCGATGTGCTGCGTGATCCCGCCCGCCTCGCCGCTCGCCACGCGGGCGCGGCGGATCGAGTCGAGCAGCGATGTCTTGCCGTGGTCGACGTGGCCCATCACGGTGACGACGGGCGGGCGCGGCAGCACCTCGGCGGCGGTCGTCGACTCGGCTTCCTCGAGGAGCGCGTCGGGGTCGTCCATCTTCGCGGCGACCGCCTTGTGCCCCATTTCCTCGACCAGGATCATTGCGGTTTCCTGATCGAGCACCTGGTTGATCGTGACCATCTGACCGAGCTTCATCAGCGCCTTGATGAGTTCGGCGGCCTTGACCGACATCTTGTGCGCGAGGTCGGCCACAGTGATCGTTTCCGGGACGGCGATCTCGCGGATGATCGGGCCCGCCGGCACCCCTGCGCCGAGCTCGCCGCCTTCCTCGTCATGCCGGCGCGGTCCGACCTTCGGCTGGCGCCAGCCGGCGGTCGCGCCGGTGCCGCCCGTGACATCGCCGCGAAGCTTGAGCGCGCGGCGGCGCGCGGCTTCCTCCTGGAACGCAGTGCCGCTCTTCTTGACCGGCCTCGCCTTCTCGCCCGGCTTCGCGGCGGGCCGATGGAGCGTGCCTTCCCCTGGCGCCTTGGCCTTGGCCGGCGCTGCCGCTTCCTTCTTCGGCTTCTCTAGCGCTTCGGCCACCTTCGCGGCTTCCGCCGCAGCCGCGTCAGCCACCGCCTTCGCCGCGGCTTCCTCGGCCTCCCGCTCCTTCTTCGTCTTGCGCTTCGCTGCCTGCTCCTGCTTCTGTTGCAGGTCCTCCTGCTGGCGCGCCATGAGCTCCTGCGCCTTCTTTTCCTCGGCGGCACGCGCGGCGAGCTCCACCTCGGAGATGAGCGGCGCCGCCGGCGCGGGCGGCGCCTCTTCCACGACGGGCGCCTCGGTCTCGTCGCGCTTCACGAAGACGCGCTTCTTGCGCACCTCGACCTGGATCGTCCGCGCCTTGCCCATTGAGCCGGCGGCCTTGATCTCGGTCGTCTGCTTGCGCGTGAGCGTGATCTTCTTCTTGGGCTCGCCGGCCGCTCCGTGCTGCTTCTGCAAGTACTCGAGCAGCTTGGTCTTGTCGACCTCCGACAGCTTGTCGCCTTCCTTCTTGCCGGCGACCCCGGCCTTGACGAGCTGCTCGAGCAGCGCGCCTGCAGGAATCTTGAGCTCCGTCGCGAATTGTTCGATCGTCGTTTGCGCCATGCGCGTCTCCCGCGTGCTTCGTGTTGCGTCCTGCTCCGTCAGTGCGGCGTGCCCACGACCGGCGTGCCCGCCGCCGCGTCAGCCGGCGCCTCTTCGAACCAGTGGGCACGAGCCTTCATGATCAGATCCTGCGCACGCTCCGCCGGAATCCCGGTGAGCTCGACCAGCTCGTCGCCGGCGAGATCCGCCAGGGCATCGCGCGTCGTGATGCCGTGCGCGGCGAGCGCGCTCGCGATCTCGGTGTCCATCCCTTCGAGGTTGAGCAGAGCCTCGTCGACGTTCTCGACCGATTCCTCGCGAACGATCGCCTCGGTCAGGAGCGCGTTGCGCGCGCGGCTCCGGAGCTCGTTGACCGTGTCCTCGTCGAAGCCTTCGATCTCCATCATCTCGGTGATCGGCACGTAGGCGACTTCCTCGAGCGACGTGAAGCCCTCGGCGATCAGAATGTCGGAGACTTCCTCGTCGACGTCGAGCTTCTCCATGAACAGCGTGCGCAGCCGCGTCCCTTCCTCCTCGTGCTTCTTCTGCGAATCCTCGACGCTCATCAGGTTCAGTTCCCACCCGGTGAGCTCGGAGGCAAGGCGCACGTTCTGGCCCAGCCGGCCGATCGCGATTGCGAGGTTCTCTTCGTCGACAACGACGTCCATGCTGTGCTTCTCCTCATCGACAACGATCGACGAGATCTCGGCCGGTGCCAGCGAATTGACGACGAACTTGGCCGGATCGTCCGAGAACAGGATGATGTCGACTCGCTCGCCGGCGAGCTCGTTGGTGACGGCCGTCACCCGCGAGCCGCGCATGCCGATGCAGGTGCCCTGCGGATCGAGTCGCGGGTCGTTCGACTTGACCGCGATCTTGGCGCGGATGCCGGGGTCGCGCGCGGCGGCCCTGATCTCGATCAACCCCTCCTCGATCTCCGGCACCTCGAGCTCGAACAAGCGCATCAGGAACTCGGGGGCGATCCGCGACAGGATGAGCTGCGGGCCCTTCGCCGTGCGGTCGACCTTGGTCACGTAGGCACGGATACGATCGCCGACGCGCAGCATCTCCTTCGGGATCAGCTGGTCGCGCGGGACCAGGCCCTCGATGCGGCCGGACTCGACGATCGCGTTGCCGCGCTCGATTCGCTTGACGGTGCCCGTAAGGAGGTTGTCCTGCCGCTCGAGGAAATCGTTCAGGATCTGCTCACGCTCGGCGTCGCGGATCTTCTGCAGGATCACCTGCTTCGCGGCCTGGGCGCCGATGCGACCGAACTCGATCGGCTCGAGCGGCTCCTCGATCACGTCGCCGAGCTTGAGGTTGGGGTCACGCTCGCCCGCGTCGGTGATCGCGAGCTGGTACGCGGGTTCCTCGTGCTCCTCGTCGGGCACGACCGTCCAGCGCCGGAACGACTCGTACTCGCCGGTTTCGCGGTCGATCGCGACGCGCGCGTCGATCTCGTTCGGGAAGCGCTTCTTGGTGGCCGAGGCGAGCGCCGACTCGAGTGCCGTGAAGACGATCTCCTTCGGCACGTTCTTCTCGCGCGCGAGCGCGTCCACGAGCATCAGCACTTCCTTCCCGTTCGTCGTCATCTCGTCATCTCCACTCGATTCTCGGCACGAGGCGCGCGCGCACGATCCCCGCCAGCGGCACGGTCACCTCTCCGGTCGGCGTCGCCACGGTCACCACGTCGCCTGCGCATCCACGCAGCACGCCCCGCAACTTCTTCGCATTCGCGATCGGCTCCGCGAGCCTGAGCTCGGCTTCCTGTCCCGCGAAGCGTTCGAAATCCGCGGCCTTTCGAAGCGGCCGGTCGAGACCCGGCGAGGACACTTCGAGACGGCCGTAATCCACGTTTTCGACCGCGAAGAGCCGCGTCAGGTGGTTCGATACGCGCGCGCAGTCGTCCACGGTCACCCCGCCTGGCTTGTCGATGAACACGCGGACGAGTGTCGCCCCGGGCGCGCCCTCCCAGTCGACGAGCTCGTACCCCAGCGGGGGCACCGTGTGCTCGAGCAATGCGGCGAGATCCATTGTTTCCAAAAAAAAATGGGCCGTGCAGCCCATTTCTTCACCTCAACTAGCGCGAATTATAGCAGAAAACGGCGCCGAATTGAAGGGGCGCGAAGATCTCGCGACAGCATCGCCCGTACTGCCCGGCGGGCCTTGCCCGAGGGTAAGATGGGGCCGGTTTCCCCTGACGAAAGGCCGCTATGCCCGATCCCCTGCCGATCGCCCGGAACGCCGCGGGTGAAATCGCGCTCCTGCCCGCCCTCGCCAATCGTCACGGCCTCATCACCGGTGCCACGGGCACCGGGAAGACCGTCACGCTCCAGGTGATGGCGGAGCGGTTCTCGGGCATCGGCGTCCCGGTCTTCATGGCCGACGTCAAGGGCGACCTGGCGGGGATCAGCCAGGCCGGGCGCGCGCTCCGACAAGCTCGCCGCACGCCTCAAGGCCATCGGCGCCGACGAACCTGCCTACGCGGCGTGCCCGGCCGTGTGTGGGACGTCTTCGGCGAGCAGGGTCATCCGGTCCGGGCGACCGTGTCGGACATGGGGCCGCTCCTGTTCGCGCGGATCCTCGAGCTCAACGACACGCAGGAAGGCGTGCTTGCGCTCGTCTTCAAGGTCGCCGACGACAACGGCCTCCTGCTCCTCGACCTCAAGGACCTGCGAGCCGCGCTCCAGTACGTCGCCGACAACGCGCAGCAGTTCCAGACAAAATACGGCAACGTCTCGGCGGCGTCGCGTCGGGGCCATCCAGCGCGGGCTTCTCGCGCTCGAGCAGCAGGGCGCCGACAAGTTCTTCGGCGAGCCGATGCTCAATCTCGACGACCTCGTGCAGACCGACGGGCGGCAAGGGCGTCATCAACGTGCTGGCCGCCGACAAGCTGATGGCAGCGCCGCAGGCTCTACTCGACGTTGCTGCTGTGGCTGCTGTCGGAGTTCTTCGAGCGGCTGCCGGAGGTCGGCGATCCGCGAGAAGCCGCAAGCTCGTCTTCTTCTTCGACGAGGCCCATCTGCTCTTCAACGACGCGCCGAAGCCGCTGATGGACAAGATCGAGCAGGTCGTGCGGCTCATTCGGTCGAAGGGCGTCGGCGTCTACTTCGTCACGCAGAACCCGCTCGACGTGCCGGAGATCGTGCTGGGACAGCTCGGCAATCGCGTCCAGCACGCTCTGCGGGCGTTCACGCCGCGCGACCAGAAGGCCGTGAAGGCGGCGGCGGAGACGTTGCGCGCGAATCCCAAGCTCGACACCGCGACGGTGATCACGGAGCTCGGCGTCGGCGAAGCCCTCGTTTCGTTCCTCGATGAGAAGGGACGGCCGAGATGTTGTCGAGCGCGCGTTCGTGCTGCCACCGGCGAGCCGCATCGGTCCGTCACGCCGGACGAGCGCAAGGCGACGATGGCGGCTTCGCCGGTCGCTGGCACGTACGACAAGGCGGTCGACCGGGAGTCGGCGTACGAGCGGCTGCGCGGACGCGCCGAGCAGGCCGCCGCCACAGGTGCGCCGGCTCCGGCCGGGGCCTCGTCAGGCGGTAGCCTCCTCGATTCGATCAAGGGCTCGCTCGGAGGTCTCATGACGGGCAGCGGTCGCAAGGACAGCATGGTCGAGGCGATGGCCAAGAGCGCGGCCCGCACCGTCGGCTCGACGGTCGGCCGCGAGATCGTCCGCGGGGTGCTGGGATCCCTTTTGGGCGGTAGCAAGCGCCGCTAGCGGAGCCCCGGTGGACATTGCCGAGCGGTGCGTCGCGGATGTCGTCATGGTGGCGCCGGTGGGACCGATCGATCATCTTCACGCGTCCGAACTCGAGCGCGCGCTGGCGCACGTGCTCGCTCCGGACGCGATCGACGGCGCCGGGCTCGTCCTCGACTTCGCAGGCGTCGGCTACGTGAGCAGCATGGGATTGCGGGTCCTGATGATCGCCGCGCGCGAATTGCGAGCGCGCAGGGCGCGGATTGCGGTGGCCGAGCTGCAACCCGTGGTCGCCGAGATCTTCGACATCGCGCGCTTCACGCATGTGGTCGAGGTGTTTCCGACGATCCGTGACGCGCTGGCGGCCTTGTCACCGGCTGCGCTGGCCGCGTGGGACGGGACCGCGCGATGAACGGCGTTCGCTTCTGGGGCACGCGCGGATCGCTGCCCGTCGCGCTGACCGCGGCCGACGTCCGCGCCAAGGTCATCGCCGCGCTGCGCGGCGCCTCCGGCCGCACGTTCGAGTCCGACGCCGATCTCGCCGCCTACGTCGACGGCCTCGAGCCGGAGATCGCCGGCACGTTCGGCGGCCACACCTCGTGCGTCGAGATCGAGACCGGCGGCCCCGACTACGTGTTGTGCGATCTGGGCAGCGGCGTGCGCCCGTTCGGCCAGAAGGCGCTCGCGCGCCACGGTCCCGCCTCGCCGCAGACCTACCACGTGTTCATGTCGCACGTGCATTGGGACCACATCATGGGGTTCCCGTTTTTCACCCCGGCCTACATCCCCGGGAATCGCATCCTGATCTACGGCGTGCACCCGGGGCTGGAGTCAGCACTGCGCCGCCAGCACGGCGCGCCCTCCTTCCCGGTCGAGTTCGAAGCGCTTGGAGCCCACATCGAATTCATCCGGCTCGAGCCGGGCGAGACGCGCGAGGTCGCCGGGCTGACGGTGACGGCGATGCTCCAGCGTCATGCGGGCGACTCGTACGGATATCGCTTTGCTGCCGGGGACAAGACGGTCGTCTACTCGACCGACTCCGAGCATGCGCTGGTCGATCTCGAGGAGACGCGACGGTTCGTCGACTTCTTCCGCGACGCCGATCTCGTCATCTTCGATGCGATGTACTCGCTCGCCGACGCCATCTCGGTCAAGGCGGACTGGGGCCACTCGAGCAACATCGTCGGCGTCGAGCTGTGCCACATGGCCGGCGCGCGCGAGCTGTGCCTCTTCCATCACGAGCCGGTGCACGGCGATGCGGCCATTGCACGCGTGCTCGCCGAAGCGCGCCGCTTCGAGGAGATCTCGCGCAAAGGCGGGCCCCTGCGGGTGACAGCCGCCTACGACGGCCTCGAAATCGCGCTGTGAGCGACAAACCCTCGGCGCCGATTTTCCGCGCAGGCGAGGTGGAATATTCGACGGGCCGCCGGTTGGCAGCCATGCGCCCGACAGGGTAGAGTTCGCCTCGAACGGCGTCCCGCCACGGAGATCCAAGGCGTGCACGAGTCATCGAAGCTCACGACGCTGCTCTTCACCGACATCGAGGGCAGCACGCGCCTGTGGGAGCAGGATGGCGCGAACATGTCCGTCGCGCTCGCCGAGCACGACCGCTTGTCGCGCTCGGCCGTCACCGAGCATCGCGGCGCAATCGTCAAGATGACGGGCGACGGCATCTGCGCAGCCTTCGCCGATCCGCTCGACGCGCTGCTCGCGACGGTGGTGCTGCAGCGCTCGCTCGACGCGCTTGGTGGCGAAGGACTGATCTCGCTTCGCGTCCGGGCGGGATTGCATCTCGGTCTCGTCGAGCGCCGCGACGACGACCTGTTCGGCAGCCCCGTCAACCGGGCCGCGCGGATCATGAAGGCTGCGCACGGCGGGCAGATCCTGCTGTCGCAGGCCGTCGTCGATCACACCCGCGAGCGCCTGCCGAGCGCGGTGTCCTTGCGCGACCTGGGCGCCGTCCGGCTGCGCGACCTTGCGACGAGCGAGCACGTCTACCAGCTCGTGCATCCGGAGCTCCGCCAGGATTTCCCCGCGTTGCGCTCGCTCGAGGCGACTCCCAACAACCTCCCGCAGCAGGCGACGTCGTTCATCGGCCGCGAAACCGAGCTCGCCGAAGCCAAGCGTCTGCTCGACGGGACGCGCCTGCTCACGCTGCTTGGCATGGGCGGCCTCGGCAAGACCCGCCTGTCGCTGCAGATCGGGGCCGACGTGCTCGACCAGTATCCGGATGGCGTATGGTTCGTCGACCTCGCACCGATCCGCGACCCGTCGCTCGTTCCGAACGCCACCGGCCATGCGCTCGGCATCCGTGAGGAGAGCGGCAAGCCGATCACCCAGAGCCTCTGCGAGCACCTGCGCGAGCACAAGCTGCTGATCGTGCTCGACAACTGCGAGCATCTCATCTACGCGTGCGCCGGCTTGGCCGACGGGCTGCTCAAGGGCATCCCGGAGCTCAAGATCCTCGCGACGAGCCGCGAGGCATTGCACATCCAGGGCGAGCAGACGTATCCGGTGCTGCCGTTGCGCGTCCCCGACCGCAAGGCCGGAGCGGACGCGCTCCTCCGCTCCGACGCCGTGCAACTCTTCGTCGAACGGGCACGATTGCAAAAGCCCGACTTCACGGTCACCGATGACGACGCGCCGGCGGTCGCGGAGCTCTGTGCCAGGCTCGACGGCATCCCCCTCGCGCTCGAGCTGGCGGCCGCACGCCTGCGCCTCCTCTCGGTCGGCGAGATCAACGCCCGGCTGCACGATCGCTTCAAGCTCCTGACCGGCGGCAGCCGCGTCGCGCTCGAGCGGCAGCAGACGCTGCGCGCGCTCGTGAACTGGTCGTACGATCTCCTGGGCGAAAGCGAGCAGATCGTCCTCGATCGCCTCTCCGTCTTCGCCGGCGGCTTCGACCTCGAAGCGGCCGAGACGGTCTGCGGCGCGGACCCGCTTGCGCCCGACGACGTCCTCGATCTCGTGAACTCGCTCGTCGACAAATCGCTGATCATGGTCGAGCAGGAGGGCCGCGCGTCGCGTTACGGGCTGCTCGAGACGATCAAGGAGTTCGCGCACGAGCACCTGGCCAAGCGCTTCGGCCTCGAGAAGACGATCCGCGAGTTCGCGAGCCAGCGGCTGCTCGAGCGCGACGACGTGGCCGCCACCGCCGCGCGCCACTGCGAGTACTACTTCGGCCTGGCGAAGACTGCGCGCCCGCACCTCGAGCAGTCCGACGACGCGGAATCGGCGCGGCGTCTCGAAGTCGAGCTGGACAATCTGCGCGCCGCGATCGCGCTTGCGCTCGCGGGCGGCGTCGATCCGGTGATAGCCGTCAAGTTCGAGGTCGCGCTGATGCAGTTCCGTATCCGGCGCGGCTACTCTACCGAGGCGCGCAACAATGTGCGCGCCGCGCTTGCGCTTCCGGAAATGCGCGAACCGAACGTCGCACGCGGGCATGCCCTGTATCTCGGCGGCGTACTCGCGACGAACCAGGGCGATTACGCCGAGGCGAAATGGATGCTGACCGAGTGCCTCGCGATTCGACGCGCGTTGGGCGCATCGTTCGATACCGCGGCGACGTTGTCGACGCTGTCGATGCTGCACATGCGCCAGGGCGACGTCGCGTTGGCGCGTAAACGCGAGGAGGAAGCGATTGCGCTCTTCCGCGCCGAGGGCAATCGGTTGGGCGAGGCCCACGGCCTCCTCAACCTCGGCGAAATCGCCGTGCGACAGTCCGACGATGGCAGCGCCCGGAAGCTGTTCGAGCAATGCCTTGCGATCTCGCGCGACATTGGGCACAGGGAGACCGAGGGCGAGTGCGAGCGGAACCTGGGCGAGCTTTCTCTGGCCGCGGGCGACGTCGATGGCGCACGACGGCGGTTCGTTCGCTCGCTCAACGTCTGCCAAGGCGCCGAGGACAAGCGGAACGAGGCGATCGCGCTCTGGTGCCTGGGAAAGGTCGATGCCGCGGGCGGCGACCGCGAGTCGGCGCGCGCCAAATTCACCGAGGCACTGCGCGCCTTCGAGTCGTTCCAGATGAGCTCCGAGGCGCTCGATTGCCTCGAGGAATTCGCCGCACTGATGCAGGAGTCGGGTCGGAGCGTCGACGCGGTTCGGGTTCACGCGGCGACCGCGGCTATCCGCGACCGACTTACGATTCCGCGCCTGCAGCGCGCGGAGTTGAGGCGCCTCGCCAGTCTAGGGGCCGCGCGCGAAGTTCTGGGCGAGGCAGCGTTCGAAGCAGCCTGGGCGGACGGTGCGACGTGGGCGCTCGACGATGCGATCGACGCCGCGCTTTCGTTCGCCGGCGAGCCCGTCCTCGCCGCCTAGACCGCGCGAATCAACGCAAAAAATGCCCGCCGTCATCAGCGGCGGGCCATTGGAACGCGAAAGTTGTGCGGGCGTCAGGCCGTAGTGCGGCGCCGCCGGACGATCCACCCCGCGCCAAGCGCACCGGCCAAGAGGGCGAGCGAGCCCGGTTCAGGGGTCGGGAAGAAGGTGACGTTCGTGGCCGGATCGCCGAACTGCTCGCGATCGCCGATGCAGCCGTCGGGGCAGAACTGCCTGAACAGCGTGACCGAGTTGGAGAGGAGCTCGCCCTCGGGCAGGTTCGAATCCCATTCGATGAACCATTCGAAGTCGCACAGATCGCCGGTGCACGAGTCGACGCCGATCGGAATGAACGTGGTGTTGACGCCCACGACCAGCGAAGCCGACGCGCTGTTGATCACGATGCCGCTGATGGAGGTCGCGCCAGGCGTGGGCGGGGGCAGCGACAGATGCGCCGTGCCGCCATCGTCGGACACGTTGACGGCCGCGTTCACCAGCACGACCCCGGAACACGGATCCGATCCCCCGTTGACCGAGTTGAAGCCGTCCGGCAAGCCGAGACAGGCTGGCGTATCCGGCAGGAAGAACGTACCGCTGCCGCTGAAGAACGGCGGATCGAATTTCGTGCCGATGAACCCGGCCTGCGCGGGCGACGCCAGTGCTAGGGACGCTGCGGCGGCAAGCACGCAAAGCGCAATTTGGTTCGAGCGATCGGACATGGGATCTTCCTTGGTCTGGCAGCCGCCGCTGACGGCTGAAGCGATACAAGGCCCGTATGGAAAACCTGCTCCGACCACGCGGGTGCAAGAATCGATCCGGGCGGAAAGCGAATTCTCAACCTATTGAAAGATAGATACTTTACGCGGCACTTCGGCTGTGGTTGAGGATGTTCAACTCGGCGCCTGTAAATTTATCCGACGCCATCAGTACCCGCGTCCCCCCGCCGTTGTGCCGGTCCACTCGGCTTCGGATATTTCCACTTCCGGTGGATCCAGAGCCAGTCGGCAGGGCTCGTCCGGATCTCGGCTTCGAGGGCGCGGACGTAATGCTCGATCACCTGCGTTTCGGCGCCGCGCTCGTACGGAGGCTCGTCGATCACCGCCACGCGCATGGTGTAGTAGCCACGGCGGACGCGATGCATCGTGACGAACACGACGGTCGCCTTGAGGATGCGCGCGATCGCGTCGGCGCCGACAAAGAACGCCGAGTCCTGATGCAGGAACGTCGTCCAGTACTTGAGCTCGTTGTGCACGGGCGTCTGGTCGGCGACGAGCGCATAGACATGGGTCTCGCTCCGACGCCGCAGCAGCTCGCGCGTGAGCGCGGTGTGCGGGATCGGCGTTCCCCCGAAACGACTCCGCGCCTCGACCAGGAATCGATCGATCGCTGCGACGCGCTGCGGCTTGTAGACGGGAAACATCGGCTCGTCGAGCTCGGTGTTGCCGGCGAGCACCTGCCACTCCCAGTTGCAGAAGTGCGCCGTCATCAACAGTACCGACCGGCCCGCACCGGATCCGGTCGCGCACGACCTCAGGGTTCTCGACCGTCACGCGCTCGCGGATCTGTGCGGGGGTGGCGCCGTAGCTCCAGACGATCTCGGCCATGAGGTCGCAGAGGTTGCGATACGATTGCTTCAAGATCGCCGCGCGCTCTTCCGCGGAAAGGTCCGGGAACGAACGCGCGAGATTGTCGGCGGCGAGCTTTCGGCGCCAGCGGAGGATGTAGTATCCCCAATCGAAGAACGGGCGCGAAATGACCGCGTAGAGCACCGCGAGCGGGATCCGCGAGAGCAGGCCGAAGATGAAGCGCATGGATGCGGGACGACGGCGCGCGGCCAGTCAATGACGCGCGGTGAACCCGCCGCCGGTGTCCGGTCGCGCGAACTGCCAGGCAACGCCGCCGGCATTTCGCTCTGGTGGTGCGAGCTCGATGTGGGCGCGAACGTCCTGCCCGCGCTCGCCGCGACGCTCGCGCCGACGGAGCGCGCGCGGGCCGCCCGCTTCGGCCGTGATTCGCTCCGCGCGCGCTGGATTGCGGGCCGCGCTTCGCTGCGTTGGGTGCTGGGTCGAACGCTGGGGATCGCGCCCGCCGATGTGCCGATCGTGCGCGGCGCGCGTGGACGCCCCGAGCTCGCCCACAACGACGGCGGTCTCGATTTCAACGTTTCGCACACGGGCGACGTTGCGCTGATCGGCATTCGGCACCCTGGCAGGCCAACGATTCGCATCGGCGTCGACGTCGAGCGTGCGGATCGCGACGTGCCTGCCGATCGACTGGCCCGCCGTGTACTCACGCCGGCGGAGCAGACGACGCTCGCAGCCCTCGCCCCGGACGAACGGCGCCGCCACTTCCTGCGGTACTGGACGTGCAAGGAAGCGATGAGCAAAGCGACGGGCGATGGGCTCGCGGCTCCGTTTCGACGGATCGACGTCGCCCTCGCGCCACAGTTGTGCCTGCGGGACGGACCCCCGCCCTATCGACCCCTGGCGTGGCGGTTGACGGCGGCGCCCGTACCCGCCGGATTTCTCGCCACGATCGCGCTGTGGGAACGCGCTGCCGGCTGAAGCGTCACTCACCGTCGGGCCTCGGGTACTTCCACCGCTTCTGCAGCCAGAGGAAATTCTCGGGGTTCTCGAGAATCGCCTCCTCGGCGCGGCGCGCGAACTTTTCCATGATGACCTCCGTGCCCGCGATGTCGAACGGGGGCTCGGCGATGACCTCGACCCGCACCGTGTAGTGGCCGCGCGCCGCGCGACGCATCGCGACGTAGAGCACCGTCGCATCGAGATAGCGCGTGACCTGGTCGGCGCCCGTGTAGAACGCAGTGTCGCGCTCGAGAAATTTCGTCCAGTGCTTGCGCTCGTGTCGCTTGGGAGTCTGGTCCGCAATCAGTGAATAGACACGCGGCCGTACCGGAGCGTTCATGAGCTCGAACACGAAATCCTCGCGCGGGATCGGCCGCCCGCCGAAGCGCGACCGTGCTTCCACCATGAAGCGGTCGATCCACCGGATCCGATGAGGTTGATAGACGGTCTCGATCGTGAAGCCGAATTGCGCGCTGCCGGCCAGGAACAGCCACTCCCAGTTGCAGAAGTGCGGCGTGAGCAGCACGACCGTCTTCCGGTCCGCCTCGAGCTGCAGGATCAACTCGGGATTCTCGAACGTGACGCGCCGCAGGATCGCTTGCGCGCTCGCGCCGAATCCCCAGAGCATCTCGATCAGCGTGTCCGCCGCGTGGAGGTAGGAGTCGCGGACGATTCGCGCCCGCTCAGGCGCCGACCGATTCGGGAGTGAGAGCGCGACGTCACGCTCGACCTGCTCACGCCGCCAGCGCACGACGTAGAACACGATGCCGAAGACGAGCCAGCCCCACGGATAGAGGAGCGCCAGAGGGATCAGGCCCAAGGCCCGCACGAGGAACGTCATGTCGGAGGAAGAGCCGCGCGGCGCCGGCGACTATAAAGGACGCACTTGCTCCGGGCAACGAGCGCGCGCGGCCCCGTGGTATCGTGACAACGCGGTTCGACACCGAAGGGAAGTCGACGTGGGCGTGAGGCAGCTC
The DNA here is from genome assembly GCA_963773195.1 of uncultured beta proteobacterium. GTDB lineage: Bacteria > Pseudomonadota > Gammaproteobacteria > Burkholderiales > Casimicrobiaceae > CAIWHR01. The sequence goes on from CAVZAE010000004.1 coordinate 60,440, forward strand.
CTGGATCTCGGCGGCAAGGTGGCGCTCGTCACCGGCGGCTCGCGCGGCATCGGCCTGCAGATGGCCGAAGGGCTGGGTGAGATGGGTGCGCGCATCGCCGTGACCGCGCGCAAGGAAGATGAGCTCGAAGCGGCGCGCACGCACCTCGCAGCGTTGGGAATCGAGTGCCTCACCGTCGCATCCGACCTCGCGGCGGCGGCCTCGGCACCCGCGATCGTCGACGCAGTGCTGGCGCGCTACGGCCAGATCGACGTCCTCGTCAACAACGCCGGCTGCAACTGGGCCGCACCGGCCGAAGACTACCCCGACGACGGCTGGCGCAAGGTGATGAACCTGAACGTCGATGCGCTGTACTACCTCACGCGCGAGATCGGCCGGCGCTCGATGATTCCGCGGCGCAGCGGCAAGATCGTCAATATCGCATCGATCGCGGGCCTCTTCGGCAACCCGCCGGGGTGGGAGATGCGGACGATCGCCTATAACACGAGCAAAGGCGCGCTCGTCAACCTGACACGAGCGCTTGCGGCGGAGTGGGGCCCGTATAACATCAACGTCAACGCAATCTGCCCGGGATTTTTTCCCTCGAAGATGACCAAGGCCACGCTCGAGCGAATCGATCGCCAGGTGGTCGACCTGACGCCGCTCGGCCGGCTCGGCGGCGGCGAGGATCTGAAGGGTTGCGTCGTCTTCCTCGCCTCGGAGGCCTCGCGTCATGTGACGGGACAGGCGATCGCCGTCGACGGCGGGGTCACGGTCGTTTGAGCATGGAAGGCGCGGCCAATCCGGGAGCGCGGCTCGTCGCTCCCGCGCATCCGTTCGACGAGGCCGGCCTGGCCGCTTTCCTGCGCGAGAAAGTCGCACCCTTTGCGGGCGCGGCGCAGATCGAGCAATTCCAAGGGGGCCAATCCAACCCGACTTATCGCGTGACCGCCGGCGATCGCCGCTATGTGCTGCGACGGAAGCCACCGGGCAAGCTCTTGCCCTCCGCGCATGCGATCGATCGCGAATTTCGCGTCATGGCCGCGCTTGCGGACACCGCCGTCCCCGTCGCGCGGATGGTCGCGCTCTGCGACGACCCCGCGGTGATCGGTACCGCGTTCTACCTGATGGAGTACGTCGAGGGGCGCGTGCTGTGGGACCCGCTCATGCCTGGCATGGCACCGGCGGCGCGCGCCGCGCACTGGGACGAGCTCAATCGGGTGCTCGCCGCGCTGCATCGGGTGGACTTCGCCGCGGTGGGTCTCGCCGACTTCGGCAAGCCTGGCAACTACATCGAGCGGCAGATCGCGCGCTGGTCGAAGCAGTACGAGGCGGCGCCCGCCGAACGGATTCCCGCGATGGACGCGTTGATCGCGTGGCTGCCGCTTCATGTGCCGCCGGGTGACGAGACGTCGATCGTCCATGGCGACTTCCGCCTCGACAACGTGATCTTCCATCCGAACGAGCCGCGCGTGCTGGCGGTCCTCGACTGGGAGCTCGCGACGCTCGGTCATCCGCTGTCCGATTTCGCCTACCACGCGATGATCTGGCGCCTTGCGCCGGGACAGTTCCGCGGGCTCAAGGGGTGCGATTTCGCCGGGACGGGCATCCCGACTGAGGCGGAGTACGTGGGCTCCTACTGCGCACGCATCGGCCGCGCCGGCATCGCGCACGCGCACTGGGAGTTCTATCTGATCTTCAACATGTTCCGCATCGCGGCGATCCTGCACGGCGTGCTTGCGCGTGCGCTCCAGGGGAACGCCGCGTCCGCCAACGCGCTCGAGCAAGGGGGCCGCGCGCGGATCGTCGCGGACGTCGCGTGGACGATGGCGCAGGAACAGCCGAACGGAGGCTGACGAGATGGATTTCGCTTATTCGCCGAAGGTGAGGGAGCTCGCGGCGCGCGTCGCGCAGTTCATGGACGACAACGTCTACCCTGCGGAAGCCCATTACGCCGCGGAGGTCGAGGCCAACCGCAAGCGCGGCAACGCGTGGGTGGCGACGACGGTGATGGAAGCGCTCAAGGCCAAGGCGCGAGCCGCGGACCTGTGGAATCTTTTCCTTCCCGAGTCCGAGCTCGGCGCCGGGCTCACCAACCTCGAGTACGCGCCGCTGTGCGAGATCATGGGCCGGTTCGTGGATCGCGCCCGAGATCTTCAATTGCAGCGCCCCCGACACCGGCAACATGGAGGTGCTCGTTCGCTACGGCACCGCCGCGCAGAAGAAGCGGTGGCTCGAGCCGCTGCTTCGCGGCGAGATCCGCTCGGGCTTCGCGATGACCGAGCCCGATGTCGCGTCGTCGGACGCGACGAATATCGCAGGCGTCGATCGTGCGCGACGGCGACGACTACGTCGTCAACGGCCGGAAGTGGTGGACCATCCGGCGGCGGCCGATCCGCGGTGCGAGATCCTGATCTTCATGGGCAAGACCGATCCGCGAATCGCGGACCGGCATCGACAGCAGTCGATGATCCTGGTGCCGATCGACACGCCCGGCGTGAGGCTCGTCCGTGTGCTCCCGGTGTTCGGCTACGACGACGCGCCGCACGGCCACGCCGAGTTTGATTTCGACAACGTCCGCGTGCCGGCCGAGAATCATGTTGCTCGGCGAGGGCCGCGGCTTCGAGATCGCACAAGGCCGGCTCGGGCCGGGACGGATCCATCACTGCATGCGGCTGATCGGCCAGGCCGAGCGCGCGCTGGAGGCGATGTGCCGCCGTGCGAGTCACGCGTCGCGTTCGGCCAGCGCCGTCGCCGAGCAGACGGTGACGCCGGAGCGGATCGCGGAGGCGCGCATCGACATCGACCAGGCGCGCTTCCTCGTGCTCAACGCGGCGTGGAAGATGGATATCGTCGGCAACAAGGCCGCGCAAAGCCGAGATCGCGATGATCAAGGTGGTGGCGCCGAACATGGCGTGCCGAGTGATCGACTGGGCGATGCAGGTCCATGGCGCGGCCGGCGTCTGCGACGACTTCGGCCTCGCCGTCTTCTACGCGCAGGCGCGCACGCTGCGCTTCGCCGACGGGCCTGACGAGGTCCACCGCAACCAGATCGCGCGGCTCGAGCTGGCGCAATACCGCACGGCGTCGCGCTGACGCGCCGCACGTTCTTCCGTCGATGCAGGCATCGGAACTCTTCGCGTACCCTGCGTTCGTACGCTTCTGGCTCACCCGCGTGGTCGGCAACGCCGCAAGCCAGATGCTGATGGTGGCGGTGGGCTGGCAGATGTACGACTTGACCGCCTCGGCGTGGGACTTGGGCCTCATCGGCCTGCTCCAGTTCCTCCCGTCGATCGTCCTCGTGCTGATTGCCGGCCACGTCGTCGACCGCCACCATCGCGGGCGCGTCCTGGCGCTATGCCTCGCGTGTCAGGCGGTGATCGCCGCCCTCCTCTGCGGGTTGTCGATCCAGGGCGTGATGCGCCGTGATGTTCTGCTGCTGTTCTCCGTGGCACTGGGCGCGCTCCGCGCGTTCCAGATGCCGGCGCAGCAGGCGCTGACGCCCGTTCTCGTTCCGGCGTCCGTGCTGCCGAGGGCTCTGGCGTTCAGCTCGATGGGCATGCAGATCGCCATCATTGGCGGGCCGGCGCTGGGGGGCGTGCTCTACGTTGCCGGCGCGGGCACGGCGTATGCGGCGTGCATGGCACTCTTTGTGGCCGCGGCCGCGCTGTGCGCGACGATCCGCTACGATCATTCCCCGTCGGCCAGCGAGGCATCGTTCGATACGCTGCTCGCGGGCCTGCGCTTCGTCTTCGCGCGCAAGGTCGTGCTGGGCGCGGTATCGCTCGATCTCTTCGCGATGCTGCTGGGCGGAGCGGTCGCGCTCCTGCCCATCTATGCGAAGGACGTCCTGCATGTCGGATCGTGGGGGCTCGGACTCCTGCGCTCCGCGCCCGCGGCGGGCGCGGTCGCGATGTCGCTCATCCTTTCGCGCTGGCCGATCCAGCGTCGGACGGGTCCCCGGATGCTCACGGCCGTGGGCGTCTACGGCCTGTCGATCGTCGTCTTCGGCGCCTCCACCTGGTTTCCGCTATCCCTCGCGATGCTGGCGGTCGGCGGCGCGGCCGACATGGTGAGCATCGTGATCCGCCAGACGCTCGTGCAGCTCGAGACTCCCGACGCGATGCGCGGCCGCGTCAGCGCCGTCAACTCGGTGTTCATCGGCGCGTCGAATCAGTTGGGCGAGTTCGAATCAGGTGCCACGGCGGCGTGGTTCGGCACCGTCGAGGCAGTCGTGCTGGGAGGCGTCGGCAGTTGCCTCGTCGCCTTCGCCTGGCGCTACCTGTTTCCCGACCTTGCGACGCGCGATCGCCTCGTCGCTGACGGCACGCCGGCTTCGTCACGGGCCAGGCATCGCTCTCGCCAGCCCGAGCCCACCGGGCCTTCCGAGCGCAGCTAGCGCGTCAGGCGGTCGGGAGCCGGTAGTCGCGGAAGCTTTCGCGCAGCTTCATCTTCTGCAGCTTGCCCGTCGCCGTGTGCGGGAGCTCGTCGACGAACACGACGTCGTCCGGCAGCCACCACTTGGCGACCTTAGGTGCGAGGAATTCGAGCAGTGCATCACGCGTGACGTCGCGGCCCTGCTTCTTCACGGCGACGAGCAAGGGCCGCTCCTGCCATTTCGGATGCGAGACGCCGATCACCGCCGCCTCGGCGATCGCGGGGTGGCCCATCGCCAGGTTCTCGAGCTCGATCGACGAGATCCATTCGCCGCCAGACTTGATCACGTCCTTCGCACGATCCTTGATGTGCACGTAGCCATCCGGATCGACCGTTGCGATGTCGCCGGTGTCGAAGAAGCCTTCGCCGTCCAGCACCGCGTCGTCGGTGCCGAAATAACGCTCGACGACCCAGGGCCCTCGCACCGTCAGGTGGCCCCGCGCTACACCGTCGTGCGGCAGAGGTCGCCCAATATCGTCGACGATCCGGAGCTCGACACCGTAGATCGCGCGCCCCTGCTTCTCCTGCACATTGAGGCGCTGCGCGAGCGTGTGGTCACGATGCGCCGGAAGCAGGTTGCCGACCGTGCCCAGCGGGGACATCTCCGTCATCCCCCATCCATGGACGACGAACGCGTCGAATTGCGTCGCGAATCGTTCGCTCATCGCGCGCGGCGCGGCAGCGCCGCCGACGACGACGCGGCGAAGTACCAGATCGTGGCGGGGATCGACCTTCGCCTCCTCGACGTAGTTGAAGACGTTGAGCCAGACGGTAGGCACGCCAAGAGCGAGCGTCACTTTTTCGCTCTGCATGAGCTGGTACAGGCTCTTGCCGTCCAAGCCGGCACCCGGCAGGACGAGCTTCGCGCCGGACATCGCGCTCGCATACGGCGTGCCCCAGGCATTGACGTGGAACATCGGGACGACGGGAAGCACCGAGTCTGCCGACGAGCAGCCGATGCCATCGACCGCGCACACCGCGAACGAATGCAGCACGGTCGACCGGTGCGTGTACAGCACGCCCTTCGGATGCCCGGTCGTCCCTGACGTGTAGCAAAGGGAGGATGCCGTGCGCTCGTCGAACGTCGGCCATTCGTAGTCGCTGTCCTGCGCGTCGACGAGGTCTTCGTAAGCATACAGCGGCCGCGGCAACTTGAGCGTCGGCAAATGCTCGCGGTCGGCCAGGGCGACGAAACCCTGCACTGACTGGAGCGACGCCGCGAGCCTCTCCACGAGCGGCGCGAGCGTGAGGTCGAAGCACAGGAGCTTGTCCTCCGCATGGTTCGCGATGTATTCGATCTGCTCCGGGAAGAGCCGCGGGTTGATCGTGTGCAGCACCGCGCCCATCCCCGAGACCGCGAAATAGAGCTCGAGATGCCGGAACGTGTTCCAGGCCAGTGTCGCCACGCGATCGCCGGGTTTGACGCCGAGCGCGGTGAGGGCCTTGACCGCCTGCTTCGAGCGCCGGTGTACGTCACTCCACGTCGTGCGGTGCACCGGTCCCTCGACCGGGCGCGAGACAATCTCGACGCGCGGGTGGAACGTATCAGCATGCTCGATCAACGACGAGATGAGCAGCGGCCGGTCCTGCATCAGTCCCTGCAACACGGCGGCCTCCCTGGGGCAGCGTCCGCGTAATTCAGAAGAAATGCTTGAGCAACGCGATCATCGCCTCGAAGCGGCGGCCGTAGGGCGGCCGGAACAGCTCGACCCCGTTGAGGCGCCCCTGGCGGAAGACCCCCTTCTCCTTCGAGAACGTGAGGAAACCGCGCTCGCCGTGGTAGGCGCCCATGCCGCTCGCACCGACGCCGCCGAACGGCAGGTTCTCCTGTGCGACCTGCCAGCACGCGTCGTTGATCGCCACCCCGCCCGACAGCGTCTGCTCGAGCACGCGTTGTCGATGCGCACTGTCACGGCCGAACCAGTAGAGCGCGAGCGGACGCGGACGCGCGTTCACGTACGCGATCGCCTCGCCGACCGAGTCGTACGGCACTATTGGCAGGATCGGCCCGAAGATCTCCTCGCGCATCACGGTCATCTCGTGGTCGACGCCGAGCAGCACCGTGGGCGGGAACTGCCGCGCGTCGACATCCGGCGTCGCGGTCGCCAAGGAGACGGCTTTCGCGCCGTGCACCTCCGCATCGGCGACGAGCCGCGCCAGCCGACGGTAGTGCCGGTCGTTCACGATGCTCGTGTAGTCCGGGTTGGCGGCGAGCGTGGGGTACATCGCGGCGATCGCGTCGCGCAACGCGGAGATCACGGCGTCAGTTCGCACGCGCGGCACAAGCAGGTAGTCGGGAGCAACGCACGTCTGGCCGGCGTTCATGAGCTTCGCAAATGCGATCCGGCGCGCCGCCGCCGGCAGGTCGCAATCATCATCGATGATCGCGGGCGATTTGCCCCCGAGCTCGAGCGTGACGGGCGTCAGGTTCTCCGCCGCGGCGAGCGCGACCTGGCGCCCGACCGCGGTCGACCCGGTGAAGAACAGATGATCAAAAGGCAGGCGCGAGAAAGCCCGGCCGAGCTCGACGTCGCCTGGACACACGGCGAACTCGTCGGGCGCGAACGCCACGGCCACGATCTCCCGCAGGAGCGCGGAAAACCGCGGCGTGAGTTCGCTCGGCTTCAGCATCACCCGATTGCCCGCAGCCAATGCCGCGGCGACCGGCAGCAGCGCAAGCTGCAACGGATAATTCCATGGGCTGATGACGCCGACGACGCCGAGTGGCTGACGAATGATGGTGCTCGTCGCAGGCCAGAGATGCGGCGGCGTCGCCACGCGCCTCGTCTTCATCCAGCGCCGCACGTGTCGCCGGGTGTGGCGCAGCGCGGACAGCACGGCGAACACGTCGGCGAACTCGGTCTCGTGACGCGAGCGATGGCCGAAGTCGGACGAGACGGCGGCGATGATCGCGCCCTGATGCTTCGAGGTGAGCGCGAGCAGCCGGTCGAGTCGATCGCGACGCACCGCGAGCGACGGGTTCATCTCGCGCGCGAACGCCGCGCGCTGCGCCGCGAACACCGGCTCGAGGACCGCTTCCGGCGTCGCCGCGGTCGCGGCCATGGGCCCGGGTGGATCGATGACGAGCGAGGCGGTCATGGCGTCGATGTTACCGGAAGCGGCACCCACACATTCCGGATGCGCGTGTCAGCGCCGCCCGCCACGACCTCCACCTCCGCGCATGCCGCCGCCACCGTACGCGCCTCCGCCGAACGAGCCGCGCCCCTGCATGCCCGTCGTGCGCGCCTGGCGATCGTGCTCGAGCTGACCCATGTTGTCGGCCCCGCCGCTTGTGCGGACACCTTGTGCGCGTTCCGTTTGGCCCGACAGATTCGAGCTTCGGTCCGCGGACGTCGCTCCGCCCTGCCCTGCCGCGCTCCGTTGCTGCTCCGGCTTCTGCACCTGCGACCACGAGCCGTTGTTGTACTTCTGCCAGCCGCTGTCGGTCTTCTTGTAGACGTTGCCGTCTGCGCCCGCGTACACATCGCCGCCGCTCGTCTTCACGACGCCCGCACTGTTGCCACCCGCGCCCTTCGCGCCGGCGCCTGCCGCGCCGGAGCTCGATGTGAACGATCCCGTGGAGCCGCGCGCGCCGCTCTGGCTTTGCGTGTGGACTGTCTGATTCGGACCCGCGAACGTGCTCGATCCCCAGCGCCCGTAAGCGTTGCTGTTCTGGTTCGTGCTGCCCGACACACCGGTGCGCGGGTTGTACCAGCTCGCGTTGCCCGAAGCACCGTCGGGCCCCCACACCGCGTTGCCGTGGACATAGCCGCCGGTCGTCGGGTTATACGCGGAGATCGCGCCCGCACCGCCGTACGGACCATAGACGGCACCGCCGTGCGCCCATGCTCCGGTCTGCGGGTTGTACGCCGTGCCGCCCTTGACGACCCCGCCGTACGGACCGTAGATCGCACCGCCGCGCGCCCACGCGCCCGTAGCCACGTTGTAGTAGGCCGCTCCCGCATATGAATACGGGTACGGATAATAGATCGGGATCGGCCCGGGATAGATGTACGGCGGGTAGTACCAGCCCGTGCCGTAGACAACGACACCCTCGCTCACGTAGCCCATCGTGTAGCCGGCGGTGTAGCCGTATGTCACCGTGTCCGGCGTCGCTGAGTAGATGCGCACGTACGTGCACGGGTAGAGCGGATTGCCCGGCGGAATCGTGTAGATCACCGGCGGGATGCTCGCCGCGAGCGTCCACGCACCCGCAGGCGACGGCGCCACGAACCACGCGCCCTGATAGCACGCGTAGTACGCGCCCTCCGCCTGGACGACGTTGAACGAGGTGTTGACGGCGTAAGACATCGTCGTGCCGGCGATCTGCTGGAACTTCGGATCACCCGCGTAGGAAATGTCGAGCTTCGCCTCCGCCTTCGAAAGCGTCGCCTGTTGCGGAACCTGCGCCTCGATCAGTGCCTCCTGCGCCTGCGGCGTGCCGGGAACCGAGACGAGGACGAAGCCGCGCGGGCCGTCCGCGGGAATGCGGGCGAAATCGGCAGGCAACGACGCCGTCGCGAATGTCCACGGCCCCTCGAGCCGCGGCGCGCTGAACCAGCGTCCGGATACGAGATAGTAGTACGTCGCTCCGGACATCCGGAACAGCGCGGCATCGGTATTCGATACGTACTCGAGCGCGGTGCCCGGTACGCGGACGAATTGCGGCGGACCCTGCGTGACGATAATCTCGGCCGGCACCGTCGATACGAAGATCGCGGGAACCTCGCTCGCACCGATGCGCCGCCCCGGGATCTGTTTCTTCACCTCGGCGAAGCTCGCATCCGACGGCAGCCCCGAGAATGCGGGAGGCAGTGACGGCGCCGGCGACCACGGACCCTTGATGTCATTCGCGGTCAGCCAGCCGCCGCTGTTGAGCCAGTACCACGACTTCGTATCGTTGTCGAAGAAGATGTCCCAATTGGTGTTGACGGCGAACGACAGTGGCGTCCCGGCGATCGGCGCGAGCACGGGCTCGCCATCGAACACGATGAGGCTCGCGGGGCGTGCGCTGACGAAGATGGCCGGCGGATCGTTTTTGAGCGGAACGGACGGCGGCTTTTCACCCGAGTCGCGGAGACTCGCGACCACCATGTCGAGCGGCACCGTCTTGCTGCTGAGACCTGCGAGCGTCGTCCTGACGCGCTCCTCGATCGCGGCGGTCTGCTCGGGACCGAGCGTCGGAAAGTGCGTCGCGACGAGCTGCGGCTGCGACAGCGTCACCGTGCGCGAGGCGAGATCGGTCGAGGTCGCGAAGGAAACGTCGACCGTGCCGTAGGATGCGGACTTGGCGCCGGTCGGGGTCACCGCCATCGCGGCGCGAGTCTCGAGCTTCTGTCGATCGGGCCACGCGATCACCTGCGGCTGATAGACGACTGCCGTGCCGCGCTCTCCTTGCACCATATGCGGCCATTGGCTCGCGGAGGGGAGCGCCACCGCAGCAGCGGCGGCCTTGGAGGTGGGAGCTTCAATCGTGCCCTGCTGCGCGCCACCCTTCACCGCAAGGAGCGCCTGCTGGCACGCGGGCGATGTCTGGGCCGCATTCTTCGCGAGACATTCGAGCGCTGCAGTCCCCATCGGGACGCCTGCGCAGAACGCCTGGTAGTCCGCGCCGCACGCTTCGCGGATTGCACGCCCCTGCTCGGGCGTCGGGCGCTGTCCCGCCGCGGGCGCACCCGCGACGGCGAGGCCGATGGCCAGTAACGCGCCGACGCGGAACCGGCCTCCCTCGGGAATCGTCGTCATCATCGTGTCTCTCCGATTCGGCCCCCAAAGGAACCTTTCCGGGGTGCAGAATTCTAGGATAATTTCTGATTCAGGCGAATGAATCGGCTGCTAACGCCGGCCGTTTGACACACAGACCGATACGCCAATGCAACTCTACGCGCTATTGCTTGCGGTGCCGGCACTCCTGGCCGCGCTTCCTCCTCCGCCACCGAGGCCCTCGCGCCGATGACCCCCGTCACGGCGCGCGGCGTCACGCTCACCTCGCCGGACGAAGCTGGATGGGTCGCGAACCGCGGCACGACCGAGGTCACGCTCGGCAAGCTCGGCATGGACGGAGTCGTGAGCTCGGTGATCCGTATCCGCGACATTCAATCACCGTGCCCCGAGACCGACGAGGCGTTTCTCGAGATCGTAAAACGCCTGAACGCGAAGGTGCCGGGCCGTTTCCGGGTGCGCGACACGAATGTCGGACTCGACAAGTCGCGCGCGATCCCGTTCCGGCGACGGGCGTCGTTCGCTAACTTCTATTTCGTCGTCGAGGACAGCGAAGCGTCGCAGAAGCCCGCCAACGTGGCGTATATCGTATTCGAGACGATGGGATTCGTCGCCTGCCACCCAGTCGATCCGAGCCTCGTCGTGCTGGTCGAGTACACCTCACGTTACAACCCGGGGCGCGAGGACCGGGACTTCAAGACAAAGGCGCGGTGGGTGCTCGACCGTGCCGCATTCACGACCCCGCGCGATTGAAGCGCGCGCCGCTTCAGTACGGCTCGAAATCGATGTTGTGCTGGCGAAGCTCGTCGCGGATCAGCCCCTTCCGCGGACCCTCGGGCACCCAGACTTTGATGACCGCTTCGTAAGCGCGCTGTGGATCCTCCTTCGCGACGATCGTGCGGTAGAGGAACACCATCGTCGACGCGCGCATGTTGACCTGGCAGTGCGCGAGGACCTTGCGGCCGCCCAGGCCCGACAGCGCGCTTGCGAACGCGTCGCAATCCTTGGCGGTTGGCTGGCTGAAGTCGATCGGGATTCCAACGAAGGCGAGCCTTTCCCGCCTCACGATCTCCGGCTCGTCGCGCACGGCGTCGTGGGAATTGGGGGGCGAGAGCGAGATGACGGCCTCGAAACCCTGCGCGCCGAGCTGGGCCAGCGCGTCCGCCGATGGCTGGCCCGACGTGACGAGCGTTGGCGAGATCACGACGACGTTCGGCGCCCGCAGCGTTGGCTGCCCGGCTGCAGCGAGCGGTGCGAAGGCAAGCGCCGCCAGCAATCCCCGGATTCCGAGCAGTGGCGAGATGGCGCTCCGGACGCGCGAGGTCGACGGCGCGGATTGTAGCCGCGATCCGACCTTCCGGACGCCGGCCCGATTGCAACCCGACGCCGGATTCGGCATAGTCCGCGCGAGCAACCCTGGAGCGACGCGATGGCCGATCTGTTCGACAATCCCATGGGGCTCATGGGCTTCGAGTTCGTCGAGTTCGCTTCGCCGACGCCCGGCATTCTCGAGCCCATCCTGACCGCGCTCGGATTCGCGGAGATCGCGCGCCACCGTTCGAAGGATGTCTCGCTCTACCGGCAGGGTGAGATCAACTTCATCGTCAACCGCGAGCCGAAGAGCCCGGCGGCGTACTTCGCGGCGGAACATGGACCGTCCGCGTGTGCGATGGCGTTTCGGGTGCGCGACTCGCATCAGGCCTACGAGCGCGCGCTCGCGCAGGGCGCGCAGCCGGTGGAGATGGCGACGGGGCCGATGGAGCTCCGGCTACCTGCCATCAGGGGTATCGGCGGCGCGCCCCTGTACCTGATCGACCGCTTCGGCGACGGCACGTCGATCTACGACATCGACTTTCGCTTCAACGAGGGTGTCGACCGGCATCCGCGCGGGCACGGCCTCCGGATCATCGACCACCTGACGCACAACGTCTATCGCGGTCGGATTGCGTACTGGGCTGGTTTCTACGAGCGCATCTTCAACTTCCGGGAGATGCGCTACTTCGACATCAAGGGTGAGTACACCGGGCTCACTTCGCGTGCCATGACAGCGCCCGATGGCCAGATCCGCATTCCACTGAATGAAGAGGCGTCGCGCTCGACCGGCCAGATCGAGGAATTCCTGATGCAGTTCAACGGCGAGGGCATCCAGCACATCGCGCTCCTCACCGACAGCCTGCTCGCGAGCGTCGACAGCCTCCGCGCCGCGGGTGTGGCGCTGATGGCGGCGCCTCCCGCGACCTACTACGAGATGATCGACGAACGGCTGCCAGGGCACGCGCAAGAACTGCGCGAGCTGCAGGCCCGCGGCATCCTGCTCGACGGAACGACCGAAGGCGGCAAGCCGCGACTCCTGTTGCAGATCTTTTCGCAGACGGTCCTGGGTCCCGTGTTCTTCGAGTTCATAGAGCGCAAGGGCGACGAAGGATTCGGCGAGGGCAACTTCAGGGCCTTGTTCGAGTCGATCGAGCGTGATCAGGTGCGCCGCGGTGTCATCCAGACCGCGTAACGCCGTCACACCCGTTCACATGGCAACAAAGCCCGCGACGGTCGTCGTAACTGGCGCGTCCGGCAACCTGGGCCGGGCGGTTGCGCAGGCGTTTGCCAAGCGCGGCGACAACCTCGTGCTCATCGCGTCCCGCCGCGAGCCGCTGGTGGCGGCATTCGGCGGCGACGGCGCGAGGCAGTTGATCGCTCCCGCGAACCTGCTTGATCGAGGACAGGTTGACGCCGCCGTACGAGCGGTGATCACGCGCTTCGGTCGCATCGACGTGCTCTGCAACATCGCCGGCGGCTTCAGGATGGGCCCTCCCGTGCACGAAACGGACGACGACGACTGGAACTTCATGTTCGATATCAACGTGCGCACGATGCTCAATATGGTTCGCGCGGTCGTGCCGCAGATGCTCGCCGCAGACGGAGGACGGATCATCAACGTGGCGGCGAGTTCGGCGTTGAAAGGCGTTGCGCGAATGGCGCCCTATTGTGCCGCCAAGAGCGCGGTGATCAGAATCACCGAGGCGATGGCGGCGGAGCTTCGCGAGAAGAACGTCAACGTCAACTGCGTGCTGCCGACGATCATCGACACGCCGGAGAACCGCGCTGCAATGCCGGACGCCGATCCCCGACGTTGGGTCGCGCCCGAGGATCTCGCGAACGTGTTCGTGTTCCTCGCCTCCGACGAGGCGCGCGCGGTCCATGGCGCGTCGATTCCCGTCTCCGGATTGAGCTGACGACGCAATTCGCAGTGATCGGCCCGGCGCTGCCGAGCCGCACACCGTCCCTGAATCATCCTCTGCCCTACGCGTGTTCGCGTTATGGGCCGACAGCGGCCCGGTTCACCGAACGGAAACAATGCGCCGGTCAAATCCAGAAGGTTGAACATGAGACATTCATTGGCCAGGTGGCGCAGCCGCATGCCGGCGCCGCGTCGACTGCAAGAGGGGCGCTGGGGTTACGCGCTCGCATGGCTGCTTGGGGTGCCGATCCCGATCCTCATCCTCGTCTACCTGCTGCGCGGATGCACCTGACACTCGCAGCCGGCCAGGAGAATCGCATGCCTAAATTCGGCAAGAAGGCGCAACAGAAGGTCAAGCGCGCGATGGAGGAACGGAAGCGCGGCACGCTCAAGAGCGGTAAGTCCGGCCGCAAGGTGACGAGCCGCAAGCAGGCGATCGCCATCGGCCTGTCGGAAGCGCGGAAAGCCGGAGCGAAGGTGCCCGCGAAGAAGACAGCGAAGAAGGCAACCCGCAAGCGCACGACGAAGCGCGCTGCCCGAAAGGCCACCGGTCGCAAGCGCACGAGCCGGAAGAAGAGCGCCTGACCTACCGCTGTTGCTGTGCGTAGATCGCGCGTACGGCGTCCATCGTGTCGGCCGTTGCCGGCTCCTTGTCCTGGCGGTAACCCTTGACGCGCGCGAAGCGCAGCGCAAAGCCGCCGGGATAGCGCGGACTCTTCTGGATGTCGTTGAACGTGATCTCGACGACGAGCTCCGGGCGCACGTAGACCGTCCAATCGTCGCGCGCCGTTTCGCGCTTGAGAAGCTCCTCCGTCTGCCAGGCGAGCATGGCGTCCGTCATGCCCTTGAAGGTCTTGCCGAGCATCACGTACTGGCTGCTTCCGGGCTCGATCGCGCCGAGATGCAGGTTCGAGAGCTTTCCGCGACGCCGTCCGTGCCCCCACTCCGCGGCGAGCACGATGAGGTCCAGCGTGTGGCTGCGCTTGACCTTGAGCCACGCAGGGCTCCGGGCGCCCGGATCGTACGGGGTCTCCGGGGCCTTCACCATCACCCCTTCGTGCCCGCGCGCCACCGCATCGTCGTAGAACGCCGTCGCCGCGTTGGCGTCGCTGGTCAGGAGGCGCGGCATCAACACCCGCTCGGGCAGCGCCGCCGTCAGCGCTTCGAAGCGCGCCGAAGCGGGTTGCGCCAGGAGGTCGTCGCCGTCGCGCAAAAGGCAGTCGAAAAAGAAGACCGACAGGGGCAGCTTCGCGCTCATCGCCTCGATGTCGAGGACGCGGCCGAAGCGGCTCATCGTGTCCTGGAACGGATAGGGCGCTCCCTGTGCGTTCAGCGCAATGGCTTCGCCGTCGAGGATCAGCGAGCGCGCCAACGTACCGCGCACGAGCGCAACGATCTCCGGCGCGGCGGCGGTGACGTCGTTGCCCGTGCGCGAGTAGATCCGGACGTTGTCTCCCTCCTTGTGCACCTGGACCCGGGCGCCATCGAGCTTCCACTCGACAGCGGCCATGCCGCCCATGCGGGACATCGCATCCTCGATGTCCTCGGCGGGCTGCGCGAGCATCGGTGCCAGCGGCTGGAACAGCTCGATCCGGTACTGCTCCAGACCCGCGGCTCCTTCCGCGATCGCGTGCCCGGCCACGGCCGCAATGCCGCCCCCTGCCATCGCAGCCCGCCGAACCACGTCCGCGCCGACCCCCGCTGCCGCAGCGACGGCGTCGATCATCAACCCTTCGAGAGCCCCTTGGCGCAGCTCGCCCAACAGCATGCGCGCCAGGAAATCCGCCTCGTCGGCGGTCGCTCGCGCGAAGAGCTCGCGCAACAACGTGAGGCGCGCCTTGGCCGATCCCGTACCCGCCGCCGCGGCGATGCATCCGAGCGTGCGGTCGACGTCGGCCAAAGTGAGGGCCGGGGCCTTCGCGACCTCGGACGGGCGCGCCTCGCGGATCAATGCGTAGCCGATGCCGCTTCGGCCTTGGCGCGTCATCCCGGAAAGCCAGGACACGCCGATCGCGATCTCGTCCGGCGCGAGATCGCGAAGGAAATCAGCGATATGCGCGATCTTCGCTCGCCGCGACGCGTCTTCGCTCACTCGTCGCGACGTCACTACGAGTGCAGCAAGAAGCGTCGGACGCGAGCTGCTCAGCCGCTCGTGCGAAGGCAACGCTCGACCAGGGCTGCCTTCGGACCGACCGTTTCTACGGCTTTCCGAAGCTCGTCTTCCGTCACCCCGAACTTGTCGGCCCAGTAGCGGCGGTACTGGGGCTGGTCGACATCCACGCGCGTCCGATCCGGAGGACTCGGGTTGGTGAGCTCGTATGGCATTGGGCGCCCTCCACTAAGGTCCTTTCCGGAGGATGCGCGCTTCCGTCCGATTGCGGTATCGGCGTCCGTCGCGTTAGATCGTAAGACATTTCCGACACGACGAGGTTCGCTGCTCCGGTGGCTTATTCTCTCGGCTCACGCTTCGCGTCGGTCTCCCCGCTCGGCGGCGGGGTCATGAGGTGCGCCATCAGAAAACAAGCCGCCGCGATCGCCACGGCGAGCACGGCCACGGTGCCGGCAAGCGCCTTGCCATGCCAGAGGCTCGCGAACCAATCGTTGAATTCGGCCGTCAGTACGGCGAACTTGCCGCCCATCAGCTCGAGGTTATGCTGATACATTCGCCCGCCGGCAATTTCGCGGGCGGCATCGGTCTCGTCGTCGGTCGCGATCAGCGCGATCAAGACAGCACTAGCGACCCCGATCAGGAGGATGGCGATCCCCCAATACCAGATCGCCGGTCGATGTTGTGGATCGTGCTTCACACTCCGCGCGTGGGCGCCTTGCAGCCTCGATCAATGACGCCATGGACTATCCGTCGGGCGACCACCCGAGTCAAGCCGGGGATCGCACACCAAGCACGCACGGTTCTACAATTCGGCGACAGCGGGAAGGAGCCACGATGGCCTCGCATTGCACGCATCTGGACACCGTACTCACCGACACTCCCAATACATCGGGGTGCGAAGAGTGCCTCGCCATGGGCGACACGTGGGTCCATCTTCGCCTGTGCCGGAGCTGCGGCCACGTCGGCTGCTGCGACGATTCGAAGAACAAGCACGCGACGAAGCACTTTCGCAAGACTCACCACCCGATCGTGACTTCGCTCGAGCCGGGAGAGAGCTGGAG
Organism: uncultured beta proteobacterium; assembly: GCA_963773195.1. Classification (GTDB taxonomy): domain Bacteria; phylum Pseudomonadota; class Gammaproteobacteria; order Burkholderiales; family Casimicrobiaceae; genus CAIWHR01. Next base: position 76,983 of record CAVZAE010000004.1, read on the forward strand.
CTGGTGCTACGTCGACGAGCTCGCGATGGAGCTCGGTTGAACGAGCCCGGGAACCCCGCCGAGTCCGCACGGATGGCGGCTCCGGCGCCCATTGCGCTTTCGCCCTGGAGCCCGCTGCACAACGCGCTTTTTCGCAGCCTCTGGATCGCGACGATCGTCTCCAACGTCGGCACGTGGATGCAGGATGTGGGATCCGGCTGGCTGATGACATCGCTTTCGTCGTCGCCGTCGATGGTCGCGCTGGTCGAAGCCGCCGACAGCCTGCCGGTGATGCTGCTCGCGCTCCCCGCCGGCGCGATCGCGGACATCGTCGACAAGCGTCGGCTCCTGATCGCGGTCCAGATCTACCTGATGATGGTCGTCGGGGCGCTCGGCGTGCTGACGCTGTTCGAGCTCACGACCGCCTGGGCGCTGCTTGGATTCACGTTCGCCCTCGGCGTCGGCGCGGCGTTGCTGATGCCCGCATGGTCGGCGATCGTCCCGGATCTCGTCCGGCCGCAGGAACTGCAGGCGGCGGTCGCCCTAAACAGCATCGCCATCAATGTGTCGCGGGCCATTGGCCCGGCCATTGCGGGGGTGCTCGTCGCCGCCGTCGGGCCGTGGTTCGTCTTCATCCTCAACGCGCTTTCCTACATCGGCATCATCGCAGTACTTCTGCACTGGCGACGCGAGCACCGCAAGAGCACTTTGCCCGCCGAGCGATTTCTGAGCGCGATCCGGGTGGGACTTCGCTTCGTCGTGCATACGCGTGCGCTGCTCGTGGTGCTCGTCCGTGGCATTGCGTTCTTCGCGTTCGCGAGTGCCACCTGGTCGCTGTTTCCGCTCATCGTCCGTCAGGAACTGGGACGGGGGCCGGAAATCTACGGGCTCCTGCTCACGTGCATCGGCATCGGCGCCGTCGGAGGCGCGATGCTGCTGCCGCGCGCGCGGGCGCGGGTCTCGCGCGACGCGCTGGTTGCCGGCGCAAGTCTTCTCTATGCCCTCGCGGCCCTCGCCCTCGCCTACGTGCAGAACATCGCCCTGCTCGCGCTCGCGATGCTGGCCACCGGCATGGCGTGGATCGCGATCCTGTCGGCGCTGCAGGTGTCGGCGCAGCTCACGTTGCCGGCGTGGGTACGCGCGCGCGGACTCGCGGCGTTCGTCGTCGTGTTCATGGGCGGGATGGCGCTCGGCAGCATCATGTGGGGCCAGATCGCCACGCGAATCGGAATCCCCGCCGCGCTGACGGCGGCAGGCATCGGCATGGCCGTCGCGGTCGTGCTTACCTGGCGATTCAAACTCGGCGAGCACGAGATACTCGACTTCACGCCGACCATGGATTGGCCGCTGCCGGTGCTCGCGGAGCCGCCGGAATCCGACGTGCCCGTCATGGTTACGATTTCCTACCACATCCGGCCCGACAAGCGTGCCGAATTCGTCGCCGCGATGCAGGACGTGCGCCGGATGCGCCGTCGCAATGGAGCATATTTCTGGCAACTCTTCCACGACTCCGAGAACCCGACCCGGTTCATCGAATGCTTCATGGACGAGTCGTGGGTCGAGCATCTGCGTCAGCACGAGCGCGCGAGCGTCGCGGATCGCGAGATACAACGGGTCGCCAAGCAGTACCTGGTTGAAGGCACGACGACGAAGTCGTCCCACTACCTCGCCGATCGGGAATCCTGAGGCAGTGCGCTGCGCAGGTGGATGATTTACGCGAACGTGCGTGCTAGCGCCCGGCCTTCTGTCCGTGCTTTGCCGCGGGCGTCTGTTTCGTGCCTTTGGGTGCGGGCGTAGCGGCGACGGCGGGAGGCGCTGCAATCGGTGGCGCCGCCTTCTTCGCCGATTGATCGCGAAGCGCCGCGTTGTCCCGCTCGCCCTGCTCGCGGAGCGACTCATTCTGCTCGCGCAGCGCCTTGAGCTCGTTGCGTTGTTCGTTAATGACGCCTTCCACACTGTTCTGCCAGCGATCACTGGCTGCGTTGAATCGCATCGACAGGTAGATCTGCGAAAGCGCGGCCAGCAGCGACAATGCGATGGCGGCGATGACACCCCAGTAGCCGATCGTCGCTCGCCGCTCCCAGGCACGCGCCCGTACCGCGAGCTCTTGCGCTGCGGCCAGAAGGGTGCTGTTCATATCGGTCTGGCTTTGCAGCGACAGGCGCTGGGCCTCGGCGAGGCCATCCAGCTTCCGACTGTGCAGCTCGGAAGCTGCATCGAGCCGCGTAAACAAGACATCCTTCTGGCCGGCGTCCGTCAAGCGAGGATCCTGACGCACGGCCGACGCCGAAGTGACGCTGACGAGAGGTTGCGGGTCATAAAGCCTTTGGCGCGCCTTCATCTGATCGAGCCAATCGGGCAACTGAAGGGAGGCCTTGACAGCCTCGATCTGCGCTGCGGATTGCACGAGCTTGGCCATCGTCTCGCGCGATAGCACGCTATCTGCGGTTCCGGCCGCGCTTCGGGCCTCGTCGGAGATCGCGCGCTGTCGTTCCCGGACCAAGCTCGCTTCGTTGCGCAGTCCTCGCACGAGGAGCTCATCCGGCGCCAGCCCGGAGGAGTCCCAGCCTTCGGCCTCGCAAACAGCGCGGACGAGGGCCGATCGCTCGGCGGCTGTCAGCGACTTCAGGTCCTCCGGCGTCAACTCTCGCTCGGTGTAGGCCGTTCCATCGACGCGCTGTCCGCGGCAAATCTCGCGCAGTACCGAGTCAGCGACCGCGTTCGCATCCAGCTCACCGCCGCCGTCGAGGCCGGGAAACCGCCGAGCCAGGCGCAAGACCCCGCCCAGGGTGATCCGATGCACGACGATCGCCCCCAGCGCCTGAGTATGCAGGCTGGTTCCCGGAACCCGGAGCTTCCCGACGCTCATGTTGCGTACCATTCGATTTCGATCCAGTCTAACGCCCCGGAGCCCGGTCCATTATCCGGCAGGGTCACAGCATTGGTCCGGCCGCGGGAGCCGCGAGTCGCTCCTGGAAAGGAAGCCGCAATGACATCACCGTCGCGCATGCTTGGTTTGCTGCTTGGAATTGCCCTCGCCAACGCGGCCCTCGGGCAGACACCGCCGACCGCGGCGACCGCGCCCGCGGCGCCGCCGCCGGCATCAAGCTCTTCGAACCCGAGCGACAACATGAGCGGCCTCGCCGCCGTCTATTCGGACAAGCTCGCCGGTCACAAGACGGCGAGCGGCGAGGTCTTCAGCCAGGAGAAGCTTACCGCCGCTCATCCTTCGCTGCCATTCGGGACGAAGGTCAGCGTCACCAACACCAACAACGACAGGACGGTCGAAGTGAGGATCAATGATCGCGGGCCGAAGCAGGCCGGGCGCGTCGTTGACCTGTCGAGCGCCGCCGCGGCGAAGATCGGCCTCGGCAAGAAGAGCATGGCCCCCGTGAAGCTCGAGGTGCTCGGCAAAGCCGGCTAGTGGCCACAATCCAGGCGCGGGCGGCAGCAAATAGTTGGCCAAGTAGGGGCGGTAGTCAACGACTCGCTTTCGTGCGTGCGAGGATATGACCACGCACTCGGCGAGGAAATACCCCTCGCGGTTCGGCGCGCCGCCGGTTGACGCGTACTCCCACGGCTCCAAATGAGCGGCCAGTTCAAACCCACGACAGAGCGTCGATGAAGATCCGGGTTATCGGCGCCGGCCCCGCGGGCCTGTACTTTTCCGCGCTGATGAAGCGGCGCCATCCGGCGCACGACATCGTCGTGTTCGAGCGCAACCCACGCGATGCAACCTGGGGGTTCGGCGTCGTTTTCTCGGACCGCGCGCTCGAGTTCCTGCGCGCGGACGACGAATCACTCTACCAATATCTGACGCCGCACCTCGAGAACTGGCCCGATATCACGATCGTCCATAACGACACCGCGATCCCCATCGCCGGCAACGGCTTCACGTCGATCGGGCGACTGGAGCTGCTGACGCTGCTCTACGACTACGTCGAACGCCTCGGCGTGCAGCTCCGTTTCGATGCAGAGATCACGCGGTTGGAGCAGATAGGCGAGGCCGATCTGGTCGTCGGCGCGAATGGCGCATTTTCGTCGATCCGCAGCGACAACGAGCACCGGTTCGGCACGACGACCGACTGGCGCGCGAACAAGTTCATCTGGTACGGCAGCACCCGGGCGTTCGACAGCCTGACGCTGACGTTCCGTGCGACCGACACCGGGGTATTCTGCGCCCACCACTATCGCTACCGTCCCGACCGCAGCACGTTCCTGGTCGAGGTGGCGCCCGACACCTGGACCCGGGCCGGCTTCGAGACCATGGGCGAGGAGGAAACGATACGCTATTGCGAGCGCGTATTCGCGAAGGACCTGGGCGGACACCGGATCCTATCGAACAACTCCTACTGGCGGCAGTTCCCCACCATTTGGAACGACCGCTGGAGCTTTGGCAACGTGGTGCTCCTCGGCGATGCATTGCGCACGGCCCACTTCTCGATCGGCTCGGGAACGCGCCTCGCGATGGAGGATGCCGTCGCCCTGTTCAAGGCCTTCGAAGTGACCGGCGCGCGCGACGTTGCAGCGGCGCTCGCGCTATTTCAGCAGAACCGATTGCCGCCGATGCGCAAGATCTGGGACGCGGCGAACGCGAGCCTCCGCTGGTACGAGGACATGGACCTCCTCGTTACGTCGCTGAGTCCACTCGAGTTCGCTTACAGCTACATGACGCGCACCGGCCGCGTCGACCACGCGGAGGTGCGGCGCCGCGATCCGCGCCTCGCGGCGGCCTACGAGGCGCTTCATCCCGAAGTCGCAACCTGACCTGGCGGAGAGGACATGGAAGGTTTCATCGGCTGGCCCGCGGATGTCGCAGCCCGCTACCGTGCGCAGGGCCTCTGGGAAGGCGTGACCCTCGCCGGGATGTTCGCGCGCAGTGCGCAACGCCGGCCCGACAAGGTCGCGGTCGTGCACGGCGACCTCCGGCTCACCTATGCGGAGCTGCTCGCGCGTGCGCGCGACTTGGGCGCGCGCCTCGCGGGTATCGGCCTGCGACCGGGTGAACGCGTGCTGTTGCAGCTCCCCAATACGATCGACTTCATCGTTACCTATCTTGCGCTCAATTTCCTCGGTGCCATCCCGGTGATGGCATTGCGCGCTCACCGCCACGCGGAGGTCCGCCATTTCCTGCGCGCGTCCGGTGCCGCGGCCTACGTCGTGCCCGACGTCGTCGGTGGCTTCGACTTCCGGACGATGGCGGCGGAGATACAGCCGGAATTCCCGGCATTGCGGCACGTGCTCGTCGCAGGAAAACCGGCGCCACGGCAGCTCGCCCTCGATCATCTACCCGATGCCCCGGCACTCGCGGCGACGGCGCGCGCGTCGGACGTCGCGATGATGCTGCTTTCAGGGGGCACCACGTCGATGTCGAAGCTGATCCCGCGCACCCATGACGACTACGTGCTCAATGCCCGTCTCTGCGGCGCGGCCGCCGGCTTCAGCGATCGCACGGTGTTCATGGCGATCCTGCCGCTCGGGCACAACTACAACCTGGCGTCGCCGGGCATGCTGGGAACGTTCTACTACGGCGGTACCGTGGTGATAGCAACGGGAACGTCACCCGAGGAGGTGTTTGCGCTGGTCGAGCGTGAACGTGTGACGGTCATCGCTGCAGTCGTGCCGCTGATCACGGCGTGGCTCTACAGCGACGCGCCGTCGTCCCATGATCTGTCGTCGCTCAAAGTCGTACAGAACGGCGGCGCTCGCCTTGCACCCGAGCTCCGACGCCGGCTGCGGGAACGGCTGCACTGCACGCCGCAGGAGATCTACGGCACCGCCGAGGGCCTGATCAACATGACCCGGCTCGACGACGCGGACGACCTCCTGCTCGAAAGCTCCGGCAAGCCTGTCTGCGACGACGACGAGATCATGGTCGTCGACGATACCGGCCGGGAGCTGTCCGACGGGGAATCGGGCGAGCTCGTCACCCGCGGCCCCTACACGATCCGCGGCTACTACAACGCGCCCGACAAGAATGCCGAAGCGTTTCTCGCGGGAGGCTGGTACCGGATGGGCGATATCGTCCGGCGCCGCGGCCGCTACGTCTTCACCGAGGGCCGCCGCAAGGACATGATCAACCGCGGGGGCGAGAAGATCAGTTGCGAGGAAATCGAGAACCTGATCCTCGCGCACCCCAAGGTCAAGTCCGCAGTGTTGGTGGGGATGCCCGATCCGGTGTTCGGCGAACGGGCTTGCGCCTGCGTCGTGCCGCTGCCGGGACAGACACTGGCGTTCGCCGAGCTGGTCGCGTTCCTCCGGCGCCAGCAGATCGCGTCCTTCAAGCTGCCCGAGCGCCTCGAGCTCTTCGCCGAGCTGCCGGTCAGCCCCGTCGGCAAGATCCTGAAGCGGACGTTGCGCGAGACGGTCGCCACACGGATCGACCAGGAGCGTGCGACGGGCGGCGCGTAACGTCCTCGAGTGCGATGGGTTACACGGGGAGCGAACGCAGGAGTGCGCTCGCGCCGTTCCACACGATCTGCACGCCGATACAGAGAAGGATGAATGCGGAGAGCCGCAGCAGGACGCTCATGCCCGTCTCTCCGATCACCCGACTCACGCGATCGGCATAGCGATACGCGACGAATACGGTGGCGGCCACGAGACTCACGCCGATCAATGCAGCTGGAACGTTGATCAGCAGCGAGCGAACGCTGTCAGGGTGATTGGCGCCGATGGTTATCGCCACCGAAATCGACCCGGGGCCGACGGTCAGCGGCATCGTCAGCGGGTAGAAGGCCCTATTGCGACCGCGGAGTGCGCCCGTCGCTGTGGGTGCGTCGATCGCGCTCGGATCCTGGAGCAGCCGCCACCCGAGGGCGCTTACCACCAAACCTCCTCCGACCTGAACGACCGGAACCGACAGTCCGAACAGCTCCAATACGTAGGTTCCCGTCGCGACCGACGCCATCAGCAGGAAAAATGCATTGACGGTCACGCGCCCCGCCAACGATGCTCGTTCGGCAGGCGTGCAGTCCGTGGTCATCGCGAGAAAGATCGGCGCGCCGCCGAGTGGGTTGACGATTGGAAACAGCGCAGCGAACACGAGCAACACACCCTCGACGATAAGTCGCAGATCTGCAGTCATGATGGCGCGATAGGGTCGGCACCGCCGTTGGCGGCTGCCTTGGAGCACGTTTCAGAACGTTTAAGCCCCGCCCAAGTACTTGAGCCCCTTGTGCTTCGCACACTACCTCCGTACCCGGCCTTCCGGCCCGGATGCGAACGCAAGGAGATGACCATGAAGTCCAGTCCCACCCTCGCCCGTCCCCACATCGGCTTGACGATCGCGGCAGCGGCCCTGTCGTTTGTCATCGCGACGTCGTTGCTGCTCGGTATCACCGAGCTGTTCGTACGGGACGGATTCCCGCTGCAGGACGCCGCGATCGCCGAACGTAGCTGCACCGAATATTCGTTCTGGTCCGAGCGCGAGGCCTGCGTGCAATCACTCCTCGCGGCATCGTATCATCACCGGATTGCCAGCCGCTGACACGACCAAGCCGATGTTCACCGCTCCCGCCGTCGCCTCGCCCGTCGCGCCGCTTCGCTTCGGCCGATTCGAGCTGCGGCCGAGCGAGCGCGTCCTGCTCGCAGACGGTGCGCCCGTGACACTGGGCGCGCGCGCATTCGATCTGCTCACGGCGTTCGCCGCTCGTCCAGGGACCTTGATCACGAAGGATGACCTCCTGGCCACGGTCTGGGAGGGACTGGTCGTCGAGGAGAACAACCTGCAAGTGCAGGTGTCGACCTTGCGCAAGATTCTCGGACAAAGCGCGCTCGCTACGATCCCGGGCAGGGGCTATCGGTTCACGCTCGCCGTGGCGCGCGGCGACGGTGCTGCCACCGAGACAGCCGCGGACGATCGGGCGCTTGCCGCCGAAGATCCCGATGAAACGCAGGCGCCGACGGCGCGCACCAACTTGCCGTCGCGACTGCCGCTGCTCTATGGCCGTACCGACGATCTGGCCACAATCGTAGCGTTACTCCGCGAGCATCCGGTGGTCACGATCACGGGCGCAGGCGGCATCGGCAAGACTCGCGTCGCCCAAGCGGTAGCGAAGAAGCTCGCGGCAGAGGCCGACTATACGGATGGCGTCTGGTGGGTGGAGCTCGCACCGCTCGCCGATGGCGCACTCGTGGCCTCCGCCGTAGCACAGGCAATCGGAATGCGCATGGGCAGCGAGCCGCCGACTGCGCGCTCGCTGCAGGTGGAGCTCGCTGCCGCGCGAGCCCTCCTGGTGCTGGACAATTGCGAACACCTGGCGGACGCCGTGGCGGCGCTCGTCGACGCGCTTGCCGCTGGTGCCCCGCAAGTGCGCATTCTCGTAACGAGCCAGGAGACGCTCCGGGCCACCGACGAGCACGTCTATCGGTTGGGAGGTCTTTCGATTCCCAATGTCGCCGACGCAAAGGCTTCCGAAGCTGCCGGCGCGGTCGAGTTGTTCGAAGCGCGGGCGCAGGCCGTTGATCCTCGCTTCGCGCTGACGGCAAGCAATCTGCCCGCCGTGATCGACATCTGCCGGCACCTCGACGGCATACCGCTGGCGATCGAGCTCGCGGCCGCGCGGCTTGCTGTTGCTCGGCGTCGAAGGGCTGCGGACGCGGCTGCACGAGCGCTTCGCGCTCCTGACCGGCGGTGCGCGCGTCGTTTTGCGTCGCCACCAGACACTGCGTGCGACCCTCGAATGGAGCCACGCGCTGCTGACGCCCGACGAGCAGACGGTGTTCAGGCGACTCGGCGTCTTCGCGGGCGGCTTCACGCTGGAGGCTGCCCAGCACGTCGCCAGCGACGAGCGCATCGATCCATGGACAACGCTCGATCATCTTGGAGCGCTCGTGGACAAGTCGCTCGTGCTGGCCGAAGGCGATCCGATCCCGCGTTACCGGATGCTCGAGACCACGCGGGCCTACGCGCTCGAGCGGCTCGCGGAAGCGGGGGAAATGCAAGCGACTCTGCGCCGCCATGCGCATGCCATGCTCGCCGTGCTGCAGCGCTTCCTGGAATTCCAATGGCGCTGGCGGGAGACCGGTGGGACGGAGCCCGGCGCGCGCGCCGAGCTCGACAACCTGCGCGCCGCGCTCGAATGGGCCGATACCGCCGGCGAGGGCCCGCTCGCCATCGCACTGGCAAGCGTGTCGTACAGCGTCTGGTGGTCCTCGTTCCACCTCGCGGAAGGCCTCGCGCGTTGTCTCGCTCTCCGCCAACACGTTGATGCCGGGGTGTCGACGACCGCGGCCGCGCGATTCTGGCTCACCATCACGGAGTTGGGGTTGTATTCGATTCGCCGCGAGAGCTACGACGCCGCATTGCGCGCGGCAGCGCTGTACCGCGAGCTCGACGATGATCGATTGACGTTCGAGGCGCTGACATACGCGGCCGTGCAGGGCACGCGCTTCGCCTCCATCGCTGAGGTGAAGGCGCAGATCGAGGAAGCCGAACGCCTCGAGCGCCCCGAATGGCCCGCCCGGGAGCGAGCCAAGCTCCAGTTCGCTCGCTGCTTCTGGTTCGCGCGGCAGGGACGGATCGACGAGGCCCTGTCTTGCGCGCAGCGACAGGTCGCGATTTGTCGCGACGCGGGCGCCGAAGTCGCCGCGCTGTTCTCGACGTCCAACGTCACCTTCATGGAGGTGATGCTCGGTCGCCCGCGTGAAGCGCTGGAGCACGCGCGCACCGCCATTGCCCGCCTGCATGCGCTCGACGCCGACGCGGGTGCCGGTCATCTCTACTGCAACGAGATGACCGCGCTGCTCATGATGGACCGCAATGACGAGGCGCTTGCCGCCGCGCGCAACGCCTATCCACGCCTGGCACACGAAGGCGACCAGCACCGGCTCCTGTTGCCGCTTGCGCTGGTCAACGCACGATATGGTCGGCTGGAGGCGGCGGCGCGCATCGCGGGATTCGACGCGGCGAACCAGATACGCACCGGTGAGAACGCGAACGTCGTGACGCCGCTCCTGAACGCGCGCCTCGAGCCTCTGCTTGCCGCGGGCCTTGCCCCCGACAAGCGCGCACGCCTCGTCGCAGAAGGGGCGGCGCTGCACGAGGACGAGGCGTTCAGGCTGGCCCTGGGCGACTGATTGCAAAGGCAGGCAGCCGGCTCGGTAACCGCCTGCCCCGACAAAAAAAGCCTTGACAATAGTTGCCTAGTCAATATAATGTGTGGCATGACGACGAAGCAGGCGACGCGCCCCGGTGCCATTTACGACCCGAAGACCTTCGAGCCCAGGCGTGGGATCGGGCGCCTTCTCGGGCAGGTGAAGATGGCCATGGGCGCCGAGCTCGATCAGGAGCTCGCGGAGTTCGACATCACGTCGGCCCAGTTCGTCATCCTGACCTCGCTCGCCGAATCCGGACCCGGCCCGACGTCGGTCCTGTGCCAGAGCGTCTCCTATGACCAGGGGGCGATGACGCGAATGATCGACCGCCTCGAGCGGAAGGGCCTCGTGCGCAGAGCCCGCTGCGTCGACGATCGCCGGCGGGTCAACCTTGAGCTGACCGCGGAAGGCAAAGCTGTGTACCCGAAGCTGATTGCGGCGGCCGCGATTGTCCAGAATCGCATGCTGCAGGGCTTCAGCCGAGTCGAAGTGGATCAGCTGGAAGCGATGTTGCGGCGAATGCTGTCCAACGCGGGAACATGACATCACAACGCAAGGAGGCTCTTTTTTTTAACCCTATCACTTGCCTAGGCATTATTAGCCACGACAAAGAAAAGGCATCGCAAACAAGGACTTTAGCCATGCTCGATCGCATCTCTGGCGTGTTTCACGCAGCGGTTTTTCGGTTCCGTCTCTTCATGCCCTACGTGGCCCTTGCGATTCTCGTGCCCGGCGGCTCGGTGCTCGCGGTGCTGCTCTGGCTGCAGCTCCAGCACACGGGCAAGGTGTGAAATGACAATGCGTTCGGCCCTGATAGCGTTGATCGTCGCGAGCGCCGCGCTCGCCGGTTGCGCGGACATGCGGGGCATCGATCATTTCGCGTCGCTCGACGATCCGAACGCGTTAGCGGCAACCAGGACACTCGCTGGCACACCGACTTCACCCGCCGCCTGGCCGACGAGCGACTGGTGGCGTACGTTCAACGATCCGCAGCTCGATCAGTTGATCGACGAGGCGCTTGCCGGCAGCCCGACGCTTCGCATCGCCGAGGCGCGGACACGCGAGGCACTCGCGTTCGCCGCATCCTCCGGCGCGGCGCTCTACCCGCAGGTGGACGCCGGCTTTTCGCTTACGCGCGAGCTCTATCCCCAGCACGGCTTGACGCCGCCGCCGTTCAACGGAGCCTGGGCAACGCCGATCCAGCTCGCGGCGACGCTGTCGTGGGAAATCGACTTCTGGGGCAAGAATCGCTCCGCCTACGAAAGCGCGCTCGGCCAGGCGAAAGCGGCCGAGGTCGATGTCTATGCGGCGCGCCTCGCGCTCTCGACAGCCATTGCGCAAGCCTATGTCTCGATGCAGCGGGCGTACCTTCTGCTCGACGTCGCCAACCTGACGCTCGCCGAGCGTGAGCAGATCTACGCCCTCACCCGCGATCGCAACGCCGCTGGAATCGATTCGCGCCTCGAGCTGAAGCAGGCCGAGGAGGCGTTGCCGGCCACGCGCGAGGAAATCATCCGTCTCGAAGAGACTATCGCGCTCGCCCGCAATCAGATCGCGGCGCTGATCGGCCAGGGCCCCGATCGCGGTCTCGCGATCGCGCGCCCCGCGCCCGAGAGCGTGCCCGCGGTCACCCTGCCATCGACGGTCCCCGCCGAGCTTCTCGGCCGGCGACCCGATCTCGTCGCGCAGCGCTGGCGCGTCGAGTCTGCAAACAAGGACATCGCCGTCGCGAAAGCGGAGTTCTACCCCAACGTGAATCTGATCGCCTTCATCGGCTTGCAGAGCATCGGACCGTCGGGCTTCTTCAGCGCGGCCAGCCGGACGATGGGCGTCGGGCCCGCGGTGACGCTACCGATCTTCGAAGGCGGCCGCCTGCGCGCCAATCTTGCGGGGAAGAACGCGGCCTACGATATCGCGGTCGAAGAGTACAACCAGGCGCTCGTCGCCGCGCTGCGCGACGTCGTCGATCAGCTCGCGTCATTCCGCAGCGTCGCGGCGCAGCGCGTCGAGCAGAAGCAGGCGCTGGCGAGTGCGCAGGAGGCTTACGACCTGGCCCTGCTCCGTTATCGCGAAGGTCTCGGCAACTATCTGCAGGTGCTGAGCGCCGAGTCGCCGCTGCTCCAGCAGCAGAGCCTCGAAGCCGATCTCCGGGCGCGGCAGCTCGCGCTCGCGATCGAGCTCACGCGCGCCCTGGGCGGCGGCTATACGGTCGCGTCGATCGACGCGCCGCCGGCCAACTGACATCACACAGGCACCGGAATGGCGACGATGAACGACAAGCCCGCTCCCACGACCCCCGTCGCGTCATCGAGCGCGCGCCGACGCTGGATCTTCGCCGCCATCGCCGTCGTCACAGTGATCGGCACCGCCTATGGCTCGTATTGGGCGCTGGTGCTGCGCAACTTCCAGTCGACCGACGACGCCTACGTCAACGGCAACGTCGTGCCGATCACCCCGCAGGTCTCCGGCACCGTCGTGGCCATCGCCGCCGACGACACGCAGTTCGTGCCGGCCGGACAGCCGCTCGTGCGCCTCGACGATTCCGATGCCAAGGTGGCGCTCGATCAGGCGGAAGCGCAGCTCGGCAAGACGGTCCGCGAAGTACGCAATCTGTTCGCCACCACGGCACAGCTTTCCGCGACCGTCGAAATTCGCGAGTCGGACGTCGCGCGCGCCCAGGACGACGTCGCTCGGCGGGAGCGTCTCGCCGGGTCGGGCGCGGTATCCGGCGAGGAGCTGCAGCACGCGCACGACGCGCTCAACGCCGCGCGTGCGGCGCTGCTCGCCGCGCAGCAGCAGCTCGAAGCGAACCGCGCGCGAATCGACCGCACCGGCATCGATACTCACCCCGACGTGCAGAACGCGGCGGCCGGCGTGCACGAGGCCTACCTGGGCTATGCGCGCACCGCCATCCCGGCGCCGATCTCCGGTTACGTCGCGAAGCGCGCCGTCCAGCTCGGGCAGCGAGTGAGCCCGGGGACGCCGCTGATGGCGATCGTTCCACTCGACCAGGTCTGGGTCGATGCGAATTTCAAGGAAGCGCAACTCGCCGACATGCGGGTCGGGCAGCCGGTCAGCCTCCACGCCGATCTCTATGGCGGGAAGGTCGACTATCACGGGCAAGTGGTCGGCTTCGGGGCCGGCACGGGATCGGCTTTCGCCGTGCTGCCTGCGCAGAACGCCACCGGCAACTGGATCAAGGTCGTGCAGCGCGTTCCCGTGCGAATCGCGCTCGATCCGGTGGAGCTCGCCTCGCATCCGCTTCAAATCGGCCTGTCGATGCAGGCCGAAGTCGATACCCGTGACCATTCCGGCGATCGGCTGCCGCAATTGACGCAAGCCACGCCGGCTTATTCGACCGATGTGTTCCGCTCGCTCGACGATCTCGCCAACGATCGAGTCAAGGCGGTGATCGCCGCCAACGAGGCGTCTCCCCGCAAGCTTGCGCGGGTCCCGGGCCGGCAGGAGGGAGCTTCCGACGATCCGCTCGGTCGTGGCAATCGCGCAAGGAACGACGCCCGCCTCGCACGCGCGCCGGCACGAGATTCGCCGTGAGCGACTCGGCGGTCGAGCCCGGCCGCAGCGCATCGACCACACTTGCAGCGCCGTCGCCGCTGCGCGACGGTGCGCTCTTCCTCGGCAGCGTCGCGCTCTCCCTCGCGACGTTCATGAACGTGCTCGACCTGTCGATCGCCAATGTCTCGATCCCGGCGATCGCCGGCGATCTCGGCGTCGCTCCCGACCAGGGCACGTGGGTGATCACGTCGTTCGGGATCGCCAACGCCGTCTCGCTGCCGATCACGGGCTGGCTCACACAGCGCTACGGACAGGTCCGCCTGTTCATCACTTCGGTGCTGCTGTTCGTCGTCGCGTCGATCCTGTGCGCTCTCGCCCCCTCGCTCGGGTTCCTGGTCCTGTTCCGCATCATCCAGGGCGCCGTCGCGGGGCCGATGATTCCCCTTTCGCAGGCGCTCCTCCTGTCGAGCTATCCGAAGGAGAAGGCGGGCTCGGCGCTGGGGCTCTGGGCGATCACGACGCTGGTGGCGCCGGTCGTGGGGCCGGTGCTCGGCGGATGGATCACCGACAACATCGCCTGGCCGTGGATCTTCTACATCAACGTGCCGGTCGGCATCGCCGCTGCGGCGGTGACGTGGCTCATCTACCGCAAGCGCGAAACGCCGACGCGCAAGCTCCCCGTGGATGTCGTCGGCCTCGGCCTGCTCGCGGTGTGGGTGGGCGCGCTCCAGGTCATGCTCGACCGCGGCAAGGACCTCGACTGGTTCGGCTCGACGCAGATCGTGGTGCTCGCGACCATCGCGACGGTGGGATTCGCGTTCTTCGTCATCTGGGAGCTCACCGAAGACCACCCCGTCGTGGATCTCAGCCTGTTCGCGCGGCGCAACTTCTGGACGAGCACGCTGGTGATGTCGCTCGCCTACGGCACCTTCTTCGGCAGCGTGGTGCTGCTGCCGCTCTGGCTGCAGCAATACATGGGCTATCCGGCGACGATGGCAGGCATGGTGCTCGCGCCGGTCGGGCTCCTGGCGATCATCCTCACCCCGTTCGTGGGCCGATACGTGCACCGCGTGGACCCGCGCGTGTTCGCGACCGTCGCGTTCGTCATCTTCGCGATCGTGATGTACATGCGATCCCGCTTTGCCACCGATGCCGACCTCACGACGCTCATGATCCCGACCATCATCCAGGGCGCGGCGATGGCGGTGTTCTTTATTCCGCTCGTCAACCTGAGCCTCTCGGGGATCGATGCGGCGCGGGTCCCCGCCGCGTCGGGCCTCTTCAACTTTGCGCGGATCACGGCAGGATCGTTCGGCACATCGATCGCCACGACGTGGTGGGACCGGCGGGCGACGCTGCATCATGCGCAACTGGTCGAGCGAATCACGCAGTTCGATCCGACGTCGACGCAGGCGCTGGCCGGATTACAGGCCGGCGGCCTGACGCCGGAGCAGGCGGGCGCCGCCTTGAATCAGGTGATCGATCGCCAGGCGTTCATGCTGTCGGCGAACGATATCTTCTTCGTCTCCGCCCTTCTGTTCCTGCTCCTGATCGGTGTCGTGTGGCTCGCGCGACCGGTGAACGGCCAGGCTGTTACGAACGTGGCCTCTGAGGCCTAGTTCCCAACTCGACATCGCGGTCATCGGACGCGCCGCTCGCGTCGCATCGATGCGAATGTCGACGGGCGGCGCCTGCCGCCCCATTCCGCTTCGTCGCAAATAATGTCGATTTTCGACAATCGGCCGCGATTTTCCGACAGCGTGCCCGGACTAGAATCGTTCGCGAGTGAGAGTCCATCGTTGTCCCCGGCGTTGTAGATCCGCCGGCAGGACAGCGAAAGCGCGCGGACGGGCAAGCGACGTACACGCGCGCGAGACAAGAGGGCCGCGAGCGCCCTCGACAAAGGGCAGGGAGAGCCGGACCGCTACGGGTCTGCATGCCCGGCGCGGTAGCGGCATTCTCTATTCATTCGATTGTGACGTAGGAAAAGGAGGTATTCCGATGCGTCCGTCTTATCTCGTCCGTGCCGGCGGCGTCGCTCTGGCGGTGGCTGCCGCGTTTGGCGTCGCGACCTCGATCACGCAGGCCGATCCGCCCAAGAGGCCCAAGGTACCGGTGTTCCAGGTCGATACGAGTTTCCCCAAGCCATTGCCGGTTGCAGGCCAGTTCGGAACCCCGCTCAAGGTGAGCTCCGCGACCGGCAAGCCGATGCCGTGGGTCACCGGTGAAGTCGCCGGAACATGCGTCGATTCGCACGATCACGTGTTCACCGTCAATCGCGGCAACCTCGTAAGCCCCGAAGGAACCACGGCGGGAACGGTCATCACACCGCTGACGGCCGTTCCGTCGCCGATCGTCATCGAGTTCGACTCGGACGGCAACGTCGTCAACGCGTGGAACTCAAAGGGCGTCCAGACGCAGATTCACGGCTGCTTCGTCGACTATCAGGACAACATCTGGATCGCCGGCAACGGCGACGGCATCGTCGAGAAGTGGACGCACGACGGCTCGAAGATGCTGCTGCAGATTGGCACCCAGGGTGTCTGCGACAACCCGCCGGCGAATACCTGCGGCAACTCGGGCACCAACGCGGCGGCGAACCAAAGCCACACCCTGCTGAACGAGCCGGCCAACGTCTGGGTCGATCCCGGTATCGACCCGCAGTCCGGCAAGCGCGGCGCGGTCTACATCGCCGACGGCTACGGCAACCACCGCGTGGTCGTGTTCCAGGACAACCACGATGGCACGGCAACCTATCTCCGGCAGTGGGGCTTCGTCGCGGGAACGGTTAACAATCCTGTTACCGATTCCCCCGGCGGCTTCGCAGCGGGCGACGGCGGACATCCGCACTGCGCCGTCGGCGGCAACGACGGAAACATCTACGTCTGCGATCGCGCCGATGACCGAATCGAGGTCTTCACCAAAATGGGTGACCTGGTGCGCATCATCCCGGTCGTCCCCGGCACGGGCCAGACGCTGGGCATCGGCGGCGTGGCCGGGCTTGGTACCGCCGGCTCGGCATGGGATCTGCGCTTCACCAACGACGCGATGCAGTCGTACATGTTCGAGGTCGACGGCGGCAACGAGATCCTGCACACGATGGATCGCGTCGCGGGCACGATCGTCTCGGATATGGGTCAGCCCGGACACGAGCCCGGCCAGTTCACTTACCTGCACAGCAACACGGTCGACTCGAAGGGCAACATGTACACCGGCGAGACGATCAACGGACGGCGCATCCAGAAGTTCGTCCGCGTCGAGTGCAATCAAGGCAAAGGCAAGGGCGACGGCAAGGGTAATTGCGACGATTGAGAGGAGTGCGGGGCCGGCAGCTCTGGATTGACCGGTCCCTACCGCTACCCCCGCGCACCGGGTGATCCACCTGGTACGCGGGGGGTGGTTTGTTCGCTCCGAGGTTGGCTCGCGCCAGGAGGCTCCGATGAAGCTTTCGCCGTTGCGCCTTGCCGTTCGGCTCCTCGCCTGCGTCGTCGCATGCATGGCGATCGCGACGACCGTGAATGCCCACGAATTCAAGCTGGACGCCGTCATCAATGCGTTCGTCAAGGTCGAGCCCGGCGACGCCCAGCTCGTCGTTCGCGCTCCGCTCTATCTGTTCAAGTCGGCACGATTTCCGATCAGGAATGCCGAGATCGATACCGACAATGCGGGACCGGCGCTCGAACGGGCGATCGCCGCGTTCGAGCAGAGCCTTACGCTGACCGAGAATGGCAAGCCGCTCACCGCGTCTGGCGGGATGGCGCGGTTGTCGCTGCCCTCCGATCGCTCATTCACGAGCTACGAGGCCGCACAGGCTCACGTCGCGCAGTCGCCCGAAAGCGACACACGGATTTATGTGGATCAGGGCTACGTCGATGCCCGAATCACGTATCCGATCGGCTCGCCGCACTCCGAGTTCGCCATCCGCACGACCGCGGCTCCGGAGCTGGGCGACTATCTCAAGCTCGCGGTTCGCTACATGCCGCTCGGGGGCGACGACCGGACGATGGTCGTCACGAGCAGCTCCGGCACGGTAGCGCTCAATCCTACGTGGTGGCGCGCAGCCGCGACGTTCACCGGGCTTGGCATCACTCACATCCTCACCGGCTACGACCATCTGCTCTTCCTGCTGTGCCTGGTGATCCCGCTCCGCGGCTGGCGGAAGATCCTCTCGGTCGTGACCGTTTTTACCATCGCGCATTCGTTCACGCTGCTCGGCACGGCCTTCGACCTCGCGCCTTCGGGGGCATGGTTCCCGCCGTTCGTCGAGACGGCGATCGCCGCGTCGATCGTCTACATGGCGCTCGAGAACATCATGGGCGTCGAGCTCGAGCGGCGCATCCTGATCACCGGGCTGTTCGGCCTTATACACGGATTCGGCTTCTCCTATGGCCTGCAGGAGAACTTCCAGTTCGCCGGGACCCATTTGCTCGTTTCGCTCTTCGCCTTCAACATCGGAATTGAGCTCGGCCAGATCCTGGTTCTGGCCTTCATGCTGCCCGCGCTCGCTCTCGTCCGTCGCTACGTGCTGCCGGGCAAGGTCGGCATGATCATTCTTTCGGCGATCGCGGCCGACACCGGCTGGCACTGGATGCTGGACCGCGCGGGAGAGCTGTGGGCGACACCTTGGCCCAAGCCGACGCTTGCGGGCGTCGCCATCCTCGGTCTTTGGATGGCGGGGATATTCGTCGCGGCCGGCGGCATCAACCTCATCGCCAAGCGTTTGAAAATCGTGGAAAACAGCAGTCCGTTGGCGCCCGAGCGCGCGCTCGCGGACTAAGTCTGCTTGGCCTCGACGGTGTCGGACAAATCCTATAGCCGCGGCTCCGCTTCGTTGACTACAATCAAAATGAATCTGCGAAGCAAGAGCGATTGCGCTGGCAAGACAACGAAGCGACGTTGCGACGGCGCGACTACGCGGTCGGACGGGAGCCGAGCCGTGAACGAGGAGCCCAGCGTTCATGTATGGAGACGCGCTTCCGATGTCGGCGGATCCGATGGCCGCCGTCGCGCGATCCACGGGCACCGAGCCCGTCTACCGGATTGCCGACCAGTGCGATGGAGGTTTGTTCGCGGCGAAGTGGAAGCTTGAAAACGTCTCCCTGACGACGGGCGGCGTCGAGGAAGGCATTCTTGCGTTCCGCACGTCGGGGAGCGCGACGGTCACACGACAGGCGGGCGGCGAGTCGGTCCGCAAGCGACCGGCGATCGGATCAGCGACGTTCGCCGCAGCCGATTCCCGTGTTCGCTGGATCACCGAGGGCTGCAGCGAGTCGCTGCACATCTACATCCCGCAGGCGCGCGTGCAGTGTTTCGCCGAACGCGAGTTCTCCGTCCCTTCGCCCCCGAGGATCGACGAGTTCTTCGCCGTCATGGATCCGTGGCTGCAAGGCTACCTCCGGATCCTGACGAGCGAGTTCGAGTATTTAGCCGGCACCGGGCAACCGCCGGACTCGCTGCTTCTGGCTCATACCGAGGACGTCCTCCTCCGTCATTTGCTGCGCTGGCATTCCGACGCAGGCAGCCGACATCTCGATGCGATCGGGCCGCGCCGCCCGCAGAATCCGCTGCGCTCGGGGATCATGCGCCGCGTGCAGGACTATATCGACGGCCATATCGGCGAGAACATTTCCCTGCAGCACCTGGCCGACCTGGCCTGCATGTCGCCGGGACATTTCCTGCGCAGCTTTCGAGTGGCGTCGGGCATGACGCCCTACCAGTACGTGCTGGAGCAGCGCCTCCAGAACGCGCGATCGATGTTGGCGTCCTGCGCCGAGCCCGTGTCGCGCGTTGCCCGCCGTTGCGGCTTCAAGACGCCGTCGCACCTGTCGGTGCAGTTTCACGCCCGGTTCGGCATGAGCCCGTCGCGTTACCGCGCCGCCGCCTCGGCGCCCTCTAGAGGGGGCCGAACGAGCTGATCGTGCCCTGCGTCTGCACCCCGCCGCCGTTGTTGTTGCGGACAACGTTGCCGCCACCGCTCTCGAAAATGCTCGTCGAGAACTGAACGAGGCCGAACGACCCGTTGTCGACGACGACGTTCCTCGAGACGACGATCCTCGCCGCATCGTTGACGGTGATCGTCGCAAATCCGACGGGGTGGTTCGTGAAGGTGCTGTCGGTGATCGTCGTGTCGATCGGACCCAGGGCGCCATCACCCCAGAAGGCGTTTCCCCCGTTCGGCGGCGCCGGCGATCCGGATTCTTGCCCGGACCAGGATGGCAAGCCCCGATCAGGATACGCAATCTGTTTTGTTTTTCCGGGCGCCCGACTCAGCCTGCGGGGCGAATCAGCGCAACGTCGTCCCCTTCGAGCCGGAGCGTGCGACGCTCGGCGGGGGGTACGACGATGCGAAGCGACGAATACGGTAGCGCAAAGCGACCCCGCTTGCTCACCCGCAGGCGAATGGTGGACGGCGTCCAATGCAGCCCGCATTCCAGTTCCGCGAAGTCGCCGTCGCGATGACGGTGCGTAAGGCCGTCGTCTTCGTAGAGCGTGAAGGTGCTCTTGCCGCGACCGCCGCCCGGGAAGACAAGCAGCGCGCGCGAGGGCTCGTCGTGTTTGCGACGCATGTCCGCCGTGTCGGTCACGGGAACGATCGCGCCGGCGGGAACGAGCAGCGGGATGCGCTCGAGAGGGGCGAGAGCAACGACCTCCGTGCCCGCTCGGTGCCGGTTGCCGGTCCAGAAATCGATCCATTCGCCCGGCCCTTCGGGCAGGTAGACATGACGCTCGCGCTGACCGGGCTCGACGATCGAGGCGACGAGAAGGTTCGGGCCGACGTGAAAGTCGTCGGTGTCCTCGAACGCGCGCGGATCGCCGGGATAATCGTAGAAGCGCGGCCGCAGCATGGGCTCGGCGCAGCGCGCGGCCCGCGCGTACAGCGTATAGAGGTATGGCAGCAGCCGGTAGCGGAGCCGGATCCAGTTGCGGATGATCGGCAATACCTTCGGATGCAGCCACGGCGTGTTGACTTCGCCGCCTTCCTTCCACGAGTTCATGATGAAGCGCGGGCTGAAAGCGCCGCTCTGCACCCACCGAACGAGGAGCTCCGGATCGGGCGCCGGACCGCTGAACCCGCCGACGTCATGTCCGGTGTTGAACATTCCCGACAGGCTCATGGTGATGCCCATCCGGAGATTCCAGCGCAGCGTCTCCCACGACGTAGTGTTATCGCCGGACCACGTCTGCGCGTAGCGCTGGATCCCCGGCGGCCCGGCCCGCGTCACAGTGAACACGCGCTCGTCCGGTGCGTAGGACGCCTGCGCCTCATGGGTCGCCCGCGTCATCAACAGCGCGTGCAGCGGACGCGAGCGCGCGATCGGAATCGGCGTCCCGAAGCCGTGCGATTGGCCGTCTTCGTCCCAGATCTCGTATTCGTTGTTGTCGTTCCAGCCGACGATGCCGAGCTCGAGCAGCTGGCGCTGCAGCGAGCGCTGCCACCACGCGACCCCCGCCGGATGCGTGAAGTCGACGTGCGCCCCCTCCCCGTCCCAGAACTGGCCCACGCAAGGCCCGCCCGCGCTCGAGTGGCCGACGAATGCTCGCGCATCGCTGACCTCCCCGTACGCCGGGTGATCGTCGAGCAGGCAGGGCTTGATGTTGGCGACGAGCCGGATGCCCGCTCGCGAGAACTTCCGCACGAGGGCCTCGGGATCGGGAAACTTGCTGTGATTCCAGGTGAAGACGTAGCGCCGTTTGCCGATGCTGCTGTAGCCGGAGCCGAAGTGAAAGGCACTGATCGGCACATCGTGCCGACCCGCGGTATCGATGAAGCGCGACAGCCTCGCCTGGGCGTCGGGCGCGTCGGTCAGGCTCATCGCGGTGTTGGCATAGCCCAGGCTCCACCGCGGCCCGAAGGCCATCGTGCCCGTCAACGCGGCGAATTTGCGAACGACGTCGGGGAGTCCCGGACCGACGAAGAGGTAGTAGTCGAGATCGCCGTCTTCGATCTCGCAGTAGCGGTAGAAGCCGTGATAGTTGTCGTGCTCGGAGCCGAGATCGAAGGTGGCGGTCGCGAGCGTGTCGTAGAAGAGCCCGTAGCCGATCGCACCGGCTTCGCGGACGATCAAGTACGGCCAATGCTTGTACAGAGGATCACTCGTTCGCGCGTCGTAGCCCAATGCGTCGAGTGCCAGCGTGCGAAAGCGCCGACCGTGCTTGTCCAGCGGCCCGGTCTTGTCGCCCAGCCCGAAGTAGCGATCGCCCAGCGCGCGCGCCATGTAGTGCCGGACAGTCCCGCTCGTCCGGCTCCATTGATACGGCTGCGTCGATCGATCGGCTGCGATGGGCGTCCCGTCGACAAGTGCCCACGCAAGGCTGAAGGGCCGCAGGCGCGCAACGACACGCAGCACCGACGTCGTCAAAGCGACCTCGTGGTCACTCGACTCGATCGAGAAGGCCGGTCGCGCGAAGCCGCCGACGTCCAGGCGGTCGCGTCCCTGCCATGGTACGTCGTCGCCTCCCGCGGTGATCGCCCAGGTCCTGGCCTCGCGCAATCCACCGGGAGGCGTGAACATGACCCGGGCCAGGTCGTCCTCGAGCAGGTACAGCCGGCATTGCCACCCCGATGCGAACGCGAAGCTCGCGCCGTCCTCGTGGCGCGCAGCGAATGCGGCTGCTCCCAGCGATTCCACGGGATCAGCTCGGGGGCCCGGCCTTGGCGCCGATTCGCGGCAATGCGGGCTCGCCGGTCGTCTGCCTGAAGACGTGAGCATCGGCCGCCGGGAGCGCGACGCGCACGGTCCCGCCCGCGCGATGGCGTATCTGACCGGGCGCCTGGACCGTAAGCGATCCTCCCATTGGCAGCGAGCAATACAGGAGGCTTGCGGCGCCCAGCTGCTCGAGCTGGTCGACCTTGGCGTCGAACACCACGTCGGCGCGTTCCACATCCAGCAAGACGTGCTCCGGACGGATTCCGACACTGACGGCTTCACCTGCCGCGACGCCGTCGCCGCGGAACGGCAGCACGGCTTCGACTCCGGCCGCCTCACCGAGAGCGACGCGGACCTCGGTCGCTCCGGCGTGCACGATGCGACCAGGGAGGAAGTTCATTCGCGGCGAGCCGATGAAACCCGCGACGAAGCGGTTCGCGGGCGCGTTGTAAAGATCGAGCGGCGCGCCAATCTGCTCGATACGGCCACCGCGGAGCACCACGATCTTGTCGGCCATCGTCATGGCTTCGACCTGATCGTGCGTGACATAGATCATCGTGGTCCCGAGGCGCCGGTGCAGCGCCGTGATCTCGATACGCATCTGCACGCGCAGCTCCGCGTCGAGGTTCGACAGGGGCTCGTCGAACAGGAAGATCGAGGGCTCGCGCACGATCGCCCGTCCGATCGCCACCCGCTGCCGCTGCCCCCCCGACAGCTGCGTCGGCCGGCGCTCGAGCAAAGGATCGAGCTGCAAGAGCTTCGCCGCGCCCCGCACCTTCGCCTCGATCTCTGCGCGCGCGGTGCCGATGTTCTCGAGGCCGAACGCCATGTTCTGGTACACGGTCATATGCGGATACAGCGCGTACGACTGGAACACCATCGCGAGCCCGCGCTCGGCCGCCGAGACGTCGTTCACGCGCCGGCCTCCGATCACGACGTCGCCATCGCTGACGTCTTCGAGCCCGGAAATCATGCGGAGCAGCGTCGACTTGCCGCACCCCGAGGGCCCGACGAACACGACGAATTCGCCGTCGTCGACGTCGAGGTCGACACCGTGGATCACGGTGGTCGGTCCGTACCGCTTGATCACATTGCGCATGCGGAGCTCGGCCATGGTCATCGCCTTTCGCGCAAGGCCGGGCTCACTTGACACCCGCCGATGCGATCCCGGTCGTGATGTACTTCTGCAGGAACGCGAACACGAGGGTCACCGGAAGGAGCGTCAGCACCGTCATCGCCAGCAGATAGTGCCATTGCGTCGTCAACTCGCCCTGGAACGCGTTGAGCGCCAGCTGCAACGTGAAGTTCTCCGTCTTCGACAGGACGACCAATGGCCACAGGAAGTCGTTCCACCGCCACATCACGGAGAAGATCGCCAGGACGGCAAGCGCGGGCGCCGACAGCGGCAGGACGATGCGGCAGAAGATGCGCCACTCGCTGGCGTGATCCATCCGCGCGGCGTCGATCAGCTCGTCGGGCAGCGTCAGCATGTACTGGCGCAGCAGGAAAACCCCGGTCGGAGTGGCGACGGCAGGCCAGATGACGCCCCACGGGCTGTTGAGCAGACCGAGCGACGAAGCGACGAGGAAGTTCGGCACGAGGACGATCGTCGGCGGAATCATCAGCGTCGCCAGGATCAGCAGGAATGCGGTCTTCCGTCCCCGGAAGCGGTACTTCGAGAGCGCGAAGGCGGCCATCGCGTTGAAGAGCAGCGTGATCGCCGTCGCGACCACGGTGATGAACACGCTGTTCCAGAGGAAGCGGCCGAAGTCGAACTTGCCGAAGATCTCGGTATAGTTCTCGGTCGCGAGGTGGAATTCTCGAACGGGACTGCGATCGCGAATGTTGACCTTGACCTCGTCGTCCGGATGCAACGGATCGACCATCGTGGCCTGGATGCCGATCCGCCTGAGCTCGGCCAGCTCGCGCGTCGAGCCGTCGGGAAGCTGCACGCGGTAGAGCGGGAGCGGATCGGGCTTGCCGGCGACGGTCACGCTGGACTGGCCGTACGGCAAGAGACGCGGCGGAAACTCGTTGAGCGCAGCGGCCGTCTTGAATGACGAGAGGACGAGCCAGACGACCGGGCCGAACATGAGGACGACGCCCACCAGCAGATAGCCGTACGAGACCCAGTCGGTCCAATCCGGGCGCGAGCGGCCGCGCGTCGCGGTGAGAAACGCCCCAAGGCTACGCATCACGGCCTCCGGCGCCGCCCTCCACCGACCGGCGTGAGATCCGCAGCTGGATCAGCGTCAGCACGAGCAGCGCCACGGCGAGCACAAGCGACGCAGCCGCGGCGATCCCGTAGAGGCGGATCGACTCGGCGAACGCCGTCTGGTAGATGAACTGGACGATGAACAACGTCGCCGAGCCTGGCCCACCGCCCGTGAGCACGAAGATCTCGTCGAATACCTGCACCGCGCGAATCAGCGCCAGGATGATCACGACAAGCAGGTTCGGCATCAGGAGCGGCAAGGTGATGCGCATGAAGCGCCGCCACGGCGACGCATGGTCCATCGCAGCGGCCTCGTACAGGTCGGCCGGTATCGCCTGCAGCCCCGCGAGCAGGATCAGGGTGTAGAAGCCCATGTGCGCCCAGATGCTGACGAAGACGCTCCAGAAGAACGCCCACGACGCCTGGTTGAGCCACTCGACGCCGGATCCTCCCCCCGCTACGAGGATGGCGTTGAGGACGCCCTCGCGCTGCAGCACCCATTTCCAGATCAGCGCGACGACGACCGGCGACAGCAGGACCGGATAGAAGAACACGCCGCGGAAGAAGCCCCGACCGAGGATTTTCCGGTTCAGCACCAGCGCCGTGATCAGGCTGAACAACACCATGAGCGCGACTTGCAGGAAGGCGAACCAGGCGGTGTTGTAGAGCGCGCGCCAGAACAGATCCTTGCGACAGGTCGACGGATCGAAGTGATTCGTGCAATCGAACAGAGTGGCGAGGTTATCGAGCCCGGCGAAGGGCCGATCACGCGGAAGGAGCTCCGCGCCGCCGGTGAACGCGTAGTGGAAGTCGATCGCGATCGGCAGGAACGTGAAGAGCCCGAGGATGAGAAGATTGGGGGCGACGAACACCCAGCCGATCCGCGGTACGCCGAGCAGGCGCTGCAACCCGCGCATCGGGACCTCGAAGGCCCCGAGAGCGACGCGCAACAGCGCTCCGGGAAGGGAATGCAGCCGCTCGAGCAGCAACGCCATCGCCGCGCCCTATGGCCGACGCCGGTGGCTTCGCGACATTGCGCGGGCGGCCTACTTCGCCGCGGCCTTCACCTGCTCGTCGATGTCGGCGCCGATCCGCTTGAGCGCGTCGTCGAGGCTCATCTCGCCGGCAATCGCCTGTCCGAGGCGAGCGGCGGTCGGATTGAACAGCGCGCGGTTGTACTTGTAGCCCTGAATCTCGTACGCGATCGGCGAAAGGCGTGCCGACCTGCGCGACGAACACCCCGAGCGCGGCCTTGGCGGGCGGCGAAACGTTGTATTCGACGCCCTTCTTCGCGACCGCGGCATTCGCCGGGATGTTGTCGGTCTTCGCCATGTACTCGGCGTAGATCGCATCGCCCGCGAGGAAGTCGAGGAACCGGCCGACGTCCTTCGGATTCTTGGTCCTCTTCAAGGCCACGAACGCGGCGCCGCCGGGCATGCCCGTACACGCCGCCCGGGCCGCACGGATTCGGAACGACGATCCAGTCGAAGTTCTTGCCGATCTGCTTCTCCATGCGCCCGATTTGCCAGCTTCCCGACAGGTACAGCACGACGCGGCCGTTGGCGAACTCCTCGAACGCATCGCGGTAGGTCGAGCCACCGACGCCGCCCCAGACTTCCTTCGGCATCGTGCCGTCGCGATTCCAGTCGTAGAACTTCTTCGCCATCGCCTTGTAGCCGTCGTCGAGGACGAGGTTGCCCTTGGCGTCGAAGAGCTTCGCACCCTGGCTGATCGCCGGTGCCGGCGAAGCGATGGCCGCTGCGGTCGAAGGCCATCGCGTAGGGCACCTGTGTCGCCTTCGCGACCTGCCGCGTCGCCGCCGCCCATTCGTCCCACGTCGCTTTCGGACCGGGGAGCGGCACGTTCGCCTGCTCGAACAAGTGTCTTGTTGACGAACGGGCCGGTGACCGTCAGCTGCGTCATCAGCCCGTAGATACCCTTGTCGGTCGGCGACGGGCGCAGCCACTTGAGCGGTCTGCCCGAAGTTCGCCTCCCACGCCTTCGGGTCCTTCACGTACGGCGTGATGTCGAGGTAGTAGCGGGACAGGCCACCGAGGTCGGTGACGCGGGCGATGTCGGGCCCTTCGCCTGCGGCAAGTTGCACGGGCAGTGCTCGAGGATCGCCTTGTACGGCACCTTGTCGACGACGACCTTGACGTCGGGGTTCTGCGTCTCGAAACGCTTCGCGAGTTCCTGCGTCACCTCGCATTCGTTGCCGTCCGAGTAGCACGCAACGCGGATTTCGCCCCCGAACGCGGCAGCGGCTCCGAGGGAGGCGAGGGCCGCGACCAGCACCGGGCCGGCCCGCAAACGTGGAGTGGACATGACGTTTCCCTCCGAAGCTCCCGCTCGCGGCAGCGGCGCGCAGGACGTCAGGCGATTATAGCCCGGCCGCGCTCATCGGATCATTGCCTGGCGCTCGTCGGTGCGCAGGCACCATTCTTCGCGCGCGCAAACGTGTCGAGCAGTGTCTCGAGCGAGGCCGGCTTGACGAGATGCAGATCGAATCCAGCTTCCATCGCGCGTCGCTTGTCCTCGGCCTGACCCCATCCCGTCATTGCGACGAGAAAGATTTCGCTGCCGCCGGGCTGGCTGCGGATCGTCCGCGCGGCCGTGTAGCCGTCGACCTGCGGCATCCCGATATCGAGCAGCACGATGTGCGGCTGGAAGGTTGTGGTCGCGTGGATGGCCGTGCCTGCATCGTAGGCCGTCTCGACGTCGTGGCCGACCATGCGCAGCAACTGGGCCAGCGAATCCACGGCGTCCCGATTGTCATCGACGATCAGCACTCGCCGGGCCGCGGCTGCTTTCGACGTCGCAGCCGTCGGACCGGACCGCTCGCGCTGTTCCGGCGCGACCGTGGTCGGCAGGACGACGACGAACTCGCTGCCTTGGCCTGCGCCGGCGCTGTGCGCGGCGACCGTGCCGCCGTGCATTTCGACCAGGCTCTTGACGAGGGTGAGTCCAAGGCCGAGCCCCGACCGCTCGCCTGCGCCCGCGTCACCCTGGTAGAACATCTCGAACAGGTGCGCAAGCTCTTGAGCGGCGATGCCGCGACCCGTGTCCCTCACGCGTATCTCTACTTGCGACCCCGTGGGCTCGACTGACACGGATATCGTCCCGCCGTGCGGGGTGAACTTCATCGCATTGTTGACGAGATTCAGCATCACCTGCGTCAGCCGGACCGCATCGCCCTCGACGTAGACGGCATCCGGCGGCAGCCGCACGTCGAATCGATATCGATCTCCGTGCAATGGCAACTGCGCCGAGTCGATGGCCTCGTTGATCAGGCCCGTAAGCTCGACGGGTTTCCGGGTCAGCACGAGCTTGCCGCGCGAGATCCTGCTCGCGTCGACCAAGTCGTCCACGAGGCACACGAGGTGCGACACCTGCCGGTCGACCATATCGCGAACGCCCTGCAGCGACGTCGGCAGTTCGCCGTCCCGACGCATGACCTCCATCGCATTGCGGATCGGCGCGAGCGGATTGCGCAGCTCGTGCGCGAGCATGGCGAGAAACTCGGTCCTCCGGCGATCGGTCTCGGCCAAGACCTCGCTCTGCCGCCGGAACATCGCTTCGCTCTCCTTGAGCAGCGCGAGCGAGACCTCGAGCTCCTGGGTGCGAGACCGTACGCGCGCATCGAGGTCCTCGTTGAGCCGCTTGAGCTCGGCCGTCTTCCGGTGGAGGTCGGCGAAGACGCGGATCTTCGCCCGCAGCACCTCGGGAATGACGGGCACGGAAACGTAGTCGACAGCGCCCGTCTGATAGCCCCGCAACTTGTCGAGATCCGACATGTGGATCGCGGAGACGAAGATGATCGCGGTGCGCTGGCACCGCGGATGCTGCCGGATCATCGTCGCCAGCTCGAAGCCGTCGACCTCGGGCATGTCGACGTCCATCAGGATGACCGCGATGTCGTCGCGCAGCAGGATCCTCAGTGCCTCGCGCGCGGTACCCGCCTTGATCAGGTTCTCGCCCAGCTCCGAGAGCATCGCCTCGTACGACAGCAGCTTCCCCGGATGGTCGTCGACCATCAGGATGTTGACGGGATCCACGGCCTTCGCGTTGGACATCGCGCGGCTAGCGATGCAGCCACATCCGCAGCGCCGAGAGCAGCTGCTCGGTGTTCACGGGCTTGGCCAAGTAGTCGGTCGCACCCGCCTCCAGGCATTTCTCGCGATCTCCCTTCATCGCCTTGGCCGTCAGCGCGATGATCGGCAGCCGTTGAAAGGCCGGCTGCTGGCGAATCTCGCGCATCGTCTCGTAACCGTCCATCTCCGGCATCATGATGTCCATCAGCACGACGTCCGGTCTCGCGTCGAGCAGCGCGATCGCCTCACGACCGGTCTGCGCACTCAGCACCCTCATCCCGCGACGCTCGAGGACGCTGCTCAACGCGAAGATGTTGCGGACGTCGTCGTCTATCACCAGGACCTGCTTGCCGATCAAGTCTTCGTCCGAGCTGTGCAAGCGGTCGAGCATTCGCTGCTTCTCGGCCGGCAGGTCGGCCGTCACGCGGTGCAGGAACAGCGCGGTCTCGTCGAGCAGACGATCGGGCGACTCGACGCCCTTGACGCACCACGCTTCGCGCCAGCGCCTTGAGACGCGCGTCCTCGTCGGGCGAAAGCTCCTTGCCGGTGAAGACGACGACCGGGAGGTCCCTGAGGCCGGCGTTGTCGCGGATCTTCTCCAGGATTTCGAAGCCGGAGATATCGGGCAGCTTGAGATCGACGACCGCGCAGTCGTAGGGCTGCTCGTTGAGTGCAATCAAAGCCGCCGTCCCGGTCCCGGCGGTCGTGATGTCGACGTCGTCGTGCGCCAGCAGCTCGGTGATGCTCGCGAGCTCGACCTCGTTGTCGTCCACGACCAGCAGCTTCTTCCGGCGCGGCGTCGCGAAGGATCTGATCTTCGCAAGCGCGGAGCTCAGGCCCTCGGTCGTCGCCGACTTGGTGACGAAGGCGAAGGCGCCCCGCGCGAGGCCGTGCTGCCGATCATCGTCCAGCGTGACGATTTGCACCGGGATATGGCGGGTTGCGGGATCGCGCTTGAGCTGGCTCAGCACTGTCCATCCGAGCATATCCGGCAGGAACACGTCGAGCGATACGGCCGTGGGCTGGTAGCGTCGCACGAGGTCGATGGCGTCCGCGCCGCGCGCGGCGATCAGGACCTTGAAGCCCTCGCCTCGGGCGAGGTCGGCGACGATCTGCGCATAGCTCGCGTCGTCCTCGACGATCAGCATCACGGGTTCACCGGGCAGGACACTCTCGCGATCGTCGGGAACCGCGACGGGCGGCGGAGGCGCACTGCGGACCGCGGGAAACGAAGCCGCGCGCCCCCGATGGAGATCGGAAGCCCTGCCCGAATCCCGGTCGAGCGGACCCACATAGCGAAGCGGCAGGTACAGCGTGAACGAGCTCCCCCTGTCCGGCGCACTCTGCAGCGCGATCTCGCCGCCGAGAAGGCTCGCAAGCTCGCGGCTGATGGCGAGCCCGAGCCCGGTTCCGCCGTATTTGCGGCTGGTGCCGGCGTCCGCCTGCTGAAACGCCTCGAAGATGAGCTTCTGCTTTTCGGCGGGGATGCCGATACCCGTGTCGCTCACCCGGAACGACACCACCGGGTCGGCCGCACCGAGGATCGGATGGTCTCTGCTCCAGCCTCCGGCCGCGACGTCGACCTCGAGCTGCACCGATCCATACGCAGTGAATTTGAACGCGTTGGAAAGCAGGTTCTTGAGCACTTGCTGGAGCCGCTTCGAATCGGTCACGATGTGCTTCGGCAGAGTCGGCCCCAGCCGAACCTCGAACTGCAGCTTGCGGCGTTCCGCTTCCAGATGGAAGGCGCGGCTCACCGATGCTACGAGGTCGGAGAACGGGAGCTCCGCGGCGTCGACCGTGACCGTGCCCGACTCGATCTTGGACAGATCGAGGATGTCGGTGATGAGGTTGAGCAGGTCGCTGCCGGCGCCGTGCACGGTGCGTGCAAACTCGACCTGTTTCGGCGTCAGGTTGCCCTCGTGGTTGTCGCCCAGCTGCTGCGCCAGGATCAGGATGCTGTTGAGCGGGGTCCGCAGCTCGTGCGACATGTTGGCGAGGAACTCGGACTTGTACTTCGAGGTGAGCGCGAGCTCGGTCGCCTTCTCCTCGAGCGCGCGCCGCGCCTGCTCGATCTCGCGGTTCTTGCGCTCGACCTCGGCGTTCTGCTCGGCGAGCTGTTGCGCCTTCTGGCCCAGCTGGTCGTTCGTCTGCTGCAACTCCGCTTGCTGCGCCTGGAGCTCCGCCGCGAGCTTCTGCGACTGCTTGAGCAGCGCCTCGGTTTGCATCGTGACCTCGATGCTGTTGAGCACGATACCGAGGTTCGCCGTCAGCTGCTCGAGGAACGCGAGATGCGACGGATCGAGCTCGTTCAGTGACGCGAGCGCGAGCACCGCCTTGATCTGCCCTTCGAAGGTCACCGGGAATACGGCGACGCTGCGCGGCAGCGCGTTGAAGAAGACGGGGCCCACGGGGACGGTATCCTCGGGGACTTTGGTCAGCACGATCCGGCGCTTGTCGAACGCGCACTGGCCGATGAAGCCCTCGCCGAGCGCGATCTGCGCGGTCGGTGTCGCGCTTGGCGCGTTTGCGTACGCAGCGAGCAAGCGCAGATGGACGCCGCCTTCGTCGACCATCTGGTAGATGAGCCCTTGATGCGCGTTGACGAGTGGCGCGAGTTCCGACAGCAGCATCCGCCCTACGGTGGCCAGGTCGCGCTGTCCCTGCAGCATGCCGGTGAACCGGGCGAGGTTCGTCTTGAGCCAGTCCTGCTCGTTGTTGCGGTCGGTCGTCAACCGCAGGTTGTCGATCATCGTGTTGATGTTGTCCTTGAGATCGGCGACCTCGCCGCGCGCCTCCACCTGGATCGACCGGGTGAGGTCGCCCTTCGTCACCGCTGTGGCGACCTCGGCGATCGCCCGCACCTGGTTGGTGAGGTTCGCCGCCAGCAGATTCACGTTGCCGGTCAGGCCCTTCCACGTGCCGGCGGCCCCCGGTACGTTCGCCTGACCGCCGAGCCGGCCTTCGACGCCCACCTCGCGCGCGACGGAGCTCACCTGGTCGGCGAAGATGTCGAGCGTTTTCGTCATGTCGTTGATCGTGTCCGCGAGCGCCGCCACCTCGCCCTTCGACTGCACCGTAAGGTTCTGCGTGAGGTCGCCGTCGGCCACGGCGGTCACCACCTTGACGATGCCGCGCACCTGTTCGGTCAGGTTCGCCGCCATCACGTTCACGGTGTCGGTCAGATCCTTCCAGGTGCCGCCCACGCCGGGCACCTGCGCCTGGCCGCCGAGCTTGCCTTCGGTCCCCACCTCGCGCGCCACCCGCGTCACTTCCGACGCGAACGCGTTCAACTGGTCGACCATCGTGTTGATCGTGTTCTTGAGCTCGAGAATCTCGCCGGACACGTCGACGGTGATCTTGCGCGACAGGTCGCCGCGCGCGACGGCGGTCGTCACCTCGGCGATGTTGCGGACCTGCGTAGTCAAGTTCGCCGCGAGCAGGTTCACGTTGTCGGTCAGGTCCTTCCAGGTGCCCGCGACGCCCGGCACGACGGCCTGTCCGCCGAGCTTGCCTTCAGTGCCCACCTCGCGCGCGACTCGGATCACCTCGGAGGCGAAGGCACGGAGCTGCTCGACCATCGTGTTCATGGTCTCCTTGACGAGCAGGATCTCGCCGCGCACGTCGACGGTGATCTTGCGCGACAGGTCGCCCCCCGCAATGGCCGATGCCACCTCGGCAATCCCGCGGACCTGCGCCGTCAGGTTGCTCGCCATGAAGTTGACGTTGTCGGTGAGGTCCTTCCACGTGCCGCCCACGCCGGGCACCTGCGCCTGGCCGCCGAGCTTGCCTTCGGTCCCGACCTCACGTGCCACACGCGTGACTTCCGACGCGAACGCGTTCAACTGGTCGACCATCGTGTTGATCGTGTTCTTGAGCTCGAGGATCTCGCCCTTGACGTCGACGGTGATCTTGCGCGACAGGTCGCCGCGCGCGACGGCCGTCGTCACCTCGGCAATGTTGCGAACCTGTGCCGTCAGGTTGCCCGCCATCGAGTTGACGCTGTCGGTCAGTCCCTTCCACGTGCCCGCCACGCCCGGCACCTGCGCCTGCCCGCCGAGCTTGCCTTCGGTGCCCACCTCGCGCGCGACGCGCGTCACCTCCGACGGCGAACGCGTTCAGCTGGTCGACCATCGTGTTGATCGTGTCCTTGAGCTCGAGCACCTCGCCGCTCACATCGACCGCGATCTTCTTCGAGAGGTCGCCGTTCGCGATGGCCGTCGTCACGTCCGCGATGTTGCGAACCTGCGTCGTCAGGTTCGCCGCCAGCATGTTCACGTTGTCCGTCAGATCCTTCCACGTGCCGGCGACGCCCGGCACGACCGCCTGACCGCCGAGGCGTCCGGCGGTGCCCACCTCGCGCGCCACCCGCGTCACCTCTCCAGCGAAGGCGTTGAGCTGGTCGACCATCGTGTTGAGCGTGTTCTTGAGCGCCAGGATCTCGCCCTTGACGTCGACCTCGATCTTGCGGGAGAGGTCGCCGCGCGCAACGGCAGTCGCGACTTCGGCGATGTTGCGAACCTGCGTCGTCAGGTTGCTCGCCATCGAGTTGACGCTGTCGGTCAGGTCTTTCCACGTGCCGGCCACGCCGAACACCTGGGCCTGGCCGCCAAGCTTGCCCTCGGTCCCGACCTCGCGCGCGACCCGCGTCACCTCCGACGCGAACGCGTTCAACTGATCGACCATCGTGTTGATCGTGTTCTTGAGCTCGAGAATCTCACCCGACGCGTCGACGGTGATCTTGCGCGACAGGTCGCCGCGCGCCACCGCCGTAGTCACCTCGGCAATGTTGCGGACCTGCGTGGTCAAGTTCGCCGCGAGCAGGTTCACGTTGTCGGTCAGGTCCTTCCAGGTCCCGCCGACGCCGGGCACCTGCGCCTGGCCACCGAGCCGACCTTCGGTGCCGACTTCGCGTGCGACGCGGATCACCTCGGAGGCGAAGGCACGGAGCTGCTCGACCATCGTGTTGAGCGTTTCCTTGAGCTGCAGAATCTCGCCGCTCACGTTGACCGTGATCTTCTTCGACAGGTCGCCATTGGCGATGGCGGTCGCCACTTCGGCGATGTTGCGCACCTGGCCGGTCAGGTTGCTCGCCATGAAGTTGACGTTGTCGGTCAGGTCCTTCCAGGTGCCGCCCACGCCGGGCACCTGCGCCTGGCCGCCGAGCTTGCCTTCGGTCCCCACCTCGCGCGCCACCCGCGTCACTTCCGACGCGAACGCGTTCAACTGGTCGACCATCGTGTTGATCGTGTTCTTGAGCTCGAGCACTTCGCCTGACACATCGACGGTGATCTTGCGCGACAGGTCGCCGCGCGCGACGGCGGTCGTCACCTCGGCGATGTTGCGGACCTGCGTAGTCAAGTTCGCCGCGAGCAGGTTCACGTTGTCGGTCAGGTCCTTCCAGGTGCCCGCGACCCCGGGCACCACCGCCTGCCCGCCGAGACGTCCCTCGGTTCCGACCTCGCGCGCAACGCGCGTCACTTCGGACGCGAACGAGCGCAGCTGGTCGACCATCGTGTTGATAGCCTCCTTGAGCTGCAGGATCTCGCCGCGCACGTCGACCGTGATCTTGCGCGACAAATCGCCACTCGCGACGGCGACGGTGACGTCGGAGATGTTGCGCACCTGGGCCGTCAGGTTGCTCGCCATCAGGTTGACGCTCTCGGTCAGGTCCTTCCAGACACCGCTCACTTCCGGCACCTGAGCCTGGCCCCCGAGCTTGCCGTCGGTGCCGACCTCGCGCGCCACCCGCGTCACTTCCGAAGCAAACACGGAGAGCTGCTTGATCATCGTGTTGACGATCGTCGCGGAGCGCAGGAACTCGCCCTCGAGTGGACGTCCCTCGACGTCGAGGCGCACGGTTTCGAGCAGGTTGCCCTGCGCGACGGCCGTGACCGCGCGCGTGACATCCGTCGTGGGACGAACCAGGTCGTCGATCAGCGTGTTGAGCGAGATCTGCATCTCGCCCCATGCTGCGCTGCTGCGGGCGAACCGGACTCGCTGGAGCGTCTTGCCGCGCTTGCCGACGACTTCGCCGACGCGCGAGAGCTCCCGCGCCATCTGCTGGTTCGAGGCGACGATGTCGTTGAACCGATCTGCGATTTTCCCTTCGAGCCCGGTCCAGTGGCCCGGGAGACGAACGGAGAAATCGCCGTCCGCCACGGCCTGCAGGGCTGAAAGAAGAACCTCGCGGTCGAGCGCGTCGGACGTCTTCTCACCCGAACCATTGCTGGAGATGCGCTTGCGCGAGGAGCGCTGGCGCGCTTCGGCCGTGGAGCCCACTGTCTTCATCGGTCACTCCTGCTCGAGCGCGCATGCGTGAGCGCACGACCACCCGCAGTACTTGTCGAGGGTCGACAAGCCCGCTGGAGGTCTCGCGTGCGGAGCCTACTGACGCGCGTTTACCCGCCCCCGTCCCGGCGGCACGGTTCCCCCGGGCCGCGAAGACCATTCTTGCCTTGCGGCTAAAGGCGGACAGTCAGGCGAGCCTGATTTTCCTGTAGGACGGCGCGAAGGGGCACCATTGGGACCGCGAGGCAGGCGTCGCCGCGCGACCCCGAGAGATGCAATCCGATCACGCCTCGACCAGCACCTCGAACCCGCCGTAGATCAGGCGCTTGCCGTCGAACGGCATCGGGTTCCGGTCGGGCTGCAGCCGCGCATCCGCCATCGACTTCTTCATCCCGTCGTCGCGCATCTGGCGCGACGGCCAGGTGATCCACGAGAACACGACGGTCTCGTCCTCCTTGCGCTTGACCGCCATCGGAAACGACGTCAACTTGCCTTCGGGAACGTCGTCGCCCCAGCACTCGACCACGTGCAGCGCACCATATTCCTTGAACACCGTCGCAGCGATTGCAGCATGCTTTTTGTAGACATCACGATTGGCGGTCGGTACCGCCGCCACGAACCCATCGACATAGCTCATGATCCATCCTTTCCATGAATTTTCGGGCGGGTCACGCGGCTCGCTGCTCCTCGTCCGCGCCGCAACCCGAGCCATCGAAAAGCTGCCGTATTTCGCATTCACCCTCGTACGAGGAGCCGATGATCGTCGCGTGCAGCTCCATGAAGCGCCGGCCGAGCTTGATGGCCTCGTCGCGTGACGCCGCCTCCACGATCGCATACCCGCCGATCAGCTCCTTCGTCTCGGGAAACGGCCCGTCGGTCACACTTACGGCTCCGCGCGACACACGAATCCGGGCGCCCTTCGAGCTCGGCAGGAGCCCTCCCGTTTGCAGGAGCACGCCGGCCTTGGTCATGTCGTCAGTGAGCTTGCCCATCGCCGCCAGCAGCTCCGGATTGGGCGGCATGCCCGCTTCGTAGTTCTTGTCGGCCTTGACCATCATCATGAATCGCATAGGGATTTCTCCTTGATAATTTGAGAGGGACGACTCGAGCCTCGAGGCCGGCCTCTCAAGCTAGTCGAACGGCCAGAGCGCAAATCGACATCGCTCGTCAAATTCTTGGCGGCCTGCCGTCTAGCCTGGCGCCATCCCTTTCTCCCGGAGCTCCTTCTGGGCATTCTCGTTTTTCGACAGGTGTTGGAGCCCCATGCCGCGCAGGACGTCCGCCGCCTTCGTGAACTGAATGTTCTCGTAACCGACGATCTCGATTCGATTCCCCCAGGGATCGCGAAAGTCCAGAAAGGGTCCGGGAAGCATCTCGACGCCGGCTTCGGCCAGCGCTTTGCGAGCGACTTCCTTGTCGTCGACCACGAGCCCGAAGTGGCGCCCGTCGTCGGCGGCCTGGTTGCGGCCCTTCTGCAGGGCGATGAACTGGTCCCCGAGGTCGATGAATGCCATGTCTTCGCTCTTGCCCCGAAGCTCGAAGCTGAACAAGCGACCGTAGAACGCCAATGCCGCTTCGATGTCGCCCACCTCGAGCGCGACGTGATTGAAACCGATCATCCGTGCTTTTCGTGACATGACCAAGACCTCCATTCGATACTCAGCCCCTGGGAATCCGATCGCCGATCCAGTATCGCGGCCCGGGGCCGTTCCGCGACGCGCGGTCGGCAGGATTGGCGAACTGGCAGCGATCGAGTGAGAGGCACCCGCAGCCGATGCACTCGGTGAGCCCGGCTTTGAGACGCTGCAACTCGGCGATGCGTTCGTCGATGCGCGAAGTCCACGCGCTCGACAGCCGTGCCCAATCCCGGCCCGTGGGCGTCCGCTGCGCCGGCAGCTTGGCGAGCTCTGCCGCAATCTCGTCCAGAGACAGGCCCACGCGCTGAGCGAACACGATGAACGCGATGCGGCGCAGCACGGCGCGCGGGAAGCGCCGGTGGCCGGCGCCCGAACGCACGGACCGGATCAGCCCGCGCGCCTCGTAGAAGCGCAGCGCCGACGCGGCAACGCCGCTCCTCCGGGCAATCTCCTGAATCGTCAGCAGGTTATCCATGGGAAGACAGTCTAGCGCAGCCGGGGGCTTGACTTCAAGCTTACTTTAACTTGTAGCCTGCGCCCATGACGAATCCATTGAGAGTGGCCATTACAGGCGGCACGTCGGGCCTCGGCCTCGCGCTCGTCCGTGAGTTCCGTCGACGCGGCGCCCGCATCGCCTTCGTCGCGCGCACCCGTGAGCACGTTGACCGGGTTGCACGCGAGCTCCCGGGCACCCACGGCATCGTGGGCGACGTCGCACGCAAGGACGACATCCACCCCATCGCCCTGCAGATTACCGCCGCGCTCGGCGGACTCGACGTGCTCGTCAACAACGCGTCGAGCCTGGGACCGACACCGCTTGCCCTTCTCGCCGACACCGAGTGCGAAGACTTCGCGGTGGCGCTCGAGACCAACGTCTTGGGACCGTTCCGCCTTACCAAGGCGCTGCTGGGTGCGCTGACCGCCTCCGCTCGGGAGGGTCGCGGCGCGGTCGTGCTCAACGTATCGAGCGACGCGGCGATCAACGCCTATGCGCAGTGGGGCGCGTACGGCGCGTCGAAGGCCGCATTGCGTCACATGAGTGCGCATCTGGGGCGAGGAGCTCGCGGCCGACGGCGTGCGCTTCCTGTCGCTGGACCCGGGCGACATGGACACGCCGCTGCACGCGCAAGCTGTGCCCGACGCCGATCCCGCACAGCTCAAGCGACCCGAGGCTGCGGCGCGCGAGCTCAGCGACGCCATTTTGGCGGCCCTGGCCAAGGAGCATGCATGATCGCCGCTGCCACTGCCGTCACCGCGACGTGCCGATGCGCGCTTGCTCGTCGTCAGTGAAGATGGCTCGCTCGCGCACGCCCTGCGGTCGAGCCTGACAGATCATCTGAAGCCGGGCGATCTGGTCATTGCGAACGATGCGGCCACGTTGCCCGCGAGCCTGCACGGGATCCATCTGCCGAGCGCAGTGCCGATCGAAGTGCGCCTTGCGGGTCGCTCGTCCCTTGCGCACGACGACGTCAGGTTCACCGCCGTCGTGTTTGGCGCTGGCGACTGGCGCACGCGCACCGAGGACCGTCGGCCGCCGCCGCCGCTTGCGCAGGGCGATCGCCTTGCCCTCGGGCCGCTTGTCGCGAAGGTCGAGCACATGCAAGGACACGAGCGGCTCGTCGTGCTGAAGTTCGACGGTCCCGTCGATGGCGTGTGGGCCGGCATTGCGCGACATGGCCGTCCGATCCAGTATGCGTACCTGGCGCGCGCCCTCGCCCTTTGGGACGTGTGGACGCCGGTAGCGGCCGTGCCGGTCGCCTTCGAGGCGCCGTCGGCCGGCTTTGCGCTCGACTGGAGCGTGCTTCGTACTCTGCGTGCTCGCGGCGTCGAGTTCGCCACCGTCACGCTGGCGGCCGGCATCGCGTCGACCGGAGATCCGGTGCTCGATCTACGCCTGCCGTTCGACGAACCGTATCGCGTCACCGCGAGCACCGCGTCGGCGATTCGTCGGGCAAGAGCGCAAGGCGGCCGCATCATCGCGATAGGAACGACGGTCGTTCGCGCGCTGGAGCATTCCGGAGGTCATGCGGGAGAAGCCGTGGCCGATACACGTATCGGCGCGGGCACCCGGCTGCGTGTGGTCGACGCGCTTCTTTCCGGGACGCACGAGCCCAACGAGAGCCACTATCAGGTGCTGCGTGCGTTCCAAAAGGACGATGTGCTCGCTCGCGCCACGGCGGCGCTGGAGGCCTCGAGCTACCGTACGCACGAGTTCGGTGATTCCGTCCTGATCTTCTTGCGACAAGCGCGAGTGGTTAAAACGGAACTCGAATCAGCGACGCTGGCTTAGGGCGCATCGTGGCCGGATGCGCCGTGGTCATTGCCAGCCACTCGCCCGATTCCGCCCATCCCTCCTCCGGCGCCTCCGGCACCACCGCGGCTGCGTCCGGCGCCGCCACTGCGCTCGTCGCGGGCGCTACGCGAAGAGTCCGAGCAGCGTGGACACGACGCCTTCCCACGAGCTGAAATCGATGGTGTTTCGCATGACAGCCAATATCGGCGCATCGCGTCGCGCGCGGAGTTGCGTTGATCGATTGTACGGACGGCGAACGCGGACGCCGGTGTCCGCACCTCGGCCGGCGGACTGACGGGTATGGACGACGGTCGACGTTTCGTGGAATTCTTCCCCTACAGGGTATGGGTCCGCAACCTGCGGCGCGCGCCGCGCAGATGCTGGGATCAACTGCGATGCGCATCGCAAGCGTGGGGCATGCTGTCTTTGCGGCGACCATGATCGCCGTCGGAATCGTGGGCCTGATCCAAGGCGATTTCGCCTCGATGGGGCAGCAGATCCCCAAGAACGTGCCGGCACGCGAGACGCTGGCCTACCTTGCCGCCTTGGTCTGTCTGGCATCGGGCGCAGGCCTGCTCTGGCAGCGTACCGCCGCCGTCGCCGCCCGCGTGCTGCTCACCTATTTCCTGATCTGGCTGCTGTTTTTCAGAGCGCCTCAGATCTTCATCGCTCCCCTTGCGCAAGATACGTGGTCAGGAGGCGGGGAGACGGCGGTGGTCGTCGCAGGTGCTTGGGTACTGTATGCGTGGTTCGCCTCGGACTGGGACAGGCGACGCTTCGATTTCGCCACGGGAGATAAGGGACTGCGCATCGCAAGGACGCTCTACGGTCTGGCCTTGATCCCTTTCGGTGTTGCCCATTTCAGATATCTCAAGGAGACCGCCGCGCTGGTTCCGGGGTGGCTGCCATGGCACGTGGCCTGGGCGTCTTTCACGGGCTTCGCGTACATGGCAGCGGGCGTCGCGGTGCTCATTGATGTGCATGCACGGCTGGCAGCCGCACTCTCGGCGCTACAGATGGGGCTGTTCACGCTGCTGGTCTGGGTACCGATCGTGGCCGCGGGGCCCAACCCCTTTCAATGGAGCGAGTTCGTCCTTTCCTGGGCACTGACAGCCGCAGCGTGGGTGGTCGCAGAGTCCTACCGCCGCCGATCGCGTTGACTGTGACGTTCTTCGGTCATCTTTGGTACACGCAACGACAAAGCTACGCGGTCAGCGCTGTTTAGCGCGCGGAAGAAGCCGTCGGCGATTGGCATACCTTGCGAGCCCGCCAGGCGGGTCTCGACCGCCGGACTTGACGGTCGCGGACCGACCATGAGCGGCCATCGAGCTGGCCTGCTTGCGCGTCCGCAAATCGTGACGCATTCATGCTTTCTTGACCCGCAAACTGCGGCGGTCTAGATTCCTCCTGCCCAGCAAAGTATCGGAGTTAGCGCATGCTGCGTGCAGCCAAGGAACAGGGGCTTACGATTCTTTCAGCGCACGGCGGGAGGTTGTATGCGCGCATGGACTGTTGACGCGGATGACATCCGCGTTGCAGAGGATTTCAACGAGTCCCTCCTCCATCGCACTCCCGAAATCGAGGGCTTCTTGCGTTCGGATCGAGACGACAAGTTCATCGTCATCGGCACCAAGGGCTTCGGCAAGACCCTCCTTCTCAAGGCCAAGCGCATCCTTTACCAGCGTGAAGGGCGGGCGGCCTGCCTGCCGACGGGAGTCCTCCTCGACAAACCGATCGGCGATAAGATCTTTAGCCGGGAGCTCCTGGCCTTCTTCGTGGTGTCTCCCCTTCCGTGGTCGAAGATCTGGCTCTCGGCAATCTCGCTTGCGACTCTCAAGCACGTCGGCGCGCTGAGTGAGGTCAGAGTTGGCCCCGGACTCAGAAGCCTGATCGACGACGAGCAGCTCCAGAGCGTCATCGACCACTTCGTCCGCCTCCTTGATTTCACGCCGAGCGAGCTCCAACGCTGCGGCGCCGACACGGATGGCCACCTGGTGCCACGCCTGCGCGCGGTGAGCTCACCGGTCGCCATTTTCATCGACGGCGTCGACGAGTACTTCAACAAGCATGTCGAAGGTCTCACGAGCCATCCGAGCGTGACCGGCGAGCTGTCGCCGAACGTGTGGCACTTCGCACAGCTCGGCTTGGTGGAGGTCGCGTACCAACTCCGCCGGATCAACCATCACATCAAAGTGTTCGCCGCGGTGCGCAAGGAAGCCTATGCACGCCTCACCAGGACAACCGTCATGGCCCAGCAGTATCGCGGCAGCGCGGTCGATATTGCGTACTCGCCCCGGAGCCTGCGCGAGATCTTCATCAACAATATCCGCCTGATGAAGAGCGACATGATGGCGAAACCCGATCGGTTGCGCACTGATCCCCTCGAGGCTTTCGTCGGACGGACTGCGGTTAGCGATACGTATACCCGGGAAGGAGAAGACGTCTTCGAGTACATTTGCCGGCACACCCTCCTCCGACCCCGCGATTTGATGTCCATCGGCGAGCGTCTATCCGCGCTCCCGCCCGATGAACGTCTAAGCGACCTTCGCTTCAAGGAGGTCATCCACCAGGCCGCCTCCGAGATCGCCCAGGAATACCTTGCCGAGATCGCCCCGTTCATTGGTGAGCTGGAGGTTGAGCGGCTGTTTCGAGTCCTTCCTGGGAACGTGCTGACCCGAGCGGAAGTGGAAAGGCTCTTTCTAGAGCACAGCATAGCCACGGGGGGCGAGGAGAAGCACGTCTTCTGCGCGCTCTACAGAGTGGGTCTGCTCGGCTATGTTCATCACGACCGAATACGCGGAGAGTGGGGCCAGCGATTCCTGCGGCCAGGCGAGGCGACTCTCGAGCCTGTCGGGACGCTGCCACTGGCCACGCATTACCTGGTCCACCCCGTCTTGACGGACGTGATCGGGCGGGTGAATCCCGGGTACTTGCAGCGCGTAGACCGCGTCAACATCGTCGGGTACGCCCGCCCGTGGCGCGAGGTCGAAAGCGTCGCGAGCGCGACAAGCTCGCACACCTTCTGTGTGCTCAAGGGTGACGTGCACGGGTTTGGCGGCCTGATGCACGCCGGAGCCGAGGTCCCGGTGCGACAAGCACTGGAGCAAGCGGTCAGGCATTGGGCCAGCAAAGCTGTCGTCGCGGAAACTGGGGCAGGGGATTCCGTTTTGATAGTTCACGAAGATCCGGTGTTTCTCGCGCAGTCCGCTCGGCACATCATGGACGACGTGTACCAGGCCACGGGCCAACCTCGCCTGCGCATAGCCCTCCACTACGGAGAGGTGCAGCTGCAACCGAGTACCGGCGCTGAGCCCCCAACCATCGTGGGTGGAAGCGCAATTTTGTGCGCGAGCAGAGTGGAGCCCTATGTGCTGCCCGGACAAATCTGGGCAACGGAGGAATTCCGACAGGTGCTCGTGGAAAGACCGTCTCTATGGCGCACCACCGAAGCTTACAACGCCCGATGGGGGTGACCGTTTCAACGTCAAGAAGGAAGGAAGATCGGAACCGGATCTGTGGGTGCGGTTGTACCGCCTGGAGTTTTAGAGCGTGAAGCGGCGGCGTTAGGCGCCCGCTTCGAAGCCGCGCGGATCGGGCTTACTTCTTGCGGGAGCGGACGTTCTTGACGACTCCAGCGATCGCTCCAACTGCCGCTCCTGCCACAGGGCCGACGATCGGAATCGGAGCTGCCACAACAGCACCGATGGCGGCGCCAGCGGCAGCGTCTTTGCCCATATCGTGCTGCAGAACCTTCTTACCCAATTTCCCAGCCCCCGCCGCGGTGGCTGATGCGACCTTCTTAGCCTTTCCGCCCGCGATTCTTGCATCCTCCTGATCGACTTTGCCATCGCGATTCAAGTCGCCCGCGAATACCGCGGCGTCTTTCACGATGCGGCCGGTAGACCTGGCAGCGCCCGCGATCTTCTCGCGTGCCGACTTCCTCTTGGACCCCTTCGCTCCGTTCCCGGACATGCAGTACCTCACTCGTTGGTCAATCCCCCAATAAGCGGCAGACGAATCTTCCCTCGAGACGCCGCGCGCGACAGCCAGCCCGCAAGCCCCGCACCGACGATCGGTGCAATCCAGAATAGCCACAACTGCTGGAGCGCCCAACCGCCCACGAACAGGGCCGGTCCAGTGCTCCTAGCCGGGTTCACCGACGTGTTCGTCACCGGGATGCTGACGAGGTGAATGAGCGTAAGACACAGGCCGATCGCGAGCCCCGCGAAGTCGCCCGGTGCCCGGCCGTGAGTCGCACCCAGGATGACAATGAGAAACATGAATGTCATCACCACTTCGCAGACCAGCGCGGAACCGAGGCTGTACTTTCCTGGCGAGTGTTCGCCATAGCCGTTCGTGGCGAAGCCCGCTTGCAGATCGAAGCCAGCCTTTCCGCTCGCAATGAGGTAGAGCACGCCGGAAGCGACGACTGCCCCCAGCAGCTGCGAAACGATGTAAGGCAGGAGCCGGGACGCGGGAAAGCGGCCGCCGGCCCAAAGGCCGAACGATACCGCCGGATTGAAGTGACCGCCCGAGATGGGTCCGAGTGCGTAGGCTCCGGTCAGCACCGTGAGGCCGAACGCAAGCGAGACGCCCGTGAAGCCAATGCCCGATTCGGGAAAAGCTGCGGAAATTACGGCGC
The DNA here is from genome assembly GCA_963773195.1 of uncultured beta proteobacterium. Classification (GTDB taxonomy): domain Bacteria; phylum Pseudomonadota; class Gammaproteobacteria; order Burkholderiales; family Casimicrobiaceae; genus CAIWHR01. The sequence continues at coordinate 120,393 of CAVZAE010000004.1, forward strand.
TTCCGCAACCGCCGAGAACAAGCCAGAACGTGCCGAGAAATTCCGCTACCAGTGACGCCGCCATAGATCACCTCCCTAAGTCGGGACGCAGGATTGCTCGCGAGTCATGCTGCGGCCGCAGCGCACAGGACCCCGCCGCGCCACCGACGCTGCCCGGCGGCCAACGAATAGTACTCCCCGGGGCGCGCCGACAAACGTGCCCGCAATGGGCCGGATCATGGCGTTCAACGCCGCCGTGTGGCACCGCAATCTATTTCGGACGCGCCTTCGCCATCTCGGCCTTCACGCTGCTGAACACGGGCCCCCAGACCGGATGGCCGGCCTCGGCAGGCGTGAGATCGAAGTTGCTGTCGGCCTCGAGCGCCCTTCGGAACTCGTCGCGGCACGGCCGCTGCCTGCCCGACGCGCAGGCGATAAACGCCAGGTACTTGTGCGCGGTGGCCTGGTCCTGGAAGACCGGCAGGCCGAGCGACAGCGCGGACTGGAGTTGCCGCGCCGCGCTCTTGTAGTCGCCGTCCTCGTAGCTCTTCACGCCACGCTCGAAGTCCTGCTCGGCGCGGCTTTTCTCTCGCGCTGGTTCGCGCGGTGCCGCAGGGCGCGCCTCCGCCGGCGGCGCGGCCGGAGGCGGAGCGATGCTTTCCGGCGGGCTCGCGGATGCCGGGGGTTCCGTCGTGGTGGGCGCCGCGCACGCCACGCACACCAGCGCTAACGCGACGGCGAACGATCCGCGATGCCTGGCGGGCGCGCCGCGCGTCATTCGAACTTGTGCTTGATCCGCACGTTGCCGTCCGCGCGGAGGTCGACGGTCTGGATGTGCGGCTGGAAGATCGTGTTGCGGATCTCGATGGTGTGCTTGCCCGGCGGCAGCCGGATCTCATTGAGCGGTGGTGTGATGCCGGTCTTGCGTCCGTCGATGTACACCTCGCCCCACGGCGTCACCGCGAAGACGAGTCGAGCCAGCGCGACGGACTTCGCTGCCGACGCTGCCGGCGCGGCCGACGTCGCCATGACCACAGCCGCCGCGTCGGCGTCCCTGTTCTCCGCTGGCGATTCGTTCGTGGCCGGCGCAATAAAGGGGAGTGGCATGTCGCGCTGCGAATCCGGGGTTGCGACCGCCGCTACCGGCACCCGACGCGGCGCCTGCGCCGAGTACATGCCCCATCCCGCGAGCATCACCAGAAGCACCGCTGGCGCGCCGTAGCGCACGAGTGGGCTATGCCATCCGAAACGCGCCGGCATGGGATAGTCGTCGAATCCCGGCGTCACGTCGTCCGGGGCGTCGCCCGCCGCTGGCGGCGCGATCTGCATGGTCGAATCGCCCGGCTGAGTCGCCGCCGGGCCCCCTTGCGCGGCCGCCGCGCCGAAGGCGTCCCGCGGTCCCACCAGTGCGAGCTTGCGCAGGTCCGCGGACATCTCGCGCGCGCTCTGGTAGCGATCGTCCGGATGCTTGGCCAGCGCCCGCGCGACGATCGCATCGAACGCCGCCGGCAGGCTGCGGTTGCGGCGGGTAGGAGGGTCCGGCGAGAGGTTGATCACATTGTGCAGAATCTCGTCGATCGCGGTCCCTTCGAACGGCGGCTTCCCGGTTAGCACCTCATAGAGCACGGCGCCGAGCGAAAAAACGTCTGAGCGCGCGTCGACGGGGCGCCCCACCACCTGCTCGGGCGAGATGTACTTGGGCGAGCCCGCTACGCTGCCGATGAACGAGCGCGAGCCGGTGGGCAGCATCGCGATGCCGAAGTCGGTGATCTTCACCAGTCCGCTCGCGAGCACGACGACGTTCGCGGGCTTGATGTCGCAATGGATGACGCCCGCCTGGTGCGCGGAGGCGAGCCCGTCCGCGATCTGCGCGGCGATGTCGGCGATGGTCGACGGCGGCAGCACGACGCCGGAGTCCAGGATATCGCGCAGCGATTGCCCCTCGAGCAGCTCCATGGCGAGGTAGGCCACGTCGCCGCTCTTGCCGACGTCGTAGATGGTGACGATGTTCGGGTGGTTGAGACGGCCCGCTGAACGCGCTTCGCGGTCGAAGCGCTTCCCGAAGTCCTCAGCCTCGACGCGCGACAGCCCCACGTTGATCGTCTTGATGGCGACGGTGCGATCGATTAGCGGATCGCGGGCGCGGAAAACCACGCCCATCGCCCCGCGGCCGATCTCCTCGAGGAGCTCGTAGCGACCTAACGGCTCGAGTCGCATAACATGTTGGGCATCATGGCGCGCAAGTTCATCGAAGCGGCGGCGGCGACCGACCCGGGCAACGTCCGCCAATATAACGAGGACAGCATCGCGATGGATCCGGAACTGGGGGTCTTCGCGGTGGCCGACGGCATGGGCGGCCATCGGGCGGGCGAGGTCGCCAGCACCATGGCTGCACAAATTGTCCTCCGCGCGCTCCGGCAGCGCCTCGCCCACCTGCGGTCAGGCGCCGACCAGCACTCCCCCCTGCTAGCCGTAGAGGAAAGCATAAACCAAGCCAACTTGGCAATCTGGGGCGCCGCGCGGGCCCACGCCGGCCAGCTCGGCATGGGAACGACCCTCGCCTTGGCACTGTTCCACGACAACCGGATCGTGATCGGGCACATCGGGGACTCTCGCGTCTATCGGCTGCGCGGAGGCAAGCTGCAGCTCATGACCCGCGACGATTCGCTGCTGCGCGATCAGGTCGACACCGGGCTCATCTCGGCCGCGGACGCGGGCGAATCGCACAACCGCAGCCTGGTGACGCAGGCGCTGGGGGTCGCGGAACAGGTCGCCGTGCACGTGCGCCAAGTCGACGCGGTGCCGGGCGATCTCGTGCTCGTGTGCTCCGACGGCCTCAACGACCTGGTCGAGGACGCCGACATCGAGCTGATCCTGCAGGAGCTCCGCGCCAACGTGTCCCTCGCTGCGCAGCTGCTCGTGCAGACCGCAAAGGACAACGGCGCCTACGACAACATCAGCGCGATCGTCGCGCGTGTGCGGAAGCCCTTCCCCGCGGCGCGCGGATGGCAGCGCCAGCTGCTCGGCTGGCAACACTGACGATGGCAAAGCTGGTCCTGAGCTCGGGCGGTGCAGTCGTGTTCCAATGCTTCGTCGACACGGAGCGGGTCGGCGTCGGCCGCGATCCCACCAACCAGATCGTCATCGACGATCCGTCGGTGAGCCGCCAGCACGCGGCGATCGTGCCCATCGGCAACGACCACATCCTCAAGGACCTCGCGAGCGCCAATGGCACCTTCGTCAACGGCACGCGGACGCGGCGGCGCATCCTGCAGCATGGCGACGTCGTCGAGTTCGGTGCGTTCAATTTGCGCTACCTCAATCCGAAGACCGCAACCGAAGTCGATCTCGATCGCACGATGCTGATCGAAGGGATTGCCGAGGCACAGGTCGGGCTGCCGGCCGACGGCGACGCGCTTCCCGTGTCGCGCACGCGCGCGACGCGGATCAAATTCCCCAACGGGCGCGTGCACATGGTCAGCGGACCGCGCGCCGGCATGACAATCGAGCTCGACCGCGTCGTCGCCACGTTCGGCAAGCCCGGGCACCGCTCGGCAGTTCTGATACGGCGACCCCACGGTTATTTTCTCGCACACGTCGAAGGGCGGCGGGCGCCACGCGTCAACGGTCAGACGGCGGGCAAGGAGCCGCGGCGGATCAACGATGGCGACGTCATCGAGGTCGCGGACGAGAAATTGCAGTTCGCGCTCCATCGACCCGCGGGAGTGCCACCGCGGAACGACTCCCGTGTGTGACGTGTAAGGATCTTGTCAGGATGACAATGCCGGTCGATCGCTTGCGATCGCATATGTAACGATTCCTTGCCAAGCATCGTTTCTGCCATCGATCCGTCGTACGATGGTATCCATCATTGGGCCTGACGCCCGATCGTGCCGATTCGATCGTTGGAGGAACGCAATGAAGACGATGCTGTGCGTGATTTCGGTCCTGCTGCTGTGCTCGTGTGCGGCGGCACCCTCGCTGCAGACTTCATACAATGGACAGTCATTTGCGAGTGGACCTACGAGTCCCAATGATCCAAGGCTCCGCAGTCCCCAGTACTACATGGATGACGATCGATCACCCGTTCTGCCAGGAAGCGTGCCGCAATCCTTCCAGTTCCGCGCGGTCGACGGTTTCTGCAATGCCAACTGCCAGGCAAGCCGTCACACCGCTGAGTACTGCAGTCGCGCTTGCGGCATGTAAGGCGCAAACCGGAGGCGCCATGGACCCGTCGCCATCGGCTTTATCGGTAGCCGCGATTGTCGCGAGCGCGTTTGGCAAACTCGATCTCAAGCGGCGCGTGCCTCTATTGGGCCGCTTGCTTGGCGCGGTCGGCCCGTTGGCACTGGCGGTGGTCGGCGGCGGTGTCTTCGTCAAATATCTTCCGAACGCTCGATGGTCTGTCGTGCCGGTATCGTTCGAGGACGCCGCTCTCGCCACGTCCAGCCAAGTGTACGAACTCGTGCGTTACGTGGAGCAAAGCAATCCGAACCTCATCGAAGGTGTGTTGACCGCACTGCTGCAGGATGGAGTCACAATGACAGCGCTTGGGGCATCTATCGTGGCCATCGCGATCAAGCAGATCCCCGGTCGAAGCCGTCAAGTGTCGACGTCGTCCGCCAAAGCGTGAAGAACTAGCTTGCGCTGGGGGCGGCGCATCCGATAGCGCTGCCGCGGTTCCCCGTCGGATTCGATCGTGTTGCGGCGCAGCATCAAGCCGCCTATGATGGCGGCGTTGATCTGATGAAACCGCCATGGCGACGCAGGACGATCCTCCCACCAACATCGCTGAGCTGATGCTCAAAGCCTTCGAGCTTCCGGAATGGCTCGTCGAGCCGGCGGTGCGCTCCTGCCGGCTGTTCAACACCGCGCTCGATTTCGTCTTCTACGACGTGTCAACGCTGCGCGCCGCACTGGGCGAGAAGGACGCGCCGATGCGGGCCCGGCACGAAAAGCCCCCGTCGCGGATCATCGATTTCGATGCGTTGAGCAACCCCGAGGGGTCACTGCTCCTTATCGACGCGACGACCGCGCCCTACGTCCACAGGTATCAGAGCGTAGAGAAATTCCTCGAGTCGCCTTACCAGGAGACTCGCGACGTCGACATCGCCACGATCACCGGTGTCGGCAGCTCAGCGCTGGGAAGCGCGGCCTTGGCGTGGGACATCTCGTCCGCGCTCGAAGAGCCCGTGCTGGCGATCGTGCCAGGCTATGGCGTCGCCGACGTCGTCCTGCAGGGACTCGGGGGCTGGTTCGCCTTCGGTCTGCATGATTTATTCGGCAGCAAGACACTGATCCAGACCGGGCTTGCGTTGACTGCTCCGGAGACCGCACGCATTGGTCGGAAGCTTGTCGCATCGACGCCGCAGGAGCCAACCGCGCGCGGCGCGCCGATCTTCCGCTATGGCTCGGGCTCATCGGATGTGCTTCACGCCTTGCTCGAGCATCGCGTGACACGCCTTCCGCGTTTTGGTCGGGCACAGCAAGGGGGCGTTGCAGATCAACAATGCGATCCAATCCCTTCCTGTCGAACGAACGCAGGGGCTGCGCGTGGTGACGCTCGGCTGCCCGATCGCTGAAAATGTATCGGGCGTCGACTATCACCAATACCTGGGGCTGTTTGATGCGCTCGGGCAGCTCAATGCCTGGGGTCATTGGCCCGATCATTGGCCGCCGACCTGGCACAGCACCAATCCCGTATTGCCGCCCGCCATGGCGGCAGGCGCGATGACGGCCGAGTCAGTGCGGGCGTAGCTCCGTATCGTCTACTGCGGCAGCGACGTGAGCACGGCTTGCATCGCACTCGACGTCGACCGGTTTGACCAGGTGATGCTGGAACCCGGCCTCCTGGGTGCGACGGCGGTCGCTCGCCTCGCCCCACCCCGTCAGCGCGATCAATGTCGTGCCCGACAGGTCCGGCTGCGCACGGATCCGCTGTGCGACCTCATAGCCGTCCATGCCGGGCATGCCGAGATCGAGCATGACGACGCTCGGCCGGAAAGCACGAAGCACTTCGAGCGCTGCGGGGCCGTCGTAGACGACACGCACGTCGGCACCGATCATCTGGAGCAGTCCGCCGAGTGTATTGGCGGCATCCCGGTTGTCGTCCACGATGAGAATGCGCTGCATTTCGCGCACCCTCGGCATTGCGGCGGTTGGCGCGACACCGGCTTCCGCGCCGCGGCTCAGGGGCAGGCGTACGACGAACGCGCTTCCCTTTCCTTCCCCCGCGCTCGTCGCCGTGATGCTGCCCCCATGCATCTCGATCAGGCTGCGTGCGAGGGCGAGGCCGATGCCGAGCCCCGATTTGGAGCGCCTGTCGCGCGCATTGGCCTGCGCGAACATGTCGAATACACGCGACAGCGCGTCCGCGGGTATGCCGATGCCGGTATCGCTGACGGTGATAACCGCCGTGTCGTTCTCGCGGCGAGCGGCAATCGAGATGCGGCCGCCAGGATCGGTGTACTTGGCGGCGTTGTTGAGCAGGTTGGAAAACACCTGCGCGAGACGCACGGCGTCGCCGTCGAGCAGCAACGCCTCGCTCGGTAGCGAGACCTCCAGCACATGATTCGCCGCATCGATCAGCGGGCGGCTGGTTTCCACCGAGTCGGCGACGACGGCCGCGAGATTCACGGTAGTCTTCTGCAGATCGATCTTGCCGCGGGTGATGCGCGAGACGTCCATCAGGTCATCGATCAGCCGCACCATGTGACTGACCTGGCGATCCATGATCTCGTAGGCGGGGACCGCGGGCTGGCCCGCGGCGGTGAGGCGCAGCAGACTGCAACGAGTTGCGGATGGGCGCGAGGGGATTGCGCAGCTCGTGCGCCAGCGTGGCGAGGAACCGGTTCTTGCGCTCGTCGGCCTCCTCGCGCTCCTCGAGATGCGCCCGCGCCTCGTACTGCCGGGTACGGGCGCGCAACGCGCTGCGCACGGCACTCACCAGCGCCGCGACGCGAACCGGCCGCTCGAGCAGCGTGACGTTGCCGAGCGTCTTCCGCGTCCTAGCTGCCACCTCCGAATCGGCGCCGGCACGCGTAAGAAGCAGGATCGGAAGGTCGGACCACGGGGGCTGTCGGGCGAGCAACGTCGCGAGCCGACCGTCGTGCCCCGCGAGCGCCTCCTCGGCAATGACGATGGCGGCCGCGCCCCGCTCGACCTCGAGCGCGAGCTGCTCCAGGTCGCGGCAACTGACGCATAACCGCGCTTCTGAGGCCAACGCCGCCGCCATGAGCGACGCATCCTTCCCGACCGGCGCCAGGATGAGCAGCCGGCGCTCGAGAGCCGCTTCCGGCGTCGGGCTCATGTCCTTTTCGCCTTCTCCGGCACACCGGTGAGGATGCCGCGGAAGCCGCGCAGCGGCTCGCCGATGGTGATGCGCCCCTTTTTCATGCTGAAATCGCGGATGCTTCGTTCGTGCTCGCCGCCCCGCATCTTGACCACCGAGATCGCCTGCCTGACTTCGCCTTCGGACTCGAAATATCGCAGCAGCACGACGGCATCCGCGAGATAGCTCGCATCCATCGGCGCGCTCATGTGGGTGCCCATCATTCCCTGGTGGGCGGCGACCAGGATCGTCGCCACGCCCGCCTGGCCCAGATAGGTGAGTATCTCGTGCAGCTGGACGACCAGAAACTTCTCGTCCGGCATCGAATTGAGATAGCCGTTCAGGCTGTCGAGCACGACGAGCTGCACGCCGTCGGTCTCCACAGCGCTGCGAATGGACTGCGCGAGCTCGCCCGGCGAAAGCTCGGCGGGATCGATCTGCCGAACGCGGACCCGACCGGCATCGACGTGTTCCTTCAACGGGATGTTCAAGCCTTCCGTGCGACTGAACAGCGTGTTAGCGCTCTCGTCGAAGATGAACATCGCGGCGCGGCCGCCCTGCGCGGCGATGCTGGCCGCGAACAGCGAAGCGAGGGTCGATTTTCCGGTTCCCGCCGCGCCCTGGATCAGCGTGCTCGTGCCGCGCTCCAATCCTCCGCCGAGCATGGTGTCGAGCGCGGCGATACCGCTCGCGATGCGCTCCCGGGTGGACGTCTGACGATGCTCCGACGCGACGAGTCGGGGATAGACCTCGAGACCGCCGCGCCGAATCCTGTAGTCGTGGTATCCCCCGCGAAAATCGCTGCCGCGGAATTTGGTCACGCTGAGTCGACGGCGCGCATCGCCAAAGAGTGGCACCGTGTGCTCGAGCAGCAGGGCGCCGTGGGCGATGCTCTGGACCTGCAGATCGTGCTCGGCCGAGGTCAGGTCGTCGAGCAGGAGCACCGTGCAGCGACGGCCGGCGAAGAAGTGCTTCAACGCCAGGATCTGTCTCCGATAGCGCAGCGGGCCGCCCGCGAGCAGCCGCAGCTCCGACAGCGAATCGAATACGATCCGTGTCGGCTTGGTGCGTTCGACTTCGTCCAGTATTCTGCGCGTGGTTTCGGACAACTCCACTTCGGACGGATGGAAGACCGTATATTGCTCGTCCGGCTCGAGAGCATCCTCCGACGGCATCAGCTCGCTGATGGACATGCCTTCGAGCGACCATCCGTGCGAGGCGGCGACGCCTTCGACTTCGGCGAGGGTCTCGGACAGTGTCAGGTACAACACCTTTTCCCCGCGCCGCACGCCCTCGAGCATGAACTGAAACGCAAGCGTCGTCTTCCCCGATCCCGGCATGCCTTCGATCAGGTAAAGCCGGTCCGCGGTGAATCCGCCATGCAGGATATCGTTCAGGCCTTGGATGCCCGTACCGATCCGGGAGTCGTGCGCGTCAGTCATGGGTAGTGCCCGCGGGACTTTCGAGTGTAAGACCGACGATCGTGCCGCGCCAGCGCAACACAGAGACTTGCCGGGTTTACTTAGACGTGCGAGACGCGCGACCGGTAACTTTTACAAAACGATCGTCATCGAGCCAGTGATCGCGGGCGGCAATCCATAATCGACGCGCGGCGACATGAGGCTACTCCGTGTTGTTGCACATAGCGAGCGGCGCCGCGACAGCTTCCAGCGAACGCCGCTCGGCATCGATGGCGAAGAAGAAGGCGACTGCCGCCGCCGCCAGCATCAGCCCTCCTCCGAGCGCATACCCCATGAACACTTCTGCCCGTTCTCCCGACGCGATCAGGTGGCCGAACACGATCGGCCCCGCGATTCCTCCCAGCGCCGTGCCGATCGCGTAGAACCATGCGATGGCACTCGCGCGCACCTCGAGCGGGAAATATTCGCCGACGGTGAGATAGGCCGAACTCGCCGCTGCGGAGGCGAAGAAGAACACGACACTCCACGCCAGCGTTTGAGTTTGCGGCGTCAACATGTCCGCTTTGAAAAAGAGTCCCGTCACGATGATCAGCGCTCCGGACAGCGCGTAGGTCATCGTGATCATGAAGCGCCGGCCGATCTGGTCGAACAAGGGCCCGAGCAGGAGTGGCCCTAGAAAGTTGCCCGCAGCAAACGGAAGCAGGAACAAACCCACGCGTCCTTCGGACACTTCGTAATACCGCGTCAGCACGAGCGCGTATGTGAAAAATATGGCGTTATAGAGAAATGCCTGCGCACCCATGAGGCTCAGTCCGAGCACGACGCGGCGCGGGTAACGACGAACGAGCACGCCCAACAGCTCAAACCAACCGACGTGGCCCTGTGGATCGAGGAGGATCGTAGGAGCGGCTTCTCCGTGAAGCACTCGCGCCCTGGATTCTATTTCCAGGACGATGCGTTCAGCCTCGCCGTGGCGGCGCCGCAATAGGAGCCAGCGCGGACTCTCGGGGATGAAGCGTCGAAGCGGAAGAATTCCCAGTGCGAGTGCACCGCCGACGATGAACGCGACGCGCCAGCCCCACGCCGGCGCGAACAATTCCGGATCGAGGAAGACTACCGCGGCCGCCGCTCCGGCAGCAGCGCCGACCCAGAAGCTTCCATTCACGGCAAGATCGACGCGTCCGCGCAAGCGCGCAGGCATGAATTCCTGTATGGCCGAATTGATGGCCGCGTATTCGCCGCCGATGCCCGCGCCGGTGACAAAGCGCATCGCCAGAAAGACAGGATAGTTGGGCGCAAGTCCGGACGCGATGGTCGCCGCAGCGTAGACGCCGAGCGTGACGAAAAACAGCTTGCGGCGACCATATCGATCGGCGAGCCCGCCGAACAGAACCGCACCCATCACGGCGCCGGCGACGTACGCGCCCGCAACTTCGCCGACCTGACCGGGCGTGAGCCCAAGCGCGGTGGGCAAGGTCAGCACGCTGCCCAGCGAGCCGACGAGCGTGACCTCGAGCCCATCGATGATCCAGCTCGTGCCGAGGGCGGCGATCAAGGACGAGTGAAACGACGACCAGCGAAGCCGATCAAGACGTGCAGGTACGTTCGTTGGGAACGGCCCGTCATCGATCATGCATTTGAGCCTACCTAAGCCGGGCGTTTGTGCATTACTGCGCTGGCCACGGAACTACCGTCCCCCCGGTTGTCGCCGTGACATCGGCGATTGTACTGTTCTGTCGGGTGAAGACCTTTCCGTTGTTTCGCGCAACCACCTCCCCGCCGACATCTCCATTTTCAAATACGGTCGCGCTGTCGAGCCAGACCTGCGAGTTGCAGAGCCCGCCGTCCGTGACTATTCCGCCGCCGTTGTGAGTAACCTGCGTCCGCGTGACGATCGCTTCGAGCGTGCACCCGGTCGCGGCGAATCCATAGCCCACGTCGATGCCGTTAGCAAGATTCCCGGAAATGGTGCTGTCCATGATGACGACGCGCACGCTTCCACCGTCGCCTGGTGTTTCGACGCAAAGTCCGCATACGCCCCGCGAAATTAGCGAGCGCGCGATGCTGATACGCACCTTCGACGCGGAGAGTCCGGCTCCGAGGCCCGCTCCGAGGATATTCCGAATGCTGCCAGTCACTACGCTATCCTCGATTGCGATCTGGGCCGCACCGAAGGTCGCGATTCCTTGAATATTGTTGTCCTCGATGCGCGTCCGCGAGATCGTTGTGTAGACCGTGTTGGACACGTCCGCGCCCGCTACGTATAGGCCGATATAGTTGGCATGTACAAACGAGTCCGATAGATGTACGACGCCGCCGCCCGGCGCGGCGATGATAATGCCCTGATCCGTGAATCCTGAAATGTCGCAACGATCGATGTTAAGCCCGGCGCCAGCATTGAATCTAATTCCGGCGCCTCCTCCAAACCCCTTGAGAGTAAGCCCCCGTAACGTAACGCTGACGTCCGCCCCGTTAATGGTAATTGCGTCACCTCCCGTGGCAGTCACGCCACCATAGATCCCGCTTGGCGCGATGATCGATACGGACTTCGTGATAGCTGCAGGCCCATATCCGGCCGAATCAAGCACAATCACTTCGCCACTTGACGCCGTCTGGCTAATCGCCGTCGCAAATGAGCGACATGGCAGCGTGAGAGTGCATGGATTGGTGTCAACGCCCGTGCTGGCCACGAACGTCCGCTGCGCGGCAGCGTTGGCACTGCCGTGCGCGAGGAAGCACAACGCAACCACGATCGACACCAGCGCCGCTTTGCGATCCGGCATTCGAGGTCTCCCTTGCTGTTAAGGCGGCTGGTGCGGCCGTAGACACGAAATGGTACGCGACCACCGCTCTGTTCGGGCCTGCGTACGGCGCCAGCAAGGACAGTGTCGTGCAGCTGACGAAGTCGGTGGCGGTGACGTGGGCTCCGGACAATATCCAGGGCAACGCGGTGCTGCCCGGCTGGGTCGATACCGACCTGATGCGCCATGGACACAAAGCGATCTCCGGCCTTGACAATCGCGTGCTCGCCGACACGGCGGCGGGGTATCGGGGACGCATCGACGATCGCTTCCAACTGCATGTCGATTTTGGTGCAATGCACCATTACGGACTTAGTTCCATCGATTAATATTATGTCAATGATCTGAAAGGGTGATTGGACGAGGCCGTGAGCCGGCTGTACCTTCTGATGCTGCATTGCACAATTGCATTGTCGCATTGCCACGTCGGGAGGTCCTTATGCAAAGGCACGACCCATTGCAAGCGCGTCATTGCTCGCCTGCGGACAGGCGCACTCTGGTGTTGCTCGGGTTCTGGATGCGTTCAGCGTTCGTTGGCGCCGCCTGCGCGGCCGCTGGCGTCGCATCGATGATTCGTCCACAAGGCGCGTCGTCCGTGACCGCCCTGATCTTGATCGGGGTTGGCATCGGGTTCGCCTGTCTTGCGTGGCAACGTACCGCCGCGCTGCTTGATCGCATCGATACGAACACCTCAATTCAGTCCCGAGGCGACGGCGCTTCGTCGCCGCGTCCTGTGGTGCGCGCGTCCGTATCATCCTGACTTGCCGCGCCCGCTGCGCGGCGCCATTTGTCCGGCCGAGGCCGTCGGTGCCTTTGGACTGAAGTCGTCCACTAGCGCCGTCAGCGGCGACTCGACGCACTCCTAGATGCCGGGCACAACCAACACGAGGATCGGTGTGCATACGCACTTGGCTGCCACCGGACCGGAGATTCCAACATGACCGTCATCGTCCAACGTCTCACCGATAGCGCGCGAGCGTCGCTCGCGGAGCATTTTCTAGCATTGCCAACCGAGGACCGACGCTTGCGGTTCGGTACAGCCGTCCCCGCCGAGCGCCTTACGGCCTACGCGAACGACATCGATTTCGATCGCGACGCGGTATTTGCGGTCCACGACGATCGGCTCGCGCTCGTCGGCGTGGCGCACGTGGCCATCAGCGATGATTTCGCAGAACTTGGGCTCTCCGTTTTGCCGGCGCACCGCGGCCAAAGCGTCGGTAGCGGACTCTTCGAACGCGCCGCCGAGCACGCGCGCAATCGCTTCATCGCCCGGCTCTACATGCACTGCCTCAAAGACAACGCACCGATCATGCGCATCGCCCGGAAGTTCGGCATGGACATCGTGACGAGCATCGGCGAGGCCGACGCGCACCTCGAGTTGCCAAAGGCTTCGCCCGCCTCAATCGCAATGGAACTGGTGACCGATCGACTCGCGCTCTACGACTACACGCTCAAGGCGCACACCGCCGCACGGAAGCGTATCCATGCCGAATCACGCGCCGCCGCATCTGCTTGGCCACACCCGCCGACGGTTTGTCCGATCGACCCCCAATAGGCGATTCGAATCATGGATACTCCTGTCACTGCAGTAACCTCTCGGAAGCGCATCGCGCTCGTGGCTCACGACCACAAGAAGACAGACTTGCTTGAGTGGGCTCGATTCAACCGCGACCTGCTAGCCAACCATGAGCTGTTGGCAACCGGGACAACCGGCGCTTTGCTGGAGGAGGCTCTACAGGTCCCCGTGGTCAAGCTCCAGAGCGGCCCGCTCGGGGGAGACCAGCAAGTCGGCGCTCGCATTGCCGAAGGCGCGGTCGACCTTGTCATCTTCTTCTGGGATCCAATGCAGCCACAGCCCCACGATCCTGACGTCAAAGCGCTACTGCGTATCGCCGTCGTGTGGAACATTCCGGTGGCCTGCAATCGGGCCTCGGCGGACTACATGATCTCCTCTCCGCTGCTGCTGTCCGCGTACGAGCGTCAGCTGCCGGAGTACGGGCCTTACCAGAATCGAAGCGTTCCGCTCCAGAGCCGGGTCGACGCGGCTGCGCTCGCGTAGCGAGGGGCCGGGCGGGACGGCAAACACTGCGCCTGCAAGCTACGCGTCGCTGACGGTCGCCGCAGCGAGATCGATGGTGGGTGGCCACTCGCGTGGCTACCGTTGCCGTGTGCTTCGGTTCCTCGGCCCGAGCTAATCCTCAGACATCGTCTCGAGGGTGGCCGCTGCCCATCCGCCTCAGGTACACCCGCAACACGGGGCGTGCACAACAGCGAGACACTAATGCAGCAACCGGATCATCAACTTTTAGTACGAGAATCCGTCCCGAGCCGAGTCGCCGAAACGCTTTCAGTTGACGCCTTTCGCAGGTCCCTGTCAAGGCGTATCGCGTATCGCATCGGTGTGACGGCGACTACTTGCTGGCTAGCCGACTCACGTCAATGAACGTCCGCTTCTGGCCGTTAGTAGTCCGTCGTCAGCGACCGCACGAGCTCGGGTCAGGACCCGCGGATCGTCTAGACGATGACACCGAACGCGGCGCCGACAACGCTGGTACATGCCATCGCGAACGCTCCCCAAATGAGAACCCGTAGCGCGCCCGCAATAATCGGGGCGCCACCAGCGCGCGCAGCTGCTGCGCCGAGCACCGCCAGGAACACAAGCGAGACCACAGCCGTGATCGGGATGAGCGCGGGCCCCCGGAGCACGAAGGCCGGGATGAGCGCCACAATACCGCCGGCCGCGAAACTGATCGAGGACATCAGCGCTGCTTGGAACGGTCGCGCGGAGAGGTCCGGCGAGATACCAATGTCATCGCGTGCATGCGCGGCGAGCGCGTCGTGTGCCATCAACCGTTCAGCGACACGGTTTGCCAGTTCTGGGTCGAGGCCACGGCGCACATAAATTTCGGCCAGTTCGATTAGCTCGTTACCATACTCGTGCTTGAGCGCATATTTCTCGACTTCGAGATCAGCGCGTTCGGTCTCGGCTTGTGAGCTGACCGAGACGTATTCCCCCGCACCCATTGAAAGCACCCCGGCAACTAGACCAGCAACGCCGGCGACCGCTATTCCGTGCGGGTCGGTGTGCGCCGCCGCAACGCCTAAAACGAGACTGGATATCGACAGGGTGCCGTCGTTCGCACCGAGCACACCCGCACGCAACCATCCGGAGCGATGCGTGCGATGGACGTGTGGTGTCATTTTCAGTCCTCTGAACTCGATGACGGCTCCAACAGGCCCGTCCGGAGCGACGGATACTGTCACCGTCATGGATGAAGGCCAGCTATCGCTTTGAGGCCGAATTTCTTGCGGTCACCCGCGCTGTCATCCAAATGCCGACACTCGAGTCTATGCTGCCAGCCACCGCTTGATCTGAGCGTAGACCTCCGATCGGCTGAGCAAGTCGAGGTGGTTGATGCCATAGGCCACCCACTGCTCGCGACTCGTCGAACGCCAACGCAAGCCGCGGATTCGCGTGGCGGCCGAGCGCGCTCGCGAGCGGCACGATGCCGTCGCCGAGCAGGCGGCCGGAAAGGTCGCCCGCCTTCTTGCCGGTGGTGGCCGCGATGGCGAAGCACGCGACGCCTTCCGGCAGCGGCACGGTCACGCGGCGATCGCCGCTGCGCGCGAAGCGATCGCGCTTGTTCCAGTCCTCGTCGACCAGGTTGCCGAACCGCAGATCGGTGATGCCCGCGCTGCGGATCTTGCCGAGGCGCGCCAGTGGCGCGGAGTAGGGGCTCACGCCGAGCAGGATGTCGACCCAGTTGCCGCCGCGCTCGAGCGGCGCCCCGTGATGCGGCGTGCCGAGGAAGACGAGCTTGTCGAGCCGCCGCCGCCATTCGTGGCGCGCCAGCGCGCCGTAGTGGCAGGCGCTGCGGGCGACGAGCCCACCCATGCTGTGCCCGATCAGCACGAGCTCGGTCAACGGCACGGGCCAGACGCGCACCAGCGCTTCGAGCTGCTCGGCGAGCGCGCGCCCGTTGGTGGAGATGTGGAGCCCGCTGTTGTAGTGCAGGTAGACCGGCGTGTACCCGAGGTCGCGCGCCAGCGCGGCGCCGTGATCGTGCCCGTTGCGCTTCCATTGCAGGTCGTTCATGCACAGGCCGTGCAGCAGCACGAGCAGCTTGCCGCCGGCTTGCGGGATCGCCGCGGCCAGCGGCTCGCGTTCGAGAGGCAATGCGATGCCGCCGCGGCGCAGGCGCATCGTGATCGCCAGCGGGTTGTCCGATGCCGCCAGGTAGTCGCCGAGCACGCCGTTCAGCGCGGCGAGCAGCGCCTCGCGCCCCGGCCAGGTGCTGCGCTCGCCGAGCAACGGCGTCAGCCGCGCGAGCAGCCGATCGAGGCCGTGCCCGACGAGCCCGATCACGCCGTGGATGCTCCGGTAGACCAGGCGCGTGATGCCGGTCGTCCGGTCCCGCTTCGGCTTGGCGATCATCCGCGGGACGCTGGCGATCTGGTGATGCATCGCCTCGACCAGGTCGACGACGCCGGCGATGCCGGCGATCGTCAGCCGGTTGACCCCGCGAAGATCGGCAGCGTGTACCCGGAGCTTCTTGACCATAGACGGATCATTCTAATCGAGACCGTTCAGGTGTCTTGGCGGCCTGGGCCATTTCGTCGCGCGAATCTCCACACGCAATCAGATTGTCCACTATGGCGGTTTCCAGCCGGTCAGCGACAGTCCTAAGCGTCTGCCGCCTGCTACTTGACTTACACCGTTGACTTGACCCGCATCAGGGCGTGCACGAATCAGCCGTAACTTGGGAATATCACGAGCGTACCAGCGAACGGATGCTGAACCATCCAACGATGCGAATGAGACCGATTTGCGCGACTGCGCGAGCCCCATCGAGTTGATTTCAAACCGCGCCGACCTCGCGGGAGCAGCATGCGTCGTCAGTTGAACGCAGTCCATATCGTGTGGTCGTCTTCGACGCCTTTCCAGGCGATGAAGATTCGACCCTTGAAGACAGTGATGGAAGGACGGTCGGATGTCCCCACGCCAGGGATTTGGGCCTGCGTGCTCCAGTCGACCGGCGCAGCCCCGGCCTGGCCCGGCGCTCCCATCGTGAAGTAGATCCCCTGGTCGTCCTCGACGCCGCGCCAAAGCAGCAGCACTTCCCGATCGCTCGCAGATCGCACGAGGGTCGTGACGCTCGGCCCGCGAAGGCTGCCGGGCACGCCGATCTCGGTCGTTCCGTCACCCCCATTCCCGACCACGATCCACTGCAGGATCTCCTGCGGTTGCCAGAAGGGCAGTTGCACCGTGCCGGTGAATATCGTCGTATAGAGTGCATCGTCCCCTTCGATGCCGCGCCAGACGATTCGGGGCAAGCCGTTGAAGTCCACGCATGCACTGGGTCGATCGGTGCTTCCCGTGCCTCCGATGCGATGCGTGCCGGGCGTCCAGCCGTTCTGCCAGAAATTGAAGTAGAGACCGGTGTCGCCGGGGACGCCTCTCCAGACCAGGAGCGGTGACCCCTTCCAGATCGTCATTGCGGGCCCGTTGGCTGAGCCCGCTCCGGGAACCGGCGCAATGCCGCTCCAGTGATCGCCCAGGTCACTGCTCGTGGCCCAATACACCGCGTCGTCGTCCGCGATGCCCCGCAGGGCCAACCACAGCGTGTTGCCATCCCAGGCCAGCGCCGGGCCATCCGTGGTGCCGGTACCGGGGACGACGCGCTGGGGGGTCCAGGTGAGGCCATCGGTCGACCGGCAGGTCCAGATGGAATCGTCGGGATCGATTCCCTTCCACGCCATGACCAACCAAGGCCCGCACGCGCAGACGACAGGCGATGAATCCGTGCCGATCCCTTCGACCGCTCGTTGCGGCGCCCAGCCATAGAGCGCTCGCATCGACTGGATGTCGTCGGCCCCGAGCGTTTCGGCGTTGGAGCTCAACGGCGTCATCATGGAGGCACTGTTGGTGTTGTGCAAAAGGCCCAGCGCGTGGCCAATCTCGTGGGTCGCAACGCTCAAGAGGCTCGACACGTTCGGTGCGAGCGGCGGCCCGCCAGGTGGCACCTGGGGCGCGAAGACGACGGCAGGGTTGTTGCTGAAGTGAATGACATTGCCCCGTGGCTCGGTCTCTCCGAGCGTGAGGCCACCGGTTGCAGTGGCGCCGCCGAGATCCTTGGCGTCGAAGACAATGTCCCCGTCGGAGTTCACGTATTGGAAGCTCAACGCGAGACCCGTGCTCGGAGACAGTGGATTGGGCGTGCTCCAGATAGCGAACGCCCGATTGATGATCGACCACAGGGTGGCGGGCGCGGGCGTGGATGTGGACGCCAGCGGCGGAGACCCGACCGGAATGTTGGAGACCGAAGCGTTGGCGTCGATGCTCCACGTGAGAGGCATGCGGCGGGGAATGTTCGTTTGGCCGCTGATCCCGTAGGAGCGCGGACCCAGCGTCGGCGAACCGGGCGGGTCCTTGAATTCGCAGAAGCGATGGGGTTGCGCGAGCGAATGACCGTTGACCGCCCGGTCGGTCCCGTCGGCGAAGACGAATTCGGATCCGGACCAGAAGGTGTCCATGACGATCGGGCCTTCCCACTCGAAGCTTCCGTCGGACATGCCGACGTGACGCCATCGGATCAGGCGTCCGCCCGACACGCCTGTACCTGGGCCCGCTGTCGTCGTGCTGCTCAGTTGCAGCGCCTCGACTCCGTAGATGTACCCGTTGCCCGCGTAGAACACATGCTCGTAGATGCCCCATCCCGTGCCGACTTTCTTCGGTGGGCTCAGCGTGGGGGCACCCCTTCTCTGATCCGCGTGACGATGCCACACGAGATCGCCGTTGGCCCTGACGACATAGATCACACCGTCGGACCCGGCGAAGACGTGCTTGTACCCTCCCCACCCGGAAGCGATTTCGCGCCGCTCCTCCCATTTGAAGGTGCCGTCGACGTGGCCGGCGTGCCGCTGCCACAGCAATTTGCCGCTCGGAGTGACCGCGCTCGGTGGACGGTCGACGCTGCTGTTTTGGCCGTTGCCTTCGACCGCATAGATGATCCCATCGCCGGAAGAGAAGACGTGCTTGAATCTCGACCACCCGACTCCCACCTGCCGTGGGCCGACCCAACGGAACGTGCCGTCTTCGTGCCCGAGGTGCCGCGCCCACATGAGCCGGCCTCCGGACGCGGGCGTGTTGCTCGCCTTGTTGAGGCTCAGCGTCGCGTCGACTTCCGGCTCGACGTAATACACGATGCCTCCACGCCCGTCGAAGACCTGCTTCAACCCGCCCCATCCGGTGCCCACCGTCTTCCGGTGGTTCCACGTCACGCTGCCGTCGCGGATGCCGGAAAACCGATGCCACATCAACTGTCCCCCGCGCGCTGCCGTGGTCCTTCCCACGGCTGGCACAGTGGCTGCGACGAAAGGATCGATCGAATAGATGACGCCATCGGGCGGCAGGCTCATGACAAGTTCTCCTTCGGCTGCATTGACCCTGCGCGGTCAGAGCTTGCGCGAGGGGCGCCGGAACCTCGGCGTCGGTGAACGGACGATCGATGACCGGTGGCACCACCCCCGGGCCGGTCGAGTCGTCGCAAGGGTTATGTCGCATGTCGGCTCCCGGGCTGATCGAGCACCGGGAACCCTCCGACTCGCGGTCGGGTGGGACCATGGCCACTCACGGCCTCCTGTCCACTGAAACGCAGATCGAGGCAGAAACATGCCATCACCGCCGAACTTCGCGGTCGCCGTTGATGGCCGGGGTGCGGCCGGGGCCACGGGTCGAGTCAGTGCGTTGCGTGCAAGCAGGGCGAGCCAGGCGTGGGGCGGCTATGGCTTGAAACTCTTTCCTACGCGGCGTAGCCTAAGGTCGTACGTGATGGGGTTCTGATCGGTGCTCGCGGATATGGGTGTCAGTCGTGAGTATCGGTGTTCGCGGGTACAGTGTCCCGCAACCGGATGCTCCCCCGAGTTCGCAGCCGCGAGGTGGCACCGATATTAGGCAATCACGAGCGAGAGGTATCTTATCGATGACACCCACTACATGAGATCCCCGAAGCCGGCCACCAACCGCCGGCGTACGTTGCGGTGAACGCAACGAAACGCGATATGTCGATCCTGCGAAGCCCCGCGATTATCGTGGGGCTTCGCTTTGGTGCTGTGCCCTACGCGGCCCTTAGAAAATGCGGCCGTGAGGCAGGTGTGCCTTACCCTGCGGCTGATGCGGCTCAGTGCACAACCCTGCGTTCGGAATAGGAATGATTGAGCCGAGGAATCGCGGTTGGTGCCGCGCGAGTAGCGCTTGCTCGAGATCGTAGGCCATCGCGAGCAACTGCGGTTCCTCCAGGAAGGTGCTGTACATCAGCATGCCCGCGGGTCTGCCGGAGCTCCGAATGCCGACAGGCATCGAAAAATTCGGATAACCGGCCACCGCGGGTCCGGTGGAATTGGTCAGGTGCGGCGCAACGATCGCGTCCAGATCATCACGGATCAGCGCGTCATCAATCCCGGCGCGAGCGGCGGTCGTCGCATGATTACGCGCAGCAATGTAGGTCGGATCACTGAGATCGCCTACCGCCTCGGCCGCCTCGAAGATTTCCTGGCCGTAGTACACCAACTCCTGGACGCAATGCGCGTTGTCGAACGCGATCAAGTCCGCCAGTGTGCGAAGGTTGGTATGCGATAAGGTTTGCAGATATTGCGCGATCTGCGTTTTGAACTCGAACAGCAGTGCGGTGAACTCGTCGTCGGTGTAAGCGAACACGTCGCCGGTGTCGGTGTCGACGATCGTCGCGCCCAGACTTGCCATCACGGCCAATGCGTTTTCCGCGAAAGCGACTGTCTCTTCGTCACCCGGAATGCCGCTCCCGTAGTAGCTGTAATCGAAAAAGCGGACGTCACGGCCGATCCGTTTACCCTGCAGCGAACCGCGTTGCAGAAATTGCGTGTAATCGCTTGGCAGCGGCTGCCCGGCAACGGCGCCGAACGGTGTTTGCATGATGCCGAGCAGAATCGCGACGTCGGTCACACTGCGAGCCATTGGACCGGCGGTGTCTTGTTGATGACTGATCGGAACGATTCCGTCCTGCGAGATGAGCCCGAGCGTCGGCTTCAGGCCAAAGATGTTTTCAACGGCCGACGGACCGGTGATGGAACCGTCGGTCTCGGTGCCAACCGCCGCCGCGCACAGACTTGCCGCCGCGGCTGCACCCGAACCGGAGCTTGATCCCCATGACGTGTAGCTCAAGTCGTAGGCATTCTTTGTGTCCCCGCCGCGCGCGCTCCAACCGACGGCCAGAGGATATACATTGTCGGTTCCGCGGAAGTTCGCCCACTCGCCGAGATTCGATTTGCCGAGAATGATGGCTCCCGCGGCGCGCAGTCTTTGAATCAGCGGCGCGTCGGCGGGAACGTTGCTGCCGTAAAGCGCAAGCGAGCCTGCAGTGGTCTGCATGTTGTCGAGGGTCGCGATGTTGTCTTTGACCAGCAGCGGAATTCCGTGCAGCGGTCCACGCACGTGACCCGGCTCTCCGTTCGTTGTCGAGACCGGCGGCAATCGCGATTGCATTCGGGTTCGTTTCGATCACCGCATGCAGCGTTGGATTCAGTTGTTGGATCCGTTTCAGATAGCCCTGGACAAGCTCCCTTGCACTCAGCTGTCCGGCCGCCATCGCCGCTTGCAATTGCATGATGCTCGCTTCGACGAATGGATAATCCGTGCCGGCACTTGCGCTCTCCTTGAAGAGCGATGCCAGTCCGCCGGTGAGTAATGCAGCGCCACCGGCTGCGGTTGTTCCGATAAAGCTCCGTCGAGTCATAGGATGACGGCCGCTCTTCGCTGATGGGTTGGGCTGCGGTGAAGTCATAATCGATTCTCCGTTCCAGCAAAACACATCTCGCTTCGATCCCGGTCTTGTGAGATTAATGGGGGCCTCCTGACTGTCGCCGCGCATCTCCCTGGCGACAGGCAGGCACGAAAACTTATACTCGCCGTCACTGCTCGATTCAAGGATTGGGGAACGTCCCCGTGGTTTGTTCTGGACATCACCCTCGGCCCTCAGCTTTGACACTCGGGCCGAGTACGAAAAGGGATCGCAGCCGGCATGCGGCGCGATTGCGTCCCGGCTTGGTCCCCAGCGACCGCTGCCGACCCGTTGCTGCCTGTCGCCGCGGGGCTACAACCAGAACGTAGCAGGCCACTTCGAACGGGTCCGCCACCAGCGGGCGCCCGGTGTGACCACGCGCGGTGTATGTCATCATTCCGATCGTCATGCCACCGATCGCCCTGACCGTCAGCGCATGCACCGCGAAGAGCTCGCCTACGAAGCCAAGCGCGGCGAATACGCGTAGCACGAGGCTTCGCGTAACGACGGGCAGCACGATCGGCGAGATAAACGAGACCTTGCTCTCCTCTGCTTGCTGTTGACAGTCTCGGATAGCCCGGCCTAGCATTTGAGCGCTGTCACACCCAACCGAGGAAAGCACGCAAATGACGCTGATCCGAACCCTAACCGCATTGGCGCTCGGCATGAGCGCTTTCGGCGCGCTGGCGCAAACCGTCGTGGGCGTCAGCTGGTCCAACTTCCAGGAAGAGCGCTGGAAGACCGACGAGGCGGCGATCAAGGCGCAGCTCGAGAAGCTCGGCGCCAAGTACATCAGCGCCGATGCGGGCGGCTCGCCCGAGAAGCAGCTCGGCCGACATCGACGGCCTGATGGCCAAGGGCGCCAAGGTGCTGATCGTGCTGGCGATGGACAAGGACGCGATCCTGCCGGCGGTGAACAAGGCGCGCAAGCAGAAGATCCCGGTCGTCGCCTACGACCGGCTGATCGAGGCGCCCGGCGTGTTCTACATCACGTTCGACAACATGGAGGTCGGCCGCATGCAGGCGCGCGCCGTGTTCAAGGTCGCAGCCCAAGGGCAACTACGTGTTCATCAAGGGCTCGCCGACCGATCCGAACGCCAACTTCCTGCGCGCCGGCGCAGCAGGAGGTGGTCGACGCGGCGGTCAAGAAGGGCGACATCAAGATCGTCGGCGACGAATACACCGACGGCTGGAAGCCCGAGGTCGCGCAGAAGAACATGGAGCAGATCCTCACCAAGACCGGCGGCAAGGTCGACGCGGTGGTCGCGTCCAACGACGGCACCGCCGGCGGCGTCGTCGCGGCGCTCACGGCCAAGGGCATCCGCGGCATCCCGGTGTCGGGCCAGGACGCGCGACATCGCGGCGCTGAACCGCGTCGCGCTCGGCACGCAGACCGTGTCGGTGTGGAAGGATTCGCGCGACCTCGGCCGCGAAGCGGCCGAGCGCGGCCGTCGCGCTCGGCAGCGGGCAAGCCGGTCGACAAGGCGATCGACCTGGAGCGGCGGCGAGAAGAAGGTCGCGCTGCAGTCGCGCTTCCTGACGCCGGTGCCGATCACGCGCGACAACCTCGACGTCGTCGTCAAGGCCGGCTGGATCAAGAAGGACGAGCTGTGCAAGGGCGTGAGCGGCCGACAAGGCGCCTGCGGCCTGCAAGTAGGCGAGCTGCGCATGCTGAGGGCCGCTGCGGCCCGCGGCGGCGACGCCGCGGGGCCTGTCGCGGCCGCCGCTGACTGCCGGCGTCGAGCCATCGTGGGTCGGCCGATGCGCTCGCACTCGAGCGTCTGCGCAGCGCCGCATCGACTGGCGGCTGGTGCTGATGGCGCGTGCGTGCTGGTCGTCATGGCGATCGTATTCCACGTGCTCTCCGGCGGCGTGTTCCTGTCGCCCGAGAATCTCTACAACATCGCGCAGCAGACGGCGGTGGTCGGCATCGTGTCGACCGTCATGGTGCTGGTCATCGTCGCGCGCCACATCGACCTGTCGGTCGGCTCGGTGATGGGCTTCGTCGGCGTGCTGATCGCCTACCTGATGTACACGTCGCGGCTGGTCGTGGCCGGCGGCCGCGCTGGCCGGGCTGGCGGTCGCGCTGCTGGTGTCGCTGTACCAGGGCGGGCTGACGGCGGTGCTCGGCGTGCCGTCGTTCGTGGTCACGCTCGGCGGCCTGATGTCGTTTCGCGGCGCGGCGTTCCTCGTCGCCGACGGCAAGACGCAGCCGGTCAACGACGAGTTCTTCCAGCGCCTGGGCGGCGGCTACGACGGCGGCATCGGCGTCGCGGCGACCTGGGTGCTGGCGGCGCTCGTCATCGCGGGACTGTTCGTGCGCATGGTGCAGCAAGCGCCGCGCGCGCCAGCGCCACGAGATGCCGTGCGAGCCGCTGTGGATGGACATTGCTGCTGGTGGCGGTGCCGTGCGTCGTGCGTGCTCGCGTTCGCCGCGGCCATGAACAGCTACCAGATCTCGTCGAAGACCGAGCCGCAGGGCATCCCGATCCCGGTGCTGATCTGGGCCGCGGTGGCGGTGGTGCTGTCGTTCATCGTGCACCGCACGCGCTTCGGCCGCTACGTGTTCGCGATGGGCGGCAACCCCGACGCGGCGGCGCTGGTCGGCATTCCGGTCAAGCGCGTGACGCTGATGCTGTTCGCGCTGCTCGCGGTGCTGATCACGATCGCGGCGATCGTCTCGATCGCGCGGCTGAACGCCGGCACCAATTCGCTGGGCACCGGCATGGAGCTCTACGTGATCGCCGCCGCCGTGATCGGCGGCACGGCGCTGGCGGGCGGCAGCGGCTCGATCCTCGGCTCGGTGCTCGGCGCGCTGATCATGCAGTCGCTCGACAGCGGCATGCTGCTGCTCGACGTGTCGATCGGCAAGCGCATGGTGATCATCGGCCAGGTGCTGATCGTCGCGGTCGTGTTCGACGTGCTGTACCGCAGGCGGTTCGGGGAGCAGCTGATGAGCGCCATCGCCGCATCTGAACCGCTGGTCGAGCTGCGCGACATCCGCAAGGCCTTCGGCGGCGTCCACGCGGTCGACGGCGTCAGCGTCAACCTGTACCCCGGCGAAGTGGTCGCGCGTGCTCGGCCACAACGGCGCCGGCAAGTCGACGCTGATGAAGATGCTGGCCGGCGCGTACCCGATCGACTCCGGCGAGACGCGCATCGCCGGGCAGACGCGTGCACATCCGCACGCCCGGCCGACGCGCAGACGCTGGGCATCGAGACGATCTACCAGACGCTGGCGCTGGCCGACAACCTCGACTCGGTGGCCAACCTGTTCCTCGGCCGCGAGAAGCTGACGCCGTGGCGCACGCTCGACGACCACTTCATGGAAGGCGCAGGCGCGCAAGGTGTTCCAACGGCCTCAACAAGAACTTCACCAACATCCGCGTGCCGGTGCGGCGGCTGTCGGGCGGGCAGCGGCAGGTGGTGGCGATCTCGCGCGCGCTGTACTTCAACGCGCGCATCCTGATCATGGACGAGCCGATGCGCGGCGCTCGGCCCGGAGGAGACGCGCGATGGTCGGCGATCTGATCGCGCCAGCTCAAGGCCGACGGCGTCGGCATCTTCCTGATCACGCCACGACATGCCGGACGTGTTCGAGCTCTCGCGACCGCCTCGCGGTGATGAAGAACGGCAGGCTGGTCGGCACCTACCGCACCGCGGACGTGACCGAGGACGAGGTGCTCGGCATGATCATTGCCGGCAAGCGGCCGGAGGGAAAGGCGGAAGTCAGACGGGCGACGAGTTCGAAGTCGGCACTTTCCTGAATGCAACGAGTGGCCAGCCGATCTCGACTCAATACGCTGGCATGGGCGTGAACGGGCCGTTTGTGACGGGGCCGCCGGTGCGCATCGTATTGTTCTGACGACTGGAGGCAGGCATGGACGGCGCCGAGGTCTCAGTCAGGCGTTGCGCGGTAGTACGGTGAGCACGCGCACGATGAAGGCGTGCAGTTCCGTCATGTAGTTGCGCAGGAACTCCTGGGTGGCTTCGTCGGTGACCTCGCCGTCGGCGGTGATGAGCCCGGGCTTGAACTGGATGTAGGCCTCGACCTGGTTCATCAGCGGCGAATTGCAGTAACACAGCACGCCGCGCAGGCTCTGCTGCGCCACCGCGGTGCCGATGGCGCCCGGTCGAGGTGCCGATCACGCCTGAGGGCTTGCGCGCGAACGAGTTCTTGCCCCAGGGTCGGCTGGCCCAGTCGATGGCGTTCTTCAGCCCGCCGGGGATCGAGCGGTTGTATTCGGGCGTAACGAAGAGCACCCCGTCGACGTCGGCGATGGACTGCTTGAGCGCGCGCGCCACTGGCGGGTAGTCGGCATCGAAGTCCGGGCTGTAGAGCGGCAGGTCCTTGATGGGGATCTCGGTCAGCACCAGTTCGGGCGGCGCGAGCCGCACCATGGCCTTGGCGAGCAGACGGTTGATCGACGTCGACGAGAGGCTGCCGACGAAGTATCCGACCTTGTACGTGACCATGGGTGCCTCCTCTACTGCGTGGGGTGGTTCCTCTTGAGCTGCATCAATGATATACGCAGTTCGAGTATATTTTTAGTGTCGCCACGCATTTGGGGATCTGCCGGATGATCTTGAAGGGCGGCATCGAGATCCGAACGACGCTCGATCAATCTGGAGTCGCATGATGCGCAACGAACTGTTCGCGTTCGAAGGCGAGCGGGGCTCGCGTCTCATCGGCAAGCTCGATCTTCCCGACGGGCCGCCGCACAGCTATGCGCTGTTTGCCCACTGCTTCACCTGCACCAAGGAATCGCTCGCCGCGGTTCGCATCGGGCGTGCGCTCGCGGGTCAGGGCATCGGCGTCCTGCGCTTCGACTTCACCGGGCTCGGCCAGAGCGGAGGCGACTTCGCCGACAGCACGTTCAGCGGCAGCGTGAAGGACGTACGTGCGGCAGCCCGCGCCATGTGCGATGCCAGCATCGAGCCGGCCCTTCTTATTGGCCACAGCCTCGGCGGGGCGGCGGTATTGGCGGCGGCCGCCGACCTGCCCAACGTGAAGGCCATTGCGACCATCGGGGCGCCTTTCGACGTTCAGCACGTCACAAGACTGTTTGGCGAACGACCTCCAGACGCTGCTCGAGCAAGGCGAGGCCGAAGTGAAGTTGGGCGGTCGCCCCTTCAAGATGCGCCGTTCGTTCATCGACGATCTGAGCATGCACGATCAAGGGCAACGAATCGGCGATCTGCGACGCGCCCTTCTCGTCCTCCATGCGCCGATGGATCGCACCGTGGACATCGATAACGCAGCGCAGATCTTCCAAGCGGCCCGCCACCCGAAAAGCTTTGTGTCCCTCGACGATGCGGACCACCTGCTCACGCGGTCCGCGGACTCGGCCTACGCGGCGGAGGTCATCTCCGCCTGGGCCACGCGCTACCTCGGGAAGCCATCTCCTCGCAGCGCAAGCGAGCCAGGGGAAGTGGTTGTCGAAGAGACCGGCGAAGGCAACTTCCAGGTCGAGGTGCTGGCTGGAGGGGTGCGCTTCCTTGCCGATGAGCCGGTCGAGGTGGGCGGGCTGGGATCGGGTCCGACCCCCTACGACCTCCTGTGTGCCGCCTTGGGTGCGTGCACGGCAATGACGGTACGAATGTATGCACGGCGCAAAGCGTGGCCACTCCGCCGCGTGCGAGTGTGCGTGGGCCACGCCCGGACAAAAGGGGAAGACCCGGCCTGACGGTTTCCTGCGCGAGGTCGTCCTGGAGGGCGATCTGACGGACGAACAACGCTCGCGACTGATCGAGATTGCCGAGCGCTGTCCCGTTCACGCCTCGCTCAAGCAAGGGGCGCGCGTCAGCACTCGACAGGTGGGCCAGATCATTCCCCTTGCCGACGTTGAGGACGCCGGCCAGCATGCGCAGGATATGACGGTGGACTAGAAGACGAAGCTTCGGACGTCTGCATCCATCGCGGTCGGTCCGCGAGTGTAGCGATGGAAAGGTCCTGCTCAAGTGTTGGGCTGGCTGCGCAGCGTCTGTGGTGCCAACCGAATGCGTCTCCGTACGTCAAAAACGCGTTCCACCGCTATATGATCGCGGGGCAGTGCGAGGCGATGAATCCCGCCAAGGGCGGGAGCAAGTCGGCGGCCCTCTACAGCCTCGAGGTGTCCGCCGGCGGCAGCAAGACGCTCCGGCTGCGGCTGGTGGCCGCGAGAATCAAGGACCGCTTCGGCGGCTTCGAGAAGATCTTCAAGAGCCGCATCGCCGACGCCGACGAGTTCTAGGTCGCTTCGCGCGTTACCCAGGCGTTACCCAACCCGAAAGTGGAAAATGGCTGCCAGAAGGCAAGCCGTTGAATTCTTGGGTTGCGTGGGTGCGCAATCGGTCCGTGCCGTGGGGAACGCATCTTTCGCCAAGCGTCGAAGCAAACGCTTGACGAAACTGTTATTGCATGTACAGTTGCATTGCAATTGTGCTTTCACTCGGTTGCGGCGTTACCGTTGTCCTGGTCTGGTACGCATCCCGGCTTTTCGGCACGTCCAATTGTTGGACGCGCGCGTTCGAACGCACTCACCTCGGAGGTTTCCATGAAGCGGCATATCGGAATTGGAACGGCACTGTTCGCGGGTGGGTTGATTGCGGCGGTACTTGCCCCGTCGACCGCGCTCGCAGATACGCTCGACGACATCAAGGCGCGCGGCAAAATGATCGTGGCCATAGATCCCACCTTTCAGCCCTACGAATACACCGACAGCTCCGGCAAGATCGTCGGTTATACGCCCGCAATCATGGACGCTGTGGCGAAGAAGCTCGGCGTCGACATCGATTATCAAAAGATGGCCTTCAACGGCATTATCCCCGGACTGCTCGCGAAGTCCTTTGATTTCGAAGGGTCCTCGTTGAACGTGACCGCGGAGCGGGCGAAGCGCGTAATGTTCACAGTCCCATTTGGCAAGAGTGCCAACGGCGTTCTGACTCGCACGGACGTTACCCGGATTCCGACTACGGCCACGGTCGAATCGCTGGCCGGCTTGACCGCAGCAGTGAAGGCCACAACTGCCCCCGAAAAGCAGCTGAAGGAGTTCAACGCAACCCTTGCCGGTAAAGGGCTTCCACCGATCCAGATCCTGAGCCTGGACACCGTCGAGCAGACCGTCTCCGCGTTGCTTGCGAAACGGGCAGACTTTGTGTTCGACGACATCACCGTACTCGGTGCGGCAATGCAACAGTACCCGGGTAAATTGCGCGCCGCCGGCGAACTCGGTGCAACGCAATGGATGGCCTGGGCGACGCGGCCGGATGACGCGCGGCTGAACAAGTTCGTCAGCGATGTCATCCTGGGGATGCAGAAGTCCGGCGAACTCGCTGCGCTGCAAAAGCAGCACCTTGGCGTGGTCGTTGTCGTACCGGAAGCCGACTTCATTCCAAAGCAGTGAGTTCGGCAGCATGGAAGACCACGGCAAGGTAATTCACGTACCCGCCGGCCATGGGCGAGCCTTCACCGTCCGGGCCGGGCAGACCGTGACGATCATCGACGTCGAAGGGCAGCAGGCTGCGGACTTCGTGGCGATGTGCCTTGCCGATTCGTCCGAGAGGCTTTCTCCCGTCCATACGCGTCGGGAGTTGCAGTCGCTGTTCTTCCGTGTCGGCGACGCGCTGATGTCCACGCACGGCAACCCGCTGCTACACGTGATCGAGGACACCGTCGGCATACACGATGCGAACGTCCCCGCCTGCGACATCACGCGATTCAGTGTCGACTTCGCGATCGAGGGACACCGCAATTGCCTGGACAATCTGCACGAGGAGCTGGCTTCTTTTGGCCTCTCGCCGTTCGACGTTCCGGAGCCGTTCAATCTGTTTCAGAACGGACCCGTGACGAGTGACGGCCGCATGCGAGTGACCGACCCCACGAGTCGCCCCGGAGACTACATCACGATGCTGGCGTTGCGCGACTTGATTTGCGCCGTCTCCTCATGTCCGCAGGACATCATCCCCGGAAACGGCCTCAAGGTGACTCCGATCGACGTCGTTATCAAGGCCGCTTCTGCAAGTACCTGAGGCCACATCGACGTACGCCACGGGCGGAGTTTCGACATGCTATTGATGACCAAGCCCATCGAGCGCGAGGCGCAATCTCTGCGCACCGCCCATGTTGCGGCGGGCACGGCCGGCGGCATTGAAGTGCTGCAGGGGCAGCTCTTGAAAATCACGGCCGCCGGTCCCGGCGCCGTAGCATCGCTGTTCGGGTTTGTGTCCGGAGATCCCCAGCTTTTTCTTTCGGTGCACCACACCCGCGTATTCAGCAATTCGTATGTGCTGGGCCTGGGGATGCGTCTTGTCACCAACCGGCGCCGGCCGCTCATGGTGTTGGGCAAGGACACGGTTGGCACCCATGACCTGCTGATGCCCGCATCCACGACAGCGTACCTGCAAGCGCATCGCTACGGAAATCAGCAGGGATGCGTCGAGGCGGTTGCGGCCGAGTTGAAGCGCCTCGGTCTGGCACCGCCCAAGTTGCCCGATCCGGTCAACCTGTTCATGCATGTGCGCCTACATCAGGATGGGCGCCTCGAACCGCTGCAGAATAAGGCCGCGCCTGGCGATTACGTGATCTTCCGGGTTCTGCGCGACGCAATGTTCATTGTCGCGGCCTGCTGCACGGGAATTCGCGGAAATGACCAGCCTGCGGCGCTCGAACTGAGGGTGGCCGAAGACCTGGCCGAGTTTTGATGGAAGTGCCAATCGGTGTCCATCAACTCCGGCGTTAGCGCCAGCCTGCCCGTACTGGCCGACGGGCTGGTGAACACGGTACTCCTGTGCCTAATGGCCGTCACTGTGAGTGCGATATGTGGGCATGCGGGATTGTTCCTGCGACTCAGCAAGTGGGCCCCCGCCCGTTGGATCGCCCGCATTTACGTGAGTTTGATGCGGGGCACGCCGGCGCTGGTGCAGTTGTTTGTGCTGTTCTTTGCCCTCCCATTGGTGGGCCTCGGCGGGCATCCGATGCTCGCGGCGGTGCTTGCTATCGGCCTCAACAGCGGAGCCTACATGGCTGAAATCCTGCGCGCCAATCTGCGCGTCGTGACCGCTGGTCAGCATGAGGCCGCCATGGCACTGGGTCTCGGGCCGATACGTACCTGGTGGCGAATCATCGGCCCGCAGGTGTGGCGTGCCGGACTGCCTGCGTTTGTCAACGAATTCACGATCATGCTCAAGACAACGCCGCTGGCTTCGGTGGTCGGCGTTACCGAGCTTACCTTTGCGGGTCAGATGGTGAGCGCGCGCACATTTCAGCCCGCCCAGGTCCTGGCGATTGTTGCGCTTTGCTATCTGACGCTCACGCTGCCGGTAATCGTGTTCGCGCGCCGGCTCGAACGGAGGCTGCGTTCTCCGCGCGCGCCAGATGGCGGAGAAGCCTCCTGATGGACTGGTCGGTCGTAATCGATCGTGTGCCGGAACTCGCAAGCGGCCTGCTGCGCACATTGGTGCTCTGCGCGTTGAGCGCGTTGGCCTCGCTGATCGTTGGCGCGGCTGTCACGCTTGCGCACCTGCGTGGCGCGGCGCTGCTGAGGTACCTGGCAAGCGTCTACACCGCGCTGTGCCTTGGGTTGCCGCTGCTCGTCCTGATCTATATCTTGTTTTATGCGCTGCCGGAGTACGGCGTGACCATGTCCTCCCAGGTCGTGGGCGTTTCGGCATTGGCGATCTACTATGGCCCGTATGTCGCCGAGGTGATGCGCGGCGCAATCCTTGCCATCCCGGCGGGGCAGTTCGAGGCCGCCAATGCGATCGGTCTCTCCCGCTTGCGGACAGCGCGGCGGATCATCCTGCCGCAGGCCCTGCCGATCATGCTGCCGTCACTGGCGGGTCTCCTGATCGGATTGATCAAGGACAGCGCGCTACTTTCCGTCGTGTCCGTGCCCGAATTCATGTTCTTTGCCAAAGCGGCAGTGTCCGAGACGTACGCCCCGATCGAGATCTACGTCACCGTCGCATTGACCTATTGGGCGTTGAACGCTTCGTGTGCGGCAGGGGCGCAATGGATGGAACGTCGGTTGACGGCATACACCTTGGTGCGCTCATGAGCTACGGGAGTCATCCATGACCGGCAACGTGGTCCCCGGGGCCTGGGCGATCCGATGCCAACAGATTTGCAAGACGTTGGGGACGAACCGAGTGCTCGAGGGAATCGATTTAGCGGTCACCCAGGGCGAAGTGGTGAGCATTCTCGGGCCCTCGGGTTCGGGCAAATCGACGTTGTTGCGGTGCCTTAACTGGCTCTCACCACCGACAAGCGGGCGCGTATGGTTGGGAAACGAACTGCTGGGTATCAAGCTCGACGACGATGGAAATGCGCACACCCTGAGCGAGGCGGCCATTCGCCTGCAACGGAGTCGTATCGGCATGGTCTTTCAGTCGTTCAATCTGTGGCCCCACATGACCGCGCTGGAGAACGTGATGGAAGGACTGGTATCGGTCCGGCGATTGCCACGACGCGAGGCCCGCGCGCGGGCGGCCGAGTCGTTGCGCGCCGTCGGCCTGGCGCAGAAGGTAGACAGCCACCCCGCGAACTTGTCCGGCGGCCAACAGCAGCGCGTGGCCATCGCGCGAACCATTGCGATGACTCCGGAAATCATTCTCTTCGACGAGCCGACGAGTGCACTCGACCCCGAACTGGTAGGCGAAGTTCTGGCAGTGATGCGCGAGCTGGCCGCACGGCCGACCACCATGATCGTCGTCACACATGAAATCGGATTTGCCGATGAGGTCTGTAACCGAGTGGTATTCATGGATCAAGGTCGCATCGTCGAACAGGGACCGCCGTCGCAGATCCTGCACGCGCCGACCGAGGAACGCACAAAGCGTTTCCTCGGTCGCTTTTCCGACAGACGTGGTGGAACTAGCGTCGATTCCGCCGCGGCGCGCTGACCACCGCTCTTGATCGAGGAGAAAGACCAATGACATCGGAACTTATGCCCTCGGGCATCACGGTGCCGGCCGGCCATGGAAAAGCCGTGCGGCTTCGGCTCCACGAGGGACTGCGAATCATCAACACGCATGGCACTCAGGTTGTCGATTGCTGGGCCTGGAATGCTCACGACCTTGACGAATTCATGTGCATGGAAGCGTCGCGGGTATGGAACCAGCGGCTTTGTCCGATCGTGGGCGACAGCTTCGTCACAAACCTGCGCAATCCGATCCTGACGGTCATCGAAGACACTTCGCCCGGCGTGCACGATACGTTCATGGCCGCGTGCGATCGCCGGCGCTACGAGTTGCTTGGTGTCAAGGCCTACCATCGCAATTGTTGCGACAACATGGTGGAAGGCATGCTCGCGCTGGGCGTCACGCCGCCGCGCCCGATTCTTGCGTCATTCAACATCTTCATGAACATCCGGGTGCAGGCAGACGGCAATTCGCTCCTAACCCTGCCTGCGGAATCGAGGCCCGGGGATGCCATCAGCCTGCGTGCCGAGATGGACTGTTACGTGGCGCTCTCGGCGTGCCCGCAGGACATCGTCAAGATTCACGGCAAGCACGATAGCACTCCGAGGGATGTCGAACTGAAGATCCTTCGCGAGAACGTGGCGTCAATGCCGGTACGGGGTCCTTGGGTTCCGAGCGATCAAACGCCGGCGTGATGCGATCGAGTGGTCTTGCGCGTCGCGGTCATTGCGTCCACTAAATGACCAAACCGTCATCAATATCGCTTGAAAGTCGCATCCGCGACGTCTACGACGAACTGACCGAGAACGAGCACCGACTCGCCGACGTAATTCTGGCCGCGCCCGGCGAAATCGCCACGCACAGTGCGGCGGAACTATCGGCGCTCGCGGGCGTGTCGCCGGCAACGACGACGCGCTTCTTCCAGAAGCTTCGCTATGAGACCTACGAGCAAGCGCGGCGACAAGCGCGCGATGCGCAAAGAAGTGGCTCGCCGCTCTACCTGCAGCGTCTGGAGCCGAAGGCGACTGAACTGGAGAGGCTGGTCCGTGCGCACATGGACAATGAGATTGCGAACCTGGTCAACGCCTATCGCGCGCTCGACCTGAACACACTGCCAGTCATCGTGGAGAAGATGGCTACCGCGCATCGGCTGGCATTTCTCGGATACCGGCATAGCCAGCCGATCGCTGCGATGCTGTATCGCAACCTCCTGGAGGTGCGCGGCAATCTTCATCTGGTGCCCGCACCGGGTGATACGTTGGCCGAGTGGTTGTGCGATTTCGGTCCGCAGGATATGGTTGTTTGCGTCGGATTGCGCCGCCGCGTTCCACAACTTTTGAGCGCGATGGAAGCACTCGCCTCGATGAAGGTTCCTACGCTGTATATCTCCGATGTCATCATTGGCAGGGCTGGCAAACTGGCGCAATGGGTCATCCGCTGCCACACGGATGGTTACATGGTGTTCGACAGCAATGCCGCAGTGGCGGGCGTTGCCAACCTGCTGTACTCCCTCGTTGCGCGCGACATCGCGCGCACTCGCAGTACGCGCCTCGAGAAGATCGAACGCATGCACGAGATCTTGCGCGAGCTGGAAAGGTAGCTTTTGGAAAAGTGGGACGCGTTTCGATTTGGCAATCCAGAGCCCGTGTTGGACGACACCGGTCTTGATCACCACAGGCATCCCGCGCCCAGCACGATGGCACACCGACCGGCGCGACGGCCGTCGCTAACGAACTGCCGGGGCGGCCCTGAGCAAGTCAGGGCTTGGGCACGCCAGCCGACCACTCGGGCCAGTTCGCGACGATGTGATCGACCACGCGGCTGCCCACCAGCTCGATGTTTTCCACCGTCTCCGCAAAGCCGCCAGCCGTTTCGCCCGGC
This sequence comes from uncultured beta proteobacterium, assembly GCA_963773195.1. GTDB lineage: Bacteria > Pseudomonadota > Gammaproteobacteria > Burkholderiales > Casimicrobiaceae > CAIWHR01. The sequence goes on from CAVZAE010000004.1 coordinate 154,519, forward strand.
GCCGGGTCCAGGTGCTGCAGCGTGGTTTCCGTCGGGCTGCCCTGGTCGAAATTGACGGCGCCGCGCAGGCTCATCACGCGGTCGGTGCCGTGGGTGCGCTTGATCACGAGGGTGATGGCGGCGCGCTTCCATTTCGGTGATGACGTAGTCGTCGGCGCCGTAGAGCTTGGCGATGTACTGCGCCTGCTTCGACATGCCGGGGCCGTGGAAGAAGGTGTCGCCGGTCATGTGCGTGCCGGTGCCGACGAAGGGCGCGCGGCGGGCCGCGGCGTCGGGGTAGCGCAGGCGGTACTTGCTGGCGGACTCGGCGTCTTTCAGCGGCGTGTCGGCCGAGAGCTTCATGGCCCAGCTCACGAGGTCGGGGTTGAGCTTGAAGCGGCGGTATTCCTCGTAACCTTTGCGCGGCATGAAGGTCGGCTCGCCGGGCTTGTTCTCTTCGGGCGCCCAGCGGTGGCCCAGGTCATAGTCGACCACCCAGGTGGCCCAGCTCACCTCGCCGATGGTGCCGCGCGAGGGCGGCGTGCCGGCCACGCCCGAGATCACGTAGTAGCTCTGGGAGAAGTCGAACTGCGGGTTCAGCAGGATCGCCTGCATCGACGACGACGAGTTGACCTTGCCCATGCCGAGCACCGCGCCGCACACGCCGTCGGTGTTGCAGTACACGGGCTGCAGCGCGCCGGGCACGGCGATGGGTTTGGCGTCCTTCCAGTAGCGCTCGTACCAGTGCTGAAACTCGCCGGCACGGTCGCCCGTGTTCTGGCCGATCTCGAACATGGCGGCGACGAAGACCTTGACCTTTACGGGCGCGGGCGGGGCCGAAGCGGTCGGGTTGGAAGTGGAAGCACAGGCCGTGAAGAGCAGCGCCGCGGCGGGCACGGCCAGCCAGCGGGCAGCGAAAAGGGAGGACTTGAAGGAAGTCATTCTGGAACCCCATCGTCGAAGGCCGCACAGAGGCCATCCCCTCTCATCTTCACGACCGTACCGCGGTGACCTTCGACCGCCGATCGCGCCAAAAGCGTCGCGGCGCGCCAGCGCTGGCCGCATCCGCTCGGGCTGGCGGTCCCAGGCCGGGTGCTCCCTCGATGTCGGTGAAGAGAAAGGCCGTAAGTGTGTACGGATCGCACATGCCAATGGAAGACCGTGACCCTGCTCGGTAGGCCGCCTTCTTCCTCTTGCCGTAGTTAGAGTCATAGCCTGGCTCGATCAGGTCCCCCGGCTTCAGGTCAGCCTTCGTGCCATGGTAGAACCGCTGCGAACTCAGGTCGTCTGCCATCGGCTCGCACTCATGCGGTATTCGTCGCCGACGTCTTGATGCCAGAGTCACAAGCCGGACTCCGCGAGCGTGTACGCGGGATCCATGGTGAACAGTTCTTGCGGCTGGGCAATGCCCTTCATCGCATAGCGACCGACGCTGACAAGCCGGTGCCGTGCTTGACCTGAAGCTTGTGCGAAGGCGGTCGACACGATGACGGCCTGCTCGAGGGAAGCGCAAAAGGACTCGATGCGCGCCGCCTCGTTGACAGCGGGGCCGAGAACGGTGAAATCGAGTCGTCGCGGACTGCCCAGATTGCCATAGAGGAGTTCGCCCACGTGGAGCGCAATGTGCGCGTTGGTGATCGGCATGCCGTGAGCTGCGCGTCGCACATTCAGTGTGGCAATCCGATCCTGCAGCCTTGCCGCTGTGTCGAGCGCGCGTCTGCACGCTTGTGCCATGTCAGCCTGTGGAAAGATGGCCAGAATGCCATCGCCGATGAACTTCAACACGTGCCCGCCATGCGCCTCGATCTCCTCGACCTGCGCCTCGGCGTAGTCATTCAGAAGCTCGAGCACTGTGCCCGCGCTCGCCGTGTCGGAGATGCGAGTGAATCCAACGAGGTCGCTAAACCAGACAACGGCACGTATCGGCTCGGCCCGTCCGCGAACGATATTGCCTGCGAGCACGCGTTCCGCGGCATCGCTTCCGAGATATGTTCGGATCAGAGTACGTGCCGTCCGATTCATCGTCCTCAACATGAACATCAAAGTGAGGGGTGGCATGACCCCTGCAAGCAGCTGGATTCTGGCGGCACTGAAGCCGCCCGGATTATCCGTGGTCCACGAGGCTACAACGCCTTCACCTTCGCCCAAGCGCACACTCTCGCCGACGCGCGAAGCGATCGCAACGTAGTCGGTCACTCCATCATCCTGGAAACCATCGAGCATCGGGAACTCGCCTCTGCGATAAGTCGCATCCAACCTCCGTCGCAGTATCGGCTCATGGCTTTCGAGGAGGTGGAAGAAAGGACTGCGCATCCAATCTTGATTCGCCAACGGGTCATCCGAGCGTGGGAATTCCTCCTCGAGTGCACCTCGGTCGCGTAGCCACCGCACGCCACGGGCGTCGAACGTCGGGTCGAGAAGGTCGTGGGCGACCGAGGCTCGCACGATCGAGAGCCCCGCAAGGTTCATCCGCTCGCAGACCCCTGCGAGAATTTCGACCTCGTTCGCACCCGCCATCGTCTGAGCAATGATCCATTCGCTAATCGCGATTCTGAGATCTTCTTCCACGGCACGTTGTCCGGACTTTGGCATTTCAACTTCCCGCGGGTCCTCGCCTGGGTCGTCGAATTAGGGCGCCCTGGCAACTTCCGGCGTCCCCAATCTATTTGGCCGGCGGGCTGCGGTCAACTCCGAAATCGACGCCCGCCAGTGCTCAGCCCCCCGCCCCGACGGGGCCGCACCTTGTTCTCGTCCGCCTGTCGTGCTCGGCAAACCTCACGCCTCGGCGCCAAAGTCCGGTCCCTCCAACTGTCGCACTTCGCACTCGATGTCCCAGTCGTCGCCGTGGATTCTCAGGAAGCGCTTGGTCAGCTCGATCGCGGCTTGTACCGACGGCGCCTCCAGGATCGCAAAGCCGCCGATCACCTCCTTGGTCTCCAGGAAGGGCCCATCGACCGTCGACAACTTACCGCCGCGCAGGCGGACGCGCGTGCCTTCAGCAGTCGGTCGGAGCCCGGCGGTGTGGATCAATACGCGCTCGCGCGTCATATCCTCAATAAGCTTGCCCATATCCTTCATCAGTCGCTCGCTCGGCACTCGGCCGCTGTTTTCGTCGATGCGGATCATCGAAAGGAATTGCATGTCTATCTCCAGTTAGGGGATGGCGAGGACATCGAACGGAGTCCACCCGAGTGTCCTCCTCCTATAGTCGAACGGGGAGCCGCCAGATCGACATCTGCGGCAAACCACTTCGCCATGCGACCTTGTCGCGGTGAGTGCCTTCATCCCTAACTGCAAGCGCCACCGCGCGGTTGCGTCTCCGCTTCTGGCCGGAAGCAGTCTATCCTCTCCGACCGCCTGCGACCGGTAGCGGGCGTTCAGCCTCCTCCGAAGCGGTCGTTGCAGCGTGCCGAGGCGGCCACAAGGGTACGTAACCGTCGTCATGATGCCTTCATACGCCTTGCGCCGGCGGGGCGTGGTCTGGCCAAATACGGTAGCGGGATATCTTCCTCGCAGCCCATGCCTCAACCGAATCGCGCTCTCGCGTCGCCGTCGGCCGAAACGCTGACGCTGCTGTTCACCGACATCGAGGGCAGCACGGCATTGTGGGAGAGGGACGGCGCGCGGATGTCGCAGGTGCTAGCCGCCCACGACGCGCTCGCCCGGCGCGCGGTCGAGACCTGGCGCGGGACCGTCGTCAAGATGACGGGCGACGGCATGCATGCGGTGTTCGCTACCGCAGAGGATGCGCTCGCGGCGACGCTGGAGCTGCAGCAGTCGCTCCTCGACCCGGCGGCGACCGGCGGCGTGGCGCTGCGGGTGCGCTGCGGGCTGCACGCGGGCCAGGTCGAGCGACGCGATAACGACTGCTTCGGGATTTCGGTCAACCGCGCCGCGCGGATCATGAGCGCGGCGCACGGAGGGCAGGTGCTCCTGTCGCGGGCGGTGGCGGACGAGATACGTACGAGGCTGCCGGCAGAGGTGTCGCTGCGGGATCTCGGCCGGGTGCGGCTCAAGGATCTGGCGATCGCGGAGCATGTGTTTCAAGCGGTGCATCCGCGCCTTCGGGAGCAGTTTCCGGCGCTGCGCTCGCTCGAGGAGACCCCGAACAATCTGCCGCAGCAGGCGACGAGCTTCGTCGGCCGGAGCCGGGAGCTGGCGGAGCTAGCCGGGCTGTTGGGGAAGACGCGGCTCCTGACGCTGACCGGCTCCGGAGGTTGCGGGAAGACGCGGCTCGGCTTGCAGGTGGCGGCCGACGCGCTGGAGCAATTTCCGGACGGCGTGTGGCTCGTGGAACTGGCACCGCTGACGGACGCGGGACTCGTCGCACCCACGGTGGCGACGGTGTTGGGTTTGAAGGAGGAGGTCGGGAAGGCGGTCACGCAGACGCTGGGCGACTATCTCCGGGACAAGAAGCTTCTGGTGCTGCTCGACAACTGCGAGCACCTGCTCGACGGCTGCGCGCGGCTCGCCGACGCGATCCTGCGGCACTGCCCCGGCGTGCGAATCCTCGCGAGCAGTCGCGAGGCGCTCGCCATCGCCGGCGAGCAGGCGTATCGCGTGCCGTCGCTGTCGGTGCCCGATCCGAGCCAGGCGCGCACGCCGGAGTCGATCGCGCCCTTCGAAGCGGTGCAACTGTTCACCGACCGCGCTGTGCTCGCCCGCTCCGATTTCCGCGTCACTGCGGGGAATGCCGCGACGATTGCGTCGATCTGCTACCGGCTGGACGGGATTCCGCTGGCGCTCGAGCTGGCGGCGGCGCGCGTGCGTTCCCTGTCGGTCAAGGAGATCGACGAGAAGCTCTACGAGCGCTTCCGCCTGCTGACCGGTGGCTCGCGGACCGCGCTGCCGCGCCAGCAGACGCTGCGCTCGATGATCGACTGGAGCTACAACCTGCTCAACGATCCCGCGAAACGGCTGCTGCAGCGGCTGTCGGTGTTCTCGGGCGGCTGGTCGCTGGTCGCGGCCGAGCGCGTGTGCGCCGGCGACGGCATGGAAGAGGACGAGGTGCTCGACCTCCTGACCTCGCTCGCCGACAAGAACCTGGTCGCAGCGGATCCGATCGACGGCGACTCACGCTTCCGGCTCGTCGAAACGGTGCGCCAGTACGCGCGGGAGAAACTGCTGGAGGACGCCGGCGGCGAGGCGGTCCGGGAGCGGCATCTCGGCCATTTCGTGTCGCTCGCCGAGGAAGCGGAGCCGAGGCTCCAAGAGGCCGATCAGGCAACATGGCTGAGTCGCCTCGAACAGGAGCATGACAACCTCCGCGCCGCGCTCGAATGGAGCCTCGTTTCGACGGCGACGGACCCGGGCCTGCGGCTCTGCGGCGCGCTGCAGCGGTTCTGGATCACGCGAGGGCACTACACCGAAGGCCGCGAGTGGTGCGCACGCGTGCTGGAAGCCGCGCGCGCCGAGGCGCCGGCGCTTGCCCGCGCGAAGGCCCTCAATTGCGCCGGCCTGCTCGCCTACCACCAGGTCGACTACGCGGCGGCGCGGGCGCAGCACGAGGCGAGCCTCGCGATCCGGCGCCAGCTGGGCGACCGGCGCAGCGTCGCTGTATCGCTCAATAACCTGGGCCTCGTGGCGCTGGACCAGGGCGATCTCGATTCGGCGCGGTCGCTGCACGAGGAGAGCCTCGCGATCGCGCGCGAATTGGGAAACCGAAACGGCGTCGCTCGCTCGCTCGGCAATCTCGGGATGGTCGCCTCCGAGCAGCACGATTTCGCCGCCGCGCGGGCGTTGTTCGAGGAGTGCCGCGCGCTCATGCGGGAGCTCGGCGACCGCGAAGGCACGGCGATCTCGTTGCACAGCCTTGGCGGAGTCGCGTATGAGCAAGGCGACTACGATGCGGCATGCGCGCACTACCGCGAGAGCCTCGCGATCCTGCGCGAACTCGGCCATCGCGGACGGATCGCGTACTCGCTCGAAGAGCTGGCGGCGGTCTTCGCGGCGCTGGGCAGAGTGCGGCACGCGGCCCGCCTCTGCGGCGCGGCGCAGAGGCTGCGCGAAGAAGTCGGCGCGCCGGCTCCGTCAGAGGACTCGGTCTTCGCGGCACGGATCGCCGCGGCCCGCAAGGCGCTTGGCGACGACGCCGACTTCGACCGCGCCTGGCAGGAAGGACGCGGGCTCACGCTCGAGCAGGCGCTCGAGCTCGGCTCGGCGTCACCCCGCTAGATCGGACTCGACGCGCGGCGAGATGCGGGCCGCAACGCAACGTGCCAGCTAGCAACAACTCGGAGTTGGCGCTGCAGTAGCAGATTAGCACTCCAGGCTCAGCGGTCGAGTCGCCTTGTGGTGGTCGACGGACGAGTGCTTTCCGTTCGAGAGCGGTACTCGTGCCAGATCAGTACCATCACGACCGCGTCGAGCACCGTAAGAGCAAGCAGGATCATCGAGTGCGTACGGCCGAATCGGTGCAACTGATACACGACAAATATCGCGAGCACAGACAACGCGAGGGGGAACGCCCAGAGCCGATCGCGAAGCAGACTCGCGGCAAGAAAGACCTTCAGGATTCCGTGTCCAATTAGGTAGGCGCTCGCAAAATGCTTAGTTTCGACGGAAAAGGTCTCCGCCGCGTGACGCAGTGTCATGACCAGCCAGTCGTCGGGCTCCTCCGCCAACTCGTGCTGGGTAAGCACGACGACCAGACGTTGCAGAGCGGTTGGGCTGACCAACAGGAGCAGTACGCCGCCGATGAATTCCAGCACGCCGTCGAGGCCCTTGACTACGACCGCTACTTGAAAGAGACGATGCAGACTCCCGTCTCCTGGCCGGTGGTCCATCGGCGCAATCCCGACTCGATTTATGCCGCGGTTGGCACGGTCAGATTTGTATCGTGGGGCTTCGCTTTGAGTGCTGAGTCAGCAAACGACGCCACATCGCGCGCGCGACCACTTTGGTAAGCACAGCCCCGGCAGTCGCCGAGGCCGCGCCTCTCAGTGCTTGATGAAGGGCACAGCGTCGCTCGCGTGCTTTTTCTGCTGCTTGATCGCCTTCTTTTCTTTTGGGGTGTGCTGTGGCTTCTTCTTGTTTTCTTTCGGGGGTTGATGAGACATCGTTCGCTCCTGTATACCGCCGGGACCGTGGCGTTCTATCACTATAGGCCAACGCCCCGTGATACGCAGGCCCGGCCCCGGGTAGGGTGGGAAAGGAGGCGCCGGCAGCTCACCGGGAAAGGGGCGGCACGGACTGTCTGCCGCTGGCCGGAAGCAGTCCGTCATCGAGCACCCGCTTCCGACCCAAAGCCGTCGGAAACGGCCCTCGGAACCGGACAGGAAAATCGACGCGAGCGGCCTAATCGGCTAACGGATGGCCGCGGGCGAAGTAGTTATACGCAGTGCAAGCTGTCCAAGGGCTACGGAGCCATGTACGTGCCGTCGGGAAGTGCATTACCGTTGCGCACAATATTGGCCAGAGTCAACTCGTTCACCGCCTGCACCTGGTCGCCGAAGGGGAAGCTGCCCGTCGTCGCCGTCGCGACGTTGAACGTCGAGTCCGAGACCGAAATCCGGCGGATCGGATCGTTAATCAGTTTGCTGCCCGTACCGAACGTACACGCGTTCGTTGTTCCGCATGGCGTATTCACGGCCGAGTAGCCACGGAGGTTGAAGACCCACTTGCTCTTGCCGCCGGGAACGTTCAGATTGGACACGTTGATGTTGTCGGTGAAGGGCATGAACGGCCCGGCGTCCTGAGGCCTATCGGAAGCGTTCGCCGAGTAGAAGTAGTCGATCGTGATGATGCCGTTGCTCGCCGACACGCCGTTCGGCACGTCGATGTTGCGAGCGTAGTAGTTGGTCATGAAGCCGCCGCGCCAGGTGTTGGTCTTGAAGCGCAGAGCGATGTCGAGCGTGCTACTCAGCATCTGCAGGTCTTCGGCGAACACGTTGTTGACCCCGCCGGACATTTCACTGCCGAGCGTCACGCCGCCGTGGCCGCTCAGCATCGTGCAGTCGCGGATTACGAGGTTCTGGCATGTCGTCGGATAGCTCACCCACGGCGGGAGGGCGTTCTTGCCGTCGATCACCAGCGAGTCGAGTCCGTTGCCGGTACCCCCGGGAGCAACGCTGGCAGGCATCGCGTCGTAGCCGCGGCCGGCCTTGATGGCAATGCAGTCGTCGCCGGTATTGAACGTGCAGCCCTCGATCAGCACGTCGGTGCACGACTCCGGATCGCAGCCATCGTTGTTGGGACCGAGGCTCGACGCAGTCACGTCGCGGATGATCACGCTCTTGCAAAGCAGCGGATGCATCTGCCAGAACGGCGAGCGATTCAGCGTCACGTTCTCGATCAGCACTCGCTCGCAGCCGTAAGGGCCGATCAGCGGCGGACGAAGGTAGTGCTGCACGCCATCCGGATCGATGCCGTAGATGCGATCTGTGATTGGCGTCACCGGCGTTCCGAGGGGCAGCGGAACCGCGCCTTGCTGCTTAAGGGCGAGACTGTCGGCGCCTGCGGGGCCGGTGAACGACCACCAGCTCGCGGTGCTCGCCTGGCCGTCCAGGATGCTGGAGGCGTCCACGCCGGTGATCGCTATGTCGCTTTCGCGGAAGGCATAGATGAGCGGCGAGTAGTTGAAGACGTCGTTCCCTTCCCAGCGCGTGATCACGTTCGGATACTTGTGGGGGTCGGTGCTGAAGAGAAGCGTCGCGCCGCCGGTGAGATGTAGGTTGACGCGGCTCCTGAGCCGGATCGGACCGGTCAAAAACGTGCCCTCCGGCACGATCACGCGACCGCCGCCCGCCGCCACGCATGCCGCGATTGCCGCGGCGATGGCGGTGCTCGAATCGGTGACGCCGTCGCCCACCGCGCCGAAGCGGGTAATGGGAAATGCCTGGTTGGGAATACTGGGCGGCTGGATGCGGGCAACGATTTCGTCCGCCTGGGCCCACGGATCGACGACTTGCGCACGAACTTGCGGCCAGACGCCGACCAGACCGGCTGCGCCAAGGCCGGCCGCGCTCTTCAGGATTAACCGGCGACGCGGATCGAACCTCCACTGCGTGCTCATCTTCCCTCCTCCTAGAACCTGGGCCTGCAGCGTCCATGACCGCCAACGACCGAAGCTGTGCGAAAGCTCGTTGCACAGGGGTCCGCAAAATATCAATCGCTCAGAACGCGTTTATATTTGCGTGCGGAAGGGTGAGGAGACCCCCGACAACGAAATGGGCGTACGTTCGCGCACCGCCCTCGACTCAAGGCGGCCAAGTCCGTCGCGGCGCTTTGGCGCGAGACGCGGAGAACGTGCCGCCGCGCTCGACCTGTAAAGAAAGATAGCCGTCTCAATCCAGTCGAAGCAACCACCAGTGTTGATACCAACCCGGCCGTCGCGGTGGGAATCAGTATCGTGCTGATTTGCATGTAGGACTCGTCCGGCAGGATTGACGCCGCCCGGCGCATGGCTAAGTGAGTACGTGGCCCATGGATAGAAGATGAACGAACCCCGTGAACCCCAAACCCTCAACGCCAATGCAGTTTTCTTGATCAGCCAATTGCGTATGATGAAGTGAGGCAACCATGTAGTCCTGGATGCCTCCATTACTTCAACGGTCGTGATGCAAGGAGGTTCTCATGTCGCAGTCAGATGACTCCAACGGCAACACGAAGTCGACGCGGATGCCACTCACCCGCCGTCAATTCCTTCCGCTTCTCGGTGCGACGGCTGTTGCCGCCATCACACCGCGCTCAGTTCTCGCCGCACCGGGTGGCCAACCCGGTCGACCGTCCGACGCGCAAGCACGGTTCGTCTACGTCGGCACCTACACGGCACCGGGAGTACCACCGGGAGGCACGCACCCGAGCGCGGCCCTCGGCATCTACGCGTTCAAGATGAATCCGAGCGACGGAAGCCTCACTCCGTTCCAAATCGTGCCGGCGTCCAATCCGTCATTCCTCGCACTCAGTCCGTCCCTCTCGCACCTGTATTCGGTAAACGAGGACGACCCCGGCCACGTGAGTGCGTATTCGATCAATCCGGCGAACGGCTCGCTCACGTTCATAAACTCGCAGCCGGCCAACGGAAGCTTCACCACACACGTGAGTGTGCACCCATCCGGCCTATATGTAATGGCCGCTAATTACGGCAGCGGCAACTTCCCGGTCTTTCCCGTCGTCGCCGGCGGCGGACTCGATCCCATGAGCGATAAGTTTCAAAGCGTCGGCAATGGCACGGGTCCCAATCCAGCGCGCCAGGAAGGCCCGCACGCGCACCAGATCCTCACCGACCTCGATGCGAAGCACGTGTTTGGTGTCGACCTCGGCGCTGACAAGGTCAACGCGCTTGATCTCGATCTCGCGACTGGCACGTTCAGTCCGAATGAAGTTCCGTTCGCGCCCGTTGCCTCTGGGTCGGGATCACGGCACATGGCATTCCACCCTGATCGCAAGCATGCGTACGTGCTCGACGAGCTCGTTTCATCGATCACCGTGTTCAACTTCGAGCCGGAGCGCGGCGCTTTCATCTGGGCACAGACGATCCCGACGCTGCCCAAGGGTTTCAACGGCACGAACACGACCGCCGAGATCCGCATCCACCCGAGCGGCCGTTTTCTCTACAACACCAATCGCGGCCACAACAGCGTGACGATGTATGAGATCGACCAAGGCACCGGCATGCTTGATGTCATCGGATGGGAGTCGACGCGCGGTGAATGGCCTCGCGGCATGAACATCGATCCGTCGGGGACGTTCCTCTACGCCGCCAACCAGAACACCGACTCCATCGCTGTATTCCGAATTCAGCCGTCGAACGGCAAGCTCAAGTTCAGCACGCTTGTCACAACGCTGACGCCCGTCGACGTGGAGTTCGGCTCGCTTGCATAGCGTCAGCTAGTGGATTGATCCGCCGCACTGCGGACCCGGCCACGAGCGGAGTCCGTCGTGCGGCGGTGCGGTCGATGTCCGCCACCGCGCCGAGGCGCGCCGCCGGGCTCGCGCCCTGGCTTCGCGTCCTGGATCACCTTGTCCGCGCGTAGCAGCAGCGACGGCGGGATCGCGAGGCCGAGCGCCTTCGCGGTCTGCCTATCTCTGCCGCGCCTTGCGCGCGGCGTATTTGGAGTCGCGCGCGGCCTTCTGATCCTTTTTGAGCGCTGCATCGGCCTCCACTTGGGCAACGCGCTCGGCTTCCTTGCGCGCCCTTTCTTCCGTTACAGCGTGTGCTTGCCTGGCTTTCTCAGCCGCTCGTTGTGCGTCTCTCAGTTCGGCGGTGACCCGCTTCGATTGTTTGTGTTCGGCCGTGCGAAGTTTGCGCGCTTCTGCCGTTTCCACCCGTGCAGTCTGGCGCTCGGCGGACTGTGCGTCGTTGGCCAACGCCGTTGCGCCTATCTTTTCCAACTGGGCTTGCTTCGCCTTGGCCGCCGTCTGCAGGCGTTCCGCGAAACCTGGTTCTTTACGAGGCATGTCCTGAGTCTTTCCTTTCAATGCATTCGTGTAGGCGGCTGATATTGCCCAGTAAGTTTGCTGGCGGTCAGGGAAGTAGACCCGGTTCTTTTCTCATCATATCTTATGGCCCCGCTGTTGTGAGTGTGCGTCGCGCGAATCGGTGCACACTGGCCGCTACTTCGATATACACGCGGGACTCAATCGAGCAGGAGTCGGCGCGCCGCAGCACCGGTCGTGCCGATCAGCTTTCGCTTCTCGGCAGCAGACAGTCTCTTGATCGCCGCCTCCAGCTTGCCTGCCACCGATTGATTCGGGCAGACGAACTTGGTGAGCAGCTGACGTGGTGGATTCGCGCGCGTGTATCGCGCCCCCGTGCCCGCAAGGTGCTGTGTGTAACGCGCCGCCACGTCAAGCGCGATCCCGGTGTAGATCGCGTTGCTGCGGCACAGAATCAAGTACACATACCAGCGCTTCGCCGCCCGCTCTCGGGCCGCTCGCGACCGGGGCGATGGGGTCGGCATGAGCCGATTCTAGGGCCGCGCTCAGTACGTCGCGAGCGCCGCGTTCACCGTGATCGGCCCGTTGGTCGGCGTGCCATTGCCGACCAGCACGTTGTTTCCGGCCGAGATGAAACTCGCGGCGCCGCTGTTGTTGAGGCTGTAAGTGACATTGTCCAGCACGACGCTGTTGGAGACCGTCATCGACGAGTTGAAGGACCCCTGGTAACCGACGAAGTCGTTGCTTCGGGACGCGCTGTTCACAATCGTTACCACGGCCGGCGAGGAGAACCCGTTCGAATAGACACCCACCCAGTTGAACGACGTCTCGGTCCGGGCTAGGGAGACCGTCGTTTGGGGGTGTCCGGCGCTCGGGTCCACCCAGACGCCGCCATAGTTGTACAAGGATTTCGAGTCCGACACGATCGCCGTCGCTCCGCCGTCGATATTGATCCCGTGAAGGCTGTGCGAAACCGTTGTGTTGTAGACGTGGACCGAGGCCTGTGCGTCGATGTAGATACCGCTGCCCTGACCAGGCGCCGGACCGCCGTTGGGAAAGTTACTGATCGCGCATCCATCGATCGTCAGTCTGCTCCCCGCTAGCATCACGATACCGGCATTTCCACTTTCAGGCAGAGCGAATGACCGAAGCGGGTCGATAGCAGTCGTTGGTGACAGTCTGCTATCGGCCATTTCCAGACGGTCGCCCTTACATCTCAATTTGCCTGGAAGCCACCGCCGGGCCCTCAGCCAATGTACCTCAGCCGCACGGCCTAATTCCTGGGGCCAGTAGCCGCCGGCCCCGCGCGCCACCCACGCTTGAGCCTCCACGCTCGACGAGGGGGCCAGGCATGGATGGCTCGTGCCGGGCGAGCGAACGCGCTCCTGGGCGGTACACGCCGCGCCGCCCGAGCCAGAGCATTCTCTATCGCTGCGTCCAGGAGCACCAAGGAGAAGGAAGGCGATAAGGGCGGCGGCAAATAACTCATCGCATGGGCGATTGCCACCGATAGTCGCACCGCAACCTTAGTGCGCTGACGCACCGACGGGTTGGCTGCGCTTGCGTAGCCTGTGGTGGTATAGACCGTTCCCTCGAACGCTGAAAGGTAAACACCATGATCAAGAAGTTCATTCTGTTGTTGGCAGCACTGGGTGTCGGATCGCTTTCACTTGCTGCGTGTAATACGATGCAGGGCGCTGGCCAGGATGTGTCGAAGGCCGGCCAGAAGGTGTCGGAAGAAGCCCAGGAACACAAACATTATTAAGCCGTCCAACGTGCGTCGAGCCGGTCCGCGGCGCTGGCGTTGGATGCCGCGGACGGGGTTTCGATGGTACCCGGTCGTAACCCGAGCGCTCTGACTTGCGCGCTCGAGCGTCGATGATCGTGCGGATACCGACGATACGCCATACCGCGTTCGCTCTGGCTGCGCTGCTGGTGGCCGGTTGCGCGTCGCTGCCGCCCGGAGCCGACTTCCCGAAAGTGGAATCGAACGCGCTGGCGCAACCCAGCGAGACGAAACTGGGCCGCCAGTTCGAAAGCGCGGCGCGCGGGCACGTCGACAATTCCGCCTTTCGCCTCCTCACTGCAGGCGTGGACGGGTTCCTCGTTCGGGCGGAGATGATCAATGTCGCCGAGCGAACCATCGACCTCGAATACTTCATTTTTCGCCAGGACGAGACCGGTCAGCTGCTGACGGACGCATTGCTGCGCGCAGCGGACCGTGGCGTACGGGTGCGGCTACTGGTCGATGATGGCGACACGCTCGATGGCGATGAACAGATCGCAGCGTTGGCAGCGCATCCCAAAATCGAGGTTCGGATCTTCAATCCGTTCGTTTATCGTGGCCACATCGATTGGTTTCGAGAAGTCGAATTCGGGTTGAGCGCATCCCGACTCGACTACCGCATGCACAACAAACTGCTGGTCGTCGACAACGCGATCGCCCTCGTTGGTGGGCGCAACATTGGCGACCAGTATTTCCAAGTCGACCCCGAGTCACAGCTCGGCGACGACGACGTCTTCACCACGGGGCCGATCGTCAAGGAGCTTTCCGGAACTTTCGACGAATTCTGGAACTGCATGCTCGCGATTCCGACCGCCGCACTTGCGAATGGGAAAGCTTCACACGTTGACCTCAATGCCTACCGCAAGGCGCTGAACGAGCACCGACAACAAGTCAAGAGAGAGGGCACCGACTATGCCGCTCGCGTCGAGTCCGGTGAGCCGCTCGGTGGAATAATCAGTGGTAAATTGCCGCTCGTCTGGGCGCATGCGCAGCTGGTCTACGACAGTCCGGACAAGAAAGCGGTACGGGGCGGCGAAATGGTGGGCCAGCTGATGCACAAATCGGTCGCACAGGCCATGTCGGGGGCCCAAGTCGAGTTGCTGATGGTGACGCCCTATCTGATTCCGGGTCGGAGCGGCACCCGGATTCTCGGCGACCTGCGCAAACGTGGCGTCGAAGTTCGCATTCTGACCAATTCCCTCGAGTCGACGCCGGAACTGATGGCTCATTCCGGCTACATGCACTATCGCGTTCCATTGCTGGAAGACGGCGTGGAGCTCTACGAAGTGCGCGCGATATTGGGCGACGCGCGAGGCAGCGGCGAACCGACATCCGTTGCGCGCTCGAGCAACTATTCATTGCACGCCAAATTGTTCGTGTTCGACCGGCAGAGGCTGTACGTCGGTTCAATGAACTTCGACGAGCGATCGCACCATCTCAACACCGAGATCGGGCTGCTTATCGACAGCCCCGAGCTCGCGCAGCAGACCGCGAGGCGTTTCGCCGCCATTGTGAGTCCGGCAAACAGCTACCGCGTGATGTTGCGGCCCGACCTCACGGTGGGTGCCAGCTTGGTCTGGCGCACGCAGGAAGGCGATGCCGCAGTCGAGTACGACACAGAGCCAGCGCGCAACGATTGGGAGCGGATGAAAGTCAGGCTTCTGGCGCTGTTGCCGCTGGACGAGGAACTGTAGAGAGCGCCGACGATGTATCGCTCCGAGGTGCAGCATGATGCTCGCCGAATAGCTAAGAGATGCTGACGCTCCCTGCAATAGCTGGTACGTGGCTGTCGCAGGGCTAGTCCGATGACGTTCGATTACCTATCGCTGTTCGCTTACGGTCTGATGCCGCTGCCAGTGTGGGGCTATATCGTCGTAACTTTGACCTTGACACAGGTCACGATCGCTGCGGTCACGATCTATTTGCACCGCGGTCAGGCTCATCGTACGCTCGAGCTGCACCCGGTGGTGAGCTACTTCTTTCGCTTTTGGCTCTGGCTCACCACGGGGATGCTGACAAAAGAATGGGTCGCCATCCCGCGAGGTACGCGCGCTGTTGGACCACGCGATTGCGACAACGAAGGAAATACTCGGCTCGATTCATCGTTCGCCCGCTTCCGATGACGTTGGCGCCTCCCGGCGCGATCGGAGAGCTAAACCGAGACGTATGGCAGGAGTCGGTCAAACTCCGTCTTGACCACTTGGTAGCATTCGCAGGACCGCGCCTCCACGCCCGGGCGATTCAGAACGGTGATCCTGCCTCGCTGATAACGAATCAATCCAGCCTTCTGCAATTTACCGGCCGCCTCGGTGACGCCTTCACGGCGTACGCCGAGCATATTGGCGATCAATTCCTGCGTCATCGACAGTTCGTTCGATTGCAGGCGATCAAGGCTCAGCAACAGCCACCGGCACAATTGCTGATCGACCGAATGGTGCCGATTGCAGACCGCCGTCTGCGACATCTGGGTGATCAGCGCCTGGGTGTACCTTAACAGGAGATGCATCGTCGGGCCGAAACGAGCGAACTCATCCTTCAGTAACTGGGCTTTAAGGCGGAACGCAAACCCTGCGCTTTGCACCACCGCGCGGCTTGGCGTAGTGTCGCCGCCCATGAACAGGGATATGCCGAGGAGGCCCTCGTTACCGACGATGGCGATTTCGGCCGACGCGCCATCCTCCATGACGTACAGCAACGAAATGATCGACGTGGTTGGGAAATAGACGTACCGCAGCGTGGCCCCGGATTCATATAGAACGTCACCGAGTTTCATCGGTATCAGTTCCAGATGGGATGCGACCCGCGCGTAGTCACTCGCCGGCAGGGCGTCCAGCAGATGGTTCTGATGGGGACTGGGGAGGCCACGCGCAGCTACCGGTGACCCGTACACTGAGGGCAAGGACGGACCCTTCTCGACGCTGCGGTGCGGTCTGCCGGCTGGCATCAAAATATTCTACATCCGCCCGCTCCTTTGTGCGGCGTCGCACTAATGATGTTGCAGACTACAGCCTCTCTCAGATCCGCCAGCGATGCCACCCAAATCGCCGAGAAGCGGTCCTTCTGCTGTGCCATCCCAGATCTGCGCAGCTATTTTTTCCGCTCAACAACGCCCCTATAGCGATAGCAGGCGCTCAAAAAACGAGCGATATCTGCGCAGGGCAACGCGCAAATCTTCCGTGGACGCCTTGTCTGTTTGGTCTACCTGACCTTCGAGCTTTGCGCGCTCACTGGAAAATGTTTCCGCTAGGCTCTTCATGACCTGGGCAACGAGCTCAGCGAACATACGGCAATGCGGTTGCCGGCGTCTGCGCGCTGGCGCGCAAAGGTACTCAACGTAACGGACCCGCAAAGACCACACCGTCGAAGGCCGTTGATCTAGCATCGCGATATCAGCATTGATGAAAGCCTCGCGCACTGGGGAAGGTTCGCAGCCGCCGCGTTGTCGTGCACTTTGTGTGTCGGCGCACAGACCGGCGTGTCGGCAACTGTTCAAATCGCTGGTATGGACGGCCGTTGGTTCAACGATGCGCAGCGTGCAGCACAGCTGCTAGCCTACGAAACACAAAGTGGCGAGGATCGCGACCGGAAGAGTGTCAAAACCTAAATGGAGACGACAATGATCGACGGCAATCTATTGTTCGCGCTCGAGCTATGTGCTCTGGCTGTACTGATCGGCGCTGGTGTTTGGCGTATCTACCGAAGCCGGCGGTCGGCAACGCCAAGCGGGTCGGGCCCGGCGGCGTATGACATGCGCCAAGACGGGCAACGGCTGGGTGTCCAGACTGATCCTCGAACGAACTCACCATGACGCAGGAACTGATCGCCAGCATGCTTGGCGTACGCCGCGAAGGGGTTACGGAGGCCGCCGGGGAGCTGCAGGACGTCGGGTCGATTCAATATCACCGCGGCAAAATCACCGTGCTTGATCGCCCGCGCCTGGAGGCCGGAGTCTGCGAGTGCTACCAGGTGGTCAAGAAGGAGTTCGACCGTCTCCTGCCATACGGTATTAGGTAGTTGTCCCAGCCTCTGACGCCCCTTGCGACTGGAGGGACCTCAGAACGTCGGAGGGGTGAGTACAGCTTGTCCAAAACTGGGGTGTGCGCATCGGCTTTATGAAGGATGATGAGCCCTGAGGTATACGACCTGCGATACAGATCCGAACGGCCGCTTCCGGGCCGCGCATGTGGCTGCTTAGGGTCGGAAGCGGTCCTTGGTGACGGTCTGCTATCGGCCAGTTCCAGACGGTCGCCCTCACATCTCAATTTGCTGGGAAGCAGCCGTTGACGAGGCGGGCGGCGCCTTGCCGGGCCGGGCAGCTTCGACTCCCAGCCTGCACCGGAGGTACGAATTTCGATCAACGCATCACGTGGTAACCCACCGTCGCCCGCCGTTCGTGCACGACGCCGGGCAGGCGCGTGCCGACGGCCACCAGGCGCGCTCGCTGACGCTCGCGAAACACCGGATGCCGGGCAATCACGGCGTCGCGGCGACTCCCGACCACCGCATCTCCCCGTCGGACCGGCCCCGTCTACCCGTGATAAGGTGAACCGTTCGCGCTTGCTGGGGTTGAATTGCCTATCCGTCACTGGAGAGTCCGTGCGCGGCGATTCAAAATTCAAGAGAGGATGATGCCATGTCCGTCCAATTTCCAATTGAATGCAATGCCCTGAGAGACGCCGTCGACACGCTGAAGTCCGAAATTCAGGATTTGCAGGACCGTCTGGCGGAAGCCACCGGCGCCCAGAAGCAGACGATCTTCCTGCAAATCAATGCCAAGAACACGCTGCTCATAAAGGCGCAGAAAGACCTGTCCGCGTGCGTGACCACCAACTCCGGTCCTGCGTTTCCGCCAGCGCCCAAACCCACCAAGCCCGGCATCTCGGGGGATCTGTCGCCGGTTACCAGGACCAAGGTCATTTCACTGGACTTCATGCAGCGCAAATTCGACGAGTTCTTCAACAAGCGCACCCAACCGCCGATCCTCAAAATCCGGTTGCATCATCACGACAGCGATGACAACGATCCTCCCGCCAGCGACGCGACGATATTCTTCATCGATGCGATCCAGGGTTACAAGAGCATCTTTTTTTCCGACCAGGGCAAGTTATCCGACGACTATTACTTCAACGACATCAACAGCAGCATCATCAATGTCAATCTGAATACAGCACAACCCGCGCCGGTGGAGGTCAAGATCACCTTTGAAACCGGGGGCGATACCGATATGCCCTGCACGACGCATCTCCTGCCGGACATGAATTTTCTCGAGTTCAGCGTCACGATCAAGTTGACGCTCGGCTTCGATCCGGACCAGGCATGCATTGATTTGCTGGGATGGGTGCGTGACTTCAGGAAGTTGAAGCTCACGCCCATACCTTTTTCCAATCCTGCGTCGGTAAACGTCAGCGGGACGTTTCTCGGCAGCGCCGTCAATCAAAATCTGCCGGCGTTCGGCTTCGAGGATTTCTTCGTGCAACAGGTCGTGAACGTGCACATCGTGACCGAGCACA
The DNA here is from genome assembly GCA_963773195.1 of uncultured beta proteobacterium. Taxonomy (GTDB): domain Bacteria; phylum Pseudomonadota; class Gammaproteobacteria; order Burkholderiales; family Casimicrobiaceae; genus CAIWHR01. Next base: position 173,173 of record CAVZAE010000004.1, read on the forward strand.
CGCTGGACCCCGGGGGAGCCACTCAAAAATCGATGCGGAAGAAGGTCTTCGAGGCCCTGCTCGCCGACAGCGATCCCGCCAACAACAAGAAGAGCCCGAGAGACTCGCTCAACCGGCAGGTGAATTACTGGATGTTGGGAGAGGACGGGAACTATCCCATCAGCAATTTCCAGAATGACGGCTCGAAACTCACGATGACGTACACCGTGCCCAGGAACAGGATCGATCCGTTTCCGGGCATACCTCCAAATTGGCCGACGGCCAACCATCCCAGCACCAATCCTGCATTGGATTTTTCGCCCGGCACCCTGTCGAACATCGACCATATTGTCGTGCTGACGATGGAGAACCGCTCGTTCGATCAGATGCTTGGCTATCTGAGCCTGCCGGTCGCGAAAGGAGGCATGGGAAGGCCGGATGTGGACGGGCTCAGAGGAGGGGAATTCAACGCCTACAATGGAAAGACCTATCCGTCGTTTCCGTTCGCCCCCGGCAATACCGTGTTCGAACCGGATCCTGAACACGATACCGGCCCCGTGTCACACCAGATCGACGGCGGGAAGATGGACGGGTTCGTCAGGAGTTATGCGGAAGAGGCCAACAATGGCGTGGGCACGGGCGATGGCAGCACGATCATGGGCTACCACACCGGCGTGAATCTGCCTGTCTACGATGCGTTGGCCCGGGATTTCGCCATCTGTCACCGGTGGTTTGCGGCGCATCCCGGTCCGACGTTCTGCAACCGGTTCTACGAGCTGACCGGCCGGTTGAACATTACAAGCGCCCTGGACCCAACGGATCCTTCGGGTTTCAATCCCGACAAGGCGGGCTTCTGGGAGTTCAACAACTCCAATCCGCTGACACCTGTTTTCACCAAGAACATATTCGACTTCCTGACCGAATATCTCCACATCGTCGACAACCTGACTTGGAATTACTACGAGCAAGGCTATTGCTTCCTGCGATTCTTCGAAAACTATACGTTCGACACTTCGCACATCGTGAGTATCAATGATCCCGTGCGTGGGTTCTTTGCCAACGCCGCGCGGGGCACGCTGGCGAATGTGTCCTACATCGATCCCCACTTCATCGAACTTCCGCCCAATGGCAATTGCGACGGGCCCCCCGCGGATGTCGCGGCCGGTCAGGTGCTCGTCCAGCAAATTGTCGAGGCCGTGGTCGCAAGTCCGAAGTGGAACAAGACGCTGTTGCTGATCCTTTATGACGAGCATGGCGGCTTTTACGATCACGTTCCGCCCCCGGCCGCAGTTCGGCCAAGACCGGATCTGCCCATCAGCACCTACGGCGTGCGAGTGCCGGCATTCATCATTTCGCCATGGACCAAGCCGGGCCAGCTGGTGTTTGGACACGACGCAAGCGCCGGCGTCGACAGCCTGTACTTCGACAGCACATCCATCCTGAAGACGATCGCCAAGCGGTTCATGAGCGACTTCCCGCCCTACATGGGCGACCGCTATGCAGCAGCCAGGGATCTGTCCAGCGTGCTGGGCGATACGCTGCGGCAGAACCAATTTCTGCCGTTTATCCGGTATTTCCTCACGTACGATGCGTCCCAGAAAGTATTGGCGGTGCCGGGTGTGCAGCCCGGGCCAGGCGCGATCCTCGTGCAATCGGACAAGGACAATACCGACGCACAGAGGTTTTCCTTCGAAGACGCCGGCAATGGTTTCGTCTACATCAGGACTCATTGTGGAAATCTCTACGTAACGGTCGATATTCCTTCCGAGGTAATCACCACCGGCGGACCGGCGTCGACGGCACAGGGATTGAGCATCAAGCAGGATTTGAAATACAAGCTGGGACACACGGTGGTGACCACGGTCAGCAAGTTCAACCCCGATCTGCAGAAGTGGAAATTGGCGCCGGCGGGAATCACGGCATTGCAAAGAAATCAATTCATCATTTCCAACGTGTTCTTTGCGGACAAGGTGCTGCAACCGGCGAACGTCGCGCAATCGGGCTCTCTGGTCGTTTTGGGAGACAGGGCGGTCAGCCATGGAATTGGCCACAACGCCAATGCGTGGACGGTCAGCACGCCGTTGATTTCGGATGATTTGGTCGCGCACACCTGACGGCATCCGAAGGCCGACGCACCAAGCACATTTGGCGGCATCAGCGCCGGACCCAACCGCGGCACTGGTTTGCCTGGCTCGCGGCCGCGCTCATTATTGCCCTCATTTTTAACCTAGTCTTCCTGAAGGTCGTCTGGAAGGTTCGGCCGTCACAAATCGCCGTATCCACTGTGGCGCTCGTCGCCTACGTATTCGTTATGGGTGGAGTCTTCGAGCAAATGAAGCTGAGGGATCCCCGCACTCAGGTCTTCGTGCTCATAGTCGCGGCGGCCTTCTTGTCGCTCTTCAGGCCGATAGAGGCTCCCGTCGTTGCCGACCCGGCTAGACCACCCAAATAGTAGGTGGCATTTCGAGGCGCGCCGAAGGTGCAGAAGTTGAATGCCCCGGATCGCAGTTTTTTGGAAGCACCCCGTCGCCGCAATTTGACCGGCCGCTTTCATCGGGTTCTATGACCGGTCCGGAGTCTCCGAGTCGACGGGTCAGGGTCGTTAGCAGTCGTTCGAAGTTCGGAGAACTCAGTACGCCGGCGAAGGACTCAGTCGTTGTGCTTGGTGTTCCGGGCCGAGTCCGATCGGTTGTCTTGCGGTCACTCCAATGACCGTACATGGACGCCCCCGGGTTTGCCATGCGCTCAGTTCGTGATGGCTTGAAGGAACAGATTGCACCCGTACATCCGGACTTTGTGTGCGGCATCGTGCCGCTGTCCCTGATGGGATTGGCTGGTTGGCTCCCGATCGCTTTCGCGCACTCGCGGTGCTGCAGTCATTTTGGGTTTGGCCAACCAAGGTCTGACCTGTTTGCCATCATTGCGTGAGCGCCTGAGCAATCGGTGGGTCGATCTCCTTCGTTTGATTGATCGCTTGCGTTCGTTGGCTGCAGCTACGCGGCGGCAGGCCGCGGCACGTAATCGGGTCGGAACTCGCGCTCATGCGCGAGTAGCGCCCAGATCGTGCGCGCATTCTTGTTGGCCAGCGCCACGGCGGCAATATTCGGATGGCGCCGAGCGAGCAACCCTGACAGCCAGACGTTCGGCTTACCCTTGCGCTGCGCCGCCACAATCGCCGAGCGCGCGCCGTGAATCAGCAGCGTTCGAAGGTAGGTGTCGCCGCGCTTGCTCATGCCCAGCAGCTTCGGTTTGCCGCCGCTCGAGTCCTGTTTGGGCACCAGCCCCAGCCAGGCCGCCACCTGCCGGCCGTTCTTGAAGCTCCTGGCATCGGCAATCGAGGCCACCAGCGCACTGGCGGCCAGCGGGCCAATGCCGGGAATCTTCTCGAGCTTGCGGCTCAGCTCGCTGCCTCGGTGCCAAGCCTTGATCTGCGCCTCGAGCTCCTTGACCTGCCGATCCAGCACCTTCATGTTCTCGAGCAGCCGCTCGATCAGCTGGCGCATCGATGCGGGCAGGTCGGCAGCCCCTCGATCAGTTGCGGCACCCGTCGGAACACGTTCGTGATGCCTTGCGGCAGGACCAACCCGAACTCGGCCAATAAACCACGAATCTGGTTGGCCTGCGCCGTTCGTGCCTTCACGAATCCTTGGCGCACTCGGTGCACCGACAGCACCGCCTGTTGCTCGACGGTCTTGATCGGCACAAAGCGCATGTTCGGCCGGGCCACCGCCTCGCAGATCGCCTCGGCGTCGGCCGCGTCGTTCTTGTTGCTCTTGACGTAGGGCTTCACGAACTGCGGCGACATCAGCCGCACCGTGTGACCGAACCCCTGCAGCTTCCGCGCCCAGTGATGCGCACTGCCGCACGCCTCCATGCCGACCAGACAGGCCGGCAAGTTGGCAAAGAACACGGCGACCTGGTCCCGCCGCAGCTGCTTGCGCACCACGACTTGCCCTCGTTCATCGACGCCGTGAACCTGGAACACGTTCTTTGCCAAATCAATGCCGATCGTCGTAATCTTCATGTGGACGCTCCCCTCGGTTCAAGTGGTCGATGACACTTCCACTTTGGCACATCGATGCCGTTGCGGGTGGGGGCGTCCATCCCATTGCTATCGACGGCGGATTCAATCGGTCAGTGCAACACTGCTCTTAGTCTATCGGTCGGCGTCTCGAAGCCCAAGGTCTTTCGGGCGCCAGCCTGCAAGGCCGCCAAGCAGGATGCCGATCGTCGTTAGAGCGGCGGTAGTGCGCGTCGTGAGATCGGGTGGATCGCGGGCAGCCATGATGCGGTGTTGTGCGGGCGCGATAAGGGGTAGGATATTCAACCGTACGTCGGCACCGGGTAAGGTCGCGCTCTGAGTCTGATCCCATCACGGCCGGTGTGCCTAAAGGTGTTTGAATCAACGAATCGAAGAGGAGAAAAACATGAAACGATGGCATCTACCTCGCGCAGCCTTGCTCGCCGCGGCCACGATTTTGGGTACGAGCGCTTCGGTCCTTGCAGCAGACATAGACTCGCAGCGCCTGGCCAGCGCTGACAAGAATCCCGCCGACTGGTTGACCTATCACGGATCGTACAATTCCTGGCATTACAGCGGACTCGACCAGATCAACGCCGACAACGTCAAGAACCTGAAGGTCGCGTGGAGCCACGTGATGCCGCGCTCCACGCGCGGCCTGCAGTCATTCCCGCTCGTCGCCGACGGCATCCTGTACTACTCGGGCTCGTACAACCAGCTGTACGCGCTCGACGGCGCGACCGGCGAAGTCAAGTGGGCGTACAAGCAGAAGCTCAACGAAGACCTCGTCGCGAAGCAGACGCACTCGCCGTACAACCGCGGTATCGCGCTTGGCTTCGGCAACGTCTACATGGGCACGCTCGATGGCAAGCTGGTCGCGATCGACATGCAGACGGGCAAACTCAAGTGGGAAACCAAGCTGGTCGAATCGGAAAAGCTGACGGTTGGCTTCACCGGGGCGCCGCTGCTCGCCAACGGCAAGATCATCATCGGCTCGCAGGGTGGCGAATGGCCCTATCGGGGCCCGATCTTCGGCGTCGATGCCAACACGGGAAAGCTCGCATGGACCTTCTATACCGTCGGCGGCGACGAGAACGACCCCGCGCGCAAGACGTGGGGCGGTGATTCATGGAAGACTGGCGGTGGCGGCGGCTGGATGGCGGGCGGCTACGACCCGAAGACGAACACCGTGTACTGGGGCACCGCGAATCCGGCACCTCTGTACGACTGGGGCGGCGCGGATTGGAAGACGAAAGGCGCTCGCCCAGGCGACAATTTATACACGACCTCGGTGATCGCACTCGATCCCGATACCGGCAAGCTCAAGTCGTCTTCATCAGGAATTGCCGCACGACGCCTGGGACTTCGACAGCGCCGTGGGCGAGTTCGTGATGTTCGAGCGCGGCGGCAAGGAATATATCGTGCACCCCAACAAGGGGGGCTTTGTGTTCGTCTACGACCGCAACCTGAAGGTGCAGAACGTTTGGCAGGGCGTGAAGAACATCAACTTCGTGAAAAGCATCGATCCAAAGACAGGCGAGCTGGTCGGCAGGCGGGACCTGGCGGAAGGCAAGCACCAGGCGCTGTGCCCGTACATCGCCGGGGGCTATAGTTGGAACGCTGGATCGTACAATCCGGTTACCGGCCTTTATTACAAGGTCGGCAACGAGTGGTGCATGGATCTCGAGGTGATCAAGACGACGCCTATCCTCGAGCCCATGGCGCAGCTCAACATCGGCTCGAACTTCACCGTCAACAAGACGACGCCGGACGGCGGAAAGGCACGCGGCCACGTCAGCGGGCGCGATCCGATCACCGGCGCGGTGAAGTGGCAGGTCGAATACGCCGAGCCCCCGCTGGCGAGCCTGCTGTCGACGAAAGGCAACCTCGTGTTCGTGCCCGATGCGCGCGGCTGGCTGCATGCGCTCGACGCACGCACCGGCGCCGAGTTGTGGAAGCACAACGACGGCCAGGGCCACAACGGCGGCATCATCAGCTACATGGCGAACGGCAAGCAGTACATCGCGGTTGCCACCGGGTGGGGCGGCCTCGCTGGCGACGATTACAAGGTGCTCTACGGTGAGCCGTGGACGAGCATGGCAACCGATCAGGGTGCGCTGGTCGTCTTCGGCATGTAACGCGTAGCCGGAAACGTCGCGTCAGGCTGTTCGAGTGCTTTTCGATCGCGGCCTTCCCCATCAGCCAGGCGGGGGCGTTTGTCCCCGCCTGTTCTTTTTGCGAGGTTTGGATGCGCAATCGCTTCGTCCGAGCGATGCTCGCGGTAGTGGTTGCTGCGGTCGTCCAAGGGTCGAGCGCCGGGGCAGCCGAAATGGATGGCCCGATGTCGTCGAGCCAAAAGCCCGAGGTACCTGCGGCTGCTGTACCCGAAGGACAGCGGACGACTGACTCGAAGCCTGCGTTGAATGTAGAGAAGTTGTTCGCCGGTACTTGTGGCTGGTGCCACAGTGGCGGTGGCCGGGCGGCGGGCAAGGGGCCCAAGCTGATGGATACGACACTCACGGATGCAGAAATCATTCAGCGTATCAAGGTCGGGAAGACCGGCGCCATGCCGGCATTCGCGTGGTGCCTTCAACGAGGTCGAACTCCAAGCGATCGTCAAGTACATTCGCGCGCTGCGCGACGATAGCCTGACGAAATGAATCGCCGCCATCGGTTGCTGCTCCATTGCCTTGGCGTGTGCGTGCCCGCCGTCGCGTGGTTGATTGCGACGCCCGTCGCGGCGCGGACGCTCGCGGAGGTACAGGCGCGCGGCGTGATCTCCGTGTGCGCGAATCCAGATTCGCTGCCTCATGCCAGCAACAAGCCGGATACCCCGGGTTTCCAGATCGAGATCGGACGTGCACTCGCCGAGGCGCTCGGCTTTCCCCTCCAAGTCGATTGGATCGTTGCGCGCATGCGCGCGAGCCTGGTCGATTGCGACCTGCTGCTTGATGTCATCACTGTCCCCGAGGCGCAACGCGCACCCATCAAGCTGTCGCACGCCTATCAGAAAAGCGGTGTGGCGCTGGCGTTGCGACCGGGCAGCGACGCGGCGCAAGGCTTTCAGGACATTGCACCCAACAAGCGCGTCGGGGTGATGGTCGGCTCGCTCGCGAGCAAGCTCCTCGAGCAGCGCGGACTCCGTACCGTTCCATACGCCTTCGAGGGCGACATGATCATCGACCTCGCCAAGGGCGAGCTCGACGCGTGCGCGGTGTCGCCCGCAAGCATCGCCTACTACATTTACACGCACCCCGGCTCCGGCGTGCGCTACGTCCATGCCTACGATGCCGAACCCGAGCTGAGCTGGAATCTCGCCGTAGGCTTACGCCGCAGCGACGATGCGTTGCTCGACGCCGTCAATTCCGCGCTGGACAAACTGATCCATGACGGCACTCTGGCCCGAATCTACGCGCATTACGGCGTCGATTATCGACAGCCGAACTAGTCGTCTTGCCGTCGCGCGTTGTTCGGAGCGTGGGCTAGTCGGTTGGAAAGGTGTCCCGCGGCAGCAGACTTTGGCCAACTAACTGCGACGTTCGGAGACGCCAAGGGGACAGTGGTTGCATCTGGTCATGTTTGAGGCCGAGTAAGACGCGCGCAGCCGTTTCACGCAGACTTTGCCTCGGCTTCGGGATAGCAGGAAATTGACGCTGAGCGGCCGCTTTACGGCGCAATGGCCGAAGGACCGCTTGTGGCCGAAAGCGGGCGGTCGATGTGAAGGACGCCGCGGCTTCTTCTGTCGTCGTTCGTCGTTCGAAGTACGGCGCACTTGGTTAGAGGACGTCGAGCGAAGCGATGGTCTCTCGGTAAAGTATTCGTTGTGGCCGGAGCAGAGCCGCGGATTTGCAGTAACGAAGTTAGGCCGGCAAGATGCGCCGTCACGTCGGGCTAGCCGTGCGCAAACTCCTTTTCCTCGTCGGGACTAAATTCCAGTACACGACCCGCCTTGGGGAAGTAGTGGACTTGGGGATCGTAGTATTCGTGCGAGAAGAAATTGGAGGCGACCTGTCGGTCATTGCATCCGCTACCTCGCTAGGCAACGCCGAGTAACGCTGAATACTACGACCAAACAGTTCCTCAGCAAGATTCGGCGATTTAGGCGCAGTCGGCGGCGAGCCAAAAATAGCCCACGCAACTTCCGGACATTTGGCGAGACATCGCCACGGCAGGGTCTGGGGTTGCTGGTGGATCGATTTGAAACTGCGACGGCCACGATGTGCAATTGCATAGCGCACGATATGAGCCGGCGTTACTGTGCACGCGAGCTGCGGTTCGTCAAAGGTTTGGCAACACCGCCATCCGTTCGCTGTGGCGGGAGCCTGCGCAAAATTGTAGAGGCAGTAAAGAGGAATAGCGCGATTCCTAGTGGCGTAACGCTCAAGCAAATCAATCTGCAGATCGGGGCCGACTTTGTGGGCAAACCGGGGTAGCGGAACGACTTGAGGTCTAGCTTCTTCGCTTGTACCGCGAACCGGAGCCATTTCACTCGAGGCGAGCCAATCCACCATTCCCAATCGGTGCCATGATCCTTCTCCTTGCTCTTTGGAGTCTGGATCACACGGGTACTTGGCGGATTCTTTCGCTTCAAGTCCAGAAGCAGGAGATCAGTGATGGTCTCTTCCCCAAACTGAATCTCCAGTGGTCGGGAATCACGCAGCCGCTCCCACGTGTCGAGGCTAAGTGCTTCAAGTATTTCTTGTAGAGTCATAGTCTCGGCGGCATTGGACGAATCGGCTTGGGGTGCGCTATCTGCCACGGTGATACCCCAGCCTGCTGAGTTGAACTATCCACCGTCAATACTAGATCAAATTGGCGGACCCCCGAGGGCAGATTAATGGAGCGACCGTCGTCCCGAGTCTTGGCACGGCGTGCGGAGAACCCCGTTGTAGCGCTTCGAACGCCGTACGCCAAGCTGACAGGGCTTACGCCGCTCGTTGACGAAGCAGGCGGCAGGCCTCTGGGTTCGGGGAACCGGGTACCCGGGACGGCGGACTACGAACGCAGAGCCACGATGAACGACCGCTGCCGGACCCTTCTCGGTCATACCAGCGATGAACCCGACGATCCGCTTCGCCGCGGGAGCGGTCGTTCGGCGCGGGCGCTTCAACTGGCGCTTTCGGCCACAAGGAGTCGGTCGGCGTAGCGCCCCAATTCACTGCAAAGCCGATGTTGATGGGTGCCGCCGGCCACAAGTGAACTCCTGCGATACACCTCCGATTGGCGTCATGCATGGCTGCGCCGCGGGTTTGGATATGTGCAACGCCGGCTGTGGCTGGCCTGAGCGCTGTCAGCCGGAAGACGCCGACGGCCGAGGTCCGTCAGCGCCCAATCGGCGCCAGGGCGTCGCTGATTGGCGCGCTGGAGATCTTCATCAGTCCGCTGTATGGCCGATTCATCTCCAGGATCAGGAAGATCGCGCCCGCGACGGTCAGCGCGCCGACGAATAACGCCGCAATGACGGTGGCGTTGCGCGCGCGCATAGAGACTGAAGCCGGCGAAGAGGACAACAAGCCAGAACACCAGCACGATGAAGAAGGGCCAGGACAGGGCGCCTCCGGCTTGTTGGTGCAGCAGGCGAATGGTAGTACCCATGATCGTCATGAGCTGCAGAGCGCGCGCCTGGGCAGATCGCTGGGCCTCGGATTTGGGCGTCAGGCGGGTGACCGTGTCGAACAGATCTTCCGCCGGGGTGTAATTTTGCGGCGCCTGCATGGCTGCTCGTGTGGCGCCGGCATCGGGCCACAGCCGCGCGTGTTCGACCTTCACCATTCGACGCAGCTGCGCGCGGGCTTCGTTCGTTTCCGGGCCGTAGTGGGCGAACACATCATCGAGCTGAACAAGCTGCGCGCCGAGTTGCTGCACTTCGCTCTCCTGAATGTCGTACGAACTGTGCGCGGACGCAATCAGCAGGCTCAGGACCAGAGCGGAGATGGTTGCAACCAGCCCCATCACCAATTTCACCACGTCCCTCGTTTCGGTATCCTGATGATGCGCGGGGACGCGAACGGCGACGCCCGCCAGCGCCCCACCGAAAACGAATACGAATACGAGGACGGCGATCAGTGTGGAACTCATGGAGCAACTCTTCCCGCAGCAGGCGCCGGATCCATGATGAGCTTCGCGCCGGCATTCTCCAGCAGTCGCTTGAACTCGGGCGATGAACGGATGATGGTCCCCGCTGCGGCGCGCATGCGATCGACCGCCTCAGGAGGCAGAACGAACGATGTCGGCAAGTTATTCAAGTATTCAACTTCTGCCTCGTCCTCGAGGGCGGGTAAGGACACATCAATGACATGACGTTCGATGTCCGGCACTCTTGCGAATTCCGCGAGATCGGGATCGTGATTCCCGGGTAGGTTCGCCGAATTCCGGATTCGCCGCAAGCGCTGCCATTGGGCCGTTTCGAGGATGCCCATAAGAGAATGCGGCCGCTGGGGTTCCTCTTCCCGAAAAGGCGAGGTCAACTAGGATTTCGGCGGCACAGTTACTGCGACGCGCCCAGTGGGTGTCGAAGCGATACCCACACATCAGGTTCCCCGTTAACCCTTCAATGGGTCCGAGCATTCGCCATGGCTGGGGTAGTACGACATCGCCATAGCCAATCGTCGCGCAACTGACTGTCCTGCTCGCGGGCACTTACCTGCAAGAGTCGGGTTGGGGGCGGCGACCAGAAGGCGTGTCATCCACCCATGGCCAGAGCGGAGCAGAAGCCCACCACTGTCCATGTGCCGGCACTCTCCGAGCGCTCATGGGCAAACGGGATCAGGGAATTGGCCAGCATCGCCAGAATGCCGCCCGACGCCAATGCGGCCGCGCGCGCGCCGTTGGCGCCGCCGAAGGTCGTCGCCGCGAAGTGGCCGAACGCGGCAGCGACACCGCAGGCGAGCATCACCCACAGCCACAGGCCGGCGACGCGGCGCCAGCTCCAGCCGCTCTCCGCGAGGCCGGCGGAGGGAGCCAGCGCCTGGGGAATGTTCGAGACGAAAACCGCTGCGAGAAACGCCAGGCTGATCTCGGTTCCCCTGGCCATCTGCACGCCGAATATGATGGACTCCGGTACGCCATCGACGATCGCCCCGACGACGATGCCGAGCGGACCGCCGGCGCCTTCGGCACCGAACTTCCGGTCCACGTAGCGCTCGCCGAGAATGAAGGTGCCGGCGCCGAGCATCGTCCATAGCGCGACCTGCCACATCTCGAGGAGCTTGGCGTTCGGCAACAGGTCTGTGGCAACGGCTGCAATCAGCGCGCCCGCACCGAAGCCCGCAAGATTGCCGACCGTGCGCCTGGGCACCTTGACCAGGAACACCGCAAGGCCACTCAGGACCAGCGACAGCTGCGCGAGCGCACCAAGGCCGAAGGACGTAAACATGCGTGTCGTGCGGTCAGGCCTTCAGGGCGAACAGTGACCTCGTCGAGCGATCTTCTTCGCATCGCTGAATGGGATCCGGCTATTGTCGTCATAGAACTGCGCGTTGTCGACTCCGGACACTGCGTAGAATAATTCAACGTCCGCTTCTGCTAACTGTCCGGGGATTGACACGATGTCTGAAACTCGCTTACTGCCCGCGATCTCGCTCGCCGCGATGCTCGGCCTGGCCGGGTGCGCGACCACGTATCCGCTGATGCCGACGCCGACGTTGTACACCGGGGCGCAGGCGAAGCCGCTGTTCACCGAGGCGCCGGCCGCGGTCCGGACGCCGCCGCTGGATCTGCTGTTCATCACCGACCGCGCGCCCGCGACGAGCCCCGACGAGCCTGAACCGTACACGGCGGACAGGTCGCGCTCGATGGCGTTCGGGTCAACGACGATCCTGTTCGGCGAAGGCATGACGTGGGACGCGCTGGTCAAGCAGAGCCTGCTCGTCGAGCGCTCGACTCCGACGGACCTCAAGCTCGGTCCGACGAAGGAGCTCGGGCGCTACCCGCGCATTCCTTACGACGTTGCCGCGACGCCCGCGGGGCTGACGCGCGCTCCCGCTGTCGTCGATGCGCACGAAGCGGCCAACCGGGCGCTGCAGGCCGAGATCGCGCGTCGCCTCGCCTTGAGTCCGCGCAAGGAGATGGTGCTGTACGTCCACGGCGTCAGCAATACCTTCAGCGAAGCGGCCTTCACGATGGGTGAGATGTGCCACTTCCTGGGCCGCGAGTTCGTTTGCGCGATCTTCACCTGGCCCGCGGGCGGAAAGCACGGCATCCTGTTCGGCTACGAAGAAGACTACGAATCGAGCACATTCGCGGTCGAGCACTTGCGGAAGGCGATCCGCACCATCGCGGACACGCCGGGGCTCGAGAGAATTCATATCCTGGCCCACAGTCGCGGGACCGACGTGCTCGCCACCGCGCTGTCCGAGCTTTCCTTCGAGTCGTACATGCAGCAGACCACGCTGCCCCGGCGCGTCAAGCTCGGCAACGTCGTGCTGCTGGCACCGGATCTGGACGTCGAGGTGGCTCCGGAAAAGATCTTGGCGATAATCTCCGATCCCGACGTGCCATACGGCGCGACGCCGGACCCGCATGCGGTGTTCCGGGCCTTGCGCCCGTTCCACCTCACCATTTACGTCTCGCCCGACGACAAGGCCCTCGCCACGTCGGGCTGGCTGTTCGGTAGCCTTGCCCGGCTGGGACGCGTCGATACTTCGATACTGACACCGGAGCAGATCGAGCTGGCGGCCAGGTTGGGCTTCCTCGACGTGGTTCAGATTCGCGGGACGACCGACCTGTTCGGACACGGCTACTTCGTCTCGAACCCGAGGGCGAGCGCCGATCTCATCGCGATGATTCGATACGGGCTGAAGCCCAACGAACCGGGCCGGCCGCTGGAGGAGGTCAAGCGGCCGTTCTGGCGAGTCCTGCCGGAAGCCGGGGCGAAGGGTGGTGGCGCAGAGTCTGACTGAGCCGCGCGCGCGGCGCCTGGACTCGAGCGACCGCCACGATGTCCCTGCGACGTTTGCTCGCTCGAATCGCCAAGGGTGCGGGCCTCGCCGCTCTGGCTCTGCTGGTTGCGGGGATCGGCGTCTGGGGCGCGCTGCTGCTCGAGTATGCGGGGCCGAGCAACGTCCTGGCCCGTCAGAGTGTTGGTGATCGGCTTCTCCCTGGCTGCTGCGGGGACGCTGATCGCACTCTTCGTGCGCCGCTGGCGCTGGCGTGCGATCGGCGCGTATGGGGTTCTATGCGCGGGCCTTGCGATCCTGTGGTCGAGCATCGAGCCGACCAACGAACGCGACTGGCAGCCGGAGGTGGCGGTGCTGCCGTCGGCCACGATTGCCGGCGATCGCGTCACCGTCCACAACATCCGCAACTTCGACTATCGGAGCGAGACCGACTACACGCCCGCCTATTACGACAAGACCTTCGATCTGCGGGAACTGCGATCGGTGGACCTCGTGACCTCCTACTGGACGGGTCCGGCGATTGCCCACGTCTTCGTGAGCTTCGGCTTCACGGGGGACGACTATCTCGCCATTTCCATCGAGGTGCGCAAGCCGAAAGGCGAGGGCTACTCGACGCTCAAAGGCTTCTTCCGGCAGTACGAGCTCGTCTACGTCGTGGCCGACGAGCGGGACATCATCCGGCTGCGCACCAACTATCGCCGCGATCCGCCCGAGGATGTGTACATCTACCGGGCGAAGGCTTCGATCGAGGTCGGGCGGCGACTGTTCCTGGAGTACATGCACAAGATCAACGCGCTGAGGACGCACCCCGAGTTCTACAACACGCTGACGACCAACTGCACGACCAACATCTGGACGAACGACCACGTCAATGCGGGGCGCGTGCCGCTGAGCTGGAAGATCCTGGCGAGCGGCTATGTGCCGGAGTATCTGTATGAACAGGGACGCTTGGAGACGATGGGCTTGTCGTTCCCGGAATTGCAGCAACGGGCCCATGTCAATGCGCGCGCCCAGGCGGCTGATGGGGCGGCGGACTTCTCGCGACGAATTCGCGCTTGGGGCGAAACGGGATCCGGCGATGGCAAGGAGATCCCGCACTCACACTGAACTGTCGATTGGGCCGCGCTGGCCGCGATAGCTGACGGGAAAACGCCAAGTCGACAGTCCAACGGCTATCGACCCTCGCAAGACTCCGCGTGGCTGGAGTTGGTCGAAGCAGTCATCTGCCGCAAGGTGTGTCACGCCGTGTGAGCGCAGAGTGCTAGACTGGAAAGGTGTAATCGTCATCTGAATCGGTCGATGCCATGACTTGGCTGCAGCGGTACCGCATTAGCCGATTCCTCAGGGACTCCGTCTGGCTCCCGCCCTTGCTTGGCATGGTGGTAGCGCTGCTCGTGTACCCGTTGGTTCGTCGCGCCGATCAGATCCTGGACTTGAAGGCTGCCATCGGCCCCGAGAGCGCACGTGCCGTGCTGGCTGCACTGGCTTCGTCCATGCTCACGTTCATCGTCTTTGTTTTTTCCATCATGCTCGTGACCGTACAGCTCGCCAGCGCGCAGCTAACGCCACGGATCATCGCCAGCTTCTTTCGCAGCGGTATCCTCCGTTTCGCACTTACCGTTTTCGTGTTTGCGTTCGCCTATACGCTGATGGCGCTGAGCCGCATCGAGGATACCGTCCCGCAGATCTCGGTGTGGATAGCCACGTACAGCAGCGCCGCGTGTGTCGGTGTCTTTCTCTACATGATCGACCGCGTGGGCAAGTCGTTGCGACCCGTCAGTGTTCTGACCCGGGTAGGCAACACGGGGCAGGAGGTCATCCGTGATGTATATCCGCTTCCGGTCGCGGGGACGGAGGACGCGCCGTCCAATGTCGCGCTGGTGCCTGAGGGAACAACGTCGCGCACCGTCAAGACCAATCGCACTGGCGTCGTGCTTGCGTTCGACGTGGCGGGCCTCGTGGAGTTGGCTCGGCGCGCCGACTGCCTGATCGAATTCGTTCCGCAGGTGGGAGATTTTGTGACCAGCGGGGACCCGCTGTTCCGGTTGTACGGTGGTGGAAAGGTCGTCTCAGACAGCCTATTGGATCAGGCCGTCGCCATCGGGCCGGAGCGCACGATGGAGCAAGATCCCGAATTCGCGTTCCGCATCATCGTCGACATCGCCGCCAAGGCGCTTTCGCCCGCGATCAACGATCCGACCACCGCTGTGCTCGCGCTCGACCAGATCCATCGCCTGCTGCGAGCGGTCGGCGAGCGGCAACTGGATACAGGGCGGATTCATGACGACACCGGGCGGCTGCGGCTCGCCTATCGCACGCCGGATTGGGAAGACTTCGTCAGCCTGGCGATCACCGAGATCAGGCAGTTTGGCGGCAACAGCATTCAGATCGTCCGCCGGATGCGTGCGATGCTGGAGAACCTGATCGAGACGGTGCCACCGCATCGAGCGGTTCTGCTGCGCGCGGAACTCGAGCTTCTCGGTCGTGGCGTGGAACGGGATTTCCGCGATCCCGAAGACCGCATTCGCGCCGCCTCCGGCGATTCGCTGGGTGTAGGCGGAGCAACGTGATCAGAGAAGGTACGATGGTGAGTGTTGCACCGAGTGGCTGCTTCCTCACCATCGAACGTCAGCTTTAGGGAAGTTCGTCGGCCCGCTTCGGGTCGAAAGCGCCAGTTCGATCCCGCGTCGGCAACGGCTGCAATCCGTCTGTTGCGGACGTTCAACCGGGTCGTCTCGAGGACCGCTCGTGGCCGGTTTGCGACGCTCGACGAGCGGACCGTCTGCCTGTTAGTCCTTCGTCCCTCGCCCGCCGTCCCTCGAGCCGAGTACCGGGAACGCAGTACGCAGACGACCCTCAACGTCGCGCTTGGCCCCGCGTTCGCGGTGCCGCGAGCACAGAACGAAGAGCCTCGCCAATGCCCAGGGCGGGGCGAACGTCCGCTCTTTGGAGAGTCGCATGTCAGGCGTTGAGCCGAACTCGACGCTCGGGACCGGCAGAGGTCGACCCTCTGCTGCCTGTCGTGCGCGAACGAAGCGGACCTTCGCGGGCTCCTGTACGCTAAGAAGCGGTCGCTCTCCCAAGTCCCGCGTATGCATGCCAACGCGGGCTTAGAGCTTCTCACCACGAGACGTGGATGGACCCGACCCGCGACTATTTTTCGGGGAAGCCCGCTTTGAGCAGAGCCGGATAAACAGACTCTTCGACGAGGCGAACGTAATCGGGATTGACCGAGTACTCTTTGGCCTTCAGCACGGCGATCGTGTATCCCGGAACGTGCCGCAGCACCTCTTCCGTCTCGGCTGCGGCCCTGGCGGTGTCACCCTGCTGCGCATACGCAGCGGCGAGAAATAATTTGTCGGTCCAATCCTCGACGCTCAGGCCCTTAGCCTTATCGCACTCGGCGATTGCCTGCTCGTGCTGGCGGAGCAGGATATGTGCGAAGCACGCATTCATCATCGCGTACCAATCCCCTGGAGGATCCATGGCGATCGCCTGCTCGCCGATCGCCAACGCCTCGGCAGGTCTTCCGATAAAGATCGTCAGAAACGCGCGCTGAGATACCAAGAAACTGCTGTCAGGATCGAGCCGGATCGCCTTGGCAATGGCCTCCAGCGACGCATCCCATTGGCCCATCAACATGAGAGCCCGGGCGCGTGCCCCCCAACTCTCCGGGGCGAGGCCATCCAGATTCACTGCCCTGCTAGTACACTCGTCCATCCGCTGGATCGTGCGTTTGCGATCGAGATGGATGTCGTTGTCGAGTGCGTCGGCCAAAGCGAAAAATAGACCATTCAGCGCCGGAACGAGATTGGGGTCGAGTCGAAGCGCCGCCTCGAACAGCTTTTCCTGTTCGCGCGCCCGCTGGAGTGTGTGAGGCTCTGTTTCCCATAGCGAGTTGGCGCGCAGTAGGTAATCCATCGCTGTCGAATTGCCCAGCGGCTGCGCCATGACGCGGCGAATTTCGACGTTAAGCAGCAAGTTTCCCAGGTGGTTCACCGCCGCTCGCATCACGCGCCTCTGGTCCCGAGCGGGGTCCGTATCTTTGAAGGAAACCGTTTCGCTCCAAATTTGTTCGCTGGTCGCGCCGTTCAGGAGCCGCAGACTGATCAGCGTTGCGCCCGGGCCCAGTCGTACATCACCTTGCACAACGTACCGGACATTGAGCGTTCGGGCGATGGCGTCGATGTCGCGACGATCTTCTGCCGTCTGCGTCAACGCTACAGGCACGACCCGAATCGCCGTACTGGTGAGCGTTAGCATGGAGGCTACGTCGCGCGTCAAGCTTTCCACCCGTTGCGCCATCGCCGTGTCCCCCGTTGGCGCGACCATTGGCATTACCGCAACCGACATTGCGGGCGGCGGCAGAGCGCTATTGCGTGAATTCCACCACAGGATAGACAAGGTAGTGACGACCAGTCCAACGATACCCGCGGCCGCAACAACTGCCGTGCTCTTGGTCAGCGGCAATCGCCGTCGCGCTGCAGACGCGCTTGACGCCATTCGCGAAGCCGCGCTGGCGACGTGACCCATCGAGGAACTGTCGATGCTCGCCGAATCCAATGCAATCGCAAACACGCGGATCGGCCGCATGATGTTCTTGACCTGCTGGTCGCCGATGTCCTCGAAGCCCACATCGAGACTCCCATGCACTTGCTCGCGCACCGCAGCCGAAACGCAGATGCCGCCCGGCTTAGCCAACGCCTCCAGCCGCGCCGCCACGTTGACACCGTCGCCGGCGATGTCGTTGCCATCGACGATGATGTCGCCCAAGTTGATGCCGATGCGGAACTCGATGCGCTCATCGGATGGCTTCGACCGATTGTCTGCCCCCATCGCCCGTTGCACGTCAATCGCGCAACGGAGGGCGGCGTCTGCGCTGCCGAATTCGAGCAGCATCCCGTCGCCGGCGGTCTTGACAACCCGGCCGCCATGTTCGGCAATCTTTGGATCGACGATGCGCTCGCGAATTCCTCGCAGCCGCGCGAACGATCCAGCGTCGTCGCGCTCCATGTGCCGGCTGAAGCCGACCACATCGGCGATGAGGATCGCGGCAAGCTTACGGGTAACGGGACTTCGATTCACGGTCACCCCAAGAATGAGCGAGGACGGCGAGGTCAAACCGTAGCACAAGGACCGTTTGGGCCGTGAGGGGGATCCTGGATTTAAATTGAGCGTCCGCTATCAGAAACTTGGCCGTAGGGCCGAACTCGGTCCGATCGCTGACGGCCCCAGTTTGACCCGATGCAGCCACGCGCGCTGCACTAAAGCGGACGGCTGAACGTCGCACTTCGCACGTTCGCCCCTCGCCCGTGGCTCTCTGAGAGCGAGCGCGTGGAGCTCAGAGCTCAGCACGAGGACCTTCGGCGCATCGCCATTTGCGCGCTGGTCACGAGTCGCCGATGTGGGGCTTAACTGAGAGTGTGGCATAGCAACGGCCGGAGTCGTCCCCCTTGCGGCTTAGCATCACCGATGGCGGCGATGCCACGAGAACGGAGTTTGCGATCAACACGGCGTGGGTCCCTGACCGGCCATGAGCTGCCATTGACCATGACCCCCGATAGCGGACAATCGACGGCAATTGCCGACAAGAGGGATCTGCTCCACGGCGACCTTTCTCGATATCAGAATCAATGTGGGAGGTTATGATTCCGCCGATCTCGCCTTGCGCGTCGGTATGAAACATTCCGGCTAGAGCGCCCGCCGCATGGACAAACCGGAATCCTCGTGGATCTGCCCAAGCTGTGGGTCAACGGCGACGACTCGCTATTGCGGCTTTGTAATAGGTATACTGGGCGATGTAGCTGCTTCACCGTGTTGTAGTGTATTGCGATCTGCCGCATTGGGTGGTCGAATCAGGGACTCATAATCCTTTGGTCGCTGGTTCGAATCCAGCCGGGCCCACCGTTTCGCGTCGTCGCTCTCCCACCACCGGAGTCCGCCATGTTCGAACCCATCTCCATTCCGTTCGGCGCCAAGATGCTGTTCAACACGGTGAAGCTCAGGCCCGGCGTCGCCATGGACGACGTCGAGCTCGCGCTGGGCGAGATGTGCAACGTGGTCAAGGACACCTACGGCGGCGACAAGGGCGGCTTCATCGCCGGCCAGGTGTTCCGGTTCTCGGGGTTCGTCTCCGACGAAGGCTCGCTCGGCGCCGTCGCGCGAAGCCGACGAGCACATCGCGATCGTCACGTACTGGCGCTCGTTCGACGAGCACGAGCGCTCGCACGCCGACGCGGCCTTCAAGGCCAAGTTCGGCGCGCTGGCGGCGATGTGCACCGAGACGAAGGAGCTAGGCTACGACATGCTCTGGCAGGGCGAGCCCGAGCCCGCCTGATCGATCCTGGTTGCCCGAAATTGCATGGCAACGCCGGTCCAGCGCATCTGGCGCTTCCTGCGTGGCGACGGCAGTCTGACCGTCGCCGTCTGCATCCTCGCCCTCTGGATCTTCCTGCTCGCGCCGCTGCGCGAGATGAACGACATCGGAGGCCTCGCGGGCGACCTCGCCTTCGCGGCCGTGCTCGCGCTGGGTGCGATCTTCGTGTTCGAGCCCAAGCCGGTCATGCGGCTGTTCCTGCTGTTTCTCGTCACTGCAATGGTCGTGCGCGTGCTCGACGTCGTCACCGGCGGTGGCACGGCGCTCGACGCGCTCGGTTATGGGCTGGCGGCGATCGCGGCGTTCATGCTGGGCGCGCTGCTCCTCGTGCGCGTGCTGCGCGACGGACGCATCAACATCAACCGGATCATGGGGTCGGTCGGCGTCTTTCTCCTGATCGGCATCGTGTTCGCGAATGGCTTCCGGCTGGTTGCGCTGTACTTCGACGGAGCGTTCGCCATCGGCGGGATACCCGCACCCGCCAGCGAGTTCATGCCGCGGGTCCTCTATTTCAGCTTCGTCACCCTGACCTCGCTCGGCTATGGCGACATTTCACCGCTCCATCCCTTCGCGCGTTCGCTCGTCACGATGGAGGCGCTGACGGGGCAGCTGTTCCTCGCGATCCTCGTCGCGCGTCTCGTCGCGATGGAGATCGAATGGCGACACGAGCAGCGGGACAAGCGCGACGCGCGACCACACGACGACGCCTGACGCGAAGCCCGTGGGAAGCGCCCGTCAGGCATAATTGCGCGCGTCGAGTCCCGTCATGCCCGTCCCCGAAGCCGTCACTGCCGAGCGCGCGCGCGTCGCTGCCCGATTCCTCTCGGGAACCGGCATCGAGATCGGCGCGCTCGACGCGCCGACGCCGCTGCCGGCGGCCGCTCGTGCTCGCTACGTCGATCTGCGCCCCGTCAAGACGCTGGCCGAGCACTATTCCGAGCTCGACCCCAAGACCTTCGTCCGGGTCGACGTGATCGATGACGGCGAGCGGCTCACCCGCTTCGCCGACGCCTCGCTCGACTTTCTGGTCGCCAACCACATGCTCGAGCACTGCGAGAACCCGCTGGGCACGATGCGCAGTCACCTGCGCAAGGTCAAGCCGGGCGGCATCCTGTTCTACGCGATGCCCGACATGCGCATCGGCTTCGACCGGGCGCGGCCGATCACTCCATTCGAGCATGTTGTCGCCGACGACCGGGACGGTGGCGAAAGCTCGCGCCGCGCGCACCACCTCGAATGGGCGCGCTTCGCGAACGGCATTACCGACGATGCCGAGGTCGCGCGTATCGCCGAAGAGAACCTGCGGTACGGCTACAGCATCCACTTCCATGTCTGGGACGCGAGCGCGTGGCTCGAATTTTTGTGTCATTCGCGCGAATACCTCGAACGCCAGTTCGAGACGCGCCATTTCGAGTTCACGGGGACCGAGATCATTTCCGTGCTGCGGCGCGCATGAGGCCGACCCAGGCGGTGGCCGACCGGTATGTGCGAGCGTTCGGCCGGTCATGCTGGGCCATCGACAACGCGTCGCTCGACGGCGACGTGCTCACGATCAGCGGCTGGGCATTCGCGCCGTGGGACGGGATTTATGACGTCGCGTTCACCGCGAATGGCCGTCTCTTCGACGAGCAGCGCTATCCGCTCGAGCGCGGCGATCTCACCGACCTTCTGTGGTTTCGCCTCGACGCTCGCGACAGCGGCTTCGAGTGCAGGGTCCAGCTCTCGGCAGCCGAGCTCGCGAGTCCGGCCGTAACGCTTCACTTCGTCGATCGCGCCACGCTCGAACCGTTCGACGCGTCGCATGCGTGGACCATGCCGACGCCCGCGTCGGCCGACCGGGGCCTGCCTCTGCCTGACAGTCCGCGCCTGTTGCGGACAACCGGCAACGACAATGTCACCAACTTCCGCCTCACGGGTCTTTCGACCGCGGTGAAGCTCCGCGAGACCGTCGCCTCTCTGGCGCGC
The DNA here is from genome assembly GCA_963773195.1 of uncultured beta proteobacterium. Classification (GTDB taxonomy): domain Bacteria; phylum Pseudomonadota; class Gammaproteobacteria; order Burkholderiales; family Casimicrobiaceae; genus CAIWHR01. The sequence continues at coordinate 194,411 of CAVZAE010000004.1, forward strand.
GATTTCAGCTCGATCGCGGCAATCCTCGACTGGGGTTGCGGATGCGGACGCATCGCCCGCTTCTGTCCCGACTGGCAAGGCTTCGCCGGCGTCGACATCGACGCGGACAACGCGGCGTGGTGCCACGACCACCTCCCGCCGGGCCGATTCGAATCCATTCCGTTATTTCCGCCGACGCCTCTTCCCGAGCGCACCTTCGATCTCATCTTCGGCATCTCGGTGATGACGCATCTCGCCGAGGAAGTCCAGCAACAATGGCTCGCGGAGCTGCACCGGATCAGCGCCCCTTATGCCGTCGTACTGCTCACGATCCTGGGCGAGCACGCCGCGTCACGCGCGGGCTTCGGGGTCGAGGATTTCCTGCAGTTCCTCGCCGCCGGGCACGTGTTCCTGCGCACGTCGGAAGCCATCGACGACGCGCTCGGCAACCCCGGCTACTACGGCACGACCTTCGTCACGCGCGACTACATCGAGCGGGCATGGTCTCGTTGGTTTTCGGTCGATCGGATCGTGCCCGCCTACATCGGGAACCATCAGGACCTGGTCGTGCTGCGCCGGCGTTAGCTGCCGCCCCGCGCGACGTCAGCGCGCTCCGGATGTCGCCGGCGCCGCCGTCTCGCGTGAGAGCAGGAATCCTCGCCGGAGACCGTCGCGATAGTCGTCGCATTCGTCCCAATCGGCGAACGCCGGTTCGAGGACCCGCGTCGCATAGCCGTACTCGGCGCCGAGCGCGATCACGGCATCGCGTGTCGGCCACAGCACGAGCTCCGAGACGACCGCATGCCGCGGGTCGTCGAGCGGCTCGCGCAGGACCTCGAACGCCGCGCCGGGCAACGCCGACACCGCCGTATCGACGACGACATGGCTCGCGCCGGTCGCGGCTATCCGCGAGAAGAGTTCGACCGGACGGTTCACGTGGTAGAGGAGGCCCAGGCAGAGCACCACGTCGAAGCGTCCCCACGCGGACCAGTCCGCCGCCTGAAGATCGGCCTCGAGCACGCGGTAACGCGCCGGATCGACGCCCTCGACTTCCAGCACGAGCGCGGCTTGGCTCACGTGTGTCGCTCGCGCGTCGACGCCCAGGGCGAAGTCGGCACCGCGCCTTAGTGCATGCAGCGACCAGAACCCGGCATTGCAGCCGAGATCGAGCACACGCAGCCCGGCAAGCGTGCCGCCGCAGGCTTCGAGCAGCGGATTGAACAGGTAAGGCAGCCGTTGCGCATGCCGTTTGACCCGTGTGATGCCAGGCGTGACGGTCGAGTGACCGCGGAGATCGAATGCGTAGTGCCAGCGCGGAAACGCGGCGATGCGCGCGGCGAGGTCGGGGTCGGTCATGAATGCATGCGGAAGTGCCGCGGAGTCTAGCACGCGGTTCTCGCTTTCGCGCACGGTAGAATTGCGGCGCGGCGCTCGCGGCCGCACAACGCCTCGACGCGAACAACTACCATGTGCGGCATCGCCGGAATCGTCGACTCGCGGCAATCGCCGTCGCCCGCGCTCCTGCGAGCGATGCTCGCGGCGATCCTGCACCGCGGTCCCGATGGCGAAGGCACGCACGTCGAGCCCGGTATCGCGCTCGGGATGCGACGGCTGTCGGTGATCGACCTCGCCACCGGCGACCAGCCGCTTGCCGCGCGCGGCGGCCGCGTGCTCGCCTTCCAGAACGGCGAGATCTACAACTATCGCGCACTGCGGCGCGAGCTCGAGAGTGCCGGTTGCGCCTTCGCGACGCAGAGTGACACCGAGATTCTCGCGCAGGGCTATGACCGCTGGGGCATCGACGGGCTGCTCGCGCGGGTCGACGGCATGTATGCGATCGCGATCCTCGACCGCGACGCCCGCGTGCTGCACCTCGCGCGCGACCGCTTCGGCGAGAAGCCGCTTTGCTACGCCTCCGCCGACGGCCGCTTCGCGTACGGCTCGGATGCTGCGATCCTGGCGGCGCTGCCGTGGGTTGGCGCCGAGCTCGATCCGCTATCGCTGTCGCGCTATCTCGCGCTGCACTACGTGCCCGGCGACGCGACGATCTACCGCAGCATCCGCCGCCTGCTTCCCGGCGAGCGCGTCGAAGTACCGCTCGACGCGCCCACACCCAGACGCACGCGCTACTACGTGCCGCCGCTCGGCGCGACGGCGACGATCTCCGACGAGGCGCTCGCCGAAATGGTCGAGCGCGCAGTGGCGTCGCGGCTCGTCGCCGACGTTCCTGTCGGCGTCTTCCTCTCCGGAGGGCTCGACAGCTCGATCGTCGCCACGCTTGCGGCGCGGCATCTCCCGGGTGTGCTTACGTTCTCGATGGGCTTCACGACCGCCGAGCACGACGAGAGCGAATACGCGCGCGAGCTCGCGGCGGCAATCGGCAGCCGCCACCACCACTTCATGTTCGACGAAGCGAGCTTCGCCACGCTGCTGCCGGTCGTGGCGGCGGCGCTCGACGAACCGTTGGGCGACCAGGCGCTCCTGCCCGTCTACTGGCTCGCGCGCGAGGCGCGCAAGCACGCGACCGTCGTGCTGTCGGGCGAAGGCGCCGACGAAGTCTTCGCGGGCTACGGCTACTACGCGCCGTTCGCGCCGAACGCAGGTGTTATCGCCACCGTCAAGCGCGCGCTGGGTCCGGATCCGACGACGGCGATGCGCCTGGTCGACAACACGCCTCCAGTCACGCCGTCGGGGTTTCCACTCCTGATCGACACGGCGGGACGTGCGCGACTCATGCCCGGGACGGCACCGTCCCCTGATGCATGGGAATCCTCGCTGTGCTCATGGCTCGACACTGCGCACGACGCTCTGCAGCGCGCGACCGCCGCTGACCTTGCGACTTGGCTGCCCGATGACTTGCTCGTCAAGTACGACCGCATGGCGATGGCCGTGAGCCTCGAAGGCCGCGCGCCGTTCCTCGAGCCCGGGCTGGTGGCGGCGGCGCTCGCGCTGCCCGCAACCGAGCGGATGAGCGGCGGCCAGAGCAAAGTCGCGCTGCGCCGGCTCGCGCGACGCTGGCTGCCCGAGCGCATTCACGCGCGCCGCAAACAGGGTTTCGTGCTGCCGATGCGGTCGTGGATTCGCGAATGGCTCGCGGCGCGCGGCGGGCCCGCGGCGTATTTCGGATCCCACACAATTCCCGGCGTCGACGTCAGGGAACTGGTCGCCGTGGTCGCTCACGACCTCGAGGCGGGCTTGCAGCGCGAGCGCCTCCTGTTCGCGCTGATCATGCTGGTCGAGTGGCACGCGGCGGCGGCGACGCGGATCGCCGGCCTCTCCGCGCACTACCTTTCCGCGGACAGTCGCTAAATGACGTCCGCGAACCCCTTGCGGCTCTTCTGGAACCACCAGTAGCCGGCGGCAGCGACCCCCAGCGCCACGAGCGTGTAGAGCGCGAGCGACCCCCAGTCGGGCCATTGCCCGGACAAGAGCGCTGCGCGCGTCTGCTCGAGGGGCAGCGTGAGCGGATTCAGCGCCAGCCACGAGCGATACGGCTCCGGCAGCGCGCTCGCCGGATAGAGTACCGGCGAGAGGAACATGAACAGCATCGACACGAGGCCGGTCAGCTGCGCGATGTCGCGGAGGTATACGCCGAGCGCGGCCAGGAACCATGCGACGCCCAAGAGCAGCACCACGTAAGGCGCGACGATCAGCGGCACGGCGAGGGCGCTCGCCGGCAGGCCGCCCTTGAGCACCACGAGCGCGCCCGCGAGCACGACGAAGCCGAGCAGCGCGTGGAACACCGCGGTCGCGATCGCCACGAGCGGCAGCAGCTCCAGCGGAAACACGACCTTCTTCACGTAGTTGGGCACCGCCGTGACCAGCCCCGGCGCGCGCGTGATCGTCTCGGCCAGGAGCCCGTGCAGCAGGATGCCGGGGAAAAGCAGGAGCGCGTAGTCGCCTTCTCCCGCCGCCGCCCGACCCCACCGCGCCTGGAAGATGGTGCCGAAGACGAACGTGAACACTGCGAGCAAGAGGAGCGGCGTGGCGAGCGACCAGAGCATGCCCAGCATCGATCCGCGATAGCGACCGACGATCTCGCCGCGGATGAGCTCGGACACGAGCTCGCGCTGGCCGGCGACGGTGCGCGCCAACGAGAGCGGATCCGTCGGGAAGCGGGCGGCCGTCATGCGCGCCGATTATAGCCGCCACGCGAGGGCGGTCGGCACCGTACCTGTATAGTGGCGCCCCATGCACGCCGCCGTCGCACCCGCGCCGCCGCCGGCTCCCGCGCGGGACGCCGTCATCGCGGTCCGCGGCCTCGGCAAGCGCTACGAAATCTACGGCCAGCCGCGCGACCGCCTCCTGCAGTCGCTTTTCCGCGGTCGACGCCAATTCTTCCAGGAATTCTGGGCGCTGTCCGACGTCTCGTTCGATGTCGCGCGCGGCGAAACGGTCGGCATCATCGGGCGCAACGGCTCGGGCAAGTCGACGCTGCTGCAGCTCATCGCCGGCACGCTGACGCCGACCGCCGGCACTGTCTCCGTGCGGGGACGCGTCGCGGCGCTGCTCGAGCTCGGCAGCGGCTTCAATCCGGAATTCTCGGGCCGCGAGAACGTGTTCCTGAACGGCGCTATCCTCGGGCTGCCACGAAGCGAGATCGACGCGCGCATGGCAACGATCATCGGGTTCGCGGGACTCGAGGAGTTCATCGACCGCGCGGTCAAGACGTATTCGAGCGGGATGCTGATGCGCCTTGCGTTCTCGGTCGCGGTCAACGTCGAACCCGACGTGCTGATCGTCGACGAGGCGCTCGCGGTCGGCGATACCGCGTTCCAGTTGAAGTGCGTCGAGCGCCTCGAGCAGCTGACGAAGAGCGGCGTCACACTGCTTTTCGTCTCGCACGATACCGCGCTCGTGAAGTCGTTCTGCGCGCGCGCGCTCTACCTCGAGCGCGGGAAGTTGAAGGCGCAGGGACGACCGGAAGTGATCACCGAGCTCTACGCGCTCGACATCCGGCAGGCCGAGGGCGCGCAGACGGGAAAGTCCGTCGCGCTCAAGCCTTTCGTGGGCGACGGCGACGGCATCGCCTTCGGCACGGGCGAAGGCCGCATCACCGCGGCCGCGTTCTGCGCGACCGGCACGACGCGCGCACGATCCGCCTATGGCGACGACCTGACGTTCGATGTCGCGGTCGAGTTCGCTGCCGACGTCGCGCAGCCGTGTCTGTCGGTGATCGTCCACGATCGCCAGGCCCGCGAGCTGGGCGGCGCGTATTTTCCGATCGACAAGCCTGTTGCCGAGAACGGGGTCTGCCACGCGGTGCTCCGCTGCGGCCTCGATGCCCGCTTGGGCGCGGGCCCGTGGTCGATCACGCTGCGCCTCGAAAACCGCCGGTCCGGCCAGTTGTCTTTTCCGATCGACAAGCAGGTCGGCGCCCTCGTCTTCGAGATCGAGCAACCGGATCGCGATGCGTACTTCGCGCTCGTCGACCTGCATCTTCGCTGCACGCCGGCACCGCCGGTTCCCTCGAACCCGGCATGAGCGGGAATACCGACGTCCTCTTCGTCACGCTCGATTCGTGCCGCTACGATGCGTTCGCGGCGGCAAGGGCGCCCAACCTGAAGGCGATCGGTCCGCTCGTGCGCGCGTATTCGCCTTCGCACTTCACCTACGGTGCACACGCGGCGTTCTTCATGGGCTTCACGCCCGGCGATCCCGCGCGTCCCGAACCCTACGTCAACTCGAAATACGCGAAGATCTTCCGGATGACGGGAGGCGGCCACCGCGGTCCCGCGGCGCCATGGATCGAACTCGAAGGACGCAATCTGATCGACGGCTTCCGGCGCCGGGGCTACCGGACGATCGGCTCCGGTGCCGTCGGCTGGTTCGACCCCACGACGGACACCGGCCGCGCGCTGACCGCCGACTTCGAGCGTTTCCACTATGCCGGCGGCCCGCGCTTTCGCGCCCAACGTGAATTCCTGCTCGCCGAGATCGCCAAGGCGCGCGCCGAAGGTGCACCGGTGTTCGCATTCGCCAACCTGGCCGAGACGCACGTTCCCTACTGGCACGAGGGCGCACCCTGGGACGGCGCCACGAATCCCTGCGTCCCGTTCGCGACGACGAACGACGCGGCGGAATCGCGGCGGCGGCAGCAGGCCTGCGTCGAGTGGGTCGACGCCGAGATCGCGCCGCTCCTGGCAGCGTTCGCGCGCGCAGGCGTCGTCGTGTGCTCGGACCATGGCGATTGCTGGGGCGAGGACGGGTTGTGGGAGCATGGAATTCACCATCCACGCACGCTCGAGGTGCCGCTCCTGTTCCGCCTGCCGTGACGTAACATAGCGGGATGGCACGACATTTCCTGTTCGTTCTGGGCATGCACCGCAGCGGCACCTCCGCGTTGACCGGAGCGCTCGCGAAGTCGGGGGCCGCGCCGGGTGCGCACCTGATGCCGCCCACCAATGACAATCCCGAAGGCTACTGGGAATGCGCGCCGGTCGTGCGACTGAACGACGAGCTTCTGAAGCGCATGGGTTCGCGCTGGGACAGCGTTCTGGCTCTGTCCGGCGACTGGCTGTCGCAACCGTCCGTCGAGTCGCTGCGGCGCGAGGCCGCCGATATCGTCGCCGCCGAGTTCGGCGACGCCCGCTTTGCCGTGCTCAAGGACCCGCGTCTTTGCCGGCTGCTCCCATTCTGGCGCGACATCGTGGTCACGGCCGGCTATGCACCGTCCGCCATGCTCATGGTGCGGCGGCCGATGGAGGTTGCCGCGTCGCTCGCCCGCCGCGACCAGTTCGCCCCGGAGAAATCGCTTGCGCTGTGGTTCGAGCACCTGGTCGACGCCGAACGGAACTCGCGCGACGTGCCGCGGGCGACGATCGCGTACGACGCGTTGCTCGCGGACGCCGCCGACACGCTCGCGCGCGTGTGCGACGACGCAGCGTTCCCGCTCAAGCCAAGTCCGGCGCAGCGCAAGGCCGCTGGCGATTTGGTCCGGCCCGATCTCAAGCGCCAGCATCACGAAGCCCCGAAGCGCGCGGCCCGCGAAAGTCTCGCGTCAGGACTTGATACGGTGCTCGACGCGGGTTACGCCAGGATCGCCGAGCTGCCGCCTGGCAGGGATCCGCAGGCCGCAGTGACGGCGCTCGCCCACTCGGCACACGCCGCGCTGGCGGCCGCGATGCCGCCGTGGCTCGCCCAGGAGCTCGCCGCGACGCAGGCCGCGGCGAGCGAGCGCGCAACGGAGGTCGAGACGATCCGGCGCAACATGCGTGAGCTCGAGGCCCACGTCGAGGCGGCCCGTTCCGCGCACAAGGCACGCGACGAGATCGAGGCAGCGCTCCGTGCCCGCACCGACGAGCTCGCCTTGACGCGCGCGGACCTGGCCAGCATCCGCGAATCGGTAAAAGCTGAGATCGTGTCGATCAACACCACCGGGATCGGCACCGCCGAGCGCGAGCTGCGCGATCATGTCGCGCGCCTGCAGAAGGAGCTCGGGGACGAGCGCGCGACGATCGCCCGGCTCGCCGAGCAGATCGATCAAGCGCGGCTCGGTGCAACGAATCAGGAGCTGCAGATCGAAGCGGCGCGGCGGCAGATCGAAGAGTTTATCGGCCAGATCGAGTTCGCGCGCCAGTCCCACGCCGCGCGCGATGAGCAGGAGGCGGCACTGCAGCAGCAGCTTGATGCCACGCATCAGGAGCTTTCGACGCTCGGCGCCGAGTTCAACGAGATCCGGATCGAGCGCGACGAGATGGCGCGCAAGCTCCAGACGCTCGAGGGCCAGCTGGTCGAATCGGCGGCGCACGCCCGCTCGCTCGCGCAGCAACTCGACGCCGCGGCAAGCAAGCTCGCACGCCTCGACGCGCGCTGGCTGGGCCGCCTCGCGCGGCGCGTCGCGCAGGCGTGATCCCCGAAGCCGAGCCCGCCGGCACTACCGTCCTGTTCGCGTTCGACGGCGCGACGGACTGGCCGCCGGACGAACCGCTGCGCACGCTGACGGGATGGTGCTTCAGCCCCGACTCGGCGGTGAGCGGTGTCGAGCTCCGCGTCCGCAGCGCGGCGGCGCACGCCGCAGAGTACGGCCTGCCGCGCCCCGACATCGGGCTGCTTCATCCCGACCATGCGGCGGCGGCCACTTCGGGCTTCCGACTCGCGCTGGCGCTCCCTCCCGGCCGTCACGAGTTTGTGCTCGTGGCGCTACGCGAAGGCGCGCAGGCCGTCGTGATGCTCGAACGCACAATCGAGGTCGCGTTCGCGCGCCTCATGGGCAACGTCGAATCGCCGGGCGCGACGCGCCATCCGGCGGGGCGCATCCACGTCTCCGGATGGTGCTTCCATCCACATGCGCGCGTCGCGCGGGTCATGATCACGCTGCGCGGCGAAACGCACGAATGCCGCTACCCCTTTGCGAGGCCCGACGTCGCACGCGTATTCGCGCATCTGCCGGCGGCGGAACAAAGCGGCTTCGAGGTCCACGTCGACGTACCGCCGGGAAGGCATCCGCTCGCCGTCGCGGGCGAGCTCGAGAACGGCCTGGTCCTGCCGCTCGCGACGGACGCGACGATCGACGTTCTGTCCAACTCGTTCGTCGCCCGTGCGCTGCGCGGGGTCAAGGCTCGCTTGCGCGCCATCAAGGGCGTCACGATGATGGCCCGTGCATGGGTCTCCCGCCACGGCTACTTCCCGCGCCCGCGCGACTGGCCGCGGCTCGCCGCGAAGGCGTTGCGTTTGCTCCGTGCGGCCGCTGCCGCGCGGCCCGGATTGCCGGGAGGGTTTGCGATTCCGGCGAGCGCGGACCCCTACGATGTCTGGCTCGACTGGAACCGCTGGAGCGAGCGTCGCGCAGCCTGGCTCGCCGCACGCCTCGCGCAGGCTGCTTCACTGCCGACGATCTCGATCGTGATGCCGGTGTACCGGCCCGATCGGAAATGGCTCGACCGCGCGGTTGCCACTGTCGAGGCGCAGATCTATCGCCGCTGGGAGCTCTGCATCGCCGACGATGCGAGCGGCGATCCGGCACTCTCGCGCCACCTCGATGCGCTCGCCGCACGCGATTCGAGAATCAAGGTCGTCCACCGTCCCGAAAACGGCAACATCAGCCGCGCGACGAACTCCGCCGCCGAACTCGCCACCGGCGACTTCCTGCTGTTCCTCGACCAGGACGACGAGCTCGAACCGGATGCGCTCGGCGAGATCGCGCTCGCGCTCGCCGCGGCGCCCGACGCCGACGTCCTCTACACCGACGACGACAAGATCGACGTCGACGGCCGCCGCTATGCGCCTCAATTCAAGCCCGACTGGTCACCCGAGCTTCTGCTCTCCTACATGTACTTCTCGCACGCGTTCGTCGTGCGCCGATCGCTGTTCGCCGGCCTCGGCGGCTTTCGGGCGGGCTTCGAGGGCTCGCAGGACTACGACTTCGCGCTGCGCGCGTCAGAGCGCGCGCGGGGCGTCGTCCACGTCCCGCTCGTCCTCTATCACTGGCGCGCGACGCCGGGCTCGACGGCCACGTCAGGCGCGGCCAAACCCGCAAGCTTCGACGTCGCGCGCCGCGCGATCGACGAGACCCTCGCGCGCCGCGGGAGCCGCGGGCGAGCTGTGCAACCGGAGTGGGCGACGAGCGCGGGGCTGGGGCTCTTCCAGCATGAGTTCCCCGACGATGGCCCGCGCGTCGCGATCCTGATTCCCTCCCGGAACCAGTGCGCAGTGCTCGCCCGCTGCCTGGACTCGCTCGCGGCGACCACCTATCGCAATTATGAGGTAGTCGTTGTCGACAACGAGAGCGACGATCCGGCGACGCTCGACTATCTCGCGCGGCTTCCGCATCGCGTGCTGCGTGTCGCGAACCCGGGGCCGCGCTTCTCGTTTGCACACATCAACAACGTCGCCGCGCGCTCGGTCGACGCCGACTATCTGCTGTTCCTGAACAACGACACCGAGGTCCGCGACCCGCGCTGGCTGTCGGCGATGGTGGGCTACGCGCAAATGGAAGGCGTGGGCGCCGTTGGCGCGCGACTCGTCTACCCCGACGGCCGCATCCAGCATGCAGGTATCCTGCACGGTTACTACGATGGTCTGCCCGGGCCAGCCTTCAAGCTCATGCCGGAGAGCGAGCACGGCTATCTCTCCTATCTCGCGGTCGCGCGCAATTACGGCGCGGTGACCGCCGCCTGCCTGTTGACGCCGCGCCGGCTCTTCCTCGAGCACGACGGTTTCGACGGCGAGCGCTTCGCGGTCGCGTACAACGACGTCGACTACGGCTTCCGCCTCGAGGAAGCAGGACTGCGCTGCGTCTATGCACCGCAGGCGACGCTCCTGCATCACGAGGGCCACTCCCGCGGCTTCACCGACGACCCACGCGAGACGGCCGCGTACCGGGCACGCTGGGGCTCGCGTCGCGAGCGCTACTACAACCCCAATCTCTCGCTCGCCGACGAGCGCTTCGCCATCCAGCCGCGCCGCGCCTTCGTGGCCGCGCCGCCGGGACCCGTGCGCGCGCTCATGTGCGCGTTCAACCTGAACTGGGAAGGCGCGCCCTACAGCCAATTCGAGATGACGGCGGAGCTCAAGCGGCGCCGGCTCCTCGAGCCGGTGGTCTACGCCCCCACCGACGGCCCGCTGCGCGCCGCCTACGAACGTGAAGGCATCTCGGTGCACGTCGCGACGCACCCGCTCGCAGGCGTCGCGACGGGACACGAGTACGACGCGGCGATCGACGCCTTCGCCCGCTGGGTCCGCACACTCGACGTCGAAGTCGTCTATGGCAACACGCTGCAGACGTTCTACGCGATCGACGCGGCGCACCGGATCGGTCGCCCGTCGATCTGGAACCCGCGCGAGAGCGAGCCCTGGCAGGAATACTTCCGGCAATATCCCGACGCGGTCGCCCTACGCGCGTTGCGCTGCTACGCGTACCCCTACCGGATCGTGTTCGTCGCGCATGCGACGGCCGAAGGCTCGACCGAGCTCGATACGCGCCACAATTTCACCGTGATTCACAATGGTCTCGACCGCAGGCGTCTCGTCGCCGCCGCAGCAGGGCTCGATCGAACAGAGGCACGGCGAGAGCTCGGCATCGCGCCCGACGAGATCGTGCTGCTGCTGCTCGGGACGGTCTGCGAGCGCAAGGGACAGCACGATCTCGCGCAGGCACTCGCCCTGTTGCCGGATGCCGTCGCCTCGCGCACGCGCACGTTCTTCGTCGGTGACCGCGAAGGCGACTACCAGCGTGCGATGCACACGCTGATCGGCACGCTGCACGACGAGCGGCGCGCGCGCGTCGGAATCGTTCCCGAGACCGGCGAAGTCGCACGCTACTTCCTCGCCGCCGACGTGTTCGTGTGCACGTCGCGGGTCGAAAGCTACCCGCGCGTGATCCTCGAGGCGATGGCGTGGGGATTGCCGATCGTGACCACGCCCGTGTTCGGCATCCGCGAGCAAGTGCGCGAAGGCGTGAACGGCCTGTTCTACGAACCGGGTGATGTCGCCGCGCTAGCCGCCGCGATCTCGCGCCTCGTCACCGACGATGTGCTGCGGACCAAGCTGGCCGGCAACGCGGTGCCGGCACTCGACGCCCTCACGGACTTCGACGCCATGGTCGAGGCCTACGGCAAACTCTTCGTCCAGGCGGCGGCGCCTTGACGTCGCCTCCGTGGCGGCGGGGTTTCGCGCATGCGACAACTGCGCGACAATCCGTCGCAGCCCCGCCGACCCGGGCCGTGCCGCTGCCCGACCCTTCCGGATGACTTCCCGCCGCGTCTCCCGTGCCCGCGCGTTGCGCAAGGCGTTCGAGCGCCAGTGGCGCCGCGTGCGCGCCGACCCGCGGCTCCTGCCGCACTTCGCGGGCAAGGCGTGGCGCATCGTGCGCGGCGGCCGCCTCGACAAGCTGATCGAGCGCAACCAGATGCGCACCGACTGGTTCTCGGACTACGGCGCCTGGGCCGCCGAGCACGACGTCAAGAGCGGACTCCACTATGCGCTCTTGCGCGAGCGCATCGCCAAGCTCCCGAAGGCGCCGCGCTTCGGCATCGTCGTGGTCGACGAGCCGGACGCCCGTGCCGGCGCGCGCACGGAAACACTCGCTTCGCTCGAGGCGCAGGCGCTCCGCCCGGCTGTGGTCGAAACCGCGACCGACGAAACCGGTGCGCTCGAGGTGCTCGCCCGACTCGCGGGGCGAACGGAACTCGACTGGCTCGGCGTCGTGAGCGCCGGTGACATCGTCGCGCCCGACGCGCTGGCGGAGCTTGCGCTCGAGCTCTCTGCAGCGCCGGCAACGGTGCTCGCGTACGTCGACCACGACGAGCTTCTCCTGGACGGCTCGCGCGCCCATCCCGATTTCAAGCCGTGCTGGGACCCGTTTCTGTTCGCGCAGGAGCCCTACTTCAAGCGCACTGCAGTCGCGGACCGCAGCGCGGTCGCCGGCGCCTTCGCGCGCGATATCCCGGTCTCGGAATGGGACCTGCTCTGGCGAATCGCCGAGAGCGCGGCGCCGCACATGATCGCCCATCTGCCTCGGGTGTTGATCCATCGCGCCCATCGACCGCGCGCCGGGGCGAAGGAAGCGCGACCGGCGCACCGGCACTTCGAGCGGCAGGGCGTAGAGCCCGAGTTCGAACCCCAGACGGCGCGCACGTGGCGACTGCGGCTGCCGCTACCGGCCAAGCCTCCTCGTGTCACCGTCATCATCCCCACGCGCGACCAGCCCGACCTGCTGGCGGCGGCGGTCGACGGCGTGCTCACGCGGACCGCCTATCCGGACGTCGAGCTCATCGTCGTCGACAACGGCAGCGAGCTGCCGGAGACCCGCGCCACGCTGGTCCGCCTTGAAGCCACGCCCCGCGTCCGCGTGCTGCACGATCCGACGCCGTTCAACTTCGCGCGGCTCAACAACCTCGCGGCCGGGGCGGCGACCGGCAGCGTGCTCTGCTTCCTCAACGACGACACCAACATCATCGCCCCCGACTGGCTCGACGAAATGACAGCCCTCGCCCTGCGGCCCGAGGTCGGCGTCGTCGGCGCCCGGCTTCTCTACCGGGACGGGACCATCCAGCATGCAGGCGTTCTGCTGGGCGCCTTCGCGCTCACGCATCACCTGCTGCAGGGACGGCCCGCCGATTTCCGCGGCTACCGCAACCGCGGGATGCTCACGCACGCGGTCAGCGCCGTGACCGCGGCCTGCGCCGTGATCCGGCTCGATCTGTTCGACACGCTCGGCGGCTTCGACGAAGCCCTTCCTGCCGCCTACAACGACATCGATCTCTGCCTGGCGTCCGGCGCACGCGGGCGCTACAACATCGTCGTCAACCGCCCGCTTGTCCATCATTTCGAGTCGGCGTCGCGCGGCTACTACCTTCGGCCGGAGCAGGAAGCCGCCGACCGTGACGCGCTCGGCTATTTGCTCGGCAAATGGGGCGACGGCGTGCGCGCGGATCCGTTCTACAACCCGAACCTTGCTCTTGATCGCGAGAATTACACGCTCGCGTACCCGCCGCGCGTGCCCGCCGAGCGCGCTTTCCGTTTCGCGTTCGCCCACAGAGAACCGACGGCACCGCGCCGCCGACCCGCAACCGTCGCTTGAATGCCCGGTTGCGGGAGGCGTGCCCGCGGACCATAATCGTCGCCCATCCGCGCCCGCCGGGGCGCGTCACGCACGCGGAGGGATCGCCATGGACGTACAGCTTCTGCAGACGCTGGGACGCAACTGGTGGCTCGTACTGTTGCGCGGCATCGCCGCCATCGTGTTCGGACTCCTCGCCTGGGCGTGGCCGGGCGTTACGCTCGTGACGCTCGTTCTTTTCTGGGGAGCCTACGCGCTCGTCGATGGCGTCGCGGCGCTCATCGGCGGCTGGAAGACGAAGGATGGCGGCAAGCCGATGTGGACCGTGGTTCTGGTCGGCCTCGTCGGCATCGCCGCCGGCATCTTCACGTTTTTGCAGCCTGGCGTCACCGCGATTGCGCTCCTGATCCTGATTGCGGTCTGGGCGATCGTTCAGGGCGTGCTCGAGATCTCGGCCGCCATCCGGTTGCGCAAGGAAATCCAGAACGAGTGGCTGCTGATCCTCTGCGGCGTGCTTTCCGTCGCCTTCGGTGTGCTGATGATCCTGAATCCGGGTGCGGGCGCGATCGCGGTGCTGTGGCTCATCGGCGCCTTCGCGGTCGCCTACGGCGTGCTGCTCATTATTCTGTCGTTCAAGCTCAAGAAGCACGGCGCGGTGCGGCCGGCCGCCGCGTAGCGCCGCGCGTCCGCCTTCCGAGCACGAGGTGCACGGGCAGAAGGACCACAAGCGCGAGGCCCGTCACCCAGTGCAGAAGCGAGAGCGGCGGCCGCGCGTCGTCGGTCGCAAAGTAGTAGAGCGCGTAGCCGGTCGCTGCGAGGACGGCGAACGTCGCCACTACAAGCGATCCGCTGCCGCGATTGCGTCGCAACCGCCACGCCGGCCGAGCATGCGCGGCGACCATCGCCCCTAGGGCAATCAGCGTTGCCATCGCCGCGGCGCCATGAAGCTTCATCGCGAGCGCCTCGCGCGCCACGCGCGCCAGCTCGTCGCCGGCGGTGAAGCCAAGCGCGTCGGCATAGTGAGTCCCGAGCCACGCGAGGCCGCTGCCGACCAGCGCAAGCAACACGAACCCCAGCGCATACCGGGCACCCGTCCCGAGCGGGACAGCATCGGCGAAGGGTCGCTCGCGGGCGGCCACGATCGCGTCAGGCCGCCACCGCAGGTTCGGCGGAATCCGGTATCTGCGTCCAACGCCAGCGTTCACCCGCCGGCGAGAGCACCGCCGCGCTCGCGCCGAACGCCGCCAGCGCCGGGGCGGCGGCCCGCCCGCGCAGCGCGACCACCTTGGTCAGTGCGTCTGCAAGCATGCAGGTCGGCGCGATGACGGACACCGTGCGCGTGCTCATGACGGGCAGCCCGTTGCGCGGGTCGATCAACGGACTGGCCCACCGACCGTCAACGTACCGCCGCTGGCTCGCATAGGCACTGGTCGCGACAGCACCCTCGCGAATCCGCACGAGCGGCTGCACGCCGCCCTGCGCGCCACCCCTGCGCACGTAAACTGATTCGTCGCGCTCGCCAAAGACGCGCAGATCGCCGCCCGCATTCACCACGCCGGTCATAACGCCGTGGGCGCGCAGCGCAAGAACCGCACGGTCGACCGCGTAACCCTTGGCGATGCCGCAGAGGTCGAGGGCGAGCGGCCGCGCGAAGGTCACACCTCGCGCGCTCAGGCGAATGTCGCGCCAGCACGCCGCGCGGTCGGCCATCGACTGTGGCGGCAGGAAGCCCAGCGCCGCGAGTCGCGCGCCTTGCGTCGGATCGAACGCTCCGTCCGAACGTTCCGCTACGGTCAGCGCGCACGCGAGCACCGCCCGCAGATCGCGAGAGATCATCGTTTCGCGCGTCGCGGCGCGGCGATTCACGCGCGAAAGCTCGCTCGCCGGGTCGTGGTTCGACAGCGCGCGATGAATGCATGCGATGGCCACGAACGCCGCAGCGATCGCCGTATCGACCACCGCTGCTTGGTGCGCCTCGGCGGCGATCTCCACGATCGTGCCGAGCCAAAGCTGCGCGCGCCGCCGATGGGTCACGCCTTCAGCCATGGGCGAGCGCCTTCGCGTAGAGCAGGAGCAGTCGATGCACGGCCTCGGTCACGTGCCGACACGAGAGCGTCGCGCCGGAGATGTTGCGGATGTCGGAATCGATCCGGACCGGATCGCCGGGTTTCTTGCCCGTGAACTGCGCGCGCCAGGCGGCGAGCCGGATCGCATCGCCGTGCGATTCGCGGTAGGCGAGCACGTCGAGCGAGCGCACCGCGCCGTCCGGAGAGAGCGCGAGTCCGTAGGTGATCAGTTCGACCTTCCCGATCACTTCGTCGACGATGAACCAGCCCAGCGCGCGCTCGCCGGCGCGCACTCGCCACACGCGCGGCTCGACCTGGAAGCGCCCGGCCTCCTGTGCAATCGCGGCCTTGACGTCGGCGGCGACCAGTACCGGCTCGAAGGACGTCGCATCGGGAAAGGCTGCGCGCTGTGCCGCGTCGACCGACAGATACTCGATCGCGTAGGCGAACTCCGCCACCGGCGCGACGAGTGCCGCGGTCGCGGGGATCAGCCACGTGTGACGCATTGCCGGAGCGCTAGAAGTTGAGGCCGAATCCCAGCTGGAACGCGTTGCGCGCCGAATCGAAACGGAACTGCTGGTAGTCGGCCTTGAACACGATGCTCGGCGTCACGAAGAAGTCGGCGCCGACGGTCCAGATCTGCTGCGTGGGCGTCGTCGGGACGCCGAGGCCTTCGGGAACCGTTGCAAAGGACGCCGCCGTGTTGACCCACTCGTAGCGCGTCCACGGTGTGAGCGCGTAATCGTGCCACACCCATGCACTGCGCCACGCCGCCTGCAGGTAGCCGCCGAAGAAGAGTTGCGGAACCGGCGTCGGCTGGCCGATGAACGTGAGATTGAGCGCTTCGGTGTCGCTGATCGTTCCGCGCGCGTAGAGCGCGGCGAAGTCGAACGGTGGCGGCTGCCATCTCGCGTGCGCTTCCCAGAGCGTGACGCGCGCATTCTGCGCCGGGAAGTCCTGGACGCCCTGCCCGGCCTTGCCAGTGAAGTACGTGCCGCCGACTTGCACACCGGGAATGCCCTCGTAGTTGGCCGAGACGTACCCCGACAGGTCCTTGGCCGAGGCGATCGAGAGCTCCTGGTGGATGCTACCGAGGGGCGATTCGCGGCCTTCCTCCGACGTTGGATCCCAGTTCGCGAGGTTGAAGCCCGTGGTGACACCAAAATTCCACTTGAGCCCTTCGAACGCGTCGCCGTAAACGGCGAGGCCGCCTTCACGCCAGGTCGTCGGGATGATCGACGTCTCGACGAAGTTGCGGAACACCCCATAGTACTGCGTCGGCTCGTGGTGCTCGTTCAGGAAGCCGATCGGAACGAGGAAGAGGCCGGCGCGGCCACCGAGCTTGTCGGTGAACTGGCGCTCCGCGTAGAACTGCTCGATCTCGACCTCGCCCTTGTCGGTCGCGGAGGCGACCGCGTGCTCGACCTCGAGCTCCGCCGCCATCCGCGTGCGCTCGTCGAAGCGGTGCGCCCAGCCCAGCACCGCGCGCGCGAGGTCGGCCTGCGTGTCGCTCGAATTGTGGATGGGACGACTGTACGCGATCTCGCCGTAGCCGAAGAACGTCGTCTCGGAGATCGTCTGGGCCTGGTTCGCAACCGTCTGCTCGAGGTGGTCGACGCGCTGCGTGAGTTCCGTCTGTGCGGCAGCATTCGCTGCGGGCGTTGCTGCGGGCGCCGTGCCCGGCGCTCCCGGCGCCGCAGCCGTCGCCGTTGCCGTCGCGGGTGCCGCGGGCGCCTGCTTTTGCGCTGCGAGTTCCTTCATCTGCGCCTTGAGCTGCTCCAATTGGGCGCGCAGCTCGGCGATCTCCGCCTTGAGTGCCGCCTCGTCGGCGAGCGCGCAGGGCGAAGCGAACGTCGCGGCGAGCGCGACGGCGACGAGCGTACGGGTCTTCGACGTGCAGGACATCGCGCGGGCTCCCTCGTGACGATGCCGACGGCTTCAGCGCGTGCGCACGCGCGCGGGCACCGCCGCGACGATGTAGTGGTCGGTCAACGTGCCGAGGAACGCTTCGAGATCGTCGAGCTCGGCTTCGGTCAGCCGCGGCTGCTCGCCGGGATTGCGGTCGTACGGGACCTCGCTCGTGTTGACGTTGCCCGCGAGCTCGGGCGGCAAGTCGTCGAACTTGCGGACGACGCCGCTCGCGTCCTTCGGGTAGAACTTGTCAGGACGAGTATCGCGCTGCACGTAGAAGCGCAGCGCCTCGCGCAGTGTCTTGAACTTGCCGTTGTGGAAGAACACCTTGCGCGTCGCCACGTTGCGCAGCGTCGGCACTTTGAACGCGCCGCAGAGATCCTTGCGATCGGCCAGGTCGGTGCGATCGGGGCCGCAGAGCCCCATGTCGAAGTAAGCGGGGTGGGCCGTCGCGGAAATCTCTGCATTGCGCGGGACCCCGAGATTGTCGTACGTGAAATCGGTGAACAGCGGCGGCTCGTGGTCCGGGCCGCGGCCGCTCGGATGGCAGCCGATGCAGTTGCCCTTGTCGAAGCGGTTGAAGAGCGAGAGGCCGCGCACCTCCGCGGGCGAAAGCCGAACGCGGCCGGCCAGGAAGAGGTCGTACTTGGAGTCGAACGGCCGAAACTCCGGCGCCCGCGACTCATACTGCAGGAGCGCAAAGCTGATCGCACGCACCGTGGCCTGCTCGTCGGCGAACACGTTGGCGCCGAACACCTGCCGGAATTCCCTGGCATAGGGGGTCTTCGAAAGCCGGGCGACCAGGTCGGCGGGCGACGCGTTCGCCATCTCGTGCGCCGCGAAGAGCGGACGCAGCGCCTGCTCCATCAGATCCTTGGCCCGGCCGTCGCGGTTGAATCCGCCGTTCGGCGTGCCCTCGTCGTCGAACGAGAACGCGGTCGTGTTCAGGTAGCGCAGCGACGGCACCGAGCGAAACCCCGGCATGTCGACCTTGGGGCCTCCGGGCTGCACCGCGAGGCTGTTGCTCTGCGCGTGCGCGTTGTTCGGATCGTGGCACGTCGCGCACGACATGGCACCGGAGGCGGACAGGCTCGGATCGTGGAACATCTTCTTGCCGAGTGTCACCGGCGTCGGCGCGGCGGCGCCGCTCGCGCGGGCGGGCGTGCGGAACGGCAGCCCGAGCAGCACGAAAACGAGTACGGCCACGACCGCGCGATACCCGAGCCGTGCGGTCCGCTTCCGCGGAGGAATGGGATCGATCATGGCCAGCTCCGTTGCCGGTGAACGCCGAACGCGCCCAAGTGTCCCGGGCGCATCTCAAGCACGGCTGGCTGGCGGCGCGGCAACCTGGGGTTGTCGCCGTCCACTGGCTGGCGATCGAGTTGTCGCGACCTGCTACTTCGTGAGGATCAGCTTTCCGAACCGCGTCTCACGCAGGAAGTAGATCGTCTTGTTATGCAGGATGGCGAGCTGCGTGCGGCCGCCGAGCAGCATCTTGCTCTCGACCACCCGAGGCGCCTCGTCGTCCTGCTCGCGCGCCGGTGCGGGCGCGCGCAGGGAGTCCGAGGCGGGCTTCATCGCGAATTTGCCCCTCAGGCTGCGGATAGCGCGGCGTCAACATGCCGTCCGGGTGCGGTGCCGGCGAGGCCGGCCACCGTTTCGCACAGGAGCGCGTGCGCGCAATCGGCGCAGCGCCCGCAGCAGAGGCCCACGCCCAGCTCCTGCGCCAGGTCTTCCGAGGAGCGCGCGCCTTCCTTGGCCGCCTCCACGATCTGGCGTTCGGTAATTGCATTGCAGAGACAGATGTACATGGCGACTTCAGTGCGCTACGGGCAGCCCTGCGTTGCCGAGAGCGCCCAAACAGGAATGAGAATGATTCTCATTATAGAAGGGACCGGGCACGGCCGCAAGCCCTTTGGTCGGCGAAGACCAGCCCCGCGCAGGACGCCTGCCCTACACGACCATAGAATCAGACACTTACGCCAGCCCCCATGCCCATGCCGGCTGCAAAGATCCGGGGACGGCGGCACGCTACTGGGGACCGCTGGAGGTGCGCGCCGATATTTCGGGCGGCGATCCTTCGCCCGGCGGGGCGGGCCACGCGGCGAAGAGCGCCGCAAGTCGGCGCGGATCATGGCACCCGTCCACCGCGTCGCGAAACGCGCGATCGCCGAACATGCTCGCCGCGGTCGCCAGGATGCGCAGATGCCGATCGGCCGCGACATTCGGCACGATGAGGCCCAGGAATTTCGACACCGGCAGGCGATCCGGCGCATCGAACGAAATCGGAATTCTCGTGCGCACGAACACGGCGGCCGCGGCATGGCACTGCGGCATGCGCGCGTGGGGAAGCGCAACGCCGTGACCCAGGCCCGTCGAGCCCAGTTGCTCACGTGCTTCAAGGCTGTGCAGGATGTCGGCTTCCGAGAGGGCCGACTGGCGTGCGAGCAGCAACGCGAGGCGTGCGAGCAGCCGGTCCTTGTCGGGCACGTCGGCATCGACCTCGACGTCCTCGACCCGCAGCAGTTCGCCCACTGGATTCATGTCAGGAGGGCGCCGATTCGTCGCGATCGCCATCGTCTTCCGTTCGGGGCAGGTAGACCACATTCGCATCTTGATCGAAATCGACGAGCTCGGCATAGCGGCCCCACGCGATCAGCGTGTGGAAAACCTTCGACGGCTGATCGTAAGGCAGCAAGGTCGCGAGTTCGGCGAGGACATCGTCGGCGCTGACGCGGCCCTCGGGCGCTGCTTCGAGGCGAGCGATGAGCATCTGGAACAGGCGCAGACGCAGGATCGCTTGGCGGAAGAAGGTCTGTCGCGTGGGACCAGGGGCGGCGAGAAAGTACCAGCCGACCTGCGTCATCACGACGTCGTCCTTCGGCGTGTCGACGAGGCCCAGCATCTCGGCCGCCTTGACGATGGCGATCGTCTCGCCGAATTCCTTGCCGATGCGCGCGCTCAGGTCGAAGACGTTCATCGTCTCCTGGCTGTCCTCGAGGATTTCGAGTAGCCCGACGATCGCCTCGACTGGCGCGTTCGGAATGGTTTCAACGCGGACGGTCGCGCCCGCAGGTGCCGCGTCAGACGGGCGTCGGGCCGGTGGTGCCGCAGCGCCCCCGGGCGCCGCCGGAACTGCGGCCGCAACGCGCTCGACCGGTTCGTCCGGCAGCGCCAGCGCCGTGATCGCAGCGCGGACCTGAGCGACCAATGCCTCGAACCGTTGCGAGTTGACGTCGCGCGGGTACGGCAGGGGGTTCGCGATCACATTGCGAATCCGGCCCGGATGCGACGAGATGATGACGATCCGCGTGGCCATGAACACCGCCTCGACGATGTTGTGGGTCACGAGGAAGATGCTCCTGAGCCCGGCGTGACGAGAGTCGCGCCAGAGATCGACCACCTGGGTCCGGAGGTTTTCGGCGGTGAGCACGTCGAGCGCGCTGAACGGCTCGTCCATGCACAAGACTTCCGGTTGCGCGACGAGAGCCCGGGCGAAGCCGACGCGCTGGCGCATGCCGCCGGAAAGCTGCTTCGGGTACGCGTTTTCGTAGCCCGTGAGGCCGATCAGTTCGAGCGCCCGATCGATCTCCTTGTCCTCGCTCGCCGCATCGAGCCGACGGCGGATCAGTCCGACCTGGACGTTCTCGCGCACGGTGAGCCATGGATACAGCGCGAATGTCTGGAAGACGATCGCGAGACGACGATTGAGGTTCTCGAGGAGCTCCCCGTGACTCAGGACCGTGCCCGTCGTGGGCGGGGTCAGGCCCGCCATCAGGCGGAGGATCGTCGATTTTCCCGATCCCGACTGTCCCAGGAGCGCGAGCATCTCGCCATCGCGGACCTCCAGGCTGATGCCGTCGAGCACGGTCACGGGCGCGGCGCCATCGGCTCCCGCGTAGGATTTCGTCACGTGCCTGAGCTCGATGAGTGGCGCCGGCGTGCCGTCGGACCGCGGCGACGCGGGCACCGGCTTCTCGTCTAATACGGACGCGGCGGACATGGGTCAATCGAGCTTGAACTTGCGCTCGGCCATATCATAAAGCCGGCGCCAGAAAACGCGGTTGATCGTGACCACGAATGCCGCCATCACCACGATGCTGAAGTAGATCGCCGGCTGGTCGCCTTTCTCGGTCACCTGCGCAATGTAGGCGCCCAGACCGTCGGCGACGAGCTTGTCGTTCCCCCACGTCGCGACCTCCGCGACGATGCTCGCATTCCACGCGCCACCGGTGGCTGTCACTGCGCCGGTCACCCAGAATGGGAAGATGGCCGGGATGATCAGCGTCTTCCACAGGCGCCAGCGGTGGAGCCCGAACATTGCCGCCGCTTCGCGCAGATCCGTGGGAATCGCCATCGTGCCCGCGATGACGTTGAACAGGATGTACCACTGGGTCCCGAGCGCCATCAGGAAGATGCTGCCGAGGTTGATCGGAATGCGGGTCGCGATGAAGAACGCCACGATGAACGGGAACGTCATGTTGACCGGAAACGACGCGGCGATCTGGGCAAGCGGCTGCGCCACGCGGGCCACGCGGGGCCGCAGCCCGATCCAGACGCCAATCGGGGTCCAGATCAACGTCGCGAGCACGCTCATCGCGACGACGCGCAGCAGGGTGAGGACGCCGAGCCACACGACGTGCAGCATTTCCGCAGCACCCATGTCGGTCCGGATCTCCTTCGCGATCTCGACCGCGTCGAACGCGAGCCATGCGATGCCGGTCAGCGCGAGCCCGGACAGCGACACGCGCAGGATCCGCCGGGCCGCGCTCGGCGGCGTGGCGGAACGCGGCATCGGCGAGGTCCGACACCGTCTCCGATGCCTGGGTCGAGAACTTCGCCATCGCCTTCCCGACGTGATCGGACAGCCACGCCAGCACGAACGACTGCCGCAGCAAATCCAGCATCCACGACGTCGGGCTGCTCGCCGACTCCGTCTGCTCGAGCTTGAACTTCTCGGCCCACGCCACCAGCGGTCGCCACATGAGCTGGTCGAGCGCGACGATCGTGGCGATCATCGCGAAGATCGCGTAGACCGCTGCACGCGTGTCGCCCGCCTCGACCGCGGTCGCCATGTACGAGCCCAGTCCGGGAAGCTTGATGTTCTTGTTGAGGACCGTTATCGCCTCGCTCTGGGCGACGAAGAACCAGCCCCCGCCGAAGCTCATCATCGAGTTCCACATGAGACCGATCGCCGACGACGGCAGCTCGACGTTCGTGAAGCGCTGCCACCGGTTCATCCCGTAGACCGAGGCGGCCTCCTGCAACTCCGCCGGAACGGTGATCAGCGAGTGGTAGAAACCGAACGTCATGTTCCACGCCTGCGCGGTGAAGATCGCGAAGATGCTCGCGCATTCGACGCCGAGCAGGCTCCCCGGAAACAGCGCCAGGAATCCGGTCACCGTGACCGAGAGAAAGCCCAGCACCGGCACCGATTGCAGGATGTCCAGCGTCGGCAGCATGATCGTCCGCGCGCGCGGGCTCCGCGCGGCGATGTAGCCGTAGGCGAAGGTGAACATGAGCGCGGCGGCGAACGCGATGAACATCCTGAGCACGGTGCGCGCCGTGTAATAGGGGATCAGCGCCACGTCGAGCGAGATCGCCGGCGGATGCAGCTCGTCGAAGCGCACCCGCATGTCGCCGCCGAGGACGATCAGCGACCACAGGAATACGATGATCGCGAGGATGACGACGGCGTCGGTCCAGCCGAAGCGCCACGGCCGGTCGACCTGCTGACCCGTCGTTTCCGGATAGGCCCGCGTCATGATTTCGGAGCGTCGGGCCGGCTCGAGTGGTCCGCCGCCTAGGGCAGGAAGTGCTTGGCCGCCAGCAGCGCGGCGAGTTTCGCGGAATCCCTACGGAACACGTCAGGATCGTACTTCGCCTTGCTCGTGTAGTACTGCGCGAGCGAGGCCGCACCCGTCCCATCGATCCTCGCCATCAACTCCGCGCTCGCCGCGTAGCGCTCCTGGCGGATCGACCGATGTCCGTTCTGGAGTTTCGAGATCGCGTTCATCGGCGCCCGGGATGGGTGACGCGGTGCAGCAGCGCACCCAGCCCACGGCGCCGCTTCGGCACCTGCCCCGGTTGCGGATCGAAGTAGATGCGGTGCTTGTAGCACCAGATCCAGCGCGGGCCCGGCTCCCAAGACGCAATCAACGGATGGCCGGTCGCGTTCCAATGCGCAAGTGCGTGCGCATGCGGCGAATCCTCGCAACACCCGACGTGCCCGCACGTAAGGCAGATACGCAACTCGGTCCACTTCGCGCCGATCGCGAGGCAGTCTTCGCAGCCCGGGGCACTCGGCACGACCTTGCCGATGCTGCTCGCGTCCTCGCAGGCCGGGCTCATGACTTTCGCGCCAGCAACGCTGCGCGCCGCTCGAGGCTTTCCTTGGGCCAGAGGTCCGCCGATTTGTAGTACTCGGGCACCGCGGGGACGCCCGGCGGCAGCACGACCCACGGCTGCTTGGATGCCGTGAAGATGTGGACGTCGGGCGGCAGCCGGTCCGGATCGTCGAGCGTCCCGACGCGCACGAAACTGATCGCATCGCCCCCGCCTGCGTAGTGGCTCCAGAGCGCGATCCGGCAGGTCGGGCAGCGCGCGATCTTCTGGCCCTTGCCGCTCGCGGACGGCGTCAGCACCATGTCGACGCCGCCCTGAAGGAGCTGGAGGCGGTCGCTCTCGATCATCGCGTTGAGCGCAAACGAAGCGCCCGTCTCGCGCTGGCACCAGCGACAGTGGCAGCAGTGGACGAACAGCGGCGCCGTCGTCATCCGATAGCGCACGTGACGGCAGTCGCAGCCGCCGTCGAAGGGTCCGGGATCGCGTGTGGTCATAGCGTGGCGAGTGGTCGGTCGTGTTCGCGCGGAATCGTCAGGTGGATAACAGCCGCCCGCTGCTCTGATTCTCGACCGGTTTTGGGAGGGTCAATCATGACGACCTGGAGCGCGATGCGGAAGTGCGATTCTACCGATTCAACACGAGACGCGCTCTCGTCATGGGGCCAGGACGCCGCGAACGCCCCATGCCCGCGCCGTCAACGCAATCGCGCCGTCCGCGCCCGCCGGAATCCGCCCGCGAATGCGCTCGCGCAGCCGCTCCCGCGCGTCGGCGTCGAGCGACATCGCGTACGCGGGCGCGGGGCCCTGCCCGCCCTCGAACGGCTGCCAGTAGTCATCGAAATTCGCGAACGGCGTATCGATGTCGATCGTCGTCGTCCGGACGTCCGCGAGTCCCGCTTCGGCGAAGAGCGCCGAGAGCGCCTCGCGCCGGCACAGCGCGAAGCGGACCCCTTCGTCGAGCCGCGCGGCATCCGGGTCGAGCGCGATCGCGGCATCCCAGAAGATGCGCATGAGCTCCATCTTGCCGGCGTAGTCCCATACATAGGCGCCGATCGTGCCGCCGGGCGCGGCGACACGGATCATTTCCGCCATCGCCGCGCGCGGTTCGGCGACGAAATTGAGCACGAGCCCCGACACGACCACGTCGACGGCGGCGTCGGGCAGCGGAATCTTCGTCGCGCTGCCCTCCTTGAGCTCCGCCCACGCGCCCAGATTGGCGCGCGCCGTCGCGAGAAAGCCCGCCGACGGCTCGACGCCGGTCACGGCCGCCGGCGTGCACTGGTCGAGGATCGCTGCGCATAACGCGCCAGTGCCGCAACCAACGTCGAGCCAGCGGCGCCCCGTGGGAGCGCCCAACCACGCGAGAAACGGCGGCGCGACGCGGCGGCTCCAGCGCCCGACGTAGCGCTCGTACGGGCTGCCGCGTTCCCACGTATCCGCAACCGCCGACATCGCGTGCGCTCAGTCGTTCGAGAAACGCGCCACCGCGCGAAGCCGCGCCTTCGCGGCCTCCTCTTCGCGGTTCCGCGGCGGTGCGTGGGTCTGCAGCGCACCGACGAGCCGACGGGTGACGGCAGCGATGTCCTGCACCGCCACGTCGAATGCGGGCTCGTTGACCTTCGACGGCTTGTTGAAGCCGCTCACCTTCCGCACGTATTGCAATGCCGCCGCCCCGATCTCCTCGTCGGTAACGGGCGGCGCGAAGTTGAAGAGAATCCGGATGTTCCTGCACATGTCGACCGCCTCCTGCCTCAGACTGCCATATCGACCGCCCGGCCTTCGCGCGCGCTTTCCGCGAGCGCCTCGAGCGCGAGCATCGTGTCGACCGATTCCTCGGGCGTGGCGCCGGTCCACCGCGCCAGCCCTTGCCGCACGAGATCGGCGAACGATTCCGCCTCGGCGCGGAAACCGCTGGCCGTCGCCGTCTCGATCGTTTCCCGCGTCGCGTCCCAGCCGGTGCCACGGCGCACCTCGAGGCGCGGCGGGAGTGCCGGGGACGTGTCGTTGAGAAACGTCGTCGTGATCATCCCGGCGTCGCCGATGATCACGGCGTGGCGATGGCGCGCCGTCGCGAAGCTGCATGAAATCTGCGCCAGGAGTCCGCTCGGGAACTCGAGCAGTCCCGTGAGAGTGCGATCGACCCCCGTGGGCGCCCATTGTGCGAACGCGCTCGCGCGACGCGGCCGTTCTCCCGCGATCATCCGAACGAAACTAACCGGATAGCTGCCGGCATCCATCAGCGCGCCGCCGCCAAGCTCACGGTCATACCGGATGTTCGCGAGATCCGCGAGCGGAAAGCCGAACGCGGCCTGCACCAAATGGAGCTTGCCGATCGTATCCTTCGCGAGGAGCTCGCGGAGCCGGATCGTCTGTGGTTGAGCGCGATAGGGATAGCCCTCGACCAGGTGCACGCCGTTCGTGCGCGCCGCCGCAAACATCGCGGTCGCTTCGCGCCCCGACATCGCGAGCGGCTTCTCGCACAGGACGTGCTTCCTCGCTTGAACGGCGCGAATCGACCACTCCGCGTGCAGGTTGTTGGGCAGCGGGTTGTAGATGGCCTCGATTTCGGGATCGGCGAGGAGTGCGTCGTAGGTCGCGTGGACGCGCGCGATGCCGAGCTCGGCGGCGAAGGCTCGCGCGCGTGCGGGCTCGCGGGCCGCAACGGCGACGACCGCGACCTTCCGCGATCCCCGGACGCTATCGACGAACAGTCGCGCGATCCGCGCCGCCCCCAGCACTCCAACGCGCAGGACCGGCATCGCCTATCCACGCGCCTCGCGGGCGACCATGATCGCAAGCACGGCGGCGACGAGGGCGCCGACAACGCTGACCCACATCGGGATCGTTGCGCCCGCGATGACGACGGTCCATCCCGCGACGAGCCGCCAGACATGAACCAAAGCGACGATACCGAAAATCACCACCGCGATCAGGGTGAACGGTTTCATGGCGACACCTCCATCGACGAGGATTTCAACTGGCCGCATCGGGCGTGAAGCAGGGCCGGGTTGGCGTGGAAGTCATGCGCTCGCCTCCACAAGTCCCAAGCTCTCGGTCGCATAACGGCTGAGGGCATCGGCGTCGATGCGGTCGCCGCAGAATCCGACGTAACCATCGGGTCTGATGAGATAAACCGAAGGTCGTGGAATTCGCACGCGTTCGAGCTCGGCGTCGTTGGCGGCGTCGGGCGGGATCGCGTGCACGCGCACGAGATCGCCGAACGCGCGCGGTGCGGGCGGCGCCGCCTGCCCGAACGCAAGCAGATGGAAATGCGCGTCGTCGAGCTGGGCGAACGAGTCGAGGACGGCACTGTCGGCCGCGAATTTCAGATGCATCCACGGAAAGCGGTCGCCTGGCTGCGGCGCATGTTCGGGCATGGCGCCCGCCACGACCGACAACGCGCTTCCACGGTAGCGGATGCCGATTTGCGAGATCGTCCGGAACGCGAGCGACTGGATTCGGCGGGTTCCCATCGCAAAGGCGCCGATCCGCGCGAGGATCTCAGTGCGAAACAGGCCCGCGAGCCAATTGTCGGTGACGACGAGCCGGAAGCCGCGGTCGGTCGTGCGCAGCAGCCGCTCCGCAACCGGCACGCGCTCCGCTCCGTAGGAATCGAGGATGCGCGAGTTGGCTTGGCCTCCGATCACGAGCGCCAGCTTCCAGCCGAGGTTGTAGGCATCCTGCAGCCCCGTGTTCATGCCCTGCGCGCCGACGGGGCTGTGCACGTGCGCCGCGTCGCCCAACAGGAAAGCGCGGCGGTCGCGGAAGCGGACGGCGCGCCGGTGATGAATGCGATAGGTCGAGAACCACGAGCATGAGCGGAACGCGAGCTCGGAGCCGGCCTCGTGCCGGATCGACGGCACGACATCGTCGAAGCTCACGCCTTCGCGCCCCCGGAGCGCCTCGGGCAGGATGCCCACCATGCGCCAGTGATCGACCCCTCGCATCGGAAACAGCAGGTGAAACCCGTCCTGCCACAGGTAGACGTTGACCTCGTCGGGCACCATGCGGCCGGTCGCCTCGGTGTCGGCGACGTAGAACACATGCTCGTACGGCGCGCCCGCGAACGCGATGCCCGACCGCTCGCGGACCGTGCTGCGCGCGCCGTCGCAGCCCGCGACCCACGCGGCGGCGACCTTCCGCGTCGCGCCATCCTGCGTGCGAAGCGTGGCCGCGACCTGGCCGGGTTCCTGCGCGAAGTCGACGAGCTCGGTGTTCCACTGAACGGAGAGGCCCTGCTCGCGCAAGCGCTCGCCCATGATCCGCTCGTTGTCATCCTGGCCCAGAATCAGGATGTACGGGTAGGGTGTCTCGTGCTGCCCCGCGTCGCTCAGCGGGACGCGCGCCATCTTGCGGCCGTTGGCCCAGAGGTTCGCGCCCGTTCCGACCTTGCCAAGCTCGATGGCGCGCTGGTCCAGCGCCGAGCTGCGCGTAGATCTCGAGGGTCCGCGCCTGCACGCCCAATGCGCGCGTCTCGCGCGCAGGTCCCGCGTGGCGGTCGATGATCAGCGTGCGGACGCCGCGCCGGACGAGCTGGTTCGCGAGCATGAGCCCGGTGGGACCTGCGCCGACGACAAGGACGTCGGTATCCATCGGCGGGAACGCGGCCGGCAGTCGCGGGACGTGGTCCTGTTGCGCTACAGGGGCCGCACGGGATTCGCGGCGTCCTTGTCGACCACCGTAACGTAGTGCATGGCGCCGCCGGCGGTCAACCCAGCTTGCCCAGGATCGTGCCCATCTCGTCCTTCGAAAACGCGCGCATCGTCTGCGTGCGGACGAAGCCCGCGGATCCGATCGCGAGGCTGAACGCCGTCGCCGTCTCGTCGTTCGGAGCCTCGATGACGGCGACGACGTCGTACGCGCCCAGTGTCCAGTAGACCTGGGTCATCGTCGCGCCCACCTTCTTCGCGAGCGCCATCACGGTTTCCGATCGCTTGGTCGTGTCCTTCACGGCGCGAATGCCCTGATCCGTGAACGTGGACAGCGCGATATACGTTGGCATGACTTGTCTCCTCGTCAATGGCGGGTCAGCGCGGCCACAGCCAGCCGAATACACCCGCGGTGAGCAACGCGTAGATCAATCCGTCGATCGTCGAGCGGATCGTCGTGCCCCAGTCCCGGTGGTACCAGATCGAGAACGGCCAGATCGCCGCGGTATAGCCGATGAACGCGGTCACGCCCGCGAGCTGAAATACGCGCAGGTACTCGGCGCTCGGCGGCAGAGCGGCACTAGCGACATAGGCGGCCAGGAATGAGATAACAATCGTGAAGACGAACCATTTGACCAGATACGGACCCATGTTGACCTTTCCGGGCTGCATCACGGTCACGAACAGCACCGGACCCTGCTGCCGCTTCTGGGCAAAGCCGGACGTCTTCATCTCGTCCATCGTGCCCGCGTGCGGAACGCAATAGTCACCGGGCGGCAGTGCGAGCGCGCCGACCACCTGTCGGAATCGATCCTCGTCGGGAACCTTCTTGAAGTCGGCCTTGTGCCAACTCGTGAGCACCATGTGGATCACGGAGCTCGCAACAAACACCAGCACCGCCGACAGCAGAATCGGAACCCACAGCGAATAGAGCGCGGTCATGATCTGCCTCCTCTCCCCAGGGGAGGGCCATTCTGGGAGCCTGCTTTGCACCCGTCAATGGCCGGAGCGGCACGAGAGGACGCTAGCGCGGCGGCGTCGCCTCGATCGTGATCGCCGAATACCAAGCCGCGAGATCGTCGATGTCGCGATCGGCAAGCGGCTTGGCGATCACACCCATCACTTCACTCGGGCGCCGGCCGCTCCGGAACTGCCGGAGTTGCTCGACCAGGTAGACCTCGGGCTGGCCCGCGAGGTTCGGCGCGTTCGGCAGCACACTGATGCCGTTCGCGCCGTGGCACTGGACGCACGCGTCGGCGCGCGCCCGGCCGGCCGTGCGATCGCCGCCGGCGGCCGGTAGCGCGTGCCAGCGCGAAAAGCGCCAGCCCGAGAAGGGACGCTCGCGCGTTCACTCGCCCGTGTAGCTGATCCGGTAGAGCGCTCCGGCGAAGTCGTCGGAAACGAGGATCGAGCCGTCGGGCAGGTTCGCCACGTCGACGGGCCGGCCGCGATAGCGCTTCGTGGCGGGATCGAGCCAGCCTTCGGCGAACACCTCGGTCTTGTCGGCCGTGCCGTCCGCCTTGACCGGGGTGAACATGATCCGCGCGCCGATCGGCTCGGTGCGATTCCACGACCCATGCTGTGCCGAGAAGATCCCGTCGCGGTACTTCGCCGGGAACTTGCTGCCCGTATAGAACACGAGCCCGAGGTCCGCCGCATGCGCGTCCGTCATCGCTTGCGGAGGCACTGTGTTCGCCGGCAGCGGATCCTTGTCGTAGCCGTTCTCCGTGATCCGCGTCGTCCCGCAGATGTAGGGATAGCCGAAGAACTGTCCCGCCGCGGTCGCACGGTTGAGCTCACCCGCCGGAATGTTGTCGCCCATCCCGTCGGTCTGGTTGTCGGTGAACCACAGCGTGTTGTCCTTCGGATTGAATTCGATGCCGACGGAGTTGCGAATGCCGGTCGCGTACACCTCGCGCTTGCTGCCGTCGAACGCATTCAGCCGGACGATGCCCGCCGATGCCCCACTTCTTGTAGAGGTCGAGCTTGTCGCGCGGCGGCACGTTGAACGGCTGCCCCAGCGCGATGTAGAGCATGCCGTCCTTACCGATGCGGCAGACGCGCGCGCCGTGGTTGAACGACTCCTCCTCGGCGGGAATCAGCTTGCCCTGCGGCACCACTTCGATCACCGCGACGTCGGGCCCTTCGTAGAAGAACTCGGCCGCGGGGAAGTTGAGGACCGATTGTGCTCGACGACGATCAGGAAGCCGTCCTTGGTCCAGCACACGCCGTTGGGAACCTTGAAGTTGAGCGACGGCGCGAACGACTTCACCTCGATCGGCGACGCCGATCGCTGTTGCGATCGGTCACCGCCCACACGGTCGGTCTTGCGCGTGCCGACGAACAGCATGTTGGTCGACGGCGCCACCGCCATGTGGCGCGCGTCCGGGCACGATCGCGTAGAGCTCGATCTTGAAGCCCGGCGGCAGCTTGATCTTCTTCAGGTTCTCCTTGATCGCATCCGCGTTCGGCGCCCGTCTGCGGCACCGTCGGGATGTTGAGGTCGGTGCTCGCGACCTTGAATTGCTTGAGCGTGCTCAGGTTGTCCGGCTTCTGCTGCGCCACGGCGATCCCGGCCGTCAGTGCGAACACAGCGGCGAGCGCTGCAACCACGGGCTCTCGCATGGACCCTCCTCCAAGGTAAGTCGCTGGGGCGCCTCGAGGGCGCGCTTTCCCGCGAGCGATGCTGCGGGCTCACGGGCGGATCAGTGTGTTGCTGTAGCCCACAGCTGTCAAGATAGGCTCAGGCGATCGCGGTGACGGAGATCGCCGTCGTTCGATAGCGGTGCGCGCCGGCTATCGCAGACGCTTGCGCATGTTGAAGTTTGTCGGCGCGTAGCCGAGCTTGCGATAGAGCGCCTGGGCGCCCGCGTTGTTCGCGAACACGTTGAGGCCGATGCTCGTCGCACCTGCCCCTATCGCAAAGTCTTCGAGCGCGCGGATCGCACGCATCCCGTGCCCCTTGCGCCGATGGGCGGCGTGGATGCCGATGTCGTAGAGATACGCGCTCGCCGCGCCGTACTTGCGCTCGATCGCGAGCCACGCGAAGCCGACGACCAGGCCGCCATCCTCCAGAATCTCGAAGAGGAAGTTATCCGGCGTATCGAGCCCCTTGGGCAGCAGGTACTCGAAGTCCGCGCGGGCGCGCTCGAGGGCGCCCACCTGGTCCCAGCGGCCGGCCGCGATGTTGTCCTCGGCGTAGCCGGCGACGGCAGCCCGCGTGTAGGACGCGAAGCGGTCGCCTCGCATGCGGCGCAGCTTCGTCGTCACGGTCGTCTGACCATTGAGTTCCATGCGCGGGGGCAAGCCGGAAAGTAACGAAGGATCGCCCTCCGAATTTACGCGGGGACCGCGGGGAGCGTCAATCCAGTCCCGCTACGGTGCGGCCATTTGACCCTGCCGACCGATTGGCGATAATCACGGTCCGGCGCCAGCGACGGCGACGCGACTTGGGAGAACGAGAAATGAAGCCTGACTGGACTGGCGTATTCCCCGCGGTGACGACCCAGTTCCGCGAGGACTTCTCGCTCGACGTCGACGCAACCGCGCGCGTGATCGAAGGGCTGATCCGCGACGGCGTGTCGGGTCTCATCGTCTGCGGCACCGTCGGCGAGAACACGTCGCTCGCGAAGCACGAGAAGATCGCGGTGATGGAGGCAGCCAAGGCCGTCGCCCGCGGGCGCGTCCCCGTAATCACCGGGATCGCGGAATTCACCTCCGCGTTCGCGATCGACATGGCGAAGGAGGCCGCGCGCATCGGGCTGGACGGCGTCATGGTGATGCCCGCGCTCGTCTACTCGTCGAAGCCGCACGAAACGGCCGCTCACTTTCGCAGCGTCGCGAAAGCGACTGCGCTGCCGGTGATGGTCTACAACAACCCGCCGATCTACAAGAACGACGTCACGCCCGAGATCCTCGCCACGCTCGCGGACTGCGAGACCATCGTCTGCTTCAAGGAGTCCTCGGGCGACACGCGCCGCTTCACCGATCTCCGCAACCTCGTGGGCGACCGCTTCGTGCTGTTTGCCGGCCTCGACGACGTCGTCGTCGAAAGCGTGATGGTGGGTGCCGTAGGCTGGGTCTCGGGGATGTCGAACGCGTTCCCGCAGGAAGGTGAGACGCTGTTCCGGCTCGCGCGCGCGGGCCGCTACGCCGAGGCGCTGAGCCTGTACCAGTGGTTCATGCCGCTGCTCCACCTCGACGCGCGTCCCGATCTCGTCCAGTGCATCAAGCTCTGCGAGCACCTCATGGGACGCGGCACGCATCGCACGCGGCCACCGCGGATGCCGCTCAATGCAAAGGAGACCGCGGAGATCGAGGGCATCATGAAACACGCGCTGGCGACGCGGCCCAAGCTGCCCGACGTGGGACTCAAGCAGGCCGCCTGACGACCATCGCTCCGCGGGGAGTGGGCGGCGAGTATCGACGGGCGCGATCGCCGGCGCCACCGGCTATCCGCCGCTTCTGCTACTTGCGCTTGCCGACCATGCCTTTCTTCGCCGCTTTGCGGGTCTTCTTCGCCCTGCCTCCTTTCGCCTTCGCCACTTTCGGGGCCGTCGTCGCCGCGGCCCCACGACCGGTGCGGCCCTTGCGCAACTTGTTCGCGTAGTACTCGAGGGCCCAGCGCGTCTTCGCCTGCTCCTCGATGTCGCGCTCGGCGCCGAACTCGGCAAGGAACGCCATGAACCCGGCGATGGCCGCCGCCGCCTGCACCGCCGGCGTCTTGATCGATGCCTCCATCAAGCGCGCGCCGTCCTCGCGCACCCAAAGCTCCGCCGTGATCGGCCAGGGGCAGCCCGGATCCTCGAATTTCCAGCGATGCGCGCGCAACGGCCCGAACACGAGAAGCTTAGAGAAATCGATGTTGCGGTTCGCCATCCCGAGCAGGAATGCCTGCTGGTCTTTATTGAACAGCTTTCCGACCCTCTTGCCTCCAGCGGCGATGCGTTTGATGACGCCCTTCTGAACCGGCATGCTGAACGACGCCGACTTGACGACGCCCTTCTCGCTCGCATCGGCCTCGATCTTGAACAGCGGGAACGTGCGCCACTTGGCGGGCACCTGATCGGGAATGACCGGCCTGAATTTGACCGTCGAATCGTGCTCGTCGCCGACGACGCGCCGCGCGCGCGTGATGATCCCCGCCTTGTTGAGGTCGAGGTCGAGCGTGTCGTAGAAGTAGATGTAGCGCTCCCGGTCGTTGGCGATCGTGAGCCCGAAGCGTGCGAGCGTGCTGTCGACCTGGCTTTCGGGGATCGTCGCCTTGATCTCGATCGCGTTGGCGCCCGACACCAGCGCCGCGACTTTGCCGCGTGTAGCCTCTCCGCGCTCCATGGCTGCTCCTGATCGTGAATCGCGACCGCGCATCGCCGTTCCAGCAGGCAGGCGCTGCCGCGGGGCCGAATAGTGTGCGCTTGCGCGCGCCTCGCGACAAACGACCTCGGTCGCCGTAGCCCGAGGCCCGGAGCTCAGCCAGGTGACGAGCTCGTTGCGCACGCCTCGACCTCCGGCGCCAGACACTGCGCTTCGCGCGCGGAATGTACCGCGAGCATGCGCCAAGCGAACTTCACCCGCACTCGACCTTTGTTTCGTGTGTTGCGCGAAACAAACGCAACACGCTCGTCCGGAATGTGCGGCGACTATCGTTTGTTCCCGCGGTGGGACTCAATGTTGAGTTCTCTTCGACACTTTCACGGAAGGAGACATTCTTATGCTGGCATCTCCATCGGTCGCGCGGAGCACGCGACGCGTCGCGGTACTCGCCTTAGCCTTGATCCTGAGCTCACCCCTTCTCGCCGAGCAGAACGACTACCAAGTCACGACGTTGGTCGCCGATCAAAGCGGCAAGGCGCCCAATACCGATGGCAACCTTCAGAACGCCTGGGGGCTGGTCGCGGGTGCCACGAGCACGTTCTGGATCTCCGCGAACCACACAGGCTTTTCCACGTTGTACAACGGCCTGGGCGCGCAGATCACACCGCCTTCGCCGGTCATCGTTCCGCCCACGAGCGGCACCGGACACGGCTCGCCCACCGGCATCACAACCAATCCCTCGAAGGCCGACTTCCTGGTCGACGGAACGGCGGCGATCTTCCTGTGGGCCACCGAGGATGGCGGCATCGCCGCGTGGAAAGGCGGGCCCACGGCGTTCATCACGTTCACCGCGAAGGACGGCGCCGTCTACAAGGGCATCGCACTCGCCGGCAACGGCACCGACCTGCGCCTGTACGCGGCCGACTTCCACAACGGGAAGATCGACGTCCTCGACAACGCGTTCGCGCCCACGACAGTGCCGGGGGGCTTCCGCGATCCGAAGCTGCCGGCCCGCTTCAAGCCCTTCAACATCATGAACCTGCAGGGCAATCTCTACGTGGCCTACGCGGTGCGCGAGGACGACGGCGATGACGAAGTCGCCGGCGAGGGGCTGGGCATCGTCGACGTCTTCGACGCCGATGGCTTCCTGATCGAGCGCGTCGCCACGCGCGGCAAGCTCAACGCGCCGTGGGGCATGGCGATCGCACCTGATGGCTTCGGGCGCTTCAGCAACCACCTCCTGGTCGGCAACAACGGCGACGGCAGGATCAACGCGTACGACCTCAAGAACTTCAATTTCGACGGGCAACTAAGCACGCCGCATGGCAGGCTCGTGACCATCGACGGCCTGTGGGGCCTCGCCTTCGGTAACGGCCTGCAGCATCAGCCGACCGAGACGTTGTTCTTCACCGCGGGTCCGAACGAGGAGACCAACGGGCTGTTCGGCAAGATCGAAGCGCAGTAATCGGACGCGAACCGGAGAGTCGGTGTCGGCGTGACACCGGCTCTCAGCGCGCCCCAATGGTCAGATGCGCCGTGCGCCCTCCGGCGCCGACTCTTCCGGCCAGACGCGCTCGGATTTTCGGTCGAAGATCGTGCTGGCATCGGCGGGCTTGAGCGTCCAGTCGCCGCGCACGATCTCGCCTTCGAGCTGGCCCGGCGCCCAACCCGAGTAACCGATGAAGATGCGCAAGCCCTCCATGGGTTTGTCGCGTGCGAGCAGCTTCGTGAGCAATGGCCGGTTGGCGCTGATGTAGACGTCATCAACCACACGGATCGCATCTTCGGGTGGTGTTGCGGCACGAAAGAGGAACGACAGGAAGCGGATCTGGACCGGGCCGCCGAAGTACACCTTGTCGTCCAGCTGCTGGAGAGACTCGACGTCCGGGAAGAGGCGCGAGACGGGAATCCTCGTGGGCCGGTTGATGATGACGCCGCCCGGCGCGGGACCGACGTTGTTCAGCACGAGGACAACCGCGTCCCTGAAGTTCGAATCGGGGAGCTCGGCACGCGCGACGAGCACGATCGTCGTCAGCGGTTTCGCGTCGTCGGCCGCCGACGACCACGACACCACGAGCAGGAGCAGAAAAACGCAGAGGGCTCGAGTCATCTCACGCAGGGCTATGGCCGGACAGAGCGGTGCCCGCGGCCGCTAGACCTCCTTTCGCACCAGGGCGAGCAAGCGCTCGAACACCTTGGGACTCGTGCGGAGCCCGCTGTGCTCGAACTCGTTGGTGAGCCATACCTTCATGCCCGGAATGCCCGCCGCCGTCTGTTCCGAAAGCGCCCGCGGCACGTACATGTCCTCGGCATAGACGGCGCAGGCACCCGGCACCTTGTTCCGGGCCAGCCCTTTCGCGTCGTAGAGCGCCGGCCAGCGTTTCTCGTTCGCGAGGATTTCGGCGACTTGGCGCAACGGCCGCAGCCGGGGGAACTCCTCGAACATCCACGGGTAGATCATCTCGCCCGTGAACGACGGCGGCTTGCCTGGCACCCAGTTCGTGTCGGGAAACTCGCGGCGCACGCGCTCCGCCGACCAGCGCGACGCCGTCCCCTGCGTGTAGCACATCTCGTGCAGGACCGCGAAGATCGGATTGGTCTCGAACGACTGCATGTTCTCGAACGCGCGCAGGAACGGCAGCGAGAGCTCCTCGCCTTTCTTGCCGTCGCAGAAGGCCAGTTCGAGCAGGTAGTGCAGGTTCTCCATGCCGTCGTCCATCCCCAGCGCGAAGCCGGCCTGCTGGAAGCGGCGCACGCTGAGCACTCCGCCGCCGGGCATCTCGACCTTGCGCCGGCGCACGTGCTCAAGGATGCGCACGCAGAGCTCGCGGTCGTCGGGATAGCGCTCGAAGAACTTGCGCGTCTTGCGCGCCACCTCGGGATACGTGTGGCGGTAGTACTCGTCGGGGCTGCAGGACAGGGGTGGCATACCGCCGGTGACGAACACCTCGCGCAATCCCTCAGGATGCAGCGACAGATAGGTCACGGCGCAGAATCCGCCGTAGCTTTGCCCGAGCACGCTCCACGGCTCGTCTTTGCCGACGAGCTGGCGGCGGATCAGCTCGGCGTCGCGGACGATGCTGTCGGCGCGGAAGTGCATCAGGTAGTCGGCCTGGGCCCGCGCATTGCCGCGCCGCGCGAGCGTCTGCGGCAGCACGACGCTGCTGCGTCCGTTGCCCCGCGAGTCGAGCAGGAGCACGTGATAATCGTCGAGCGCGCGCTTGATCCATCCGGTGTTCGTCAGCGGTCGCGGCCCGGGAAAGCCGGGGCCGCCCTGGAGGAAGACCAGCCACGGCCGGGCGTCGTCGGCTCGCTCGCTCTTGCGCACCGCCCGCGCGAAGACCGGGAGTGTCTCGCCCTTGGGCCGGCGATGATCGAGCGGCACGGTGAATTCGTAGTCGGTCAGCGCCATGCCGTGATGACGGACGGTCGAGAGCGTGCGGTACGGTTTGGCCATTTGTTTAGATCTCTAAATAAATCGCTGGGGACTCAAGGGAGCGAGGTCGACGGCGGGGGGACGCTCGAGAATGATATCGGCGACGAGCCGCGCCGTGGCCGCCGACTGGGTGAGCCCGAGGTGGCCATGGCCGAACGCGTAGACGACGCGCCGGTCCGCGGCGGCGGTGCCGATGGCCGGCAGCGAATCCGGCAGCGATGGCCTGAATCCCATCCATTCGACGCCACCCTCGGTGCAGAGCCCGGGCATGAAGTGCTTGGCCTTGGCCAGAAGCGCTTTCGAGCGTTCGAAGTTGGGGGGCGCGCTGAGTCCGGCGAATTCGACCGCGCCGCCGACCCGCACGCCGGTGGCGAGCGGCGTCACGACGAAGCCGTGGCCGCCGAAGGTGATCTGGTGCTTCAAGTCGAATGCGGCGACTGGCAGTGTCGTGTTGTAGCCGCGCTCCGTCTCGAGCGGGACGTCTTCCCCCAACGTGCGCGTCAGCTGGTGCGACCACGCACCCGCCGCCACGACCACGCGCTGCGCGCCAAGCGGCATGCCGTCACGGCGATGCACGCGCACAGCGTCGGTGCCGGGCTCGAGTCGCTGCGCCTCCGCGCGCCCGAGGCGGCCGCCTCGCTGCTCGAACGCGTTCGCCAGCGCTTCGGTCAGCCGCCACGGATCGCTAACGGTGTGCCAGCGCGGGACGAAGGTCGCCGCGACCAGCGCCGGGCAGAGACCCGGCTGCACCTTGGCGATCGCCTCCGGACCGTGCAGATGCTCGAACGCGATGCCATACTCCGCGCAGGCCTGCCAGCCCGGTTCCGACGCGCGCAGCTCGTCTTCGCTCTCGTAGACATGCAGCGCGCCATCGCTGTGCACCATGTGGCCTGCGCCGGCGCCGACGAGCATTCGTGGCGTTTCCGCGGCGGCCAGGTCCATCAGCGCCGCCTGCGCTGCGGTACTCGCGCGCACGCGATCGGGCCGGCTTGCGCGCCAGAAGCGCCAGAGCCAGGGCGCGAGGCTGAAGACATAGCTCGGCCGGATCGCGAGCGGGCCCAGCGGATCGAGCAGCCATCGCGGCGCACTGCGCATGATTCCAGGCGAGGCGAGCGGCATGATGTTGGAGAACGCGAGCGCGCCGGCGTTGCCGCGGCTCGCCTGCGCGGCGACGCCGTCGCGATCGATCAACAGCACCTGCCGCCCCTCCTGCTGCAGTCGCAGCGCGCTCGCGACGCCGACGATGCCAGCGCCGATCACCAGCACGTCGCACGCCGTCTCGGTCGCCGGCAATGGCGTCACATCGACGTCACGCGAGTCCGAACGCGAACGCGTCCGCGGGGTCGATGATCACCGTCGCGTCGAGCGTCACGTGCGCGCGGCCGTGGATCTCGGGCAGCACGGCATTCGCGGGCGCGCCCGGCAGCGGCTCCGCGGGACGCGCATAGCGACCGGTAAATACGCTGCCGATCACGCTTTCCTGGCGCCACGCTTCGCCCGGTGCGAGCTTGCCATCGGCAGCGAGGCACGCGAGCTTGGCGCTCGTGCCCGTGCCGCAGGGCGAACGATCGTAGGCACCACCCGGGCAGAGCACGAAATTGCGCGCGTTGTTGCGCGCGTCCAGCGGCGGCCCCATGAGCTCGACATGATCGATCTCGGCGCCGTCGCGCCCGGTCACACCCTTAGCAGCAAGCGCGCTGCGCACGCGAGTCGCGAATGCCGTCAGCTCGCCGGCGCGCTTCGATTCGAGCGGCTGGCCGTGATCGTTGCAAAGGTAGAACCAGTTGCCGCCCCACGCGACGTCGCCGTGCACGACACCGTGGCCCGGCACATCGACGCTAACGTTCGTCGCATGGCGATACGAGGGCACGTTGGCGACCGTCACGGTGCCGTCGTCGTGCAGCGTCGTCGCGACCAGGCCGACCGGCGTCTCTATTCGATGCAGGCCGGGCTTGATCCGGTCGAGGTAGGCGAGCGTTGCGATGAGGCCGATCGTGCCGTGACCGCACATGCCGATCACGCCGACGTTGTTGAAGTAGATCACGCCGCACGTACTGCCGCGGTCGACCGGCTCGCACAAGAGCGCGCCGACGATCACGTCGTTGCCGCGCGGCTCGTTGACGATCGCCCGGCGCCAGGCGCCCTGCTCCTTTGCGAAGCGGGCGCGGCGCTCGGCCATGTCGCCCGTCCCGAGGTCGGGCATGCCGCTCACGACGACGCGCGTGGGCTCGCCTCCCGTGTGGGAGTCGATGATGCGGATCGGGGCGTTGGCAGGAGTCACTTCGGAAGCGGCCGGCGAAGCGGGATTCGATTATAGTCGACGCCGTGTTCCGGACGACCCTTGCGGTGGCTGTCCTCGCGCTCGGCACGCTCGCCGCGCCGACCGCTGCCGCTGATCCGACCAAGACGCTGCGCGTCGTTTTCACCGGCGCCGAGATGAGCTTCGATCCCCAGTTCTCAGCGGATGCGGGCTCCGACGGCGTCATCGACCACATCTACGAGTCGATGCTCGACTACGACTACCTCGTGCGGCCGATGAAGCTCGTCCCGCGGACGCTCGAGACGATGCCCGCGGTCCTGGACGACGGTGCGACGTTCGTCTTCAAATTCAAGCGCGGCATCCACTTCACGCCCGACCCCGCGTTCAAAGGCAAACCGCGCGAGCTGACGGCCGCCGATCAGGCGTACGCGCTGCGGCGGATGCTCGACCCCGCCGTCAGGAGCCCCTGGCTGTGGCTGATCGACGGCAAGATCCTCGGCGCCGACGCCGTGCGCGAGAAAGCGCTCAAAGGCGGCAAGTTCGACTACGACGCGTCGATTGCGGGGATCGAGGTCGGCGATCGCTACACGCTACGCATCCGCTTGAAAGAGCCGGACCTGCGCTTCCTCTACGTGTTCGCGATCCCGAATACCGCGCCCGTCGCGCGCGAAGTCGTCGAAGCGTACGGACTCGACTTCGGCGGGCATCCGGTCGGCACCGGGCCGTACATGCTCGGGGAGTACAAGCGCAGCGCGAAGATCGAGCTCCTTGCGAATCCCGGCTACCGCGAAACCACGTACGTCCCGTCGGGACCGGTGCCGCCGGAGTCGAAGGCGATCGCCGCGGCGCTCGCAGGCAAGAAACTGCCGCTCTGCGGCCGCATCGACATCACGGTGATCGAAGAGGGGCAGGCGATCTGGCTCGCGTTCCTCAACGGCGAGCTCGATGTTTTGGGCGGCATCCCGGCGAACTTTCTCGACGAGGCACTCGTGAACGGCAAGCTCCGGCCCGCGCTCGCCGCCAAGGGCATGCAGCACGAGGAGCTCCTGCGGCCCAACACCCGCTTCGCGTATTTCAACATGGAGGACCCGACGGTCGGCGGGTACACGCCCGAGAAGATCGCGCTGCGTCGCGCGATCGGGATGGGCTACAACGTCGGCGAGTTCATCCGCGTGATCCTCAAGGGTCGCGGTGTCCCGGCGATGGGTCCGCTGCCGCCCGACGTCGTCGGCTACGACCCCAAGCTCAAGACCAACGCGCAACTCTACGATCCCGCCGCAGCGCGCGCGCTGCTCGACCGCTTCGGCTACAAGGATCGCGATGGCGACGGTTATCGCGAGATGCCCGACGGCAAGCCGCTCGTTCTCGAGCGCTGGTCGCCGCCCCGCTCGATCGACCGCCTCGAGGACGAGCAATGGAAGAAGAACATGGACGCGATCGGCCTCAGGATCGTGTTCAAGAAGGATCGGATCCAGGACCTGCGCAAGGCGGCGCGACAGGGCAAGCTGCCGATGCGCACCGACGGTTGGAACGCCGACTACCCGGATGCCGAGAATTTCATGCAGCTCCTGTACGGCGGCAGCGTCGGCCAGGAGAACCACTCGCGGTTCCACCTTGTGGAGTTCGACAAGCTCTTCGACGAGGCGCGCAGGCTACCCGATTCACCCGAGCGCACGACGCTCTTCGACAAGATGACGGAGATCGTCGTCGCCTACGCACCCTGGCGGCTGATGGAGCATCGGATCGAGGATCACCTCACGCAGCCGTGGGTGAAGAACTACAAGCCCCATCCGGTACGCTCGTTCGTCTGGAAGTACGTCGACGTCGAGCCAACGCAGCGGGGCCGCTAAGCCGACCGCCCCGTCACGCCGCCCTGGCCCTCGTCAGGAACTGCGCGGCGCACATTTCCGTGAGCTCCTGCGGCGTGATGTCCGAAAGCGTCATGCGGCCGAGCTTCACCATCGCATTCCCGTTCCCCTGGTAACTGCGATAGACCCCCTCGAGCGACGGCAGCAGGATCGCCATCTCCTGCTCCAGCACGTAGCCCGTTTCCTCGAACAGCCGCTTGATGCCGTGCAGCGTGAAGAAGCGCAGATGCGTGATGTCGAGCAGGCCACGCTCGTCGTAATCGAACCGGCCATTCAGCAGGAGCGGAGACACGACGCTCAGGTTGCGGATATTCGGGATGCTCGCGACGACCTGCGCGCGCAGCGCGAGGAACGGCTTCAGCCGGACCAGGAGCTCCCACGGGTTGACGAGATGCTCGAGGATGTCGGCCGCGATGACCGTGTCGAATTCGCCGTCTCGGAAGCCCTGCGCGGCGAACGACAGGTCCTCGAGCCGTGCGTGGACGACGCGGTCAAGGCGCGCTTTCGCCTTTTCCGCCGCTGCCCGTCCCGCGTCGATTCCGGTGACGGACGCGCCCGGGAAGCGCGCCTTCAACGCTGCGCCGAACGCCCCGCCGGCGCATCCGAGATCGAGCACACGTCGGGGCTCGCCATCGATGAGCTGGAACAGCGGCTCGAGCACGTAGTCGTTGTAGTGCTCCGCGTCCTGGTGGTCGAAATCCAGGCACCGCTTCCACAGCGGAACAGTCTCCAACGCAGGAGTCTCCAGGTTACCGTCGATCCCGCGATCTTGCCCCGGCCCGTCACCGCGGGCAACGCCGCTCGGCTGACTAGCGCAGGAGCGCGAGCCGATAAGCCTCGTCCTCGCTGAGCCCCGCGCCTTCGGCCAGCAGGTGTGCGCGCTCGTCCGCCTCGAGCCCGTCCATGAGCAAGCGCTCGAGGCGCTTGCGGGCGCGCGCCTCGTTGGTCTGGCGGAAAGCCTCCTTCTTCTTCGCCATCATCGCGTCCGCAAATCCGGCGATGCGCGCTGCGTCGGCCAGCCGGCCGGAGAGCGCGGCGCACAACGCGAGCTGGTCGACATTGATCCAGGCGTACCCCGCGTCCGTGAGCAGCGGGATGCCCTCGCGCGCCACCTCCAGCGCCAGGTCGAGCTCGCCGCGCTCGACGTACACGCCGGCGAGGTTGGTCAGGCAGAACCCGAGCATGACCTTCGCGTGCGGGGTATTGCGCAGGTGGACCGCCGCCTCGCGCATTCCCGCCACCGCAAGGTCGAGCTCGCCCAGTGCCCAGTTGATGTCCGCGAGCTGGACCAGCGTGTAAGTCGCGTAGCGCTCGGCGCCGACGTCCCGATAAAGCGCGAGGGCTGATTCCAGATCCGCGCGTGCGCCGAGCTGATCGTCCTTCATCGATTTCACGACCGCGGAAAAATCGTAGCAGTCACCGAGCGCCTTCGGCATTCCCGCGTCTTCGAGCTCCGCGAACGACAGGACGAGAATCGTCGACGCTTCGTCGACCCGGCCCATCACCGCGAGCTCGTGCGCGAGACGCGCGGCCGCCCAGCCATGGCGGGGCTCGTCGTTCAAGCGTCGGTACAACTTGATGGCGCGTTCGAGCGCCTCGACTGCCTTGCCGGGCGAAGCCATGCCCCACGACAGGCCCAGCCAGTGCCACACCCGCGCCTGATCCGGCTCCGGCACGCCCGGGCCGATGCGCGCGGCGGCAGCCTCGAGGCGGCTCTGGCCCTCGCCCTGCAGTGATAGCTCCGGCCACACGGGGCCCGACATTCCGGAAAGCGCGACGGCGAGCGCCGCATCGCCGTCCGCGCCCAGCGCGAAGTCGATCGCCGTGCGCAGGTTGTCGCGCTCGGACAGGTACTTGGCCCGCCAACCGTCATCCGACATGCGGAGCCAGTCGTCGGGCGCATCCCCGAAGAATTCGCGAAAGTATTCCGCGTGGCGGCGGGCGATGGCGGCGGTTTCGCCGGCGTCGGCAAGCTTGCCGAGCGCATAGGCGCGAGTCGTCTCGAGCAAGCGGTAACGCGTGGTCGCGGCCGTTGAATCGGCGACGACGAGCGAGCGCGTGACGAGCTCCGACAGCAGATCGACCGCCGCGAACTCGTCGATCTCCCCATCGCCGACGACCTTCGACGCCGCCTCGAGCGAGAAGCCGCCCGGGAAGATCGAGAGTCGGTTGAGCGCTCGGCGCTCGTCGTCTTTCAGC
Source organism: uncultured beta proteobacterium (assembly GCA_963773195.1). GTDB lineage: Bacteria > Pseudomonadota > Gammaproteobacteria > Burkholderiales > Casimicrobiaceae > CAIWHR01. The sequence continues at coordinate 237,937 of CAVZAE010000004.1, forward strand.
AGCCCGTAACTCCAATCCAGCGTCGCACGCAGCGTTTGCTGATGCGGCAATGCGGTCCTGCTTCCGCGCGTGAGAAGCTTGAAGCGGTCACCGAGGTGGGCGCTGATCTCCTCGACCGATTGGAAGGGAACGAGCGCGGCCGCGAGCTCCAGCGCGAGCGGGATGCCGTCGAGATGCATGCACAGCAAGGCGATCGCCGCGACCTGTCGCGCACCCAGGGCGAAGTCCGGCTGCTGCAGGCGCACGCGCTCGACGAAGAGTTGAACCGCCGCCGAGCGGATCGCACTCGCACCGCCGGATTCGCGGTCGGGCAACGGCAGCGGCGGCAGCCAGACGACCTGCTCGCCCTGGACCCGCAGCGGCTCGCGGCTCGTGGCCAGGAGCCGCACCTCGGGCGTCTTCGTGAGCAACGTCATCGCCAGGTCCGCGCAGGCGTCGATCAGGTGCTCGCAATTGTCGAGCACGAGCAGCAATCGCCGCGTCTTGAGGTGATTGGAGAGCGATTCGACGAGCGCGTTGCCGGACGCTCGAACCTCGACCCCGAGCACCTGCGCTACCGCACTCGGCACGAGCCCGGGATCGTTGACGGGTCCAAGCTCGATCAGCCACACGCCGTCCGAATAGGCATCGAGCACATCCGCTGCCACCTGCAGCGACAGTCGCGTCTTGCCGATGCCCCCGCTCCCGACGATCGTGACGAGGCGGGCTTCGCCCAGGACGCGCCGCACGTCGTCGAGATCGCGCTCGCGCCCGATGAACGACGACATCTGCTGCGGCAGATTGTTCGGTGTCGCCTCGAGCGAACGCAACGCCGGAAACTCGGCCCGCAGCTCGGGGTGGACGACCTGATAGACGTGCTCCGGCGTCGTCAAGTCCTTCAAGCGGACGCTGCCCAGGTCGCGCACCGAGATCGGCGGCGGCAGGCGCTCGCGGATTTGCTCGAGCAGCGCCTGCGATACGAGCACCTGGCCGCCATGCGCAGCGCTCATGATCCGGGCCGCGCGATTGACCGCGGGGCCGTAGTAATCCTGATCGCGGTGCTCGACTTCGCCCAGATGCAACCCGCCGCGGACTCGGAGCGGCAGGCCCTCCGTGGCGGCGGGCTCGACGAGCGCGCGTTGAATCTCGACGGCGGCAACGACGGCCGCGAGCGGGTCGGCAAAGGCCGCGTGCATGCCGTCGCCGACCATCTTCACCACGGTCCCCGAATTCGTCTCGACCGCCTTGCGGAGGAGCGCGTCGTGCCGCGCCAGCGCGGGCTGCATCCGTGCGGCGTCCTGCTCCCAGAGCTGGGTGCTCCCTTCGATGTCGGTGAACAGGAACGTGGTGACGCTCATCGAATTGCCCTTTGCGCACCCTCGCCCGATCGCGAAGGCGATTCTACTGCGGTGTGTCACGCGCGCGCCGCGCGATGTAAGCTATCGCGCCTCGTCTCCCGGGTCCGTCCGATGCGAACTCTGCACAAGCTCCTCGCCGGCATCGTCCTGCTCGCTGCCGCCTCCACCGTCGTGCCGGCGCTCGCCGCCGAACCGCCCACTTTCCGGTTGCCCGCGGGTGCGCGACCGACACGGTATGCGCTGACGCTGACCGTCGTCCCGGGCGAGGCCAAGGCGGCGGGCGAGATCGCGATCGACGTCGAGCTCGACCGGCCGCACGACGTGCTGTGGCTCAACGCCGATTCGATCGTCGTGAGCCGGCCGCGTACCGAGCTCGCGGAGACGCGCGCGACGATCCTGGGTGGATTCGAGCAGTTCGTCGGCATCGCTTTCGAGCCGCCGCTGCCCGCGGGGCGCCATCGGCTGACCCTCGGGTTCGAGGCCGAGCAGAGCAAGAACTCGACACGCGGCATCTTCACGCAGCAGGACGGCGGCGCGTGGTACACGATGACGCAATTCGAGTCGCTCTCGGCCCGTCGCGCGTTTCCCTGTTTCGACGAGCCCGGCTTCAAGACGCCGTGGGAGCTGACGCTGCGCGTGCCGGCCGGCCTGATCGCGGTCGCCAACACGAAGCTCGTCGAGCAGACGGCCGATGCGGACGGATTCACGACGGTCCGCTTCGCGCCGACGCGGCCGTTGCCTTCGTACCTCGTGGCGTTTGCGGTGGGACCCTGGGAGTTTGTCGATCTGGGCACGGTCGGCATCGGCGCCACGCCCACGCGGATTGTCGTGCCGCGCGGTCGGGTGGCCGACACGCCGCTTCGTCGCCGCCGCCTATCCCGGAGCTCTTCAAGCTGCCTCGAATCGTGGTTCGCGATTCCCTACCCGTTCGACAAGCTCGACCACGTCGCGATCCCGCTGACCGTCAACTTCGCGATGGAGAACGCCGGGCTCATCACCTACGGCTCGAGCATCCTGCTCGCCAAGCCGGGTGACGACGACGCCGCGCTTCCGCCGCGTTTCCGCCAACGTCGGCGCGCACGAGATCGCGCACCAGTGGTTCGGTGACCTCGTCACCACGGCGTGGTGGGATGACATCTGGCTCAACGAGGCGTTCGCGACCTGGATCGCGGAAAAGATCGTCGACCGCTGGCGGCCCGACTACAACCACGGCGCGGGACGGATCGAGGAACGCGCGCAGGCGATCGACGCGGACACGCTCGTCTCGGCGCGGCGCATCCGCGAGCCGGTCAACTCGCGAGGCGACATCTTCCGCGCGTTCGACTACATCACCTATCAGAAGGGCGCCACTGTCATCGGCATGTTCGAGGGTTGGCTCGGCGAGGAGAATTTCCGCCGCGGCGTCCGCGACTACGTCGAAGCACGGAGCGACGGCTCGGCAACGGCACAGGACTTCCTCGCTGCGCTCGCGAAGGGAAGCCGCCTGCCGATCACGCCGGCCTTCGATACGTTCCTCAATCAGAACGGCGTGCCCAGGCTCGACGTCCGGCTGCAATGCACGGCCGATGGACCGAAGCTCACCCTGGCGCAGCAGCGTCTTGTACCGCTGGGCGCGATCGGTGCAGAACCGCGGCATTGGCAGATTCCCGTGTGCATACGGTACGGCAGTGGCCAAGCGACAGCGCGCGAGTCGTGCCTGCTGCTCACTCGGGATCGCGCGACGGTACGGCTTGCGGGTGGATGCCCCGCCTTCGTCTTCGCCAATGCCGGGGGGCGAGGCTACTACGTGCCGGACTACGGCGCCGATCTGCTCACGCGGATCGCCGGGAATCGCAACGCGCTCACGCCCGCCGAGCTCGCGAGCCTGCTGCGCGATTTGAAGGCGCTCGTGCGGGCCGGCGCTGTGACCGCTCCGCAGGCGATGCACTGGGCGCGGCTGGGCGCGCTGTCACCCGATCGCCACGTCGTGCTCGCGGCGGCGGACCTCGCGGAATTCGCAGGCAACACGCTCGTCACCGACGCCGACCGGCCACGCTACGCGGCGTTCGTCCGCCAGGTGTTCGGCCCGCGCGCGCGGGCGCTCGGCTTCGAACCGAAGCCCGGCGAAAGCGACGACGACGAGCTGATCCGGCGCGGGCTCCTGCGTATCGCCGCGCCGGAGGATCCCGCGCTCGCCGAGGAGGCGCGGGAGCGCGCACTTGCGTGGATCAAGGATCGGAACGCGATCAACGCCGGCCTCGTCGACGTGGTGCTGGTCACCGCGGCGCAGACCGGCGACGCGACGATGTTCGACGCGATGTACGCGGAGGCGAAGGCGACGCAGGACCGGGTGGACCGCCGCAACCTGATGATCGCGCTCTTCTCGTTCTCCGACCCGGCGCTCGCGCAAAAGGGCATGGGCGCGCTGCTCGATCCCGCGTTCGACAGCCGGGAGTCATGGGCCGCGCTGCGGCGCGCGCATCAGTGGCTGCCTGCGCGTCATGCCACTCACGACTTCATCGTCGCCCATTTCGATGCGCTAACCAAGACGGTCGCTCGCGAAGCGCCCGGCGGCTGGCCCGAATACGCGTCCGGTCTTTGCTCCGAGCAGGACCTGGCGATGGTCACGGGGTTCTGGCGGCCCCGCGCTAAGGACTACCCCTCGGCCGAGGACAATCTGGCCGAGGCAGTCGACTCGATCCGCGCGTGTACCGCCGTACGCGCCAAGACGCCCGATTTGGGATTCAAGTAGGACCGGCGCGCTTCGTCGCACCGGTCACGCTTACTGTTGCTTGCTGCCCTTGATGTTGCCGATGACGCCGCCGGCCACTGCGCCGACCGCAGCGCCGGTCCAGCCGCTGCCACCGGCAATCGCGGCGATGCCGGCACCTGCCGCGGCACCAATCGCGGCGCCCGAAACGGTGCCCTGCTGCTCGGGAGTCATCGACGTGCAAGCGATGACGGACGTTGCCGTCACGATTGCGGCAATCAGTGTGATTCGCTTCATGGGGCTCTCCGTGGGCGAGGTTACTTGAGACCCGGCACGACCATCTCGAACCAGATGGTTTCGATGACCGGGCGCTGCAGTTGATCGGGATGACCTGCGTACCACTTGTTGAGCCCGTCGCGCACACTGTCGAGCGTTTGGTTCTTCATGCCCTTGATCGCACGCGGCACGATGCTCTGCGCGTCGGTCGGCGGGTTGGCGGCCTGGTAGGCGTTTTCCACTTGCACAAAGTTGGCGAGGCCGACCAGATAAGCTTTCTTCACTTCCTCGGATGATTTCACCCAGTGCTCGCCGTTGACGAGCGGAGTGTCCGCGGCGCGCGCAACGCCGGACCCGGCCCCCAGGGCCAAACACGCGATCAACGTCGCCGCGCGCCAATTCAGCTTTGTTGCCATCGCGATCTCCTTCGCTTTGACCGAACGATCAAGATAGCACGCGCCGGGGGCGCGGTGCTAGACTGCCGGGCGCCTCGAGATCAACGAAATGTTCCGACGGGGAGGAACGTGAAGGCACGTCGTGTTCTGCGCCGCGCCACCGGCGCGGTCGTGTTCATCGTGCTGTCCGCGAGCCTGACCGTCGAGGCGGCCGATCCGGCGAAGGTCCTTCGCGTCGCGATCAATCGCGGCGAAAACGGCTTCGACCCGGCGCTCGCCAGCGAGATCTTCTCGTCCACGATCATCGCGGCGATCATGGAGCCGCTCCTGACCTTCGACTATCTCGCGCGACCGGTCAGGGTCATCCCGCTTACCGCGACCGCCATGCCGGAGGTCGCCGACAACGGCAAGACGTACACATTCCACATCCGGCCGGGAATCGTCTTTGCCGACGATCCCGCGTTCAAGGGCAGGAAGCGCGAGCTCGTCGCCGACGATTACATCTACGCGATCAAGCGTCTGATGGATCCGGTGAACCGTTCGCCGAACGCGTTCTATGTCGAAGGCAAGATCGTCGGGCTCGACGAGGCCGCCGCGGCGGCAGCCAAGCCCGGAGCGCGCTTCGACTACGACGCGAAGATCGCGGGACTCGAGGCTCCCGACCGACACACACTGCGTATCCGACTCAAGAATACCGATTACAATTTTCCAAGCGTCATGGCGCTCGTTTCGCTGAGCGCCGTGGCGCGCGAAGTCGTCGAAGCCTATCCCGGCGACGTCGCCGCGCATCCCGTCGGCACCGGTCCGTACGTACTGAAGCGCTGGGTGCGGGCGTCGCGGATCACGCTCGAGGCCAATCCGTCGTTTCGCCCCTTCGTCTGGAGTTTCGCGGCAGGGACGGACCCGGAGGACAAGGCGATCGTCGCGGCGATGCGCGGCAAAACGATGCCGCAGATCGGCACGATCGAGATCAACGTCATGGAGGAGGACCAGTCGCGCTGGCTCGCGTTCCAGCGCGGCGAGCTCGATCTGCTCGAGCTGCCCGGTGTGTTCGGCAACGTGGCGCTCGCGGGCAACAAGCTCGCGTCCGATCTCGCGGCCCGGGGCATCCGTCTCTCTCGCATCTCCGATCCATGGATCATCTACACCGCGTTCAATCTGCGCGATCCCGTGGTGGGCGGGCTCACGCCGGAGAAGATCGCGCTGCGCCGCGCGATCGTGATGTCCTACGACGTGCAGGCCGAGATCGACGTGATCCGCAAAGGCCAGGCCATCGCGCTGCAGATGCCGGTCCCGCCGGGGGTCGCGGGCCACGTGCCGTCGTACCGAAGCAGCATCACCTTCGACCGCGCGGCAGCGAACACGTTGCTCGATCGCACGGGCTACCGCAAGGGCGGCGACGGCTGGCGCTCGATGCCGGACGGCAAGCCGCTCTCGGTACGATTTTCGAGTCCGAACGACGCGACGTCGCGCGACTACGACGAGCTCTGGAAGAAGGCGTTCGACGCGATCGGCGTCCGGCTCACGATCGACAAGGGCAGGAACAGCGATCAGATCAAGGCGGCGCTCGCCTGCCAGCACCAGTTCTGGAGCTACGGTTGGGTCGCCGACTACCCGGACGGCGACAATTTCGTGCAACTCCTCTACAGCCGCAATATCAATCAGAGCAACGTCGCCTGCTACACGTCGCCTGCGTTCGACCGCCTGTACGAGAAATCCAGAACGATGCCCGACTCGCCCGAGCGCACGAAGCTGTTCGAGCAGATGACGCGGCAGTTCGAAGTGGATGCGCCGTGGCGCCTGCGGGTCGCGCCGCACAAGAACATGCTGATCCAGCCGCGCCTCATCGGCTACAAAGCGCATCCGGTGCTGCTGGGGGAGTGGATCTATACCGACATCGACCAGAACGCGCACTGACGCCGATCAGAGCTGGAATCGTTCGAGCTTCTCGCGCATGGCCGGTGGGAACGGCACCGGGCGGTGCGTTTCGAGAGACGCAAGTACGACGACAAGCGTTGCCCGGACGCGCACTTCCTCGCTCGAGCGCGCCTCGACCGCAAGGGTAAGCGACGTCTTGCCAATCCTGGACACGGAGAGCCGGAAGCACAGCACCTCGCCGACCTTGGACGTCGACAGGAAATCGCATTCGAGGTGCACCATCGGAATCCCCAGCCGATCCACCGCGTGAAACGCCGCGAAGTCGATGCCGAGCCCGGCGTTGAACCAGTCCTCGACCAGTTCGTTGAACAGGACGAAATACTGTGGGTAAAAGACGATGCCGGCCGGGTCGCAGTGGTGGAAGCGGATCAGCTTGTCGGTTTCGAAGGCGGGCATGTCGGCGCTCCACTGTTCAGCCCGACACACGGTCGACGAACCGGGTGATCGCGGCGAGCACGGCCTCGGATTGATCCCTGTGCGGCGAGTGGCGGCAATCCTCGAGCTCGAGGAGGTCGACATCGCTCGCTCCGGCGGCGATTCGCCGCATCTGCTCCATCGTCCCGTACTCGTCGTCCTCGCCCTGGATCGCGAGCACCGGGCACGCGATGGCCGGAAGGTACTCCTCGATGTTCCACGCGCGGAAATCGGGATGGAGCCAGATCCGGTTCCAGCCCCAGAACGCCGAATCGACGTCGGCGTGATAGCGCGCCAGCTTCGCGCGGAGGTCGGTCGTCTCGTACGCGACCCTGGCCGCGGCGATGCTCGAGATCGAGATGTCCTCGACCAGCACGTGCGCAGCCAGCGTGACGACGCCTTTGACCGGTCGTTTCCGGGCCCCCGCGTGGATCAGCGCAATCGAACCCCCGTCGCTGTGACCCACGAGGATCGGCCGGTCAATCGCCAGCTGGTCGAGCAGCTCCGGCAACGTCATGAGCGCCTCGTCATGCATGTAGCGGACGTTGCGCTCGCCTGTCAGCGGATCGGATTGCCCGTAACCGTGACGCGAGTAGACGAGCGCGTTACAGCCGGTCGCGTGGGCGAGGCGGCCGGGAAAATCGCGCCACATCGCGACGGAGCCGAGGCCTTCGTGCAGCAGGACGAGCGTCGGCCGGTTCGGCGCCGCGGCTTCGATCCGCTCGAACTCGATCCGGTGGCCGGCGACCTGCGCGAACACGAGGTCAGACTCCCAGGTGCTTGTGCAGGAGCTCGGGCTCTGCAAGCAGCGTTGCGCTGTCGCCTTCGAACACGACCCGACCCTTGACCAGGATCACGTTACGATGGGCGATCGCCGCGATGGCCGCGTGATTCTTGTCGACGATCAGCGTGGCGATCCCATGGCGCCGGATGTCGCCGACGATCCCCCAGATTTCCCTGGCGATCAGCGGCGCGAGCCCTTCGGTCGCTTCGTCCAGGATCAGGAGGTCGGGATTGGTCATCAAGGCCCGGCCGATCGTGAGCATCTGCTGCTCGCCGCCCGAGAGCTTCCAGCCGCCGTTGTCGATCCGCTCGGCCAGGCGCGGAAACGTCGTCAGCACGCGCTTGTAGGTCCAGTCACGGCGGCCGTCGGGACCGGCGCGCGCCGCCATGACGAGGTTCTCGCGCACGGTGAGGTTGGGGAAGATGCCGCGCCCCTCCGGCACGTACGCGATGCCCTTCCGCGCGACGAGGAACGGCTCCGCTCCGGTCATCGGCGTCCCGCAGACGAGCACTTCGCCACCGCGCGGCTTGACGATGCCGAGCATGCTGCGGATCAGCGTGCTCTTGCCCATGCCGTTGCGGCCCATGAGCCCGACGGTCTCGCCCCGCTCGATGCGGAAGTCGACGCCGTGCAGGATATGGCTCACGCCGTAGTACGCGTGGAGCTCGCGTGCTTCGAGGATCGCTTCGCCCATGCCGATCCTTGGATCTCTAGGCATCCACCACGTCGCCGAGATACGCCTGGCGCACGGCCGGGCTCGCGCGGATCTGCTCCGGCGAACCACTTTCGAGGACCTGGCCGTTCACCATCACCGTGATGCGGTCGGCGACGGCGAACACCGCGTCCATGTCGTGTTCGACCAGGAGCAGCGCGTGCTCCGGCGTGATCCGCTTCAAGAGCACGACCATCCGTGCCGCTTCCTCGCCGCCCATCCCCGCGAGCGGCTCGTCGAGCAACAGCACGTCGGGTGCCGTCGCCAGCACCATCGCGATCTCGAGCTGCCGCTGCTCGCCGTGCGCCAGCGCGGAGGCGACGACGTTCGCGCGGCCGCCGAGCCCCGCGGCGTCGAGTGCCTGTCGCGCCGCATCGCAGACCGGCGCATAGGCCGCCGCGTTCGACGTGATGGCCAACGGTCGCGGGTGCCGCGACTGCGCCGCGAGGCGGCAGTTCTCGAATGCGGTGAACGCCGGAAAGATGTTCGTCTTCTGGAAACTGCGTCCGATTCCGATTCGCGAGCGGCGATCGGGCGCAAGCCGCGTGATGTCTTCACCCTTGTAGCGGATGCTGCCGCCGGTCGCGGGCAGCTCGCCCGAAAGGAGATTGATGAGCGTCGTCTTGCCCGCGCCGTTCGGGCCCAGCACGGCGTGCAGTCGCCCGCGCTCGAGCTCGATCGCGACGTCATTCACCGCCATGAGGCCGCCGAACCGCCGGCAGAGCCGGTGCGTGGAGAGGATCGCCTCACTCATCGTCGCGGCCTCCGCGCAGTTCGGCCTGCGGCCTCGTCCGCTCACTCATTCGACGGGCCTCCAACAAGCATGCGCTTGAAGCGCCCGGCGACGCTGGCAATGCCGCCCGGCAGGAAAATCACGAGCGCGACGATCGTGGCCCCGAGCAGGAGCTGCCAATGCGTCGTGTACGCCGAGTAGACCTCCTGCAGCGCGACGAATGTGAATGCGCCGACGACGGCGCCGTAGAGGCTCGCGAGGCCGCCCAGGATCAGCATCAGGAGTACGTTGCCGGACTGGTGCCATGACAGGAGCTCGGGGTTCACGAACCCGAACTGCATCGCGGAGAGGTAGCCCGCCAACCCCGCCAGCGCGCCGGCGATGGTGAAGCTCGCGAGCTTGTAGCGGTACACGGGATAGCCGAGCGAGCGCATCCGGTTTTCGTTGCTGCGGATGCCCTGCAGCGCGCGGCCGAACGGCGAGGCGAGCAGCCGTCGCAGGAACAGGAACACGACCGCGAGCGCGACCAGCACGAAGTAGTAGACAACGGTCGCGTTCGAGAGATCGACGATCGTCGCGCCGCCGATCGTCGCCGCCGGCTTGAAGTTCATGCTGATCCCGTCGGAGCCCCGGCCGAACTTCGTATCGTGGAAGACGAAGTAGAACATCTGCGCGAATGCGAGCGTCACCATGATGAAATAGATGCCCTTCACCCGGACGACGAAGATGCCCACGGCCAGCGCGGCAAGGCCGGCGAGGACGACCGCGGCGGGTAGCGTCGTCCACAAGCTCGCCGGATCGTATTTCGGCGTCAGGAGGCCGAGCGTATAGGCGCCGACGCCGAAGAACGCTGCGTGCCCGAAGGACACGAGCCCGGTATAGCCGACGAGAAGGTCGAGCGACAGCGCGAAGATGGCCAGGATCATCATCTTCGTGACGAGCTCGGTGTAGAACGTCGCCCCGGCAAGCGGAAACAACGCAAGCGCGACGAGCACGACCGCGAGAAGGGCCCGGGTCCGCACTCGTCAGATCTTCCGGAACAGGCCTTCGGGGCGCCAGAGCAGGATGGCCGCCATCAGCACATAGACGATGACGCCTGCCGCCTCGGGGAGCAGCACCTTGCCGAACGTGTCCGCGAGCCCGATCAGGAGCGCCGCGACAAGCGCGCCCCACACCGATCCGATTCCGCCGATGACGACGACGACGAAGCAGATGATGAGCACGCCCGTGCCCATGCCCGGGTAAACCGACGACACCGGTGCCGCGAGCATCCCCGCGAACGCGGCCAGCGCGACGCCGAGCGCGAACACGAGCCGGTAGACGAGGTTGATGTTGAGGCCGAGCGAGGCGACCATCTCGCGATTCGATGCGCCGGCGCGGATCATCATGCCGATGCGGGTCTTCGCGATCAGGAACCACAGGAGCACCGCGACAACGATGCATACGGCCGACATGAACAGCCGATAGACCGGATACGACAGCGTGGCCGTGAGCGGGATCGACCAGTTGAAGATCGCGGGCACCGCAACACCGTGCACGTCGTTGCCGACGATCAGGCTCCGCAGTTCCTCGAAGACGAGGATCAGCCCGTAGGTCAGCAGCACTTGCTCCAGGTGGTCGCGCTGATAGAGCCGCGAGAACAGCGCCCACTCGAGCACGACGCCAAGCACGATCGACAGCACGATGCCGACGACGATCGCGAGGAAGAGGCTTCCGGTCAGCGACGACAGCGCGAACGCCATGTACGCGCCGATCATGTAGAAGCTGCCATGGGCGAGATTGATGATGCCCATGATGCCGAAGATCAGCGTCAGGCCCGAAGCGACCAGGAACAGGAGCAGTCCGTACTGGAGGCCGTTCAGGAGCTGGATCAGGAACGAGTAGACGTCCATCGGTCGGCCGGCCCGGGGCGAAAAAAAGCGCGGGCGGGTACGCTGCCCGCCCGCGCGGTGAGTGTACTCCGCGCAGCTCCTACATCTTGCAGCCGCGCGGCGGATCGGTGATCTGCTTGACCGCCACGCTCACGTACTTGTTCTCCTTGCCCTCGACCTTGCGCAGGTAGATGTCGTGGATCGGGTTGTGCGACTTGGTGAGCGACATCGGCCCGCGCGGGCTGTCGATCCTGGCCGCGGCCATGGCCGCCACGAGCTCCGCACGCTTGCTGGTATCGCCCTTGACCGCGTTCATCCCGGCGATCAAGAGCTGCGCGGCGTCGTAACCCTGGACCGCGTAGACGTCCGGCTCGACCTTGTACGCCTTCACGTACGCGGCACGGAATGCCTTGTTCTTGGGATTGTCGAGGCCGTCCGCGTAGTGCAGAGTCGTCAGCATCCCCTGCGCTGCCTCGCCCTGCGCCTCGAGCGTGCCATCGGTGAGGAAGCCGGGTCCGACCAGCGGGATCGTCTTGTTGAGGCCGGCGGCCGCATAGTCCTTGACGAACTTGACCGCGCCGCCGCCCGCGAAGAACGCATAGACGACGTCGGGCTTGAGCGACGCAATCTCGGTCAGCAGCGCCTGGAATTCGACCTGCGGGAACGGCAGGTACAGCTCCTTCAGGACCTTGCCGCCGCCCGCCTCGAACGACTCCTTGAATCCGCCCGTCGACTCCTCGCCCGCCGCATACTTCCACGTGATCGTGACGGCCGTCTTCTTCTTCTGCTCGGCCATCACCCTGCCCATCGCAATCCCCATCTGCGAGTTCGAGAACGACGAGCGGAAGACGTTGGGCGCGCACAGCGGTCCGGTAATCTCATCGGCACCCGCGTTGGGAATGATCAGCAGCGTGTTGTTGTCGCGGGCGACCTTGGCCATCGCCAGCGCAACGCCCGAGTGCACGGTGCCGACGATCACGTCGACGTTGTCGCGCTTGATGAGCTTGTTCGCGTTGTCCGGAGCCTTGGCCGGATCGGACTCGTCATCGACGACGATGTAATCGATCTCGCGGCCGGCGATCTTGCCGCCGTTCTCCTCCACGGCGAGCTTGAAGCCGTTGGTGATCGCGGTTCCCAGCGCGGCGTACGTCCCGGTGTACGGCAACATCAATCCGACCTTGAGCTTGCCCGGTTGCTGCGACAGCGCGGGATCGGCCACCAGCAGCGCACCCGCCGCGAACGCAGCGGCGACCGCGCCGCAACGGCGCAGGTTCCATGGTTTCATTTCGGTGCCCTCCTCTGATTGAATCTCAGGCCGCCGCCCTGGCGCGCAGCTTGAAGCGCTGGATTTTACCTGTTGCCGTCTTGGGCAGCTCGTCGATGAACTCGATCCAGCGCGGATACTTGTAGGGTGCGAGCTGGTTCTTGACGTGCGCCCGCAACTCGTCGGCGAGCGCGGCGGACCCTTGCGCCCCGCCCTTGAGCACGATGTACGCGACCGGCTTCGTCAACTGCTCGTCGTCCTCGCGCCCGATCACTGCGGCCTCGAGCACGGCCGGATGCGTGATCAGCGCCGCCTCGACCTCGATCGGAGAGACGTAGATTCCACCCACCTTGAGCATGTCGTCGCTGCGTCCCGAATAGACGTAGTGTCCGTCGGCGTCGATCGAGTACTTGTCGCCGCTGCGCGTCCACGGCCCCTGGAACGTGCCCCGCGTTTTCTCGCGATTGTTCCAGTAGCCCATCGCGGCCGTCGGGCCGTTGATCTGGAGCTCGCCCACTGCGCCCGGCGGCAGCGGACGGCCATCGTCGCCGACGATCCTGAGCTCGTAGCCCGGCACCGGCGTCCCGCTCGTGCCGTAGCGAACGCGGCCGGGGCGGTTCGACAGGAAGATATGCAGCATCTCGGTCGAGCCCAGGCCATCCAGGATCTCGACGCCGAAGCGCTCCGTCCAGCGCTTGCCGATGTCGGCGGGCAGCGCCTCGCCCGCGGACGTGCAGACCCGCAGCTTCACTTCGCCGCGCGCGGGCAGCTCCGGGCTCGCGAGCAGCGCAGCAAACAGCGTCGGTACGCCGTAGAAGATCGTCGGCTGGTGCTTGCGCAGCCGCGCGAACACGGCCTGCGGTGTCGGGCGCTCGGCCATGAGGACGGTCGTGGCGCCGACCGACAGCGGGAACGTGAGGCCGTTGCCCAACCCGTACGCGAAAAAAAGCTTGGCGGCGGAGAAGACGACGTCGTCTTCGCGGATTCCGAGGATCGGCTTCGCGTAGAGCTCCGCGGTCTGGATCAGGCTCGACTGGACGTGGATCGTGCCCTTCGGCGCGCCGGTCGAGCCCGACGAGTAGAGCCAGAAGCAGGCGTCGTCGCAGGTGGTGTCGACGGCTTCGAACTCGGGGCCGGCGCCTGCCATGAGCTTCGCGAGCGAGGGATACGGACCCGCCTCGCCGCCCGAGACGATCACGTGACGCAGGTGCGGGAACTTGGGCAGGAGCGGCGCGAACGTCGGCAAGAGCGGCGCCGACACGATCAACGCACGCGCGCGGCTGTCGCGCAGCATGTAGTCGTAGTCCTTGGCCGTGAGCAGCGTGTTGCCCGCGACCGGCACGATGCCGGCCTTGATCGCCCCCAGGAACATTGCCGGAAAGTCGATCGTGTCGAGCAGGCAGAGGAGCACGCGCTCCTCGCGCGCGATCCCGAGTTGGACGAGTGCGTGGGCACATCGGTTCACGCGCTCGGCGAGCTCGCCGTACGTGTAGCGGCCGGCGTCGTCGACGTACGCGATCTTTTTCGCGCGGCCCGCGGCGAGGTTGCGCTCGAGCAGGTCGTGGGCCGCGTTGTAGTCGCGCGGGATCGTCACCTGCGGCGGCGCCAGGCGATGATCGGCGGTGCTCAAAGACGGCATCGCGTCAGGCCTTGGTGAACTCGATCGCGCCCTGCGGCAAGAGATAGAGCACCCAAGCCTTGCCGCCGGTGACTGTCGGCACGTGCGCGGTGCCGGGTCCGTAGACCCGCCAACCCGCGCCACGACCGTCGAACGCGGCAGTCTCGTCGATCGGCATGACGAGGTCGATCTCGCCGTTCGGATGCCGGTGGTGGCCGCCGGCAATGTCGTCCATCTCGACCACGTCGACCGAGTAGCCGTGCGTCGCCGGCCCCGGCTTCACGACGCGCCCGTACCTGATGCCCGCATGCTCGCGATTGCACATCCAGCCGCCCGCGATGCCGTCGCGACACGCTTCGATCACCGAGCGAACCACGGGCCCGGCGGGGGGCAGCGTACGGTTCAGCTCGGTTTCGAGCGCGGCGTCGAGGGGGCGTCCCTCGATGCGGGCGGTAATCGAACCCATCAGCCGGGCGAATTCGTCCTGGGACATAAGGACTCCTCGAAGGCGGATGCACTTTAGATCATCTTCAATCGAGGCGTCAAGCACAATAGAGCATGTGAGTAGATCGTCCCGGTTCCTCTCTGGCGCTGTGCTACCGCGGCGCGGACGGCTGGCCGCGAGTCTCTGCCGGCCCCGCAATCGATATAGATATAAAGTGCTTGACGCGCCGCGCCCATATGAAATATATTGCCTGCAGTACCTTGTTGATCGCAGGCGAATCATGGCCCCCGCCGATCCCCGCGCCACTGCTGCGACCGCTGAAGCATCTCACGACGGCGACGACGCCGATTTCCTGCTCGCGATGGGCAAGCACGTCCGCGAGGCGCGCGAGCGGCGCGGAATGGCGCGCAAGGGGCTCTCGCAAAACGCGGGTGTCTCCGAGCGCTACCTCGCGCAGCTGGAGGCGGGCGAGGGCAACGCGTCGGTGCTCCTTTTGCGCGGCGTCGCGCGCGCGCTCGGGGTCCCGGTGACCGAGCTCATCGATCCGCAGGAGCACTCGGTCGAGCAGCGGCTGATCCGTCGCTTCCTCGAGAACCTGCCCGAGCACAGACTCGAGGACGTCGTGTTCCGGCTGATGCGCGAATTCGGGCACGAAGAAGGCGCTCGCAAGCGGCGGATCGCGCTCGTCGGACTGCGCGGCGCGGGCAAGACGACGCTCGGCACTGCGCTCGCCAAGCATCTGGGTTGCACGTTCGTCGAGCTCGACCGCGAGATCGAGCGCGACGCCGGGATCGGCCTCTCGGAAGTGTTCCTGCTCTACGGACAGGCGGGCTACCGCCGCATCGAGCGCCGCTGCCTCGAGCGCATCCTGGAGTCGAATCCGGACATGGTGATGACGGTCGGCGGCGGCATCGTTTCCGAATCCGAGACCTACAACCACTTGCTGCTCAATTGCTACACCGTCTGGGTGAAGGCGTCGCCGGACGAGCACATGGCGCGGGTCGTCGCGCAGGGCGACTTCCGGCCGATGCAGGGCCATGCCGAAGCCATGGAAGACCTGACCCGCATCCTCGAGGCGCGCGTGCCGCTCTATCGCAAGGCCGATCTCACGATCGACACGACGGGCGAGACCCCGGCGCAAAGCCTGCGCAAGCTGCGCGGCGCTGTCGCCGCCTGAACCGATCACGCTTGGAGACCCCCATGGGCGAAGGCGCCGCCATTCTTCCCTCCACCGACCTCGTCCGCTACGTCACCTACGATGCACACCCGGACCGCTATGCGCATTGGAAGCTGGGCTTCGACGGGCCGGTCGCGACGCTCACGCTCGGCATCGACGAGGATCGCGGCATCCGTCCCGGCTACAAGCTCAAGCTCAACTCGTACGACCTCGGCGTCGACATCGAGCTCGCGGACGCGTTGCAGCGGATCCGCTTCGAGCATCCCGAAGTTCGCAGTGTCATCGTCACGTCGAGTCGCGACCGGATCTTCTGCTCGGGGGCCAACATCTTCATGCTCGGGCAGAGCTCGCACGCATGGAAGGTCAACTTCTGCAAGTTCACGAACGAGACGCGCAACGGAATCGAGGACTCGAGCCGCCACTCCGGGCTCAAGTTCGTCGCCGCGTGCAACGGCACCACCGCTGGCGGCGGCTACGAGCTCGCCCTCGCCTGCGACGAGATCCTGCTGATCGATGACCGCTCCTCGGCGGTGAGCCTCCCCGAGGTCCCGCTGCTCGGCGTGCTGCCGGGGACGGGCGGCCTCACCCGCGTGACCGACAAGCGCAAAGTCCGCCGGGATCACGCCGACATCTTCTGCACGCTGGTCGAAGGCGTGCGCGCGCCGCGGGCGAAGGAATGGCGGCTGATCGACGATCACGCGAAGCCGCAGCAGTTCGCGGCCAAGGTGAAGGAGCGCGCGCTGGCCCTCGCGGCGCAGAGCGACCGGCCGCCGGGCGCTGCGGGCGTCGCGCTCACCCCGCTCGCGCGGACGATCGACGACGCCGGCATCCGCTACGAGCACGTCGACGTACGCTTCGACCGCAAGGCGCGCGTCGCGACGCTCACGGTGCGGGCGCCCAAAGTTGCGCCGCCGGCCGAGCTTGCGGCTGTCCACGCGCAGGGTGCTGCGTGGTGGCCCCTCGCGATGGCCCGCGAGCTCGACGACGCGATCCTGCTCCTGCGCACCAACGAGCCCGAACTCGGCACGTGGGTGCTCAAGACCGCGGGCGATGCGGCCCACGTGCTCGCCGCCGATGCCGCGCTCGAGGAGCACCAGGCCGACTGGTTCGTCCGCGAGACGATCGGAATACTGCGGCGAACGCTCGCACGTCTCGACGTGACCTCGCGCACGCTCTATGCGCTGGTCGAACCCGGGTCGTGCTTCGCGGGCACGCTGCTCGAGCTGGCTCTCGCGGCCGATCGCAGCTACATGCTCGCGCTGCCGGATGACGCGACGCGCGCCCCGACGATTGCGCTCTCGTTGATGAATTTCGGCGCTTACCCCGTGGTCAACGGACTTTCGCGCGTCGCGGCGCGCTTCTATGGGGAAACGACGCCGATCGCGGCGGCGAGGGCGACCATCGGGAGCGCGCTCGATGCCGACGAAGCGCTGACGCTCGGGCTCGTCACTGCCGCGCCCGACGATCTCGACTGGGCCGACGAGATCCGCATCGCGCTCGAAGAACGCGCGAGCCTGTCGCCCGATGCCCTCACCGGCATGGAAGCCAGTCTCCGTTTCGGCGTCGCCGAAACGATGGAGACGCGCGTCTTCGGCCGGCTGTCAGCGTGGCAGAACTGGATCTTCATACGACCGAACGCCGTCGGCGAGACCGGCGCGCTCAAGGTCTTCGGAACCGGCAACAAGGCCAAATTCAACTGGGAACGGGTGTGACCGTCATTCCCGCGAACGCGGGAGTCCAGCGTCGCTCCCGTCATAGTAACTGGGTCCCCGCCTTCGCGAGGACGACGAACCGGAGAGCTTCATGAGCATCGACTACAGCGAGAAGATCCCCAACAACGTGGACCTCGCGAGCAACAAGACGCTGCAGCGAGCGCTGGAGCATTGGCAGCCGGAATTCCTCAACTGGTGGGGCGACATGGGGCCCGAAGGGACGGCGGCCACCGACGTCTATTTGCGCACGGCCATCAGCGTCGAGCCAAAGGGCTGGGCACACTTCGACTACGTGAAGATGCGCGACTACCGCTGGGGCATCTTTCTTTCGCCGGCCGAGGAAGGCCGCAAGGTCAACTTCGGCGCGCACAAGGGCGAGCCCGCGTGGCAGGAAGTGCCCGGCGAATATCGCGCGAACCTGCGTCGCCTGATCGTAACCCAGGGCGATACCGAGCCGGCCTCGGTCGAGCAGCAGCGCCATCTCGGTCTCACCTGCCCGTCGCTTTACGATGTGCGGAATCTCTTCCAGGTCAACGTCGAGGAGGGCCGGCACCTGTGGGCGATGGTCTACCTGCTGCACGCGTATTTCGGGCGCGACGGACGCGAGGAAGCCGAGGCGCTGCTCGAGCGCCGTTCGGGCGACGCCGACAACCCGCGGATCCTGGGCGCATTCAACGAGAGGACGCCGGACTGGCTGTCGTTCTTCATGTTCACGTATTTCACCGACCGCGACGGCAAGTACCAGCTCTGTTCGCTCGCTGAGTCGGGCTTCGATCCGCTCGCGCGGACGACGCGCTTCATGCTGACCGAGGAAGCGCACCACATGTTCGTCGGCGAATCGGGCGTGGGCCGCATCATCCAGCGGACCTGCGAGGCGATGGCGCAACAGAAGACCGAGGACCCCGCCGCGTTGCGCGCACTGGGCGTGATCGACCTGCCGACGATCCAGCGCTACCTCAATTTCCATTTCAGCGTGACCATGGACCTCTTCGGCGCCGACGTCTCGTCCAACGCCGCGACGTTCTATTCGACGGGGCTCAAGGGCCGCTTCGAGGAGACGAAGATCGGCGACGACCACGTGCTCTCCGACGCGACCTACCCGGTATTCGAAGTCCGCGACAGCCGGCTCGCCGTCGTCGAGGCACCGGCGCTGAACGCGCTCAACGAGAAGCTCCGCGACGACTACGTCAAGGACGCGCAGGCCGGCATCGAGCGCTGGAACAAGATCGTCGAGAAGAGCGGCGTCGCGTTCAAATTCCGCGCGCCGCACAAGGCGTTCAACCGGAAGATCGGCCCGCTGGCCGCCGTGCGCGTCGATCCGGCGGGCAACGTCGTGCCGGACGCGGTGTGGGCGGATCGTCAGGACGCGTGGCTGCCCTCCGAATCCGATCGCGCGTTCGTCGCGTCGCTGATGGGTCGCGTCACCGAGCCGGGCAAGTTCGCGAACTGGATCGCGCCGCCGCCGCGCGGCATCAACAACCAGCCGGTCGAGTTCGAATACGTCCGCTTCGGTTGAACCGCCGCCGTGCGACGACGAAACTCCGGAGCGCTCGCCATCGTAGCCACTGTCCTCCTGCTCGGCGGCTGCGGCGGCGGAGGGGGTAGTGGAAACGCGACGCCCGCGCCGCCCGGGCCGGCCTTGCTGGCCTGTGACGACACGATGAAGATGCGCTTCGCGCCCGACGCCAATACGGCCGTGACGCTGGTCAAGGCGTTTGCGAAAGGCGAACCGCTTGCGTTGCCCGGAACCCCCGCGTCGCCCGCGCCGCCGCTCGCGACCGACGACCTCTGTCTCGTGAAGCTCCGCGTGGGGCCCGGTCATCCGGGGCCCCCGGACGCACCCTCGACATCGGACGGCATCGGCATCGAGATCTGGCTCCCGACGCCCACGCATTGGAATCGCAGGCTCCATGCCTTCGGCGGCGCCGGCTGGTCCGGCGGAACCTCGATTGCGTCGACGGCGGTCATCGGCGACGCGCGTGCAGCAGGCGTCGCCGGAAGCGAAGGCGCCGTGACCTCTACTACGGACACGGGTCATGCCGGAACGACCGGCTCGTTCGCGATGAATCCCGACGGGACCATCAACGGAACGCTGTGGACGGACTTCGCCCACCGCGCGGTGCACGAGATGGCGCAGAAGGCCCGCGCGCTCGCCACCGCTTACTACGGCGCGAGCCCGGCCTTCTCCTATTGGGAAGGCTGCTCGACCGGCGGGCGACAGGGAATCGCGGAGGCGCTCGCGTATCCCGCCGATTTCGACGGGATACTCGCCGGTGCGCCGGCGATCAGCTGGACGCGATTCACCGTCGCAGGCATGTATCCGCAGATCGTCATGAACCTGGAGACCGCCGGCCCCGTTCCCGCAGCGAAGCAGGCCACGGCTGGGCGGGCGGCGATCGCCGCCTGCGACACCCGCTTGACTGGCGCACACGACGGCTACCTGAGCGATGCGAGCTGCGCGTATGACCCGACCCACGATCCTGCCGTGGTTTGCACTGGCAGCGGCGGCACGAACTCGGGTCCCGCCTGTCTCACCACGGCGGAGGCGCGAGCGATGAACAAGTTCTGGTACGGCCCCACCGCCGATGGCACCGTGCCGCCGCCTGCGGTGGACAGCGGCGCCGATGCCATGCTGACCGGCAGCCGGCTCTGGTATGGACTGGCGCGGGGTACCGACCTCGCGGGACTGACCGGCACGATTCCCGTCGATCTCGGTTCCGACCAGCTCGCACTGAACCTGCAGAACCCAACGTATGCGACGCCGACGTTCGTGAATGCGACCGGCAACGGCGCCGACAAGTGGCGAACACTTGGTTATGCGGGACCGAACTCGTACGCTTACGCGTTTGCGCAAGGCATCGCGCTCGACGCGGCGTTCGGCGGCATCAACACCGAGGGCAGCGACCTTTCCGCATTCCGCGACCGCGGCGGCAAGCTCATCGTGTACCACGGTCTCGCCGATACGCTCGTTCCCGTGCAAGGCTCGATTGCGCATTACGAGCGCGTGGCGGCGACCACGGGCGGGTATGCGGGCGTGCAGCAGTTCGAACGGCTGTTCCTCGTCCCGGGCATGGGCCACTGTGCCGGCATCGGTTCATTGAGTACGGGCAGTCCGCAGCCGAATCCACCGCTGCCGGCACCCGGGCAGCTCTTCGGCACGCTTGTGAGCTGGGTCGAATCCGGCATCGCGCCCTCCTCCATCGTCGCGAGCTCCGGCGGCGCGCCGCCGCGGTCGCGACCGCTGTGCATGTATCCGGACAAGCTCACCTATGTCGGCGGCGATGTCGACAGCGCTTCGAGCTTCGCCTGTCGCTAGGCCAGAGACGCGGGAGATCGCGATGACTCAGGCGGCCGAGAGCGCAGTGCTGCGCCAGCACCTGATCGACCCGGAGATCTGCATCCGCTGCAACACGTGCGAGGAGACCTGCCCGGTCGACGCGATCACGCACGATGCGCGCAACTACGTCGTCGACGCCGGCAAGTGCAACGCCTGCAACGAGTGCATCTCGCCCTGTCCCACCGGCGCGATCGACAACTGGCGGCAGGTCGACCGCACGAAGCCGTACACCCTGGTCGAGCAGCTCGGCTGGGACACGCTGCCGCCGCAGGGTGAGATTCCGGCCGCGGTCGCGGCCAACGCCGAGGTGCCGGCGGAAGTCGCCGAGATCCGCTCGATCGCGACCGCCGGCCAGGGCGGCGACGTCCCACCGCCGTGGTCGGCCGCGCATCCGTACGTCAATCTCTACGCGCTTGCACGCCCGGCGATCGCCACGGTGACTGGCAACCATCCGCTGACCGAAGACGGCGCGTCCGCCGACATCCGGCACATCGTGCTCGACTTCGGCGGTACGGCTTTCCCGGTGCTCGAAGGCCAGACGATCGGGATCGTGCCGCCCGGCAACGACGCAAGCGGACGATCGCATCACGTCCGTCTCTATTCGATCGCGAGCCCGCGCGACGGCGAGCGGCCGCGCTACAACAACGTCTCGCTTACCGTGAAGCGCGTGACCGAGGATCACGACGGCAATGCGGTCCACGGCGTGGCGTCGAACTATCTTTGCGATCTGACGAAGGGCGACGAGGTGAAGGTCGTCGGGCCCTACGGCGCGTCGTTCCTCATGCCCAACCACCCGGGCTCGAGCATTCTGATGGTCTGCACGGGAACCGGATCGGCGCCGATGCGCGCGATGACCGAGCGTCGTCGCCGGCGCATCGCGCAGAAGGAGGGGGGTACGCTGATGCTGTTCTTCGGCGCTCGCGCCCCAGCCGAGCTGCCGTATTTCGGGCCGCTGCAGAAGCTCCCCGAGGATTTCATCGACATCAACTTCGCGTTCTCGCGCGTCGAAGGGGTGTCCAAGCAGTACGTGCAGGACCGGATCCGCGCGCGCGGCGCCGACGTGGTGCGTCTCGTCCGCGACGGGAATGCGCACATCTACATCTGCGGGCTCAAGGGCATGGAGCAGGGTGTCGACCAGGCGTTCCGCGACGTGTTCCAAAGCGAAGGGGCGGACTGGGACGCACTCCTGCCGGAGTTGCGTGCGCAAGGTCGCTACCACGTCGAAACCTACTGACCGCCGGATCGCCCGGAAGAACTTTGTCGCATGGCTATAATCGCAGCACCGTCCCGTCCCGCCCCGATGGCCGCCAATCCGCTTCCCCACGCCGCTGTGCCGGATTTCACCGATCCGCTCGCGATGCTGACCGCCTGCCACCGTCGCCTCGAACGGGAGTTGGCGACGCTCGACCGGCTGCAGCGCCACCTGCCCGAGCACGGCAGCGATGCCGACGCGCGGGCTGCGGCGCGCGCGATCCTCAAGTATTTCGACACCGCCGCCCCCAACCATCACGCCGATGAGGAGGCGAGTCTCTTTCCGCGGCTCGTCGCCATCGCGCCGCGGGAGATCGAGCTCGTGATCGTCGAGCTTGAAAACGACCATGTCGCGCTCAATCTGAGCTGGAGGCACTTGCGGCCGCAGCTCGCGGGTATCGTCGCTGACGCCCGCAGCACCCTGTCACCGGCGGAGGTCGAGCGGATCCGTGTCGCCTATGACACGCATATCGAGCGCGAGGAGACCTATGTGTTCCCGCTCGCTGTCCGGACGCTCGATGCGCCGATGCTCGCGGCGATCGGGCGCGAGATGGCCGCGCGCCGAGGCGTGGATGCGGAGGCGGTGCCGCGGAAGAAGTGAGGCGGCTCACGTCCGATTTCTGCAATAATCGGACTCTGCACCGGGTTCCGCGCGGAACCGGAGGAAGCATGGCGAAGTTCCTGCGGCTCGTCGTCCTGGCCGCGCTCGGCGGCGCGCTCGCCGCCCTCGGCGCGACGCCGACGGTGATGGTGATGCCGGTCACCGGTGTGATCGGACCGGCGAGCTCCGATTTCATCGAACGCGGTCTCGCCCGCGCGGCCGCCGACGGCGCGCAGCTCGCGGTGCTGCAGATCGATACGCCGGGCGGCCTCGACACGTCGATGCGCGAGATCATCAAGGCGATCCTGGCCTCGCCCGTGCCCGTCGCTACGTTCGTTGCGCCCTCGGGCGCGCGTGCCGCCAGCGCGGGTACGTATATCCTCTACGCGAGTCACATCGCTGCGATGGCGCCGGGCACGAATCTCGGCGCCGCGACGCCGATCAACGTCGGGATGCCCGGTTCGTCGCCGCCCGCGCCGCCGAAGACGGGGAAGGAGCCGGCAACCGACAAACAGGAGTCCCCGCCGCCGGGCGACGATGCCGCCACGCTCGCGCGGAAGCAGGTCCACGATGCCGCCGCCTACATGCGCGGGCTCGCGCAGCTGCGCGGCCGCAATGCCGAATGGGGCGAACGCGCGGTACGCGAGGCCGTGAGCCTTTCGGCCGACGAGGCGCTCGCGCAGCACGTGATCGACGTCGAGGCGCGCGACGTCCCCGACCTGCTCGCGAAGCTCGACGGACGCAAGGTGACGACAGCCACCGCGACCGATGTCGCGCTCGCGACGCGCGGTGCGGACGTCGTCACGTTCGCGCCCGACTGGCGCAACCGGCTTCTGAGCGTCATCACCAATCCGAGCGTCGCGCTGATCCTGATGATGATCGGCGTCTACGGACTCTTCTTCGAATTCTCCAATCCGGGCTTCGTCCTGCCGGGCGTCGTCGGCGCGATCGCCCTCCTGCTCGGCCTTTTCGCGCTGCACATGCTGCCCGTCAACTACGCGGGCCTGGGCCTGCTCCTGCTCGGAATCGGCTTCATGGTCGCCGAGGTCTTCATCGGGAGCTTCGGCGCGCTCGGGGTGGGTGGGATCATCGCGTTCGTCATCGGCGCCGTGCTGCTGATCGACACCGACGTTCCGGCGTTCGGCATCCCGTGGTCTTTGATCGCGGCGCTGACTCTGTTCACCGGTGCGTTCATCTTCTTCGTCTCCGGCGCCGCCCTGAAGGCGCGGCGACGGCCGGTCGTTTCCGGAAGCGAGGCGCTCCTCGGCAGCGGCGGACTCGTCCTCGACGATTTCGCCGGCGACGGCTGGGCGCGGGTCCAGAGCGAACAATGGCGCGTGCGGTCCGCGGTGCCGCTCAAGCGGGGCCAGCCGGTGCGGGTGACCGGCCGCGATGGTCTCGTGCTCACTGTCGTTCCCGCCGACACGAACGAGAAAGGAGCCTGACCATGCTCGGCCTCGGATTCGGAGGCATCGTCGTCCTCGCTGTCGTAATCCTGATCGTCTCGGCGTTGCGCGTGCTGCGCGAGTACGAGCGCGGGGTCGTCTTCCTGCTGGGCCGTTTCTGGCGAGTGAAGGGGCCCGGGCTTGTCGTCATCGTGCCGGGCATTCAGCAGATGGTGCGCATCGATCTGCGCACGGTCGTGCTGGACGTGCCTCCACAGGACCTCATCACCCGCGACAACGTGTCGGTCAAGGTCAACGCGGTCGTCTACTTCCGCGTCGTCGATCCCGAGAAGGCGGTGATCCAGGTCGCGCAGTTCCTCGCGGCGACGAGCCAGCTCGCGCAGACGACGCTGCGCTCGGTCCTGGGCAAGCACGCGCTCGACGAGCTCCTGTCGGAGCGCGAGCGGCTGAACCTCGACATCCAGCGCGTGCTCGACGCCCACACCGACGCCTGGGGCATCAAGGTGTCGATGGTCGAGATCAAGCAGGTCGACCTGAACGAGTCAATGATCCGCGCGATCGCGCGCCAAGCCGAAGCCGAGCGCGAGCGGCGGGCCAAGATCATCCACGCCGAAGGCGAGCAGCAGGCGGCGGAGAAGCTCCTCGAGGCGGCGCAGATGCTCGCGCGGCAGCCGCAGGCGATGCAGCTCCGCTACCTGCAGACGTTGGGCAACATCGCCGGCGACAGGAGCTTCGACGATCGTGTTTCCAGTGCCCACCGACCTACTTGCGGCGTTGGGTGCCGCGGTATCCGCGGTGTCCGTGGCGGGCGCGCCGGACACGCTTCCTCCGTGATGAGGTTGCGTCGCGTCCTGACCATCGCCGCCGCTGGGCTCGCTGCACTCGCAGTCGGCGCGCGCGCGCAGGACCCCTCACCGTATGCGATCGACATTCCCGCGTGGTTCAGCGAGTCGTTCCTCGATTTCCGTGACGACGTCGCCGACGCCGCCAAGGACGGCCGGCGGGTGATGGTCTATTTCGGCCAGGACGGCTGTCCGTACTGCCGCGAGCTCATGGTGACGAACTTCTCGCAGCGCGCGATCGTCGACAAGATGCGGGGCAAGTTCGTCGCGATCGCGCTCAACATCTGGGGCGACCGCGAAACGGTCTGGCTCGATGGGCGGAAGCGAACCGAGAAAGCGCTTGCGCGCGCACCTCGACGTCCAGTTCACGCCGACGCTCCTGTTCCTCGACGAGCAGGGAAACGTCGCCGCGCGCCTCAACGGGTACTGACCCGCCGCACACGTTCGACGCGGCGCTCGACTACGTTGCCGCGAAGGACGATAAGCGCGAGTCGCTCGCCGCCTATCTCGCGCGCCGTGCGCCCGAGCCCGCGCATGCGTCGCTCGCCGACGAGCCGTTCTTCATGCGAGCCCCCCTACGATCTGTCGCGGCGCCCAGGCGGCAAGCCGCTGGCTGTCGTGTTCGAGACCCCGTATTGCGCGCCGTGCGACGAGCTCCACAGCGTCACGTTGCAACGCCCCGAGGTGCAGGCTGCGCTCAAGCCCTTCGATGTCGCGCGGTTCGGCCTCGGCGTACGCACCGAGCTCGTCGCGCCCGACGGCGCCAAGGTCAAGGCCGACGCCTGGGCGCGCGATCTCCGCGTGACTTACACGCCCGCGATCGTGTTTTTCGACGCGGGCGGCCGCGAGGTATTCCGGATCGACGCCTATCTGCGGCCGTTCCACGTCGCCTCGGCGCTCGATTACGTTTCGAGCGGCGCCTACAAGACGGAGCCGTCGTTCCAGCGCTTCATCCAGGCGCGCGCCGAGCGCCTGCGCTGCAGGCGAGACCGTCGATCTCTGGCAGTAGAGCCGGCGGATCCCGTCGCACTCGCTCCGCGACAGGAGGATCCATGCCGCAGCGTCCGATCAGCAGCGTCATCGCCAAGCGGAAGATCCTCACCGCGCCCGCCACGCATGTCCGTGCTCGAAGCCGCGCGACAGATGCGGCGACCGCAAGGTCGGCGCGATCATGGTCGTCGACGCCGGCCATCTCGTCGGAATCTTCACCGAGCGCGATGCGCTCTACCGCGTGATGGCCGAGGGCCGCGACGCGAAGACGGTGACGCTCGCCGAGGTGATGACCGCGCATCCGCAGACGATCGTCGCCGGACAAGCCGGTCGGCCTCGCGCTCCTGATGATGTACGACGGCGGGTACCGGCACGTGCCGGTCGTGAGTCACGGCAAGCCGGTCGGCATGATCTCCGCGCGCGATGCGCTCGGCCCGGAACTGCAGGAGTTCGAGTCGGAGCTCGAGCGCCGAAAGCGGATCGGCGAAGTGCTTGGCTAGCGTGTCCGCCGGCCACCTCCGCCCGGAAACTTGGGCGGGCGCGGCGCGTTCTGACGCCGCGCCCGATCGAGATGATCGAGTAGACTCACCGGTTGGGCAGCGACCGCGGGTACCCGCGCGTGCTCGACACGTACCTCCCTCCCTCCTCGCCCGCACGTGAGCGAACGCGCTGACTCATCGGAACCCGTCGCAACGGCCCCGGCGCCGGCGGGAGCCGCCGAGCGGGTGAGCCGTTACGTCGCGCGCATCCTGCAGCAGCACCTCGTCGACGATCCCGACGTCCGCGCATGGGAGGTCGACGGCACGGCCGCGTTCGTCGACGTCTCGGGATTCACGCAGCTGTCCGAGCTGCTCGCGCAAAAGGGGCGCGAGGGCGCCGAGCAGATCACCGACGTGATCGGACAGGTGTTCGAGTCGATGCTCGCCGTCGCCTACGAAAACGGCGGCAGCCTGCTCAAGTTCGGCGGCGACGCGCTCCTCCTCTGGTTCGATGGCGACAGCCACGCGGCGCGCGCGTGCGCGCGCCACGGTGCTGATGCGCTCGGTTCTGCGGCGAGGTCGGACGTATCGAGCTTCCCGATGCGCAGGTCACGCTGCGGATGGCGCAGGGCGTGCATTCGGGACGTTTCCATTTCTTCGCGGTCGGCGACTTCGCATCTCGAACTGCTGACGACGGGACCCGCCTGGAGCCGGCTGGTCACGATGGAGCACGCGGCCAGCGCCGGACGAGATCCTCGTGAGCGCCGAAACGGCGGCCGCGCTCTCCGGGCGAGTGCCTCGGTGACCCGAAGGCATCCGGGTCGGCTGCTCCAACGCGAGCCGCCGGGAACGTTCGAGAAGATGCCGCTGCGCCCGCGCCCGAAGACTGGCGGCCGAGGCGGTGAGCCGCGCTGCCTGCCAACGGCCGTGCGCGAGCACCTGCGTGCTGGCGGGCGCCGTAGCCCGAGCATCGTCCCGTCACGATGGCGTTCATCCGCTACGGCGGCACCGACGCGCTGATCGAGACCCAAGGGAAGGACAGTCGCGGCCGAGCGCGCTTCAGCAGCTGCTGACGATCGTCGAGCGCGCCGCCGAGGCGCAGGACGTCGCGTTCCTCGCCTCCGACGTCGACATCGACGGCGGCAAGCTGATCCTGACCGCCGGCGCGCCGAAGGTCACCGGCGACGACGAGGAGCGCATGCTGCTCGCGCTGCGCGCGATCGTGGAGAGCAGCCTGCCGCTTCCTATCCACATCGGCGTGAACCGTGGCGCCGTGTTCGCCGGCGACATCGGTCCTACCTACCGACGCACGTACACGGTCATGGGCGACGCGGTGAACCTCGCGGCACGGTTGATGGCGCAGGCGGAGCCGCGGCGCCGGCAGAGATCTACGCGACCGCCGACGTGCTGGACCGTTCCAACACGCTGTTCGCGACGACCAAGCTCGAGCCATTCGCGGTGAAGGGCAAGGCCGAGCCCGTGCAGGCGTGGTCGGTCGGGCGCCGCCGAAGGCTCGCGCGACGCGGCAGGTGACGCAGCAGCGGCTGCCGCTTACCGGACGCAATGCCGAGCTCGGCGTGATCCGCAAGGCGTTCACCAGCGCGCGCTCGGGAGCGGGCCGCCTGATCGAAGTCATCGGCGACGCCGGGATCGGCAAGACTCGGCTGCTCGAGGCGCTGCGCGACGCAGCAGCAGGGTTCAACAAGCTGCACGCCACCTGCGAGGCGTACACGTCGTCGATCCCGTATGTCGTGTGGCGCGAGCTGCTGCGCGAGATGCTCGGGTTCGGCCGCGACAACGCCCGACGCGGCCATCGTGGAGCGGATCCGCGCGGAGGTGGCGACCAAGGCGCCCGACCTCGCGCCGTGGCTGCCGCTGCTCGCGGCCGTGTTCGATGTCGAGATCGCGGCGACACCCGAAGTCGAATTGCTGGCGGAGAGCAACCGCCGCGCGAAGCTGCACGAGACCGTGGCCCGATTCCTCGAGGCCGTGGTGCCCGACAAGCTGCTGCGTCGAGATCGACGACGTGCACCACATGGACGAGGCGTCGGCCGAACTCCTGGCGCACCTGATGGGCGGGCTCGCCACGCGGTCGTGGCTGTTCGCCGTCGGGCGCCGCGCTTCAGGCACCGGATTCGAGGCGCGCGAGATGCCCGAGGTGATTCGCGTCGAACTGAAGCCGCTTGCGCCGCAGGATGCGCTGCGGCTGGCCCAGCTGGCGACCGCAGCAGAGTCCACTTCCGCCGCACGTTCTCGACGTCGTCGCGACGCGATCGGGCGGCAATCCGCAGTTCCTGCGCGACCTCGTGCGCTCGGCGATCGAATCCGGCGGCGTCGCGGACCTGCCCGAGTCCGCGGAAGCGGCCACGATGACGCAGATCGACACGCTGGCGCCGGAGGATCGCGCGCTTGTCCGTCGCGTCGCGGTGTTCGGCCTCACGTTCCACCCGCGGATGTTGTCGTGGCTCTATACCGAGGAGGACGGCCCGGCGCCCGATGCCACGGCGCTGGACAAGCTGCGCGATCTCTTCGACGAGGAGGCCGACGGGTATCTGCGGTTTCGCCAGACACTGCTGCGCGACTCGGCCTACGCAGGGGCTGCCGTTCAAGCTTCGGCGACAGCTTCACGCGGCGGTCGCGGCGCGGATCGAAGAGGAGACTGGATTTCCCGGAGGAGGCCGGGGGCACATGCTGTCCCTGCACTACTTCGAGGCCGGCGAGTATCGATCCGGCTTGGCGATACGCCACGGCTGCCGCAAAGCGCGCGGAAGGTGTCTATGCCTACGTCGAAGCCGCCGGGACTCTATGCGCGCGCGCTCGAGGCGGGCGTCAAGCTTCCCGATCTGCCGAAGCTCGAGATCGGGCGCACGCAGGAAGCGCTCGGCGACGCATGGTACAAGGCAGGGGAGTACCGCAAGGCGCTCGACGCGTACACCGCCGCGCAAAGCCGGGTCGCGGGCGAGCGGCTGCTCGAGGCCGAACTGCTGCTCAAGCTCTCGCGCGTCGAGGAGAAGCTCGGCCGTTACCCGGAGGCGCTGCGCTGGGTCGAGCGCGCCCGCGAGGCGCTCGAAGGCGTGCGAGGGACTCGAAGCCGCCCGGCAGAACGCAGCGGCCAGCGTCTGGTACGCCACGGTGCTGCAGGCGCAGGGCCGCACGGAGGACGCGCTCAAGTGGGCCGAGCAGGGAGCGCGCGAAGCCGAGGAGGTGGACGATCCCGAAGTCACCGGCGACGCGTACATGGTGATGGGCTGGGGCTACAGCGTGCTCGGCAAGGAAGGCGGCGAGGCGCTGATGCTGAAGGCGCTCGAGGCCTATCGGCGCTCCGGCAATCGCGTCCGTCAGGCGAGCATCCTGTCCAACCTCGGCTCCGCATGCTACTGGGACGGCCGCTGGGACGACGCGATGGCGTACTTCGAGCGTGGCCGCGACGAGCTGGTCAGGGTCGGCGACCTGCTCAACGCGGCCGTCGCCTCGTTGGGCATTGCCGAGATCCTGAGCGACCGTGGCGAGCTCGCCGAGGCCGAGTTGACGTTGCAGAAGACCGTGCCGGTATGGAAGGCGTCGGAGTATCACTACTTCCTCGGCTACTGCATCTGGATGCTGGGCCGCGTCTCGCTGCGCGGCAACAAGGTCGACGAGGCGCGCTCGCGGTTCGCCGAGGCGAGGACACTGCTGACCGACGTCGGCGCCGAGCACGAGGTGCTGGACATCGACGCGCGGCTCGCCGAGTGCCACCTGCTCAAGGGCGAACCCGACGCCGCGCTCGCGCTGGCCGACGAGATACTCGCCAAGCCGGATTCGTCCGGGGCGATCGCGCGGCTGACGCCGCTGCTCAACCGCATCCGCGGCTACGCGATGCTGATGCAGGGCCGACCCGTGGGGCGCCCGCGACGCGTTCGAGACGAGCCTCGCGGTCGCCCGCGAGCGCAAGGAACGCTTCGAGATCGCGCTGACGCTGAACGCGCTGATCGAGCTCGACCGCCTCGAGGGCGTCGAGCCGCCGCAGGAGGTCGTCGACGAGAGCCGCGCGGCGATCGCGAAGCTCAAGATCCGCGCGCTGCCTGCCGCTCCCAGCGATCGGCTGAATCCAGCGGCAGAAACGAAAAGCGGCCTCGAGGGCCGCTTTTCGATACTGCGAGGACGAACTCGCGTCAGCCGCGGATGATCGGCGGATCAACAGCGTCGATGTGAATCGTCGTCGCCCGGATGCATGCCGGTGTGCCCGTCGCACCGGTCGGCAAGGGCAGGCCGGCGCACTCCGACTGCGGCACGGTCACCCAATCCTCCTCCACGATACACGCCGGCTCACCTGTCGGTATCGACGTGGCCGCGACCTCCGGACTGATGCAAGCTTTCAGAGGCACCCGATTCGGATCGTTCGGATCGTTGACGTCGCCGCAGGGCGCGGACAGCGACGTGCCGATGCAGTATTTCGTCTTTTGCGAGAACGGGAGACCGGTCGCCGGGTTGACATACTCAGCCTTCCAGGTGGCCGTGTAGGTAAATGCCACCTTTTGCGTAGCCTGATCCCAGACCAAGCTGATGGCGTTCGGTGGTATCGCCTTGCCGTTCGCATCTTGCTGGGTGACCGTATTGCAAATGTTGTTGGTCAGCGAGAAGTTGAGCGGCGCGCACGCCGAAGTCGAAGGCTTGTTCGGACCGCGGAAGCCCGCCGCAAAGCCGGTCACATTGACGCTGCCGGCACCGCAGACCGCCGATGCGCTGAACTGGGCGTCGGGGGGTGGCGGGACGGACGGATCCGAAGAGCCGCAAGTGGCTACTTGGGCCGCAAGCACCTTCAGGCTCAACGGCGCCGACGGGTAATTCGTCGCGGAGAACGTGAGCGTACAGTCGCCCGCGGTCGCGATCGACAGCGAGAACGTGGTCGAATTCCCGGAAGTGGTGGGCGGAGCCGCATTCGTCGCCCCGCAAGTCGAGGTCATCGAAACCGTCGGCGCCCCGGGGCTCGTGGCGACAATCACCGTGAACGGTACGTTGACCGCGGCGCTTGTCGGCTGTGTGGTGATCGTCAGCGTGTTGGCCACGAAGCTCGCCGTGACGTTGATGTTGCCCGTCACGTTGGTGTCCGTGCGCGGATTCGTCGTCGAACCGTCGCTCCAGCTGACAAAGGTGTAGAGCGGGTTGGCCTGCGCCGTCACCGGGCTGCCCGATCCACCTGGGCTCACGGTCTGCGGCGTCGTGCCGATGATCGAGCCGCCCGACCCCGCACCGTAGGTGAGCGTGTAGCACAGCGGCGTGACGGTCGTCTGCAGCACCGAACTCGAATCGAGCGTGAAGACCTCGTTGCTTACGATCAATCCTCCCTTCGCGGTCGCGCCCCAGAGCAACGCACTGGGGCTGCAACCGAGGCTTGACGCAGGAGTCGCCTTGATCGTCAACTGGGTCGTCTTGGTGTACGGCACCAGGGTCCCACTGACGGACACCACCTGGCCAGATACCGAAACGCTGCCCGACGACGCGGTCGGCGTCCCGTTGATCGTCAGCCCCGCGGGCACCGTGATTGTGTACGACTTGAGGTAGTCGAACTTGGCCAGGTTCTTCATCGTGGCCGTGAATGTAATGGGCCCGGCCTGCGCTGGGGGCGACGTGGGCGACATTACAGCACTGAATTTGTCGCCACTGTCCGCGGAGGCGGGAAGCGCGAACGCCGTGAGCGTCGCTGCGAGGACAAGATAGAACCAATTGCGGATGCTGATCATGCTGAATCCCCCTACTTCTTGTTTGCGAAACCGGGTTTCCCGACGCGGACGAGCCTGCGTCCGCGCGGCAAGTACAGGACTGGTGTGCATTAGTACCATCGTCGGTGTTGATGTCAAGCGCGAATTGTCAGAATCGTCGACACTCTTTCTGCAGAAAATTCCGCATGTTGCACACAAGCGCGTGGCCACGGGACGTTTATGCCGGTGTCATTGCAGCTCGCACTCTGCAAATTGCGAGCGACTTGCCGCGAGTTGTACATGCCAACGACGCGCCTTTAGTGAGCCGCGCGCAACCTCGCTCCTATGAACGCAGCAACGAGGAGCACACCCGGAGGTGAGAGTTGTACAGCGCAAACGCGTCGGCGGATCACGACGTCAATAGGTGCTCGACGCCCGGATTCTAGTTGCGCGCAGGATCACCCGCCGTTACTGCGCCGTCCGTCGGGCCGATCAGGTGTACGTTGACCAAAGCACCGGCCTTGATCCTGATCAATCGGCTGGCGCTCGCCGCCCTGTGCCGGGGCGCTAGACGGTCAGGCAGGCGCGGACGCCGTCGGCGTCCATGTCCGAGCCCCTCCCCGCCTTGACTACTTCGCCGCGGGAGAGGACGACATAGCGGTCGGCGAGCGAGCGCGCGAAGTCGTAGTACTGCTCGACCAGCAGGATCGCCATCCTGCCTTCGGCCGCGAGAGTGCGGATCGCCCGCTCGATATCCTTGATGATCGACGGTTGGATGCCTTCGGTCGGCTCGTCCAGCACGAGGAGCCTGGGCTCCATCGCGAGCGCGCGGCCAATGGCAAGCTGCTGCTGCTGGCCGCCGGAGAGATCGCCGCCCCGCCGGTGCAGCATGTCCTTCAACACGGGGAACATCTCGAAGACGCGGCCCGGAATCGCCGATCGCGCGGGCCGCGTCGCGAGTCCGAGCCGCAGGTTCTCGAGCACAGTGAGACGCGGGAAGATCTCGCGCCCCTGCGGCACATAGCCCAGGCCCAGCCGCGCCCGCTCGTGCGGCGGCAGCCTCGTCACGTCGGTCCCCTCGAAGCAGATTGTGCCGGAGCGAGCTGCGAGGAGGCCGGCGAGGCAGCGGAGCAGCGTCGTCTTGCCGACGCCGTTGCGACCGAGGATTGCGGTGACCGCACCCGACGGCGCTTCGAACGCGACATCGCGCAGCGTGTGGCTGCCGCCGTAGTACTGGTTGAGTGCGGAGACAGTCAACACGATCAGCGGCCCAGGTACACCTCGATCACGCGCGGGTCGGCCTGCACGACGTCCATCGGGCCTTCCGCGAGCACGCTGCCTTCGTGCAGCACGGTGACCTTGCGCGCGATCCGCGCGATGAAGTCCATGTCGTGCTCGACGACGACGACGGAATGACGGCCCGCGAGCGTCTGGCACAGCTCCGCCGTGCGAATCGTCTCCTCGTCGGTCATTCCGGCCACGGGTTCGTCGAGCAGCAGGAGCCGCGGCTCCTGCATCAGCAGCATGCCGATCTCGAGCCACTGCTTCTGGCCGTGGGACAGAAGTCCCGCGATGCGGTCGGTCGCGTCGATGAGCCCGATCAGCGCGAGTGTCTCCCCGATCCGCTCGAGCTCGACGGGAGAAAGCTTCGCGCGAAGCGTACGGCGAACCCTTTTGTCGGCCTTCATCGCAAGCTCGAGGTTCTCGAACACCGTGTGGCGCTCGAACACGGTCGGCTTCTGGAACTTGCGGCCGATGCCGGCGTGCGCGATCTGCGGCTCCGTCATCGCCGTCAGGTCGATCGTCTGGCCAAAGAACGCCGAGCCCGCGTCGGGTCGCGTCTTCCCGGTGATCACGTCCATCATCGTCGTCTTGCCCGCGCCGTTGGGGCCGATGATGCAGCGGAGCTCGCCGTCGTCGATCGTCAGCGTAAGGTCGTTCAGCGCCCGGAAGCCGTCGAAGCTGACGGTGATGCCATCGAGGTAGAGGATCGGCCCGTGCGTCGTGTCGACGGCGGCGATCGCGGCACGCATGCCCGCCTGGTCGAGGCGGCTGGAACCTATCTCGGCGGAGCGAACCGCGGTCATCGCGCAACGCGGCGTCGCGGCCGGCGCAGAAGTCCGATCACACCCTGCGGCAGGAACAGTGTGACGACAATGAAGAGAAGCCCCAGGAAGAACAGCCAGAATTCCGGAAACGCCTGCGTGAACCAGCTCTTCGCGCCGTTGACGACAAAGGCGCCGGCGATCGGTCCCAGCAACGTGCCGCGGCCGCCGACCGCGGTCCAGATCGCGATCTCGATCGAATTCGCGGGCGACATTTCGCCCGGATTGATGATGCCCACCTGCGGCACGTAGAGGGCTCCGGCGATCCCGCACAGCACGGCCGACAGCGTGAAGACGAAGAGCTTGTACGACACCGGGTTGTAGCCGATGAACATGGCGCGGCTCTCCGCGTCCCGGATCGCGGTCAGCACGCGCCCGAGCCGCGAGGTGACGATGAAGCGGCACAGGAGCAGCGACGCGAGGAGCACCGCGCCGCTCGCCATGAAGAGCGCCGCGCGCGTGCCGGGCGCCGCGATCGGGTAGCCCAGGATGCGCTTGAAGTCCGTGAAGCCGTTGTTGCCGCCGAAGCCCGTGTCGTTGCGGAAGAAGAGCAGCATGAACGCGTACGTGAGCGCCTGCGTGATGATCGAGAAGTAGACACCCTTGATCCGCGAACGGAAGGCGAAGAAGCCGAACACGAAGGCGAGCAGGCCCGGCACGAGCACGACCAGCAGCGCCGCGTACCAGAAGTGGTCGGTGAAGCTCCAGTACCACGGATACGCCTTCCAGTCGAGGAACACCATGAAATCCGGGAGGTCGCTGTGATAGACGCCGTCGTGACCGATCGAGCGCATCAGGTACATCCCCATCGCGTAGCCACCGAGCGCGAAGAACAGCCCGTGCCCGAGCGACAGGATGCCGGCGTAACCCCAGATCAGGTCCAGTGCGAGCGCCACGATCGCGTAGCACATGATCTTGCCGACGAGCGTGACGAAGTAATCCGAGAGGTGCAGCGGATGCGTCGCGGGCAGGTAAAGGTACGCTGCAGGCACCATGACGAACACGACGTAGGCGGCGATCATGAGCGCGATCCACCCGGCCCGTGTCAACACCGGGCGCGGCGGCGCCTTCACCTGAGCCCAGAGCTCTACGGGGAGCGGCGCGTTCAAATTCAACCGTCCGCCATTCGACCCCTGAGGGCGAACATCCCCTGCGGCCGCTTCTGGATGAAGACGATGATGAACACCAGGACCGCGATCTTCGCGAGCACGGCACCGGACCATGCTTCCAGCAGCTTGTTGACGATCCCGAGGCCCAGCGCGGCGTACACGGTTCCGGCGAGCTGACCGACCCCGCCCAGCACGACGACCATGAACGAGTCGACGATGTAGCCTTGTCCGAGTTCGGGCCCGACGTTGCCGATCTGTGAAAGCGCGCAGCCCGCAAGCCCCGCGACGCCGGATCCAAGTCCGAACGCGTACATGTCCACGCGATTCGTCGGCACGCCGAGCGCGCCCGCCATTCCCCGGTTCTGCGTGACGCCGCGGATGAAGAGGCCGAGCCGCGTCCGGTTCAGGAGGAGCCAGATCAACGTCACGACAGCGGCGGCAAACGCAATGATCACGATCCGGTTCCACGGCAGCACGAGGTTCGGCAGGACCTCGATGCCGCCTGACATCCACGACGGATTCTCGACCTGCACGTTCTGGGCGCCGAACACGCTCCGCGTCGCCTGGATCAGGATCAGGCTGATGCCCCAGGTCGCGAGCAGCGTCTCGAGCGGGCGGCCATAGAGGAAGCGGATCACACTGCGCTCGAGCGCCATGCCCACCACCGCCGAAGCCGCGAATGCCACCGGGATCGCCGCGACCAGGTAGACGTCGAAGGCCTGCGGCAAGTACGCGCGGAACGCGTTCTGCACGACGTACGTCGCGTACGCCCCAATCATGATGAGCTCGCCGTGCGCCATGTTGATGACGCCCATGAGTCCGTAAGTGATCGCGAGGCCGAGTGCCGCGAGCAGCAGGATGCTGCCCAGGCTCACGCCGCTGAAGACGAGGCCGATCGTCTCGCCCACGGCGAGGCGGCGGTCGATCGCCCGAACCGTCCGGTCGGCCTCGGCGCGCACGTCGGCGTCGGGCTCGGCGAAGTCGGCGCCTTTTCTCTCGAGCAGCGGCAGGAGGAGCATCTTGGTGTTGGGATCGCGGCTCTCGGCGAGCGCCCGGATGGCTGCGATCCGCACGGCCTTGTCGCTGCTTGAAAGCCGGATCGCGGCCTGCGTAAGCTCGAGGAGCGTCTTGACCTCCGCGTTCTGCTCGCGCGCGAGCGCCCGCTCGATCGCGGGCAGCGTCGCCTCGTCGGCATTGCCCTGCAGCTCCTTCGCAGCAGCGAGGCGGACCTGCGGATCCGACGCGGCAAGCTTCAGCGTGGAGATCGCGGTCGCAAGCTCGCGACGTACGCGGTTGTTGAGCACCAGGTCGTCGCGCGAATCCGGCAGTGGCGTGACCTCCTTGCCGGTCACGACGTCCGTAGCTTTGCCATTCTTGACCCAGAGAAGCCGCTCGCCCGCAATCTGGACTTCGCCGTCGGCCAATGCCTGCAGCATCGCAAGCGCGTCGGCATCGCCCTCTGCCGCGAGCGCGCCGATCGCGCGGACTTTGTCGTCGTTCTCGCCTTGAGCGAGGTCGTGCGCGAGCGCCGGCGGCAACGCGATGGCGAAGGCTTCGGCCGCGAGGACGGAGAGGATGGCTGCGATCCCAACACGGATCATGAGAAGCGCACGGTGCCAGCAGGTGAGGGACACATCGGCCTTTCAAATGCGACGCGGGCGGCAGCCAGTGATCGGAGCTACCGCCCGCGGCGCGTGCTGCGGTTATTCGCCCCTACATCTTCTCGGGCTCGTCCTTCTTCTTCTCGTTACCCTCGATGTACTGGCTCCACGGCTGTGCGCGAACCGGTCCCGACGTCTTCCACACGACGTTGAACTGGCCGTTTCCCTGCACCTCGCCGATCATCACCGGTTTCCACAGATGGTGATTCTTCTCGTCCATCTTGACGTCGAACCCATCGGGTGCATTGAACTTCTGGCCGGCCATCGCGGCGACGACCTTGTCGGTGTCCGTCGACTTGGCTTTCTCCACCGCCTGCTTCCACATGTGGATTCCGATGTAGGTGGCCTCCATCGGGTCGTTTGTCAGGGGCTTGTCGGCGCCCGGGAGCTTCTTGGCCTTCGCGTACTCGGCCCACTTCTTCTTGAAGCTCTCGTTGGATGGATTCTTGACGGACATGAAGTAATTCCAGGCCGCAAGGTGACCGACCAACGGCTTGGTGTCCACGCCGCGGAGCTCTTCCTCACCGACCGAAAACGCCACGACGGGAACATCGGTCGCCTTGAGGCCGGCGTTACCGAGCTCCTTGTAGAACGGGACGTTCGAGTCGCCATTGATCGTCGACACCACGGCGGTCTTGCCGCCTGCAGAGAACTTCTTGATGTCGGCGACGATCGTCTGATAGTCGGAATGCCCGAACGGCGTGTACGTCTCCATGATGTCTTTGTCGGCCACGCCCTTCGACTTCAGGTACGCGCGGAGGATCTTGTTCGTCGTGCGCGGATAGACGTAATCGGTGCCGAGCAGCACCCAGCGCTTGGCACCGCCGCCTTCCTTGCTCATCAGGTACTCAACGGCCGGAATGGCCTGCTGATTCGGCGCGGCTCCGGTGTAGAAGACGTTCTTCGAGAGCTCCTCGCCTTCGTACTGCACCGGGTAGTAGAGCAATCCGTTCAGCTCCTCGAACACCGGCAGTACCGACTTGCGCGACACCGAGGTCCAGCAGCCGAACACGGCGGCGACCTTGTCCTGCGAGATCAGCTGGCGCGCCTTCTCGGCGAACAGCGGCCAGTTGGACGCCGGGTCGACGACGACCACCTCGACCTTCTTGCCCATCACGCCGCCCTGCGCGTTGATCTCGTCGATGGTCATCATTGCGACGTCCTTGAGGACCGTCTCGCTGATCGCCATCGTTCCCGACAGTGAGTGCAGCACACCGACCTTGATCGTGTCGGCGGCTTGTGCGGCAAAGCCCATCGTAATGCCGGCGACCGCGAGCGTTGCCGAGAGCGTTGCCCGGATGAAGTTTCTGCGTTGCATGGAGATCCCCGTATTCAGTTTCGGAATGATTGCGCCCATCGTCCGCGAGCCGCCGCTGCAACCGCACTTGCCGGAAACTCGTCGATGATGCACCGCACAATCCATGCCATGCGCAGGCAGCGCGCACGAACACAGGGAATTCAGCCTGTTACGAGAACCGCGCGACTTTCGCGCGATGGTGCGACCAGGATCGACGTCCCAAACCGGTGCGCTTCAATGGCAAGCGCACCAATGTGGACACGCAGGGGGTGCTCTCAGGCGGCCTCCGTGCCGACCATCCCGCGCTCGACGACGAAGCGCACGACAGCGTCGAGTCCCTGCCCGGACTTGAGGTTGGTGAATACGAACGGGCGCTCGCCGCGCATCCTGCGGGCGTCCCGCTCCATCACCTCGAGCGATGCGCCCACCATCGGCGCGAGATCGATCTTGTTGATCACGAGCAGGTCGGAGCGCGTGATCCCGGGACCGCCCTTGCGCGGGATCTTGTCGCCCGCGGCGACGTCGATTACGTAGAGCGTGAGATCCGACAGCTCCGGTGAGAACGTCGCGGCGAGGTTATCGCCGCCGCTCTCGACGAACACGATGTCGAGGTTGCCGAAGCGCAGCGCGAGGCGGTCGACCGCCTCGAGATTGATCGAGGCATCCTCGCGGATCGCCGTATGCGGACAGCCGCCGGTTTCGACACCGATGATCCGCTCCGCGGCGAGCGCCTCGTTGCGAACGAGGAACTGCGCGTCCTCTTCTGTATAGATATCGTTGGTGACGACGGCGAGCTGGAAGCGGTCGCGGAGCGCCCGGCAGAGACCAAGCGTCAGCGCCGTCTTGCCGGAGCCGACAGGTCCGCCGATCCCGACGCGCAGGGGTTGTGTGACGTTCATGCCCGACTCCTCAGGATCGGAACAGCCGCGTGTACTGCGTTTCGTGCCGCGACGATGCGAGCGCCAGACCGGGCGCGAAGCTTGCGACGTCGTCATCGGGCGTGGATCGAGCCGCGGCCACGACTGCCGGAATCTTCGCGCCGAGGGCATGCAGCAGCCGCTGTCCTGCGAGCTGGCCCACCGGCACCAGCTTCATCGCCGCGAGCACCTGATTTTCGAGCCACGACCACAGATAGGCGACCAGCGCGGGCGCGGGTGGCACGTCGAAGGCGCGCGCGGCGATTGCATAAGCGGCGGGCAACGTGACGGGCGCGATCGCAGCGAGCGCGGCGCGGGCCGGAGCGTCAACGAGGTCGAGCTCGACGGCGAGCTTCGCGAGCGAGCCCCCCATCTGCTCCGTCTCCGCGCGAGACTCCGCCGTCTCGCGCGACGCGCGGAACCACGCGTTCCAGCGCTCGGTCGTCGACCAATCGTCGCCTGCGGCCGCATCGAGGAGCCGCGCCAGCACCACCGCCTCCCCCGGCGCGACGACATGCTCCATCACGTCGCCGATCCAGTTTTCGGCGGACGCCGCATCGTGGACGACGCCCTCGGCCACGATCCACTCGAGGCCCTGCGAATAGCTGTACGCGCCGATCGGTAGCGCCGGGCTCGCAAGCTGCAAGAGCCGCACGAGCGGCAGCGATGCCGGGATTCCCTCCGCATTCACCGCTCGCGCTCCGCGAAGTCGTGGAGGATCCCGCGATGCTTCGACTCGGCCGTATGCGCATGCGGCCCACCGGCATAAGCACCACCTTCGGGCTCGAAGGGCGCATGCACGCGGGTTACGGTCGCGCCCAGCCCGCGCAGCATGGCCGCGAGCACTTCGTCCGCTGCGAAGCGCAGCCAGCCGGCACCGACCTCGACCGCCGCGTGCCGGTTGCCGAGATGCCACGCCACGCGAGCGAGTCCCTCGGCGTCGGCGCAACGCGCTTCCTGCAGGTCCTCGTCGGCGGCGACGACACGAACGACGCGGCCGTCATCCGCGCCCAGCCAGTCGCCGCCGCGCAGCAGGGTCCCGCGGTCCAGGAAGAGACCGATCTCCTCGCCGCCTTCGACCGCCGTACGCAGCCGGCTCTTCTGCCGGAGCTCGAACGGCAGCGCGAGCACTGCGTCGGCACCAGGTTGCGGCGCGATCTTCCGCCGGACGAGCAGCATCGGCACACGCCTCAGAAGAGAAAATAGCGCTGCGCCAGCGGCAACGCCGTCGCGGGCTCGCACGCGAGCAGCGCGCCGTCGGCACGCACGATGTAAGTCTCGGGATCGACGTCGATCCGCGGCAGCGCGTCGTTCAGCTTCATGTCGCGCTTGCCGATCTTGCGCGTGTTCGCGACGGGCACCAGAGGCTTTTGGAGCCGCAGCTTGCGGACGGCGGGATTGCCAAGCGCGGCCTTCGACACGAACGTGACCGAGGTGCCGAGCGCCTTGCCGAACGCGCCGAACATCGGTCGGTAGTGGACGGGCTGCGGCGTCGGGATCGACGCGTTCGGGTCGCCCATCGCCGCCGCGGCAATCGTCCCGCCCTTGAGAATCAGCGACGGCTTCACCCCGAAGAACGCCGGTTTCCACAGCACGAGGTCGGCAAGCTTTCCCGGCTCGACCGATCCGACGACGTGACCGATCCCGTGCGCGATCGCCGGATTGATCGTGTACTTGGCGATATAGCGCTTGACGCGAAAGTTGTCGTGATCGGCGGGATCCGTTTCGAGCTTCCCGCGCTGCGTCTTCATCTTGTGCGCGGTTTGCCAGGTGCGAATGATCACCTCGCCGACGCGGCCCATCGCCTGCGAGTCCGACGACAGCATCGAGAACGCCCCCAGGTCGTGCAGGATGTCCTCGGCGGCGATGGTCTCGCGGCGGATCCGCGACTCGGCGAACGCGATGTCCTCGGCAATCGCCGGATCGAGGTGGTGGCACACCATCAGCATGTCGAGGTGCTCATCGATGGTGTTGACCGTGTAGGGCCGCGTCGGATTGGTCGACGACGGCAGCACGTTCGGGGCGCCGCATGCCTTGATGATATCGGGCGCATGCCCGCCGCCCGCGCCTTCGGTGTGATAGGTATGGATCGTCCGGCCACCGATCGCGGCGAGCGTCGTCTCGACGAAGCCCGATTCGTTCAGCGTATCGGTATGGATGGCGACCTGGACGTCCATCCGGTCGGCGACCCGCAACGCCGCGTCGATCGCGGCCGGCGTCGTGCCCCAGTCCTCGTGCAGCTTCAGGCCGATCGCGCCCGCCTCGATCTGCTCCGTCAACGGCGGCAGCAGGCTCGCGTTGCCTTTGCCGAGGAAGCCCAGGTTCATCGGAAACGCCTCGGCCGCCTCGAGCATCCGGTGGATGTGCCAGGGGCCCGGCGTACAGGTCGTCGCGAAGGTACCGGTGGCGGGTCCCGTTCCGCCGCCGATCATCGTCGTCACGCCGGACATCAGCGCCTCGTCGATCTGCTGCGGGCAGATGAAGTGGATATGCGAGTCGATGCCGCCCGCGGTGACGATCATGCCCTCGCCGGCGATGATCTCGGTGGCGGCGCCAATCACGATGTCGACGCCCGGCTGGACGTCGGGATTGCCGGCCTTGCCGAGTCTCGCGATCCTGCCATCCTTCAGCGCGACGTCGCACTTGACGATGCCCCACCAATCGATCACGAGCGCGTTCGTGATCACGGTGTCGGCTGCGTCCTTCGCCCGTCGCTGGCTCTGTCCCATGCCATCGCGGATCACCTTGCCGCCGCCGAATTTGACTTCCTCGCCGTAGATCGTGAGGTCGCGCTCGACCTCGACGACGAGATCGGTGTCGGCGAGCCGGATCCGATCACCCGTCGTCGGCCCGAACATCTCGGCGTAGGCGCGGCGCGCGATCTTCATCGCCGGCGCCCCTTCCTGGCGGGACCCGCCTTCGCGCGTTTCGACGTGGATCGCGCACGCGCCCGGTCGAGCGCGCCCATCACGGCGCCCGTAAAGCCATACACGATGCGGTCGCCCGAAAGCGCAACCAGCTCTACGGTACGACGCTGGCCCGGCTCGAAGCGCACTGCGGTGCCCGCAGCGACGTTCAGCCGATAGCCGCGCGCCGCGGCCCGGTCGAACGCGAGGGCACCGTTGGTCTCGGCGAAGTGATAGTGCGAGCCCACCTGGATCGGCCGGTCGCCGGTATTGGCGACTTCAAGAACAATCGTCGGCCGGCCCGCATTGAGCTCGAGCTCGCCCTCGAGCGCGAAGATCTCGCCTGGGATCATGGGATGGGGTGATGCACCGTGACGAGCTTCGTGCCGTCGGGGAACGTCGCCTCGACCTGGATCTCGGGGATCATCTCGGGAACGCCTTCCATCACCTGGGCGCGCGAGAGGAGTCCCGCGCCCTGGCTCATGAGCTCGGCGACGGTGCGGCCGTCCCGCGCGCCTTCCATGATCGCGGCGGACAGGAGCGCGACGGCCTCGGGATAGTTGAGCTTGAGACCGCGTGCGAGCCGGCGTTCGGCCAGGAGCGCCGCCGTGAAGATCAGCAGCTTGTCTTTTTCTCTCGGAGTGAGTTCCACGTCGAGGCTCCCGGTCGTGGCGCGCGGTCACGTGCTCCAGATTCGCGGCGCCACGGCTGCGCGACGAAGAACCGCAGGGCGCAACGATCGCCACACCATAGCAAGATACGTGCGCGCAGCTGGCGTCGAATCGCCGCGATAGCGGGCAACGAAGATGCGCGGCAACCGCGTCGCCGCGGCGATTCCACTCGGGCAGGCGATCGCGCGGCACCGCGCCAGCAGCTCGTCGTCGACCGTCGCACCAGCGACGAGCAGCGTGCCGAAAACCGGCGATCCGCCCAGGATGGCACCGGATTGGAGCGCTGGCGAACCACCGTCGAGCACCGCGCGCTCGCACCACGCGAGTCCAGTGTCGTCGTAGAGGTCGATCGATTGGCGGAACTGTCCGCTCGCGAAGCGCTCCCCGGAGGCCGTGCGCCCGAGACCCACCACCTCCCAGCCGGTGAAGCGTGCCCCGCGGGCGAGCTCGATCCGAGTTGCGGTCGCGGCGCGCGCGCCGGCAAACACCAGCGTCTCCTGCGGCAGCCATTCCAGCGTCGCACCGGCCCCGACGGAGAACCGCGTGGTCAGCGTCGCCGTGTCTCCCGCGGAGCGATACCACTTCGTCGCACCAGGTGTGGTGAGCTGGGCCCACGCCCCCGCGCCCAGGTCGACC
Source organism: uncultured beta proteobacterium (assembly GCA_963773195.1). Classification (GTDB taxonomy): domain Bacteria; phylum Pseudomonadota; class Gammaproteobacteria; order Burkholderiales; family Casimicrobiaceae; genus CAIWHR01. The sequence goes on from CAVZAE010000004.1 coordinate 281,188, forward strand.
TCGAGTTCCAGGCGATCGCCGCCAACGATGCCGCCCGGCGGATGGACAACGATCGCCTGGCAAACCTCGTCGCCTTCGGGATAGAGCGCCTTTTGCACACGCAGCGGGCCGACGTGTTCGCGACGGGCAATCACCGTACGCGCGCCACGCCGCTCGAACTTGAGACGCAGGCGCGCACGCCATCCGGTGTGCGCAAGTGCGGCAACGGCCTCGGGCGGGGCGATCGCGTTCATGCGCCGAGTGTAGCGCAGGGCTTTCCGGAATCCGGGACCACGGCGCGAAGTTCAGTCGTCGCTCTCGGTCCGGAGAGCTCGCACGCGGTCGTACAACGTGTCGCGGGGCTGCCCGGTAGCGGCTGCGGCGACTCGTGCGGCGCGCGCCGGCGGCAGTTCGAGGGCGAGCGCGCGCAGCAGTCGGTCCACGTCGAATGGCACAGGGGCAACCGTGTCGACCGGTCCATCGACGACGAGCACGAACTCGCCGCGCGTGCGGTTGGCGTCTGCCTCGAGCCACACGCCCGCCTCGGAGAGTGGCATGCGGGCGATCGTTTCGAACTTCTTCGTGATCTCGCGCGCAATGACGACCGCGCGGTCTTTACCAAGCGCCGCGGCCAGCTCGGCGACCGTGCGGACGACGCGATGCGGCGCTTCATAGACGACGATTGCCAGTGGAAGTCCCGCGAGCGCGCCCAGCAGCTCGCGTCGCACTTTGGCCGCCGACGGCAGGAAGCCGACGAACGCGAAGCGCTCGGCGGTAAGGCCGGCGACGGACACCGCAGCCACCGCCGCGTTGGGGCCGGGAATCGGCACCACCACGAGGCCTGCGGCGCGGACTGCGGCGACGAGACGCGCCCCGGGATCGCTCACCGCCGGCGTGCCCGCGTCGGTGACGATTGCAATGCTCTTTCCGGCGCGCAGCAGATCGATCACCGACCCCGCGCGCTTCGCCTCATTGTGCTCGTGCAACGACAGCGGACGCGTTGCGATCCCGTAGTGTCGCAGCATCGGCGCCGTCACCCGGGTGTCCTCGGCGGCAATCACGTCGGCAGTCTTTAGAACGTCGAGCGCGCGCAGCGTGACATCGCGCAGATTTCCGACGGGTGTCGCCACCACATATAATGTTCCCGGTGCAGCGCGGAACCGCGGCGCCTCGGTGCCGTCGTCGTCGACGCTGACCTTTGCGCGCACGTGAGATTGGAATCGTCGGATGAGCGCTGCAGTTCCCGGTCGCCGCAGGATTGCACGAAAGGGGACCGCCTGCCTCGCCGCATGGGCGTTCGCGGCGCTCGCGCTGCCGGCATTGTCCGCCGCGCAAGGGGGGCCGGCAAGCGTCGACGCGAGCAAGGACGCCCCTCCCCCGGCGCGCTCGGGCCCGGCGATTGCGCTCGTGCTACCGCTTTCGTCCGCCACCTACGGTCGCGCCGCGAGTGCAGTGAGGGCCGGTTTCCTCGCGGCAGCGGCGGCCGCCGGCGCCCAGCCGGCGGTGATCGCGCACGGCGACGGTGAGATCGAAGTCGCTTTCGGGCAGGCGCGCGCGACAGGCGCGCGCGTGATCGTCGGCCCGCTCGTCCGCGACGACGTCCGCACGATTGCGGTCGCCGGTATCGACGCTCCGCTCGTCCTCGCCTTGAATCAACTCGAAGACGGCACACCCGTGCCGCCCAACATGTTCGCGCTGACGCTCGCGGTCGAAAGCGACGCCCGGCAGCTGGCCCGACTCGCGCGCGGCTCGGGCGCGATGACCGTCGCGGTCATCGGCGCGGACACGCCGCTGCAGAAGCGGTTCGCCACCGCCTTCGTCGACGAATGGCTGCTCGCGGGCGGTGCGGCGCCCGTCGTGTTGCATTTCGACCGCTCGCCCGACATGCTCGCATTGCTCAAGAGGGAACTTGGGCGCACGCCGCTCGACGCGGCGGTCCTCGCCGTCGATGGCCCGGACGCCGCGCTCGTGAAGCCGTATCTCGGAACACTCGCCACCTACGCCGGCAGCACCGCGAACGATCGTCCCTCGCGCGAGGCACTCCGCGACCTCGAGGACGTGCGCTTCGTCGACATCCCCTGGATCGCAACGCCCGATGCCCGCGAGTTCGCGCGGATTCCGCGTGTCGAGTTCCCGAACGCGACCCTCGACCGCCTCTATGCGCTCGGCATCGACGCGTTCCGCGTCGCGCAGCTCCTGGCGAACGGACGCGTTGACCGCATCGAGTTCGACGGGGCCACGGGCCACCTGACGCTTGATTCGACGCGGCAGTTCGCCCGTGATGGCCGTGCGATGCAGTTCAAGGGTGGTCAGATCGTGCCCGCGAGTCCTTGATGCCGGCGCCGCGAGCCAGCGCGGGAGCGGCGGCCGAGGCGATCGCAGCCGAGTTTCTCGCGGGCCGCGGCCTCGCGATCATCGCCCGCAACTGGCGCCGCAGGGTGGGTGAGATCGACGTCGTAGCACGCGACGGCGATGTGCTCGTGTTCGTCGAGGTCAGGCTGCGCCGGCGTAGCGATTACGGCGGCGCGGCCGCGAGCATCACGGCGGCGAAGCGCGCGCGGATGATTGCGGCGGCGAACCTGTACCTGGCCGGTCTCCGCCGCGTCCCACCCTGCCGCTTCGACGCAATCCTCCTCGATGCGCTCGACCCCACGCGCATCGAGTGGCTGCGCGACGTCGTCTCCGCATGACAATCATGAACGCTCCGAGTGAGTCCGCCGACGCCTTCTTGCTACAATCCCAGTCGTCATGGATCCCGTCGAACGTATCCGCGCGCATTTCGCCGAGAGCGCGCGCTTGAAGCAGGATGCCGCGGGCGCGCTCGCCCCGGGCATCGCACGCGCGGCGGCGGCGCTGGCCGACTGCCTGCTTGCCGACGGCAAGATCCTGGCCTGCGGCAACGGTGGCTCGGCCGCCGACGCCCAGCACTTCGCGGCCGAGATGATCGGACGGTTCGAGCGCGAGCGGCCGGAACTTCCCGCGATCTCGCTTGCCACAGACACGTCGATCCTGACGGCGGTCGCCAACGACTACGACTTCGATCAGATCTTCGCGAAGCAGGTGCGCGCGCTCGGTGCGAAAGGCGACGTGCTCCTCGCGATCTCGACCTCCGGGAACTCCGCTAACGTGATCGCTGCCATCGATGCAGCCCGGGACCGCGAGATGCGCGTCGTCGCGCTCACGGGCAAGGGCGGAGGCAAGATCGGCGCGATGCTCGAGGAAGGCGACGTCCACCTTTGCGTCCCGCACGATCGCACCGCACGGATCCAGGAAGTGCACCTGCTGTCGATCCATTGCCTGTGCGATGCGGTGGACAACGCGTTGCTCGGAGAGGAACGGTGAGCTTCGCGCGCGTGCCGGCGCGATCGGTCGCCGTTGGCTTGGGTTTCGCCGCGATCGGGGCTCTGCTGCCACTGCTCTCTGGCTGCGTACCGGCGGTGGTCGCTGCCGGCGCGGCGGAAGTCGCCATCGTGGCGAACGACCCGCGCACGACGGGCACTCAGCTCGACGATCAATCGATCGAATTCAAGGTGAGCTCGGAAGCGGGAACCCGCTACGCCAATGACGTCCACCTTAACGTGACGAGCTACAACGGCGTCGTGCTTCTGACCGGCGAGGTACCCTCGACCGTCATCCAGGACGAGATCACGAAGCTCGCGCAGGCGCAGGACAAGGTGCGGATCGTGCACAACGAGATGGTGGTCGCGCCGGCCACCGATCTCGGGGCGCGTACCAATGACACCTACATCACCTCGAAGGTCAAGACGCGGCTCCTGGGCGACGACAAGTTCAAGGCGATCTACGTCAAGGTCGTCACCGAGCGTAGCGTCGTCTATCTCATGGGAATCGTGCCGCGATCGCTGGGCGACGCGGCCGCGCAGACCGCCGCCACGACCGAGGGCGTCGCGAAAGTCGTCAAGGTCTTCGAGCACGCGAAATAGCCGGCGCGCACGATGGCTGCTGGCCCCGCGATCCCGGCGCCGCGCTACCCCGCGAAGGTTGCGACGGTCGCCGACGCGCTTTCTCGCCTCGCCCGCCTTCCGCGCCCGCTCGTCTTCACCAACGGCGTTTTCGACGTGCTCCATCGCGGGCACGTTACGTACCTCGACCAGGCGCGCGGGCTCGGAGCGTCGCTCGTCGTCGCCGTCAATTCGGATGCGTCGGCCCGGCGCCTGGGCAAGGGCGACGATCGCCCGATCAATACGCTCGACGACCGGATGGCCGTGCTCGCGGCCCTCGCCGCCGTGGACCTGGTCGTCCCCTTCGACACCGACACGCCGCGCGAGCTGATCGTCGCGAGCCGGCCCGACGTACTCGTCAAGGGCGGCGACTACGCGGCCGCCACGACCGCCGGCGCTGCCGAGACGATCGCGGCGGGTGGCCGCTTCGTCGCGATTCCCTTCGCCTTCGATCGCTCGACGACGGCGCTGATTTCGCGCGTCCGCGGCAGCGGCTGAGTGCGGCCGGGCCGCGATGAGCGTTGCCCTCCTGCTCCTGCCCGACTTCCTGCTGATTGGGCTCGGCGCGCTCCTTCGGCGCGTCCGCGGCTTCGAGCCGTCATTCTTCGGCGGGATCGAGCGTCTCGTCTATTTCGTGCTGTTCCCGGCGCTGCTCTTTCGTTCACTCGGCACTTCGCCACTCGGACTAGGCGACGCAGGAAGGCTCGCGATGACCGGGCTCGGCTTCACGCTGGGCGGCGTGGGGCTGTCGTGGGCTCGCGCAACTCCTGCCGCACGCGACGTTCGCCGCGTGCTTCCAATGCGGATTCCGGTTCAACACGTACATCGCGCTCGAGATCGCGCGCAACCCGCTGGTGCTGGCATGCGCCGCCGGCATTCTGTGGACGGCGACGGCGCTGCCGCTGCCTCCGATCGTGTCGCACGTGCTGGGACTTCTCGCGAGCGCAGCCGTCCCCCTGGGACTGATCGCTGTCGGGTCGGGCCTCACGCTCGCGAGCGCGGGGTTGCCGCTCGCCGCGCTCGCGTGGTGGCATGGCGTCAAGCTGGTGGCGATGCCGGCGCTTGCCTTCGCACTCGCGCAACTGGGCGAGCTCGCGCCGCAGGAGCGGTTGGTGGCGGTTACGATGGCGTCCGTGCCCACCGCACCGTCGGCCTACATCCTCGCCACGCAGATGAAAGCCGACGGCGCCTTGGTGGCGCTCTTGATCTCGTCGGGGACACTGCTCGCGGCGATCACGATGCCGCTGTGGATCGCGCTCGTGGCCTGATGGCTAACGGCCGCGATTCCGGTTGATGAAGTCGGCGACGATACCCTTCTGGCTGCGGTCGATGGCGGCGTCGAGGGTGCGATCGTTCGGATCGTATTGCTTCGCCTTGCGGAACGCGTTGATCGCATCCTGATGATAGCCCTGTGCCTGCAGCGCCTGGCCCAGGCATCGCCACGCCTCGGGGTTCCCGAGGTCGATCTCGGTCCACGCGCGGCAGAGCTCGGTCGCGCGCCGCCAGTTGCCCGCCTGCAGCATCCGCGGACCCTCGACCTTTAGGACCGCAGCGCGAGCGCGGCGCTCGTCGAACTCGGCGGCGAGCGTGGGATCGACGGGCCCCGTCGACACCGCGGCTGGCGGCGCGTCCGGAAACGGCGCCGGCGCGGCGGCAGGCACAAGCGACTTGATGCCGCCGCTGACCCCGCTCATCACGCTCTTGGTCAACTCGCTCGGGAACAGCGACTGCGCGCTGGGCAAGGCCTGGGTGAGCGAAGTACGAGCCCACGCGATCGATTGCGCCATTGGCTGGTGCCATGCCACGCCGTAGAGCCATAGCATCGCCGCCAAGCCGCAAACGCCCGTGACCGCGTTCAACACGCCGGGCGGGCCATGCGTGACGAGGCAATCTTGTGCGAAGTCCCAGTCGGTCTCCTGGTTCTGCGCGACCTTCTCGTAGGCGACCGCAATCAGGATCGGCGCAAGCAGCGGAAAGCCGCAGCCCACGCCCTCCCACCACACGCGGAATGCGCGCTGCGTGGCGCGACGAAGTTGCGAGCGTGTATCGCGACTCGCGTACGCATCCGAGATCGAGAACTGGAGGTAGCAGCCGAAGAGCCATTTGCCCGGCGTCGTCTGCAGCGAGGCTATCAACAGCGCTTCGATCGGCACCCAGGTGCCCGTGATGAGCACGGGCGCAAGCAGCGGATGGCCTACCCAGTACGCGAGCGCATCGGGCATCGCACCTGCGCCGCGGAGCTCCGAGAGGAGCAGCGCGAGCACGAGACCCCAGAGCGCGTAGTCGAACAGCCGCGCCGCGAGGCGATTCCAAGGGCGTGGCTCGCTCGTCCGGCCGGCTTTCGCGCGTTCGAGCTCCGCCATCCGGAGCTGGAAGATCCAGCTCGCGTCCTCCTGCGGCTGGTCTGTGCCCAGGAAAACGCTCTTCTCCCGGCGCCAGTTGAGGATCGCCAGATCTGTCGTCGGCACCAGCCCCGGGGTTGGCGCGCCACGGCGGCGGTGCGACCACGCGAGCGCATGCACGACACCGTAGACGATCGTGAGGACCACGAGCGTGAGCGTGAGCCAGACCAGCACCTGCTTCGCAACCAGCACGGTGTCGGCCGGCGTGACCGCGACGATCGCGGCGGCGATGAAGGCCCCGAACAGGACGCACAGCGCCGCGGTGACGAGCGTCGAGCGTCCGAACGACACGACGCGCTCGGTCAGCCCGGGGTGGTGGAACGTGCGCTCAGGAGGAATCTCCGCGCTGTCGAGCCCGGTTTCCAGGATTTCGTCCTGAGCCGGCTCGGGCTCGGACGGTTTCACGTCCGTCTGCTCGCCCGCCTCCGCCATCGCATTGCTGACAACGTGTGCTATCCGCTGTTCGGTCGAGCCCTCGGAGACTGCGAGCTCCTGGTCATAGCGCACGCGGCGATCGTGATCGCCGAGTATGCGACTGGCATGATTGATGAAGCGCAACGCCTCTTCGACGTTGCCCTGACCGTCGCGGGTCTTCGCGTAATACTTCCGGATCAGCCGGCGCAGCGCTGCCCGGACCTCCTCGTCTGAGGCGGCCGGCGGGATACCCAGCGCTTCGTAGAGCGTTGCTCGCATCGCCTAGGGCCGGTGAAAGCCGGTCGCCAAATGCAGGAATGTTCGGTTAAAACCCTTCGCTAAGCAAGAGGATCTAGCAAGAAGCAAGCCGAATCCTGCGCTTTCGGCGGAAACCTAGATAAACAAGGTCCTGCAATGCAAAAGGGCAGCGCGGAGGCTGCCCTTGCTAGGCCGGCGCGGACGCCTCGGCCGACGAACGGTAGGGCGCGTTTACTCGGCCCCGCGCCCGCCGCACTTTCTGCGCGGCAGGGCGCGTCTACTCGCCCGCGCCCTCCGTACTTTCTGAGGGATTCGCTGCGCCCGGTTGTCGGGCGCCCTCGCTCGTTCGGCGACGCGCCCTCCGGGCCTTGGCTCGCTTGCGCTCGCCCGCCTCACTCGCTCGACTTCTCCCGACGCTGATGCGCGAGCTTCTCGCGGATTCGCGCCGACTTGCCCGAGCGGTCTCGCAGGTAGTACAGCTTGGCCCGGCGCACGTCGCCCTTCCGTTTCACCTCGACCGAGGCAATCAACGGCGAGTACGTCTGAAACGTGCGCTCGACGCCTTCGCCACTCGACACCTTCCGCACGACGAACGACGAGTTGAGGCCGCGGTTGCGCTTCGCGATCACCACGCCCTCGTAGGCCTGGACGCGCTTGCGCTCGCCTTCGACCACGCTTACGTTGACGATGACGGTGTCGCCTGGCGCGAACTCGGGGATCGTCTTGCCCAGGCGGGCGATTTCTTCCTTCTCCAGCGTTTCGATGATGTTCATGCTGCTGCTCCCGTCCATTCGGCCATTGGCCGCGCGCGCAGCGCAGGGCGCCCCCTGATGCGCGCGGATCATTGTGATGAAGACGTTGCCGCCTCCGTTGCTGCTGCCTAAAACCCCTGCGTCAGTCTACTGCTGCTGCGCCTGCCCGCGGCGGTATTCCGCGAGTAGCGTCATTTCTTCCTGCGTGAGCGGGCGCTCCGCCAAAAGGTCGGGCCGCCGCTCCGCCGTCCTGCCCAATGCCTGCAGGAGCCGCCACCGGCGGATATCCGCGTGGTGACCCGACAGCAGCACCTCCGGCACCGACTCGCCCAGCCACCGCTCGGGCCGCGTGTAGTGCGGACAATCGAGCAGTCCAGCGACGAACGAGTCCTGCGCCGCCGACTCCGCGTCGTTCAGCACACCCGGACGCTGCCTCACGACGGCATCGACCAGCATCAGCGCCGGCAGCTCGCCGCCCGAGACGACGAACTCGCCGACCGCAATTTCAAGGTCAACTTCGCTCGCGACGAAGCGCTCGTCGACGCCTTCGTATCGTCCCGCGACGACCACGTATGCCGTCGTATCCGCTGCCGCCGCGAACTCCGCGACCCGCCGGTGCGTCAACGGTGCGCCGGCCGGCGTCATGTGAATCGTACGCGACACGCCGTACCCTGCGGCCCGCTGCGCCGCCCGCGCCGCCGCCACCGCTTTCGCCAGCGGCTCCGCCAGCATCACCATTCCCGGTCCGCCGCCGTACGGCCGGTCGTCGACGGTCCGGTAGCTGTCCGTCGCGAACTCGCGCGGATTCCACGTCGCGAGCTGCCACAGCCCGCGCTCCAGCGCGCGTCCGGTCACGCCGAAGCGCGCCGCGTGATCGACCAGCTCCGGAAACAGCGTGACGACGTCGATCCGCATCGGCCCAGCTCAGCTAGTAATCCTCGCCCCAGTCGACGTCGATCCGCGCAGCGTCCAGATCGACGCGATCGACGATCGCCGGCACGAACGGAATCAGCCGCTCGCCGCCAACGGAGCCCGCCGCGCGCGCGACGCGCAGAATCGGATGCGCACCATGCGTCACCACGTCTACCACCGTGCCTAGCACCTTGCTCTCGCGATTGCGTACCTCGAGACCGACCAGGTCGGCCCAGTAAACCTCGTTCTTCTTCGCCCGCGGTAACGCCGCCCGGGGCACGCCGATTTCCGAGCCGCGCAGCGCCAGCGCGTCGTCGCGCGTTTCGACGCCGGCGAGCGTCGTGATCAACACACGTCCATGCATCCGCCCGCCGTTCACTCGCCCTTCGCGCCAGCCCGTCGCACGCGGAGGTCGAATCCACCACGTCGCATGCGCAAGGAGCGCGTCGGGCGCTTCGGAGAACGGTTCCACCTTGATGGCGCCGCGCACACCGTGTGGCGCGACCACCCGGCCCATCACCACGATGCAATCCGCGGCGGCTGGCCGTCTGGGCACCGCGGCCCGCGCCAACGAAGGTGTCAGGCCGCGGCCGCCGGCGTCGCGGGCGCGGACGACCGCTTGACGAGCCCGGCCACCGTATCCGACAGGCGCGCGCCGCGCTCCTGCCAGAACGCGATCCGATCGTGCGCGACCCGCAGCGCTTCCTCGCCTTCAGCGGCAATGGGGTTGTAGAAGCCGACGCGCTCGATGAAACGCCCGTCGCGCCGGTTGCGCGAATCGGCGACGACGATGTTGAAGAAGGGGCGCTTCTTCGCGCCGCCGCGAGCAAGTCGAATGACGACCATGATTGCGAGTCCGTGAACGGAGAAAAGTCTTTAATTATACGGGGGAAAGTGCCCCGCCGGCAAGCTAACGCGTGCGATCCCGCGCCGGCGTGAGCCGCCGTCGATACCTCGCTTAAGCCTTTGATCCTGAAGGCTGAGGGGGCAGGCTCTCAGCGCATGCCGGGTAGCAGACCTCTCATTCCCCGCAGCATCTTCTGCATGCCGCCCTTCGCGACCATCTTCATCATCTTCTGCGTCTGTTCGAACTGTGCGAGGAGCTGATTGACCTCCTGCACCGTTACGCCGGCGCCAGCGGCAATACGCCGCTTGCGCGAGGCTTTGAGCAACTCGGGCTTCGCGCGCTCGGCGGGCGTCATCGAGTTGATGATCCCCTCGATGTGCGCCATCTTCTTCTCGCTCACGCTCGTGTTCTGCGCAGCGCGCGCGAGCTCGGCGGGCAGCTTGTCCACCATGCCGGCGAGCCCGCCCATCTTGCGCATCTGCGCGATCTGCGCCTTGAAGTCCTCGAGGTCGAAGCCCTTGCCGGACTTCACCTTCTTCGCGAGCTTCTCGGCTTCCACGACGTCGACGTTGCGGTGCGCCTCCTCGATCAGCGTGAGCACATCGCCCATGCCGAGGATGCGCGACGCCATCCGCTCGGGATGGAACGTCTCGAGGCCATCGATCTTCTCGGCGACCCCCACGAACTTGATCGGCGCCCCGGTGACTTGCCGCACCGACAACGCAGCGCCACCACGGGCGTCGCCGTCGAGCTTGGTCAGGATCACTCCCGTGAGCGGCAGCGCGTCGCGAAACGCGCGTGCGGTATTCACGGCGTCCTGGCCCTGCATCGCGTCGACGACGAACAGCGTTTCGACGGGGTTGACCGCGGCGTGCAGCTCTGCGATCTCGCGCATCATCGCTTCGTCGATCGCGAGGCGGCCCGCGGTATCGACGATCACGACATCGTGGTAGTGCCGGCGCGCCCAGTCGACGGCGCCGGTCGCGATCGCGACGGGCGCTTCGCCTGTTGCGGAAGGGAAGAAATCGACGCCGACCTGCCCGGCGAGAGTCGCCAGCTGTTCGATCGCCGCGGGGCGATAGACGTCGGCGGAAACTACCAGCACCTTCTTCTTGTCGAGCTTCAGCAAGCGTGCAATCTTCGCCGCCGTGGTCGTCTTGCCCGAGCCTTGCAACCCCGCGAGCAGGATCACCGCCGGCGGCTGCGTCGCGAGATCGAGCGGCGCGGCCGCGACGCCCATCAGGGCGGCAAGCTCGCGATGGACAACCGCGACGAGCGCTTGGCCGGGCGTCAGCGAGCCCATCACTTCCTCGCCAACGGCCTTGGCCTTCACGGCGGCGACGAAGTCCCTGACGACGGGCAGCGCCACGTCGGCCTCGAGCAGGGCCTGGCGTACCTCGCGGAGAGCGTCCGCGACATTGGCGTCGGTCAGGCGCGCTTCGCCGCGCAGCGTCTTGACGACGCGAGAGAGCCGCTGAGTCAGGGTATCGAGCATGGAGTCCGCGCGCGCCTGCAGTCGCGGCGCGCCGCTTTGGTAAACTGGCAACGGGATCGGACTTTGTCCGCCGCCACCGTAAGCCGATGATTTTACTCCATGCCGCAGTCGTCGGCCTCTACGCACTGGCCGCGTGGGCACTGTGGCCGCAGCCAGTGCCCGAGGCCCCCGGCGTCAGAACGCCTGCCGCGTTGCGAAGTTGGGCCACCTTCCTGCTGCCGGCGGCGATTCTCCTCCACGCGTGGCTCGCGGGCCGCGAATTCGCAACACCCGGCGGCCTCGACCTGAGCCTGTCCCATGCGGTGTCGATCGTAGCGGCGCTGGTCGCGCTCGTGGCCTGGGCCTCGGGGCTCCTGGCGACGCTGCCCGCCATCGGAACTGTCGTGTTGCCGGTCGCGGCCATCGCCTCTGTGCTGCCGGCGCTCGTGACCCATCCGCACAACTTCCCATTCGCAGGCGAACCGTGGGCGGCGTTGCATGTCGGCGTCGCGCTCGTCGCCTATGCGCTGTTCCTCGTCGCGGCGTTGCAGGCGCTCGTGCTCTTGGGCTTGGAAAAGCGACTGCGGCGGCACCTGCCCGACCCGGGCGCGACGGGTGTGCCACCGCTGCTCACGCTCGAGCGATTCCTGTTCCGCATGGTGACCGTGGGCTTCGTGCTGCTGACCCTCACGCTCGCGAGCGGGATGCTGTTCTCCGAGCAGATCTTCGGGCGCCCGATGCTGTTCACGCACAAGAGCGTGTTCTCGGTGCTGGGCTGGCTCACCTTCGCCGCGCTCCTGTGGGGTCGTTGGCGCTACGGGTGGCGCGGTCGCGTCGCGCTGCGCTGGATCGTCGTAGGCACCGTTTTCGTGTTTCTCGCGTATCTGGGCGAGAAGTTCGTCCTCGAGGTCCTGCTCGGGCGGTGAGCGGGGCGCCCGCGCGCCTTACGCACCGCCGCCGCCATGGACGACATCTCGCTCGGCACGCTCGCGATCGCGCTCGGGCTCCTGCTGGTCCTGTCGGGCTTCTTCTCGATCTCCGAGACCGCGATGATGGCCGTCAACCGCTATCGGCTGCGGCATCGCGCCCATCGCGGCGCGCGCGGCGCGAAGCTCGTCGCTTCGCTGCTGGCGCAGACCGACAAGCTCCTGTCCGTGATCCTGCTCGGGAGCACGGTCGTGAACGCGGCCGCGGCGACGCTCTCGACCCTGATCGCCGTGCGCCTCTTCGGCCAGGGCGAGCTCGCGCTCGGGGTTTCGACGATCGCGATCTCGCTCGCAATCCTCATCTTCTCCGAGATCCTGCCGAAGGTGATCGGCGCAGCCCACGCGGATCGCATCGCCGCACCCGTGGCTTACCTGCTCGCGCCGCTGCTGAAGGCGATGGCGCCGATCGTGTGGCTCCCGAATCTCGTCGTCCGCGGCCTGGTTCGACTGCTGCGGCTCGAGTCGACGACGGAGTCCGGCGGAACGCTCTCGCAGGAAGAGCTCCGCTCGCTCGTCCTCGAGGCCCAGTACTTCCGGGGCAAGCACCGCTCGATGCTGGCCAATCTCCTCGATGTCGAGGCGGTCGGTGTGGACGATGTGATGACGCCGCGCAATCAGATCCACGCGGTTGATCTGAACGCGAAGCCCGCGCACCTCGAGGAGCAGCTCGCCACCTCGTACCACACGCGGTTGCCCGCGTATGAAGACGTCCTCGACAACATCGTCGGCATCGTCCATCTGAAGCAGGTCGTCGGTCTCCAGCATGCGGGCGCGCTCGACGCGGCCGCGCTGCGCTCGATCCTGCGTCCCGCGTACTTCGTGCCGGCGGGAACGCCGCTCTTGGTCCAGCTGCAACAGTTCCAGAACGATCACGAGCGGATGGGCCTCGTCGTCGACGAGTATGGCGAGCTCCAGGGCCTCGTCACGATCGAGGACATCGTCGAGGAGATCATCGGCGACTTCACGACACAGGCGCCGGCCGCCGGCGAATCCTGGGCCCGCGAGCCCGACGGCAGCGTTGTCGTCGACGGCATGGCCGCATTGCGAACGCTGAACCGCAAGCTCGGCACGCAATTTCGCCTCGATGGGCCCAAAACGCTCAATGGGCTCATTGTCGAGGAGCTGGGCGACATTCCCGAAGCAGGAACCCGGACGACGGTCGCCGGCCAGACGCTGGAAATCCTCCAGACCCAGGATCGTGCGGTAAAAGTGGTACGCCTGCTGTCCCCCGTAGGGCGTACCACGGGCCTTCTGCCTTTACAAAGCCAGGGCGGGCAGGCATCATCGACTGGCTAAGTTTTATGCGGTTGGAATAATCTTGGGAGAACCGCGGAGGCTCGAACGAGGCACATAATTTGCTTCAGCCTCTTGCCCGCCCAGGCCCTTCCGCCGCTGACCGACTCGACCGACCCGCCTCGTCCATGGCCACCCAAGCGACCGCGACGCGCAACCTGAGCGGGCTTGCGCGCGCGTTGGCGCAGCACGGCCTGATGACGGAGTACGACGCGGAGGCGGTGCAGACGCAGGCTCAGCAGGCGAGCATCACGTTCGTGGAACAGCTCTTGCAGGGCAAGCGGATGTCGGCGCTGCAGGTCGCGACCTTCGGCTCCCGCGCCTTCGGTGTCCCGCTCATGGACCTGTCGGCGTTCGACCTCGACCAGATCAACCGGGATCTGGTCGATTTCAAGATGGCGCAATCGCGGCGCGTCCTGCCGTTGCAGAAGCGCGGCAACCGGATCTACGTCGCGACCTCCGATCCCGCCAACCTCCAGGCGCTCGAGGAGGTACGGTTCAAGACGAACCTCGTCGTCGAGCCCGTGGTGGTCGAGGACGACAAGCTCGCGCAGGCGATCGCCCGGCTGCTCGAGGCGAAAGGCACGACACTGAATGAACTCGCCGACGTGGGCGAGCTGGAGCTCGATCTCCTGGACGGCAGCGTCACCACGCTGACCGACGAGGAAAACTCGGAAGTCGAGGATGCCCCCGTCGTCAAGTACATCCAGAAGATCCTGATCGACGCGATCAACCAGGGCGTCTCCGACATCCACTTCGAGCCCTACGAAAAGAGCTACCGCATCCGCTATCGCACGGACGGCATCCTGTCCGAGGTCGCGCAGCCACCTCTCGTGATCAAGGACAAGGTCGCCTCGCGGATCAAGGTGATCTCGAAGCTCGACATTTCCGAGAAGCGCGTGCCGCAGGACGGCCGGATGAAACTCATCCTGTCGAAGGCGAAATCGATCGACTTCCGCGTGAGCACGCTGCCGACGCTCTTCGGCGAGAAGATCGTGATGCGGATCCTCGATTCGTCGGGCGTCAAGCTCGGCATCGAGGCGTTGGGCTACGATCCCGATCAGCAGGAGCATCTCATGTTCGCGATCGGGCGCCCCTACGGGATGATCCTGGTCACGGGCCCGACCGGCAGTGGCAAGACAGTGTCGCTCTACACCTGTCTCAACATCCTGAATCAGCCGGGCGTCAACATCTCGACCGCCGAGGACCCGGCCGAAATTCAGCTCCACGGCGTCAACCAGGTCAACGTCAACGAGAAGGCGGGCCTCACGTTCGCGGCCGCACTCCGTTCCTTCTTGCGGCAGGACCCGGACATCATCATGGTCGGCGAAATCCGTGACCTGGAGACCGCCGATATCGCGATCAAGGCGGCGCAGACGGGCCACCTCGTGCTGTCGACGCTGCACACCAACGACGCGCCGACGACGCTGACGCGCCTGCTCAACATGGGCGTCGCGCCGTTCAACGTCGCGTCGTCGGTGATCCTGATCACGGCGCAGCGGCTTGGGCGCCGCCTCTGCCCGCATTGCAAGCAGCCCAAGGACATTCCACCGGAAGCGCTGCTCAGGGCCGGGTTCACCGAAGAGGAGATCGACGGCTCGTGGCAACCGCTGGGTCCGGTCGGTTGCGACAAGTGCAACGGATCGGGCTACAAGGGGCGCGTCGGCATCTACCAGGTGATGCCGATCTCCGATGAGATGCGGCAGGTCATCATGCGAAACGGTACCGCGCTCGACGTCGCCGACCAGGCGTGCAAGGAAGGCGTGCGGGACTTGAGACAATCGGGCCTCGTGAAGGTGAAGCTGGGCGTCACCTCGCTCGAGGAAATCGAAGCCATCACCAACGAGTGACGGCATAGCAAGGAAACGGGACGACACCATGGCCACCGCAGCCGCACAACGCAGGGACGTCAAGGAATACACCTTCGTCTGGGAGGGCATCGACCGCAACAACCGCCAGGTGCGCGGCGAGTCGAAGGCCGCGTCGCAGACCGTCGTTACGACGAACCTCCGCCGCCAGGGCATCCGCGTCCAGAAGATCAAGCGGCTGACCTTCCGCGGGGGCAAGAAGGTCGGTGAGCGCGAGATCACATTCTTCACGCGGCAGCTCGCGACCATGCTCCGGGCCGGCGTGCCGCTGCTGCAGGCGTTCGAGATCGTGGCCCGCGGCCACAGCAATCCCCGCTTCTCGCGCCTCGTGATGGACTTGAAGAGCCGCGTCGAAGCCGGCTCGAGCTTGTCACAGGCGTTCCGCGAGCACCCGGCGCAGTTCGACAATCTTTACTGCAATCTCGTGCATGCCGGCGAGACGGCCGGCATGCTGGACGGCATCCTGGAGCGCCTCGCGACATACAAGGAAAAGATCCTCGCGATCAAGGCCAAGATCAAATCGGCGTTGTTCTACCCGATTTCCGTGATCACGGTCGCGATCCTCGTCGTCTGGGTCATCATGGTGTGGGTAATCCCTGCGTTCAAGCAGGTGTTCTCCAACTTCGGCGCCGACTTGCCGGCGCCGACGCTGATCGTGATGGCGATGTCGGACTTCGTCGTCAGATTCTGGTGGCTGGCCTTCCTAATCATCGTCGGAGCCATTGTGGGCTTCGGCTATCTCCACCGTCGCTCGCCGGCTTTTCGCGTGACGCTCGACCGCCTTTCGCTGAAGATTCCCGTCGTCGGCCAGATTCTCGAAAAAGCGACGGTGGCGCGCTGGACACGCACCTTGCAGACGATGTTCGCGGCAGGCGTGCCGCTGGTCGAGTCGCTCGATGCCGTCGGCGGCGCCTGCGGCAACGCGGTGTTCACGCAGGCGACCAAGAGGATCCAGACCGAGGTCAGCACCGGCACGAGCCTGACCAACGCGATGACCAACAGCAAGCTCTTCCCGAACATGGTGCTGCAGATGACCCAGATCGGCGAGGAGTCGGGCGCGCTCGACAACATGCTCGGCAAGATCGCCGAGTTCTACGAGCGCGAGGTCGACGACGCCGTGACAGCGCTGTCGAGCCTGCTCGAGCCGCTTATCATCACGTTCCTCGGCGTCGTCATCGGGGGTCTCGTGGTGGCGATGTACCTGCCGATCTTCAAGCTGGGCCAGGTTGTCTGACGTCCCTGCGGCGCAGCGGCACGTACCGGCAGCGCTTCGGCGCGCCTGAATCGCGCGGCGCGGGGCTCGCCTCCCTGGCTGCGCGCGCGCGGAAATGAGCGAGCCGGCGCTCCTCGTCGTCGCGGCGCTGGTCGTCGGCCTGTGCGTCGGCAGCTTTCTGAACGTCGTCGTCCACCGCCTCCCGAAGATGCTCGAGCGCGCGTGGCGCGAGGACTGCGCGGAGCATGCGGGCCAGGACGTTCCCTCCGCGCCCGCCTACAACCTCGTCGTCCCACGCTCGGCGTGCCCGTCGTGCGGACATCGGATATCCGCTCTCGAGAATATC
This sequence comes from uncultured beta proteobacterium, assembly GCA_963773195.1. Lineage (GTDB taxonomy): Bacteria > Pseudomonadota > Gammaproteobacteria > Burkholderiales > Casimicrobiaceae > CAIWHR01. The sequence goes on from CAVZAE010000004.1 coordinate 297,891, forward strand.
CCCGTCATTTCATGGCTTGCACTGCGCGGCCGGTGCAGTGCGTGCCGCGCCGCGATCTCGATCCGCTATCCGCTCGTCGAGATCCTGGGCGGCCTTCTCGCCGCCGCCGCGATCGCGGCGTTCGGGCCGAACGCGACAGGTGCCGCCGCTTGTGTCTTTCTCTGGACGCTGCTCGCGCTGGCATTGATCGACGCGGACACGCAATACCTTCCGGACGACCTCACGTTACCGTTGCTCTGGGCCGGTCTCATCGCTAACTTGTGGGGCCTGTTCACGCCCCTGCCGAGCGCGGTCGTCGGCGCGGTCGCAGGCTACCTGTCGCTGTGGACGGTCTACTGGCTGTTCAAGCTGATCCGCGGCAAGGAAGGCATGGGCTACGGCGACTTCAAGCTGCTCGCGGCGCTAGGCGCATGGCTCGGATGGAAGATGCTGCCGCTGATCATCCTCCTCTCATCGGTCGCGGGCGCCGTCATCGGGCTTGCGCTCATTGCGTTCCGGGGCCGCGATCACACAAGCCCGCTGCCATTCGGCCCCTACCTCGCGCTGGCGGGCGCGATCGCGCTCTTCTTCGGACCGGCGCTGGTAAGGCTCTGGTTGCCCTAGGGTGAACGCGCCCTTCATCGTCGGACTGACGGGGGGCATCGGCAGCGGCAAGTCCGCGGTGGCGGACGCGTTCGCCGCGCTGGGCATCGACGTCACCGACACCGACCGCCTTGCGCACGAGCTCACGGCGCCCGGCGCGCCGGGGCTGGCCGCGATCAAGGCCGGCCTGGGCTCGCAGTGGCTCCGACCCGACGGCACGCTCGACCGCGCAGCGCTGCGGCGCGTGGCCTTCGCCGACGCGGCCACACGAGCCCGCCTCGAGTCCGTCCTTCATCCACTGATCGGCGATGCCGCCCGCGGCGCCGTCGCGCGGTGGACGAGTCCGTATGGCATCCTCGTCGTCCCTCTCCTGCTCGAGCGCGGCGGCCTCGCATCCATCGTGTCGCGAATCCTGGTCGTCGACTGCCCGGAGGACGAACAGATCCGCCGCGTCTGCGCCCGCAGTGGCCTTACGGAGGACGAGGTTCGCGCAATCATGTCGACGCAGCTCGGGCGCGCCGAGCGCGTCGCCCGCGCCGACGACATCGTCGATAACGCGGGTCCGCAGAGCGCCATCGCCGCCCAGGTCGCGGCGCTGGACCGCCGTTACCGGGCACTCGCGGCCGACACGGGCCGCGCTGCGCCGTCTTCGGGCAGAATGCGGCCTTGACTCTTTGAGCGACCGCATGACCGGCGTCATCCGCTACGAGCATCCGCTGAACGAGCGCATTCGCACCCTGATGCGCCTCGAGGATCTTTACCGCCGCGCGCAGCACTTCGCGGCTCGCGCGGAGGCCGCGGATCACCATGCAGCGCTGCTTGCGCTGTTCGAGATCACCGACGTCGCCGCGCGCGCCGACCTCAAGGCCGACATCCTGCAGGAGCTCGAGCGCCAGAAGCAGCTCCTGGCTCCGCTGCGCAACAATCCGCAGATCGACCCGAAGCGTGCTCGAGCCGCTGCTGGCCGACATCGAGCGCGCGAGCGGCGCGCTGCTCGCGCAGGCCGGGAAGGCTGGCGCGCACCTGCGCGAGAACGAATGGCTGATGACGATCAAGCAGCGCACAGCGATCCCCGGCGGCGTCTGCGAGTTCGATCTGCCGGCGTACCACTACTGGCTCAACGCCGACCCCGGGGCACGCCAGAACGACTTGAAGGCATGGCTCGAACCGTTCCTGCCTATCCAAAACGGGCTCGCGATCATCCTGCGGCTGCTGCGCGACAACGGTCGCGCGAGCCGGCAGACGGCCGGCCGCGGCGTGTTTCAGCTGATGCTCACGACGTCGAAGGTCGCTCAGCTCCTGCGCCTCACGGTCGAGAACGACCTGCCTTGCGTACCGGAGATCAGTGCCAACAAATACGCGCTCAACATCCGCTTCATCGGTGTGAGCGGCATGGACCGCGGTACCGTCTACGATCGCGACGTGCCGTTCGATCTGATGTTCTGCAATCTCTAAGTCCGATCGGGGCCGGCCAACGCCGCCCACCGCATCGCCCGCTTTCCCTCGGTAAGTCTCCTAACTGGGCCAACGTCGCTCAGCCATGTCCATTGACAGCCGGCCCCATATTTGGCCCCATCTGGCCCCGCCATGGGGCCACAGTGAGAGAGGGCAGACTATGGCGCTGTCAGATACGACCATCAAGGCATTGACACCGACCCGGGGACTCAAGGGGAAGAAGATGACCGCACCATATGAGGTTGCCGATGAGGAGGGGCTGTTCATAGACGTAATGCCCGGCGGCGCCAAAGTTTGGCGCTACCGCTACCGTTTGAACGGCAAACGGGAGAAGGTGACCATAGGTCCCTATCCGGCAATCCCGATAGCGGATCAAGTGAAGGCCGGGAAGGTAGTAGCCAAAGGAGCCCGTACCTACCATGCCGATTATCAGAAGTTGGTTGCCTCGGGCTTGTCGCCGGCGCGAGAAAAGAAGGCCGGCAAGGCACGCGGTGGCGAAGATCAAGCGACGGTCGGAGGTTTCGCGGAATGGTTCGTCGCAAACGTGTTGTCCAAACAACGCCGGGGCGAGACAAGCAGCGCCGCCTCAAGCGCCACCTATTGCCAACGCTTGGAAACCGGCGCCTTGAAGAAGTCGAGCCGGGCGATCTGTTGGCAATACTCGACACGCTAACCGCCAAGGGCCGCGTGCAAGAGGCGCGGCAAGTGCTGATCCTGTCCCGCTCCCTTTTCGCACACGCAATCGGTCGTCGTCGGATCAAGCGGAATCCGGCGACAGACATTCCGCTGCGCGTGATTGGACCGGCGGGCTCGCGGGACCGCACATTGGACGCCGGAGAGCTAGGCGAGTTGCTCGCGGTTCTCGGCCGCGTTGATTTCCTGCACCCGGCGCATACCATCGCGTTGCGCCTGCTGCTGCTCACACTTTGTCGCAAGGGAGAGCTGATCGCCGCAAAGTGGGAACACGTCGATTTGAACAAGGCGAAATGGTTTGTTCCGCCGGGCAATCAGAAGAGCGCCATTCCCCATCTTGTCCCGCTTTCGTCTCAGGCCCTCGAGCTGTTCAAGGAACTACGCAAGCTGGCAGGGCGCTCGCCGTATGTGTTGCCGAGCCTCGACGGTCGCCTTGACCGACCAATGGCCGAATCGTCCCTTAATTGGGCGCTGTGGCAGATGACGCGCCCGCGCGGCGGCAGGAAGGCGCTGCTCACAATTCCGCATTTCACCCTGCACGACTTTCGGCGCTCCGCGTCAACCCTGCTGCACGAAAATGGGTACGTATCCGACGTAATCGAAAAGCAGCTTGGGCATACCATCAAAGGTGTGCGCGGAATCTACAATAAAGCGAGCTAAGCCCCGAGCGTCGGGTCATGCTTCAGTTCTGGGCGAACTACCTGGACGGATTAACTCGGGGAAAGGTTATCCCGCTGCGCGCGAAGGGCGGGAAACGTTCTTAGCGCGTTCTTAGCGTTCACTGCCATGCCATACCCGATGGGGGAAGCTAGGAACCCTACCTAACAGGCGCGGCACCATTAGGGAGCGCGAAGGGAGCGCTATGGCAAAGAGCAGGACGACCTATCCGGGCCAGTTGGGGAAGCCCATCCTCCCCATTCCACGATCCAAGATCCTTGCTTGGACGCTAAAAGAGATGTCGACCGGCACTAAGGAAGGCGGGGGGCGAGCACATGCAATGGCGCAACAAGAGTTGACCGACAAACTCATTGCAAAGATTCCCATCCTGTTCCGCCATTTTTTTGAAATTGAGGAAGGCAACTATCCCGCGCTGGCAGTGGCTCTGGCCGCGCGGCATGTGCCGGGATTCTCCATTGCGAAGGGTCGCCCGGGGGCCAAGACAGCGTGGCAACCATTCGACGTTGCGCTGCTGCGATTTCATATTGAAATGACACAAGCGGAGACGGGGCTACGCTTCGCGAGTGCGGCGAGGATAGTTGCAAAGCGAGGCGAGTGGAAAACCTTACTTCGAGAGTCCGGACCGGGGTCTGGCGAGACGCTACGACGCAGGGCGCAATACGCCGACGCGGAGCTTGTGCGACGCCTTCACGACGCCTTCAGATATGAGAGCGAAGAAAAATTCGAGAAGCCTCCGCCGACCGTGGCAGAATTTGTGCGGAAATACCTCGACATGAAATCCGCCTAGGCAGAATCGTCACCGCCCTATTACCGCCCAACGTCCGTTCCTATTATCCGAGTATGGCCCTTCGCGGCCCCCGTTGCGCGCTTGTGCGCCGGGAAAACTTAGGACGGACGTATGCGACAAACTGCAACCACGCTTCCCGAAACCGGCTTTCTGCGCCTGCCGAATATTATCGGCGACGCGAAGGCCAATCCACCAATTCCGGCACTGATCCCTGTTTCGCGTTCGTCTTGGTGGCAGGGCGTGAAGGCGGGTCGCTACCCGGCCGCTGTGAAAATCGGCCCACGCTGCACCGCATGGCGGGTTGAGGATATTCGGGCTCTCATCGAGGCGGCAGCGTGAGGCCCGCCACAAAAGCGAAAGCCGCTCGGGTAGGACCGGCGGCTTCCGTGAAGCGTTACAACAGGTTTCACAATCGTACCCTTGGTCGTTCGCCGTTGCAACGGTCGGCGATGAACTGGCTTTTGGATTCGGCGACTTACCTAAGCGACGGAGACGGGGAGCGCGCGCGACTGGCAGCGCTGCGCGGTTTGCGTGCAATCATGCGGTGGCGCCCGTGTTGACCAACCTGGAGGCGCAATTCGCGGACGCGATCCGGGCGGCCGGCCTGACACCCCGGACCAAATCAAAGCCGACGGCGAGCTGCACAGGTTTGCTAGTAACGGCAAACGTACCGACGATGCCGGTTGGTACGCGCTGCATGTTTCGCACCGTAGGGCTGACACCCGTGGCTTCCGAGCAGCGCTGCCGCCTAACGCAAACCAAAATTGAGGAGTGACAGGCGTGGCCCGCGCGGGAGACGCGCAGAGTGCCGTAGGGGACTGCCCGTCCCGAGCTCGGATCCGTCCGGCCATCATGACCTGCCCCCGTTAGCGCTACCGAGTCGAAGTTCGTAAAGTCCAGGTTGCAAGATTAAACGATTGTCAGCTCAGGGCCGTGGTCTGAACGTAAACGATGCCGGGCTGCGAACTCCGCCGGTGGCATGCGACCTATCGCGCTGTGCGGCCGCGCCTGGTTGTAATCGCGCCGCCAGTCAGCGATCGCTGCTCGGGCGTGAGCTAGGTTGTTGAAGTAGTGATCGTTGAGACACTCGTCACGAAACTTCCCGTTAAAACTCTCGATATAGGCGTTCTGCGTGGGCTTGCCTGCTGCGATCAGCTTGAGATCGACACCACCGCCGTAGGCCCAGCGGTCGAGGGCCCGGCTGGTGAATTCGGGTCCCTGGTCGGTGCGAATGGCCCGTGGCAAACCGCGGAATTGACCAATCGCCTCCAGAACGCGGGCTACGTAGCCCCCTGAGATGCCATGGTCGACAGCGATATTCAGGCATTCACGGGTGAAGTCGTCGACGATGGTCAGGCACTTGATCCGGCGTCCGTTGGCGAGCGCATCCATCACAAAGTCGATGCTCCAAATCTCGTTCGGACCTGTGGGCACCTGCAGCGCTTGGCGATCCACCATTACACCCTCGCGACGCCGACGCTTGCGCACGCTCAGCGCAGCCTCCCGGTACAGCCGATAGACCTTCTTGTGGTTCGCCTGCACGCCCTCTCGACGCAGCAGATCATGGATGCGGCGGTACCCGAATCGTCTCCGCGCTTAAGCCAGGTCAATGATTCGGACCTTCAACGCGGCCGTCTCCGGCGCTTCGACCACCGCCCGCCGCAGTGTTGTTCTGGCAAGCCCCACAAGCCCGCAGGCGCGCCGCTCGGAGATCGTGAGCTCTTGGCGCATCTTCATCACCGCCCGCCGCTTGGCCTGTGGGGCTAGCGTTTTACCCCGAAGGCGACCTTCAGCGCCTCAACATCCAAGTGCGCCTCGGCCAGCAGCTTCTTCAGCTTCGCGTTCTCCGCCTCGAGCTCGCGCAGGCGCTTGGCTTCCGCCACCTGCATTCCGCCGAACTTCGATCGCCAACCGTAGAACGTCGCATCGCTGAATCCGTGCTTACGACACAGGTCCTTCACGGCTACGCCAGCTTCCGCTTCCTTCAAAAACCCGATGATCTGCTGCTCGGTAAATCGCCCCTCCTTCACGTCCGTCTCTCCTCTCAGAAACGGACTTTACTAACTTCCCGGTGGTATCGTCTAAGGGGTGCAGGTCAAGCGCAACGCATGCTAGGTTTGGGAGACGCAACAGCAAGTGCTTGTCAAATCGGTACTAAGCGCAAGTAGCGCTGTTTCCTGGCCCCTCTCGCTCGTGCTTGTACAACCTCGGATCGTCACTAAGCCACGTCGCAGGAACGCGATAGGCTTCAAACCCTTGTCTGCAAGGATGGGCGGTGTTGCGTCGACCGGTTGAGCCCGCAACCCATGCCCGCCGCTGGCGACTTTCCGGCCCAGTGACCGTTGTACTTCTAAGCCGCCGTTCGCTGAACGAGGGGATGGTAATTAGCGTGGTGATCAGTGCAAGCGCTCTACTCAACCGCATGAATTCTACGAGGGTCCGAATTCTACGAGGGTCCGTACTCGCCGCCCGTCACAGTTCCCCGTATAGGAATCGGCACGTCACCGTTGACACGCCCGATCACCCGGCGCAGACTCATCGCCCACGTACCATGCGAAGAATTTACATCTCATTGGGTGGTATTGGCATACGCCCTCTTTTTCATTTTTGTTCAAGGGGTAGGCTATGAAAAAATTCAAAGTAATGATTATTACAACGATATTCACAACTTTATTCTTTGGTGTAGGAAACACAGCGTTTGCAGCCGAGCGATGGCAGGAGCGTACATTCCCGCCGCCAAACGGCGGACTTCTTGTATTCGCGATTATGCAAGATGGAAACCCCGCATGTGCGTCCTACGACGGAAGAAATTGCTTATGGGGCAAGTCAATTGGTGAGATTGATTTTACAAGGGTCAGACCATTAGTCTGCGGCGCAGCGCACCGCACGTTGTATGGGGTTACTGGCTTTGAAGACCCTAAACATTGGTGCAATCTCGCTCTAAAATAAGGGGCGGTAACGCGAGTGCGGAGCCGGGTAGGTCGATCAACGGGCTCAATCGTTGCGCGACATCTCCGCCCATTTATGAAGAATTGGTGGGCAAAGAAAAAAGACATTTTGCCCACTCTTGTTCGGAGGAAATGGAGGTCGAAGCTACTTCTCAAACGTCGTACGGACATGGGGAGACCAAGTGGGGGGTTGGTGAGCATCGCCTGCGCCTGACACCGAGCAGCGCGATAGCACCATTTCGATTCCTTGACTAGCTGACGTTCGATCAGCTTTTCATTTTAGTTACCGACCCACATCAATCGGTGGTCCGCTTTGAAGATCGCTCCCTACGCTTGCGACGCCGGGCTGCGTCTGCTGCGCCTTGACTCCAGTCATTCCAGACGTGAGTGTTTTGGGACATGAATGGCCGGACGTGGCCGATAGCAGACTGTCACGAACGACTGCGATCGACCCCTTGCAGACGTCCAATGGTGCTCCGAAGCGGTCGCTGAAATGGATGGAAGTAGCGGGTCATCAACGTGGAAACAAGGCGTCTCAACTGCTCTCGGCGACAACCGGCGGTCGCCCCCGTTTACGTCCGCTGCATTTGGAGTTTGGCCAGTGCTCACGCGGACAGTGACGCTCCTACTGATTGAGATGTGCATATGCGTGCCGCAACGGTGCCGCGGAAACCCGGAGCAACCCGTCGAACGGCCCGCCTAACTCCAATTCAGCAGCCGCTGAAATTTCGGCGAAGCGGGAATGCCTAGCTGACATCCTCAGGATGCCTACGGCACTCTCTTCACCGCTGGTGGGTTCCATTTACCACTGAGCGCGTCGGACTGCGGCGCATAAAGACGCATAGTCAGGTTGAAATCGCCCTGCGGGGCGGGTAGCCAATTGGCTTCCCTGTCCTTCCCGGGACTTTCGTTTTGGAAATAGAGGTCGAGGGACCCATCTGCATTGGTCTGGAAGCGCATCCAACTGCTGACCGCAAACCGGTTGAGCACGTTCGCCACCTGGAAGCCTTCGCTATCGTAGAGCGTGATCGACCACAAGGGACGGCCCCAGCCGGCCGACCCTCCTCGCTCCCCGCTGTAGAACGGACCCAAGCGGCCAGGCACGGCCATTGACGGCCTGGCCCACCCGGCATGCGGCCCGCGCATTCCTGCGGGCGCCGCTCGGCGACGCCGCGATCCGAAGCGAAAAAGTAGCCTACTGCGCCTTCGCCCGATCCAGAGCGTTGGCCTCGCGCCATGCCGATAGCTTGGCCGCGATGTTGGCGCCGACGTAGCGCTGTGGGTCGGACGTAGTGAAGTTGTCTTTCTTCTCGCGCTCGGCGATCACGGGCGTGGCCACGTCAAAGGCGTCGATAAACGAATCGTTCGTGCGCAGCGCCTCGTCGAAGTAGGCCTTGCCGAAGTAGGTGAAGTCGGCTTCGTTGCTGCACCCGAACGAATTGCGATCCTTGGCCGAGGCGGTGACGATCAGCGAATCGTCGTCCTTGAGCGCGTCGACGAACGCACCCGAGTAGCACGACGACACGACGATGACGCGATTGCGGATGCCCGACTCGTCGAGCATCTGCTTGAGCTCGGCGGCCGTGAGATCGATAAGGTGCAGCGGATAGAACGTGAGCGAAAACCGCCCGTCCTTCGACCCGTGCGAAGTCAGGAACAGGAACAGCACGTCTTGGTCGCGATCCATGAGCCCGCCTACGCGCTTCAGCGCCTGCGCCAATGCCGTGCGGGTCGCGAGCGGCGTCGTCGTCACTGTGTCGCGGTTGTTGACGAGACGGATCGAGCGGTTGCGGGTGCCGAAGCGCTCGGCGAACAGGGTGTCGACCGATTCGGCTTCGCGGCGGAAGACGTTCTGTTCAGCGTAGCCAGCGACGCTGATGAGGTACAGATTGGGACGGCCGGCGCGCCGCGGCTCGACGGCGGCGAGCGCGTCGGCAAGGAGCTTGGGCTCGAGGTAGAGGATTTCCTCGTGCGCGGCGGCATCGTATTTGGCGAGATCTGCGCGCGCGGCGTCCTCGTCATAGACCTTGGTCCACAGCATCGAGTTGTAGCCCGCCGTGACGACCAGCGCAGACACGACGCCAATCGCCAGCGCGATCGCCGCAAAGCGCTTCGCCCATGCGAGCTCGAAGCGGCGAATCCCCGCTGCGGCAATGCACGCGACGTACCATAGACACACGACCCACCACACGACCCACTCCAGCCACAGCGAGATATTCGGTCCGCCGAAATTGCGCGCAGCTAACCTCGCCCCGCTCGCGCCCGCGTCGATCCACAACCCGGCGGCGACCAGCGCGACGACCATCGCCAGCGTCTCGCTCGGGCGCCGCGCCATGACCGCGATCGTCAGCGAAGCCAGGATTACAAGCGGCAGCGGGAAGAGCGCATGGGGAAGGCCCGAAGCGTTGAAGCGCGCAGGCCAGCCCGTGTCGACGAGACCCCAGACCACGGAAGAAACGATCGTTGCAACGAACAGCAGGCCGACCTGCCCCCACGTTGCCACGACGTCGCGATGCCGGGTCGGCATGAGCAGCGCGACGTGAAGCCCCACGCGTAGGTTTCGCCCAAATGCCTGCCAGGTCGTCGGCTCCGGCGCCGCGATTTGCGGTTCTTGCAACTCGTCCATGTTGTGTCCTGTTGTGAAGGATGGGAATTTCAACGCCACTACCGCGAAGCGCTGCGGGCCGGAGCACAGCGCGAAGGTGAAGATGACGGGTGGATTTGTGTCCGGAGAAACCGGATGCTCGCCGTGATTGTGCCTCAACACTGAGGAGGCGCTCGCGGCAACGGCACACCGAAGGCACTCCAACACTTCAGGTGCGCCTTGACGCTCTGCGGCGATCGGCATGCGCTCCTCCCTTTGCCGGTAGTTTCCCCTTGCCGGCTAGTCGCCGGCCACCGCCGCAACAACAATTGCCAGGTCAAATCGCATCTGTGCCCCTTTGCCGGATCGTGGTGGCCGAGCACATGCCCATCGGAAGGGGTAAAGTACCGGGCTCCGAAGCGATGTCCACGCGAGCAGACAGCCTACGTTTCCACGACCCATGACCGAGGCGCGCATCGTCTCCTGCCCGCAGTGCGGCAAGTCCGTTGAATGGTCACCGGCGTCGCCGTATCGGCCCTTCTGCTCGGAACGCTGCAAGCTGATCGACCTGGGCGCGTGGGCCAGCGAGAGGTATCGGATCCCGGCAGCCGAGTCACCCGAGAGCGACGAGCCCTCGAGCGAGCCACCGGCAGACCCTTAGGCCCACGCGCCGCGCCGCAGGGCGACGCCATGCGCACCGTGCGCAATCGCGGTGTCGAGATCCGCGCGCTCGAGTCCACCCAGCGCGAACACCGGCACTGCCGTGTCGGTCACGACCGCTGCAAAGCCCTCCCAGCCAAGGACCGTCGCTCCCGGGTGCGTGGGCGTCGGCCGCACAGGACCGACGAGCGCGAAATCGAGCGCGAGCACAGACGCGAGTGCGACCTCGTCGCGCGTGTGACAGGACGCGGAGCAGATTAGATCGGACGGGCGCTCGGTGGCTGCGGCGAGCGCGGCGGACGTCCAGTGCACGCCATCGAATCCAAACGCGCGTGCGTTCGCAGCCGTCCCGTTGAGCACCACGCGAGCGCCATACGGGCGCGCGAGCGCGATCAATGCTTCGCCGAGATCCCGTTGGCGCGAGAGAGGCCAGTCCTTCTCGCGGAGCTGGATCAGCCTGAGCCCGCCTTCGAGCGCGATTCGCGCGCGGGCGAGGAAGGCGGTTTCTCCGAGATTTGCGGCCATCGTGATGCCGCACACCGCGGGTAGCAGCAGCGCGCGGAGCACGAGCGTGTTCGCCGGGAGGAGCGGCGCGACATCGAACGCGCCGGGCGCCTGCCACGCGAACGCCTGGCCGTCGTGGCCGATCGGCTCGCCGTCCCACTCGAAGACGCGAAAGAAGTGGAGCTCGACGTGAGCGTGCGGATAGACGAAGCGCTGGACCAGCCACGGCGCGGCGCGCCGCACGCGAAGACCGAGCTCCTCTGCCAGCTCGCGCTCGAGCGCGTGTCGCGGCGCTTCGCCGGGCTCGAGCTTGCCACCGGGAAACTCCCAGTAGCCGGCGTACGCCTTGCCGGCCGGGCGCTGCGCGAGCAGCACACGGCCATCAGGCCGCGTGATGACGGCCGCTGCAACCGGAACGATGCGGTCGGTCACCAGGCTACGAGCGCGAGCGCTTCGCAAGCGCCGCGGCGCCTGCGTAGCCGCGTGCGAACTGCCAGGCGATCCGGCCGCTGCGCGAGCCGCGTTGCAGTGCGAACTGCAGGGCATCGCGATCGCGCGCGTCCCCGTCACGCTTCGTCCGGGCAGGCGGGACGTCGAACGCGTCCAGCCAGTTTGCCACCGCCGCGAGATAGTCGTCCTGGCTGAACGGATAGAACGAGATCCAGAGGCCGAAGCGCTCGGACAGCGAGATCTTTTCCTCGACCGATTCGCCGGGATGGACTTCATCGCCGACGTGCTTCGTCTCGAGGTTCTCGCTCATGTACTCGGGCAGGAGGTGCCGGCGGTTCGACGTCGCGTAGATCAGGAGGTCCGTGCCCGCGGCGGCGATCGTCCCGTCCAGCATCACCTTGAGCGCCTTGTAGCCGGGCTCGCCCGCGTCGAACGTGAGATCGTCGCAGAACACGATGAAACGCTCGCGCCGGCCGGCGACCTGCTCCGCGATGTCGGGAAGGTCAACCAGATCGCCCTTGTCGACCTCGATCAGGCGCAGACCCTTGCCGGCATACTTCGCCAGCATTGCCTTCACGAGCGACGACTTTCCGGTCCCGCGCGAGCCCGTGAGCAGCACGTTGTTCGCGGGCAGTCCGGCAACGAACTGGCGCGTGTTCGTGTCGATCGCGGCCTTTTGCGCATCGATGGCGACCAGGTCGTCGAGCTGGATCGCATGCGGATGCCGGACCGCCTGCAGAAAGCCCCGGCCCGCGCGCTTGCGCCAGCGGAACGCGGTCGCCGTCCAGTCGGGCGACGGCGGTGCCGGCGGCAGCACGTTCTCGACGCGCTCGAGGATCCCTTCGAGGCGCGCGAGCAGCGCGGTCAGTTCGGCAACCGGGATCACGTAACGCCCTAGCTCCGGTAGTCGGCGTTGATCGAGACGTAGTCGTGCGAGAAATCGCACGTCCATACCTGCGCGGTCGCGTCGCCGCGTCCAAGCTCGACCGTCACGGCGATCTCGTCCTGCTTCATCACCCGCTGGCCCTCCTCCTCCCGATACGACGGCGCGCGGCCCCCGCGGTCGACGACGAGCACGTCGTCGAGGCGGAACGACACGCGCGAAGGATCGAGGTCCGACGCGGCGGCGTTGCCGATCGCGCAGACGATGCGGCCGAGGTTCGGGTCGGAGGCGAAGAACGCCGTCTTCACAAGCGGCGAGTGCGCGATGCCGAGCGCGATCCGCCGGCACTCCGCGATGTCGCGACCGCTCCTCACGGTGATGGTGATGAACTTGGTCGCACCCTCGCCGTCGCGGACGATCGCCTGCGCGAGCTCGGTGGCAACCTCCGTCAGCGCCGCGCGGATAGGCGCGAGGCGCGGGTCGCCTTGGGCCACGATCGGCGCGAACGGCGCCTTGCCCGTCGCGGCGAGCACGAACGAATCATTGGTCGATGTGTCGCCGTCAACAGTCGCGCAGTTGAACGACGTATCAGCAATTTCGCGCACAAGAATCCGCAGCAGAGCGACGGGAATCGGCGCGTCGGTCGCGACGAACGCGAGCATCGTCGCCATGTCCGGGTGGATCATCCCGGCGCCCTTCGCGATGCCGGTGACGGTGACCGGCACGCCATCGACGACCACTCGCCGGGACGCGCCTTTCGGCACCGTGTCCGTCGTCATGATCGAGGAGACGGCGGCGAACCAGCGATCGGGCGCGAGCGCGGCCTTCGCCGCGGGCAGCGCGGCCACGATCTTCTGCACGGGCAGCGGCTCCATGATGACGCCGGTCGAGAACGGCAGCACCTCGCTCGCGTTGCATCCAAGGGCGGCCGCGACCGCCCCGCACGTAGCGTCCGCATCCGCGATCCCACGCTCGCCGGTGCCCGCGTTCGCGTTACCCGCGTTGACGACCAGCGCGCGCATCTTGCCCGCTCCCTCGAGATGCCGGCGGCACACGGTCACAGGCGCGGCGCAGAAACGATTCCGGGTGAACACGCCGGCGGCGACCGCGCCTTCGTCGAGCGCGACGAGCAGCACGTCGTCGCGCGCCCAGTTCTTGATTTTCGCAGCGGCGGTGCCGAGAAGAACGCCCGGCACCGGCAGCAGGTCCTCGGGACGTGGCGGCGTGTAACGAACGGGCATCGGCGCACTCTGGGTGTCGCGTCAATCCGGGCGACGGGCTCGGCGCGTTAACCGGCGCGACAGCGACCGGTTCAACGCGTTGGTCCCGTCGCCGAAACTTCGGGCGCCTCGCTTCAGGCGAGGCGCCCGTGACAGTGTTTGTATTTTTTCCCCGAGCCGCAGGGACACGGATCGTTGCGGCCGACCTTGCCCCCCGCCCGCACGAATGGCGCCGCGGTCGGCATCGACATCGGCGTTGGCCGCTCCTCGACCGCGGTCGCGGTTGCGGTCGCGACCGCCTCGCCGCCGAGCGCCTCGTCGAAGTCGGCGTGCTGGTAGCGCACGTTGCGAACCGAAGGCGCTTCTTCCACCGCCTGGACGTCCTCCTGCGTACGGACCTGGACGGTCAGCACGATCTTGACGACGTCCTGCTTGATCCGGTCGAGCATGTCCGAGAAGAGCTCGAACGCCTCGCGCTTGTACTCCTGCTTCGGGTTCTTCTGCGCATAGCCGCGGAGGTGGATCCCCTGCCGCAGATGGTCGAGGTTCGCGAGATGCTCGCGCCAGTGCTGGTCGAGCGTCTGCAGCATCAGGCTCCGCTCGAACTGCCGCATGAGCTCGGGCCCGACAAGCCTCTCCTTGCCCGCGTACTGCTCGAGCGCGGCGTCGGCGAGTCGTGTGCGCAGCGCCTCGTCAGTGACATCCTCTTCGGCCTTGAGCCATTCGCCGACCGGCGCCTGCATCTGGAAATCGGCCGCGAGCGCGGTTTCGAGGCCGGGCAGGTCCCACTGCTCCTCGACCGACTCGGGTGGCACATAGCGACGCACTGTGTCGTCGATCAGGCCCCCGATCATGTTGCGGATCGTGTCGGCGATGTCGCCGGACTCGAGGAGCTCGTTGCGCTGCTGGTAGATCACGCGGCGCTGGTCGTTCGCGACGTCGTCGTACTCGAGCAGCTGTTTCCGGATATCGAAGTTGCGCGATTCGACGCGCGTCTGTGCCTTGGCGATCGAGCGGTTGACGATCGGATGCTCGATCGGCTCGCCCTCGGGCATCTTCAGCTTCTGCATGATGACGCCGAGTCGCTCGCCGCCGAAGATGCGCAGCAGCGGATCCTCGAGCGAGAGATAGAAGCGCGAGCTGCCCGGGTCGCCCTGGCGACCGGAGCGGCCGCGCAGCTGGTTGTCGATACGGCGCGACTCGTGGCGCTCGGTGCCGACGATGTGGAGGCCGCCGGCGGCGACGACCGCGTCATGGCGCTCCTTCCACTCGGCCCGCATCTGCGCGATCTGGCGCTCCTTGTCGCTCTCCGGCACCGCGGTATCGTCGCGAAGCTTGAGGATCGTCGGCTCGAGGCTGCCCCCCAGCACGATGTCCGTGCCACGGCCCGCCATGTTGGTCGCGATCGTGATCGCCTTCGACGTGCCCGCCTGCGCGACGATCTCGGCCTCGCGCGCGTGCTGCTTGGCGTTCAGCACCTGGTGCGCCAGGCGTTCCTTCGTGAAGTGCTGCGACAGGAGCTCGGAGCTCTCGATCGACGTCGTGCCCACGAGCACCGGCTGGCCCCGCTCGTAACAGTCCTTCACATCCGTGACGATCGCCTTGACCTTCTCGTCGAACGTCCGGAACACCTGGTCGTTCTCGTCGGCCCGGATCATCGGCATGTGCGTCGGAATGACGACCGTCTCGAGGTGGTAGATCTGCTGGAACTCGAACGCCTCGGTGTCGGCGGTGCCCGTCATCCCGGCGAGCTTTGCGTACATCCGGAAGTAGTTCTGGAACGTGATCGACGCGAGCGTCTGGTTCTCGCGCTGGATCGGTACACCTTCCTTGGCCTCGACCGCCTGATGCAGGCCGTCGGACCAGCGGCGGCCCGCCATCAACCGACCGGTGAACTCGTCGACGATCACCACCTCGCCGTTCTGCACGACGTAATGCTGGTCACGCAGGAACAGCGCGTGCGCGCGCAGCGCTGCATACAGATGGTGCATGAGCCCGATGTTGTGCGCGTCGTAGAGGCTCGAGTTCGGCTGCAGGAGTCCCGCGGCCGCGAGGATCTCCTCGGCGTGCTCGTGACCCTCCTCGGACAGCAGCACTTGCCGGCCCTTCTCGTCGACCCAATAGTCGCCCGGCCCTTTCTCGTCTGCCTGCCGCGTGAGCTTGGGCGCGAGATCGTTGAGCCGGTAGTACAGATCGACGTTGTCCTCGGCCTGCCCGGAGATGATGAGCGGCGTACGCGCTTCGTCGATCAGGATCGAGTCGACCTCGTCGACGATCGCGTAGGGGAGTCCGCGCTGCACGCGCTGCGACGCCTCGAACACCATGTTGTCGCGCAGGTAGTCGAAGCCGAACTCGTTATTCGTACCGTAGGTGATGTCGGCGGCATAGGCGGCCTGCTTCGCCGCATGATCCATCTGCGCGAGGTTGACGCCGACGGTGAGGCCGAGCGCGCGGTAGATACGCCCCATCCAGTCCGCGTCGCGCTGCGCGAGGTAGTCGTTGACCGTGACGATATGGACGCCCTTGCCGGTGAGCGCGTTCAGGTACGCCGGCAGCGTCGCGACGAGCGTCTTGCCCTCGCCCGTGCGCATTTCCGCGATCTTGCCGTTGTGGAGTGCGATCCCGCCCAGGAGCTGGACGTCGAAGTGGCGCATCGACAGCGCCCGCTTGCCGGCCTCGCGGACGACGGCGAAGGCTTCCGGCAGGACCGCGTCGAGCTCTTCGCCCTTCGCGACACGCTCCTTGAATTCGGCGGTCTTCGCCTTGAGGTCCTCGTCGGACAAGGCCGAGATCGCCGGCTCGAGCGCATTGATATCGCGCACGGCGCCCCCGTATTGCTTCAGCAGCCGCTCGTTGCGGCTGCCGAAGATGCGGGTGAGAATGGTCGAAATCATGTCGGTTGCACGTGTAGCCGCGGGCGCAAAAAACAAGGGGTGAGGACCGCCTCACCCCTGTCGTCCGTCGGCCTTCGGGCCGCCGTCGCTGGTTGCCGCGGCGTCAGCCCGGGGACTCGAGGAAACGCGCCGGATTCTGCGGCACGCCGTTCAGCCGGACCTCGAAGTGGAGATGCGGCCCCGTCGAGCGACCCGTGGAACCCACGGAAGCCAGACGCTGACCGCGGACGACGAGGTCGCCTTCGTGCACGAAAACCTGGGAGGTGTGCGCGTACCGGGTCAGGAGCCCGTTGCCGTGGTCGATCTCGATCATCTTACCATATTCCGGGTGGTAGCCCGCGTAGACGACCTTGCCGCTCGCCGCCGCCACGATCGTCGTACCGACCTCCGCTGGAAAGTCGATTCCCTCGTGGAACGACTTCATGCCGGTGAAGGGGTCGATCCGGTAGCCGAAATTCGACGAGAACCAGCCGTCGACGATCGGCGGGAGCGACGGGAGGAACTTGCGGGACGCCGACGTCTGCACGAGCAACGCCTCGAGGACGCCCAGCTGGTCCGATCGCTCGTCCACCTGCCGCGCGAGCTTCGAGAGGACATCCTGAAAATCGGTCACGCTCAGGCTCTTTCCCGGGAGCGCAGACTGGGCTCCGCCCACCCCCGGCGCCTCGCTCATCTGCAGCGACGATAGCTCCTGTGGCTTGAGCCCGGCGATACGCGCGAGGCGTTCGCCGAGTCCGTCGAGACGCATGATCCGCGCTTGCAACTCGCCCAGCCGCACCGCCATCGCGTTGAGGTGTCCCTGCACCATCTCCTGGGTACGGAGTGCTTCCTGCCTTTGGTCAGCCAGGACGATCGCCTGCAGCCACGGGTGCTCCGTCGCGGCCGCATAGCGGAGCGCGACGTAGTTGAACGCCAGCGCGAAGACAACGAAGAGGACGAGGAGCACGAGGCCGCCCGCGGCAAAGTGCCGCCAGTCGAGCGTCAAGTTCCTCACGCGTGCCGTGGCGCCGGACACGACAATGATGTTCAATTGGGGCCCTCCCTTGTCACTTCGCCGGACCGCCCGTCCGGCCAGCCCTCTTGACGCATGGCGCGAACTCCGCAAAAGCTGGAGCGCATCCTCGCCACTGACCCGGTCACCGCCGCATGGATGGCCCGGCAGCGGCGCCAGGCCGCGCTCACCTTGCACGTCCGCCGCCACCTCCCGCGGGCACTCGCCGGACGAATCCGCGTGGCCGACGCCGAGGGTCCCGAGCTTCTGCTCGCAGCCAACGTTGGCGCCATCGCCGGAATCGCCCGCCAGCGCGCGCCTGACCTGCTCGCGGAACTGCGGCGCGAAGGTTACGAATTTACTTCAATCCGGATACGGGTGCAAGTCGAAGTCGGGGGGGTGGATGCCTCGAAACGATTTAAAAAACAGATGGATAGTGAGTCGCTACGACCGCTGACCGCGTTCGCCAGCGACCTGCCCGCCGGACCCCTCAAGGCGTCGCTCGCCCGCTTCCTGCGACGGGTCGGGTGACGGGGCCGGACGCGTCCGGCGACCAGGGCTTCAAAGCATGGGCCCGACGAGGCGCTCGAACGCAAAGAACACGAAAACGATCACGGCCAGGATCACCGTGAATCGGATCACCTGGCCCACGAACCGGAGGTAGCGCCGGTCGCGCGTGTAGAGGTAGAGCAGCCCGGCGACGCCGATTCCCGCGAGGGCGAGAAACAGCAGCAGCCGGACCAACAGCACCGGTCAGGCCGGCGCGAGCTGCCAGTCCTGGAAGGCGGTCGGGACGTCGTCCTCGGCCCTGAACGTCACCATCTCGAACGCCTCGGGCCGCTGCAGGAGCGCCCGGGCGAGCGCGTTGTTGAGGCCGTGCCCGGACTTGAAGGCCATGTATTGACCGATCAGCGGGTGGCCGAGCAGATACAGATCGCCGATCGCGTCGAGCACCTTGTGCTTCACGAACTCGTTGTCGTAGCGCAGCCCCTCGGCGTTGAGGACGCGGAAGTCGTCGAGCACAACGGCGTTCTGCAGGCTGCCGCCCAGCCCGAGCCCGGCGGCGCGCAGGGCCTCGACGTCCTGCATGAAGCCGAAGGTCCGCGCCCGCGCCACCTCGCGCACGTAGGAGTGCTCGGCGAAGTCGATGACGACCTGCCGGTTCTCCGATCCGAACATTGGGTGCGGGAAGTCGATCGTGAAATCGAGCTTGAAGCCGTTCCACGGGTCGAACCTCGCCCACTTGTCCCCGTCGCGCACTTCGACCGGCGCGACGACGCGGAGGTATTTCTTCGCGGCCTCCTGCTCGACGATTCCAGCCGATTGCAGCAGGAACACGAACGGCGCGGCGCTGCCGTCCATGATCGGGATCTCCGGACCGGCGACGTCGATATGCAGGTTGTCGATGCCGAGACCCGCGAGCGCCGACATCACGTGCTCGACGGTCGAGATCGATGCACCGTCGCGCTTGAGCGTCGACGAAAGCCGCGTGTCGCCCACGTGGCGCGCATCGGCCGGCAGCGTCACCGGCTGGGCGAGGTCGACGCGATGGAAGACGATGCCCGTGTCCACGGCAGCCGGCCGGAGCATGAGGTCGACGCGCGCGCCGGAGTGGAGACCCACCCCGGTCGTCTTGATGGTCGTCTTGAGCGTGCGTTGTTTCAGCATGGGAACCCCGACCAAATGGCGCGCCGGGTCAAGGGTTTAGCTCGCATCTTATCATGGACGGGCGCCGCCGGCCATGCGGCGATTGGCCCCGCCGTCCCGCCGTGCTCTTTGCTCATTAGTCCGCCTGTTTCCGCAAGAAAGCCGGGATTTCCGTCGCGTCGAACGCCGGCGCGGCGGACGCCGCCGGGCTGCGCCCCCTGCGAACGACGGCGGGCTGTTCCAGGTCGTCGTAGTTGATCTGCTCGACGGCCACACCCAGGTTGTCGGTACCCGTGCGCTGAATCACCTGCGCGGGCTCGACCAGCGACATCGACGGCGGGCGCAGCGTGGCTTTCGCGGCCGCGCCGCCGAGACCCGTCGCCACCATCGTCACGCGCATCCGGTCATCCATGCTGTCGTCGATCACCGTGCCGACGATAACGAGCGCCTCTTCCGCCATGAACTCGCGGATCGTCGCCATCGCCTCGTGGTACTCCTTCATCTTGAGCCCCGCGGAGGCGGTGATGTTGACGAGCACACCCCGCGCGCCCTGCAGGTCCACATCCTCGAGCAGCGGGCTCTTCACGGCTGCCTCCGCAGCGACGCGAGCACGGTCGGCGCCGGCCGCGGTCGCCGATCCCATCATCGCCATCCCGACCTCGCCCATCACAGTCCGTACGTCGGCGAAATCGACGTTGACGAGGCCCGGGTTGTTGATCACCTCGGCGATGCCCGACACCGCGCCGTGCAGCACGTCGTTCGCCGCCGCGTAGGCCTCGAGCACCGACACATCGTCGCCCAGTACCTGCATCAGCTTGTCGTTCGGGATGATGATCAGCGAGTCGACTTTCTTCTTGAGCTCCTCGATCCCGGCGTCGGCGACCTTCTTGCGCTTGCCCTCGAAGTCGAACGGCCGCGTGACGACCGCAACGGTCAGGATGTCCATGCTTTTCGCGATGTCGGCGATGACCGGCGCTGCGCCCGTGCCGGTACCACCGCCCATGCCCGCAGTGATGAACAGCATGTCGGCGCCGTCGATCAGCTCGGCAATGCGATCACGGTCCTCGACGGCAGCGTCGCGGCCGATCTCCGGCCGCGCGCCCGCGCCCAGGCCCCGCGTGAGATTGCTGCCGAGCTGAAGCTGGATCGGCGCCGTCGAGCGCTTGAGCGCCTGGGCGTCAGTGTTGGCGCTGATGAACTCGACGCCGGCCGTGCCCTTGCCGATCATGTGCTCGACCGCGTTGCCGCCGCAGCCGCCGACGCCGATGACCTTGATGATGGCCCCGTCCTGCGGGGATTGATCGATGATCTCAAACATGGTGCGCTCCTTTCTCCTGTCCGTTGCACTGCAATGTCGATGGGAAATGCGGCTGCACTGTTGTTGCGTGGAATGTTGTGTAGTCCCTGATCGTCGATCGCTGTTTCAGAAGTTCGCCTTGAACCATTGCTTCATCCGGGTCGCGACGCCGGTGATGCCCGTCGTCCGCGCGCGCGATTCGCGCGCCTCGAGGTGCTGGTCGCGGCCGTGGAGGAGAAGCCCGACCGCCGTCGCATAACGCGGGCTCCGCACGACGTCCGCGAGACCGCCGACGTAGGCCGGGATGCCGACGCGCACGGGCAGGTGGAAGACTTCCTCGCCCAGTTCCGTCACGCCGGCGAGCAGCGCCGTGCCTCCCGTCAGCACGATCCCGGACGACAGGAGCTCCTCGAACCCCGAGCGGCGCAGCTCCGCCTGCACGAGCGTGTAGAGCTCCTCGATTCGCGGCTCGATCACCTCGGCCAACGTCTGCCGCGAGAGCTTTCGCGGCGGCCGGTCGCCGACTCCCGGCACTTCGATGATGTCCTTCGGGTCTGCGAGCTGCCGCAACGCGCAGCCGTGGCGGAGCTTCAACTCCTCCGCCTCCTTCGTCGGCGTACGCAACGTCATCGCGATGTCGTTGGTCACCTGGTCGCCGGCGATGGGAATCACCGCCGTGTGCCGGATCGCGCCGTTCGCGAACACGGCGATATCGGTGGTACCGCCGCCGATGTCCATCAGGCAGACGCCGAGCTCCTTCTCGTCGTCGTTCAGGACTGCGACCGCCGACGCAAGCGGCTGCAGCACGACATCCCGGACCTCGAGGCCGCAGCGCCGTACGCACTTCACGATGTTCTCGACGGCGGACACGGCCCCGGTGACGATGTGCACCTTGACCTCGAGCCGCACGCCACTCATCCCGAGCGGCTCGCGCACGTCCTCCTGACCGTCGATGATGAATTCCTGCGGCAGGATGTGGAGGATCTGCTGGTCGTTGGGGATCGCGACCGCCTTGGCGGTCTCGACCACGCGGTCGATGTCGGCCTGCGTGACCTCCTTCTCCTTGATCGCCACCATCCCACTCGAATTCAGGCTGCGGATGTGGCTGCCGGCGACGCCCGTATAGACCTCGGTGATCCGGCAGTCGGCCATCAGCTCCGCCTCCTCGAGCACGCGCTGGATCGACGCCATCGTCGCCTCGATGTTGACGACGACGCCGCGCCGCAACCCGCGCGAGGGCTGCGTGCCGAGGCCGATGATGTTGAGCTCGCCCTCGGGGGTCACCTCGGCCACGATCGCGACGATCTTCGACGTCCCGATGTCGAGTCCCACGACCAGGTTCTTTGCGTCCTTCACCATCGATCCGTCGCTCCCTTGTTCATGCCGAGGCCTCCGCGCCGCCAACGCGTTCCGAAGGTCGATACCGTCGGCCCCCATCGCGCGCGGACGCGCCCTTCGGGCCTTTGCCTTCGGCCCGCGCGCTCATGCCGCCCCCGTTTTCTTTGCCGGGCGTTCATGGAAGCCCGGCACATGTGCAGCGAAGCCGTTGCGGTAACGAAGGTCGACGCGGTCGACCCGCGTCCCCGCGCGCGCGAGCAGGCCCACCGTGCGGCCGTAGACCGCGACGAAACGTGCGAGCCGGTCCGCGGGCTCGTCGCGCCCGAGCTCGACGTCGAGCGGCCCGGTGGCGCCCGCGACCCGCAGCCGCCAGCCGCCGCGCGGCGAGACGTGGATTTCACGCACGGCGAGCCCGAGGGGCGCGAGCACTGCCGACCATTCGCCGAGCCGGGCTGCCATCTCGGCGACCCGCGCGTCCGCGCCGTCGAGCTGCGGCAGGTCGCCGTCGAACTCGGCGACGAAGATCTCGCCCTGCGGATTCACGAGCGCATCGGTGTTCCAGCGCGCATAGGGCTCGTGCTCCTCGATCGTGATCAGGAGCCGCTGCGGCCACTCGCGGCGGAGCGCGACCTTGCGCACCCATGGCACCTGCGCGAGCGCCGTTCGCGCCTGCTCGAGGTTCATCGTGAAGAACGTCCCCGCGAGCTCGTCACGGATCGTGGCCTCGAGCTGCGCGGCACTGGTGCGCGTCGGGGCGTCCGTCACGACGACCTCGCGGAACTCGAAGGCCGGCTGGCGCACGAGCCACACGAGCGCCCCCGCCGCGAGCGCGACCAGCGCGACGAGCGCGAGGCCCAGCGCAGCGGCGTTGAGCTGGCGGGGGTCATCCCACATGCGCGCCTCGCAGGATCTCGAGGCAAAGATCGGGAAACGACAGTCCGGCCTCCTTTGCCGCCATCGGCACGAGCGAATGCCCCGTCATGCCGGGCGAGGTGTTGACCTCGAGAAACGAATAGCTGCCGTCGGCACGCAGGATCAGGTCCAGCCGGCCCCAGCCCGTGCACCCGACGATCTCGAACGCGGCGAGCGATGCGGCGCGCAGCGCCTGCTCCTGCGCCGCAGGCAGGCCGCTCGGACAAAAGTACTTCGTCTCGTCGGAGAAGTACTTGTGGTGATAATCGTAGTTGCCCTGCGGCGCCTCGATCCGGATCAACGGCAGCGCCGTGCGACCCAGGATCGACGCCGTGACCTCGATGCCGAGCACGCACTCCTCGACCAGCACGACGTCGTCGTGCTTCACGGCTTCGTCGAATGCGAGGGCGAGCTCGCCGTGATCGACTGTTGTCACCTTCGTGATGCCGATCGTCGAGCCTTCGCGCGAAGGCTTCACGATCAGCGGCAGTCCGAGCTCGGCGAGCACGCGCATCCAGTCGGTTGCGGCGGTCACGATCCGGAACCGCGGCGTGGGGATGCCGACCGCTTGCCAGACGAGCTTCGTGCGCCACTTGTCCATCGCGAGCGCCGAGGCCATGACACCGGAGCCCGTGTAGGGAATCTTCAGTGTCTCGAGCGCCCCCTGGACAGTGCCGTCCTCGCCGTAGCGGCCATGCAACGCGATAAACACGCGCGCGAAGCCCTCGCGTCTTAGCTCCCACACGTCGCGCTCGGCCGGATCGAAGGCGTGCGCGTCGACGCCCTTGTCGCGCAGCGCCTTGAGCACGGCGTTGCCTGAGAGGAACGAGATTTCGCGCTCGGAGGAAGGTCCGCCCATCAGCACCGCGACTTTTCCGAACGCAGAGGGGTGTGCCCCCACGCTTGCGGCCTCATTGGCCAATCCGGCCGCTGCGCTGCCCCCCCTGGGGGAGCGATTCGCGCCTTCCGACGACCCGGCGGCGCTCATGCCGCCGCCTCGCCGACGACGCGCACCTCGGTTTCCAGCTCGATGCCGGTCTTCGCGCGAACCGTGTCGCGGACGTGGGCGATCAGCGCTTCGATATCAGCCGCGCGCGCCGCGCCGTCCGGGTTGACGATGAAGTTCGCGTGCTTCTCGGAAACGCGCGCACTGCCGATCGCAAAGCCCTTGAGCCCTACGCTCTCGATCAGCCGCGCGGCGTGATCGCCCTGCGGATTGCGGAACACGCTCCCGGCGTTCGGCAGCTCGAGCGGCTGCGTCTCGATGCGCCGCCGCAGAAGCTCGCGGATCGTCGCGCGAGACGCATCCGCATCGCCTGGGACGAAACGCAGCCACACCGCGGTGAAAATGCCGTCGGGCGCGCGGCCGTCGCGCGTGCGAACCGTCCGGTAGCCGATCGAGTATGCGTCGGCCGCGCGCTGTTCGAAGCGGCCTTCCCGAGTCAACACTTCGACCCGGAGCACGTGCCGCCACGTTTCGCCGCCATAGCAGCCCGCGTTCATCGCCAGCGCGCCGCCGACGGTTCCCGGAATCCCCGCGAGGAATTCGCCGCCGCCGCGACCGTGGTTGGCAGCGAAGCGCGCAACCTTCGGACTCGCGACGCCCGCCTCGGCATAGACGTCCTCGCCGCGAAGCTCGAGCCCGCCGAGCGCAGCGTGCAGCACCACGACCGCGCCGCGCACGCCGCCGTCGCGGACCAGCAGGTTGCTCCCGAGACCGATGACAGTCAGCGGCTCGTCCGGCGCGAGCTGTCGCACGAAGGTCGCCAGGTCGTCGCGATCCGCCGGCACGTACAGGAGCTCGGCCGGTCCGCCGCAGCGCCAGCTCGTGTAGCGCGCGAGGCGGGCGTTGCGGCTCAATGTCCCGCGAAGCAGCTCGAACCGGCGCGGCTCGGTCATCATCATGTCGAGGTGAGCTGCGCGGGGATCTGCCCGATCGAGCCGGCGCCCATCGTGACGACGACGTCGCCGTCCCGGGCGATGGCGCCGATCGCGGGAGCGACGTCCGCGAGCTTTTCGGCAAACACCGGCTCGACCTGGCCGGCGACGCGCACGGCGCGCGCGAGCGCGCGCCCGTCGGCGGCGACGATCGGCGACTCGCCGGCGGCATAGACGTCGGTCAGCACTAGCGCATCCACGGTCGACAGCACCGCAACGAAGTCCTCGAACAGGTCGCGCGTGCGCGTGTAGCGGTGCGGCTGGAACGCGAGCACGAGGCGGCGCCCCGGAAAGCTGCCGCGCACGGCGTCGATCGTCGCGGCCATCTCGACGGGGTGATGACCGTAGTCGTCGATCACGGTGTAGGCGCCGCCGCCCGAAAGCGCGACCTCGCCCCAGCGCTGGAAGCGACGGCCCACGCCGCGGAATTCGGAGAGCGCCTTCGCGATCGCCGCGTCCGCTATGCCAAGCTCGCGACCGACAGCGATCGCGGCAAGCGCATTGCGAACGTTGTGGACGCCGGGCAGGTTGAGCTCGACGGACAGATCTGCGGCTCCGTCAGCGCGCGCGACGAAACGCATTCGCCCGGCCGCATTGGCGACGTCGATGGCGCGAAGCTTCGCATCGTCTGCGAGGCCGTAGGTGACGATCGGCTTCGCGATCTCGAACGCGATCTCGCGCACGTTGGCGTCGTCGATGCACAGCACGGCGACGCCGTAGAACGGTAACCTCTGCGCGAAATCGACGAACGCGCGCTTCAACCGGCCGAAGTCGTGGTCGTAATTCTCCATGTGATCGGCGTCGATGTTCGTGATCACGGCGAGCGCCGGCGACAGGTAGAGGAACGACGCGTCCGACTCGTCGGCTTCGGCCACGAGGAAATCGCCCTTGCCGAGCCGGGCGTGCGCGTCTGCCGACAGGAGCCGGCCCCCGATCACGAACGTCGGATCGAGGCCGCCCTCGGCCAGCACCGACGCGATCAGGCTCGTCGTCGTCGTCTTGCCGTGCGTGCCCGCCACGGCGATCCCGGTCTTGAGGCGCATGAGCTCGGCCAGCATCAGCGCGCGCGGGACGACCGGAACGCCACGCTCGCGCGCGGCGGCGATCTCGACGTTATCGGTCGCCACCGCCGTCGACACGACCACTGCATCGGCGCCGGCGACATGCGCAGCATCGTGGCCGATGGCGATCCGGATGCCCAGGCCCGCGAGCCTCCTCGTCACCGCGCTCGCGACCACATCGGAGCCCGAGACCTGGTAGCCCTGCGTCGCGAGCACTTCGGCAATGCCGCTCATCCCGGCGCCGCCGATCCCCACGAAATGCACGCGCTTGACCTTGTGCTTCATTGCGGCATCCCCAGCGCGATGCAAGCGTCGGCGACGCGATCCGCAGCATCGGGGCGCGCCACTTTGCGCGCGGCGACTGCCATCGCGAGCAGTAATGGGCGCGTGCAGGCCTCGATCCGTGCGGCGAGCACCTCCGGTGTGAGCTCGCGCTGCGGCACCATCACGGCCGCGCCCGCGTCCACCAGGAAGCGTGCGTTCGCGCTTTGCTCGTCGGCGATTGCGCCGGGCAGTGGAACGACGATCGCCCCGACACCGACCGCGGCAAGCTCGGCCACCGTCGTCGCGCCGCCCCGGCAGACGACCAGGTCCGCTTCGGAGTAGCGCGCGGCGATATCGTCGATGAACGCGACGCACTCGGCATCGACGCCCGCGGCGCGGTACGCGGCTCGCAACGCTTCGACGTGCCGCGCACCGGCCTGATGGACGACACGGGGACGCGTTGCGTGCGGGAGGAGCGCAAGCGCCTTCGGCACGCGTTCGTTCAAACCGGCGGCGCCCAGGCTCCCGCCGACGACGAGCAGTGCAAGCGGACCCGAGCGTTCGGCGAAGCGGACTTCGGGCGGCGCGATGCGCACGAACGGATCGCGCACCGGATTGCCGACCCAGTCGGACTTGCGGGACGAACGGCCGCTGAATGCGCCGGGAAATCCGGTCAGGATGCGATCGGCGCCGTACGCAAGCACGCGGTTGGCGAGTCCGGCGACCGCGTTCTGCTCGTGCAGCACCAGCGGTTTCGCGGCCGCGACGCTCATGAGCGCGCCTGGAAACGATGCGAAGCCGCCCAGCCCGAGCACGACGTCCGGGGCGCGGCGGCGGATGATCCCGCGGCTCTGCCAGCAAGCGCGGGCGAGCGCGAACGGCCCGAGCACGAGCTGCCGCGGACCTTTGCCGCGCATGCCGCCGAACGCGACGCCCTCGAACGCGACACCGTGCTGCGGGACCAGCTTCGCCTCCATGCCCTCGCGCGTGCCGAGCCAGAACACACGCCAGCCACGCGCGACGAGCTTCGCCGCCACGGCGAGCCCCGGGAAGATGTGGCCGCCCGTGCCTCCGGTCGTAATCATCACGGTTCCGCTCATGGGTGAGCCCCCACGCTTGCGGCTCTCGCCGCTGCGCTGCCCCCCGAGGGGAAGCAATGCGCACCTTGGGGCGGCCCGGCGGTGCTCATACCGTGAAGCCTCTGAGGAGCCTGCGGTTTTGGCTCCGGCCGGCCGCATTTGCGGCCTTCCACGCGCGCTTCGCGCGCATGAGCCTTCACCGAAATCGCAGGTTGCGCGCGCCTCATACGGCAAAACCTCGGAGCAACCTGCGATTTTCGTAGTCGGCGCGCAGCAGCAGCGCGACCGCGACGCAGTTCGCGACGATCCCCGAGCCCCCGAACGACAGGAGCGGCAACGTCAGGCCCTTCGTCGGCAGCACGCCCATGTTGACGCCGATGTTGATGACCGCCTGCACGCCGAACCAGATGCCGATGCCCTGCGCCGTCAGTGCTGCAAAGGGTCGCGCGAGCCGCGTCGCCTGGCGGCTGATGGCGTACGCGCGATAGAGCAACCAGACAAAGAGACCGAGGATCACCAGCACGCCGGCGAAACCGAGCTCCTCGGCGATCACCGCGAGCAGGAAGTCCGTGTGCGCCTCGGGGAGGTAGAGCAGCTTCTCGACGCTCGCGCCGAGCCCGACGCCGAACCACTCGCCGCGGCCGAACGCGATCAGCGAATGCGACAGCTGATAGCCCTTGCCGAAGGGGTCCGACCATGGATCGAGGAACGCGATCAACCGCTGCAGCCGATAGGGCGCGGCGACGAGGATCGCCGAAAGGCCGATCGGCAGGAGGAAGACGAGGCACGCGAAGAGCCGCCAGTCGAGGCCGCCCAGGAACAGGATGCCGAAGGCGATGGCGACGATCACGACGAACGCGCCGAAGTCGGGCTCGAGCAACAGCAGCGCCGACGCGAACACGGTGACGACGAACAGCGGCAGGAAGCCCCGCAGCAGCGTCTGTTTCAACGGCTGCTGCGCGTGCAGGAACGCGGCCTTGCGCACTGCGTAGCTGGCCGCGTAGAGAACGACGGCGAGCTTCATGAGCTCCGAGGGCTGCAGGTTCACGACAACGAGCGACAGCCAGCGCCGGCTGCCGTTGACCGAACGCCCGATGCCGGGCACGAGCACCAGCACGAGCAACAGGACCGCGCCGGCGAACAGCCAGGGCGCGAGCGCCTGCCATGCCTTCATCGGTACTTGAAACGCGACGAGCGCCGCCGCGAGGCCGACCGCGACGAATGCCGCGTGCCGCAGCAGGAAGTACCACGCGCGATAGCCCGTGTACGAGGACACTTCGGCGGTCGCGATCGACGCCGAGTACACCATCACGAGCCCCGCCGCGAGCAGGAGCAGCGTCGCCCACGCGAGCGACGCATCCCAGGTGAGCATCGCACGCGGTTCGCGCGGCAGCATCCCCAGCGCCGACGCGCGCGGCCCCCCGAACGGCCGCAGCAGCCCCGTCGTCGCGATCGTCTTACGCATGTGCGCCCTCCGTCGTCCGCGCCCGGACGAGGGCCGCGAAGCGATCGCCGCGTTCGACGTAACTCGCGAACTGGTCGAGGCTTGCGCAGGCGGGCGACAGCAGGACGAGATCGCCGGGGTGTGCCAGCTGGGCTGCGCGCGCGACGGCCGCGTCGAGCGTCCCGCAGCGCTCGACGGCGGCCCGCGTTCCGGCGAGCGCACGATCGAGCGCAGGCGCGTCGCGTCCGATCAGGAGCACCGCCCGGCAATGCGCGTCGACCGGCGCCCGGAGCGGCGAGAAGTCCTGGCCTTTGCCGTCCCCGCCCGCGATCAGCAGGACGGGACGGTCGATGCCGTCGAGCGCCGCCGCTGTCGCGGCCACCGTCGTGCCCTTCGAATCGTCGACGTAGGCAATGCCACCCACCTCGGCGATCTGCTGCATCCGGTGCGGCAGCCCCTCGAATCGCGCCAGGGCGGCCAGCACGTTGCGATCGATCTTCGCGACGGCAGAGGTGAGCGCAAGCGCGGCCAGCGCGTTTTGCGCGTTGTGGCGGCCAACAAGCCGGAGGTCCGCCGCGGGCACGAGCAGCGCGCCGCCGCGCGCGAGCCACACGCCGTCGCTACCGCGATCGACGAGGCCCCAGGCTTCCTCCGATTCGGGAACGCCGGCGCCGAACGTCTGGACAAGACTTCCCTCGCGCCGCATCGCGAGCGAACGCGGGTCGTCGCGGTTCAGGACCTGGATGCCCTCCTGCGCGAAGATCCGTGCCTTGGCCGCCGCATACGCGTCGAGGTCGGGATAGCGATCGAGGTGATTCTCCGTGACGTTCAACACGGTCGCCGCGACCGGAGCGAGAGAATGGGTCGTCTCGAGCTGGAAACTCGACAGCTCGAGCACGAACACGTCCGGCCAGCGATGGTCCTCCGGCAGCGCGTCGAGGACGGCATCGCCGATGTTCCCGGCCACCACCGTCGCGAGACCGGCCGCGCGGGTGAGCGCACCCGTGAGCGCGGTGACCGTGGTCTTGCCGTTCGAACCGGTGATTGCGATTACTTTGGGGTGCGGCGGCAGCGCGCGGGCGAAGAGCTCGACGTCGCCGACGAGCTCGGCGCCGCGCGCAACCGCCGCCGCGATGAACGATTGATCCTTCGGAACGCCGGGGCTGATCGCAATCAGGTCGGCGCCGGCGACAGTGGCCTCGCCGAAGGACCCGGTCGTCAACCGCACGCCGGGGAGCGCCGCATGCAGCCGATCAGCAAACGGGGGCGCGGGCCGCGTGTCGGCGATGCGGACCGTGGCGCCGCGGGCGGCCAGATGGCGTGCGAGCGAGTAGCCGGTGAGCCCGAGCCCCAGGACGACCACGTTGCGATGGGCGTAGTCCATCAGCGCAGCTTGAGCGTCGAGAGCCCGAACAGCACCAGCAGCATGGTGATGATCCAGAACCGGACGACCACCTGGTTTTCCTTCCAGCCTTTCAACTCGTAGTGGTGATGGATGGGCGCCATCCGGAACACCCGCTTGCCGGTCAGCTTGAACGACGCCACCTGGATCATCACGGAGAGCGTCTCGACGACGAAGACCCCGCCCATGATGAAGAGCACGATCTCCTGGCGAACGATGACGGCCATCGTGCCGAGCGCGGCGCCGAGCGCGAGCGCGCCCACGTCGCCCATGAACACCTCGGCGGGATACGCGTTGAACCAGAGGAAACCGAGCCCGGCTCCCGCGAGTGCGCCGCAGATGACCGCGAGCTCGCCCGCGCCCGGGATGAGCGGAAACTGCAGGTAGCGCGCGAAGATCGCGTTGCCGCTCACGTAGGCAAAAATGCCGAGCGCCGCGCCGATCATCACCGTTGGCATGATCGCCAGCCCGTCGAGGCCGTCGGTCAGATTCACTGCGTTGCTCGTCCCCACGATCACGAAGTAGGTCAGCGCAATGAAGCCCCAGACGCCGAGCGGATAACTGATCGTCTTGAAGAACGGAACGATCAGGTCAGCGCGCGGCGACAGGCTCACGTTGAAGCCGCTGCGGATCCAGTCGACGAAGATCTGCTGCACCTGCACGTTGTCGGAGGCCGACACCGAGAACGCGAGATACACGGCGGCGAGCACGCCGATCAGCGACTGCCAGAAGATCTTCTGCCGCGCGGACAAGCCCTTCGGATTACGGTGGACGACCTTGCGCCAGTCGTCGACCCAGCCCACCGCGCCGAAGGCGCCCATCACGAGCAGCACGACCCAAACGAAGCGGTTCGCGAGGTCGCCCCAGAGCAGCGTCGTCACCACGATCGACACGAGAATGAGCGAGCCGCCCATCGTCGGCGTGCCCGCTTTCGGCAGGTGCGTCTGCGGGCCATCGTCGCGCACGCTCTGGCCGATCTTCATTCGCGACAGCCATGCGATCATCCGCGGGCCGACGATGAACGATATGAACAGCGCCGTCATGCAGGCGAGCACCGCGCGCAACGTCAGGTAGCCGAAGACATTGAACGCGCGGATGTCTTTCGCGAGCAGATCGGCGAGCCACAGCAGCATCAGTGCGCTCCCGCCCCGCTGGCGCCGGTCAGCGCCGCGACCACCCGCTCCATCCGCATGAAGCGCGAGCCCTTGATGAGCAGCGTCGCAGCCGGGTCCGCCTCGGCGGCCAGATGCGCGGCGAGCGCGTCGACCGACGCGAAGTGCGTCGCGCCGGCCCCAAATGCCGCGCCGGCCTCGGCTGCGAGCGTGCCGACGGTGTAGAGCCGGTCGATGCCCGCCTCGCGCGCCCGCGTACCCGCTTCGCGGTGATACGCCGGGCCCTGCGCACCGACTTCGCCCATGTCGCCCAGCACGAGCCATCGCGGCGACGGCGCGGCGGCGAGGACATCGATCGCGACGCGGACGGAGTCGGGATTCGCGTTGTACGTGTCGTCGATGATCGCGGCGCCACGCGCGGAGCGGGCCGCGGCGAGACGGCCATGCACGGCGCGATGCGCTTCGAGGCCGCGCGCGACCGCAGCGAGCGGCGTTCCGAGCGCGAGTGCGGCCGTCGCCGCCGCCAGCGCGTTCGCCGCGTTGTGGCGTCCGGGCACGGCGAGCGCGACCGTCACGTCGCCGGCAGGGGTCGTCAGCGCGAGCGACGATCCATCTCCCGCTGCACTCCAGCGTCCGCGCACCGCCGCCGGGTGATCGAGCGCGAACTCGATCGTGCCGACACCCGGCTTACCGCGCACCGCGTCGCGCCAGACGTCGACATGCGCGTCGTCGGCATTGACGACGGCGACCCCGGCGGGCGGTAGCGCACGGATCAGATCGGCGTGCTCGGCCGCGACCTCGCCGACCGTGCGCATGAACTCCTGGTGCTCGCGCTGCGCATTGTTGATCAGCGCGACCGTCGGTTGCGCGACGGCGGCGAGCTCCGCGGTTTCGCCGCGGTGGTTCATGCCGAGCTCGATGACCGCGGCGCGATGCCCGTCGGCAAGGCGCAGAAGCGTGAGCGGGAGGCCCACCGCATTGTTGAGGTTGCCTTCGGTCGCGAGCACGTGCGCCGCGCCCAGGTGTGTCCGCAGGATCGAGGCCAGCATCTCTTTGACGGTCGTCTTGCCGTTGCTGCCGATCACCACGACGACGGGGATTCCAAACCGTGCGCGCCAGTGCGCGGCCAGCGTCATCAGCGCCGCCCGCGTGTCGGGCACCGCGATCAGCGGTCCTGCGAGCGCGTCCGCGCGATCTGCGGCGACGAGCGCGGCTGCGGCGCCGCGCTCGAAGGCAGCGGGGACGAAGTCATGGCCGTCGAACCGCTCGCCGGCGAGTGCGACGAACAGGTCGCCCGGCGCGAGCGCACGCGAATCGGTCGTCACGCGCGCGAAGCTCACGTTCGCCCCGACAGCGCGTCCGGCGACGGCGCGGGCGGCGGTCGCGGTGTCCATCATCCTGAACCCCAGTGGGCCAACGCCGCGGCGGTCGCCTCGGCATCGGAGAACGGCGTGCGTACGCCGTTCGCCTCCTGATAGTCCTCGTGCCCCTTGCCGGCGACGAGCACGACGTCTCCCACCTTCGCACCCGCGATCGCCGCGGTGATGGCCGTCGCGCGGTCGAGCTCGACGCTCCACCGGCGATTGCCCGTCTCGCGAATCCCGTGCACGATTGCGCTCGCGATCGCCGCGGGATCCTCGCTGCGCGCATTGTCGGTCGTCACGATCAAGCGATCGGCGAGCGTCGCCGCGATCCGGCCCATCTCCGGCCGCTTGCCCGCGTCGCGGTCGCCGCCGCAGCCGAAGACGCAGACGAGCTCGCGGCCTTCGGTCACCGCGGGACGGAGCGCGCGCAGCACCTTCTCGAGCGCGTCGGGCGTGTGCGCGTAGTCGACGACGACGAGCGGCGCATCATGGCCGCCCAGCCGTTGCATCCGCCCGGGCGGCGGTTCGACCTCGGCCAGTGCCGAGAGCGCATCGGCGAGCGGAATCTCGCTCGCGAGCAGCACGGCGAGACAGCCGAGCACGTTCGACGCGTTGAACGCGCCGACAAGCCTGGTTGCGAGCGAGCCCCGGCCCCACGGCGTCGCGACGGAAAGCGCGAGCCCGACGCCCGTCGTGGCGATCTCCGTCGCCGCGACATCGGCGTTGGCGAGGCCGTAAGTCAGCACCTCGCGCCCGTGCGCGCGTGCCGCATCGACCAAGCTCTGTCCGAAGGCATCATCGGCGTTGATCACGCGAGCCCCTAACCCGGGCCACGCGAAGAGCTTCGCCTTCGCCGCGCCGTACGCCGCCATCGTGCCGTGGTAGTCGAGATGGTCGTGCGTGAGGTTCGTGAAGAGCGCGACGTCGAACGCGACGCCGTTGACCCGTCCCTGGTCCAAGCCGTGCGAGGAGACTTCCATCGCGACGGCGAGCGCGCCGGCCTGCTTGTAGCGCGCGAGCATCTCCTGGAGCAGTGCTGCATCGGGCGTCGTGAGCGTCGCCGGCTCCTCCGCGCCGACGAGGCCGTTGCCCAGCGTGCCAATGATCGCCGCGCGCCTGCCGCAGCGGTTCATGCACTGCGCGATCCAGCGCGAGCACGACGTCTTGCCGTTGGTGCCGGTCACGCCGATGACCCACAGCGCCTGCGAGGGGCTTCCATAGATGAAATCCGCGATCGGGCCGAGCTTGGTCTTGAGCCCGTCGACAGGCAGCTGCGCGCGCTGCCACTCGGGATTCCACTTGAACCCCTGCGGCTCCCACAACACGGCGTCGGCGCCGCGCGTGAGTGCATCGCCGATGAAATCGCGACCGTCGGCCTTCGCACCGGGAAATGCGGCGAATGCGACACCGGTCGCCACCTGCCGGCTGTCGGCGGTGATCCGATGCGGGCGCGCGCCGAGGCGCGCGAGCAGCGCCGGCACATCGACCTCCGGAACGACGCTCGCCATCACGTGTCCTCGTCGATGGCGCTGCCCGGCGGCGGCAGAACGACGTTGTCGACGGGCGCGTCGTTCGGCGCCCCGAGCATCCGCAGCGCTGCACCGGTGACGGTGGAGAACACGGGCGCGGCGACGTCGCCGCCGAAGTGCTGGCCGCCGTTGGGCTCGTCGATCATCACGGCGACGATCAACCGCGGCGCCGACGCCGGCGCGAAGCCGACGAACGACGAGACGAACTTGTTGGTGTAGGCACCCCCATCGAGCTTGTGCGCGGTGCCGGTCTTCCCGGCGACGCGGTAGCCCGGCACCTGCGCCTTGGGCGCCGTGCCCCCGGGCTGCACGGCGAGCTCGAGCATATGGCGGACGGCGAGTGCGGTTTCGCGCTTGAGCACGGGCTGGCCGACTGCAGGCCCGTTCGTTTTGAACAGCGTCGCCGCTTTGAGTTCGCCCTCGGTCGCGAAGATCGTGTAGGCGCGCGCGAGCTGCACCAGGTTGACGGAGATGCCGTGGCCGTAGGCGATCGTTGCCTGCTCGATCGGCCGCCAAGACTTCGCGGGTCGCAGGCGGCCGCCGACTTCGCCGGGGAAGCCCGTCCTCGGTGCCGCGCCGAACCCGGCTTCCGACAGCGTGCGCCACATCGTTTCGGCCGGCAGTCCGAGCGCGATCTTCGCCGCGCCCACGTTCGACGACTTTTGGATCACCTGCTCGACGGTGAGCGCGCCGTTGACGTGCGCATCGTGAATCGTCGCCGGACCGATCGTCAACGTGCCCGGTGCGGTCTGGATGACTGTGTCCGGCCGTACCCGCCCCGACTCGAGCGCCGCCGCGATCGTGAACGGCTTCAACGTCGAGCCCGGCTCGAATACGTCGGTCAGCGCTCGATTGCGCATCTTTTCGTGCGAGACACCGTTGCGCGCGTTCGGGTTGAACGTCGGCCAGTTCGCGAGCGCCAGGATCTCGCCGGTCTGCGGGTCGAGGATCACGAGCCCGCCGGCCTTCGCCTTGTTGGCCTCGACCGCGGCCTTGAGCTCGCGGAACGCGATGTGCTGGAGCCGCGTATCGATCGCGAGCGCAAGATCGCGGCCGGCCTGCGGCGCGCGAATCGCCTCGACGTCCTCGATCACTTCGCCCCGCCGATTGATGATCACGCGGCGGCTGCCCGGGTGTCCGCCCAGCCACTGCTGCTGCGCGAGCTCGATGCCTTCCTGGCCGACGTCGCGATCGCCGGTGAAGCCCAGGATGTGGCTCATCGTCTCGCCGGCCGGGTAATAGCGCCGGTATTCGTTCTGCTCGTGCAGACCCGCGATGCCGATCGCCATCGCGCGATCGGCCACCTCAGGGGCGAGCTGGCGCGCGATGAACACGAAGTCCTCTTCCGCGTCGAGCTTGCGCGCGAGCACCCGTGCCGGCGTCTCCAGCACGGTGGCGAGCTTCGCCCGTTGCGCCGGTGTCGCGTCGAGCTTCGCCGGAAACGCCCAGAGCGACTTGACCGGCGTCGAGATCGCGAGCGGCTCGCCCGCGCGGTCGACGATCCGGCCGCGATGCGCCGGAACCTCGAGCTCGCGGCTGTAGCGCGCACTGCCCTGCTCCTGCAGAAACACCTGATCGAAGCCCTGCAACCAGAGCGAGCGCGCCGCGAGTGCGCCGAAGGTCACGGCGAGCGCGCCGAACACGACCGCCGCCCGGAATCGCGGGAGTGCCGGCGCGGGCGCGGCCCTCATCGCTCCTTCCCTCCGCGGACGACTTCGATCCGCGACGTCGGCGGCAGCTCCATGCCGAGCGAGCCGCGCGCGATCTTTTCCACACGCGCGGGGTTCGCCCAGGTCGACTGCTCGAGTTGCAGCTGTCCGAACTCCGTCTCGTAGCCGCGCGCCTCGCTTTGCGCGCGCTCGAACTCGACGAAGAGCTTGCGCGCCTGATGGCGCGAGGTGACGAGCGAAATCCCGCAGCCGACGAGGAACGCGAGGAGCAGGAGGTTTAAGCGCAGCATGCCGTCGTCAATCCGCGGTCGTCAGCCGATCGAAGTCGGGTGGAATCGCATGGGTCGTGCGCTCGGCGACGCGCAACGTCGCGCTCCGCGCGCGCGGGTTGGCCGCGATCTCGCGCTCCGACGCACGGATCGCGCGCCCGATTCGCGCGAGCGGCGCCCCCGGCAACGCAGCATCCGCGAGCGGCAATCGCGCAAGACGCGCATCGCCGCCGAACGGCTGCGAGGCGGCGTGGATGAAGCGCTTCACGATCCGATCCTCGAGCGAGTGGAAGCTGATCACCGCGAGCCGGCCGCCGCCACCGAGCAGCCGCACGGCTCGCGGCAGCGTCAGCGCGAGTTCCTCGAGCTCCCGATTGACGTAAATCCGGAGAGCCTGGAAGGTCCGCGTGGCCGGATCCTGACCCCGATCACCCCGCGGGCGCGCGCGGACGGCTTGGGCCACGATCCCCGAAAGCTGCCGCGTCGAGACGACGGGCGCGACCGCGCGAGCCGCAACAATTGCTCTTGCAATCGATTGAGCAAACCGTTCTTCACCATGGTCGCGTATCACCTCCGTGAGCTCGCGCACATCGGCGCGTGCGATGAAATCGGCGGCGGACTCGCCGCCCGCGGGGTCCATCCGCATGTCGAGCGGGCCGTCAGCGCGCAGCGAGAAACCGCGCGCGGGATCGTCGATCTGCGGCGACGACACACCGAGATCCATGAGCACGCCGTCGATCGCGTCGATGCCGAGCTCGGCCAGCACGTGCGGCAGCTCGGAGAACCACGCCGTGCGGAACGTGAAGCGCTGGTCGGCGATAGCGAGTGCCGCCGCAGCCGCCGCAGGATCGCGATCGAGCGCGATGAGCCGGCCCTTGGCACCGAGCGCGGCCAGGATGCGCCGCGCGTGACCGCCGCGCCCGAATGTCGCGTCGACGTAGGTGCCGCGCGGGACGATCGAGAGCCGGGCGACGGCTTCTTCGAGCAAGACGGGGATGTGCGCGCCATCCGCGGTCATCAAAGCGAGAAGCCGTCGAGCTCCGGCGGCAGCCCTCCCGCGGGAAACGCGACCACGCGCGCCGTCGCCTCGTTCCAGCGCGCGGCGTCCCACAACTCGAACTTGTGACCTTGGCCCGCAAGCACGACGCGATGCTCGAGCGACGCATACGCGCGAAGCGCGGGCGGCACGAGGACGCGGCCGCTACCGTCGATGTCGACGTCGTCGGCGAAGCCGACCAGGAGCCGCTGCAGCGCGCGAATCTCTGGATTGAACGACGACAGCGACATGAGGCGCGCCTGAATGGGCTCCCAGGCGGCGCGCGGATAGACGAGCAGGCAGCGCGAGGGATCGGCCGTGATGACGACGGAGGCCGAAGATCCGGAATCCGTGCCCGGCGTTCGCCCCGCAAGCGCGTCGCGGTGCTTCGCGGGAATCGCGAGGCGGCCCTTCGCGTCGAGCGCGAGCTCGGACACGCCGCGGAACAGGGCGTCCCCGTCCTGGCTGTTCGACGCGAGCCCCGCTCCCTGCGCCACGCTCGTCCTCCTGTCCCGCCGACCGGAAGTGAGCACTTATTCACGTCTCGGGGCTTCCAGCCCCTTCGAACGCGCCAAATCCCCACTTCAACCCACTTTTTACCACCAGCGGCCACTATAAGTGAGCTCGCGCCACGCGGTCAACTCTTTTCGTATTCCGAACAAAGACTTAGCTTCCGCAAAGCAACAAAAACCTTAATCTATAATAAACAAATAGTTAGCACCTATTTCGAAAGGGAACTAACAGGAAGGAGCTTGGAAGAATCTTACGCTTCGTACGATCGTTCGAAATTCATTGATTTCAGGGCGGCAAGAGGAGGTCGACGCGCGTCCCGGGGGCTTCTGGGGCTTGCCGTTAGGTGCTTGCGTTGCGCTGGCGCCGGATTTAGGCCGAAACCCGCCTCGGGCCGCTCGTGCCAGGCCGGTTCATGCCATCGGAATGGCGCGTGCACGCCGCGACGGCCGCCACAGGCGACGCGGAAGACCGATCGCGTAGAATTCGGCGCGCCGTGCCGCCCGCAAATTCCCCTCGGAGCCTCCGCATGTCCAGAGCTGCCCGCGCCTGCCTTGCCGCCACGGTGGCGTTCGCCGTTGCACCGGCCTTCGCGCAGTCCGCCGACGACGACAAGAGCGCGCGCGTCTCGCTCACGGGCTACTACCAGTTCAACACGAACCTCGATTCGGGCGGCCGCTTCAACTGGGGGAGTGGCATCGCGAACGCGTCCTTCTCGCGGCCGCTCACGCGAGAGCTGTCCGCGGAGCTCGACGTACGCTACGAGTACCAGTCGTGGCGCTGGCACGAGCCGGTCGCGTTCGGCAATCAGGCTGCGTGGAAGAACGTGAACGCACCATCGATCGGCCTCAATCTCGACTACGCGTACGCGCAGGATCTCGTGCTGTCGTTGAAGCCGCTCGTCGAATGGGACTACGAATCGGGCGCGAACAGCGGCGATTCGCTTACGTGGGGCGCCGTCGCCGCCGTCACGAAGGTCTACTCGCCGAGTCTCGCGCTCGGCATTGGCCTCTCCGCATTCCGCCGCGTCGACAAGACGCAGGTATTGCCGTTCCCGATCGTCAACTGGCAGATCAACGACAAGTGGCGCATCGCGAATCCGTTCGAGGCCGGCCCGGCCGGCGGTGCCGGGCTCGAAGCGGTGTATGCGCCCAACGACCGCTGGGAAATCGCCGAGGGCGCAACCTATCGCAGCTACCGCTTCCGCCTCGCGACCGACAATCCCACGCCGTCGGGCGTCGGCGAGAACAATTTCATCCCGATCTTCCTGCGCGTCACGCGCAAGCTCACGAAGGACGCGCGGATCGACTTCTGGGCGGCGATCGCGACCTACGGCAAAGCTTCCGTCGACTACGAGAATGGCGGGGGCCGCTATCACGACGACTACAACATCGGCCCCGCGCTGGCCGCGACGTTCGTGTTGCAGTTCTGAGATGAAGCACGTGGCGGCGCTTGGCCTTGCCCTCGCGCTCGTGGGCTGCGCGATCCGCTACGACCACAACGGCGTCTCGCGCACAGGCGTCTTCCTGTGGGGATTGGGCGACCCTCCTGGCGTCAAGTGGAATCTGGATTGGCCCCGGCGCGAGGACTCCGTGCTGCCCCCACAGGAGCACCACGAGGCGCTTCCGCGATTCGAGCCCGCGCGTGCGCCGGCATCGCCCGAAACGCGGCCGAACGGAACCGCGTCGGAGCGGTCTTCCGTGACATTCGACGATAATCGCGATCGTGCCTCCCGTCGCGCGCCGGAATCGGCTCCCGCTCCCGTGGTTCCTCGCGCTGACGATCGCGGCGACGACGACGCCCGCCGCGGGCGCTGACACGGCGGAACA
Source organism: uncultured beta proteobacterium (assembly GCA_963773195.1). GTDB lineage: Bacteria > Pseudomonadota > Gammaproteobacteria > Burkholderiales > Casimicrobiaceae > CAIWHR01. The sequence goes on from CAVZAE010000004.1 coordinate 336,921, forward strand.
GACGGCCACACCCAGCGTCGCGTACCGCGTCACGGTGGACGCGCCCTCGCCGCTCAAGGAAACGATCGAGCGCGAGGTGGGTATCGTGCGCTGGCAGGGATTCGCCGGGATGACCGACGACCTGCTCGATAGACTCGCGCACGAAGCCATCGACGAGACGCGCAACCTCGCTGCGGTGGACGGCTGGTTCTCGCCCAAGATCGACGTGACGATCGACCGCAAGACGACGCCCCCGAACGTCACGCTCAGCGTCGTCACCGGCGAGCCGACGCGCATCGCGACCGTCAAGCTCGACGTGACCGGCCCCGCGACGACCGACGTGCCGCGCGGAACCGACACGATCGCACGCGTACAAAGCGGCTGGGGGCTTCCGGTCGGGATGATCTTCCGGCAATCGGCGTGGACCGCGGCCAAGGACCAGGCAGTGGCAACGCTGACGTCAGCGCAATACGCCGCGGCCAAGATCGTGCACAGCGAGGCGTTCATCGATCCGAGCCTGTATACGGGCGACCTGACCGTCGAGTTGGCGAGCGGCCCGCCGTTCTACTTCGGACCGCTCGTGATCACCGGCCTCAAGCGCTACTCGGAATCCGTCGTGCGCAACTTCAGCACCATCGAGCCGGGTGACCCCTACGACGAGCGGGAGCTCCGGCGGTTCCTGAGAAGGCTCAACGCCTCCGGCTACTTCGCGAGCGCGCAAGCAGCCATTGACCCGAACCCCGAGCACGCCGACGCCGCGCCGGTGAACGTCGCCGTGATCGAGGCGCCGCCGAAACGGCTCGAGGGCGGGGTCGGCTACTCGACCGACGTCCAATTCCGCGGCAACCTGTCCTATCGCGACGTCGACATCGACGGCCACGGCCTGCAAATGGTGATCGAGGGGCGGCTCGAGTCGCTCGAGCAGTCGGCGTCGATACGCTTCGCGCAGCCGCCGAACGATGCCCGATGGATCGGCACGTACAGCGCCGGCGCGGAGCGCACCGACATCGAGGGGCTGATCACGCGCACGGCGAACTTCGGCACGCGCTGGTACACGGTGGAGGAGCGCAACGAACGCGCGCTGTCGGCGACGTACTACCTCGACGAGCAGCAGCCCTCGGGCCAGGAAGTGGCGCGCTCGCACGCGGTCTACCTCGCCGCGGAGCGCTACTGGCGTCGCACCGACGACCTGATCGCGCCGACGACGGGCTGGATGACGATGGTCGAGGTCGGCGGTGGCGTTCCCGGCGTATCGACGCGGGGCTTCGGGCGCGTGATCGGGCGCTTCGCCGCCTGGCACCCGTTGACGCCGAAGGACGAGCTCGAGTTTCGCGCGCAGGCCGGCGCGGTACTCGCGCCGACGAGTAACGGCATCCCGTCGGTGCTGCTCTTCCGTACGGGCGGCGACACGACGGTGCGCGGCTACGAGTTCGAGAGCCTCGGCGTCCAGAGCGACGGCACGACGCTGCCCGGCCGCTACTACGCGGTGTTCAACCTCGAGGGGACCCACTGGATCGGCGAGTCGTGGGGCATCGCTGCCTTCGTCGACGCCGGCAATGCGACTGACACGCCAAGGGACACCCATCTCGCGCTCGGCTACGGCATGGGTTTGCGCGTGCGCTCGCCGCTGGGTCCGTTCCGCGTTGACGTGGCGTATGGTCAGGACGTACACCGATTCCGCATTGGCCTTTCGGTGGGGCTCAGTTTCTGATGGTCGAAACGACTCCCGAGTCGCCCCGCCCGCAGCCGCGCCGGGCCCGCCATGCCGCCCGCGCCCTCGTGCGCGCGCTCGCTGCGACGTTCGCGTTGCTGGTGGCTGTCACTCTCGCGCTCTTCGCGGCACTCGCGACCGAGACCGGCCTTGCTTGGTTCACGGGCGAGCTTGTCGCTCGCAGCGGCGGCGCGCTGGCGATCGACGGCGCGAGCGGCAGCCTGCTGGACACGGTGCGCGCGCAGCGTATCGCGTGGCGCGGCACCGACAGTCGCGTCGTCGTCACCGATGTCGCGCTGACGTGGCGGCCCTGGGCGCTGTTCTCGCGCGGGATCCTGGTGCATGCGCTCGGCGCCAGGACGCTCGACGTCGAGCTCCGCCCTTCCGACACGGCGAATCGGGCGCCGTCGACTCTCGCGCTCCCACTAGATGTCGCGATCGAGCGCGTGGCGGTCGGCACGCTCAGCTGGCACGTCGGGGCCAACAGCGGGAAGATCGAAGGACTCGAGTTCGGCTACACGGGCAACGGGAGCGAGCACCGCGTTTCCGATCTACGCCTCGTGACGATGGCCGGCACGATCAGCGGCAACGCGACGCTCGGAGCGCACGCGCCGTTCCCCCTGGCCGCGCGCATCCAACTCGTGGGCGACGCGACGCTGCGCGAGGCGCGGGCGGACTTCGTCGCGAGCGGGACGCTGAGCGCAATCGCCGTCAACGCCACGGTGACAGCGGGCGAAGGCCACGCGACCGCGCATGTCGCGCTCGCGCCGCTCGAGGTCGTGCCGCTCGTCTCGATCGCCGTTGAGGCCCGCGACGTCGATCTCGCCGCGTGGGACCGTGCGCTGCCGTCGACGCGGATCGCGGGCACCGTCGACGCGAAGCCCGCGAACGGCGGCCTCGCGGGCTCGCTCGACTTCCGGAACTCGCTGACCGGGACGCTTGACACCGGGCGGACGCCGATGCGCGCGCTGGCGGCGCAATTCGCGTGGACGAGCGATGCGATCACGCTCGACTCCATCAACGCCGAAATCGCCGGTGGCGGCCGCGCCACCGGACGCAGCCGCATCGCGATGGGCACGACCGCGTCTAGCGGAACCTGGCATCTCGACGTTCGCGACGTCGATCTGCGCCAGCTCTTCCCGGGTCTCATCGCCACGCGCCTCGGCGGAACGATCGATGCCAACGCCGAAGCCTCGGGCCGGACCCTGGCAGGCACACTCGCCGATCGCGGCATCGCCGGCGGCATCTCGGTCGAGTTCGCGCTGGCGTTCGACGATCGGGCCGTCGTGATCCAACGGCTTCGCGCTCGCGCGGGGCCGGGTGAGGCCTCGATCAGCGGCCGCGTCGAGCTCGAGGGACGGCGCGCGTTCAGCGTCACCGCCACGGCGACGAAGCTCGATCCGGCGCGCTTCGGCGCGTACCCCGCGGGAGCGATCGACGCCGAGGTCAAGGCAACGGGGACGCTCACGCCGGCGTGGCGCATCGATGGATCGATCGCGCTTGGACACGCCAGCAAACTCGCAGGGCTCGCACTTGGGGGAACCGCCCGTGGCGGTGTCGAGCACGGACGCGTGCACGATGCCGCGATCGAGCTCAAGGCCGGCCGCGCGACGCTGGTCGCGAACGGCAGCCTCGGCACGGCCGGCGACCGGATGACCTTTGCCTTTGATGCGCGGGAGCTGGCCGAGCTCGTGCCGTTGCTTCCGAAGGGCGTGCCGCGAGCGCTAGCCGGCGAGCTGCATTTCAAAGGTGACGCTACCGGTGCGCCGCCGGCAGGCGGCCTCGACGTTACCGTGCGCGGCGCGAGGTTGAAGCTTGGCGGCGGGGTCGCGCTCGCGACGCTCGACGCCCACGCGACGCTCGCACCCTCGGCGACCGGGCAGCTCGATCTCGCGGCACGCACGCTCGCGCTCGATGTCACCGCGACCGATGTCCGCACGCCGTCGGGCGACGTGGTCGGTGGCCGCGCCCAGATCGACGGCACGCTCGCCACGCACACCGTCACGCTCGCGCTCGACGGCGGCGACATCGGGCTCGACGCGAAAGCGCATGGCGGCATTCAAGGTGACCCGGCGAACGATGCGATGACAGCGCTCTCGTGGGACCGGCAGCGTCGATGCGCTCGCGGGCCGCGGCCCGTGGGCGCTCAAGCTCGTCGCACCGGCGACAGTGACACTTGCCTATCGCAAGGCCCGCGTCGGCGCTGCGCAATTCACCATCGCCGACGGCACGGTCGACATCAGTGAGTTCGCGTGGGACGACGGGCGCATCAGCTCGCGCGGCCGCTTCGCCGCGGTACCGCTCGCTACGGTCGCGCGGCTCGCCGGTCGCCCGCTCCCCGTGCGCTCGACGCTCACGTTCGGCGGCGAGTGGTCGCTCGCCGCCACGCCCAAGCTCAACGGCACCGCTGTCGTGCGGCGCGAGCAAGGTGACCTGTGGCTCGTCCGCGAAAGCGATCGCCAGCACGACCAACGCGGCGGCCGGCATTACCGAGCTCGAGGCGACCGCACGCGCACGCGACGACGTCATCGATGCGACGCTGCGTTACCGCGCGGTGCGTGGCGGCTCGATCGACGCCACGGTTACGCTGGGCGTCGATCCGGACGCGCCGCCCGGCCGAATCTCGCCGCGCGCTCCGCTCGTGCTCACGCTCGTCGCCGATCTGTCGTCGCTCGCGGTGCTGCAGCCCTGGACCGGCACGACCGCCGTCGTCGACGGCAAGCTGCACGCGGACCTCGCGGCGCACGGCACGCTCTCGCGACGCGCCGGTGTCGGGAACGGTGAGCGGAACGGACCTGACCGTCGACGCCGAGCAATACGGACTTCACTTCCGGCAGGGCCGCCTTTCAGCACGCCTCGCGAACCGGCGTGTCACGCTCGATGATCTCGCGTTCTCGGCGGGCGATGGCGAGTTCAAGGCGACGGGAACGCTCGCGGCGCCGACGGACCAGGTCGACTCATCAGCGGCGCATGTCGCATGGCACGCAGAGAAATTCCGCGTCTTCAACCGGCCCGATTTCAACCTCGTCGTGACAGGGAATGGCGAGCTGGCGCTCGCGAAGGGCAAGGTGACGCTCTGAAGGGATCGCTGCGCGCCGATGAAGGTCACTTCATCTACGAGTTCGATCCGTATGCGATCGCTCGGCGACGACGTCGTCGTGAAAGGCTGGGATCGGACACCGCCCGATCAGATGCGCGCGAACGCCGATATCCCGCTCGCCGTCGACGTCAATCTGGATTTCGGCGACCGCCTCACTTTTTCGGGTCGCGGCCTCGAGGCCGGCCTCCGCGGCGAAGTACGCGTGCAGAACGGCCCGGGCGGGTTCATCGGACGCGGTCAGCTCTACACGGCGAACGGCACCTATTTCGCGTACGGCCAGAAGCTCACCATCGATCCGGGGCGCCTCATCTTCGACGGGCCGCTCGATAATCCTGCGCTCGACATCATCGCGCTGCGGCGGAACCTCCAGGTCGAGGCCGGCGTCAGGGTGACGGGCACGGTCCGCGTTCCGATCATCACGCTCACGTCCAACCCGCCGGTCCCGGACAACGAAAAGCTCGCGTGGCTCGTGCTGGGCCAGAGCCTGAGCAGCACGTCCGGCGCCGATTTCGCCGCGCTGCAAGCGGCGTCGGCCGCCCTGCTCGGGCCGAACAGCCGTCCCGTGACGACGTCGATCGCGCAATCGATCGGGCTCGACGACATCACCTTCAGGAGCGCGTCCACCACCGCGACGCGCAACGCGACCGCGACCACGCCGACGGCGAGCGGCCAGGTCGTGACGCTCGGCAAGCGGTTGAACGAGCGGCTCACCGTCGCCTGGGAGCAAGGGCTCACCGTCGCGACCAACGCACTACGCGTCGAGTATGCGCTGACCAACACGCTGTCGGCGCGCGCCGAGGCGGGAACGGTGAGCGGTGTGGGACTCTACTATCGGCGCAACTTCGAGTAGCGGCGCGAGCCGAGGAGCAGGGGCCCCACGAAGTGGGGATGCGACGTCGGGGCGAGCTCGCCGCACTCGGCCGACGAGCTCGGCAGATCGGCGTACAAAAATCGGAGCGGAGGCCGCGCGGCGCGAGCCGAGGAGCAGGGGCCCCACGAAGTGGGGATGCGACTGGGGTGAGTCGCCGCACTCGGCCGACAGCTCGGCAGATCGGCGTACAAAATCGGAGCGGAGGCCGCGCGGCGCGAGCGCTATAATGATCCTCCTGGAAGAGCGAGGAGAGTGGTCGTGAACTTCGACAAGGAACTCGATGCGCGCGGGTTGTCCTGTCCGCTGCCGATCCTCAAGACCAAGAAATCGCTGAACGAGCTCGTATCGGGCCAGGTGCTGAAGGTCGTTGCGACGGATCCCGGCTCGGTCAAGGATTTCGACGCGTTCGCGAACCAGACCGGGCACACCCTGCTGTCGTCGACCTCCGAGGACAAGCTCTTCGTGTTCTTCCTCAAGAAGAAGTAGCCCGCCGCGCGGAGAAACGTCATCGTGGATGCACCGAAACGGATGGCGCTCATCGCGAGCAAGGGTGCGCTCGACATGGCGTATCCGCCGCTGATCCTGGCTTCGACCGCGGCCGCGCTGGACTACGAGGTGCAGGTGTTCTTCACTTTTTACGGACTCACGCTGCTGCGCAAGGATCTCTCCGACGTCAGGATCAGCCCACTCGCCAATCCGGCGATGCCGATGCCGCTGCCGATGCCCGTGCTCGTGTCGGCGCTTCCCGGCATGGAGATGATGGCGACGACGATGATGAAGCAGAAGTTGAAAAAGCACGGCGTCGCTTCCCTCGAGGAGCTGCGGTCGGCTTGCCTCGAAGCCGGTGTGAAGCTGATCGCCTGCCAGATGACGCTCGACCTCTTCGAATTCGATCGCAGGGAATTCATCGACGGCATCGAGTACGGCGGCGCGGCGACCTTCCTGGAGTTCGCCGGCAAGGCCGACGTCACGCTGTTCATCTGACCGGAACCGCTCGCGGTGCCGCGCGCACGCGCATCTTCCCGGCCGCCGCCGCGGCGCAAGGCGACGAAAACAGACGCCCCGTCCGCCGCGGACCTCGCCGAGGTGGTTCGCGCTCTACCACGCCGCGCGGGCCAGGCTCGCGGCGAGGTGTACCTGGTCGGCGCCGGCCCGGGCGACCCCGAGCTCCTCACCCTGCGTGCTCTGAAGCTCATGCAGCGGGCCGACGTGGCGCTCTACGACAACCTGATCTCGCCGGCGGTGCTCGACCTGCTGCCGCCGGCGGCCGAACGGATCTACGTCGGCAAGCGCCGCGCGAGTCACGGGCTGCGCCAGGAAGAGATCAACGCGCTCCTCGTCCATCACGCGCGCGAAGGCAGGCGCGTGCTTCGTCTCAAGGGCGGCGATCCGTTCGTGTTCGGCCGCGGCGGCGAGGAGATCGAGACACTGTCGGCGCACCGCATTCGCTTCGAGGTCGTGCCCGGAATCACTGCGGCGCTGGGCGTCGCCGCGTACGCGGGCATTCCGCTCACGCACCGCGACCTCGCGCAGTCGTGCGTGTTCGTGACCGGCACGCTCAAGGACGGCAGCATGGACCTCGACTGGCCCGCGCTCGCGCGCCCGCGGCAGACGATCGTCGTCTACATGGGCCTGCCGGGCCTGCCGGTACTGTGCGAGAGGCTGATCGAGCACGGTCTCGCGGCGCGGACGCCGGCAGCGATCGTCCAGCAGGGAACCGCAGCCACTCAGCGTGTCGTCACCGGCACGCTCGCCTCGCTTCCGCAACGGGCGGCGCGCGCCGTGCTGCATGGACCGACGCTCGTCATCGTCGGCAACGTCGTGCGGATGCGCGAGCGGCTCAACTGGTTCATGCCGCGCCGCGCGCGGGCCTAGCGCGGATGCGCTACCCTATAGCACCGACGGCGGCCCGCGCCGGCTGATCGCATTCCCGCCATGCCACGACCGCTGCACGATCCGGAATCGTCCCCGCTGCCCGGCGCCGCGGTCGAAACCCGCAACACGACGTGCTACATGTGCGCGTGCCGCTGCGGCATCCGCGTCCACTTGCGCGACGGCGTCGTCCGCTACATCGACGGTAACCCGGAGCACCCGCTCAACAAGGGCGTGATCTGCGCGAAGGGCAGCTCGGGCATCATGAAGCAGTACTCGCCGGCACGGCTGACCAAGCCGCTCAAGCGCAAGCCCGGCAGCGAGCGCGGCGCGGGCGAGTTCGTCGCGATTTCCTGGGACGAGGCGCTTTCGACCCTGGAAGCGCGACTCAGGCGCATCCGGGCGACCGACCCCAAGCGCTTCGCCTTCTTCACCGGCCGCGATCAGATGCAGGCGCTGACGGGGCTCTTCGCGCGCCAGTTCGGCACGCCGAACTACGCCGCGCATGGCGGCTTCTGTTCGGTCAACATGGCCGCGGGGATGATCTACACCTTCGGTGGCTCGTTCTGGGAGTTCGGCGGCCCCGACCTCGATCGCGCGAAGCTCTTCGTGATGATCGGCACGGCGGAAGACCATCACTCGAATCCGCTCAAGATTGCCATCTCGAAGTTCAAGCGCGACGGCGGCCGCTTCGTCTCGATCAATCCCATCCGCACCGGCTACTCGGCCATCGCCGACGAGTGGGTGCCGATCCGCCCCGGCACCGATGGCGCGCTCTTGCTCGCGCTCTGCCGCGAGCTGATCGAGCTCGGCCTCTACGACCGCGAGTTTCTCGCCCGTTACACCAATGCCGGTCAGCTCGTCCACATCGATCCCGCTGCGGAAGACGCCGGGATGCTGGTGCGCGGCCCTGTCCTTCCGTTCAGTCCCGATCGCGCACCCGAGCACGTGCGCGATGCGATGTGGTGGGACCGCCTTACCAACCGGCCCGTGGCATCGCACGCCGACGGCGCCGACCCGTTCCTGTACGGCTCGTTCACTCTGCCCGACGGCCACCCGGTCAAGCCGGCGTTGCAGCTCTTGCGCGAGCGTCTCGAGGCGTACACACCGGAGTGGGCAGCGACGATCACCGGTGTGCCCGCAGACACGATCAGGCGGCTCGCACGCGAGATGGGCGTCACCGCGCGCGACCAGCGGATCGAGCTGCCGATCGCGTGGACCGATTCGTGGGGACACGAGCATTCGACAGTGACCGGGAATCCGGTCGCTTTCCACGCGATGCGCGGGCTCGCCGCGCACTCGAACGGGTTCCAGACGGTCCGCGCGCTCGCGATCCTCATGTCGCTCCTGGGTACGATCGACCGGCCGGGCGGATTTCGGCATCGCGCGCCGTTCCCGCGGATGGTGCCGCCGTCGGCCAAACCGCCCTCCAGGCCCGAAGCCGTGCAACCCGACACGCCGTTGGCCGGGCTCGCGCTCGGTTGGCCGGGTGCCCCCGACGATCTTTTCGTCAATCCGGACGGCACGCCGGTGCGCCTCGACAAGGCGTTCTCGTGGGAGCACCCGCTCGCCGTGCACGGGATGATGCACAACGTCATCACCAACGCGTGGCGCGGGGACCCGTACCCGATCGACACGCTCATGTTCTACATGGCGAACATGGCGTGGAACTCGGCGATGCGCACCGGAGAAGCACGCCGGATGCTCACCGACCGCGGCGCCGACGGCGAGTACAAGATCCCGTTCCTCGTCGTCTGCGACACGTTCCAGTCGGAGACGACGGCGTTCGCCGATCTCGTGCTGCCGGACACAACGTATCTCGAGCGGCACGACGTCATGTCGCTCCTCGACCGTCCGATCTCCGAGTTCGATGGCCCGGTCGACGCCGTGCGCGTGCCCGTCGTGCCGCCGACCGGCGAGTGCCGCCCGTTCCAGGACGTGCTGGTCGAACTGGCGGGACGGTTGCGCTTTCCCGCTTTCGTCAACGCCGACGGCACGCGCAAGTACAAGGACTACCCCGACTTCATCATCCGCTACGAGACCGAACCAGGCTCAGGCATCGGTTTTCTCGCGGGCTGGCGCGGCGCGAACGGCGACAAGTACCTGCGCGGCGAGCCGAATCCGAAGCAGTGGGAGATGTACGCGCGGAACAATTGCGTCCACCACCATCCGCTGCCGCTGTCGTACCAGTACATGCGCAACTGGAACCGCGGTTACATGGAGTGGGCACAACGGCTGCGGATCCGGCGCTACAACGATCCTGTCATCGTCCAGATCTATTCGGAGGTGATGCAGAAGTTCCGCCTCGCAGCGCAAGGACGCGGACCGGGGAGGAAACCGCCGGCGCACCTGCGCGAGCGGATCGATGCGTATTTCGATCCGCTGCCGTTCTGGTACCCGCCGCTCGAGGCCGAAGCGACCGATAGGACGCATTTTCCGCTGGCGGCCGTCACGCAGCGGCCGATGGCGATGTACCACTCGTGGGATTCGCAGAACGCCTGGCTGCGCCAGGTGCACGCGCACAACCATCTTTTCGTCAATCCGGAGGTCGCGCGCGCAGCCGGGATCGCCGACGGCGGCTGGATGTGGATCGAATCGCCGTGGGGAAAGGTGCGCTGCCTGTGCAGCTACTCGGAGGCCGTCGAGCCCGGCACCGTGTGGACGTGGAACGCGATCGGCAAGGCCACCGGCGCGTGGCGGCTCGCGATCGATGCGAACGAGTCGCAGCGCGGCTTCCTGCTCAATCACCTGATCGTCGACGAACTGCCTGGCACTGAGGGCGCTGCGCCCATCTCGAACTCGGACCCGATCACCGGCCAGGCCGGTTGGTACGACGTTCGCGTCCGCATCTACCCCGCCGATGCGGACGAACCGGCGCAGACGTGGCCCCAGTTCGCCGCCGTGCCCGCTGCGCCCGGGACGGCGCCCACGACGCCGCGCTGGCGCGCGTACTTCGCCGGCCGCGATGGAGGTCGTCGCTCATGACTCAGCTCGCTCTCGTCATCGACCTCAACGTCTGCGTCGGCTGCCACGCCTGCGTGACGAGCTGCAAGGAGTGGAACACGTCGGGTACCGCGGGCCCGCTCGCCGACCTCGAACCCTACGGCAAGGATCCGAGTGGCGCCTTCTTCAATCGCGTCCAAACCTTCGAGGTCGGCGAATTCCCGGCGACGCAGACCGTCCACTTCCCGAAGTCGTGCCTGCACTGCGAAGACCCGCCGTGCGTTCCCGTGTGCCCGACGGGGGCCTCGTACAAGCGCGCCGAGGATGGCATCGTGCTCGTCGACTACGACAAGTGCATCGGCTGCAAGTATTGCGCCTGGGCCTGCCCGTACGGCGCGCGCGAGATCGACCCCAAGCGCAAGGTCATGACGAAGTGCACGCTCTGCGTCGATCGGATCTACGACACGTCGATTCCCGAGTCCGAGCGCAAGCCCGCATGCGTCTCCGCGTGCCCGACGAGCGCGCGCCTGTTCGGCGATATCCACGATCCCGAATCGGTGGTCTCGCGCGCGATCCGGGAGAATGCGGGCTACGCGCTGATGCCTGAATGGGGCACCCGGCCCGCCAACCACTACCTTCCGCGGCGGCGCACGCAGATGCGGGTGCACGACGACGAGCTCGTCCGCGCCGACAATCCGCTCAAAGTCGACGGCCTGCTACCGAAGCCACCCGCCTCCGATCCTTCGCTTGACGACATTCTCACGTAACCCGCCTTGCGTCCCGCATTCTCGGTGCTGCTTTTGACGACGTTGATCGGGGCTGGTCAGGGTCTCTTTGTTGCGCTCTTTGTCGTGCAGTCGGCCTCGCTCGCCGGGCGCCTGCCCTCGGCTGGAGCAACGTTTCACCGCGGCGGCGCGCTCATCGCGCTCGCGTTCCTTGCGGCCGGGCTCGTGGCGTCGTTCTTTCATCTCGGCCGCCCCGAGCGGGCGTGGCGCGCGGCCGCGAAATGGCGGACGTCGTGGCTCTCGCGCGAAGTGATCGTCCTGCCTGCATTCATGGCTGTCGTGTTCCTCTACGCACTCGATGCCTCGCTCGTGATCGGCGTCGCGGGGACCGTGCTCGCGGCCGTCCTCTTCGTCTGCACCGCGATGATCTATGCGTGCCTCGCGTTCCTGCGCGAGTGGGCGACGCCACTCACCGTGGGCAACTTCGCGCTCGCCGGCAGCGCGTCGGGATTCACGCTGGCGGCGGCGTTTGCCGCAGCGGTCGCGCCGGACGTCGTGCGGTTTCTGGTCGGCTGCGCGCTCGTTCTCACGCTGGCCGCCACCGTCTGCCGAATCGCATCTCTCATTCGCAATGCGCGACTGCGGCCGAAGTCGACGCTGCAGACTGCGCTCGGCATCAAGCATCCGCATATCGTCCAGCGATCGATGGGCTTCATGGGCGGCTCGTTCAACACGCGCGAGTTCTTTCACGGCCGCTCGCCGATGGCGCTGCGGTCGATAAAATGGATCTTCCTCGCGACGGCGTTTGCAATCCCGCTCGCCCTCCAGGCCGCAGTGTGGCTCGGCGCGTCGCCCTTCGTGCTGCCGGTGGCCTTCGCGATCCAGTACGGCGGCCTGCTGGCCGAGCGCTGGTACTTCTTCGCCGAAGCGAATCATCCACAGAACCTCTACTACCAGGCGATCGCGTAGGGCCCGTCTTATGCCGCTGGTCGAACCCCACGGCGGCGCGCTCCGCCCGCGACTTCTCGAAGGCCCTGAGCACGCCGCGGAAGCGCGTCGGGCGACGACGCTGCCGCGCCTCGTCGTCACCTCGCGCGAGAAGGGCGATCTCGTCATGCTCGGCATCGGCGGCTTCTCGCCGCTTGCGGGCTTCATGTCGCGCGCCGACTGGTCGGGCGTGTGCGATCGGATGCGCACCGCCGACGGCGTGTTCTGGCCGATCCCGATTACCCTCTCGGCGCCCCGCGCCTTCGCCGACTCGGTGCGCGACGGCGCCGACATCGCGCTCGCGGACCCCGATGGCGGTGCGTTGCTGGCGACGATGACGATCACCGAGCGCTACGCGATCGACAAGGCGCACGAGTGCGCGAGCGTGTTCCGCACGAGCGACCTCGCGCATCCGGGCGTCCGGTTCGTCATGGATCAGGGCGACGTCAATCTTGCAGGGCCGGTGCGTGTGCTGTCGACGGGAGGCTTTCGCGAGCGCTTCGGTGCGCTCTTCATGACGCCGGCCGAGACTCGCGCTCGGTTCACAGCGCTCGGATGGTCGACCGTCGCCGCGTTTCAGACCCGCAACCCGATGCACCGCTCGCACGAGTACCTGGCGAAGATCGCGATCGAGACCTGCGACGGCGTACTCGTCCACTCGCTCCTGGGCGCGGTCAAGGCCGGCGACATCCCGGCCGAAGTGCGGACTCGCGCGATCGCCGCGCTGGTCGAGCACTACTTCGTCTGCGACACGATCGTCCAGGCCGGCTATCCGCTGGACATGCGCTACGCAGGACCGCGCGAAGCGCTGCTTCACGCGCTCTTCCGGCAGAACTTCGGGTGCTCGCACCTGATCGTCGGGCGCGACCATGCCGGCGTCGGCCGCTACTACGGCCCGTTCGACGCACACCGGATCTTCGACGAGATCCCGGCGGACGCGCTCGCCATCCGACCGCTGCGGATCGATCTCACGTTCTGGTGCTATCGCTGCGGAGGCATGGCGTCCGGCCGAACCTGCCCGCACGGCGATGACGATCGGCTTAACGTGTCCGGCACGCAGCTCCGACAATGGCTCTCCGAGGGCGCGCCGGTGCCGCCCGAGTTCAGCCGGCCCGAAGTGCTCGCGATCCTGCGCGAGTACTACAGCGCGCTCGATGCGCCGCGGCGCGTCTCCGCTGCAGGCCCCGCGGGACTGGACGCGTGATCGTACGGTGGCTGCCGCCTGACATCCGCAGCGCAAACCGCATGAACGAACGCTTCGAAAACGTCAACCTGCTCCGCGCGTTCGCGGCGGTCGCGGTCGTCGCTTATCACGTGATCGCAGTATGCGCACTGGACGGATTTCCCCATTTCTGGCCCGCTCGTGACGTTCCGCATCGGCTGGATCGGCGTCGACCTCTTCTACGTGATCAGCGGCTTCGTCATCACGCGGAGCGCGCTCGCGTTATGGCGGCGGGAGCCTGCGACGTTCGTGCCACGCTACTGGGCGCGGCGGCTGTCACGAATCGTCCCGCTCTACGTCCTCACCTGCGCGCTATGGATCGTGCTGTTCAAGCCGGACTTTTTCGCGCCGCCGGCGACGCACTGGCTCTGGCAGATCGCCGCGCACCTGACGTTCACGCACACGTTCTGGCCGGTGACTTACGACTCGATCGACGGCGTCAATTGGACGCTCGGCATCGAGATGCAGTTCTACCTCGCTGTCGCGTTCCTGATCCCGTGGATCGCGCGCACGCCCGGCTGGCGCCTCTGGGTCGGGCTGCATCCTTATCGCGTGGGCTTGGCGCGCCACGATGGTCGCCTTCTTCGGCCACTACGAGCCCGCGCGCCTGTTCATGCGCGTCATGCAACTCCCGGGCACGCTCGACGAGTTCGGCGCGGGAATATTCCTCGCGAAGCTCCTGGACGGCCGCGCCGCGGCGCGGAGCCGGCGAGGGCGTGCTATGGATGCTCGGGGCGCTCGCAAGCGGCGGCGTATGCTTCTCCGTGTTCTGGGCGAACATGTACTGGGATCAGCCGTGATGGTGATCTTCTGGCGCACGTCGCTCGGCATCTTCTTCCTCTGCGTTGTCGCCGCAGCGGTGATGCTGCCCACGGTCGCGTGGACATGGCCGCTGCGACCGATCCGCTATCTGGGCGAGGTGAGCTACGGCATCTACCTCTGGCACCTGTTCGCGATCAAGGCGTGTCTCAGTGCCGATCTCGCGCCGCTGCCGATGCTGGCGCGACGCTCGGCCTCACGATTGCGCTTCGCTGCCGCGTCGTGGCACCTCTTCGAGAAGCCGATCCTGCGCTTCGGACGGCGCATCGGCACCGACGTCGCACGGCCGCAGCCCGCAGCGGTCGCGTGACGGCTAGCCGGCCCCCATCGCCGCGCGGATCGCCGGTGCGAGCTCCGGCGACACTTGGATCAGCGTCACCGCGGCCTGGCGCCCGCGCGGCGACATCTTCTTCGCCGTCTTCGCGAGAATATCGGCGAGCTTCGCTGCGTCGTAACCGTCGTGCTTCGCCACGAAGTCGGCGAGGTAGTGCTGGAAGAAGACGAGGTCGACGACGTCCTCGAGCGTCTGCGCCTCGGCATCGCTCTTCAACCCTTCTTTCATCAGGAGCCGCGCGACACGCGCGATCGTCGCCTCGTCGTACCCCGCTTCGCGCAACAGGCGGCCGGCCACTTCGCCGTGGAACTTGTTCAGTCGCTTGCGCCACTGCAGGTAGCCGATGCGGTCCATCGGATAGTCGGTGCGCGGGATCTTCCAGCGCTCGATGTGCTGGCTGCGCGCCGCGAGTCGCACGACCACAGGCGCATCCGGCGCGAAGCGGGCGAGCATCGCCGTCATCCGCTCCGCGTAGACGAGCTCCTTCGGGCGTGCGACGCCATCGACCATCTCGCGATTGGGATCGGCCGCGTTGGCCGCGTCGAAGCCGGCGATCGCGCGCTCGAAGCGCGCCGCGGCGATCGCGTCAACGGGCAAGCTCGGCCTCGATCTCCGCGAAGGTATGCGCGACATCGAACGTGGCGATGGACCGGCCGAGCTGCCGTCCGATCTGCGTGGCCGAGAAGATGCCGCGCACGTAGTCCTCGCGCGTGAGGCGGTCGCGATCGACCACAAGCGCGTGCTGCCGGTTTGCTTCGCGGAGTGTCGCGATGATGTGCCCGACCTCGGCGCGCAGCACCTGCTCGATCTCGAGGACCTCGATCAGCCGGTGCGGCAGCAGGATGTCGGCGACCGTCAGCTCGCCGTGTCGGCCGCCGCGATCGTGCAGCAGGTTGACGGCCTTTTCGCCGACGATGTCGTGCGCGGTGACGATGCCCTCCACCACTCCGGTGATGGCGACGACGAACAGCAGGCGGACGCCGCGCGTGATCATCCGGCGGTTCGCCTCCGAGATCGTCTCCCAGCTGTGAATGGTCGCCGCGGGAACCTGGCGGAGATCGGTCATCGCCTCGATCGCAGGCGAATCGAGGCGAATAGTCTTGGGTCCGGTGAGGAGCGGCTGCACGACAACTCCGGCGCGCATAGGCGCCATCGGCAGCGGTTTGTAGACCACTCTTTCCACGCTCAGCCTCCCGCGTCCGGCTGCGGACGCCGTGGGTGGCACACCTCGACTTGGACCGGCGACGGCGCCACAGGTTGCGTCGGCGTCTCCCGCGTGGCTTCGCGCCGATGATACGCCGCGCGCGGGCGCATGCCATGTCCCCCGACGGCCCGGCATGGTGGCACAATCATCGGCATGCCCACGACGCCTGTTACGCTGGGACTCGCTTCGCCGGGCGATGCGGCGACGCTCGCGCAGATGGCACGCGACTACATCGAGACCGGGCTCGGCTGGTCATACCAGCCGCGCCGGATCGGCGAGCTGATCCGCGATCCCGACGTGACGGCGCTCGTGGCGCGGGACGCCGGCTGCACGGTGGGTTTCGCGATCATGAGCTTCGGCGACGACCGCGCGCATCTCGTCCTGTTGGCTGTTCACCCATCGCGCCGCCGCCGCGGGATCGGGCGCCGCCTGCTGAACTGGCTCGTCGAATCGGCGACGACCGCCGGCGTGGCGACGATCCATGTCGAACTGCGCGCCGACAACGCCGCGGCATACGGTATGTACGAGGCCGCGGGCTTCGCCGAAACCTTTCGCGTCCCCCGCTATTACCGCGGCCGCGAGACGGCGGTGCGCATGCTGTGCGTGTTGCGCGCGCCCGGCGTGACCGCGCCGGCATGGCAACCGCCTGCCGCCAGCCGGTAACAGCTCGCCCGAGGGCCGCCTAGTAAGCTTCAGCTGCGCGCGACGCGCGGCAGTAGATCGGACGGGCGTCGCGCCCAGCACAGAAGCGGGTCGGGATGCGCGCAGCCGCGAAGAGGAATGGCGCGCCCGACAGGAGTCGAACCTGTGACCTTTGGCTTCGGAAACCAACACTCTATCCAA
The DNA here is from genome assembly GCA_963773195.1 of uncultured beta proteobacterium. Lineage (GTDB taxonomy): Bacteria > Pseudomonadota > Gammaproteobacteria > Burkholderiales > Casimicrobiaceae > CAIWHR01. The sequence goes on from CAVZAE010000004.1 coordinate 353,531, forward strand.
CTGAGCTACGGGCGCGCGTGCTGACATTTTACCGTGCCGGTCGAACGAACGTCCAGTTGCGATTGGGCGAGTAGGGCCAGGGCGGTATAATGCGACGCTTTGTCGGCGCGACCCCAAGATCAAGCCAGACGCCGCCACAGCCGGAACGCCGCAGGACTGCGCCGGAGCTCAACGACCCACGACGCACATGCAAGAACCCGCCCCGCACGTCTCCCCCTTCAAGAACTGGAAGTCGACCGCCGCGGTCGTCGTGCTCGCGATCGTCGCGCCGATCGCGTTCGTGTTCCTGATCACGCAATATGTGACGAGCGGCAGTCGGGGGATGCACGAGGATCAGACGGCGATCCTCTCGCGCATCCAGCCCGTCGGCACGCTGCAGCTTGCCGCTGCAGGGGGTGCCACGGGTCAGCTCACGGGCGAAGAGGTGTTCGGCCAGGTGTGCAAGACGTGCCATGAAGCGGGGCTGCTCAACGCGCCCAAGTTCAAGGACAAGGCGGCGTGGGCGAAAGTGATCGCACAGGGCCGCGCAATTGCCGTCGAGCATGCGATCAAGGGCATTCGCGCGATGCCGCCGAAGGGCGGCAACGCCGATCTGGCCGACATCGAAGTCGAGCGCGCCGTCGTGTTCATGGCGAATGCCGGAGGTGCGAGCTGGAAGGAGCCGGCGGCCACGACCGCCACAGCGCAGCCGCCCGCCAAGGGTACGTCCGCCGGCGCGCCCGCCCCGGCTGCGGGGCCCGGTGATGCCGCGAAGACCGCCGCTGCAGCGGCTCCCGCGGCAACGAGTGCCAGGCCTGATGGCAAGAAGATATTCGAGACTACTTGCACGGTTTGTCACGGTGCCGGGGTCGCCGGCGCGCCCAGGTTCGGCGACAAGGCGGCGTGGGCGCCGCGGATCAAGACCGGTCTCGACACGCTCGTCAAGACCGCGATCGCCGGCAAGGGCGCAATGCCTGCGCGCGGGGGCAACAACGCGCTATCGGATGCCGAAGTGCGCGCTGCCGTCGAATACATGGTGAACAGCTCGCGCTAGACGACAGCGTCTCGACCGAAAAAACGCGGCCCGAGGCCGCGTTTTGTTTTCTGCCGACCGCGCTGACCGTTATCCGCCCACCGCGACCGATTCCGGCGCGTCGGCGGCATCCCCGTCGCGCTCGCCGCGCAATGCGTCGCGCTCGAGGGCGAGCTGCGAGAGGTAGTCGGCCGTGATGTCGCCGGTGATGTAGTGGCCGTCGAAGCATGATGCCTCGAACGCCGAGAGCTTCGGATTGGTCGCGCGAACCGCGGCCTTGAGCGCGTCCAGGTCCTGGTAGATCAAGAGGTCGGCGCCGATCGTCTGCGCGATCTCCGCCTCGGTGCGTCCTGTCGCGACAAGTTCGCTCTGGTTCGGCATGTCGATGCCGTAAACGTTGGGGTAGCGCACCGGCGGGCTCGCGGAGGCGAAATACACCTTGCGCGCGCCGGCGTCACGCGCCATCTGGACGATCTCGTGCGACGTCGTGCCGCGAACGATCGAATCGTCGACAAGCAGCACGACCTTGTCCTTGAACTCCATGCCGATCGGATTGAGCTTCTGCCGCACGCTCTTCCGGCGCATCGCCTGTCCTGGCATGATGAACGTGCGGCCGATATAGCGATTCTTGACGAAGCCCTCGCGGTAGGTGAGCCCGAGCGTGTTCGCGAGCTGCAGCGCGGAGGGCCGGCTCGAGTCCGGGATCGGAATGACGACATCGATGTCGCGCGCCTCGGGCAGGCCGCGGATCTTGCGCGCGAGCTGCTCGCCCATGTGGAGCCGCGACTCGTAGACCGACGTGCCGTCGATCATCGAGTCCGGCCGCGCAAGGTAGACCAACTCGAAGATGCATGGCGCGAGCACCGGATGCGCGGCGCACTGGCGCGAATGGAACTTTCCCGTCTGGTCGACGAAGATCGCCTCGCCCGGCGCGACATCGCGCAGCACCGAGAAGCCGAGCGCTTCGAGCGCCACCGACTCGCTTGCGACCAGGTACTCGGTGCCGCCCATCGACTCGTTGACGCCGATGATGAGCGGCCGGATGCCGAACGGATCGCGGAAGGCCAGCAGGCCGTAGCCCGCGATCATCGCCACGATCGCGTAGGCGCCGCGGCACCGCCGGTGCACACCAGCCACCGCGGCGAAGATCGCGTCCGCATCGAGCCGCGAGTGGTGCGCCGCGCGCTCGAGCTCGAGCGCAAGCACGTTCAGCAGAACCTCGGAGTCGGAGTTCGTGTTGACGTGGCGGAAGTCGAGCTGGAACAGCTCGCGCTTGAGCGCCTCGCTGTTCGTCAGGTTGCCGTTGTGCGCGAGGGTGATGCCGAACGGCGAGTTCACGTAGAACGGCTGCGACTCGAGCTCGGAAGCGGCCGAGCCCGCGGTGGGATACCGGCAGTGCCCGATGCCGAGGTTGCCGATGAGGTCGCGCATGTTGCGCGTCCGGAACACGTCGCGGACGTAGCCGCCACCCTTGTGCATGTGGAACATCGCGCCGTCGGCCGTGACGATGCCCGCCGCATCCTGCCCGCGGTGCTGCAGCAGCAGCAACCCGTCATAGAGAAGCTGGTTGACAGGCGTGTGCGCGACGACGCCTACGATTCCACACATGATTCTGCTTCTCCGCCGGGATCGAGCCGCGCCGACCCCGCAGCCGGAGCCCGCACCTTGCCGGTCGCCGAAAAATCGAGACGCTCCGCCCAATCCCCGGGCAGGTACGGCCGGAGGGCGAGCGCCGAATCCGCGAGCACCGGCCCCACGAGCGAATTTTGCCACCAATCGTGGCGCGGCAGTGTCGTCACCCCGGCAATCAATGCAAAGAGCACGGCGATGAGTGCACCGCGCGCAACGCCGAACAGCGCCCCCAGGAACCGGTCAACGAAGCCCAGGCCGACGGCGCGCACGGCGCTCCGGAGGATCCATGCGACCAGCGCGCCCGCGATCATGAACGCCACGAGGATCAGCACGAATGCGAGCACATGCCGCACCGCGGGCGTGACGTCGAGCCCGCCGAAGATCGTTGCCACCTGATCCATGTAGCGGAACGCCGCGACCAACCCGACGATCCACGCCGCCAGCGCAACGATCTCGCGCACGACGCCGCGGAAATACGCAAACATGACCGACAAAGCGATCACCGCAAGCACGATCAGATCGAGGGCAGTCATCGGCGAGGCGCCCGTTTGTCTCGGACGTGGATCGGGCCGCGCCGCGACCGTCGCCTATTTCGTTGCGACGACGATGCCGTTCCAGCCGTCGGCCTTGAGCTTCGCGCGCGCGGTGTCCGCGTCCGGCCGCGACGCGAAGCCACCTACGCGGACCCGCCACAGCGTTCCGCGGCTCGTCTCAACCGCCTCGGTGTAGGTGGAGGCGTAACCTGCCTTCTTCAACTTGGCGGCCAGCGCATTGGCGCCCTTGTCGTCGGTAAAAGCCGCAATCTGCACGGCAAAGCCCTCACCGCCCGGAGCCGGCGGCGCCGATGCGGTCGGCGCTGCCGGTGAGGGTACCGGTGCGGGTGCGGGCGTCGAAGCCGCCGTGGGCGGAGCCGCGGCGACGGTGACCGGAGCCTCGGTCTTCGCCGGTGGAGTTGTGCGCCCCGCGCCCGCGAGCACCTTCTGCTCGGCCTCCGAGACGGATTTCCGCGGCGGCGGCACCGTCGGGGGGGCGGGCGCCGGCGAAGGAGCGGTTTCGGGTGGAGCAGCGGACGTCGTCGCGTCCGACGTCGCTGTCGCGGGGGGCGGCGAATCCGTTTTCGGCGGCGCGACCTTTGGCAGCGGCTTGGTGTCGGATTTCGCGGCGGGCTTGGTGACCCCCGGGGGAGTGAGCCGATTGACGAAGCGGCCGTCATCGACCGGCGGAATCTGCACCGACACGTCATCGCCCAGCGGCTTCGGCTCCTTCTCGAGCAGAAGCGGAAGGATGACGGCCGCAGCGAGCGCGAGCACGATCGCGCCGACCAGCCGGCGCCGTGCCCGGCGCTTCAACTCGTCGACGGCGAGATCGGCGTCGTCCGGGATGCGTTCAACCATGCCTGTGCGGGCCTCCGAAGTCGCGACCTTGCGCGGCGAGTACCGCGGCGACCGTGAGGAACGATCCGAAAGCGATGATTCTATCAGTTTCGACGGCGTCGCTTCGCGCGGCGGTGTACGCCAGAGCGACGTCGTCGAACGTGCGCACTGTGCCGCTCGCGACGCCCGCCGCGATGACGGCGTCGCGCAACGCCGACGCGCTTGCTCCGCGCGGGCCGGGCAATGTCGCGACATACCAGATGTCGACACGCGCCCGCATCGCCGCGACGACGCCCGCGATGTCCTTGTCGGCGAGCATTCCGAACACGGCGAGCGTGCGCGGATGGAATCCCATCGACCCGAGCGCCGCCGCGAGCACGCGCGCGGCGTGCGGATTGTGCGCGACATCGAGCACGACAGCCGGCCGTCCCGGCAGCATCTGCAATCGGCCCGGCAGCGTGACGGACACGAGCCCGGTGCGCAGCGCGCCGGCGCTCACGTGGAGGCGGTCGCGCAGGACATCGAGCGCGGCGATCGCCGTTGACGCGTTCGCGAGCTGGATTGCGCCGCGCAGTGCCGGATGCGGCAACCCGTGGCGCGCGCCCCCGGGACCGCGGTAGTCCCATTGCGCATCGTGCGCCGCGAATCCGTAGTCGCGTCCTATCAGGAGCAGAGGCGAAGCCAGCACACGGGCGTGCGCGACAAGCGTCGTCGGGGGATTGGGCTCGCCGCAGACAACGGAGCGGCCCGCGCGGAAGATTCCCGCTTTCTCGCGGCCGATATCCTCGCGTGTCGGCCCGAGGTAGTCCATATGATCGAGATCGATGCTCGTGACGACGGCCACGTCGGCATCGACGACATTGACCGCGTCGAGCCGTCCGCCCAGGCCCACCTCGAGCACCGCCGCTGCAAGCTTCGCGCGGGCGAAGAGCCAGAGCGCCGCGAGCGTGCCGTACTCGAAATACGTGAGGGCAACGCCGGCACGGGCGTCCTCCACCGCGTTGAAGCTCGCGACCAGCGCGTCATCGGTGGCCTCGACGCCGTCGATCCGGACGCGTTCGTTGTAGGCGAGCAGATGCGGCGACGTGTAGAGGCCGGTGCGGTGCCCCGCCGCCATGAGAATCGACTCGAGGAGCGCGCAGGTCGAGCCTTTGCCGTTCGTGCCGGTGACGGTGAGCACGGGACACGTGAGCGACACGTCCATTCGCGCCTGCACGTCGGCGACCCGGTCGAGCCCGAGCGCAATGGTCTTCGGGTGCAGCGTTTCGAGATACGCAAGCCACGCCGTGAGCGTGGCGGGGCGGGCGGCGGGCAGGGTCTTGCTCGGCTTACGCGACGGCGGGCGCGGGCTGCTTGCTCAGCATCGCGAGCAGCCGCGGCAGCTCGTCGCGCAGCTGTCGACGATCGACGATCATGTCGAGCGCGCCCTTGTCGATCAGGAATTCGGCGCGCTGGAAGCCTTCGGGCAGCTTCTCGCGCACCGTCTGCTCGATCACGCGCGGGCCGGCGAAGCCGATCAATGCGCCGGGCTCCGCCAGCACCAGGTCGGCCACGAACGCGAACGATGCCGACACGCCACCCATCGTCGGATCGGTCAGCACCGACACGAAGGGCAGCCGCGCCTTCGACAGCTCCTGCAGCACGGCCGTCGTCTTCGCCATCTGGAAGAGCGAGTTCACGCCCTCCTGCATCCGCGCGCCCCCCGATGACGAGATGCAGACGAACGGGACGCGTCCTTCGTACGCGACGCGCACGCCGCGGACGAACCGCTCGCCGACCACCGAGCCCATCGAGCCGCCCATGAAATCGAACTCGAAGCAGGCGAGCACGAGCGGGACGCCCTTGACGCTTCCCTGCATCACGACGAGCGCGTCGGTCTCGCCGGTCTCTTCGAGCGCCGCCGAAAGACGCTCCGGATACTTCTTCTGGTCCTTGAATTTGAGGCTGTCGATCGGCACGACCTCGGAGCCGATCTCGAAGCGCCCTTCCGGGTCGAGCAACTGGTCGACGCGCTCGCGCGCCGGCACGCGCGAGTGGTGCGCGCATTTGGGGCAGACGAACAGGTTCTTTTCGAGGTCCGTGCGATAGAGGACGGCTTCGCACGCGGAGCACTTGATCCACAAGCCCTCGGGCACGGCCTGTTTCTTCACGCCCGGCGTGCTCTTGATCCGCGGAGGCAGAAGCTTCTGAAGCCAGCTCATCGTGGGGCCTCGCTCATCGACTCTTCCCCGGCCGCTATGCCGCCTGTTTGCGCATCGAATCGAGCGCGCTGCGGATGCCTGCAAGCCACGCCCCCGCCCGTTCCGCCGCGGTCGCCGCCGGCCCCGCCGAGATCTCCTGGATGATGCGACTGCCAATGACGACTGCGTCGGCGTGCGCCGCGATCGCCCGCGCGCTGGTCGCATCGCGAATGCCGAATCCCACGCCGACCGGCAGGGTCACATGGCGGCGGATGTCAGCGAGGCGGCCCGCGACCTCTGCCGTGTCGAGATGGCCGGCGCCGGTCACGCCCTTGAGCGAGACGTAGTACACGTAGCCGCGCGCAATGCGTGCAACGGCGGTGATGCGCGCATCCGGTGTCGTCGGCGCGACGAGGAAGATGGGGGCGAGGCCGCGAGCCCCCAAGAGGGCCGCGAACTCGCCCGCCTCCTCCGGTGGGTAGTCGACGACGAGCACGCCGTCGACGCCCGCATCGCGCGCGCGGTCGGCGAACGCGGTCGTGCCCATCGCCTCGATCGGATTCGCATATCCCATGAGTACGATCGGGGTCACCGTGTCGGTGCGGCGAAACGCGGCGACGGTCGCCAGCACATCCTTGAGGCCGACGCCCTGCGCCAGCGCGCGCTCGGAGGCACGCTGAACCACCGGCCCGTCCGCCATCGGATCCGAGAAGGGCACACCCAGCTCGATGACGTCGGCGCCGGCGGCGACCAGCGCGTGCATGATAGGGAGCGTGAGCGCGAGCGTCGGATCGCCGACCGTGACGTACGGGATCAGCGCCGTGCGGCCCGCGGCGCGGAGCTTCGCGAACGTGGCGTCGATGCGGTTCAGGATGTCCGGTCCCGATGCGACGGATCGCCCAGCGAGAAGTCGAGGCCCGAGCGCTGCGCGACGGTGTTCATGTCCTTGTCGCCGCGGCCGGAGAGATTGACGAGCACGATCCTGTCCTTGTCCATTTTCGCCGCGAGCTTCGCGGCATACGCGAGCGCGTGCGCCGATTCGAGCGCCGGGATGATTCCTTCGACGCGACAGCATTCGTGGAACGCCGCCACCGCCTCGTCGTCGGTGATCGACGTGTACTCGGCGCGCCCGGTGTCCTTGAGCCAGGCATGCTCGGGTCCGACGCCGGGATAGTCGAGTCCCGCGGAGACCGAGTGCGTCGCGACGATCTGCCCGTCATCGTCCTGCAGGAGATAAGTGCGATTGCCGTGCAGCACGCCGGGGCTCCCGGCGTTGAGCGACGCCGCGTGCTTGCCGGTCGCGATTCCCTCACCCGCGGCTTCGACGCCGACGAGCCGCACGCCCGCGTGCGGAATGTAGGGATAGAAGATGCCCATCGCATTCGAGCCGCCGCCGACGCAGGCGACGATCGCGTCGGGCTGCCGCCCGGCCGCCTCCGGCATCTGCGTCAGACACTCGCGGCCGATCACGCTCTGGAAGTCGCGCACCATCATCGGATACGGGTGCGGCCCCGCGACCGTGCCGATGATGTAGAACGTCGTTTCGACGTTGGTCACCCAGTCGCGCATCGCCTCGTTCAGTGCATCCTTGAGCGTCTTCGAGCCCGAATCGACCGGCACGACGGAAGCCCCGAGGAGCTTCATCCGATAGACGTTCTGCACCTGGCGCTGCACGTCCTCGGAACCCATGTAGACGATGCACTCCATGCCGAAGCGGGCCGCGACCGTCGCCGTGGCCACGCCGTGCATCCCCGCACCGGTCTCGGCGATCACGCGCGGCTTGCCCATTTGCTTCGCGAGGAGCGCTTGGCCCATGCAGTTGTTGATCTTGTGCGCGCCCGTGTGATTCAGGTCCTCGCGCTTGAGCCAGAGCTGTGCGCCGCCGACCTTCTCTGACCAGCGCTTCGCGTGGTAGACGGGCGACGGGCGCCCCACGTAGTGGGTGAGCTCGTCGTCGAGTTCCGCGACGAACGCGGGATCGCGCCGCAGGCGCGCGTAGGCTTCGCGCAGCTCGTCCAGCGCGCGGATCAGCGTCTCGGCGACGAACACGCCGCCATACGGCCCGAAGTGGCCGCGCGCGTCGGGCAGGTCGTAGGGAACGTCAGCCATCTGCATGGCGCACTTCCTCGATGAACGCGACGATCCGGACGGGGTCTTTGAGACCCCTCTGCGGACGCCCGTCGTTACCTTCAACCTCCACGCCGCTCGACACATCAACGGCCCACGGCCGCACGCGGCGGATTGCGTCCGCGACGTTCGCAGCGCTGAGTCCGCCTGACAGCACCACCGGTCGCGGCAATGTCTTCGGCACCACGCTCCAGTCGAACGTTCGGCCTGTACCGCCGGGCATACCCGCCGCCGGCGCCGCGTCGAACAGAAATCCCGCGGCGTCGTCGTATCGCGCCGCTGATTCTAGCAAACCCGTCGAGGCGGCCCCTGCCACGACTGGAATCGCCTTCAGGTACGGGCGACCGAACGCGCGGCAGAACTCGGGAGGCTCGTGCCCGTGGAACTGGAGGACGTCGAGCGGCACGGCGGCAAGCGTTGCACGCACGTGGCCAGGCTCGGGATCGACGAACAGCCCGACGACCGTCACGTAGGGCGGGAGCGCCGCCATGATCTCGCGTGCGCGTCCCACCGCGACGACGCGGGGCGTACCGGACCAGAACACGAGCCCGATCGCATCGCAGCCGGCGCGCGCCGCGGCGACGCCGTCCTCGACGCGAGTGATGCCGCAGATCTTGACGCGCGTGCGCATGCTCATGGCGCGCCGTTCATGCGAAAGGCAGTACGACCGGACGGCGCGTCGGCGGCAAGCCCCACGTCGCGTCGTAGTCGGCGCCGCAGAGGTAGAGCCCCTCCGCCGCGAACGTCGGCGCGGCGCGCGTGCGGTCACGCGCGGCGACAAGCTCGCTGATCCACGCCGGCGGCTGCTTGCCGGCGCCCACGTACACGAGCGCGCCGACGATGTTGCGAATCATGTGATGGAGAAAAGCATCCGCCGAAAAGTCGAATCGCACGAGGTCGCCCTGCACCTCGACCGTCGCCACTGCCAGCGTCTTGACCGGCGATTTCGCCTGGCACTCCGCGGCGCGGAAGGTCGAGAAGTCGTGAGTGCCGACGAGCGCTCGCGCCGCGTCCTGCATTGCAGCGACGTCGAGCGGGCGATGGTACCAGCCGACGCGTCCCGCGAGCAGCGCGGGCCGCGGGGCACGTGGGGCAAGTACGTAGGTGTAGTGGCGCGCCGTCGCCTTGTTCCGCGCGTGGAACGAGGAGGCCACGGACTGCGCCCAGAGTGCGGCGAGCTCGGGCGGGAGGAGCGCGTTGACGCCGCGTACCCAGGCAGCGTCGGCGCGCGCCGCGTCAGTGTCGAAGTGGACGATCTGCGACGTCGCGTGCACGCGCGCGTCGGTGCGGCCGGCCGCGACCGTGCGCACCGGCCCCGCGGCGATCTCCCCGAGTGCCCGCTCGAGCGCGTCCTGCACGCCGCGTCCGGTCGGCTGCGACTGCCAGCCATCGAACGGCGCGCCGTCGTATTCGAGTCCGAGGGCGATACGCATCGGCAGAGGTCGTTCGACCCGAAAAAAAATGCGGGCGGCGGATCATTCTCCGCCACCCGCGGGCCATCCGGTTTTCGCGATCAGCCGAGCTTCGCGAGCAGCGACTGGGCCTCCGATTTCTGCTGGTCGTCGCCCTCGTGCAGCACTTCCTGCAGGATCTCGCGCGCACCTTCGACGTCGCCCATCTCCTGATAGGCCTTCGCGAGGTCGAGCTTGGTCGCCGCGTCGTGCCACTGGCCATCCAGGACCGATGGCGTCGGATCCTCGAACGTGGCCTTCTCCGGATCGAACGACAGGTCGAGCTTGTCGAGGTCGATCGCGGCCTGCGGCCGCGCGAGCGAAGGCGCCGCCGCTCCGGCGGCGGCGAGCACGGGCTCGGGACGCGGCGCCGCGGACCTCTGCGGCGCGGGCCTCTCCGAGGCATCGAGCGTGAAGTCCATGTCGTGGACCACCGGCGCGGGCCGCGTCGTGTCGACGTGGCCCTCGCTGACACGACCCATCGCGGTCGCGCCTTCCGTCGCGGCCGACTTTGCCTTCTCGACCGCAGTCCCAACGGCATGGGTCGCGGTCTTGGCGCTCTTCTCGAGTGCGCTTTCGGCGCCCGCGAGAATGTCGATGGGCGACTTGGGCTTCGCGCCCGACGACGGTGAGATCGAGATTTCCTCGTCGAGCTTGAAATCGAGGCCGCCGCCGGTATCGCCCATGTCGGCAGCGACGTGCGGCGGAATGCCGGAGCCCTCAGCACGCGGGGGCTCGGCACGTATGTGCGGTTCGGCGAGGACTGGCGGCTCTTCGACCGCGGCTTTCACGCTGCCCGCCGCTGCGACCGCAGCCGCGGCCGCAGCCGCAGCCCCCGCACCGCTGTCGGTGAACATCGGGTTGTTCGGGTCGAGCTGGCGGCCCAGGCCCACCGCCTTCTGCCAGACTTCGCCCTGCCCTTGCGACACGGAGTAAAGCTCGGCCGCCACGGTCTCGAACGCCGAAGGCTTGTTGTGCTGCGCATGGATCTCGAGCAGCTTCAGGTAAATCTCCTGCCGCTGCGGATCCTTCTTGAGCGCATCCTTCAGGATTTCCTCGGCCTGCGCGTCGCGGCCGTAGGCGAGATACACCTCGGCTTCCGCAATGGGGTCGACTTCGTCCGTGTCGATGCTGCCCAGGCCCTCGCGGCTGAAGTCGCTCGCGAGCGAGTTGTCGCCCGTGTTGACGACCCCGCCGCCGGTCGAGCCGAACACCGTGTTGGTCTTGATGTCGGTGCCCGAGATGATGCTGTCCTCGAACTTCGTCGTCTTGCGCCGGCGCGCGGCGACGAGCGCCGCGATGCCGCCCAGGATCACAAGTGCGCCCGCGCCCAACAGCCAGCTCGGCGTGGACGACATCAGGTCTTCGAAGAATCCCGGCGGTTCCTTCGGCGGTGCTTTCGGGGCGGCCTTGGGCACGACCTTCGGGGCTTCCGCCTTGGGCGGTTCGGGCGCCTTCGCGGGCTCGGCCGCCTTCGGCGGTTCGCTCGGCGCGGGCTCGACGCCCTTCGGCAGCTCGGATTTCGGCGCCTCGGCCGCCTTAGGCGGTTCCGCGGCCGGCGCCGCGACAGACGGCGGAGCAGTCGGCGGCTCGGCGGCCTTCGGCGGCTCCGGCGCCTTCGCAACCGCGACAGGCTCGGGCGCCTTCGTGATCGGCGCGGGCGCTGCCTTGCCCTTCGCGGCATCGGCCTGCGCCTGCAACTGCGCACCGGTCTGGCTCTTGAGCTCGACCGCATGCTGCATGTCCTTGATCGTTTTCTCGAGCTCGGAAATGCGCGACTGCGCTTCCTTGAGTTGCTGCTCGCGGGCGACCGTATCTTCGGCGCCCCCCTTGCCTGCCGCCGCTTCACGCGAGACTCGAAGCTGGTCGCGTCCCGCGGGTGCGGCCGGCGCAGTCTCCTCGACCGTGCCGATTCGCCCGCCGGCAGCGCGCGTCGCTGTGCCCTCGGCCGCCGGCGCGGCCGCAGCGACACGGTCGCGATAGGCGCGCCAATCGGAGGCCTGCACCTTGACCTCCTTGGTCGCATCGGCCCCTGCGGTTCCGGTGACTTCGTCGGCGCCCGGGATCGTGATGATCGCGCCGCTGCGCAGTCGGTTCATGTTCTTGCCGTCGAACGCGTCGGCGTTGTTCTTGAACAGCGCGACCAGCATCTGGTCGAGCGTAGCGCTCGGCGCGCGATATTCGTTGGCGATCTTCGACAGCGTGTCGCCACGCTTGACGGTATAGGTGTCGCCTGCGCCGCCCGCCGCCTTAGGTGCGGGTGCGGGCGCTGCTGCGGCTGCGGTCGCGGGTGCCGCGCGTGCGGGCGCTGCGCCCGTACGTTCGGGCGCCACAGGCGCGGCAGGCGCCGCCATCATCGTGGAGCCGGGCGGGTCGAGCAGGAACGTATAGTCGCGCACCAGGCGGCCCGACGCCCAGTTGATCTCGACGAGCAGGTCGAGGAACGGCTCGCTGACGGGTGTGTTGGTCCTGATCCGAAGGTACGGTTGACCGTTCGCATCGCGCTCGACCGTCACCCGCGCCGCGGACAGTACACCGGGGTATGCGAGATTGTTTTGACGATAAAGCGACGCATCGGCGACGCGCGCCGACAGCGAATCGAGCTCTTCCTTCGCGACCGACGTGAGTTCGATGCGCGCCGCCAGCGGCTGCCCGAGCGCCGAAGTGACCGTCAGGTTGCCGAGGCCCAATGCCGCGCTCGTGCCCGAAAAGGCCATCGCCGCGGCCAACAGGCTGAGCGTGAATACAGGCTTAGCGCGCATACCGACCCTTTCCGAAGAATTCGGATTGTGCAACCAAACATAACATCATGGGTTTAGCTCCGCAAGCTAAACCCCGGTATTAGCTTGGTTTTTCGTGGCCGACACTGTGTTCATGCCAACGATATTCATGCCGATATCCTACCGGCGAGCGCTAGGGATGGGACTCGGCGGGGCGTCGCCTACCAGATATTGTGCTGCGGCAGCCGATGCGCCGCGCGCGGCGGCGGGTCGGCACGCTGTTGCAATCTCGGCACGTCGCCATCGCCCGACAGCGCGCGAGGCGCGTCGGGCCGCGCATAAAACGTATGCAAACGCCGAGGTGGTCGCCCGTGGCGGTCTAAGCGCCGAAAAAGGGCACTCGCTGCAGCGCCGGCCCGCCCGTCAGCGATCGAGCAACAGCCGCACCATCCGCCGCAGGGGCTCGGCCGCTCCCCACAGGAGCTGGTCCCCCACCGTAAAGGCGCCCAGGTATTCGCCGCCCATCGCAAGCTTTCGCAAGCGGCCTATGGGAACTTCGAGACTGCCCGTCACCGCGGCCGGGGTGAGGCGGGCGACGCTCTCCTCCCGAGTATTGGGGACGACGCGCACCCATTCGTTCGCCCCGGCAAGCATCCGCTCGATTTCTGCGAGCGGCACGTCGCGCTTGAGCTTGATCGTCAGCGCCTGAGAGTGGCAGCGCATCGCGCCGATGCGCACGCAGATCGAGTCGACGGGAATGGGCCGCTCCGAGCGACCGAGGATCTTGTTGGTTTCGGCGCCTCCCTTCCACTCCTCGCGGGAGAGGCCGCCTCCGAGATCCTTGTCTATCCACGGGATCAGGCTGCCGGCGAGGGGTACGCCGAAGTGCTCGGTGGGGAAGCGCTCGTCACGCAGGATGCCCGCGACCTCGCGGTCGATGTCGAGGATCGCCGAGCCGGGATCGTCGAGCAGCGCCTTGGCGGCCACGTGCGCTTCGCCCATCTGCTGGAGGAGCTCGCGCATGTTCTGCGCTCCCGCGCCCGAGGCCGCCTGATAGGTCATGCACGTCATCCACTCGACGAGATCGTGCTGGAACAGGCCCGCGAGCCCCATCATCATCAGGCTGACCGTGCAGTTGCCGCCGATGTAGTTCTTGACACCGCCCGCGAGGCCGGAATCGATCACGCGCCGGTTGACCGGGTCCAGGATGATGATCGCGTCCTCGGCCATCCGGAGCGCGGAAGCGGCGTCGATCCAGTAGCCGGCCCAGCCCGTGGACCTGAGCTTCGGGTAGATGTCGTGCGTGTAGTCGCCGCCCTGGCAGGTGACGATGGCGTCCTGCGCCGCGAGCGCGGCGAGATCGGTGGCGCTCTTGAGCGGCTTCGCGGGCTTGCCGACGTCGGGGCCTTTGCCTCCAGCGCTCGAGGTCGAGAAAAACGTGGGTTCGATGCGGTCGAAATCGCGCTCCGCCAGCATCCGTTGCATGAGCACCGACCCGACCATCCCGCGCCAACCGACAAAACCGACTCGCATGGCGATCACCTTCGACCCCGCTTTGGTCTTCGCATCCCCGCCGCTCGCGGGGACGAAGCGGAGGCGATGTCGACCTAGGCGGTCGTCTTGATCGTCTTGCTCGTCTTCGCGCGCAGGGCGGACGATGCCCGAGCGCCATCCGCCGCGGCGATGCCGGCCAAGGAGCTACGAGCGGTCACGAGGCGAAGACGCATTCGAACATCATAGCACGAGCGGTGCGCCGTCAGTTCGGCCGGACCCCGTCACGCTGTTGCCCACGCCTAGGCGGCCAGCGCGGCGACGACAGCGTCGCCCATCGCGCGCGTACCGCTCACCGACTCGCCCACCGCCGCGATGTCGGCGGTTCGGCAGCCCTTCTGCAACACACGGCGCACGGCTTGCTCGATGCGCTCGGCGACGTCGGCACGCGCAAAGGTGTAGCGGAACATCATCGCGAGCGACAGGATCGTCGCCAGCGGATTCGCCTTGTCGTGCCCGGCGATGTCAGGCGCCGAGCCATGGATCGGCTCGTAGAGGCCCTTTGCATTCGCATCGAGTGAAGCGGACGGCAGCATGCCGATCGAGCCCGCAAGCATCGATGCCTCGTCGGAGAGGATGTCGCCGAACAGGTTGCCGGTGACGATCACGTCGAAGGATTTCGGCGCGCGCACGAGCTGCATCGCTGCATTGTCGACGTACATGTGCGTGAGCGCGACGTCGGGATAGTCCTTCGCAACGGCAGTCACGACCTCGCGCCACAGGATCGACGTGTCGAGGACGTTGGCCTTGTCGACGGAGCAGAGCTTCTTCGCGCGCTTCTGCGCTGTCGTGAACCCGACGCGCGCAATCCGCTCGATCTCGCTCGTGCTGTAGCGCATCGTGTCGAAGCCTTCGCGCTCCCCCGCGGCGTTGGTCCGTTGACCGCGCGGTTCGCCGAAGTAGATATCGCCGGTGAGCTCGCGGACGATCACGAGATCGAGACCCGCAACGACGTCCGCTTTCAACGTCGACGCCGCGGCGAGCTCGGGATACAGGAGCGCGGGCCGAAGATTCGCGAACAGACCGAGCGCCTTGCGGATGCCGAGGATGCCCTGCTCGGGTCGCAGCGCGCGCGGTAGAGTGTCGTAGCGCGGGCCGCCGACGGCGCCCAGCAGCACCGCGTCGGCCGCGCGCGCGAGGGCGAGCGTCGAATCGGGCAGCGGATGCTTCGCGGCGTCGTAGCCGGCGCCGCCGATCGGCGCCGCCTCGGTCTCGAGCGGCAGCCCTTCGCGCCGGAAGACTTCGAGCACCTTGACGGCTTCGGCGACGATCTCCGGGCCGATACCGTCGCCGGGGAGGACCGCGACCTTCATGCGGCGCGGCAATGGCGACGAAAGCCCCTCACGCGAGCCACGGTTGCTCGGCGAGTCGCTGCGCCTCGAACGCGCGGATCTCGTCGGCGTGCGCGAGCGTGAGCCCGATGTCGTCGAGTCCGTTCAGGAGACAGTGCTTGCGAAACGGGTCGACCTCGAAGCCGAAGACGACGGCGCCGTCGGGCGTAGCGACCGTCTGCCGCTCGAGGTCGATCGTGAGCCGGAACCCGGGGAGCGCCAGCGCGTCGGCGAACAACCGGTCGACTTCGTGCGGCGTGAGCACGATGGGCAACAAACCGTTCTTGAAGCAGTTGTTGGAGAAGATGTCGCCGTAGGACGGAGCAATGACGGCCCGGAAGCCATAGTCGAGCAGCGCCCACGGCGCATGCTCGCGCGAGCTGCCGCAACCGAAATTGCGTCGCGCGAGCAGGATCTCGGCGCCGCGGTAGCGCGGCTCGTTCAGCACGAAGTCGGGGTTCGGCTGTCGGCCCGCCGGATGCATTCCGGGTTCGCCACGGTCGAGGTAGCGCCACGCGTCGAACAGGTTGGGTCCGAAGCCCGATCGCTTGATCGATTTCAGGAACTGCTTCGGGATGATCGCATCGGTGTCGACATTGGCGCGGTCGAGCGGCGCGACGAGACCGGTGAGCACGGTGAATGACTGCATCAGAAGCTCCTTGCTGGGCCGGACTCGCGCAGCATCGTGCCGCCGCCGGCGTTTTTGTCGCGCTCCTTGTCCCGGGGCTCGAGCGGCGTGCAGGCCGCCATCGCGATCGCCACGACGAGGACGAGGGTCATCACAAGGGCCTGCAGAAGCCGCCGGGACATCGTCAATACGGCTTGGTCTTTTCCGCCGCCTTCTCGATGCCGCCCCCGGCCGCCTTGATGTCCTTGCCCATGCCTTCGACGGTATTGCAGCCGCCGGCAAATGCCACGGCGCTCGCGAGTGCGAGCCACGCGATGAAACCCCTCATTGTGATTCTCCCTCTACGGCAGTCGACGCACGTCGACGAAATGCCCGGCGATCGCGGCGGCCGCCGCCATCACGGGACTCACCAGGTGCGTGCGCCCGCCCGCCCCCTGGCGTCCCTCGAAGTTGCGGTTCGACGTCGACGCACACCGCTCGCCCGGCTCGAGCCGGTCGTCGTTCATCCCGAGACACATCGAGCAGCCCGGCTCGCGCCACTCGAAGCCCGCATCGCGGAACACGCGGTCGAGCCCTTCGCGCTCGGCCTGCGCCTTCACCAGGCCCGAGCCCGGCACCACGAGCGCAAGCTTGACGTTGCGCGCGATGCGATGGCCGCGCGCGATCGCGGCCGCAGCGCGGAGATCCTCGATCCGCGAATTCGTGCACGAGCCGATGAACACCTTGTCGATCGGGATGTCGGCGATCGGCGTTCCGGGCTCGAGCCCCATGTACGTGAGCGCACGCTCGATGCCCTCGCGCAGCACCGGGTCACGCTCGGCATCCGGATCGGGCACGCGGCCCTCGATCGTCGTCACCATCTCGGGCGAAGTGCCCCAGGTGACGTGCGGCGCGATCGTCGCCGCGTCGAGCGTGACGACGCGGTCGAAGCGCGCGCCATCGTCGGAGTGCAACGTCCGCCAGTGGGCGACCGCGCGGTCCCAGTGCTCCGCGCCCGGCGCGAACGGCCGACCTTTCAGGTAGTCGATCGTCGTGTCGTCGACGCCGATCATCCCGGCGCGCGCTCCGGCTTCGATCGACATGTTGCACACCGTCATCCGGCCTTCCATCGACAAGCCGCGGATCGCGCTGCCGGCGAACTCGATCGCGTAGCCTGTGCCGCCGGCGATGCCGATCCTGCCGATGATCGCGAGCGCGATGTCCTTCGCCGTGCAGCCCCGCGGCAGCCGGCCGTCGACGACGACGCACATCGCCTTCGATTGCTTGACGAGCAGGCACTGCGTTGCCAGCACGTGCTCGACTTCGGAGGTGCCGATGCCGAACGCGAGCGCCGCGAAGGCGCCGTGCGTGCTCGTGTGCGAGTCGCCGCAGACGACGGTCATCCCCGGGAGCGTCGCGCCCTGCTCGGGGCCGATCACGTGCACGATACCCTGACGCCTGTCGCGGAACGGGAAGTACGCCTTCGCACCGGTCGCGCGGATGTTCGAATCCAGCGTTTCGACCTGCAGGCGCGAAACGGGATCGTCGATGCCGCGATCCCAGTGCTGCGTCGGTGTGTTGTGGTCGGCGGTGGCGACGATCGAACCGGTCCGCCAGGGTTTGCGACCGGCAAGCCGCAATCCTTCGTAGGCCTGGGGACTCGTCACCTCGTGCACCAGGTGACGGTCGATGTAGAGGAGCGTCGTGCCGTCGGGCTCGGTGCGCACGACGTGGCTGTCCCAGAGCTTGTCGTAGAGCGTGCGCGCGAGCATGTCGTCGGAGATTCGGCCGCGGTTTTGCCGCGGGACACAAATTATCGCACGGCAAAGCGACGTGACGCCGTCATTCCTGCGACCCGGGCCCGGGCGGCGTGCCCTCCTTCCACTCCTCGTCGGTGCGGAAGACGCGGACGACGCGTGTCCGCTTCGGGTCGCCGTACTTTTCCATCTTCACGAGCACGGGGTAGAGCGCCTCGAGCTTCGCGCGCGCCTCGCCCTCGTCGTCGAACGTGAGGACGGCGCCGTCGCCGCCCCGTACGTCGGACCAGATGCCGCGTTCGTCCCTGACTTCGAGCTTGAACATCGCACACTCCCCTCGCGACTGCTGCAGCCGCCTAAGTGGGACCTCGCCCGACCGCCTCCGGTTCCCGGCGGCCCTCGCCTGCAGGCGCAGCAAGAAGTGCCAGGACGTCGTCGACGAGCCCGGGCGTCTCAGGCTCGAACGCGGGTACCCGCAGCGAACGGAGCCAGGTCAGCTGACGCTTCGCGAGCTGCCGCGTCGCGGCGACACCCTTGGCGCGGAGCATTGCCTCGTCGATGCGGCCCTCAAGAAAATCCCATGCCTGGCGATACCCGACAGAGCGCATTGAAGGCAGCGTCGGCGTAAGCGCGAATCGTGCGCGCAGGCGCCGGAGTTCGTCGACCAGGCCCGCGGCGAGCATCGCGTCGAAGCGTTTGGCTATTGCGTCATGCAGCCGCGCCCGATCCCGCGGCACAAGCGCAACCTGGACCACCGAACCGAGCCCTTCGCCAAGCTGGCGCGCGCCCTGGAGCGCCGACAGCGGCATCCCGCTGAGCTCGTAGACCTCGAGCGCGCGCTGGATCCGCTGCGCGTCGGTCGGCGGAAGCCGCGCCGCCGTCGCCGGATCCACCCGGGCAAGCGCGGCATGGAGTGAAGCCCAGCCTTCCTTGGCGGCGCGGGCGTCGATGCGCTCGCGTACGGCCGGATCGGCCGACGGCAGCGCGCTCAGGCCTTCGGTCAGCGCCTTGAAGTACAGCATCGTTCCGCCCGCGACGATCGGCACATGCCCACGAGCTCGGATCGCCGCGATCGACGCACGTGCATCGGCGCTGAAACGGGCCGCGGAATACGACTCGGACGGATCGACGATGTCGATCAGGTGATGGGCGATCCGCGCGCGCGTCGCGGCATGCGGCTTGGCGGTGCCGATGTCCATGCCGCGATAGACCTGCGCCGAATCGACGCTGACGATCTCGCCGCCAATGCGCTCGGCGAGCGCCAGCGCAAGCGCGCTCTTGCCAGTCGCCGTCGGACCCATCAACAGGACGGCCGGGATCATGCCGCGCGAGGACTACCGCCCCCTCATGAACAGGCGATCGAGATCGGCGAGCGTGAGCTGATACCACGTCGGACGGCCGTGGTTGCACTGTCCGGCGCGCTCGGTAGCCTCCATCTCCCGCAGGAGGGCGTTCATCTCAGGCCCCGTCAGCGCGCGATTCGCGCGCACCGCAGCGTGGCATGCCATCGTCGACAGGAGCTCGTCCCGGTGCGCCGCGAGCACCTCGCTGCCGCCGAACTCCCCCAATTCCGAGAGCACCGCGTGGGCAAGCGTCGCCGCGTCGGCATCGGCCAGCGGCGCGGGCACACCGCGGACCGCCAGCGTCGTCGGGCCGAGCGACGAAATCGCGAAGCCGAGATGATCGAGCTCCGCCGCGTGCTCCTCCGCAGCGGCAACTTCGAGCGGCGACGCGACGAACGTCGCTGGTACGAGCAGCGGCTGCACCGGCACGCGCGTGCTGGCCGCGGTCTTCAGGCGTTCGTAGACGATCCGCTCGTGCGCCGCGTGCATGTCGACGAGCACGAGGCCATCGCGATTCTGCGCGAGCACGTACACGCCATGGAGCTGCGCGAGCGCGAAGCCGAGCGGGTGCTCATCGCCCGTGCTCGGAAGATCGGGCGCGCCATCGAGCGGCCGCGAACGTTCGCCGAACAGGCGCGCATAAAAGGCCGCGGGCTCGCTCGCCGACAACGCCATCGCCCTCTGGCCGGTCGGTGCCCACGGGGCCGCACGCATCGGGGCGGCGGATGATTCATGCACCGGCGCGAGCGGGGGGACGTGGGCGGCCGCGAGCCCCAGTCGATCGACCGCCGACACGGCCGGCTGCTCGGCGCCGGTGAGCGCCAGCGCGCGGTCGACGGCATGGCGAACGAACTGGTGCACGGCGCCCGAATCGCGGAAGCGCACTTCGATCTTCTGCGGATGCACGTTGACGTCGACCTGGCGGGGATCGAGCGTGAGCCACAGCGCGAAGGCCGGCTGTCGTTCGTGGTGCAGCACGTCGCGATATGCCTCGCGCAGCGCGTGCCCGAGCACGCGGTCGCGGACGAAGCGTCCATTGACGAAGGTGTACTGGCCGGACGTTTGCGCCGCGTAGGCGGGACGCACCGCATAGCCCGCGAGTGCCAGCGGGCCCGACTGCGCGTCGACGTGTGTAGCACCCGTGACGAACCCGTCACCCAGGAGCGCTTCAACGCGCGCCCGCCGTCCCTGCCCAAGCAGCCGGTGCACAACGCGCCCGTTGTGCTGCAGCGTGAAACCGACGTCCGGATGTGCCAGCGCGACACGCCGGAAGGCCTCGTCGCAATGACCCCATTCGGTCGCCTCGGTACGCAGGAATTTCCGGCGCGCCGGCGTATTGAAATAGAGCTCGCGCACGGTGACCGTCGTGCCGGCCGCGATCGCCGCGGGTGCCGTGACCCCGGCGACGCCGCCATCCACCTCGATCCGCCATGCGTGCGGCTTGCCCGATGCCCGCGAGGCAAGCGCGAGGCGCGACACTGCGCCGATCGAAGCCAGTGCCTCGCCGCGGAAGCCGAGCGTCGCGATCGCCGCCAGGTCGTCCGCCGTCGCAAGCTTCGACGTCGCGTGCCGCGCGACCGCGAGCGGCAACTCTTCGCGCTCGATGCCGGCGCCATTGTCGGCGACGCGGATCCGCTCGACGCCGCCGCCGGCCAGGTCGACGTCGATCTGGGTCGCGCCCGAATCGAGGGCGTTCTCGAGCAGTTCCTTCAGCGCCGCGGCCGGCCGCTCGACCACCTCGCCCGCCGCGATCTGGTTGATCATCTGATCGGACAGCGCACGAATCGGCATCGCTAGTGCACGAGGCCCTGGGCCCAGCGGGTGTAGATGTCGTCGGCAACCGCGTGCAGCGCGGACAGCCGCTCGTCCAGCTCGCGCCCGATGTCGGCGGCCGACTGCGTGGAAGCGGACGACGTTTGCGGCAGCTCGGAGGCACCCGTGGTCAGCCAGGTCTCGACCAGCTCGCGCGTCATCTCGATGTGGCACTGGAAGCCGATGTGCCGGCCGTCGACGACGTACGCCTGGTTGGCATTGAATCCATTGGTCAAGACCGGCGTCGCGCCAGGGGGCACGGCGAACGCGTCGTAGTGCCACTGGAATGCGGTGAAGCTCGAGCGTCCGCCGAACCATGCCGTCTGCGCGGGTCCGTTCGTCGCTTCGACCTCGATCCAGCCGATCTCGCGCACCGGCGCGCGCGCCACCGACGCCCCGAGCGCCTTGGCGAGGAGCTGACCCCCGAGACAGTGGCCGAGCACCGGAACCTGCTGCGCGACCGCAGACCGCAGGAGCGCGCAGACCGGCGCGATCCACGGCAGCGGATCGTTGACGCCCATCGGACCACCCATCAGCGCGACGCCGCCGAACGCTCGGGGCTCGGCGGGCACGCGCGCACCCTCGTCCAGCGCGACCATCGTCGAGGCGAGACCGCGGCGCGCGAGCCACTCGGCGAAGTACGCCGGCCCTTCAGTCGGCGAAAAGCGGAAGATGGCGACAGGTAGCATGGCGTGCGCTGGCGAAGAGCAGCGGTTACAACGGATTTTATCAGCCGGCACGTCGCGCCTTGGTGCTCCACGCGTCATGCGTGCCATTTGCACTCTCCGCGAGGTCTGCCGATGCCTGATCTGCGCACCCCTCCACTCGTCGCTGCGCTGGCGACGCTCGTCGCCGTCGTTGGATCGGCATACGGCGACGCACCGAGCGATGTCGTGGCGCCCAATGCCGGGCTGCGCGCGGACGCCATACCACCGATTCCGGCCGCGCTGGCCCGCGGCGCGTCGCATAACGACCAGATCGGCCGCGCCGCCACGGCCGGCATCGCCGCGACGGCGTCGGCCGGGGCCTCCGGCGTTACGGGTTGGCGAACGATTCGATCGACTTGGAGTGCGCCTTGCCGTCCGACAACCGGCGCAGCGTGCATGCCAGCACGCCGCCCGAGTTCAGCGGCAGGCCCCAGATCGTGTCGCCGCCGTCGAGGATCAGAAAGTTGATGTCGAGCGGGGGGGCGGGCTGCCCACCGAGCGTTGTCTCGTAGTGAATCGTCCCCGTGCAGTCGGCGTTGTTGTGCGCCTGGCCTCGGAAGGTCTGCGCGATGATCGCGCCGCCCAGGTTGACGTCGCCGGTACAGTTCCAGAATGCATCTCGCGTGGCGGTACATGTCCCGAGCGAGCGAGCAGCGGTGGGATCCGGCACCGGCAATTCGCCTTCGCACCGGAACATCCAGCTGCCGGTCGTGGTCCGCTGGTCGCACGACGATGCACCGAACGCGGGCGACATGAGCAGTGAAAGGACGGCGGCAAGGCAAGCTTGGCACTTCATGGCATTCTCCTTTCGATGGGTGAGACGGCGATCAGCGGCCAGCCACAGCAACATGCTAGACGGCGGGTCGCAAGGCCGCGGACGCCGCCGTCTGCGGGTCCGCGTATTGGCCCATCGTGGCCACTTGATCGAACAGAACCAGCGTGACGACGACGGACGCGACGGCGGCGAATAGGCGGGGCAGGAGGGCGAGTTCTTTCATGATTGGCTCCTTCGTAGTGGATGGTTTCGGACTACGCCTGACACAACCCCACTGTGCCCGTCGCGCTGCGACGAGTCTTTGGCTCAATCCTGAAGGATTCTGAATTCGTCTTGGCTGCGTTGGCAGGGGCGCGGTCGGGTCACATAATTCGCCGTAACGACGTAAGCGAAGCGGAGGGAACTGTCATGTTGGTATTGGTCGTGGGCGCAACCGGAGTGCTCGGCCATGAAACGGTGCGCTGCCTGCGCGCGGCCGGCCACCGGGTGCGTGGCATGACCCGCCACGAGCGGCGCGTGCGTGATCTTGAGGCGCTGGGTGCCGAGCCGGTGGTCGGCGATCTCACCGACCGTGCGTCGCTCGTGCGCGCCTGCGTGGGCGTCGAGCGTGTGTTCGCGGCGGCCCATGGCCTGTTGAGCCGCGGACGAAACCGATCCGAAGCCGTCGATGACGCCGGCCACCGCTCTCTGATTGCCGTCGCGCGCGACGCGGGTGTTGCGCGCTTTGTCTACACGTCAGCGCTCGGCGCGGCGCCGGACCATCCGATCGACTTCTTTCGCACGAAATGGGCGATCGAGCAGTACCTCGCCTCGAGCGGACTGGCGTATGTCGTGCTCCGCCCCTCGGCGCTCATGGAATGGCATGCGCACACGTTCAATGGGAAGGGCATTCTCGACAACGGCCGCACCGTGATTCTCGGCACTGGAACGAAGCGACGGAACTTCGTCGCGGCGCGCGACGTCGCCGTGATCGCGACAACGGCACTGACCGGCGAGATGCCGCGCGAGCGCGTGATCGCGATCGGGGGCCCCGGCGACTTCACGAACGACGAGGTGGCCCAGATGTATGCACGGATCGCCGGCGTGCCCGCACGCATCGCACACGTCCCGCGTGCGGCACTGCGCGCGGTCGGTGCGATCGCACAGCCGTTCCATCCGGGTGTTGGGCGCGTGATGCACATCGCGAGCCAGCCCGACGACGCGTTTTCCGAGACGTTCGACGGCGATTCGACGCGCGAGCGGACGATCGGCCCCACGTCGCTCGAGGCGTTCGTTCGCGAACAGGTCGCCGAGCACCGACCGCGCTAGAGGTGAGGTGACGATAGAGCCGATGTTACGACCTGCCCGAGCGACATCGATGCACCGAGCGTCCACTCGGCTTCGTAGCGGCGATCGCCGAGCGTTGCCCGCAACGTCTGGCGTAGGCGCTCATGAATGGCCGGATCGTCGGCCGGCATCGTCGTCGCGTGGCCTTCGAGGCGCGATGCTGCCGCATAGAGACGAACGGCTTGCTCGGGCCGCGACTGCTCCGCCTCGATGCTCGCGAGAAGACGCAGTTGCAGCGCGATGTCTCCCGTTCGCCCCTGCTCGCGATTGATAGCGATGCTGCTCCGCAGATGGCGGAGCGCCTCGTCGGTCTGTTGTTGCGCGAGCGCGATCTCCGCAAGCTGGTGCAAATTGCGCGAAATCCGGTAGCCATCGCCGAGCTCGCGCGCGATGATGAGCATCTCCTCGGTAAGCTTGCGCGCCGCTGCGTAATCTCGCTGACGCAATGCGATGCTACCGAGGTAGTGCGATGACGTCGTGACTGCCCAGTCGTCCCCGAGCGCCCGACAGCGCGAGCTGCCTTCGCTCAGCAGCAGGCGCGCCTCGTTCTCAAAGCCGGACTGAAAAGCGAGCGCCACTCCGCGGTAGGTCACGGCGAGCGCAGTTCCCCACTCGTCACCGAGCTCGCGGAAGCACTCAGCGGCCTCCTCGAGGTATGTGCAAGCGCTCTCGCGGTCGTTCACCTGTATCTTGGGCAACGCGAGATGGAGCAGCCCGAGCGCCAGTCCGGCACGATCACCTGTGGCACGAAACAAAGCCACGCTCTCGGTTGCCAATACGATCGCTTCGTTGGCCGCTCCCGAGTAGGTTGCCAGACGGGCCGCCCCCGACAGCACCTTCGCGCGGGCGGCGGTTGGCGCTTCGGCAGCCGGCAGTGCAAGCGCAAGGTTGATCCAACCGCGTCCCTCGCTGTACTGTCCGGCGAAGTACCAGTACCAAGGCAGTGCGCCCGTCAGACGCAACGCCGTGACGGTATTCTGTCGTTCGATGACAACCCAAGCGAGGGCGGCGCGCAGGTTGTTGTACTCGGCTTTCATGCGCACGAGCCATGGCGCCCGCCCGCCGCTCTTCAGTCTCGGCTCAACCCTCTCGGCGAATGTGATGAAGTAATCGGCGTGACCGGCGCGCAGCTCATCCGATTCACCGCTCGACTCGAACAGCTCCGTGGCGAATTCGCGCACGGTTTCCAGCATCGCGAACCGCGGTTCGTCGCCGACGTCCTCGGTCCGCTGCACGAGGTTGTGATCAATGAGCGATGACAGCACATCCAAAACGTCCTGCCGCAGGTCGCCCGCGCCGGCGATCGATTCGGCGGCGTCGAGCGTCCAGCCGCCCACGAACACGGCGAGGCGACGGAACAGCTTCTGCTCGTCGGCATCGAGCAGGTCGTAGCTCCACGCGATCGCGTCGCGCAGCGTCTTCTGCCGTTGCGGCAGGTCGCTCGCGCCTCCCTTGAGCAACGTCAGGCGGCTGCCGAGACGCTGCGCGAGCGCGACGGGCGTCAGAACGCGCAACCGTGCCGCGGCGAGCTCGATCGCCAGCGGCAGTCCGTCCAGGCGGCGGCAGATGTCCACCGCGGCGGCGACCTCGGCCGGCTGCTCGCCAATCGCGTGCCCGGTCGCACGCGAGCGCTCGACGAGAAGACGCACGGCCGGTGTCTGCAGCGCCTGCGTTGCGCTCGCGTGCGCCGCCGGCACGGGAAGTGGCGGCACGAGGACGTCGTGCTCCGCGCGGACGCGCAGCACCACGCGACTGGTGACGAGAATCTTGAGCCGCGAACAGCTCTCGAGCAGTCTCGTCACGAGCGGCGCCGCCCCGAGGACGTGCTCGAAGTTGTCGAGCGTCAGCAGCACCGAACGCTCGCCGAGATAGGCGATGAGGAGGTCCTCGATCGGCTTGCTCCCCGCTTCCTGGACGTTCAGCACGCCGGCGATCGCGGATGCCACCCGCGCGGCATCGCGCACCGGCGCGAGCATGACGATGTAGCTGCCGTCGGCGAAGTCGAAGGCCAGCTCGGCGGTGACGTGCAGGCCGACGCGCGTCTTGCCCGACCCACCGGGGCCGCTCAGCGTGACGAGCCGCACGTCGTCGCGGCGCAGCAGTGCGCACGCCGATGCGACCAGCTCGTCGCGGCCGATGAGCGAAGTGCGGAGGACCGGCGCAGCTTCGGCCGCAGGATCGCGTTCAACGACGGGACGACCGGCGCTACCGTTGCGCGGCGTGCCAGGGCTTTCGTCCTCGGCCAGCGTGAACTGGTACCCGCGTCCGGAGACGGTCATTATCGACTCCGACCCGAGGAGCTTGCGCAGGTTCATCACGTGAACCTGCAGGTTGTTCTCCTCGACGATCAGGCCCGGCCAGACGACGTCGAGCAGCTCCTGCTTCGGCACGACCCGGTCGCGCCGTTGCATCAGTGCCTCGAGCAGGTCGAACGCGCGGCCGCCGAGTTTCGCCGGCCGCCCGTCGACGAGTACGACACGCGCATGCGCGTCGACGCGGATCCGACCCGCATTGAACGTCACGGCACGATGGGATGCGTTCAAGGCGCTCGGCCTCCCTTCGCGGCACACGACTCACAGCTCTGCTCGCGGCGGCAGACCGCGGCGGATAGTTATGTTGCCATGCGCAAACCACGCTGGCTAGCCGTCCCGCTTCCGCGCGCCGACGGTCCCCGAGCAATCCGTCAGGTGGCGCAGCGCAGACGTTGGTGCATGACGCAGATAAAGCTCGGGTTCAGTCAGCTCGGTGTATTGCGCGCGGGCGCATCGGTCGCTTCGACCTCGATCCAGCCGATCTCGGGCGCCGGCGCGCGCATCACCTCCGCGCCAAGCGCCTTCGCGAGCAGCTGTCCGCCCAGGCAATGGCCGAGCGCCGGCACCTCTTCCGAGACCGCCTCGCGCAAGAGCGCGCACACGGGCGCGATCCACGGGAGCGCGTCGTCGACCCCCATGGGCCCGCCCATGAGCGTGATGCCCGCGAACCCGCGCGGATCGGCCGGCACGCGCGCGCCATCATCGAGCGCGACAAGCGTCGAGGCGATACGTTTGCGCGCGAGCCACTCGGCGAAATAAGCCGGGCCTTCGGTAGGCGAGAACCGCAGGATTGCGATCGGCCGCATGCGGCTCACATTTGCCGGAACAAGTGGAAGAACTGGCGCGACACCGCGAGCCGTTCGGTGCGTCCCTTGAGCAGCACGAACTGGCGCTCCGCATCCTCGCGCACGACACCCGCGACTGCGTCGACGTTGACGATCGTGCCGCGATGGATCTGCCAGAACCGGTCGGGGTCGAGTCCCTCGAGCAGGTCCCGGAGCGGCGTGCGGATCAACGCCTCCGATTGCGCGAGCACGACACGCGTGTACTTGGTGTCCGACTGGAAGTAGACGACGTCGTCGACGGCGATCAGCCGCACCTGCTTGCCCACGCCCGCCTTGATCCAGCGGAGTCGCGTGCTCTCGTCGCGTACGGCCGCGCGCAGCCCCGCGATCAGCTTGGTCAGGTCGGCGGGCTCGGCCGCGAGCTTGCGGCGCATCCGCTCGACCGTCGTCGCGAGCCGCTCCGCGTCGACCGGCTTCAGGAGGTAGTCGACGGCGCCCGCTTCGAACGCCTCGATCGCGTGCTGGTCGTACGCGGTGACGAAGACGACGTGGCAATCGGCGCCGATCGCGGCCGCGACCTCGAGCCCCGATTTGCCCGGCATGCGGATGTCGAGGAACGCGAGGTCCGGCCGCTCGGCCTCGAAGGCCGCGAGCGCAACATCGCCATCGTCGGCTTCGGCGACGATCTCGAGCTCGGGCCACGCCAGCGCGAGATGCTCCTTCAAGCGCTCGCGCATGAGAGGCTCGTCCTCGGCAATGAGTGCGCGCGGTCGCGTCATCGTTCCGCCGGCGCCGCGGGCGCGCGCTCCACCGGGAATACGAGCTCGCCGGGTGCCGCAGGCAGGACGATGCGCGCGATGAAACCGTGTGGATCGTTCGCCTCGAGGGCGAG
The DNA here is from genome assembly GCA_963773195.1 of uncultured beta proteobacterium. GTDB lineage: Bacteria > Pseudomonadota > Gammaproteobacteria > Burkholderiales > Casimicrobiaceae > CAIWHR01. Next base: position 381,224 of record CAVZAE010000004.1, read on the forward strand.
ATGGGCGCGGTTCCCGTGAAGCAGTGCGAGCCGTTCGCGGATGTTGGCAAGGCCAATGCCCTGTCCCGGGTGGTCGGCGAGGCCAGCGCCGGTATCGGCGACCGACACAACGAATCGACTGTCGTGATCGACCATGGCAGCGACACTGACGCGCCCGCCAGCCGCGCAGGGCTCGATGCCGTGCTTGATCGCGTTCTCGACGAGGGTGATCAGCATCCCCGGCGGCATCGCGCGCGACGCGAGTGCCGGGGGAACGTCGATATCGTACGCGAGACGCCGTCCGAGGCGCGTGCGCATGATCGCAAGGTACGCGCCGCAGAGCGCCGCTTCCTGTGCGAGCGTCGAGGACTCGCCGCGCATCGACGGGGCCGACGCTCGCAGGAAGACGATCAGATCGGCGATCAGCCGGGCGGCGTCGGGCGCACCCTTTTCCGCAAGCTGCTGTGCGCTGCCGAGCGTGTTGAACAGGAAATGCGGCTCGACCTGGAGCTGCAGCATCTTGAGGCGCGATTCGGCGAGCTGGCGCGAAAGCTCGCTCTGCCGCCGCTTCGCCTCGAGGTGGGCGGTCAGTGCCGCGTATTCGCGATTGCGCAGCGTGGTGATCAGCGCGATCAGGAGCGAATAGAGCACGCCGAAGACAACGGCCGCGATGACGACGTGCCGGAGCTGTGCGCTCGCGAACATGAAGGTCATCGGGTCGCGGCCCCGCGCGATGTCCACGAGCGTACCGCCGGCGACCGCCACGGCGAGCGCCAGCGCGACCGCGACGATCGCGACGCGGAAGGTTCGCCGTGACACCTTGCGATAGCCGAACCACGCGGACAGCCCCGACCACAGGAGTGCAAGCACGAGGCCGTTGAACACGAGCGCGGCCTCGAGAAAAGACATGTTCCACGGGAGCAGCGAGGCGAGCCACGCCGCGAACGTGGTGATGCCGACCAGCGCGACGAGCCAGAGCCAGCCGCGCTCGCGCGAGAGCCAGCGGTCGAACGCGCGAACGTCGCGCCGCTCGATCTCGGAGAGCGAGCCGAGCGCGCGATCTGCGAACGCCGCGTAGCGGTACCGGAGCGCAGCGAAGGGGAACGTCACGGCGGAGCGGCGCGGCATCCCGATGTCCTGCGCGCGCCCTCCGTCAGAGACCGCGGGCGATCCGGGCGTACGCCGAGTGGTTGTGGATCGACTCGAAGTTCTCGGCCTCGACCGCGAAGGCTTCGACGCGCGGATCGGCCGCGAGCCGGGCAGCGACGCCGCGAACCAGGTCCTCGACGAACTTCGGGTTGTTGTAAGCGTGCTCGGTCACGTATTTCTCGTCGGCACGCTTGAGCAGCCCGTAAAGCTCGCAGGAGGCTTCCTCCTCGGCCACGCGGATCATCTCGGTCAGGTGGATCGGCGCAGCGGGCACCAACGAGACGGTCACCGTCGAGCGCTGGTTGTGCGCGCCGTACTCGGAGATCTCCTTCGAGCACGGACAGAGCGACGTGACCGGGACCGCGACCGTCTGGGTCTGCCGGTACGCGCCGCCGTCGAGCTCGCCCGCGAGCTTCACTTCGTAGTCGAGTCGGCTCGCGACGCCGGACACCGGCGCCGACTTGCGAATGAAGTAAGGGAACGCGAGCTCGATCCGGCCGCCCGGCGCCTCGAGCAGCACGACGAGCGTGTCCAGGAGCTCGCGCAGCGCGTGCACCGACAACGGAGGTTGGCCGGGCGCGCTCACCGACTCGAGCAGCGCGACGAGCCGCGACATGTGCGTGCCTTTGCGATCCTTGGGCAGCGCGACGTACACACTGGCCACCGCAATCGTCGGCTGCGCGGCGCCATCGGCGTCGACGAACGTGATCGGATAGCGGAGCCCGCGGATGCCGACCTGGTCGATCGCGATCTCGCGCTCGTCCGTCCCGGCCATCAAGTCAGGCATCGGGAACATCGACTGCGGGCGCTCGGGGCGGTTCATGGGGGAATTGTAGACGAACCGGAGGCGGTCCCCGGGGAGCGGGCTACGCGGCCGGCTTGCGCACCGCCTCGGGCTTCGGGGCCCCGAAGCGCGCGGCAACGGCGTTCGCGATGCCCGCGGCGTCGAGCCCGCATTCGGCCAGCAGCTGCGCCGGATCGCCATGGTCGAGATTCGTATCGGGCAACCCGAGCTGCAGGAGCGGCACGTTGATCCCCGCGGCGGCGAGCGCCTCGCCGACGGCGCTTCCCGCCCCGCCCATCACGACATTCTCCTCGACGGTGACGAGCGCATCGTGGTCGCGCGCGAGCGTCGCGACGAGCGTGGCGTCGAGCGGTTTCACGAAGCGCATGTTGGCGACCGTCGCGTCGAGCTCGTCGCCCGCCACGAGGGCATGGCGCAGCATGGCGCCGAAGGCCAGGATCGCGATGCGTCCCGTCCGGCGCGACGAGGTCCTGCGAATGTCCCCCTTGCCGATCGGGAGGGCCGTCATCTCGGCCGCAATCGCGACGCCGGGGCCGGAGCCGCGCGGGTAGCGGACGGCGGCCGGCGTGCCGAGCGTGAACGCCGTGTACAGCATCTGCCGGCACTCGTTCTCGTCGGCAGGCGCCATCACCGTCATGTTCGGGATGCAGCGCAGGTAGGAGTAGTCGTACGCACCGATGTGCGTCGCGCCGTCGGCGCCGACGATGCCGGCGCGATCGATCGCGAAGACCACCGGAAGGTTTTGCAGCGCGACGTCATGGATCAGCTGGTCGTACGCACGCTGCAGGAACGTCGAATAGATGGCGACGACCGGTTTCATGCCCTCGCACGCGAGGCCCGCAGCGAAGGTCAGAGCATGCTGCTCGGCGATGCCGACGTCGAAGTAGCGATCCGGGAATTCGCGCGAGAAACGGACGAGGCCCGAGCCCTCGCGCATCGCGGGCGTGATGGCGACCAGGTGCGCATCGCGCGCGGCCATGTCGCAGATCCAGTCGCCGAACACCTGCGTATAGGACGGCTTCGCCCCGGCCTTCGCAACCATGCCGGCGGACGGGTCGAACGGCGTCACGCCGTGATACAGGATCGGATCGTCTTCGGCGCGCGCGTAGCCATAACCCTTTTTTGTGATCACGTGCAGGAGCTGCGGCCCCTTCAACTCGCGCACGTTGGCGAGCGTGCGCGTGAGCGCGTCGAGGTCGTGCCCGTCGATCGGGCCGATGTAGTTGAAACCGAACTCCTCGAACAGCGTGCCCGGCAGCATCATCCCCTTCACGTGCTCTTCGGCGCGCTTCGCGAGCTCCTTCACCGGCGGGACCTTCGACAGCACTTCCTTGCCGCCGCGCCGCACGGTGTTGTAGAACCGCGAGGACAGGAGATTCGCGAGATAGCCGTTGAGCGCCCCGACCGGCTCGGAGATCGACATCTCGTTGTCATTCAGCACGACGAGCAGGTCGGCGCCCGCGATACCCGCGTTGTTCAGCGCCTCGAAGGCCATTCCGGCGCTCATCGCGCCGTCCCCGATGACGGCAACGACGCGGCGACCGTCGCCCTTGCGCGCGGCGGCGATCGCCATCCCGAGCGCCGCCGAGATCGACGTCGACGAATGCGCGGTCCCGAAGGTGTCGTACTCGCTTTCGCTCCGCCGCGGGAAACCGGAGGGGCCGCCCGCCATCCGCAGCTTCGCCATCTGCGCGCGGCGGCCGGTCAGGATCTTGTGCGCGTAGGTCTGGTGGCCGACATCCCAGACGATGCGGTCGCGGGGCGTGTCGAACACATAGTGGAGCGCGATCGCGAGCTCGATCGTGCCCAGGTTCGACGAGAGATGGCCGCCGGTCCGCGCGACGCTTCCGAGCAGGAACGAGCGGAGCTCGCCGGCGAGCTCAGGAAGCTGCGCGCGCTCGAGGCGCCGCAGCGTGGCGGGATCGTCGATCGTCTCGAGCAGCGGGTAGCTGGGCATCGGCGCTTGTCCTAGCGATCGCGCAGCACGATCCAGTCGGCGATTTCTGCGAGCCTCCGCCCCGCCGGACCCAGCGGCGCCAGCGCCGCATGAGCTTCGACGTTGAGCTGCGCGGCACGTTCCCGGGCGCCGGCAACACCCAACAGCGCGACGAACGTGGGTTTGCCTTGCGCCGCGTCCTTGCCGGCGGTCTTGCCGAGCGAGGCGGCCGAGCCCTCGGTGTCGAGCACGTCGTCGACGACCTGGAACGCAAGCCCGGCGGCCGCCGCATACACATCGAGCGCCTGCTCCAAAGCAACGGGGACCGGGCCGCCCGCCATCGCGCCCAGACGCACCGCGGCGCGAATCAATGCCCCCGTCTTCATTCGGTGCATGCGCTCGAGTTCAACCAGGGAAAGCGTCGTGCCGACCGAGGCCAAGTCGAACGCCTGGCCGCCCGCCATTCCGCTCGCGCCCGCCGCGCCGGCGAGCTCAGCACACGCCATGGCAGCACTGGGAAGCCCGGCACGGGCCAGCGTCTCGAAGGCGGCCGCTTGCAGCGCGTCGCCGGCAAGCAGCGCCGTCGCCTCGCCGAAGGCGACGTGGCAAGTGGGTTTGCCGCGCCGGAGCGCATCGTCGTCCATGCACGGCAGGTCGTCGTGGACGAGCGAATAGGCGTGGATCAGCTCGACGGCCACCGCCGCGGCATCGACTTGCATTGGATCAGCGCCGGCCGCTTCGCCCGCGGCATACGCCAGGAGCGGTCGAATCCGCTTGCCGCCCCCCAGCACCGCGTAGCGCATCGCGGCCAAGAGCGAATCGCCGTCGGCGGGCGCGACCGGCAACACCCGTTCGAGCACATGCTCGATGCGCTGCTGGCGCTCGCCGCACCAGACGGGGAAGGCGACGTCAGGATTCATCGTTGCCGGAGCCGTTGGCGTCGGTCGGAACGAAACCCTTCAGAACGCCTCTTTCGAGCACCTCGACCTGCTGCTGCGCGTCCTTGAGGGTGGCCTGGCAGTACTCGAGCAGGATGGCGCCGCGACGGTAGGCGGCGAGCGACTCGGCAAGCGGCAGCTTGCCACCTTCCATGGTGGCGACGATGCCCTCGAGCTCCGCCAGCGCGGCTTCGAAACTTGTCGGAGTGTCCGCAGTCTTGACCATGGCAGGGTGGTCATCGTGGGCCGGCCGGCGCGCCGCGGGAGTTCGCGTCGGCGTTGCCGAGAGTTTGCATGGGGCCACCGGCGAAAGGCTCCGATTGCCGGAAAGGCCGCGAACGTTGACCCAAAGGGAATCAGCTAGATATAATAACATGTTTTGACGACGCGGCCTTTCACGAGCTTTCGTGCGGCCGACTTAGCAAAGCGGTCCGGGGCGGCGATACCGCCGTAATCGTCCCGGGTTGTTGGGTTGGGTTGGTGTTTTTCGTACGAAAGGACAGGCCGATGTCGAATCTCGCCACGGCGGAGCACTTGCGACGCGCCACGTCGCAGCTTCCCGTTTCCTGGTATTGCGATCCCGCGGTCTACGAAGCCGAGCAGCGGCTTCTCTTCGCGCGCGCCGCCGGCTATGTCGGGCACGAGCTGATGGTGCCCGAGCCCGGCGACTACTTCGTGCTCCCCGCACGCGACAACGCGCAAGCGCTCGTGCGCAACGCGGAAGGGATCGAACTTCTCTCGAACGTCTGCCGCCATCGGCAGGCGATCATGCTCAACGGCAAGGGCAACGCGCGCAACATCGTCTGCCCGGTCCATCGCTGGACCTACGACCTCAAGGGCCAGTTGCTGGGCGCGCCCCACTTCCCCAACAAGCCGTGCCTGAGCCTCGGCCGCACGCCGATCCAGAACTGGAACGGCCTGCTGTTCGACGGGCCGCGCGACGTGCGCGCTGACCTGGCGGGGCTCGGAGTCCGCGATTTCGACTTTTCGAACCACGTGCTCGACCGGGTCGAGGTCCACGAGTGCGAGTACAACTGGAAGACCTTCCTCGAGGTCTACCTCGAGGACTACCACGTCGTCCCGTTCCACCCGGGGCTCGGCAACTTCGTCACCTGCGACGATCTCAAGTGGGAGTTCGCGCCGTGGGCGTCGCTGCAGACCGTGGGGATCACGAGCCTCGCCAAGGCCGGCACCAAGACCTACGAGCGCTGGCACCAGGCGGTGCTCGACTACTACCGCGGCGAGAAGCCCAGGCACGGCGCCATCTGGCTCACCTACTACCCCAACGTGATGCTCGAGTGGTACCCGCATGTGCTCGTGATCAGCACGCTCCATCCGCGCGGCATAGACCGGACAACCAATGTGGTCGAGTTCTACTACCCGGAAGACATCGGCCTCTTCGAGCGCGAGTTCGCCGAGGCCGAGCAGGCCGCATACATGGAGACCGCGAAGGAGGACGACGAAATCGCGCTCCGCATGGACGCCGGCCGGCGCGCGCTGTACAAGCAGGGCAGGAGCGAGGAAGGCCCGTACCAGTCCCCGATGGAGGACGGGATGCAGCACTTCCACGAATTCCTGCACCGGGAGCTCGACGCGCACGTCACGCCGCGCTGAAGGCTTCTACAGTCAGCGATCCGGGGGCACGCGGGCGGCCACGTGCCCCCGATGCATTTCGGCGCCTCTATTTCGTACCGATCGTCTGGCCGAATGTCTCGCCGCCAACGTTCGAATAGACGAAGTTGTTGCCGAGACTCGCGACCACGCTGGTTCCCTGCTGTTCAATGCCGAACAGAAGGTTGTTGGTGACCGTGCTGTTCGACACCCGGGCCGCGCAGGAACTTCCGCTCTGGCCAGCGAACAGGCCGACGATGTTGCGATCGGCAAGCGAATGGTCGATCGACAGAACGGCCCCAAGAGGTTCGGAGGCACCCGCCCCGCACACCGAGAAGCCACGGAAGTTGCCCGCCACAACACTGTCCTTCACTGTGACCATTGCCCCCGCCACGACCGCCAGACCGGCGTCGAACTCGGAGGCGACGGCGATTCCATTGCCCTCCATGCGAGTACCGACGATCGATACGCGGACAGGGTTCGACGCATCGGCACCTTGGACCGCGATCCCGCTGCGCAGGTTGTTCTTGACGACAGTGTCGGCGACCGTTGCGGGACCTGCGAAGAGGACGATGCCTCCTTCGGCCACAGCGAGGACGCCACCGCCATTGGCGAAGCCGCTTACCGTGCAGCGGTCGATCAGCAGACTTGCCGCAGCCAGGTGCAGGATGCCGGATCCGCCGCTTGTGCCCATGCCATTGATTTCGAGACCGCGTAGCACAACTATTGCGCCGGGAGCGTTGACGATGATGCCATTGCCGGCTGGCGCGGTGACGCCGGCGTAGATACCGGCCGGCGCGACGATAGACACCGCCCGGTCTATCAGGAACGTCCCGTAGCCCGCGGAGTCGAGTACGATGATCTCGCCATTGGAAGTGGTCTGCGCCAGAGCGGCCGCGAACGACCGACAGGGCATCGCAAGCGAGCAGGGATTGGCGTCGCTGCCGCCGCTCGCGACGAACGTCCGCTGAACTCCGGCAGCGCCCCCCTGCGGCGAAGCGACGATTAAAACGCCCAAGGCGAGCGCGGACAACAGGCGGACGACGGCTTGGCTCATGGCACTCCCGACCTGCGCAAGACGCCCGCGGATCATAGCCGATCCGCAACTACAATGACGCGGCAGCAGTCGAATCACGTAGAAGGAACGCGGACATGTACACGACGTTGATCTCCACCTCCGAGCTCGCCGCGCATCTTGACGATCCGGCGTTCGTGATCGTCGACGTGCGCCACGATCTCGCCCAGCCGGACACGCTCGGCGAATCGCAGTACCGGGCCGGCCACGTTCCCGGCGCGCGTTTCGTCCACATGGACCGCGACCTGTCGGCGCCGAAGACGGGCAAGAACGGCCGTCATCCGTTGCCGACGCCTGAAGCGGCCGCGGCTCTCTTCGGGCGTCTCGGCATCGACGCGTCGAAGCAGGTCGTCGCATACGACGCGGGCGGCGGCATGTATGCGCCCAGGTTGTGGTGGACGCTGCGCTGGCTCGGCCACGATGCGGTCGCGGTCCTCGACGGTGGCATCGGCAAGTGGGTGCGCGAGGGCTGCAAGGTGACGACCGAGATTCCTCGGGTCGAATCCGTGACGTTTCCGCTTCGCCGCGCCGGCCACGCGGTCTCCGCCGCCGACGTGCTCGCGAGCCTGCGGGATCGCTCGCTCAAGCTCGTCGACGCCCGAGGCGCGGAGCGTTTCCGCGGCGAGATGGAGGTGATCGATCCCGTCGCCGGCCACATTCCGGGCGCCGTCAACCGGCCCTATACCGAGAACGTGGAAGCCGATGGCACGTTCAAGACGCCCGCGGCATTGCGCGCCGAGCTCGCCGCCATCGTCGGCGATACAGCAACATCGAAGGTCGTCAACGTCTGCGGCTCCGGCGTCAGCGCCTGCCACAATCTTCTGGCCATGGAGATCGCCGGCATCGGCGGAACTACGCTCTATCCGGGCTCGTGGAGCGAGTGGGTCGCCGATCCTTCCCGGCCCGTCGCGACCGGTCCCGAGCCCGGTTGAACCGGCTTACGCTGTTCCCGTGAGCGGCCACTCCGCCTGCACGCGGTAGCGCGCGCCGCCGCTTCCGAGCTCCGAAGCCACGAGCGACAGCCGATCGACGTGCCACGTGATGGGCGCGACGCTCGCGCGCGAGGGCACCGACCGGCAGTGGCGCGCAAGCGTCACGTGGGCGGCGAACGGTCGGCGGTCGACACGAAAGCCCTCGGCGGCGAGGCCCGTGCCGAGTCGCGTGACAAGCGCCACCAAAGGCGTCGGCACGGGTTCGGCGCCGAGCCACGCGATGCGCGCGTCGCGGAACCCGCCGAGAACGTCCAGCCTCAGCATGAACGGCGGCGCAGCGAGCGACCCGTCCAAGCCGATCGCCGCCAGCGCCGCGATGCGGTCCGGGCTCACGTCGCCGACGAACGCGAGCGTCACGTGAAGATTCTCCTCGCGCGGCTCCCGGCCGCCCGCACGCTGCGCGACCTCGTGCGCGAACGCTGCGATCGCGGCGCGGCCGGCCGCATCCGGCCACAGCGCGAAGAAAAGACGCAGCGGCTTCTCCGGCGCGGTCGACTCGCGAGGGGCCTTCGGCATCGGGCGACTGTACCGCGTGGCGGCGATCCCCGCGCCTTAGCCGAGATGTCGCGTGCGACTCGTTAGCAAAGCGCGATATGTCGCTGCACCGGCACGGTGCTACCATTGAATCTCGACGAAGGCCCGTCGTCCCCCCGCGGGAGATCGACGCGGAGCGCCGATTCCCGCAGGGACGCCATGGCGCGCAGCAAATCCTCGAAGACCCCCACGACATCGCGGTCGCCGCCGCGGCCCAAGGCAAGCGATCTGCGTCCTCCCGCTACAGCGGCTGAGCGGGCGCCTGACAAGAGCAATCCGGTCCTTCCGGCCGTCAATCCGGCCGCGGCGAACCACCTCAAGCCTAACGAGAGCGTGCCCTTCCCGATCGTCGCTATCGGCGCGTCGGCGGGAGGCCTCGAAGCACTCACGTCGTTACTGAGCGTCCTGCCGACCGACACCGGCATGGCGTTCGTCGTCATCCAGCATCTCTCGCCGACGCACGCGAGCATGCTGCCGGAGATCCTCACCCGCTCGACCTCGATGCCCGTGGCCCAGGTCGAGGACAACATGCGGGTCGAGCCGAACCACGTGTACGTCATCCCGCCGGGAAAGGACCTCGTGTTCGGCCAGGGCCTGCTGCAACTCGGCCCGCGGACGGAAATCCGCGGCCAGCAGCGGCCGGTCGATCATTTCATGCGCGCGCTCGCCGAGGAGCATGGGCATAAGGCCATCGGTGTCGTGCTGTCGGGAACTGCGAACGACGGCTCGCTCGGGATCCAGGAGATCAAGGCCGCGGGCGGAATCACCTTCGCTCAGGACGCGACCGCGGAGCAGCAGGGCATGCCGCGGAGCGCGATCGCGACGGGCGCGGTCGACTTCGTGCTGCCGCCGGACGAGATCGCAAAGGAGCTCGGCCGGATTGCGCGACACCCGTATGTGGGCCCGGGGCAAGACGAGATCGCGGTCAACGAAAGCTCGATGCGGAGGATCATCGGGATCCTGCAGCACGCGAGCGGCGTCGACTTCGACGGCTACAAGCGCAACACGCTCAACCGCCGCATCGCGCGACGCATGGTGTTGCGCCGGCTCGACGGCCTGCACGACTACGTTCGCCACCTCCAAAACAACCCGAGCGAGGTCGACGCGTTGTTCCAGGACGTGCTGATCAACGTCACGAGCTTCTTCCGCAATCCGGAAGCGTACGAGGCGTTGAAGACGACGGTGTTCCCCCAGCTCACCGAAGCGCGCTCGCGCAAGGAACCGGTGCGCATCTGGGCGCTCGGGTGCTCGACCGGCGAGGAAGCCTACTCGCTCGCCATGGCGTACACCGAATACGTCGAGCAGGCTGGACGCCCTGCGGATGCGCAGATCTTCGCCACGGATCTCAACGGCAGCGGCATCGACAAGGCGCGCACGGGGATCTACACGAAGGGCGTCATCCAGGACGTCTCTCCGGAGCGCCTTCGCAGGTTTTTCGTCGAGAGCGGTGCCAGCTATCGCATCGCCAAGAAGATCCGCGACATGTGCGTGTTCGCGCGCCATAACGTGCTCGCCGATCCGCCGTTCTCACAGCTCGATCTCGTCGCTTGCCGCAATCTGCTCATCTACCTCGAGCCCGGCCAGCAGCAGCGGCTGCTCCCGCACTTGCATTACGCACTGCGCAACCACGGCTTCCTCTGGCTCGGTGGCTCCGAGACCATCGGGTCGTATCGTGACCTCTTCGACATGCTCGACGCGAAGCACAAGTTCTACGTGAAGAAGCCCGCGGCAATTCGTGCCTACGTTCCGCCGGCCGGACACCGGCGGGAACCGGACCGCGTGAGTTCCGCCCGCCTCGCCGTTCCTCCGCGCGAACCGGCGGGCGGGGATTCGCGACGCGAAGCCGAGCGATTCCTGCTCTCGCGCTATGCGCCCCCGGCGGTGGTGCTCAGCGAGGACCTCGAGATCCTCCAGTTCCGCGGCGACACCGGGCCTTTCCTCGCACCCGCACCCGGCCGCGCCACGCACAATCTGCTCAAGATGCTGCGCGAGGGATTGATGGTCGGTGTGCGCAGCGCGCTCCAGCGGGCGCGCAAGGAGAATCTTCCCGCGCGCACCAAGAATTTGCGAGTACGCTCGAACGGTGCCTGGCGCGACGTCGATGTCGAGGTGATCCCGCTCCAGAACCGGGGTCCCCACGGTGCCTACGTCGTCGTGTTCGAGGAGGCGCCCGCGGCGCTGATAGCGCGCGCCCGACAGATGCACGATGACGCGGTCGCCGAAGCGGCGCAACCGGGTCGCAGCGGCTCCGTCGTCGAGAGCAACAAGGAAGTGATTCGCCTTGCCCAGGAACTCACGGCGACCCGCGAGTACCTGCAGTCCGTGATCGAACAGCAGGAAGCGGCGAACGAGGAGCTGCAGAGCGCGAACGAGGAAGTGCAGTCGACGAACGAGGAACTGCAGAGCATCAACGAGGAGCTCGAGACCTCGAAGGAGGAGATCCAGTCGGCCAACGAGGAGCTCGCGACCGTCAACGACGAACTGCAGAACCGCAATCTCGAGCTGTCGCAGAGCAACAACGACCTCACCAATCTGTTCGCGAGCGTTCAGATCGGGATCGTGATGCTGGGACCGGATCTCACCATCCGCCGGTTCACGCCGGCAGCGGAGAAAATCCTCAACCTGGTGCCGGCCGACGTGGGCCGGCCACTGCCCGACATCAAGCTCAACATCACCGGCGATGTCGAGAAGCTCGTGCTCGAGGTGATCGAGAACGTCGTGATCCGCGAGCGCGAAGTGCAGGACCGCAACGGGCGCTGGTATTCGGTGCGCGTGCGGCCCTATCGCACGCTCGAGAACATGATCGATGGCGCGGTGATGGTGCTGGTCGACATCGACGGCGTGAAGCGCGCCGAGCAGGCCGTCCGCGAGAGCGAGGCTCGCTTCGAGGTGCTCGCGAACAGCGCGCCGGTGCTGACCTGATTGAGCGACCTCGAAGGCTGCCGCTTCGTCAATCGCGCCTTCGAGGACTTCGTCAAGGCGGGGGGCGGATTCGAGGTGCGGGCGCGGTTCCGCCGCGCCGACGGCGAGTACCGCTGGACCAAGACGATGGCACAGCCGCGCTTCCACACCGGAGGACGGCTGCTCGGGTTCGTCGGAGGGACCTTCGACATCACCGACATGAAGGAAGCCGAAGCGGCGCTGCTCGAGCTCGACCGCGGGAAGAACGAATTCCTCGCGATGCTCGCGCACGAGCTCCGGAATCCGCTCGCCGGTGTGCGCAACGCGTCGCGGCTTCTCTCCGACACCCACGACGAGGCCCTGATCGGCCAGGCGCGCGACATCATCGACCGCCAGACTGCGCACATGGTGCGCATGATCGACGACCTGCTCGATATCTCGCGCATCACTCACGGCAAGATCCACCTCCGTCTCGAGCCTCTCGACGTGGTCGAGGTGGTCCGCGAGAGCGTCGAGGCGACGGCGTTAGAGCGCGCCACGCGCGACCAGGCGCTGACCATTTCGCTTCCGCAGACGCCGGTGTGGATCGAGGGCGACCCGATGCGGATCGATCAGGTCCTCTCCAATCTGCTTGCCAATGCCTCCAAGTTCACGCGCAGTGGCGGCCACATCCGGCTCACCGTCGACGTCGACCCGGGCGGTGCGGCGACCGCGCCGGCGGCCGTCATCCGCGTCCGCGATGATGGCAGCGGGATCGACCACGCGCTGCTGCCGCGGATCTTCGAACTTTTCGTGCAGACCGACGCGGTCGACCGCACCCGACAGGGCATCGGCCTCGGCCTTGCGTTGGCGCACCGGCTCGTGCACCTCCACGGCGGAAGCATCGAGGCTTCGAGCGCCGGCGTCGGACAGGGGAGCGAGTTCACGGTGCGGCTTCCGACCATAGCGGCCCCCGCGCGGCAGGGGCGCAAGGCCGGCGAGACGGCGGCGCGCGCCAACAAAGCCACAACGCCCAACGGCGACGCGCGGGTGCTGATCGTCGACGACAACGCCGACGCCGCCGAATCGCTGCGCATGCTGCTCGAGCTCGCGGGGCATGAGGTCGAGATCGCCAATACCGCCGCCGAAGCGATGGCGCACGCGCTTCGCTTCCGCCCGAGCGCCATCCTTCTCGACATCGGCCTCCCCGACAAAGACGGCTACACCGTCGCGCGGGAGCTGCGGCAGCAGCCGGCACTGGACGACACGCTGATCGTCGCGGTGACCGGATACGGGGCCGGCGAGGACGTGGAGAAGAGTCGCGCGGCCGGCTGCGACGATCACCTGACGAAGCCGGTGGATCCCGCAGTCCTCTACGAGCGCATTGCGCAGGGCCGGACGCGGGCGCAACAGCACGGACGCGGATAGAGAAAGGCCGCGCCCCTCGCGGGACGCGGCCTTCGCCGGGCGTCGCGCTTGTCAGCCGTCTACGCGACCGAAAGCTCGGCCTTCGGCTTCTCGAAGAACTGCTCGTCTTCGGTCGAGTTCTTGAGCGCGGTGGTCGACGCCTGGCTGCCCTGGATCGTCGTCGTCACCGCGTCGAAGTAGCTGGTGCCGACCTCGCGCTGGTGCTTGACCGCGCTGAAGCCCTTGTCGATCGCCGCGAACTCGGCTTCCTGCAGCTCGACGAACGCCGTCATGTTGCGCCGCGCGTAACCGTGCGCGAGGTTGAACATCGAATAGTTGAGGCTGTGGAAGCCGGCGAGCGTGATGAACTGGAACTTGTAGCCCATCGCCGCGAGCTCGTGCTGGAACCGGGCAACCGTCGCATCGTCGAGATTCTTCTTCCAGTTGAACGACGGCGAGCAGTTGTAGGCGAGCAGCTTGTCCGGGAACTGCGCGTGGATCGCGTCGGCGAACGCCTTCGCGAACGCGAGGTCGGGCTTGCCCGTCTCGCACCAGATCAGGTCCGCGTAGGGCGCGTAGGCGAGCCCGCGCGAGACGGCCTGCTCGAGGCCGTTCTGCGACTTGTAGAAGCCCTCGATCGTGCGCTCGCCGGTAAGGAACGGGCGGTCGTTCGCGTCGATGTCGGAGGTCACGAGATCGGCAGCCTCGGCATCGGTGCGGGCGAGGATCACGGTGGCCACGCCCATGATGTCGGCGGCGAGCCGCGCGGCGATCAGCTTGTCGACGGCCTCCCGCGTCGGGACGAGCACCTTGCCGCCCATGTGACCGCACTTCTTGACCGAGGCGAGCTGGTCCTCGAAGTGAACGCCGGCGGCGCCCGCCTCGATCATCGCCTTCATGAGCTCGAACGCGTTGAGCACGCCGCCGAAGCCCGCTTCGGCATCGGCGACAATCGGGGCGAAATAGTCGATCGTCCCGCTGCCTTCCATGTGCTGGATCTGGTCGGCGCGCGCGAACGTGTTGTTGATCCGCTTGACGACGCTCGGCACCGAGTTGACCGGATAGAGCGACTGGTCGGGATACATCTCGCCCGCGACGTTCGCGTCGGCGGCGACCTGCCAGCCCGAGAGATAGATCGCCTTGAGGCCGGCCTTGACCTGCTGCATCGCCTGGTTGCCGCTCATCGCGCCAAGCGTGTTGACGAACGGCTCCTCGTTGACGAGCTTCCAGAGCTTTTCCGCGCCGCGGCGCGCGAGCGTGTGCTCGATGTGGATCGAGCCGCGCAGCCGGACGACGTCCTCCGCCGTGTAGCCTCGCTTGATGCCTTTCCACCGCGGGTTCTCCGCCCACTCCTTCTTGAGCCGTGCTGCCTCGAGATCGTAGTTCATCGCGCTTCTCCCATCTCCTGCGTCGTGGCCAATCCGCCGTCCGCGCGCGAAGCCCGGACGATGGAACCTTGGTCAGCGGAACCCGCAACGCGGGTGCCCCGCGCGCAGATCGCCGCATCGCGACGCGGACGCCGAACCCAGCCGGCGGCGCGTCGCTGCACGGTCCGGCGAGGATCGCTCGGCCGGACGGGCGGGCGTGGATGGGGTGAACCCAAGCCCTGCTTGCGGCGCGGCAGCTTCCACTGCGCGCCGCTCGTGACGCTTCGACGTTAGCAAAGTTGCGTTCCGGTTACAAGCGATTTTTCTGCGATGCAATATGTCTAAAAACAATGAAAATCATCGAGTTAAAATTGATTTCCACTACGCGGAATTGAATCGGTCCTTTCGTTGCAAAAAGGTGTTGCATCGCGGGACGCCCGTCGCGAACGGCGGCCCGAGTAGGCGCGGCTCTTGAGCACAACCTATTGATTTCTCGCGCGCCGTCCGGCCCGGAACCCAAGGCCGGCGCGCCGGGTCAATTCGGAACGCGCTTCCGGCACGCGGCAAGTCTGCTGTCTCACGGGCGCGATTGCCTACGCTTGACAGGCCCCACCACCGATGCAAATGTCGCTCGCCCGGTCGCCAGGAGGACCTTCGTGAGCTTGCGCGCCCTCGCCGTTGCGGCCGTCGCGGTCGCTGTCTCGGACCTCACTTCTGCGCAGGTCGATTCGAATCGCGCGCGCAACCTTGCCGCGACCTGCACGAGCTGTCACGGCACGAACGGCGTGAGCCAGGGTGAAATCAAGAGCCTCGCCGCCGTTCCGAAGGCCGATATCGTCAACAAGCTCCGGGATTTCAAGTCCGGTCGCGAGTCGGGGACGGTGATGCCTCAGCTCGCCAAGGGCTACACGGACGAGCAGATCGACCTGATCGCGGACTGGTTCGCGACGCAGAAAGCTGCGAAATGAGCCCGTCAGCACCGACCGTCGGATTCGGGCGCCGCGATTTCCTCCGCGCCGCGATCGCGGGTGCGGCGACACTCGCGCTTCCGGGTTGCGCAACCATGGGCGGATCGTCCGCCAAGGTCGTCGTCGTGGGCGGCAGCTTCGGTGGCGCCACCGCGGCGAAATACGTTCGGATGTGGAGCAACAACGCGGTCGACGTGACGCTCGTCGAGCCGAACCCAGAGTTCATCTCCTGCCCGATGTCGAATCTCGTGCTCGGCGGCAGCCGCGATCTGGCGTACCTCACTACACCGTATACCAACCTCACCGCCCGTCACGGAGTCAAGCTTCAGCGTGACACGGCAACGGGGGTCGATACCGGCAAGAGGATCGTCCGGCTCGCGAACGGCACGGATCTGCCCTACGATCGGCTCATCCTCTCGCCGGGTGTCGACTTCATCTGGGATCAGATCCCCGGCCTCAACAACGCCGCGGCGCAGAACCGGATCCTGCACGCGTGGAAGGCCGGGCCCCAGACCGTCGCGCTGCGGCGCCAGCTCGAGGCCATGCCTGACGGCGGCGTCTTCGTACTGTCGATTCCGGTGATGCCCTATCGCTGCCCGCCTGGGCCCTACGAACGGGCCTGTCAGGTCGCTTGGTACTTCAAGCGTGCGAAGCCGCGCTCAAAAGTGCTGATCCTCGACGGCAACGGCGATGTCACCTCGAAGGGCCCGCTGTTCAAGAAGGCGTGGGCGGACGAATACAAGGGCTTGGTCGAGTATCGCCCCGACCATGTGCTGACCGACGTCGACGTCACGGCGCTGACGGCGAAGTTCGAAGTGCAGGATCCGGTCAAGGCGAGCGTCCTGAACGTAGTGCCGCCCCAGCGCGCCAGCGCGATCGCGCGCGCGGCGGGCGTCGTCACCGCGAACGACCGCTGGTGCGACGTCGACTATCGAACGTTCGAATCGGTGAAGGTGAAGAACATCCACGTCCTGGGCGACGCGATCCAGACGGCCAACCTGATGCCCAAATCGGGGCACATGGCGAATCAGCATGCCAAGGTGTGCGCGGCGGCGGTGGTCGCGCTGCTCGCGGGCCAGCCGCCGGATCCCGCGCCGGTCCTCACGAATACCTGCTACAGCATGATCACCGACAAGGACTCGGTGCACGTGTGCTCGGTGCACCAGTGGGACGCGGAGAAGCAGACGGTGCTACCGGTGCCCGGGTCTGGCGGCCTCTCGCCCGCGATGAGCGAGCTTGAGGGTCGCTACGCGTTCGCGTGGGCGAGCAACATCTGGGCCGACACGCTGGGCTGACCGCTGGCGCTACTGGCAGGGCGTGCCCGGCGCGGCAAAGATCTCGCGGGTGATTTGCTTCTGCTGGTGCACCGGTGCGGCCATCCCGGCGAGCTGCACCGTGTAATCGAATGTCGCGTTGTTGCCATCGGCGAACGTGAACGTCGCCGTCCCGACCTAGGCCGCCGTAACGGTCCCCGGATTGAACGCGTCGTAACGCGCGCCGGACGGACGGCGCCGGCAGGCACCGCACAAAGCAAGGGCGGCGCCGCAACGCGCGCGCGCCGCCCCGTGGACCCCGCGCCGGACTACTCGACCGCGGCCGGTTCCTGCGTCTCCTCGAACACCAGCATGACCTTGTCGTCGTCATCGACGTCGATGGTCACGTGGCCCCCCGCCACCAGCCGGCCGAACAACAGCTCGTCCGCGAGCGCCTTGCGGATTGTGTCCTGGATCAGGCGCGCCATGGGCCGTGCGCCCATCTGTGGATCGAAGCCTTTCTTCGCCAGGAATTCCTTGAGCTTCGGCGTGAATGAAATCTCGACCTTCTTCTCGTGCAGCTGGCCCTCCAGCTCGAGCAGGAACTTGTCGACGACCTTGAGCACGACTTCGTGGTCGAGCTGCGCGAAGCTGATCGTCGCGTCGAGCCGGTTTCTGAACTCGGGCGTGAACAGCCGCTTGATCTCGGCCATCTCGTCGCCGGCCTCACGCGTGGACGTGAAGCCTATCGTGCCCCGGGCGAGCTCGCCCGCGCCCGCATTGGTCGTCATGATGATCGTGACGTTGCGGAAATCGGCTTTGCGCCCGTTGTTGTCGGTCAGCGTGCCGTGGTCCATCACCTGCAGCAGGATGTTGAAGATGTCCGGATGCGCCTTCTCGATCTCGTCCATCAGCAGCACGCTGTACGGATGCTTGGTGACGGCCTCCGTGAGCTGCCCGCCCTGGTCGAAGCCGATGTAGCCGGGTGGAGCGCCGATGAGCCGCGACACCGCGTGGCGCTCCATGTATTCGGACATGTCGAAGCGGATCAGCTCGACGCCCAGGCAATACGCGAGCTGCCGCGCCACTTCGGTCTTGCCGACGCCCGTCGGTCCGCTGAACAGGAAGTTGCCGATCGGCTTGACCGGATTGCCGAGTCCCGAGCGCGCCATCCGGATCGCTGCGACCAGCGCATCGATCGCGCGATCCTGCCCGAACACGACGTTCTTCAAGTCGCGATCGAGCGTCTTCAGCGCATTGCGATCGTCCGAGCTCACGTTCTTCGCGGGGATGCGCGCGATCTTGGCGACGATCTCCTCGATCTCCGTCTTGCTGATCACCTTCTTCTGCTTCGACTTGGGCAGGATCTTCTGCGCCGCGCCCGCCTCGTCGATCACGTCGATCGCCTTGTCCGGCAGGTGCCGGTCGTTGATGAAGCGCGCCGAGAGCTCCGCCGCGGTGGTCAGCGCGGCCGGCGCGTACTTCACGCCGTGATGCTGCTCGAAGCGCGACTTGAGGCCCTTCAGGATCTCGATCGTTTCCGCGACCGAAGGCTCCGGCACGTCGACCTTCTGGAAGCGGCGGGACAGCGCGTGATCCTTCTCGAAGATCTGCCGGTACTCGTTGTAGGTCGTCGCGCCGATGCACTTCATCTGGCCGGTGTTGAGCGCCGGCTTGAGCAGGTTCGACGCGTCCAGCGTGCCGCCCGACGCGGCGCCGGCCCCGATGATCGTGTGGATCTCGTCGATGAACAGGATCGACTTCGGGTTCTCCGCGAGCTGCTTCAGCACCGCCTTCAACCGCTGCTCGAAGTCGCCGCGGTACTTGGTGCCGGCAAGCAGCGCGCCCATGTCGAGCGAATAGACCTGGTACTCCTTCAGGAGCTCCGGCACTTCGCGCTCGTTGATTCGCCGCGCGAGCCCTTCGGCGATCGCGGTCTTCCCCACGCCGGCCTCGCCGACGAGCAGCGGATTGTTCTTGCGCCGGCGACAGAGCACCTGGATCACGCGCTCGAGCTCGTGCGCGCGGCCGATCAGCGGATCGGTCTTGCCCTGCTTCGCGAGCGTGTTGAGGTTGAGCGTGTACGACTCGAGCGCGCCCTGGTTCTCGCTGCCGCCGTCGCCGTCTTCTTTGCTCTCGCCCTTCTCCGGCTTCTGCTGCGGATTCTTCGTGATCCCGTGCGCGATGTAGTTCACCACGTCGAGCCGCGTCACGCCGCGCTGGTTCAGGAAGTAGACGGCGTGCGATTCCTTCTCGCCGAAGATCGCGACGAGCACGTTGGCGCCGGTGACTTCCTTCTTGCCCGACGACTGGACGTGGAGGATCGCGCGCTGGATGACGCGCTGGAAGCCCTGCGTGGGCTGCGTATCGGCATCGGAATGCGGCGACAGCCGCGGCGTGTGCTCGCCGATGAAGTCGGTGAGGACGCCGCGGAGCTCGTCGAGGTCAACGCCGCACGCCTTCAGCACTTCGGCCGCCGACGGGTTGTCGAGCATCGCCAGCAGCAGGTGCTCGACGGTGATGAACTCGTGCTGCTTCTGCCGGGCCTCGACGAAGGCCATGTGGAGGGAGACTTCCAGTTCCTGCGCAATCATCTCAGTTGCCTTTCGTGGCGGGTGCCGCGACACGGCCGGAAGGGTCGCAACGTCGGTCCACTGCCATTAACGCTCAAGTCTCCTCCATCGTGCACTGCAACGGGTGCTGGTGCCGACGAGCGATGTCAATCACCTGATCAACCTTCGCGGCGGCAACCTCGCGGACGTACGTCCCGCACACCCCCATCCCCTCGCGATGCACCTGCAGCATCACTTGCGTGGCCTTTTCCCGGCTCATCGCGAAAACAGTCTGCAACACCACGACGACAAAGTCCATCGGCGTGTAGTCGTCGTTCAGCAACAGCACCTTGAAAAGCGGTGGAGGCTTGAGCCGGGTTTTCTCGGCCTCGAGCAGTCCACCGTCCTGCTGCCGGTGGGCCATTGTCCACGGGATCCTGACGGAAGCGGTTACCCTATGTTTGATGATTGCAACAGAATTTTCAAGGGGAAGCCGATTTGCGGGCTTTCGGCTTGACGGGAGCCGGATTCCAAGCTTAAAAAAGCAGTGTTTGGCTCCTAAGTGGCTGCCGTTTCGGTTCGTCCGCGCGTCGACGCTGCGCCTGCCGCACGTGGTACTTGCTGCCCAAACAAAACCCCCTCGATCAAACAGGAAGGAAGTAGCATTATGGCAACAGGTACCGTCAAGTGGTTTAACGACGCGAAGGGTTATGGGTTTATCACTCCGGACGACGGCGGCGAAGACCTGTTCGCGCACTTCTCGGCGATCAACATGCAGGGCTTCAAGACGCTCAAGGAAGGCCAAAAGGTCAGCTTCGAGGTGACGCAGGGTCCCAAGGGGAAGCAGGCCTCGAACATTCAGGCCGCCTGAGCAGCACCCGATTAGGTCCCGCACCGACAAGGTGTGGTCGACAAAAAAGCCCGCCGCGCAGGCGGGCTTTTTCTTGGCGCGACGGCGCGGCAGCGATCCCAGGCGCTCGCGGCGCTACATTCTCTCGATCATCGCCTTGCCGAAGCCCGAGCACGACACCTGCGTCGCACCCGGCATCAAGCGCGCGAAGTCGTAGGTCACCTGCTTGTCGTCGATCGCACGCTCCAGGCTCGACACGATCAGCGCCGCGGCTTCCTTCCAGCCCATGTGGACGAGCATCATTTCGGCGGACAGGATTTCGCTGCCGGGATTCACGTAGTCCTTGCCTGCGTACTTGGGCGCCGTGCCGTGCGTCGCTTCGAACACGGCAACCGAGTCGGACAGGTTGGCCCCCGGCGCGATGCCGATGCCGCCGACTTCGGCAGCGAGCGCGTCCGAGATGTAGTCGCCGTTGAGGTTGAGCGTCGCGATCACGCTGTACTCGGCCGGCCGCAGCAGGATCTGCTGCAGGAACGCATCGGCGATGACGTCCTTGACCACGATGTCCTTGCCCGTCCTCGGATTCTTGAATGACATCCACGGGCCGCCGTCCAGGGGCTTCGCGCCGAACTCGCGTGCAGCGAGCGCGTAGCCCCAGTCGCGGAACGCGCCCTCGGTGTACTTCATGATGTTGCCCTTGTGCACGAGCGTGACCGACGGCTTGTCGTTGTCGATCGCGTACTGGATCGCCCTGCGCACGAGGCGTTCGGTGCCTTCGCTCGACACCGGCTTGATGCCGATTCCGGACGATGCCGGAAAGCGGATCTTCTTGACGCCCATTTCCTTCATGAGGAAGTCGATCAGCTTCTTCGCCTGCGGCGAATCGGCGGGCCACTCGATGCCGGCGTAGATGTCCTCCGAGTTCTCGCGGAAGATCACCATGTCGATCTTGTTCGGCTCCTTTACCGGCGAAGGGACGCCGCGGAACCAGCGCACCGGCCGCAGGCACACGTAGAGGTCGAGCTCTTGCCGGAGCGCGACGTTGAGCGAGCGGATCCCGCCGCCGACCGGTGTCGTGAGCGGCCCTTTGATCGAGACGACATAGTCCTTGAGGATCGCGAGCGTCTCTTCCGGCAGCCAGACGTCCGGTCCGTAGACCTTGGTCGACTTCTCGCCGGCATAGATCTCCATCCAGTGAATCTTGCGCTTGCCCCCGTAGGCCTTGGCCACGGCGGCGTCGACGACCTTGATCATCACCGGCGTGATGTCGTAGCCGGTGCCGTCGCCCTCGATGTAGGGAACGATCGGCTGGTCGGGAACGTTGAGGCTGAAATCACGGTTGACGGTGATCTTCTGGCCATCGGCCGGAACCTTGACGTGCTTGTAGGACATGGCTTCTCCTTGTGCAGCGAAACCGGCGGGCCTGGCACGCCGTCCGACCGCGAACGCAGGGGGGCGTCGGAAACCCTTAATTATCCTCGATATGGCGCAATGCCGCCATGCGCGGCGGGTCCGCGAATCGGGCCCTTGCATGCTCGGCGCAGCGCAGCAATGCACGTGCTATCATCGCGCCCGGTTCGATGAGCCCCCACCGTAACGGCGGGCGCAGGACGACCGCGAAGGCGCCGCCCACCGCTCCCGCAGGCCCGCTCCCCGGCCGCCGCACCGCGGCCCCGCCGATGATCCGCCGACTGCTCGCACGTCTCATCCCCGGTTCCGACCGGCCGCGCAAGGCACGTGTCTACGGCCCGGGCGATCAGCCGTTGCGCAGGAACCAGCTTTCACGCGGCGCGCTCGAGGTGACCCGCAAGCTTCAGGACGCGGGGTTCAAGGCATATATCGTCGGCGGCGCCGTGCGCGATCTGCTGTTCGGGATCGAGCCCAAGGATTTCGACGTGGCGACCGACGCGCGGCCCGAGCAGGTGAAGCCGCTCTTCCGGCGCGCGTTCGTGATCGGTCGCCGCTTCCGACTCGTCCACGTGCACGTCGGGGCGGAAACGATCGAGGTGTCGACGTTCCGTGCCGCGCAAGGCGACGACGCGACGGACGAGCACGGGCGCCTCTTGTCCGACAACGTCTACGGCGCGCACGCCGAAGACGCGGTGCGCCGCGATTTCACGATCAACGCACTCTACTTCGACCCCGCGACCGAGGAGGTCTGGGATCACGTGGGGGGCGTGGCCGACCTCCGCGCGCGCCGGCTGAAGCTGATCGGGCCCCCGGTCACCCGCTACCGCGAGGATCCGGTGCGGATGCTGCGCGCCGTACGGCTCGCCGCCAAGCTCGGCATCGCAATCGAGCCCAAGACGGCTGCGCCGATTTCGAAACTCGCCCTTTTGATCGGCAACGTGCCGCCGGCGCGCCTGTTCGACGAGATGCAGAAGCTCCTCTTGTCCGGCCATGCCGTCGAGACGGTCAAGAGCCTGCGTGCGCACGGGCTCGCCCACGGTCTCCTCCCCTTGCTCGACGTGATCGTCGAGCAGCCGCTTGGCCAGCGTTTCATCGAGCTTGCCCTCACCGACACCGATGCGCGCGTGCGCGACGGCCGCGGCGTGTCCCCCGGTTTCCTGTTCGCGACGCTCTTGTGGCACGAAGTGCTGGCGACATGGAACGCGGCGAAGGCGAACGGCGGCCCGCCGATTCCGGCACTGTTCGATGCCATGGACGGCGTGCTCGAGCGGCAGGCGGACAAGCTCGCAATTCCGCGCCGGTTCGAGGGGACGATCAAAGAGATTTGGTCGCTGCAGCCCCGTTTCGAACAGCGCTCCGGCCAGCGGCCGTTCCGCCTGCTCGAGCATCCCCGCTACCGTGCCGGGTGGGACTTCCTCGACCTCCGCTGTCGAAGCGGCGAGCTCGAAGGCGAGCGCGCCAGTCTCTCGGAGTGGTGGGACCGCTTCGCCGACGCGGGCCACGACGAGCGCGTCGCGATGCTCCGCCCCGACGAAGGCCCGAAACGCAAGCGCCGCTCGCGCGGACGCGGGCGCCGAAAATCCGCCGCGATGGCCGCGGGCGGCGCCGCGCCGCCCGCGGACGAAAGCTGATGCGTGCCTACGTGGGCCTCGGCAGCAACCTCCGCCATCCGCGCCGGCAGCTCGCACACGCTGTCCGTGCGCTCGAACGGTTGCCGCGCACGCGCGTGGTCGGCGTGTCGTCGAATTACGTGACCGCGCCGCTCGATGCCTTGGGCCCGCAGCCCGACTATGTCAACGCGGTAGCGGCGCTCGACACTGCGCTGCCGCCGCAGGGCCTCCTCGCCTACCTCCGCACGATCGAGCGGCGCCGCAAGCGCAGCCCGGTCCACGAGCGCAATGCGCCACGCACGCTCGACCTCGACTTGCTCCTGTATGGACGCGCTCGCATCGCCCACCCGCGACTGACCGTTCCTCACCCGCGAATGGATGCCCGTGCGTTCGTGTTGCGCCCGCTGACTGAGCTCGCGCCGCACGTCACCATTCCCGGCCGCGGCCTCGCCCGTCGACTCTTGACCGCGGTGCGAGCGCAGCGGATCGCGCCCACGCGGACACACGTGCTGCATTGACGGGCATGGATCTCCGCAAGCTTCGCTATATCGTCGTCGAAGGGCCGATCGGGGCCGGCAAGACAAGCCTCGCTCGCCAGCTCGCCCATCATCTCGACGGCGAGACGCTGCTCGAGCGCCCCGAGGAGAATCCATTCCTCGCGCGATTCTACGAGGACATGCCGCGCTATGCGCTGCCGACGCAGCTCACGTTCCTGTTCCAGCGCGTCGACCAGCTGCGCAACGTGTCGCAGCTCGACCTGTTCCAGCATGCGACGGTCGCCGACTTCCTGCTCGACAAGGACCCGCTGTTCGCGCGGCTCAACCTGACCGACGCCGAGTACGGACTCTACGAGAAAGTCTGGTCGCAGCTCCGGCTCGAGGCCCCCGCCCCCGATCTCGTCATCTACCTCCAGGCGCCGGTCGAGACGCTGATCGAGCGCGTCCACCGGCGCGGCGTCCACTTCGAGCGCACGATCACGGCGCACTACCTCGCACGGATTGCCGACGCCTACAGCCGCTACTTCTATTCGTACGCGGACGCGCCGCTGCTGATCGTCAACAGCGAGCGGCTCAATTTCGTCGACGACCCGGATCATTTCGACCTCCTGCGCGGGCGCATCGGCGCGATGCGCAGCCAGCGCGAGTTCTTCAACCTCGGCGAGCCGGCCTGACCCCGATGCCCGCGCCGTACTCCGCGCCCTCCGACGCCAGCGCGCGTCCCGCGCGCGTCACCGTGCCCGGGCTCGCCGCGATGGCGCGCGAGGGCACGAAGATCGCGATGCTGACGGCGTACGACGCGAGCTTCGCCGCGCTCTGCGATCGCGCGGGCGTCGACGTCGTCCTCGTCGGCGACTCGCTCGGCATGGTGATTCAGGGTCGCGACTCGACGCTGCCGGTGACGCTCGCCGACGTGGTCTACCACACGCGCTGCGCCGCCGCCGGGTGCAATCGCGCGCTCGTCGTCGCGGACCTGCCCTTCGGCAGCTACCAGGCCAGCCCGGAAGCGGCGTATGCAGCCTGCGTCGCGGCGATGCAGGCCGGCGCACGGATGGTGAAGCTCGAAGGTGGCGCGTGGCTCGCGCCGACGGTGGCGTTCCTTGTCGCGCGGAGCGTGCCCGTCTGTGGCCACGTGGGTCTCTTGCCACAGTCGGTCCACGCGCTCGGCGGCTATCGCGTCCAGGGCAAGACCGCGGATGCGGCCGCTGTGCTAAAGGCCGACGCGCGTGCGCTGGTCGAGGCGGGCGCGTCGATGCTCGTGGTCGAGTGCGTTCCGAGCGCCGTGGGTGCGGCCCTGACGCAGGCCGCGGGCGTGCCCGTGATCGGCATCGGCGCCGGGCCATCCTGCTCGGGGCAAGTGCTGGTAATCTACGACGCGCTCGGCATCCAGCCGGGACGCGCGGCGCGCTTCGTCCGCAACTTCATGACCGGGCACGACAGCATCGAGGCGGCGCTCGCGTCCTACGTCGGGGCGGTCCGGGACGGCTCGTTCCCTGCGCCCGAGCATTGCTTCTGATCCCTCGATGGACATCGTCCACACTTCCGCTGAGCTCGCGCAGCGCTTGAAGGACGCGGGCAAGATCGCGTTCGTGCCGACGATGGGCAACCTGCACGACGGCCACCTGTCGCTTTGCCGGATCGCACGGGAGCACGGTGACGTCGTCGTCAGCAGCATCTTCGTCAACCGCCTGCAGTTCGGGCCGAACGAGGACTTCGACCGCTATCCGCGCACGCTCGACGCCGACCGCAAGGGACTCGAGCGCGAGCACGTCGACGTGCTGTTCGCGCCGAACGAGCAGGAGATGTACCCGACGCCGCAGGTCTACCGCGTGCAGCCGCCGCCGCTGGCCGACGAGCTCGAAGGCGCGTCCCGGCCGGGCTTCTTCCACGGCGTGTGCACCGTCGTGCTCAAGCTGTTCAATTTGGTGCAACCCGACGTTGCCGTCTTCGGCAAGAAGGATCGCCAGCAGCTCAAGATCGTTCGCGGCATGGTGCAGAGCTTCAACATGCCGATTCAGATCGTTCCCGCGGAGACTATCCGCGCGCCCGATGGCCTCGCGCTGTCGTCGCGCAACACGTACCTGACCCCGGAAGAGCGCGCCGAGGCGCCGAACCTCTACCGGGCGCTGCGTGAGATCGCCGATGCTATCGCTGCCGGCCGTACTGACTACGCGAACCTCGAGGCCCAGGGCCGGATGGAGCTCGCGCGGCGCGGCTGGAAGGTCGACTACGTCGCCGTCCGCCACGGCCTCGCGCTGCGCATCCCGCACCCGGAGGGCTATGATCATCCGAACCTGCTGATCGTGCTTGCGGCGGCCACGCTGGGAACGACTCGATTGATCGACAACGTGGATGTCATCAAGAAGGATGGCGAGGACTAACGGACGTTTCCCATTGCGCGGATGGACGCGCATCGTCGCGGCCGCGCTCGCGGTAGGTCTCGCGGCGATGGCCATGGCGCAGGGCACGGCGTATCCGGTCAAGCCGATCCGCCTCGTGGTGCCGTTCCCGCCTGGGGCCGGCACGGATACGGTCGCTCGCTTCATCGCGCAAAAGCTGGCCGAGACGATGAAGGCGACCATCGTCGTCGACAACAAGACCGGCGCCGGTGGCGCGATCGGAGCGGCAGAGGTCGCCAGGGCCGATCCGGACGGGTACACACTGCTTTTCGTCGCCGGGCCGTTCACCACGGTAGCCGCGGCGTCGAAGAATCCGACGTACGACCCAGTGGGGCAATTCGCGCCAGTGGCGCCGATCGCCGTCAGCCCGCTCGTGTTCGTCGTGAATCCGGATGTGCCGGCAACGACAATGCGCGAATTCATCGCGCTCGCAAAGCGCGAGCCGGGCAAGCTCAACTACGGCTCCGCCGGCCCCGGCAGCATCAACCACCTCGCGCTCGAGCTGATGAACGCGCGGGCGGGCATTGTCGTCGTGCACATCCCGTACAAGGGGATCGCGCCGGCGACGCAGGATCTGCTGTCCGGACACATCCAGGCGATGACGGGGACCGTGTCGGCGACGCTGCCCTATATTTCCGAGAAGAAGGTTCGCGCGCTAGCGGTTACCGGCCCGCGCCGCGCGGCGCTCCTGCCGGACGTGCCGAGCTGGCAGGAGGAAGGCGTGCCCGACGCGAGCGTTATCAACTACTGGGGCATCGCGGCGCCCGCGGGTACGGCGCCCGCTGTGATTGCGAAGCTCAACGCCGAAGTGAACCACGTGCTCGCACAACCGGACGTCCAGGAGCGCCTCGCGCGCGAAGGAGCCGAAATCGTCGCCGGCCCACCCGACCGGCTGGGCGCGATCGTGCGCACCGATCTTGAAGGCTGGAAGAAGCTGATCGTCGACGCGAAGCTTTCTCTCGAATAGCGGCGCGAGCGGCGAGCCGGCCCCGGCCGAAGGCGAGGGGGAGCGAGCGATCGCGAGTCGCCGCTGCGGCCGACGGCACGGCGGTTCTGTACACAAAATCGGATCGGAGGTAGCGGCGCGAACGGCGAGCCGGGGCCCCGGCCGAAGGCGAGGGGGAGCGAGCGATCGCGAGTCGCCGCTGCGGCCGACGGCACGGCGGTTCTGTACACAAAATCGGATCGGAGGTAGCGGCGCGAACGGCGAGCCGGTTCGGCCTCCGCACCCTCGGTGCAGATCGGTGCATCGAGGGTCGGCCGCCGAACGCGCTCCCGATTGCTCGCAGCCCCAAGCAGGCTTGGGGTCCCTGCTCGCGGTTCGCGCGTTCCCTGGGCGCAAAGCGGCGAGGGGAAGCGAGCGATCGCGAGTTGCCGCTACGGCCCACGGCACGGCAATTCCGTACACCAAAATCGGATCGGAGGCCGCGGCGCGAGCCGTCCCGATTTCACGCCCGCCCCGCGCCACGCCGTGGCTTCCAGAGCACCAGCATGTTCCCGGCGACCACGAGCCCGATGCCCGCGATCGCGGGCGCGGTCCACCGGTAGTCCTCGAGCAAGGTCGAGATCGTCATCGCGACCACCGGGATCACGACCCCCGTGTAGGACGCCGGCCCCGCGCCGATCCGCGCGACGAGCGTGAGATACGTGCCGAACGCGAAGATACTGCCGAAGACCGCGAGATAGACGAGCGAGGCGACATAAGGAGCACGGGGGTCGAACGTCCAGGCGGCACCGTTCACGATCGCGAACACCGTGGCCGTCGCGGCACCGTATCCCATCGCCCATGCGACGACGGGCAAGAGTGGCAGGCTCGCCTTGTTGTTGCGGACGGCGACCATGTTGCCGGCCGAAGCGAGCAGCACCGACGCCAGCCCGAACACGATGCCTTTCGCCGTCCGCACATCAGCCCGCACAGTCGCGAACTCGGGCAGGAACAGGAGCGCGACGCCACCGACGCCAAGCGCGGCGCCCGCGATCGCCCGCGCCGTCAAGCGGTCGCCAAAGCAAATCCGCGCGCCCGCAAGATTCGCGAACACGATCGTCGCGAACAGCACGGCGAGCAGTCCGGACGCGATGTACTGCTCGGCGATGTAGATGAAGACATAGGCGAGCCCGAACATCGAGACACCTTCCGCGGCGATCCACAGGTGATCGCGACGGGAGAATGCCAGCGAGCGTTTCGTCACGACGCACCACGCGGCCAGCAGCATCGCGGCCAGCGCGAAGCGATAGGCGACCGAGACTTCGGGTGCCACCACGCCGAGTTGCAGCGTGATCGCATACCAGGTCGAGCCCCACAGGAGCGTTGGGACGATGAACAGCGTTGCGACCGACGCCGAGGCCGGGGGCCCGTGCGCCGACGCGGCCGCCTCGGTACCGTGCCGGGCCGCGTCATTCATCACGCCGCCCTGAGCGCATCGACGATCTTCAGGCGCGCCGCGCGCGCGGCAGGAAGAAAGCCGCCGACGAAACCCATCGCCAGCGCGAAGACGAGCGACGCGACGACGATACGCGTCGTCAGCGTGAACGAGAAGGCGAGCTCGGCGAAGGTCTGGAAGTTCATCGTCGAGATCGAGATCGCCTGCATGAACGAGGCGGCGAGGAGGCCGACGACGCCGCCGATCAAGCCGAGAAGCAAGCGCCTCGACCAGGAATGCGACGAGGATCGACGAACGCGAGAAGCCGAGCGCGCGCAGCGTGCCGATCTCACCCGTGCGCGAGGCCACGCTCGCGTACATCGTGATCATCGCGCCGATGATGGCGCCGATCGAGAAGATGACCGAGATCGTCAGTGCCGAGGTAGCTGATGAATTTCGACAACGCTTCCGACTGGTCGGCGTAGAAGCGTGTCTCGCGCTTGGCCTCGAGCGTAAGACGCGGATCGGATTCGATCTGCTCCTTCACGGCGTCGAAGCGCTCGCTGTCGGCCAGCCTGAAGATCAGCGCCGAGAAGCCGAGCCGCCGGAACGCCTGCAGCATCTGCTCGCCGTCGCCCCAGATCTCGGAGTCGAAGCCGGTGTGCCCCGCGTCGAACACGCCGACCACCGTCCAGTCGCGTGACGCGAAGCGCATCGTTTCGCCGACTCCTGCGCCCTGGAAACCGTTCGCGATCGCCGCGGCCGGCGATGATCTCGAGCAGTTCCCGGGCGAAACATGCGTCCCTCCACGAGCTTCACCTGCGGCCGCAGCGCGAGCCCCTGCGGTGTCACGCCGCGGATCACGACGTTCGACGGCTTGTTCGACCCGCGCTTCGGGAGGTTGATGAGGACGACCGGCTCCTTCGAGACGAGACGCTCGCCGGCCTCGCCGATCGCGATGTCGGACAGACTTTCGACGATGCCGGCCTGGTACCGGTCGATGCCCGACTGGATTTCCGTCTGTGCCGAGCGCCGGATAACGATGACGTTGTCGGCCTGGCCTGTGGCGACCAGCGTCTTGCTCGAGCCCCGCCGCGAGCATGAGCACCGTCGCGAACACGTAGACGACGAGCGCCATGCCGCCCGCGGTGAGCGCTGTCGTCAGCTTGCGCGCCGCGACATTTCGGGCGATGTAGCTGAACGGGATCGCCATGGCGTCAGGCGACAGCCCGGAGCCCGTCGACGACGCGCACCCGCGCGACGTGCCATGCCGGCACTGCGGCAGCGACGACGCCGATCAGGAGCGCTGCGCCGAGCTGCATCAGCACCGTCTGCTCGGAAACGAAGAAGATCGGAAACAGCGTGCCCATCTTCTCGGCGAATGCCGCCGCCACCGGAAACGTGAGCGCAATGCCGATCGCCCCGCCCAGGAACGCGATCACGAGCGATTCGGCCAGGATCAGGAGTCCCACAAAGACGTTCGAGAAGCCGATCGCCTTCATCGTCGCGTACTCGGCGCGGCGCTCGCGCGCAGTCATCGCCATGGTGTTCGCCATCACGGCCATGATGATCAGGATGACGACGTAGGAGACCGCCTCGATGGCGAGCAGGATCGCCTCGGTCATCGCGACGAACCCCAGCTGGAACGCCTTCTCAGTCTCGGTCAGCGTTTCCGCGAGCGAATTCTTGAACATCGCGTCGATCGCGTTGGAGACTTCGGCTGCGCGTGATGGATCCTTGAGCCGCACGATGAACACGCCGGCCTGGTCCGCACGCCGCGGGTACAGCTTCTTGATCGTCTCGTTGAGCAGATCGAAGTGGAAGTACATCGTCGACTGGTCGGTGCCCCTGTCCGCGCCGTCGTAGATGCCCCGCAGGTTGAACGTCCACGTGCCCGGATAGATCGTCCCGCGCAACGGGATCTGGTCGCCGACTTTCCATCCATACTGATCGGCGAGCTTGCGCCCGACGATCGCCCCCTGGCGGTCCAGCAGGAACGCCTTGCGCTCGGCGGGGGACAGGATGAACTCCGGGTACATGTCGAGGTAGGTCGGCGCATCGATCGCGAATTGCGGGAAGAAGTTGCGCTCCGAGACGTAGACGCCGCCGAACCAGTTCGCCCATGACACCCCCTGCACGCCCTCGACCTGCCGGATCTTCGGCACGTAGGTGAGCGGCAGCGGAAATACGAGCGACACCGAGCTCCGCGTGACGAGACGTGCGCTCGAGCTGGCATTCGCGCCGGCATACCAGGCATCGACGACGGTGCGGAGGAGCCCGAATGCGCCGATCGCGACGACGATGCCCACAATCGTAAGCCCTGTGCGGAGCTTGTGCCGCAGCGCATTCTTGGCGACGAGAAGCGGGACGAACATGCCAATCGCGCCGGCGTCAGGCCGCCAGCACGCCCTTCTCGAGATGGATCAGCCGGTGCGCCTTGCCCGCGGACTTGGGATCGTGCGTGACCATCACGATCGTCTTGCCGAGCTCGCGGTTCAGCCGGTCGAGCAGGTCCAGGATTTCCTCCGCCGTCGCGCGATCGAGGTCGCCCGTGGGCTCGTCGGCGACGACGATCGAAGGATCGGCGATGAGCGCACGCGCGATCGCGACGCGCTGCTGCTGGCCGCCCGAGAGCTCGTTCGGGAAGTGGTCCATGCGGTCCGTCAGCGAGACGAGCGCCAGCGCGGTCGCCACCCGCTCGCGCCGCTCGCGCCGCGAGAGCCCGGTGAGCAGCAGCGGGAGCTCGACATTGTCGAACGCGGAGAGCACCGGCATCAGGTTGTAGAACTGGAAGATGAAGCCGACGTGGGTCGCGCGCCACCGGGCGAGCTCGGACTCGGTGAGTTGGGCGATATCGACGCCGTCGACCCGGATCTCTCCGCCGGACGGCTTGTCGATCCCCGCGATCAGGTTCAGGAGCGTCGACTTGCCTGAGCCCGACGGCCCCATCAGCGCCACGTAGTCGCCAGCGCCGATGTCGAGGTCGATGTCGACCAGCACGGGGATCACCTGGCCGCCGCGGACGTAGTACTTCGACACGTCGCGCAGCGAGACCAGCGCATCGACCGCCGGAGCCACGGTGTTCATTTGGCGGCCGTCTTGACGAGCGCGTCGGCGGCGAGATCGGCGGGCGGCTTCTGCACCGCCTTTTCCCCGGTCTTCACCGCACCTTCGATCGCGGTCAGCTCGCCAACCTTGATCCCGGGTGTGACGGGAACCGGCGCCGCACGGTCGTTGCGGACGACGAACACGACGGTGCGCCCGTCGCGGGTGGCAATCGCATCGGCGTTCACGGCGACACGCGGCTTCTGCTCGTCCGCCGTCACTTCACGCGAGAGGAACGACACCTTCGCGCTCATCTCCGGCAGCACGCGCGGATCGATCGCGTCGAAGCGGACCTTGGTCATCACCGTCGCCTTCGCGCGATCGACCGTCGGCACGATCCGGCTGATGTCGCCCCTTGAAGCGGGTGTCGGGCAGCGCGTCGAGCGTGATCTCGACCGGCTGCCCGGCGGAGATCTTCGCCAGGCTCGATTCGGAGACATCCGCCTCCACTTCGAGCGTCGACATGTCGGCCATCGTCACGACCGCGCCCTTCGAGTCGGCCGCCGACGAGAACGGCGTCACCATGTCGCCGACATTGGCGCTCTTCGACAGGATCACGCCGTCGAACGGCGCGCGGATCAGCGTGTAGTCGACTCCGACCTGCGCGTTGCGTGCATTGGCTTCGGCCACGGCAATCGACGCCGTTGCGTTGGCGACGCCGGCGCGCGCGCGGTCGGCGCGCATCTTCGCCGTGTCGATCGCCGCCTCCGATACGAAGCCCTTCGCGAACAGGTCCTGGTCGCGCTTGAGCGAGGTCGCCGCGTCGCGGTCTTCGGCCTTTGCCTGGTCGAGCGCCGCGCGCGAGGCCGTGACCGCGGCGCGTGCGCTCTCCGCCTGCGCAACGACGTCCCGGTTGTCGAGGCGCGCGATGACATCGCCCGTCTTGACGCGTGAGCCCTCGGCGACGCCAAGCCATTCGAGGCGGCCGCTCGCCTTAGATGCGATCGCCGCCTTGCGTTGCGCGACCACATAGCCGCTCGAATTGAGCACGACGAATTGCTGCGACGGATAGACCGTGACAATGGGTGTCGTCTGCACGAGGATGGCACGCGGCTGCGCGAAAAACCACGAAGCGGCCGCGCCGATCGCGGCCACCGCCATCGCGAGCCAGATCCAGCGCCGGCGGCGGTGCGAGCGGATCGCAGGGAGGCCGCGGTCGATCCGAAGTCGCGACACGTCAGGGGCAGGTGTATTCATCGGGAAACTGCTGAAACACGCGCGCCGGCGAGCGGCCGGCGTCCCATTATTCTACCGCCCCCTTGAGCCCGCCGCGATTCGCGCTCATCATGTGAACCCTCTCGCATTCCAACCCGGCAACGCGACCCGAGGACCGTGATGAAAGGCGACAAGGAAGTCATTGCGCATCTCAACCGCGTGCTTCGCAACGAGCTCACCGCGATCAATCAGTACTTCCTGCATTCGCGGATGTTGAATAACTGGGGCTACCACCGGCTGGGCGAGAAGGAATACGAGGAATCCATCGACGAGATGAAGCACGCCGACCGGCTGGTCGAGCGCATCCTCTTCCTCGAGGGATTGCCCAACCTGCAGGATCTGGACAAGCTCCTGATCGGCGAGAACGTTGGCGAAGCGCTCGAGTGCGACCTGAAGCTCGAGCGCCGGGCGCATCCGATGCTCAAGGAGGCGATCGCCCAGGCCGAGAAGGCCGGCGACTACGTCTCACGCGAGCTGTTCGAGGACATTCTCGAATCCGAGGAGGAGCACATCGACTTCCTCGAGACACAGCTCGACCTGATCCGCGAGGTCGGCGAGCAGAATTACCTGCAGTCGCAGATGAAGGCGCCGTCGTAGCACGCTACCCGCCCTCGCATGGCACGGCCGGCGCGAGCGCCGTTGCTTCGCGGCGCGACCGCAGCGCCCCCGCCGTGATGATGACGAGGCCCGCGCCGATCAGCGCGATCCCGGTCCACTCCCAGGCCGAAAGGCGTTCGCCGAAAACGAGGGCTGACGAGACGAGTGCGATCACGGGAATCGCGAACATGTTGAGCGACGCGGTGCCGGCAGGCAGCACGCGCAGGATCGCGATCCAGAGCACGAAGCCGAACGCCGTCGATACCGCGCCCACGTAGAAAGTGAGCGCCACCTGCGCGGGACTCCAGCGACTCGACGGGAGGTCGAAAACCGCCACGAGGAGCGTGAGCGGCAGCACGCCCAGGAGCACCTGCCACGCGGTGAAGTTCAGCATGTCGAGGCGGCGCCGCTGCTGGAAATACTTGGTCGCAACGGTTCCCGCGCCCCAGCCGAAGCCCGACAGCACCGCCCAGAGGCGCGGGCCGAGATCGCCGCGCCAGTTCCACGGCTCGACGACGAGGACCAGACCGGTCGCGGCCGCGGCGATCGCCAGCCATTGGGCCCCCCGCACGCGCTCGTGCAGCACCGGCCACGCGATCAGCAGCGTCCAGAACGGCATCGTGAACACGAGGACCGACGTGCGCCCGGCGCCGCCGCCGGCGAGCGCCATCGTCGTCGACAGGAAGTTGATCGTCGTCTGGAAGAATCCGGTGACGATGGCCGCGATCCAGTCCTGCGGCAGCAAGGGGCCGCCGCGAACGACGAGCACGCCGAAGAGGACGATCACGGCGACCCATGTGCGTTCGACGTTGAAGACGAGCGGGTGCGCGGCGACGAGTGCCTGCTTCATCGCGATCCAGTTGAAGCCCCAGACCAGCGTCAGCAGCACGAGCGCGATGTAGGCGCCGCGCCGCGTGCGGAGGCCCCGACGCCACGTCATGCGGCCGCCGGTGCCGCCGCGAGAAACGCCTCGATCGCCGCCGCGACGACCGCGGGCTGGTCGTGATGCAGCATGTGCGACGCGTTGGGCACGACGACGAGCCGCGCATCGCCGATGTGTGCCATCCGCCGCCGCACGCCGCCCAATCCATCGGCGCCCGCTTCGCCTTCGGGATGGTCGTCGAGCCACTTGGGGATCGCCGAATCCGCCGCCGCGACCCACAGCGTCGGTGCGGTGACATCGCGCCACACGGCGAACGCTTCCTCGACGCGATAGGTCGTCGGGAACGGCAGCTTGTGCCGCGGATCCGAAACCAGGCGCGCGCTTCCATCGGCCGTCGTCTCCGCCCAGTACGCCGCCAGGAAGGCGGCCTTGTCGCGCGGCAGCCGCGGGTTGTTCTTCTGCAAACGATCGGCCACTGCGTCGAGATTGGCATACGGAGCGAAGGCCGGCGGGGCCGCGAGCGCGTCGAGCCACCGCGCAAGCTTCGCGGGTGCGCGAGTCGCGTCCTCAACGGGAATCCCGAAGCCTTCGAGCGAGACGACGTGCCGCACGCGCGCGGGGCGCACCCCGGCGTAGATCATGACGATGTTGCCGCCGAGGCTGTGACCGACGAGGTCCACCGTCTCGCCCGGCGCGAAGGTGTCGACGAGCGCCTCGAGGTCCGCGACGTAGTCCGCGAACCAGTAGCCTTGCGGCTGCCACTCGCTGCGACCGAAGCCGCGCAGGTCGGGCGCGATCGCGTACCAATCGCGCACCAATGCGTCGACCAGGAACTGGAACGATGCCGCGACATCCATCCAACCGTGCAGGAGGAACAGCTTCGGCGCCGCGGGGTCGCCCCACGTGAGGACGTGATGGGAGAGACCGCGCAACGAAACCCGCTGCGAAGTCGCGCGCTTCACGCGAGCGTCACTTCTTTCGGCACAGCGCGAGGCCGTCCTGCCATCCGGTGCGATAGTTGCCGTCGTTGGCGAACCGCAGTGCGTCCTTGCGCTCGGATCCCGCCGCGCTGGCGCATCCGTCGGCATAGCCCTGGCGATACGGCAGGGGGAAACCGGAGAGATTGACGTTGGGCGGGGGCGGCTCCACGTTCTGCGGCGTCGGCGGAGCTGATGGCGTCGACGGCGTCGAGGGTGCCGTCGGCGGCGACGGCGTCGCGGGCCCGGGACCGGGCGTCGCGCAGGCGCCAGCGAGGGCAGCGAGGACGCTCGCAAGCACGAGCGAACGCGCGTTCATGGCAAGCGACGACGAGGCGATCACGCGAGTAGATTTGCGGTACGACGAAAGAGTTAGAATTCTAGCATCGCCCCGAAGTCCGCCATGGCCGCACCCGCGTTCGTCCACCTGCGTCTCCACAGCGAGTATTCCATCGTCGACGGTACCGTGCGCATCGACCAGGCGGTCGCGACCGCGATTGCCGATGCGATGCCTGCGCTGGCGCTGACGGACCTCGGCAACGCGTTCGGGCTCGTCAAGTTCTACAAGACCGCGCGCGCGGCGGGCGTGAAGCCGCTCTGGGGTTGCGACGTCTGGCTCACGCACGACGCCGAGCGCGACGCACCGTTTCGCGCGCTCCTGATCGCCCAGACGCGCGCCGGCTATCTGCGGCTCGCCGAATGGCTGACGCGTGCCTACCGCAGCAACGCGTACCGCGGCCGCGCGGAGCTTCAACGCGAATGGTTCGACGAAGGCACCGAGGGACTGATCGCGCTGTCCGGTGCCCGCGACGGCGACGTCGGCCAGCAGCTTTCGCAGAGTCACCGCGCCGGAGCGGCCAAAGCGGCGCGCGACTGGGCGGCGCGATTTCCGAACCGGTACTACCTCGAGGTCCAGCGCGCGGGTCGCGCCGACGACGATGCGTTTGTCGCTGCGACGGTCGATCTTGCGCGCGAACTGGAATTGCCGATCGTCGCGACCCATCCGATCCAATTCCTGCGCCAGGCCGATTTCCGCGCGCACGAAGCGCGCGTCTGCATCTCCGAGGGGCACGTGCTCGCGGATCCGCGCCGGCCCAAGCGGTTTACGCCCGATCAGTATTTCAAGTCGCAGGCCGAGATGGCGGCTGCCTTCGCCGATTTGCCCGAAGCGCTGGCCAATTCGGTGGCGATCGCCCAGCGGTGCAACCTGGGACTGCCGCTCGACAAGAACTACCTGCCGGAATTTCCAACGCCCGCCGGCGTGACACTCGACGACCACCTGCGACGGGAGGCCGCGACGGGCCTCAACCGCCGACTCGACGCGCTCTACCCCGACGGCGGAACCCGCGCGGCGAAGCGCTCGACCTACGAAGAGCGTCTCGACTTCGAAACGAAGACCATCGTGCAGATGGGCTTCTCGGGCTACTTCCTGATCGTCGCCGATTTCATCAATTGGGCGAAGAACCACGGCGTGCCGGTCGGGCCCGGCCGCGGGTCCGGCGCGGGCTCGTTGGTCGCCTATGCGCTCGGCATCACCGATCTCGATCCGTTGCGCTACGGGCTTCTGTTCGAGCGCTTCCTGAATCCGGAGCGCGTGTCGATGCCCGACTTCGATATCGACTTTTGCCAGGACGGGCGCGATCGCGTGATCGACTACGTGAAGCGCAAGTACGGCGCCGACTCCGTCTCGCAGATTGCCACGTTCGGCACGATGGCGGCCAAGGCTGTCGTGCGCGACGTTGGCCGCGTGCTCGATCTCCCCTACATGTTCTGCGACGGCATCGCCAAGCTGATCCCCTTCCAGCCCGGCAAGCTGATCACGCTCAAGATGGCGCGGACAATGGAGCCGCTCCTGGCCGAGCGCGAGAAGACCGAGGAGGAGGTAAGGGAGCTGCTGGAGCTCGCCGAATCGCTCGAGGGCCTGACGCGCAACGTGGGCATGCACGCCGGCGGCGTTCTGATCGCGCCGGGGCGCCTCACCGATTTCTGTCCGCTCTATACGCAGGCAGGCGCCGATGGCATGGTTTCGCAGTTCGACAAGGACGATGTCGAGGCCATCGGTCTGGTCAAGTTCGATTTCCTCGGCTTGACGACGCTGACGATCCTCGACTGGACGCTCCGCTATGTCCGGGCGCTCGACGCTTCGTTCACGCTGACGCTCGACACCGTGCCCCTCGACGACAAGGGTGCGTATGACATCTTCCGCACCGGCAACACCGCCGCCGTGTTCCAGTTCGAATCGCGCGGCATGCGTGACCTGGTGAAGCAGGCGCCGCCGGCGCGCTTCGAGGACGTGATCGCGCTGGTCGCGCTGTACCGCCCCGGGCCGATGGAGCTCATTCCCGACTATATCGCGCGCAAGAGCGGCCGCGAACGAGCCGATTACGTCGACCCGCGCCTCGAGCCCATCCTTTCACCGACGCACGGCGTGATGATCTACCAGGAGCAGGTCATGCAGATCGCGCAGGCGATCGGCGGCTACACGCTGGGCCGTGCCGACCTCCTGCGTCGCGCGATGGGGAAGAAGAACGTTCAGGAGATGGCGAAGCATCGCGACGTGTTCACCGAGGGCGCCGAGGCGAACGGGGTCTCGCGGACAAAGGCGTCGCACCTGTTCGACCTCATGGAGAAGTTCGCGGGCTACGGCTTCAACAAATCGCACGCCGCGGCCTACGCGCTCGTCGCCTACCACACGGCGTACTTCAAGGCGCATCATCCGAGCGCCTTCATGGCGGCGAACCTCGCGCTCGTGATGGACGACACCGACAAGGTGCGGAGCCTGCGCGACGACGCGCTCGCACAAGGGCTCGAGATCCTGCCGCCGGACGTCAACGCGTCGAACTACCGTTTCGAGCCCGTCGACACGAAACGGATTCGCTACGGGCTGGGCGGCATCAAGGGGACGGGCGAGCAGGCGATCGCGTCGATCGTCGACGCGCGCGAGACCGGAGGTCCGTTCCGCGACCTGTTCGATTTCTGCCGGCGCGTCGACAAGCGGCTCGTCAACCGGCGCGTCGTCGAAGCGCTGATCAAGGCCGGTGCGTTCGATGCCATCGACGTGCGGCGCGCAACGCTCTTCGCCTCCGTCGGAGTCGCGCTGGGCGAAGCCGAGCGCCGGGAAGCCGCGGCCACGCAGGTGTCGCTGTTCGGCGAGGAACCCGCCGCGGCGCTGCCGCTGGTCGTGGCTCGCGACTGGAGCGACGCGGACCGGCTTGTCCACGAAAAGGCCGCGCTCGGTTACTACCTGTCCGGCCATCCGTATCGCGGCTATGCGAGCGAGCTCGCGCCGCTCGTGCGCACGTCGCTCGCGGCGGTGCAGCCGCGGCGCGAGACCGTGCTGTTGGCCGGGATCGTGACCGGCCTGCGCGTGCAGACGAGCCGTCGCGGCAAGATGGCGTTCGTCATGCTGGACGACGGCGGCGGGCAGGCCGAGGTCGTCGTGTTCAACGAGACGTTCGACGGCGCGCGCGGCCTGCTGCGCGAGGATCAGCTCGTCGTCGTCGAAGCGAAGGTCCAGCAGCGAATCGCCGACGACGGCCAGATGCAGGGCTTGCGCATCGTCGCCGAGGCCGTCTACGACCTGGCTGCGGTGCGCAAGCGCTATGCGAAGGGGCTGCGGCTCGCGTGCAACGGCGGCGCGGACGCCAGGCGTCTCGCCGAGCTGATCGCACCGTTCCGGCCCGGCGCGTGCCCGATCGTCGTCGAATATCGCAACCGTGGCGTCGGCGGCGAGATCGAGTTGCCCGAGGCTTGGCGTGTCAACCCCGATGAGATGCTGCTCACGCAGCTGCGGGAGTGGCTCGCACCCGAAAACGTGCAGGTCGTCTATTGAGTCTCGCGGGCGCGTGGCTGCCGCGGACGGGCCTGTGGCGCTATCGCGACTTCGTGCTCCTGTGGAGTGCGCAGGCCATTTCGGCCGTAGGCTCGCGGATCACGCGCACTGCGCTGCCGATGGCGGCGATCCTGTCCGCGGGCGCCGGCGCGCTCGATCTTGGGTTCCTTGCGCTCACGCTAACGCTGCCGCGCGCGCTGCTCGCCTGGGTCGGCGGCGGCTTCGTTGACCGCCACCGCCGTCGGCCCGTGCTGATCGGGGCCGACATCGTCCGCTGCGTCGCGCTGGTCGCGATCCCGTTGGCCGCGTGGCAGGGCGCGCTGTCGTTGCCGCTCCTGTATGCGATCGCCGCCATCACCGGCATCGCGACGGTGCTCTTCGAGCTCGCGGACCACGTGTTCATCACCGACCTCGTCGGCCGCGACCAATTGCTCGAAGCGAACGGCAAGCGCGAAGCCGTCGACGCCGTCGCTGAGATCACCGGGCCCGCGCTGGGCGGTGCGCTCGTCGCATGGTTGACCGCACCGATCGCGATCGCGGTCGACGCGGCGACCTTCGTCGCATCGGCGCTTCTCATCGTGCGCATCCGCAAGCGCGAGACGATCGTCGCACCTCCGGCCGGCGCGTCGCTCCTTTCCGACGTCCGCACCGGCATCCACGTCGTGTGGCGCGATCCGGCCATCCGCGCCCTGTTCGTCGCCGCTTCGACGATGACGCTCTTCGGCAGCTTCATGGCGGCGCTCTACACGCTGTTCTCGCTGACGACCCTCGGGCTTTCACCGGCACAGCTCGGGATCACGATCGGTTGCGGCGGTATCGGCGCGCTCGTCGGTGCCGCACTGTCCGGACGGATCGCCGAGCGCTTCGGCCCGCGGCGAACGCTGCTCTCTACGCTGGCGATCGGCGCCGCGATGCAGGTGCTGATCCCGCTCGCGCCGCCCGTCCCCTGGATCGCCATGTCGTTCCTGATTGCAACGCAGGTCGTCGGCGATGGGGTGATGACGGTCTATCTCGTCAACGAAACGACCCTGCGGCAACGGCTGCTGCCGCCCGAAGCGCTCGGCCGGGCCGCGGCGACGTTCCACGTCGCGAACGGGACGCTCACGCCGATCGGAGCGTTGATCGGCGGCGTACTGGCCGAGGGCATCGGGATGCGGCCGACCCTGTGGCTGCTTGCCATCGGCTATGCGGTGGCCTTCATCTCGCTCCTCGTCGCGCGTGGCGCCTTGCCCGAGCGTGCATCGCCGCGCCGGGTGCTTGACCCGTCGGAGGCAACGGGGTAGCGTCGCCGGGCCATCGCATATCCGCACCGACGGAGCGTTCGCCGAACGCACAAGCGATGCCCGGGAGACATCGTTGAGCCAGCGCGCGAGGCCCGCACCCCGAGCGGTCGCCATCCGGAAGCCGGGGGCGAGCCGGCGCATGCGCGTGCCATCTCACGAGGTCGAACAGCGCCTCGAGGAGGCTCTGGAGCAGCAAAAGGCGACGGCGGAGATCCTTAGTGTCATCAGCGGCGCGAGGTCGGACGTGCAGCCTGTGTTCGAGACGATCGCGGCGGCTGCGCTCAGGTTGTGTAAAGCGGTCTCCACCAACGTCTTCACGTTCGACGGCGAATTAATCCATCTCGCCACCTACGTCAACACGAATCCCGCAT
The DNA here is from genome assembly GCA_963773195.1 of uncultured beta proteobacterium. Lineage (GTDB taxonomy): Bacteria > Pseudomonadota > Gammaproteobacteria > Burkholderiales > Casimicrobiaceae > CAIWHR01. The sequence continues at coordinate 422,059 of CAVZAE010000004.1, forward strand.
ACGGCGACGAGCTGAGACGGCTGTTTCCCCGGCCGCCGAACCGGGACCTGGCCGTCACACGGGCGATGCTGACGGGCGAAGTCGTCCAGATTCCGGATGTGAGCGAGGATCCCGACTACATGAAGGGAACTCACTCGCGTATCGGGGGCTTCCGCAGCAACTTGGCGGTTCCGCTGCTGCGGGACGGACGGCCGATCGGCGCCGTCGTTGTCGGCCGTCCCGAACCCGGCCCATTCCCCGACACCCAGGTCAGCCTGCTCCAGACGTTCGCGGAGCAGGCCGTCATCGCGATCGAGAACGTTCGGTTGTTCAACGAAGTCCAGTCCCGCAACCGCGACCTGACCGAGGCGCTCGAGCAGCAGATGGCGACGAGCGAAATCCTGCGGGTGATCAGCCAGTCACCGACGGATGTGCAACCAGTGTTCGACACGATCGCCGCCGCGGCCCTGAACCTCTGTAGTGCGAGCTCGGCCAATGTCTTCACCTACGACGGCACGCTGGTTCACTTGGCCGCGCTCGTGAACCTCACGCTCGCGGGCGCTGATGCTGTCCGCAGCCTCTGGCCGCGGCCGCTCAGCCGCGAACTCGCAGCGTGCCGGGCGATCCTGACCTGCGGCGTCGTCGAGATCCCCGACGTCGAGCTTGACGCCGATTTCGTGCCGACCGCCACTGCGGTTGCCGGGAACTTTCGCAGCATCCTGTCCGTTCCCCTCATGCGCGAGGGAAGCCCGATCGGCGCCATTGCCGTCGGGCGTCCCGAGGCGGGCACGTTTCCCGAAAACCAGATCACTCTGCTCCGGACCTTCGCCGACCAGGCCGTCATCGCGATCGAGAACGTACGCCTCTTCAACGAGCTCCAAATGCGCAATCGCGAGCTGACCGGCGCGCTCGAGCGCGAGACCGCGACCGGCGACGTGCTCAAGGTGATCAGCCGCAGCGCGTTCGATCTGCAGCCTGTCCTCGATACCGTCATCGCGACCGCCGCGCGCTTGTGCGGGGCCGAGCACGGGCACGTCTACCGCTACGACGGCGAGCTCCTGCGCTTCGCCGCCGGTCACTCCACTCGGCCCGAGATGCTCGACTACCTGCGCGAGCATCCGGTCCCGATCGGACCCGGCTCGATCTCGGGCACCGCCGCATTACGGCGCGAGCCCGTGCACTGGCACGATGTTCTCGCGGAGCAGGGGTATCAGCGCGGCGAAGTGCAGAGACTCGGGGGCTACCGGACGATTCTCGCTGTCCCGATGCTGCGCGACGACGCCCTGCTCGGCGTCATCGTCATGTGGAAGACGCGAGTCGAACCGTTCACCGACAAGCAGGTCGAGCTCGTCGCCACCTTCGCTGATCAGGCGGTGATCGCGATCGAGAACGTGCGGCTGTTCGGCGAACTCGAGTTGCGCACGAAGGAGCTCACGCGCTCGGTCGACGAGCTCCGGGCGCTGGGCGAGGTCGGACGCGCCGTCAGCTCGACGCTCGACCTCGAAACCGTGTTGTCGACGATCGTGTCGCGCTCGACCGAGCTCGCCGGCCTGGATGGCGGATCGATCTGGGAATACGACGACGCGCGCGAGGAGTTTCAGCTCCATGCTACGCACGGACTGCCCGCCGAGCTGGTGGACGTGCTGCGCGCGGCGCCGATCCGCAAGCGCGAGGGCGCGCTCGGGCGGCTCGCAGTCACGCTCGAGCCGGTTGCGATCCCGGATATCGCGGACGAACGGAGCTACCCGGCCCGGTTGCGCGAAGTCCTGAACCGCTGCGGCTATCGGTCGGTGTTGGCGGTGCCGCTCCTGCGCGAGGATCAGCTCCTGGGCGCGCTCGCCGTCAATCGCAGCACCCCAGGCGGCTTCACCGCCGAGGTGACGGATCTCATGCGGACGTTCGCGACGCAGTCCGCGCTGGCGATCCAGAACGCGCGACTGTTCCGCGAAATCGAGCAAAAGAGCCGCGAGCTCGAGACCGCCGGCCGGCACAAGAGCGAGTTCCTCGCCAACATGTCGCACGAGCTGCGCACCCCGTTGAACGCTGTCATTGGCTTCTCCGAGGTTCTGGAGGAACGGCTGTTCGGGCCCATCAACGACAAGCAGGCGGAATACATTCGCGACATCCTCGAATCCGGGCGCCACCTCCTCTCGCTCATCAACGACATTCTCGACCTGTCCAAGATCGAGGCGGGCCGGATGGAGCTCGAGGCCACGGACTTCGACCTGCCCGGCACGATCGAGAACGCGCTGATCCTCGTGCGCGAGCGCGCGGGCCGGGATGGCATCGACCTCGTGCACGAAGTCGACCCTCGACTGGGCTCGATTCATGCCGATCAGCGCAAGGTCAAGCAGGTGCTCCTGAATCTCCTTACGAACGCGCTCAAGTTCACGCCCGACGGTGGCCGCGTCCAGGTGTCCGCCCGTGCCGTCCACGGCGCCGCCGAGATCTCGGTCGCCGACACCGGCATCGGGATCGCGCCGGAGGACCAGGCTGCGGTGTTCGAGGAGTTCCGGCAGGTCGGGATCGCGGCGAAGAAGGTCGAGGGGACGGGGCTCGGCCTCGCGATCTCGCGCAAGTTCATCGAGCTCCACGGCGGGCGGATCTGGCTTTCGAGCGAGGTCGGCGTCGGCTCGACCTTCGCGTTCACGCTGCCGCTCGACGGCGCACGCCGCTAGCGGTCCGCTGCGAGGCGCTCCCGCAATGTCGTCTTCAGGACCTTGCCGGCGTTGTTCTTCGGCAGCTCGTCCACGAACACGTACGCTTTCGGCCGCTTGAACCGCGCAATCCGCTCGAGACAGAGTGCGTCGAGCGCGCGTTCGAGCGCGGCGCACGCGGCAGGCGTACCGGCGTTACGCGCGACGACGCACGCAACGACTTCCTCGCCCCAGTCGGGGTGCGCACGGCCGATCACCGCGACCTCGGCCACCTCCGCGTGCGCCTGCAGCACTTCCTCCACTTCGCGCGGGTAGATGTTCGAGCCCCCGCTAATGATCAGATCCTTCGAGCGGTCCTTGAGCGTGAGAAAGCCATCCTCGTCGAGCGTGCCGACATCGCCCGTGTGCAACCAGCCATTCGCAAGCGTCGCCGCGCTCGCCTCGGGATTCATCCAATACCCTGCCATTACCGTCGGGCCGCGCACCAGGACCTCGCCCGTCTCGCCCGCCGGTAACGGGTCGCCGGCAATGTCCGCGACGATCACGTCGATGCCGGTCTGCGCGACTCCGACGGAGCCCAAGCGCGCCTCGTCGTTGCGTGCAATCGCATCGGCAAGGAGCGCGCGACCCATCGCCGTAATCGTCATCGGCGACTCGCCCTGACCGTAGATCTGCGCGAGCCGCGGGCCCAGCGCGCGGCAGGCCTCCTTGCAGTCGGCGACGTAGAGTGGACCGCCGCCCAGCACGACGCTCTTCAGGCGATCGAGGCGCGCTCGGGCGAGCGCGGGCGCGGCGACGAGGCGCTTCGCCATCGTGGGCGCGGCGAAGAAACTCGCGCGGTCCCACGCATCGAGCAGCGCGACGATCTCGTCCGGATCGAAGCCCCCGGATTCCGGCACGACGTTGACGGCGCCCGCGAGCACGTGCGGCAGAATATAGAGCCCCGAGCCGTGCGACATCGGTGCCGCATGCAGGATCGCATCGCCCGGCGCGACCGCCTCGACGTCGGTGAGAAAGCACTGGCTCATCGCCCGCAGGTTGCCGTGCGTAATGACGACGCCCTTGGGCCGCCCGGTCGTGCCGCTCGTGTAGAAGAGCCAGGCGGGATCGTCGTCGCCGCAGGTCGCAGGAACGGCGCGCGGCGCGCTCGCACGCAGTGCGTTCCACTCGGCACTTCCGAGCACGACGACCCGATCGAGCGACGGCGCGTTGTCGATGCCCGCGCCAATCGCCACGGCCCATGACGCGTCGACGAACGCCCGGCGCGCCCCGCTGTTCGCAACGATGTATGCGAACTCCTTCGGATGCAGCTTCGCGTTGACCGGCACCGCGACCAGTCCCGCCCACCAGCAGCCGAACAGCGCCTCGACATACTCGGGGACGTTGCGCGACACGAGCGCAACCCGCTCACCGGGCGGCATCCCGGAGTCCGCGAGCGCAAGGGCAATGCGCGAGGCTCGATCGGCAAGCCCGGCATAGTCGCATACGACGCTGTCACCCGATGCGACCGCCGGCAGCCGCGGCCAAGCGTGTGCAGTGCGCACGAGCAGCTGCGCGACGTTGCGGGTGGATACGTGAAACGGCATCGATCGAAGCTCGCTAGAATAGGCGAATCAGCGGACCGTCAGGAGCCAACGCGATCATGCCTCTGCCTTCCACGATGCGCTACATCGCCGCGCGCGAGCCCGGCCCGCCCAACGTGCTCGCGCTGGCGGAGGGGCCGCGGCCGGAGCCCAAGGCCGGCGAGGTGCTGATCGAGGTTGCGGCGGCCGGCGTCAATCGCCCCGACTGCCTGCAACGCTCCGGCGCGTATCCCCCACCCCCCGATGCGTCTCCGATCATCGGCCTCGAGGTCGCCGGCACTGTCGTCGCCCTGGGCGAGGGCGCGCAAGCCGTGGCGCTCGGCGATCGCGTTTGCGCGCTCACGCCGGGCGGAGGGTATGCCGAATATTGCGCGACGCCGGCCGGCTGGTGCCTGCCCATCCCCAAGGGATTGTCGCTGATCGAGGCCGCGTCGTTGCCGGAGACGTTCTTCACTGTCTGGAACAACCTGATCGAGCGTGGCCGGCTCCGTCGCGGCGAAACGGTGCTGATCCACGGCGGCACGAGCGGCATCGGCCTGACCGCGATCCAGCTTGCGAAGCAGCACGGTGCGACCGTCGTCGCCACCGCGGGCAGCGACGAGAAGATCACGTTCTGCCGCACGATGGGCGCCGACCATGCGATCAACTACCGCACACACGATTTCGTCGACGAGGTTTCCCGCATCACCGGCAAGCGCGGTGTCGACGTCGTCCTCGACATGGTCGGCGGAGACTACATCGAAAAGAATCTCCGGTCCCTCGCACTCGAGGGGCGCCTGGTCATCATCGCCTTCCTGCACGGCAGCAAGGTCGAACTCGACTGGCGCCACATCATGCTGCGCCGTCTGACCGTCACCGGCTCGACGCTGCGCGCGAGCCCCGCCGCCCGCAAGGTCGAGCTCGCGCAGGCGCTCAGGCACAATGTCTGGCCGCTGCTTGATCGCGGCCAGGTGAAGACTGTCGTGCATCGCGTATTCCCGTTGGCCGAGGCGGCAGCCGCGCATGCGCTGATGGAATCGGGCGCGCACATCGGCAAGCTCGTCCTCAACGTACGCGACGCGTGACCCTTCGACCATGTTCGATTTCCTCACTTCCGAACCGGGCAACGCGATTCCCATCGCGCCCGTCACCGCGGCGACCCTTCCCGCGTGGCTCGAGACACATCCGCAATCGCGCGATTGGATCTCGACGATTGGCTTCAAGGCGGACCCCGGAACCTTCGCCTTCCTGCCGGGAGCCCAGGGACGTCCAGCGACGGTACTCGCCACACCCGCGGAAGGCGCTCCGGTCTATGCGTTCGCGGGTCTGCCGATGGCATTGCCGGAAGGCCGCTATGCGCTCGAGCTCGCGAACGGTGATGCGGCCACGGACGCTGCGCTGGGCTGGGCGCTCGGCGCCTACTCGTTCAACGCCTACAAGGCGCCGAAGCGCCCGCCCGCGGCGCTGGTCTGGCCCAAGCACGCCGATCGCGCCGAGGTCGAGCGGCTCGCGCGAAGCGTGTTCCTCGCCCGCGACATGATCAACACGCCGGCGGAGGACATGGGCCCCGCGCACATCGCGGACGCCGCTGCCGCCATCGCGAGTGCGCATGGCGCGACGCTCGAGGTCATCGTCGGCGACGATCTGCTGCGGCAGGGTTATCCGACGATCCATATCGTGGGGCGGGCGAGCCATCGGCCTCCACGCCTGATCGACCTGCGCTGGGGCGATCCGGCCGCGCCCAAGGTGACGCTTGTCGGCAAGGGGGTTTGCTTCGACACGGGGGGCCTCGACCTCAAGACGCGTGAAGGCATGCTCGAAATGAAGAAGGACATGGGCGGCGCCGCGGTCACGCTCGGGCTGGCCGCAGCGCTCATGGCAGCGAGCGCACCGATCCGGCTGCGGCTGCTCATCCCGGCAGTGGAGAATTCGGTGGGCGGCAACGCCTACCGGCCGCGCGACATCGTCCGCACGCGCAGCGGCAAGACGGTCGAGATCGGCAACACGGACGCCGAGGGCCGGCTGATCCTTTGCGACGCACTGGCGGAGGCCGACCGCGAACGGCCCGATCTACTCGTCGATTGCGCGACCCTTACCGGCGCCGCGCGCATCGCCCTCGGCCCCGAGCTGCAGGCACTCTACTGCGACGACGACGCGGTGGCGGACGGCATCGCAAAGGCCGGAGCCGCGGTCGGCGACCCCCTGTGGCGGATGCCCATCTGGCGCTCGTACCGCAAGCAGCTCGACAGCAAGTGCGCGGATCTCAACAACGTCGCGCCGGGGTCGCATGCCGGCTCGATCATCGCCGCACTGTATCTCGCCGAGTTCGTGGCGGGGGGAACGCGCTGGGCGCATCTCGACATCATGGCATCCAACCCGGCGTCGAAGCCCGGCCGGCCGGAAGGCGGCGAGGCGACGGGCCTGCGCGCGCTCTACACCTACTTGCGCGAGCGCTACCGCTGAGCGGCTTCGCTCAATAGGTCGCGCGTCCGCCCGAGAGATCGAATACCGCGCCCGTCGAGAAGCTGCACTCCTCGCTTGCGAGCCAGCAGACGAGCGCGGATATCTCGTCGACGCCGCCGAAGCGTCCCATCGGGATCTTCGAGAGCATGAAGTCGATGTGCTGCTGCGTCATCTGGTCGAAGATCGCCGTGCGGACAGCGGCCGGCGTGACGCAGTTGACGCGGATGCCGGTCTTCGCAAGCTCCTTGCCGAGCGACTTCGTGAGACCGATCACACCGGCTTTCGACGCGCTGTACGCCGACGCGTTCGGGTTGCCCTCCTTGCCGGCCACCGACGCGATGTTCACGATGCGGCCGTAGTCGCGCTTCTGCATGATCGGCACGACCGCCCGGTTGCAGTAGAAGAGCCCGTTCAGGTTCACGTCGATGACCTGCCGCCACGCCTCCACCGGATAGTCCCAGGTCGGGCCGTTGGGGCCGGTGATGCCGGCCGAGCAAACAAGGACATCGATCGCGCCCAGCGCACGTTCCGCGTCCTCCGTCGCGCGCGCGACCGCCTCGGCATTCGCGACGTCGACCACCTGGGTAAGCGTTCCGCCACCAAGCGTCGTCTCCGCACGGGCGAGCGCCGCCGGATCGCGGTCCCACAGCGCGATCGTCGCGCCGCTTGAAACGAGCCGCTGCGCGATCGCGTACCCGATCCCGGCCGCACCGCCGGTGACGATCGCCTTGCGCTTGGCAAAATCGAGCTGGTTCATGTTTCTGCGGCCTCCGATCTGCCCTGCCCATTCACCGCGCCGAGCTGTCGGCCGCTCGCGGCGACTTGCCCGAGTCGCATCCCCTCTAGCTTCGCTCGGGGAGCCCTGCTCCTCGGCTCGCGCCGCTAGCGAAACAGTAACACGAGGCCGAAGACGAGCGTGAGTACGACGACGACGCCGACGATCGCCACCATCGCGTAAAGCGTGTTGCGCGTCTCGCCTTGGAACACGAGCAGGTCGTCGACCAGCTCGGCGACCTGGGCGTTCGTCGCCATCGACTCGATCGGAACGTGTTCGACGGCCGGGGCCGGCGCGCCGTTGCCGTTCTCGCGCGGTTCGGACACATCGATCGGCAGGATCATCGCGAAGTTGGTGACGGGCAGCGAGCGGAACGTCGTCGTGTCCCAGATCTTCGTGCGTCCTTCGCGCCTGAGTCCGTACGAGAGCCCACGTGTCTCGCGCGCCGATACTCGTTCGCCAGCGTCGACGAAGAACTTGTTCGGCAGGCGCCCCGACAGCGCGACGCGCAAGAGCGGCTCGAACTTGTCGGCGGCCATGCCGAGATTGATCTGGAATTTCGCGGGCGCGTAGTCGGTGCCGCGGCCGCTTTCATCGATGAACACGAGCGAGCCGATCGAACCGTTGACACGGGCATTGGCCTTGCGCTCACGGATGCGCAGCACGCCCGACAGCGCTTCGAGCCGGCCACCGCCGGCGAGCTCCACCGATTCGCCCTTGGCGACCGCGACCCTCATGACGAGAACGCTGTCCTTGCCGTCCTCGATGACGAGCCTCGCCTTCGTCGGCTTGAAACTCACGAGCGGCATGAGACGCGGGAATCCCCCCGATGATCGCGCGAACGACGTGCCGGCCTTTGCCGCGAACCGCGTGCGGCGACCGCATCGCGCCCTGCGCGGGTGCCGGCAGTAGGAATCGAACCCACGACCCGCGGTTTACAAAACCGCTGCTCTGCCAACTGAGCTATGCCGGCCCACGCTGATTCTACCCGTGGCGAATGCGGGGTCGCGACTCCATCCGTCCGACGGCCACCTTGCTCATTCGCCGCGCTGAAGGGGCTGCCAATGGCATAATTGCGTTGCGCGCCCGCTTCGGCCCGTTGTGTCGTGAAGCCGGCCCGTCCTCCCCATCCGTACAGAACCCGAGTTGACGTCCCGCATCGCCTGCACCCTCGTCGGGATCGCACTCGCCGCGACGTTGTGGTGCTCGGGTTCCGCGATCGCCGGCCTTCCGCTCGACCTCGGCCTGTACCGCGCCTCGCAGGGAAAGCTGTATCTCGACTTCGATCGCGACAGCACGCCCGACCGGACGTTCTCGTACGAGACGCCCCCCGAGCGCATTCTCGTCGCCGACATGGACGGAGACGGGATCGCCGACATCGTCACCTATTCCGGAGGGCTGTGGTCGGCCGATCTCGACCACGACGGAATGCCGGACGCGACGTACCGGTTCGGCGGCGTCCCGGGTGACATCCCACTCCTGGCCGATGTCGACGGCGATGGCAAGGTCGATCTTGTAATCTACCGAAACGGGGTGTGGTACACGAGTTTGCATCGCGATGGCATCGTCGACCGCGTCGACTACTTCGGAGGCGAGCCCGGTGACATCCCGGTGCTGGGCGATCTCAACTGCGACGGCATCGCGGACCGGATCATCTATCGCGGCGGACTCTGGTACACGCAGCTTCCTGCGTTTGCGGGCGCGCCGATCGCCGCGCTGGGTGGCGAACCGGGCGACCAGCCCTTCGTCGCAGACTGGGATGGCGACTGCAACGGCGACCTCGGCATTTTCCGCAACGGCGAATGGCTCGTCTTCACGAGCCCCCTCGACAACCCCGTCCTCGAAAGCGCGAGTTTCGGCGCCGCCGGCGATCAGCCGATAGCGGGGCGACTCGATGCGGCGCTGAGCAGCGTGAAATTCCATCGCCGGTCATCGCATCACGGGATCTTTCGTCCCGCAGACCAGGTGTTCTACTTCCAGATGCTGCCCGGCAAGCGCCCCGATCTTGCGCCCTATCCGCGCGTGCCGGCGACCCATGTCCTCGCTGCCAATCTCGACGGCAGCGGGAAGAGCAGCCTCGTTCTCTATAACGCGGGAACATGGCTCGTCGACCACGGCCTCGACGGCATGGCCGACGAAACGTACCTGTTCGGCGGCGCGCAGGGCGATATTCCGCTCGTGGGCGATGTCGACGGCGACGGCCGCGCCGATCTCGTCATCTACCGGAAGGGCGAGTGGCACATCAGCGCCGGGCGCAACACGGCCGAGACGCTGGTCCACTATTTCGGCGGTGCCCTGGGCGATATTCCCGTGCTCGCCGACGTCGACGGGGATGGCCGGGCCGACTTCGGCATCTATCGCAGGGGAATCTGGTATTTCGACACGAGGCACGACCGCACGGCGGGAGCGATCTACGTACTGGGCGGCCTGCCGCAGGACGTACCGCTCGTCGCCGACTGGGATGGTGATGGCAACGCGGATCTCATCATCTACCGCGACGGCAACTGGTTCGTCAGCACGGATCCGGCCTCGGGCGTCGTGTCGATCCGCGAGGTGCTGGGCGGCCCGGCCGACCTGCCCGTCGCCGGAAATTTCGTCATCGATACGACGGCCTCGCCCGTGCTGTTCGCGATGCAGTCGCGGCCGATTCGCACCCTGGGCGATGGCATCCTGAGCCCCGCGATCGCGGACTACGACCGCGACGGACGGCTCGAACCTGTCGGCGGCCGCAACGACGGCACCGCGATCCAGAGCGTCGATCTTGCCGCCGCGGGCCTGGGGACGCTGTTCTCGCCCGGCCGCGTGAACCGCGACTGTCGCGCCGCCGACCTCAACGGCGACGGCATCCTCGATCTCGTCTGCAACACGTACTCGCCCATCACCAATACGGCATCGTTCGCGCGACTCTACATCGGCGACGGCACCGGTCACTTCGTCGAGGATCCCGCGTTTGCGGCGCTCAACATCCGCGGCTTTGGCGAGACGATCCTGGCCGCCGACTTCAACAACGACGGCGCGCTCGACCTGTTCATCCCGTTCTACAGCCACAACGATCCAGCCGAGCATTCGTACCTGCTGATCAACGACGGCCACGGGCATTTCACGGACGTCGCCGATGCGGCGGGCGTGGCGTTGCGCGGGGTCCCGGCGGCGCACCGCGTCGAGGGTGCGCAGGCCGTCGACTACGACGGCGACGGGTGGATCGACTTCTATGTCGCCGGACGGCTGTTCCGCAACAACGGCAACCTGGTGTTCACCGACGTCACTGCGGCGGTGGGATTGCCGGGCGACTTCGACGAAGGCATCAAGTTCACCGACTGGAACAACGACGGCAACCTCGACCTCGTCATCCACCACCCCGTGTTCGGGCCTGCGCTCTGGGAGTACAACGGAACGCGATTCGAGCGACGGGACGTGATGCCGGAATACCTGAACTCGGACGTCTACGGCGTGAACGTCGGCGACTTCAACGGCGACGGCCGCGAGGACGTCGTCGTGGCGGGCGGATCGCAGGCCGCGCCGTTCATCCTCCTCAACAACGGCGAGCGGTTCGAACCTGCTCCGATCACGCTCCTGGACGACGTTTCCTTCGGGCCGGTCTCCGTCTACGATTACGACGGCGACGGCGCGGTCGACCTGGTGCTCACACGCGGCATCCGGCCCACCATCGTCGCGCGCAACATCTCACCCGGGATCAACAAGAAGACACTGACGATCGAGGTGGTCGACGTCGACGGCCGCAGCAATCAGGCGGGTCGCGTCGTGCGCATACGCCCCGACCGCGCGCCGGGCGTGACGATGACGCGCATCGTCGACGGCGGGTCGGCGGTCCTGTCGCAGACGCCCTATGCGCTCACGATCCCCACGCCCTATCCCGGCACCCATCGCGTCGCGGTCCGCTTCGCGGGCTCGACCGTGACCTTCGCGATACAACCGGGCGCACGCGTGCGCGTGTACGCGAGCGGAAAGATCGAGTCGTACTGAGCGGCAGGCGCCGCCCGCGAGGCGCGCTACTTGATGACTTGCAGGTGCGACGGGCGCGGCTTGCCCTTGCCGCCGTCCTTGGCGTCGCGGGCGTCCTGCACGTCGCGGTCGAGCGCCGCGTCGATGTCCTGGTCCTGCGGGAGCGCCGAGGTGAGTGCCGCGGCGGGATCCTGCGCAATCGTGAATGCGAATCCGTAGCCCGTCTCCTTGGCGAAGATGCCGGACACCGCGCTCATCGGCACGGCGACTTCCTGCGACGTACCGGAGAAGCGCGCCGAGAACTGCACCCAGTCGTTGTCGATCGTGAGCCTGCGCGTCGCCGAATTGCTGATGTTGAGGACGATCTCGCCGTTCTTCACGAAGGCCGCCGGCACGCGCGTTTGCGCGTTCACCTTCACTGCCAGGTAGGGCGTCAAGCCGTTATCCGCGCACCATTCGCAGATGGCGCGAACGAGGTATGGCTTCGCGGATTGCTCGGACATGGTCGGCAGATATTACGCCCCGGCTCGGCCGGGTCAAGCCGGCGGCCGAGGAGAACGCCCGGGCGTCCGATAGACGGCGTCCGACCGCGCTCGCGCGGCCTCCGCACCATCCTGCATATTCGTTGCGTTGCTTGCGTCGGCCGCCGCCCGCGCCCGCAGACGCGAGCTTCGCTCCTTGGCTTCGCCCTGCTCGCGCGGGCGTACTACTTCCGCATTCCGCGCTCGGCGGAGGTCAGCGCCTCCGAGAACGCCGGCCGCGAGAACAGGCGCTCGGCGTACTTCATCAGGGGGGCGGCGGGCTTCGGCATGGTGATGCCGTAGTAGTCGAGCCGCCACAGGAGCGGCGTGATCGCGACGTCGAGCATCGAGTACTCCTCGCCCAGCATGTGCTTGTGCTTGGTGAACACCGGCGCGATCTGCAGCAGGCTGTCCCGGACGAGGTTGCGCGCGCGCTCGATCTGCTTCTGGTTGTTGCCCTCGAGCGCGTCGATGTGTATGAACAGCTCCTTCTCGAAGCGGTGCAGGAACAGCCGCGCGCGGGCGCGCATCACCGGATCGGCCGGCATCAGCTGCGGGTGCGGGAACCGCTCGTCGATGTACTCGTTGATGATGTTCGACTCGTGCAGCACGAGGTCGCGCTCGACCAGCACGGGCACCTGGTTGTACGGGTTCATCACCGCGAGGTCCTCGGGTTTGTTGTCGAGGTCGACGTCGATGATCTGAAAGTCCATCCCTTTCTCGTGCAGCACGATCCGGCAGCGCTGGCTGAAGGGGTCGGTGGTCCCGGAGTAGAGCGTCATCATGATGTAGTTCTCCTCGCGCGGCGGCGGGATCGTTCAAAAGTGGCAGGCAAAAGCATCGCAGCGGCGCGATGCAAAGCCTCGCGAGCGGACCGGATGCTACACGGCCCGCAGAATCAGTGGACGTCCTTCCAGTATTCGCGCTTGAGCCAGTAGGCAACAACGAACAGCACGATCAGGTAGGCGAGCACGGCGAGACCGACGGTGATGCGGTAGTTTTTGTTCGGCTCCGCCATGTAGTCGAGAAAGTTGACGAGATCGGCGACCATCGACATGTACTGGGGCGGCGTCAGCGTGCCCGGAGTGTCGATGGCCAGTGTCTCGACGACGAATTTCTGGTCGCGCGCCGGCGCAAGCAGCGCGAGTCCTCGCGCAGCGATCAGCCCGGCCTCCGCCTTCTCGTGATCCTCGTACTCCGTGCTCACGAGCCTGTTCGTGCCGGACAGCCGCCAGAGGACATGCGGCATCCCGACGTTGGGAAACACGAGATTGTTCCAGCCGGTCGCGGAGCGCTCGTCGCGGTAGAAGCCCAGGAAGTAGTTGTACAGCCAGTCGGCGCCGCGGACGCGCGCGATCACGGTCAGGTCGGGCGGCAACGTGCCAAACCAGGCCTTCGCCTGCTGCGGCGTCATCGCGGCCGTCATCGTCTCGCCGATCTTGTCGGTCGCGAACATGAGGTTGTCGTGGATCATCGCCTCGTCGATGCCGAGGTCGACGAGACGGTTGTAGCGCATGTAACGCGCGCTGTGGCAATTGAGGCAGTAGTTGACGAACGTGCGCGCGCCACGCTGCAGCGACTCGACGTCGAGCCGGTTCAACGGCGCGCGTTCGAGGCGCAGGTCCGCGCCGCCGGAGCCAGCGGCCGGTACGGCGGTCGCGACGAAGAACGCGGCCGCGATCGTCACCAGCGCCCGCTTCATCCGGTCACCCTGTCGGGGACGGGCTTCGTCTTGTCGATCACCGTGTACCACGGCATCAGGATGAAGAAGAGAAAGTAGACGAGCGTGAGCAGCCGCGCGAGCACGGTGGCCTTGTCGGCGCCGCCCAGGATCGGCCAGTGCTCGGGGAACTGGCCCCAGATGGTGATCGGCACGACGCCCAGGTAGCCCAGGATCAGGAAGCTCACGACGAATGCCATGAGGAAGTTCTTGTACAGCCGACCGCGATAGCGGATCGACTTGACGGGACTGCGGTCGAGCCATGGCAGCGCGAAGAAGATCAGCACCGCGGCGCCCATGACCAGCACGCCCCAGAACTGGCTGCCGAGGAACGACGGCACGGCGCGCAGCATCGCGTAGTACGGCGTGAAATACCAGACGGGCGCGATGTGCTCCGGCGTCTTGAGCGGATCGGCCGGGATGAAGTTGTTCGCCTCGAGGAAATAGCCGCCCATGTCGGGCACGAAGAAGACGATGATCGAGAACACGAACAGGAAGCCGACCACGCCGACGATGTCCTTCACCGTGTAGTACGGGTGCGAGTAGATGCCGTCGAGCGGCAGCCCCGTCGCGGGGTCCTTCGGCTGCTTCTTGATCTCGACGCCGTCCGGGTTGTTCGAGCCCGTCTCGTGGAGCGCCATCAGATGCGCGGCCACGAGTCCCAGCAGGACGAGTGGCATCGCGATCACGTGGTAGGCGAAGAAGCGGTTCAGCGTGATGTCGGAGATCGTGTAATCGCCGCGGATCCACACCCCCAGGTCCTCGCCGATGATCGGCACCGTCGAGAAGAGGTTGACGATCACCTGCGCGCCCCAGTACGACATCTGGCCCCACGGGAGCAGGTAGCCGAAGAACGCCTCGCCCATGAGCGTGAGATAGATCAGGCAGCCGAAGATCCACGTGAGCTCGCGCGGCTTCCGGTAGCTGCCGTACATGAGGCCGCGGAACATGTGCAGATAGACGACGATGAAGAACATCGACGCGCCCGTCGAGTGCATGTAGCGGATGAACCAGCCCCACGAGACGTCGCGCATGATGTACTCGACCGACTCGAAGGCCTTCGCCGCGTCGGGCTTGTAGCTCATCGTGAGGAAGATGCCGGTGACGATCTGCATCACCAGCACGAGGGCCGCGAGCGAGCCGAAGTAGTACCAGAAGTTGAAGCTCTTCGGCGCGACGTACTTGCCCCACTGCGATTCCCACAGCGCGGTCAGCGGAAAGCGGTCGTCGATCCAGCGCAGGAGCTTGTCCATGGTCGTCGCCCGCCGTTACGCCGACTTGCCGTCCTCGCCGATCCCCACGACGATCCGGGTGTCGGAGAGGTACTTGTGGGGCGGCACGACAAGGTTCGTCGGCGCCGGGACGCCAATGAACACGCGCCCCGCGAGATCGAACTTCGACTGGTGGCACGGGCAGAAGAAGCCACCGAGCCAATCGGCGCCCAAGTCGGGCGGCGACACTTCAGGCCGGTAAGTGGGCGAGCACCCGAGGTGCGTGCAGATGCCGACGGCGATGAAGTTTTCGGGCTTGATCGAGCGGTGCTCGTTCTTGCAATACGGCGGCTGCTGCGGCACTTCGGAGCTGGGATCGGCGAGGCGCTTGTCCATCTTGGGCAGCGTCGCGAGCATCTCCTGCGTGCGGTTGATGACCCAGACCACGCGACCGCGCCATTCGAGCGAGATCTGCTGGCCCGGTTCCATCTTGGCGATGTCCTGCTCGATGGGCGCGCCCGCGGCCTTCGCCCGCTCGCTCGGAAAGAGCGATAGCACGAACGGCGTAGCGGCGGCGATACCACCGATGCCGCCCACGACAGTCGTCGCGCCGATCAGGAAGCGGCGCTTCCCGACGTCGACGTCGCGCTGCCCCCCGGTTGCCTCTGCCATGACGACCCGTCCCCCACTGCCGCTGCCCGTCCGCGCCGCACGAAGGGGCGCCGCTCGCAAACCTGCGGATTATAAAGGATTCGGGGGACGCGACGGAAGCCCGATGGCGATCCGGACGCTAAAAACGGCCCGGAATCAGGGGGTTGGAAGCGGTGCCCGAGCCGGTGGCGCGCGCCGCGTTGCTCGCGTACGAGACGTCCGCTGCGGACATATCGCAGCGCAGCAAGCGACTATAATTCAAGGCGGTTTCCCACCAAGGCGCCGACCCCGTGTTGCGCAAGCTCTGGCTTTTGTTCGCGCAGGCCTGCACGCTGTGCCTCGCGGTTTTGTTCGTCGTCGCGACGCTCCGGCCCGATCTGCTCGGCCGCGCCGCGCCGCGCGAGCCAGGCGTCGTGCTGCGACAGGAAACCGCGACGCCCATGACGATGCCCGCGGTCGGCAGCCACGCCGATGCCGCGCGCAAGGCGATGCCGGCCGTCGTCAACATCTACACGAGCAAGGAAATGCGGCAGCGGAGCCCGCTCTCGGACGACCCGATGATGCGCCGCTACTTCCCCGACCTGGCCGAACGCATGCCGCGGCAGCGGGTGACGAGCCTGGGCTCCGGCGTGATCGCCGCGGCCGAGGGCTTCGTGCTGACGAACTACCACGTGATCGACGGCGCCGACGACATCCAGCTCGTACTCCACGACGGTCGCCGGATCGGCGCGCACGTGCGCGGCATCGATCCCGATTCCGACTTGGCCGTACTCAAGGCCGACGAGGGCAACCTCCCGGCGATCACGTTCGGCGCGATCGACCGCGTCCAGGTGGGCGACCAGGTGCTCGCCATCGGCAACCCGTTCGGGTTCGGTAACACCGTCACGTCCGGAATCGTGAGCGCGCTCGGGCGCAATCACCTGGGCATCAACCGCTACGAGGACTTCATCCAGACCGACGCGGCGATCAATCTCGGCAACTCCGGCGGCGCGCTCGTCGACGCGGCCGGCAACCTGATCGGCATCAACAGCATCATCTTGTCGCAGTCAGGGGCCTCGAGCGGCATCGGCTTCGCGATTCCCGTATCGATCGCGCGGAACGTGCTGGAGCAGATCATCCGCGACGGCGAAGTCACGCGCGGGTGGCTTGGCATCGAGCCGGCGGATCCGCCGGATGAGGCCGCAAAGGGGGGGCCGCAGGAAGGCGGCGTCGCCATCCGCCGCATCGTCAAAGACAGTCCCGCAGACCGGGCGGGGATTCGCGTGCGCGATGTCGTGGTCGACATCGGCGGCAAGCCGACGCGCGACACGCCCGCGCTGCTCGCCCGCATCGCCGAGCTGCCGCCCGGAAGCACGGTCAAGGTGAAGATCTGGCGCGATCGGTCCCTGCAGGATGTCGACGTGACCGTCGGCAAGCGCCCGCACCTGCCGTCGTAGTCGGGACCTAGGTCGGCGCTTCTTCGCTCGCCTCGGAGGTCGCGGGGCGCTGCACGAAGCGCGCGAGCAGCAGGCCCAATTCGTAGAGCAGCCACAGGGGTACGGCCAGGAGCAGCTGCGACACGACGTCGGGCGGCGTGAACACGGCGCCGACGACGAACGCGCCGACGATCATGTAGGGGCGTATCGCGCGGAGCTTCTCGAGCGACACGATCCCGAAGCGCACGAGCACGATCACGACGACCGGCGTCTCGAACGTGATGCCGAACGCGATGAACATCGTCAGCACGAACGACAGGTACTTGTCGATGTCGGTCATCATCGTCACGCCGGCGGGTGCGTAGCCGGCGAAGAAGCCGAACGCGATCGGGAACACGATGAAGTACGCGAAGGCCATGCCGGCCACGAAGCAGAGAAAGCTCGACACGAGTACCGGCAGCGCGAGCCGGCGCTCGTGCTGGTAGAGGCCCGGCGCCACGAACGCCCACACCTGCCACAGCACGTACGGCAGCGCGATCAGGAACGCCGCCATCAGCGTGACCTTGAGGGGCACGAAGAACGTGCCGGTGACGTCGGTCGCGATCATCGTCGCACCCGCGGGCAGCGCGCGGAGGAGCGGCGCCGCGAGCACCGCATAGATGTCCTTCGCCCACGGGAACAACGCAAACAGCACGACGACGACGGCGACGATCGAGCGCATGAGGCGGCTCCTGAGCTCGATCAGGTGCGAGATGAAGGTCTCCTGCAGACCCTCGGACGGCGGCGATCCGTTGTCCATCGTGGCGCCCTGGCGTCAGCCGCGGTCGAAACCGGGCAGCGTGCCCTGGTTCGGGGATGCCGTGGCGGACGATCCGTGCGCCGATTCCGGCGCTGGGGTCGGGGCGGAGGACGGGGTCGCCATAGGGGCGGCAGCCGTCTCCGTCGCGGTCGCGTTCAGCTCGGATTCGACCTTGCGCGCACCGCTCTCGAGCTCGCGTGTCGCGCTCGACACCGACGACTCGATTTCGGTGGCCGCAGTCTGCACCTCCTGGTGGAGCTTGCGGAGCTCCTCGAGCTGCATTTCGCGGTTGATGTCGGCCTTGACGTCGGCGACATAGCGCTGCAACCGGCCGAAGAGGTGGCCCAACGTGCGCGCGGTCTTGGGTAACCGCTCGGGGCCGATGACGATCAGCGCCACGACGGCGATGACGACGATCTCGGAGAAGCCGATGTCGAACATCAGGACGGCGACCGGCTCGCGCCCGGCCCTCGTGCCGCGGAGTGCGCCTGCGCTACGACGTCTTCTCCTTCTTCACTTCGCCTTCGATCGTCGTACCCGGGATCTGCTGCGGGGGCGTCGTCGCATTCGCGGCGTCCGCTTCGGCTTCGCCCGTCTTCATCCCCTCCTTGAAGCCTTTGACGGCACCGCCCAGGTCCTGGCCGATGTTGCGCAGCTTCTTCGTGCCGAAGATCAGCACGACGACGAGCAGGACGATCAGCCAGTGCCAGATGCTCAAACCACCCATGGTGTTCTCCTCGAATCGTTCAGCCCGCGCTCCGCGGAAGCATCGGACCCAGCGGGTCCGGGCCGCCGATGACGTGCAGGTGGACGTGCATGACGTCCTGCCGGCCGATGCGGCCGGTGTTGATGATCGTGCGGAACCCGTCCGGCGATCCCTGCTCGCGCGCGAGGCGGCTCGCCAGCGCGAGCATCCGGCCGAGCACGTCGGCGTCTCCCGGCGTCACCTCGGCGAGCGAAGCGATATGCCGCTTCGGCACGAGCATGAAATGCACCGGCGCCTGCGGGCGGATGTCGTGGAACGCGAGCACTTGATCGTCCTCGTAAACCTTCTTCGACGGGATCTCGCCCCGCACGATCTTGCAGAAGATGCAATCCTGCACGGTCGGTCTCTCCGGTATCAGGGACGGCGCGCGGCCTTCTCGGCGAGACCCGACCTGCCCTCGCGCCGCGCGAGCTCGGCGCGGACATCAGCCGGGCCGAGCCCGTGCCACGCGAGCAGCACGAGGCAGTGGAACCAGAGGTCCGCCACCTCGGCGGCGATGCGGATTTTATCACCGTCCTTCGCCGCCATGACCGCCTCCGTCGCTTCCTCACCGATCTTCTTCAGGATCGCATCGTCGCCCTTCGCGAACAGCGCCGCGACGTACGAGGTCGCGGGATCGGCGCCCCGGCGCGCCGCGATCGTCGCCGCGATGCGGTCGATCACATCGCCGCCCGCGTCTCCCAAATCAGCGCCGGCCATAGATCGCCTCCGGATCCTTGCGCACGGGCTCAACCGCGTCCCATCGCCCGTCGGCGAGGCGTTGAAAGAAGCAGGTTTCACGACCGGTGTGGCACGCGATGCCACCTGCCTGCTCGACGACGATCAGCACCGCGTCGCTATCGCAGTCGAGGCGAATCTCGCGGACGCGCTGCACGTGGCCCGACGCTTCGCCTTTGCGCCAGAGCTTCGCGCGCGAGCGCGACCAGTAGTGCGCTTCCCTCGTGCGTTCGGTCAGCGCAAGCGCCTCGCGATTCATCCACGCGAGCGTCAGCACCTTGCCCGTCGTCGCGTCCTGCGCGATTGCGGGCACGAGGCCGTCGGCCGGCCATTGCACTCGGTCGAGCCAGTCGTTCACACCGAGCCCCTCAAACCCTGCATTCTATGCCCGCGGCTATCATCGCCATCTTCGCCTGCGCGATCGTGAACTCGCCGTAGTGAAAGATCGACGCCGCCAGCACGGCATCGGCGCCCCCGTCGAGCACGCCCCGAACCAGATCCTCGAGCGCGCCGACCCCGCCCGACGCAATCACCGGGACGTCGACCGCGTCGACCACGGCGCGCGTGAGCGCCAGGTCGAAGCCGCTGCGCGCGCCGTCACGGTCCATGCTCGTCAACAGAATCTCGCCGGCGCCGCGCCCGGCCACCTCGCGCGCCCACTCGACGGCGTCCATCCCCGTCGGGGTCCGGCCGCCGTGCGTGAAGACCTCCCACGTTTCGGGCGCCGACTGCTTCGCGTCGATCGCGGCGACGATGCATTGCGCACCGAAGCGCGCCGACGCCTCATCTACCAGCGCGGGATTGCGGACGGCGCTGGTGTTTAGGCTTACCTTGTCGGCGCCTGCATTCAAGAGCGCGCGGATGTCGTCGACCGAGTTGACGCCACCGCCGACCGTGAGCGGGATGAAGACTTCGTTCGCAACCGCCTCGATCATCTGGTAGAGGAGCCCGCGCGTCTCGATCGACGCGCGAATGTCGAGGAACGCGAGCTCGTCGGCGCCCTGCTCGTCGTAGCGACGCGCAACCTCGACCGGATCGCCGGCGTCGCGCAGGTTCACAAAGTTGACGCCCTTGACGACGCGCCCTTCGGCGATATCGAGGCAGGGGATGACGCGCTTGGCGAGGCCCATCCGCCATTATCGCGCAAGCGCTCGCGTGGGCGCGCGCGGAGGGTCAGCCCTTCGCGGCTTTGAGCGCGGCCTTGAACTCGAGCCTGCCTTCGTACAGCGCGCGACCCGCGATCGCGCCGATGATGCCTTCCTTCTCGTAGGGCAGGAGCTGCTCGATGTCGGCGATCGACGCAATGCCTCCCGACGCGATCACGGGGATCTTGATCTCGCGCGCGAGGCGTACGGTCGCTTCGATGTTGACGCCCGTCAGCATGCCGTCCCGTCCGATGTCGGTGTAGATCACGGCCTCGACACCGTAGTCCTCGAATTTCCGCGCGAGGTCGATTACGTCGTGGCCGGTCATCTTCGACCAGCCGTCGGTCGCGACCTTGCCGTCGCGCGCATCGAGCCCGACGATGATGTGCCCCGGGAACGCGTAGCACGCATCGTGGAGGAAGCCCGGGTTCTTCACGGCCGCCGTGCCGATGATGACGTAGGTGATGCCGTCGTCGAGGTAGCGCTCGATCGTATCGAGGTCGCGTACGCCGCCGCCGAGCTGCACGGGAATCTCCTCGCCGATCACGCTCACGATCTCGCGGATCGCGAGCTCGTTCTTCGGCACGCCAGCGACCGCGCCGTTCAGGTCGACCAGATGGAGGCGCTTCGCGCCCTGCTCGAGCCAGTGCTGCGCCATCGCGGCAGGGTCCTCCGAGAACACGGTCGCCGCGTGCATCTCGCCCTGCTTCAACCGCACGCAGTGCCCGTCCTTGATGTCGATCGCAGGGATGATCTGCATGGCGCGAAGGCAGCTTGTAACGGCGGCGGAAGAGACGGTGCGCGGTGGTGCGCGGTGGCGCGCGGCGGCGGAGGGAGATTCGGGTGGGGGCGCGGGCAGGGTCAGCTACGCCCGTCCCAGGCGACGAAGTTGGCGAGCAGCTGCAATCCGGCGCGGTGGCTCTTTTCCGGATGGAATTGCGTCGCGAAGATATTAGCCCGGGCGATGGCGCAAGTAAACGGCGCCGGGTAGTCGGTCGTTCCCACGGCCAGCTCCGGATCGGCCGGCACCGGATGATAGCTGTGCGCGAAGTAGAAGCGGGTGCCGTCGGCGACGCCCGCCCACAGCGGATGCGCACGCGCCTGGCGCACCCGGCTCCAGCCCATGTGCGGCACCTTGAGCCGCTCCCCCGAGGCCAGTGTCATCGCCTCGTCACGGAACCTTACTACTTGCCCGGGGAGGAGCGAGAGCCCGGGCGTCGGACCCTCCTCGCTCGTCTCGAACAGCATCTGCAGCCCAAGGCAGATGCCGAGGAACGGCCGGCTCGCCGCCGCCTGCACGACCGCGCCCCGGAGCCCGCTGGCGTCGAGGCCGCGGATGCAATCGGGCATCGCGCTCTGGCCGGGCAACACGACCCGCTCCGCTCGCCCGATCTCGTCGGGGTCGGCCGTGACGCCGATGTCGAGGTCGGGCGCCACATGGACGAGCGCCTTCGCGACCGAGCGCAAGTTGCCCATCCCGTAGTCAACGACGGCAATGTTCATCGCGGTGACGCGGCCCAACGCTGAAGTCCTTACAAGGTCCCCTTGGTCGATGGGATCGCGCCGGCCGCGCGCGGATCCGGCGCAATGGCCATGCGCAATGCACGGGCAAACGCCTTGAACACGGTCTCGGCCTGGTGGTGCGCGTTCTGTCCGCGCACGTTGTCGATGTGCA
Source organism: uncultured beta proteobacterium (assembly GCA_963773195.1). Classification (GTDB taxonomy): domain Bacteria; phylum Pseudomonadota; class Gammaproteobacteria; order Burkholderiales; family Casimicrobiaceae; genus CAIWHR01. Next base: position 444,078 of record CAVZAE010000004.1, read on the forward strand.
GCGTGACCTGCGCGTGGTTGACGAAGCCCTGGAAGAACTCGTGTGTCAGGTCGACGTCGAATTCGCCGATCCGCGCGCGCGCAAATGAAACATGGAACTCGAGGCCCGGCCGCCCCGAGAGATCGATGACCACGCGCGAGAGCGCCTCGTCGAGCGGCGCGTAGGCGTGCCCGAAGCGCGTGAGCCCCGCCTTGTCGCCCAGCGCCTCGCGCACCGCCTGCCCAAGCGCGATGCCGACGTCCTCGACGGTATGGTGCGCGTCGATGTGGAGGTCGCCCTTTGCCGCGACCGTGAGGTCGAGCAGCCCATGCCTTGCGAGCTGGTCGAGCATGTGGTCGAGGAACGGAACGCCCGTCGCGACCTTGGCGCGACCGCTGCCGTCAAGGTCGACCGCGACGGCGATCTGCGTCTCCTTGGTATTGCGTTCGATCTTCGCGGTGCGCTTGGCAGCCATCTCGTGGTCGGATCAAGTCGAAGCGAGTGCCGCGAGCAGCGCGTCGTTCTCGGCGGGCGTGCCCACGGTGATGCGGAGACAATGCGCAAGCAGCGGATGCACACCGTGGCGGTTTTTGACAAGGATGCCGGCAGCGCGCAGCGCTTCGAAACGGCGCGGCGCGTCCGGCACCCGGATCAGCACGAAGTTCGTCCGCGACGGGAACACCGTCACCCCAGGCAAGCGCGCGAGCGAAGCTTCGAGCCGCGCGCGCTCCGCCTTGAGCGTCGCCGCCCACTCGGCCAAGAGTCCCTGCTCGGCCAGGAGCACCGGTGCGACCGCCTGCGTCAGCGCGTTGAGATTATAAGGGGACCGCACCTTGTCGAACTCGGCGATCCATTCGGGCGCCGCCGCCGCATAGCCCAAGCGCAGTCCCGCCATCCCGATCTTCGACACCGTGCGGAGCACGAGCAGGTTCGGGCACTCGGGGAGGCGCCCGAGGAAGCTCGCGTCGGCGAAGGCGTGGTACGCCTCGTCGACGACGACCAGCCCCGATGCCGCCCGCAGCACGCGTTCCATGGCGGCCGCGTCGTACAGGTTCCCGGTCGGATTGTTCGGATAGGCGAGCCAGACGAGCGCCGGCCGTTCGCGCGCGATGGTCACTTCCATCGCATCGGCGTCGAGCGAAAAGTCCTCGCGCAGGGGCACGCCCACATAGCGCATGCCGGCGAACGTCGCGTCGAGCCGGTACATCTCGAACGACGGCTCGGGCGCGACGACGGCGGCGCCGGGCCGCGCGAGCGCTGTCGTGACGATCTGGATCAGCTCGTCCGACCCGTTGCCGAGGATCACACCCGCACCCGTCGGGATCCCGAACCGGGCCGCGATCGCGGCGCGCAATGCATCGGCCCCGCCGTCCGGATAGCGATTGACGGGCACCGCGGCCGCAGCCGCCGCGACCTTCGCGCGTACCGCTTCCGGCCATGCGAAGGGCGACTCCATGGCGTCGAGCTTGACCATGCCGGTCGCCTTCGCGACGGCGTACTTCGCGAGGGCGCGGATTTCAGGGCGCACGACTGCGGCAACGAGATCCGCCGCGCTCGCCGCCGGAACGACGTCACCCAGGCGCTTGTTCATCGTGATTCGCCTTCGCAGCGCAGCTCCGCGCTCCGGGCGTGCGCAACGAGCCCCTCGCCCCGCGCCAGGGTCGCCACCACCGGTCCAAGCGCCCGCGCCGCGGCGGGCGACAGTCCGATCAGCGACGAGCGTTTCTGGAAATCGTAGACGCCGAGCGGCGAGGAGAATCGCGCGGTGCCCCCCGTCGGCAGCACGTGGTTCGGCCCCGCGCAGTAGTCGCCCAGCGCCTCCGACGCATGATGTCCCATGAAGATCGCGCCGGCGTGGCGGATCATCGGCAGCAGCGCCGTGGGCTCCGCGACGGCGAGCTCCAGGTGCTCGGGCGCGACGCGGTTCGCGATCGCGCACGCGGCATCGAGATCGCGCACCGTGATGAGTGCCCCGCGGTTCGCGACCGACGCAGCGATGATCGCGCGGCGTGGCATCTCGCCGATCAGACGCGCCGCGCTGGTCGCCACGGCCTCGATCAGCGCAGTATCGGGCGAGACCAGCAGCGCCTGCGCGAGCTCGTCGTGCTCCGCCTGCGAGAACAGGTCCATCGCGACCCAGTCCGGGTTCGCAGTGCCGTCGGCGATCACCAGGATCTCGGAAGCGCCGGCGACGAGATCGATCCCGACGTGGCCGAATACGCGGCGCTTCGCTGCGGCAACGTACGCGTTGCCGGGCCCGCAGATCTTGTCGACCGCCGGGACGGTCGCAGTCCCATACGCGAGGGCGGCGATGGCCTGCGCGCCGCCGATCGTGAACGCCCGCGTGACGCCCGCGAGATGAGCCGCTGCAAGCACGAGCGGATTGCGCATGCCGTCGGGCGTCGGCACCGTCATCACGATCTCGGCGACGCCCGCGACGCGCGCGGGGATGACGTTCATCAGCACCGACGACGGATAAGCCGCCTTGCCGCCCGGCACGTAGACGCCCACCCGATCGAGCGGCGTCACCTGCGCGCCGAGCTCGCTGCCGTCCGCCTCGCGGTAGCTCCAGGAGGCCATCTTCTGCCGCTCGTGATAGCGGCGAATACGCGCCGCCGCGGTTTCGAGCGCCTCGCGCTCCGCCGCAGGCAAGGTCGCGAAGGCCGCCTCCATCTCGGCCGCCTCGATCTCCAGTGCGGCGGCCGACGCGACGCGGAGGCGATCGAATTTCGCCGTGTATTCGAGGAGCGCGGCATCGCCACGCGCGCGCACGTCGGCCACGATCGCGCTCACCGCCGCGTCGATCTTCGGGTCCTGCGCGGTCTCGAAAGCGGTCAGCGCTGCGAGCTCGCGCTCGAATGCCGGCGCGTCCGCGTCGAGCCGCCGCCACGTGAGCGGCGCGCTCATCGCTTCCGCTGAGCCACCACGGCGGCCGCCATGGCATCGAGGAAAGGTTGGACCACATCGCGCTTGAGCTTGAGCGAAGCCGGATTGACGACGAGGCGCGCGCTGATCGGCATGATGTCCTCGACGGCAAGGAGATCGTTGGCCTTGAGCGTATTGCCGCTCGACACGAGGTCGACGATGACGTCGGCGAGCCCGACGAGCGGCGCCAGTTCCATCGAGCCGTAAAGCTTGATCAGATCGACGTGCATGCCCTTCGCGGCGAAGTGCTCGCGCGCCGTCTTCACGTACTTGGTCGCGACGCGGATCCGCGCGCCGCGCTGCACCGCCGCAGCCCAATCGAAGCCGCGCTTCGTCGCGACGACCATCCGGCAACGCGCAACCTCGAGGTCGACCGGCTGGTAGAGGCCGTCGCCGCCGTGTTCCAGCAGCACGTCGCGCCCGGCGACGCCGGCGTCGGCCGCACCATGCTGCACGTAGGTGGGCACGTCGGACGCCCGCACGATGATCACCGAGACTCCGGGCCGGCGGGTCGCGAGGATCAGCTTGCGCGATGTTTCCGGGTCGTCGGACGGCACGATGCCCGCCGTCGCGAGCAGCGGCAGCGTCTCGTCGTAGATGCGCCCCTTGGAGAGCGCGAGCGTGAGCGGGGCCACGGCAAGCAGCACGGCTGGGAACGCCTCATTCTACAAGACGGCTCGTGGGCTCCCGGGTTCTTGCAGCAGGCATCGTGCCGGTCTACGCTCTGCCGCGACGGCAGGCGTTTGCGGCTTGCCCCAATCGGAGGCGACAGCCGTGACCGGAGCAAGGCGACGTGCGGCCGCTGGGCGCGGCGCGGTTGCCTTCTGCGCTCTCCTCGTCGCTTGCTCCTCAACGCCGACCTTCCCGCCGGCCGCGCCGTCGACGGGCCACCGACCGGCACCCACGGAGAGCGAGTTCCGCGCCTCGGACCTCGCGAAATCCGACATCGACGCCGCGGCCGAAGTGCATCTGCGCGAGTGTCTCGCGTCGGCGCGCCTGCTGATGGAAAAGCTCTACCGCCGCAACCCGCGCGAATGGCAGAAGGGCGGCTACGCAAGCCGCGAAGCGGCGGTGGCCCGGGCGTTCGACCCGAAGGCCCAATTCCGCTTCGCGGAGCTCAACTACGTGCGGGGTGCCGACGCGGTGCTGCTCTCGCTCAAGCCCGATTATGGCAGCGACCGGGTGTTCGCCTTCGGTGTTGGCCTTGCGAGCATGGTGTTCCTGTCCTACAACGGCAAGACCGAGCTCTACCTCACCGACGTCCTCGACCCACAGAAGCTCTACAACTCGGCGCGCAACATCGAGATTGCCGCCTGGAAGCTCGGACATGCCCGTGATGCTCGCGGCGAGGCGTTGCTGCTGTCGAACGAGATCCGCTTCGGAGAGAGTAACCTCTCGTTTGAGCGGGAATTCGGCAAGATGATCGGCTATCAGGACGTGATGGCGGAGATCGCGGCGCAGCGGACGAACCGCACGATCCGGAAGGTGGTCCAGGTGCTCGCGACGGCGGTGTTTCTGCCGATTTAGCCGTTGCCCGGGCGAACCCGACGGCCCTCCGCCCTGTCATAATGCGACGATCAGGGCACGCAAGACGAAATGAAGAAGGACCCCACCTCGACGTTCCCGACCTCGCGCAGCGACCGGCGCGCGAAGCCGATCAACCAGGCGCTGCCCGCGACTGTCAAATGGTTCGAGTCACTGGCGCCCGAGGTCCAGCCCAATGCGCTCATGCGCGACTTTCCGCGGATCGCCAACCAGATCGCACGCGTCTGGAACGACGCGCTGGCGCTCGAAGCGTACCTTGATTCGCTGCTCGTCGATCGGCGCGGCGGACGTCGCGGCTTTCCCGGCGACGCCCACCAAGAGCTCCTGTCGCTGCGCGACTACGTCGACGGGCGCTATCCGTCGACCCGCACCGTCTGACAGGAAGCGTTACGCCGGCGCGTGCCAGCCGGCGTCAGCCCAGAGCTCGCCGCTGACGGCGGAGTTCGTGAGCATGAAGCAGATCGCGTCGGCGATCTCCTCGGGACGGATCAGCCGCGAAAGCTGGGTGAACGGCAGGATGTTCTTGCTGATGTAGTCGTCGCCCATCGCGCGCACCATCGGCGTATCGGTGAACCCGGGGTGGATCACGCCGCAGCGAACGCCGTGAAACACGGCTTCCTTCATGATCGTCGCCGCCGCGCCCTCGAGCCCTGCCTTGGCGCTGGCGTACGAAATCTGCCCCTTGTTGCCTTGCGAGGAAACCGAGCCGATGAACACGATCGCGCCCTGCATCCCTTCCTCCGGCTGCCAGCGCCGCAGTCCGCACGCCGCACGGTTCTCGGCGATGCGTCCGATCATCTCGAGCGCCCAGTAGACCGGGGCGAGGAGGTTCACGTCGATGACCTGCTTGAAGCGCTCGGCCGGATAGATGCGCGCCTTGCCCGTGTTCTTGTCGATCCGCACCGCGAGGTCGTCGCGGGTGATCCCGGCCGCCGGCACGCAGATCGTGACGTTGTCCGTTTCGCGGCTGATGTCATCGAAAACCGACGCGCGGAACGTCTCGTCGGTCACATCGCCCCGGTAGGACCAGGCCACCTTTCGGCCGGCGTTCTTGTTGATCTCCGCCGCGACCTCGTCGACCCCTTCACCCATGTCGACCAGCGCCATTGCACGCACGTTGCGGCGCGCCATTTCAACGGCCACAGCCCGCCCAATGCCGCTCGCGGCGCCCGTGATGACCGCGACCTTACCTGCAAATTCCATGTAATCTCCCGGTGGTATTGCTGCGCTGCAGCAGCTTAACTCGTTTTGGACGCCGCCGTCACTTGATGTGCGACAAAACGGGGCACCGGGAGGGTCGGATGTTGCGTCGCGGGGCACGGATATCCGACTGAAACAGTCGAGTAAATCAGTGGCTCAAGAGAGGGTCGCCGCGTCGCAGCATCGGCGGACTTGGGCGCCATGCCCCAGGGCCGGGGCAGCCGACTACTGGCGGGCCGTCCGCGCGTTCGGCGGCACCGGGCCGTCTCCGCTCGCCCGGAACGGATTGATGTCGATGCCGCCGCGACGCGTAAACCGGGCATGGACGGATAGCGCGTCCGGTCGGCACCGGGTCCAGACATCCGCGAAGATCCGCTCGACGCAGTGCTCGTGGAACCCGGGATGCCGGCGAAACGAGACGAAATAGCGCAGCAGCCGTCCGCGGTCGATTCGAGCACCGCGATAGCGAAGCTGCAGGCTCGCGTAGTCGGGCTGACCGGTGACCGGGCACACCGAGCGGAAGAGCCGGGTGACGAGTGCTTCGGAGACGGGTGCGCCATCGGCGCGTAGGACGTCGGGGTCCGGTCCCTCGTCGACTGCTTCGAGCGGCACGGCGTCCACGCTGGCGCCCGCCAGCTCGGCGCGCGGCAGAGACCCGAACGCTTCCGGCCCGTTCAGCGCGATGGCGACTGCGGCGCCTGTGGCCGCGGCAAGATCGCGTTCGATGGTCGCTGCCACCTCACGACGCGAAGCGAAGCGGACGAGGTTGAGCGCGGTCAGGTAGAGCTTGACCGACTTCGACTCGACGATGCGCGGAGAGTCCGCCGGCACCTCGAACGTCGCCACGGCGATCTCCGGCTTGCCGCTCGCATCGAGCCACGACAGCTCGTAGCAGTTCCAGACGTCGATGCCGCGAAACGGCAGCGGATCGGACAGCCCCAATTCCGCGCGTAGCGGCGCGCGCTCGACCGGGAACAGGAGGCCGGCGTCGTACCCTTCGGCCCACGTCGTCGCATGACCGAGCGGCGATTCGCGAAGATCCGTCATGGCGGTCGTAGCGCCCGCCTCATTCCGGCGTGACACGCTCGCGGCGAATCCGCGCGCCGAGCGCCGACAGCTTGTCCTCGATCCTCTCGTAGCCGCGATCGAGGTGATAGATCCGGTCGATCGTCGTTTCGCCGGCGGCCACGAGCCCGCCAATCACGAGGCACGCGGAGGCACGCAGGTCGGTGGCCATGACCGTTGCCCCGGTCAGCTTCGGTACGCCGCGGACGATCGCGGTGCTGCCCTCGACGTCGATGTCGGCGCCGAGCCGCGTCAGCTCCTGCACGTGCATCATCCGGTTCTCGAAGATCGTCTCGGTGATCGTCGATGTTCCATCGGCACACGCCGCCACGGCCATCATCTGCGCCTGCATGTCGGTCGGAAACGACGGGTATGGCGCCGTGCGCAGCGTGAATGCTGCGAGCGGACTGCGGCGTGCGATGCGGATCGTATCGGCCGTCGCGGTGATGGTCGCACCCGCCTCCACGAGCTTCGTCGCCACCGCATCGAGCGTGTCGGCCTGGGTCCCGGCGAGCGTGGCTTCGCCGCCGGCGGCCACGACCGCGGCCAGGAACGTTCCCGTTTCGATCCGATCGGGCATGATCGAATGCGTGGTGCCGTGCAGCTTGGCGACGCCTTCGATCGTGATGCGATCGGAACCTGCGCCGGTGATCCGCGCCCCCATCGCCGTGAGGCAGCGCGCGAGATCGACGATCTCGGGCTCGCGCGCGGCGTTCTCGAGGGTCGTCGTGCCCAGGGCGAGCGTGGCGGCCATCATCAGATTCTCGGTGCCGGTGACGGTCACCAGGTCGAATACGAAGCGCGTACCCGCAAGCCGCTTCGCGCGCGCACTGATGTAGCCGTGCTCGAGGTCGATCTCGGCGCCCATCGCCTCGAGTCCCTTGACGTGCTGATCGACCGGCCGCAGACCGATCGCGCAGCCTCCGGGGAGCGAAACGCGTGCTTCACCGCTCCGCGCGACCAGCGGGCCGAGCGCCAGGATCGACGCGCGCATCGTCTTGACGAGCTCGTAGGGTGCGAGCGGCCAGTCGATCGCCGACGCGTCGAGCGCGACCGTACCCGCTTCGCGCGTGTCGAGCCGGACGCCCATCTGCGCGAGCAATGTCTGCATCGTGCGCACGTCGTTCAAACGCGGCACGTTGGTCAGGATCACCGGCTCCGCCGTGAGCAGCGATGCGCACAGCAGCGGTAAAGCGGCGTTCTTCGCGCCCGAGACGCGAACCTCGCCGCCGAGCGGGCGGCCGCCTTCGATGACGAGGCGATCCACCTCAGGCTTTCCGTGCCGCCGCCCATTGCGCCGGCGTGAGCGTCGTCATCGACAGCGCGTGGATCTCCTCGCGCATCGCGTCGCCGAGCGCCGCGTAGACCAGCTGATGCTGGCGCACCCGGGGCAACCCCTCGAAGCGCGCGCTGACGATGAGCGCTTCCCAATGGTGGCCGTCGCCCTGGACCGCAACGTGCTCGCACGCGAGGCCCGCTGCGATCGCCCGTTCGATTGATTCAGCGGTGGCCATCGATAAGGGGTGCTAGTACCGCAGCTTCCAGCCGCGGGCGAGCAGCGCGAGTGCGAGCGCCGACAGCGCGGCAGCGCAGCCGGCGACGAGGGCGAGAGAAGCCGCCGGCGGCACGTCCGACTGGCCGAAAAACCCGAAACGGAAGCCGTCGATCATATAGAAGAACGGGTTCCAGTGAGACAGCGCCTGCCAGAACGGAGGCAGCGAGTGAATCGAGTAGAACACGCCCGACAGGAACGTGAGGGGCACGATGATGAAGTTCTGGAAGCCGGCCAGCTGATCGAACTTGTCGGCCCAGATGCCGGCGATAAGGCCGAGCGTGCCCAGGATCCCGCTGCCCAGGAAGGCGAACGCGAGCGCCCAGAACGGATGCGGCAGCGCGAGGAGCGACGGCACGAACATGACGGTGACGGCGAAGACGCCCGCGCCCACGACGAGGCCGCGCACCATCGCGCCCAGCACGTAGGCGGCATACAGGTCGAGCGGCGACAGCGGCGGGAGCAGCATGAAGATCAGGTTGCCGGTGATCTTCGACTGGATCAACGACGAGCTCGAGTTGGCGAAGGCGTTCTGCAGCACCGACATCATCACGAGCCCGGGGATCAGGAACGCCGTATAACGCACCTGCCCGCCGAAGACGGTCACGCGGTCCTCCAGCACGTGCGAGAAGATGAGCAGGTAGAGCAGCGCGGTCAGCACCGGCGCCGCAATCGTCTGAAACGCGACCTTCCAGAAGCGCAGAAGCTCCTTGTAGAAGAGCGTGAGCCAGCCCGCGCCCATCACCCGCGTCATGCCGCCTCCGCCGTCGTCTGGCGAAGGTCGCCGCCCATGATCTTGAGGAACACGTCTTCGAGATCGGCCTCGAGGAGCGCGAGCTCGCGAATCGTCACGCCCTCGTCCCTGAGCGCGGCGAGCAGCGCCTCGAGGTCCTCGTAGCGCTCGAGCCCGACGAAATGCGCGCCGCCTTCCTCGCGGAGCACGCGCGAGCGCCAGGCGGCGGGCACGCGATCAGCGACGAGTCGCACGGTGATCCCCGGGTAGCGCGAAAGCAGGTTCTGCTTCGTATCGAGCGCGACGACACGCCCCGCCTTCAGCATTGCGATGCGGCCGCACAATGCCTCGGCCTCCTCGAGATAGTGCGTGGTGAGGATGATCGTGTGCCCGTCCCGATTGAGCTTGCGGACGAAGGCCCACAGGCTCTGCCGGAGTTCGACGTCGACGCCCGCGGTCGGCTCGTCCAGCACGATCACGGGCGGTTTGTGCACGAGCGCCTGGCCGACGAGCACGCGTCGTTTCATCCCGCCCGAGAGCGAGCGCATGTTGGCGTCTGCTCTTCCGGCAAGGTCGAGGTGATGCAGGATCTCGTCGATCCACGCGTCGTTGTCGCGGATGCCGAAATAGCCGGACTGGATTCGGAGCGTTTCGCGGACCGAAAAGAACGGATCGAACACGAGCTCCTGCGGCACGACGCCCAGCGCCCGCCGTGCGGCGCGATAGTCGCGAACGACGTCGTGTCCCTTGATGCGCGCCGTGCCCGCGTCGGCCCGCGTGAGCCCTGCGGCAATCGAGATCAGCGTCGTCTTGCCGGCGCCATTGGGGCCCAGCAGCCCGAAGAACTCGCCTTCCTCGACCGTGAGGCTCACCCCGCTCAACGCCTGCACGCTGCCGAAGCGGCGGGAGACTTCGACGAATTCGACGGCGGGGGGCATGACAGCGGCGGGCGAGAGGAAAAGAGAGCGCGAGGTCCGCCCGGCGTGCGCGCAGCAGCCGATTCAGCCGGGCAGGAAGTCCCGGACGCCGTAGAGCTCGGCCAGCGCGCTTAGACCCGGCGGCAGACCGGCGAAGCGAAGCATCCGTCCCTCGCGCGCCGCACGGCGCGCGAGGGCGACGAGCACCGCGACCGCTGCCGAATCGAACGCGCCGATTCCGGCAAGATCGATTTCGCCGTCGCGGGGTAACGCCAGCGCCTGTGACGCTGTCAGCACCGGCCCTGCTTCGTCGAACGTGAGCGGTCCTTCGTATGACCAGCGCGCACCGCCCGTGTCGGCCACGAAGCTCCGCGCCGGAGCCGCATCGGGCGAGGACGTCATTTGGCGGCGCCACCCTTGTTGCGGTCGGCCAGCGTCTTGATGAGGCCGTCGACCCCGCCGCTTTGCACCTGCTGGTTGAACTCGTCGCGGTAGTTCGTGACGAGCGAGACGCCACCGATCACGACGTCGTAGGCTTTCCAGCCGTCGGGGGTCTTTTCCATGCCGTAGTCGATCGGCACCGGCTGGCCGCCCTGGCGCACGACCTGTGTGCGCACGATCACGTCGGTGTCGCCCGGATTCATCCGGAAAGGCTTGTAGTCGATCGTTTCGTCGCGGTATTTGTTGAGCGCCGTCGAGTACGTCCGCACGAGCAGCGTCCTGAACTCGTCGGCAAGCCGCTTCTGTTGCTCGGGCGTCGCCGTTCGCCAGTTCTTGCCCATCGCGAGCGCGGTCATCCGCATCATGTCGAAATGCGGCGCGAGCTTGGTCTCGATCAGGTCGCGGATGTGCGCGATGTCGCCCGCCTGGATCTGCGGATCTCCCTTGATCGTCGTCAGCACCTCGGTCGACACGCGCTTCACCAGCGCGTCCGGCGCCTCCTGCGCCGCGACGGGAAGAGCGACGGCTGCGAGCATGGCGAACAGGCCGAAAGCGGCGACGCCGCGAACGCGCGCAAGCGCGCGGAGATTGATCATGGCTCGTCCTCGGCTTCGGGCGGCGGCTTGCCCCCGTAGATCAGGTAGCGGCGCCGCTGGAAATAGGCATTGCGGATGAAAGTGTACCGGTCGATCGCCGCCTGGTTGACGATGTCGCCCGCGTCGAGCGCCTGCGCACGAAGGTCGACATAGCCCACGCCGTAGAGCGAATTGCGCAGCGGCACGTCGGGGAGGAATCCGACCGGGCCGACGGCGATCCGGACCAGGACGCCGGTGCCGTCGCGCACCGTCGTCGGGCCGAACAGCGGAATGAAGAGGTACGGACCCGCGGGGATCCCCCAGATCGCGAAGGTGGTACCGAAGTCCAGGTTGCCGCGCTCGATGCCCGCATCGGAGGCAACGTCGATGAGGCCGCCGGCGCCGGCCAGGGTGTTGAGCATCACACGGCCGAGATCGTTGCCTGCCGAGTCGAACCTCCCCGACAAGATCCCGTTGACCGCGGAGAACAGATCGTCGATGTTATGGAAGACGTTGCTGAACGCGGTGCGGATGAATTGGGGCACCACTGCGACATAGCCTTCCGCCACCGGCTTCGCGACGGCGGAATCGAGCGTGTCGTGAATCTGGTAGAGCGTGCGATTCATCGGCTCGAGCGGATCGACCTTCGAGGGCGGGCTCGCACATCCGCCGACCAGCAGACACAGCATCGCCGCAACGACAGCGAGGCGCGCGCGCATCACTTCGCGCTCCCGTCCGCCGCCTTGTCGAACAGGAACTGCCCGATCAGCTTCTCGAGGACAACGGCGGACTGGGTCTTGGTAATCGTGGCGCCATCCGCGAGCATCCTGGTATCGCCGCCGGCGTCGAGTCCGATATACACCTCGCCCAAAAGGCCGGAAGTCAGGATCGAGGCGATCGTGTCGGCGGTGAATTCATAGCCCTGGTCGATCCGCATGCTGACTACCGCACGATACGACTTGGGGTCGAGGTAGACCCGCTCGACGCGGCCGACGACGACGCCCGCCGCCTTCACGGGCGCGCGTATCTTGAGGCCGCCGATGTTGTCGAACTGCGCCTCGAGCCGGTACCCGGCCGTTCCGCCTAACGTTACGAGATTGCCCACGCGCAGCGCAAGAAACAGGATCGCGCCGATGCCGAGCGCGACGAACAGTCCGACCCAGAGATCGAGCGTGCTCCGATTCATTCGGTCAGGTCCTCGTGCCGTGGAACATGAACACCGTCAGGACGAAATCGAGCGCGAGGATCGCGAGCGCGCTTTCCACCACGGTGCGCGTCGTCGCGCTGGACACGCCCTCGGCGGTCGGCTTCGCGTCGTAGCCCTCGAATACGGCGATCAGGCTCACCGCGGCGCCGAACACGAAGCTCTTGATGATGCCGTTGATGATGTCGTCGCGAAAATCGACTGCCGCCTGCATGTTGCCCCAGAACGCACCGGCGTCGATGCCGATCAGGCGGACGCCGACCAGGTACGCACCGAACACGCCCAACGTCGAAAACAGCGCGGCCAGCAGAGGCATCGAGATGACGCCGCCCCAGAAGCGCGGAGCCACGACCCGGGCAAGCGGATCGACCGCCATCATTTCCATCGCCGCGAGCTGCTCGGTCGCCTTCATGAGCCCGATCTCCGCGGTGACCGCGCTGCCCGCACGACTCGCGAAGAGCAGACCCGCAACGACGGGACCAAGTTCCCGCACGAGCGACAGCGCGACCAGGATGCCGAGCGACTCGTCGGCGCCGTAGCGCTGCAGCACGTCGTAGCCCTGGAGCGCAAGCACCATTCCGACAAAGAGGCCCGAGACGAGGATGATGATGAGCGACAGCACGCCCGAGAAATAGATCTCGCGCAGCGTGAGATGGAGACGGCGGAACGCGGCCGGCGTGTTGAGCGCGACCGCGACGAAGAAGCGCGCCGCGTAACCCAGGCGCGCGAGCCCGCCGGTCGCGAACGCGCCCAGTCGCCGCAGCGCTCCAGCGACGCCGTCCTGCGCTGCGCTAGACACGGGCGAGCACCTCGTCGCGGTAGGGCGGGGCCGGATAGTGGAAGGGCACCGGCCCATCCGGCTGCCCGTCGACGAACTGGCGCACGAAAGCGTCGGCGGTCGATCGCATCTCGTCGGGCGTGCCCTGGGCGATGATGCGGCCGGCGGAAACGAAGTACATGTAGTCGACGATCCTCATCGACTCGTAGACGTCGTGCGTGACCACGACCGACGTGATGCCGAGCGCATCGTTGAGTTTGCGGATCAACTGCCCGACCACGCCGAGCGAAATCGGGTCGAGGCCGGCGAACGGCTCGTCGTAGAGGACGAGCACCGGATCGAGCGCGATCGCCCGCGCGAGTGCAACCCGGCGCGCCATCCCGCCCGATAGCTCGGCGGGCATCAGCTGGGCGGCGCCGCGCAGGCCTACCGAGTGCAGCTTCATCAGCACGAGATCGCGAACGAGCTCCTCCGGCAGCTCGGTGTGCTCGCGCAGCGCGAACGCGACGTTCTCGAACACGGTGAGGTCGGTGAACAGCGCACCGAACTGGAACAGCACGCCGAAGCGGCGGCGGAACGCGAACAGCTCCTCACGCTCGAGGTCGGGTACCGACAAGCCGTCGACGATCACGCGCCCCGAGCGCGGCCGGAGCTGCCCGCCGATGAGCCGCAGGATCGTCGTCTTGCCGCAACCGGACCCGCCCATGATCGCGACGACCTTCCCGCGTGGGATCGACATCGAGATCCCGTCGAGCACGGTGGAGGCCGCGTCGTAGCCGAACGTGACCGAATCGAGCAGGACTGCGGTATCGGAGGAGGAGGACACGAGGACGGCCGCGCCGGCGAGGCACGGCACGGAGGGCCGCGGAAAAGAAGGGCGATTGTAACAGCCCCTCCTCCCCGCCGGCAGGCGGTCGGCCGGCGTGTCCGTTCCCGCCGCCGGCTAGCCGTTATCCCGAAGCGGATCAGCGCGTCGGAACCGCCGTGACCGTACCAGACGGCGTATCGGTGCCGTTGCCGCGCACGCGATTGTCCCCGAACGTGGCAAACGATCCGGCTCCCGGGTTCACCATCGAAGTTCCCGATTGCCGGTGATCACATTGTGGGACAGGGTTAACGCACAACCCGAGCCTGTTCCTAAGACGCCGTCTCCACTACCGGAGCCCCGAACACCACTGTTCGCGATCGTGCTGTCGACGATCGACAATTGGCCGGCGCCCGCATTGAGGCACAAGGTCTCGATCCCCTGATCGTTGTCGCTGATGACGCTATCGGAGATTGTGGCGACAAAACGATCGACTCCGGGCATGACTGCCTGAATGTGGACGCCCGTCCCGAATCCGCGGATCGAGCTGCGCTCGACGAGCACCGACGTGATCCTCGGCGCGTTCGTTTCCACATACAGGCCATATGTACCCAGCGACGGCGCGTTGGCGCCGCCTCCGCCGTCCACAATGCTATCGCGGACATGAACATTCGCACCCAGTCCGACATACACACCGATCCCATCGTCGGCGCTGATCCGCACGCGTTCTAGAAGGACGTCACTGAATCCGTTCACGAGCAGGCCGCTGGCGTGGACGCGGATGTCCGAGTGCAAGACACGCAGCCGTGTCCGGTTGGATGCGACGCCGAACCCCATCGCAATCCCGAACTGCGAAAATCCGCCGATCGCGACGCGTTCGATCAGGATCTCCGAGTCGTCGACAGGTTCGATGTTGATGCCAATGTTCGCGATGACCGGCCCGAACGTATTCAATGTGAGGCCACGCAACACGACGCGGAGCGTGGTTCCAGCAATTGTGTCCAATGCGCCGCGAATCAACCGCCGGGCCTTGCCCGATTGTGCTGCACGGCGCGGCGCGGGCGCAACCGCCACCGCTCTCAGCGCTTGAGCAGCCTCTGTTCCGCTTTCGCGAGCTTGTCGGGCGCGCCCAACAGGACGACGACGTCGCCGACCTCGAACACCCAGTCGGGTCCGGGCCGTTGCGAACGCGCTCCTTTGCGGCGCACGCCGGTCACTTCGACGACGTCTGCGAGCTGGATCTCGGCCAGCGAGCGGCCGATCGCACCGGCACGGTCAGGCAGGAGCACCGAGTGGAGTCGCGGCTGCAGGCTTTCGGCGGCATCACCTGCATCGGACACGCCGCGATAGAAGCCGCGGAAAAGGCTGTAGCGCTCTTCGCGAATCACGCGGATACGTTTCAGCACCCGATTGAGCGGCACGCCCAGCAGTAGCAGCGAGTGGGTCGCGAGCATCAGGCTGCCTTCGAGCACTTCCGGCACGACCTCCGTCGCACCGCCTTTCATCAGCCGGTCGAGCTCGTTGTCGTCAAGCGTCCGCACGACGACAGGCAGCTCGGGGCGCGCCGCATGGATGTGGTGGAGGATCTTGAGCGCTGTGGGCGTGTCCGCGAACGTGATGACGACAGCGCGCGCCTTCCCGAGGCCCGCAGCCGACAGCGCGTCCTTGCGCCCCGCATCCCCGTAGACGACGCTGCCGCCCTCCCCGGTCGCCTCGCGTACGCGCTCGGGGTCGGAGTCGAGCGCGATGAACTGGATGTCCTCGGCCTCGAGCAGCCGCGCGAGGTTCTGTCCGCTCCGACCGTAGCCGCAGATGATCACGTGGTCCTGCCGCGCCATCGTCGTCGCCGCGATGCGCGTGATCTGGGCCGCGCGGTCGAGCCAGTCGTTCGCGGTCAACTTGCGCACCACCGGCTCGGCGAAATGGATGACAAAGGGCGAGGTGAGCATCGACAGCACCATCGCCGCCAGCACGGCCTGCGTGAGCGGCGGTCCGAGGATCCCGTTCTCCACTGCGAGCGCGAGCATCACCAGCGCGAACTCGCCTGCCTGTGCGAGATAGAAGCCCGTCCGCAGCGCCGCCCCCAGCGGCGCGCGGAACAGGCGCGCCAGGATGACGATGAGCACGATCTTGGCAAAGACGCCCAGCCCGAGCAGCAACAGGACGTACAGCCAGTGGACGGCGACCACGTGCAGGTCGAGAAACATGCCGACCGTGACGAAGAACAGGCCCAGGAGCACGTCGCGGAACGGCTTGATGTCCTCCTCGACCTGGTAGCGGTACTCGGTCTCGGCGATCAGCATCCCGGCCAGGAATGCGCCCAGCGCGAGCGAAAGCCCCGCGAGCTCCGTGAGCGCTGCGAGGCCGAGCGTCACGAGCAGCAGATTGAGCATGAAGAGCTCGGGGCTTTTCTGGCGCGCCACGACGTGGAACCACGCGCGCATGGGCGCCTGCCCCGCGAACAGAATGACGGCCAGCACGGCCGCTGCCTTGAGCACCGCGACGCCGAGCTCACTGGCAACTTCGCCGCCGGTCTTGCCCAGCGAGGGGATGACGATCAGAAACGCGACCACCGCCAGG
This sequence comes from uncultured beta proteobacterium, assembly GCA_963773195.1. Classification (GTDB taxonomy): domain Bacteria; phylum Pseudomonadota; class Gammaproteobacteria; order Burkholderiales; family Casimicrobiaceae; genus CAIWHR01. The sequence goes on from CAVZAE010000004.1 coordinate 460,377, forward strand.
TCCTGGAACAGCAAAATCCCCATCACGTCGCGGCCGTGCGGCGTGGCGAGCTCCATCCGCTCCGCAAGCATCTTCGAGACGATCGCGGTCGAGCTCATCGCGAGCATACCCCCGAGCGCGAAGCCGGACTGCCATCCATAGCCGAGGAAATGCAGGATGATCATCGCGACCGCGGTGGTAATGGTCACCTGCGCGAGGCCGAGCCCGAACACGGCGCGCCGCATGGACTTCAACTGTGGCAGGCTGAATTCGAGGCCGATCGAGAACATGAGGAACACGATGCCGAACTCGGCCAGGTCGCGGACGTCGGCGGAATCGGGAACCCATGCGAGCGCGTGCGGACCGACGGCGAGACCGACCATCAGGTAGCCCAGGATCGGCGGTAACCGGAACTGGCGACAGACGACGACCGCGATCACCGCCGCGCCGAGCAGGAGCAGGATCAGCTCGAGCGTCTGCGGCATCGTTGCGCACGCCGGTTTCGCATGCGGGTCAATGTAGCACAGCGAGTAAGGCGGTCTTCCCTCGCGCTGCGGCGAAACGAGTGCGTGCTCGGGGTATACTTTCACCGATGAGTGCCACTGCTCCGCACGCCCGTGCCGAGGCCGCGCCGGATTCCGGCGGCGCGGTCGACGCGACGCGCGCCCTGGCCCTCGCGCGCGACGTGCTTGCGACCGAAGCGGCGGCGATCGCCGGGCTCGCGGCGCGACTCGGCGGCCCGTTCGTGGCCGCGGTCGCGATGATCATGAATTGCCGCGGCCGTGTCGTCGTCTCGGGGATCGGCAAGTCGGGTCACGTGGCCCGCAAGCTCGCGGCGACGCTCGCTTCGACGGGCACCCCCGCGTTCTTCGTGCATCCGGCGGAGGCGTCGCACGGCGACATGGGGATGATCACGCCCGACGACGTCGTGCTGATGCTGTCGAATTCGGGCGAGACCGACGAGCTCATGCTGCTCACACCGCATCTGAAGCGTCAGGGTGCGGCGATCATCGCATTGACCGGCAATGAATCTTCGTCGCTCGCGCAGTCGGCCGACGTGCACCTCGACGCGGCGGTCGACGCGGAGGCGTGTCCTTTGGGCCTCGCGCCGACGGCGAGCACCACGGCGGCGTTGGCACTCGGGGACGCGCTCGCGCTGGCGCTGCTCGATGCGCGCGGCTTCTCGGTCGACGACTTCGCGCGCGCGCATCCGGGCGGCGCGCTCGGCCGGCGGCTGCTCACGCGGGTGCGCGACGTGATGCGCACGGGCTCGGAGCTGCCGATGGTCGGCGTCGACGCCACGCTCGGCGACGCGGTCGTCGAGATGAGCGGCAAGGGCATGGGGATGACCACGATCGTCGAGCGCGACGGCCGGGTCACCGGCATCTTCACCGACGGCGACCTGCGTCGCTGCCTCGACCGCGTGCGCGATCTCAAGACCGTGCGCGTCGCGGACGTGATGACGCGCGCGCCCCGCACGATCGCTCCGGACCGCCTCGCGATCGACTGCGTCGACCTGATGGAAACACCGCCCAAGGTCATGGCGCTGCTCGTGGTCGACGGCGACGGCCGGCTGCAGGGCGCATTGCACTTGCACGATCTCTTCCGCGCGCGGGTGATCTGATGGCGGCGGCCCACGGCGACGGCGTTGCGCTCCGCGCACGCGGGATCCGCCTCCTCACCTGCGACGTCGACGGGGTGCTCACCGATGGCCGCATCTACTACCTCGACGACGGTACCGAGCTGAAGTCGTTCCACTGCCTCGATGGGGTCGGGCTCAAGATGCTCGCGCACGCCGGCGTCGCCGTCGCGTGGATCACCGGCAGCAGCGCGCCGGCAGTCGCGCACCGCGCGCGCGCGCTCGGAATCACCCGGCTCGTACAGGGCACCGAGGACAAGCTCGCGCCGTGGGAAACGATGCGCCGCGAGCTCGGCCTCGAGCCCAGCGCGTGCGCGCACATCGGCGACGACCTGCCGGATTTGCCGATCTTCACCCGCTGTGGCCTGGCCGTGTGCGTCCCGCACACCCCGCTGCCGGTGCGCGAGCGCGCCCACTACGTCACGCGCGCCGACGGAGGTTGCGGAGCCGTGCGCGAAGTCTGCGACTTGATACTGGCCGCCCAGGATGCGCTCGCTTCGCGGATCGCGGCGTTCGGGGCTGATTGAAAGGCACGCACATGATTCGCAAAGCCGCCCTCCTCGACCGGCTCGTATCGTGGTCGCCCGTGCTCCTGCTGGGCGGCCTCGCGGCGCTCACCTATTGGCTCGACGCGCAGATCCAGGCCGACACCGCGCGGCGCGACGGCAACATGCGCCACGACGCCGACATGTTCATCGAGAATTTTCGCGCCGTCAGTTTCGACGCCGACGGGCGCCCCCGCCAATCGCTGTCGGCGCAGCGCGCCGAGCATCATCCGGACGACGAAAGCGTCGACTTTGTCTCCCCGTCGCTTGCGCTCACCGATCCCGGCCGCCCGCGCATGTCGGTCGAGGCCGATGCCGGCACGCTGTCGGGTGACCGCGAGATCGTGATGTTCAAGGGCAACGTGCACGCGAGACGCGACGCGCTGCCCGAGGACGCGCCGTCGAGCGAGGGCCTGCGAGGCCCGGTCACGCTCACCGCCGACACGCTCAAGGTCGTTCCAAAAAAAGGACGCGCCGAGACCGAAGGCCCGGTGACGGTCGAGGAGCCGCGTGGAATAATTCACGCCAACGGGATGGTGGTCGACAACGAGGCGCGGACGATCAAGCTCCGCTCGGGCGTTCGCGGCACGCTGTCGCCGGAAATCGCCCCCAAGTGAACGTCCGTCCCCTGCTGTTCTCCATCATCGCCGCCGCGCTTGCGCTGTCGGCCGGCGTGCCGTCTGCACGTGCCGAGAAGGCCGACAAGGAAAAACCGATCAACTACTCGGCCGACACGGGCGACGTGAACTATCAGACCAAGAAGGGCGCGCTTTCCGGCAATGTCGTCATCACGCAAGGCACGTTGTCGATCCGTGCGGATCGCATCGATTTCCGGCAGAACCCCGACAACTCGGTCTCGGCGACCGCGTACGGCAATCCGGTGACCGTGCGCCAGAAGCGCGATGGCTCCGACGAATACTATGAGGCCTACGCGCAGCGCGTCGAGTACGATGGAGCGCGGGAATTCGTCGAGCTGTACGATCGCGCGCTCCTGCGGCGCGGACAGGACGAGATCCGCAGCAACTACATTTCGTACAACGCGGCCACTGAGGTCTTCAAGGCCGAGGGCCGGGCCGACACTGCAGCAGCCGCGAATGCGGCCGGCCCGGGCTCGCGCGTGCGCGGCGTCTTCCAGCCGAAATCGGACACGCCGCTCGTGCCCGGCAAAGCGAAAGACGCGCCCAAGGAACCGGACAAGGCTTCGGAGACGAAGGCGCCGGCCGAGGCCGCGCCTCCCGCACCACTCAAGCCCGCGGGCGAGCTCGCGCCGAACACGTCCCGATGATTGTCGATGGAGGCGCGGAGGAGCGGCGGCCGGCGAGCAGGCTTGCGGTTGCCCAGCTCGAAAAGCGTTACAAGGCACGAACTGTAGTCCACGATGTGTCGCTGGACGTCGGGAGCGGCGAGGTCGTCGGGCTCCTGGGTCCGAACGGCGCGGGCAAGACCACGTGCTTCTACATGATCGTCGGGCTCGTAGCCGCCGACGGCGGGCGTATCGAGCTCGACGGCCGCGAGCTCTCACGGCTGCCGATCCACACGCGCGCCCGCCTCGGACTCTCCTATCTGCCACAGGAAGCGTCCATTTTTCGCAAGCTCACCGTCGCGCAGAACGTCCGCGCAATCCTTGAGTTGCAGGACCTCGATCAGGATGCGCTGTCGAACCGGCTCGACGCGCTGCTCGAGGACCTGTCGATCTCGCATCTGGCCGACGCGCCGGCGCTGTCGTTGTCCGGCGGGGAGCGGCGGCGGGTCGAGATTGCCCGGGCGCTCGCGACGCGGCCACGGTTCATCCTGCTGGATGAGCCGTTCGCCGGCGTCGACCCGATCGCGGTGCTCGACATCCAGAAAATCATCGGCTTCCTGAAGGCGCGCGGCATCGGCGTGCTCATCACCGACCACAACGTGCGCGAGACGCTCGGCATCTGCGATCGGGCGTATATTATCAACGAGGGCCGCGTGCTCGCCTCGGGCGCGCCGGGGGAGATTGTCTATAATGAAGCCGTGCGCAAGGTCTATCTCGGAGAGCACTTCCGGCTCTGAGTCCCGCACTGCCCACGCATGAAGCAGACCCTCCAGCTCAAGCTCTCGCAGCACCTCACGCTGACGCCGCAACTGCAGCAGTCGATCCGGCTGCTGCAGCTCTCGACCGTCGAGCTCAACGCCGAGGTCGAGCGGATGCTGCAGGAGAATCCGCTGCTCGAAAAAGCCGAAGGCGATGAGGAGCCGGCGCCGCTGGCGCACGTCAGTGCCGCGACGCCCGAGCCGCCGCGCGCCGAGCGCGAGGAAAGCCACGCCGCGACGGATCGTCAGGCAAGCGGTGACGGCGACGCCGAGAATGTGGATCGCGCGGACTTCGAAGACTATTCGTCCGGCGACGGCGACTGGGGCTCGAGCAGTACCACGGACGACGACGATGGCTTCTTCCCGCAGCAGGTTGCGGCAAGCTCGTTGCGCGACCATCTGCTGCGCCAGCTGGCCGAGCTCAACCTCCCGCTGCGCGACCGGCACATCGTCGCCGCGCTGATCGATGCGCTCGACGATGACGGTTACCTCCATACGCCGCTCGAAGAGATCGCCGAGCTCTTCCCCGCCGAGCTCGAACTCGATCCCGACGAATTGTCGATCGCGCTCCGCTACGTGCAGAGCTTCGAGCCGCCCGGGCTCGGCGCGCGCGACGCTGCCGAGTGCCTCACGCTGCAGCTCAAGGCGCTCCCCGCGTCGACACCGTTCCGAGCCGAGGCGCTCAAGGTCGTCGCCGACCATCTGCCGCTGCTCGCGGCGCGCGACTTCACGAAACTGAAGCGGCTGCTCCACGTCGACGATGCCGGCGTGCGCGCCGTGCGCACGCTCATCACAAGCTTGAACCCTCGTCCCGGCGGGTCATTCGCCAAGTCCGAGGCGAACTACGTGATTCCGGACGTCGTCGTGCGCAAGTTCCGGGGCAAGTCGGACGGCGTCGCTCAACGAAGCAGCGATGCCGAAGCTGCGCTTGAATCGGATCTACGCCGACATCCTGACGCGCAACCGCGACACGTCGAACCAGCAGCTCGCGGCGCAACTGCAGGAAGCGAAGTGGCTCATCCGCAACGTCCAGCAACGCTTCGAAACCATCCTGCGCGTTGCCCAGGCGATCGTCGAGCGGCAGCGGCGCTTCTTCGAGCACGGCGAGGTCGCGATGCGACCCATGGTCCTGCGCGAGATCGCCGACATGCTCGACCTCCACGAATCGACGATTTCGCGGGTGACGACCCAGAAGTTCATGCTCAGCCCGCGCGGCACGTACGAGCTCAAGTACTTCTTCGGCAGCCATGTGGCGACCGACACCGGTGGCGCGGCTTCGGCCACGGCCATCCGGGCTCTGATCAAGCAACTGATCGGCGCCGAGAATCCGAAGGCGCCGCTGACCGACAGCCGGATCGCCGATTTGCTGGGGGACCAAGGCATCCTCGTCGCCCGCAGGACAATCGCGAAATACCGGGAAGCGCTATCGATTCCTCCCGTCAACCTACGACGCGCGCCCTGATCCGGGTCCGCGCCGCCCCCTCACCGGCGTCATCCAGGAGAGCGGTATGAACCTCAACCTCACCGGCCACCATCTCGACATCACGCCCGCGCTGCGCGACTACATCATCGGGAAACTCGATCGCGTCACGCGACATTTCGATCACGTGATCGACGTGAATGTGGTGCTGGCGGTGGACAAGCTTGAGCACAAGGTCGAGGTCAACTTGCACACCCGAGGCAAGGACATCCACTGCGAAGCCATCGAAGCGGACATGTACGCGGCGATCGACATCCTGATCGACAAGCTCGACCGGCAGGTGGTCAAGCACAAGGAAAAACGCGCGGAGCACGTCCGCGAAGGCGCCGCGATCAAGCGCGACGTCGCAGCCGGCGAGGCGAAGCCTGCACCGGGCGCCAGTGCGCCGGGGCCGGCGAACGGCTAGCGCGCGATCGCTCCCCGAGAGCGTATGATCGCGCAGGCGGATCGGCGGCACGCCACGCCTCGATCCACCTCGCCGCGCCCGGCAGCGCGCGCTGCGCCGAGCCCCGCCCCATGAACCCGATCGCGGACCTTTTGCCTGCGGGCAACGTACTCGCCGACCTTGACGCTCGGTCCAAGGGCGACCTGTTCGCGGCGTTCGGGCGGCTGTTCGCGAGCGGCAACGGGCTCGACGGCGCGCAGGTCGTGGGAAGCCTCCAGGCGCGCGAAAAGCTGGGCTCGACTGGCTTGGGACAGGGCATCGCGATTCCGCACGGTCGCATCAAGGGACTGACGCAGGCGCGCGGCGCTTTCGCGCGCCTCAGGACACCGATCGCGTTCGACGCACCGGACGGACGCCCCGTTGGCAACGTCTTCGTATTGCTTGTGCCGGAGCACGCGACCGAGCAACATCTGCAGCTTCTGTCCGAGCTCGCGCAGATGTTCTCCGAGAAGAAGTTCCGCGACGCGCTCGCAGCCGCCGCCGACGCGCCATCGCTGCACGAGGTGTTCCGGACGTGGGGTAGCGGATGAGCCGGCCCAGCCGACGGGCAGGTGGCGGATGACCGGCCCAGCCGGCATGGTGCGGCAGGTCAGCATCGACCGCTTCTTCGCCGACAATGAAGCCCGGCTCGGGCTGAGCTGGCTCGCCGGCCGCCAAGGCGGGAGCCGCGTGCTGACCGGCGACGCCGCGCTTCGTCCGACGATTGGCCAGGTCGGCCACATGAACTTCATCCATCCGTTCCGCCTCCAGATCCTGGGCGCGGCGGAGATGGCGTGGCTGCGCGCGCTCCCGGAGGCGGCGCGCGCCGAGTCGATCGACCGGTTGTTCGCCACGGAACTCGTCGCGATCGTCGTGGCCAACGGCGAGGAGGTGCTGTCCGTGCTCAGCGCCAAATGCGAGGCGCAGCACGTCGCGCTCTTCTCCTCCGCGCAGCCGTCGCCGCACCTGGTCGAGGTAATCCGGCTCTACCTCTCGCGCGTGCTCGCGGAATCAACGACGCTCCACGGCGTGTTCCTGGACGTCCTCGAGATGGGCGTGCTGATCACTGGCGCATCGGCGATCGGCAAGAGCGAACTCGCGCTCGAGCTCATCTCGCGCGGCAACGGCCTCGTCGCGGACGACATCGTCGAGATCTATCGGATCTCACCTGATACGCTCGAAGGCCGCTGCCCTGGTGTGCTGCGCGACTTCCTCGAGGTCCGCGGCATCGGCATTCTCAACATCCGTACGATCTTCGGCGAGACCGCAGTGCGGCCGCGGAAGCTCCTCAAGCTGATGGTCCACCTGGAAGACCACAGCAACGAGGCGTTCTCGGAGCTGGACCGGTTGCAGGTCAACGCGACCTACCAGGAGATCCTCGACGTTCCGGTGCGCAAGGTGACGATCCCCGTCGCCGCCGGTCGCAACCTCGCGGTATTGGTCGAGGCGGCGGTCCGCAATTTCGTGCTGAATCAGCGCGGCATCGACAGCACGCGGGAATTCATCGAACGCCAGCAAAAACTGATGGATGAGGGCGACTGAGCGAGGCGGGCGAGCGAGAGCGAGCCAAGGCCCGAGGACGCCCGCGCGCGCAGGGCGAAGCCAAGGAGCGAAGCTCGCGTCTGCGAGCGCGGGCGGCGGCCGACGGTGAGGTATAACGCGAAATACCAACGGTCCGGAGGCCGCCCGGCGCCGAGCGACGGAGATCGGCCGTTGGTCCGGCCTTGGAACAGAGAGCCATGTGGAAGAGGCCGACGACTGAGCGAGGCGGGCGAGCGACAGCGAGCCAAGCCCGCCCGCACGGTCCCGCAAAAGCGACGGGGCGTTTGATTATGATGGACCTGTTGCTCATAGGCGGCCTGTCCGGATCCGGCAAGAATGTCGCGCTGGGCGCGCTCGAGGACTCCGGGTACTACACCGTCAACAACCTGCCGCTGCCTCTGGTCCCCGCGACGGCCGACCATGTCGCGCGGTCGAGTCGATACCGACTCGCGATCGCGCTCGATGTCAAGGCGCAGCCGGGGCTCGCCGGCCTCGCGGCAACGATCGACACGCTCAAGGAAGCCGGCTGGAAGGTACGTTTCCTTTACCTCGACGCGACGACGCCCGAGCTCGTGAAGCGGTTTTCGGAAACGCGCCGGCGGCATCCGTTCTCGGGCGACGATCGCACGCTGACAGAAGCAATCGAGCACGAGCGTGGGCTGCTCGAGGAAGTCCGCCCTCTCGGCTTCACGTTCGACACGACCGAGCTGCCGGCGGCCGCACTGCGCAACTGGATCAAGGATTTCGTCAGCGTCGACGCGTCGCGCCTCACGCTGCTCTTCGAATCGTTCGGCTACAAGCACGGCATTCCGCTCGACGCCGATCTCGTATTCGACGTTCGCTGCCTGCCCAACCCGCACTACGAGCCGGCGCTGCAGCCGCTGACCGGACGCGATGCGGCAGTCGTCGAATTTCTCGAGCGCGCGCCGGAGGTGGAGCGGATGTACAACGACATCTACCATTTCGTCGGCAGCTGGCTTCCTGATTACGCGCGCGACAATCGCAACTACCTGACGGTTGCGATCGGATGCACCGGCGGCCGGCACCGTTCCGTCTATCTCGCCGAACGGCTGGCGCGGGCGTTCTCGCCCCGCTACCAGGTCCTGACGCGACACCGCGAGCTCTGAGCCGATGAGCGCGCCGGCCGTCGTCACGCTCGCCTTCACCGGCGCGTCGGGGATGCCGTACGGGCTGCGCTTGCTGGAAGCGCTGCTTGCGGCGGGCTGCCGGGTCTGGCTCGTCTACTCGCCCGCCGCGCAGATCGTGGCGAAGCAGGAGTGCGATCTCGTGCTGCCGGTGCAGCCACGCGAAGCGACCCGAGCGCTCGCCGCACGCTTCGGCGCGCGCGAGGGCACGCTCACGGTATTCGGTCATGACGACTGGATGGCGCCGATCGCCTCGGGCTCCAATGCTGCCGACGCGATGGCGATCTGTCCGTGCACGATGGGTGCGCTGGGCGCAATCGCCGGCGGCCTCGCCGACAACCTGATCGAGCGCAGCGCCGACGTCATGTTGAAGGAGCGGCGCCCGCTGGTGCTGGTGCCGCGCGAGACTCCGCTGTCTGCGATCCACCTCGAGAACATGTTGAAGCTCGCGCGTGCCGGCGCCGCGATCGGTGCCCCCTCCCCCGGGTTCTACGATCGGCCGCGAAACGTGGCGGATCTCGTGGACTTCGTCGTCGCGCGGGTGCTCGATCAGCTGGGCGTTGCGCACCGCCTGGGCCCGCGCTGGGGCGAAGGTCGCGCTGCCGGCGGCAGCGCCGCCGGCACCCAGTCGGCCTGATGCCGTCCCGTCGCACCGGAACACCCGTGCGCGATTCGCTCGAGATCCCGCTCTTTCCTCTGAAGACAGTGCTGTTCCCGGGCGGCGTCCTGCCGCTGCGGATTTTCGAGCAACGCTATATCGCGATGGCGAAAGGGTGCCTCGCGCGCGACCTGCCCTTCGGCGTGTGCCTCATCACGCGGGGCGAGGAGGTCGCGCTGGACCGAACCGCTCCACCCGATTTCGCCGGCGTCGGCACGCAGGCGACGATCGCTTCGTGGGACATGCCCGAACTCGGGATCCTTCATGTCACCGCCAAGGGCGGCGAGCGCTTCCTCGTGCGCTCGCAACGTGTCGAGGCGGACGGCCTCCTCGTCGCCGAGGCGACGCGCATTCCGGCCGAGCCCGCCGTTGCGCTCGGATCGGAGTTTGCGCCGCTCGCGAAGCTGCTCGAGCTCGTCGCCGCACGCGTCGGCCGGCACCAGTTCCCCGAGACCCACGCGTTCGACGATGCTTCCTGGGTCGGCTACCGCCTCGCCGAGGTCCTCCCGCTGCCGCTGTCGATCAAGCAGGGCATGCTCGAGATCAACGACAGCGCGATGCGTCTTGCGCTGCTGCAGAAGTTCCTGAAGCAGCAGGGTCTCGTCTGAGGCCGCGAACCTGTGGGGCGGTCGGTATAATTTCCGTTTCGTGGCAGGAACGGGCGGAACGATCATGGCGGGCCATAGCAAGTGGGCGAACATCAAGCATCGCAAAGCCGCCACCGACGCGAAACGCGGCAAGATCTTCACCCGCCTGATCCGCGAAGTCACCGTGGCTGCGAAGATGGGCGGCGCCGATCCGGCGATGAACCCGCGGCTCCGACTCGCCGTGGACAAGGCGACCGCGCAGAACATGCCGAAGGACACGATCGAACGCGCGGCCAAGCGGGGCGCGGGTGAGCTCGAGGGCGTCAACTACGAGGAAGTGCGCTACGAGGGCTACGGCATCAACGGCGCGGCCGTGATGGTCGACTGCATGACCGACAATCGCATCCGCACGGTCGCCGACGTCCGGCACGCTCTTTCGAAGTACGGCGGCAATCTCGGCACCGACGGCTCGGTCGCGTTCCTGTTCAAACACTGCGGGCAGCTCGTGTTCGCGCCCGGCACCGACGAGAACCGGTTGATGGAGGCCGCACTCGACGCCGGTGCCGACGACGTGATCGCGAACGACGACGGCAGCCTCGAAGTGATCACCGGCCCCCACGATTTCGTCGCAGTGAAGGATGCGCTCGGCAAGGCCGGCTTCTCGCCGGACTATGCCGAGGTGACGATGAAGCCCTCCACCGAGGTCGAGATGACCGGCGAGGACGCCGTCCGGATGCAGAAGCTCCTGGACGCCATCGAGGCACTCGACGACGTGCAGGACGTCTACACGACCGCCGTCATCGCCGAATAGCGGTGCCCGCTTCCCATCCCGTCGCGCGCCGCATCCTCGGCATCGACCCGGGACTCCGGGTGACGGGTTTTGGGGTCATCGACGTTGCCGGGCAGCCGCCTCGCGTGCATCGCGTGCGGTTGCGTACGCACCGGGAATGGCGCGCTGCCGGAACGCCTGGGCGTGATTCTCCACGACCTGGCCGAGGTGATCGCGCGCCACGCTCCGACCGAGGTCGCTGTGGAGCAGGTCTTCGTCAATGTCAATCCGCACTCGACGCTGCTGCTCGGGCAGGCGCGCGGCGCCGCGATCTCCGCGGCCGTGCAGGCGCGCCTGCCCGTGGCCGAATACACGGCGCTGCAGGTGAAGCTCGCGGTAGTCGGCCACGGCAAGGCCGCGAAGGTGCAGGTGCAGGAGATGGTCCGGCGGCTGCTCGCGCTCCCCGATGCACCGTCGCCCGATGCCGCGGACGCGCTCGCCTGCGCCATTGCGCACGCGCATGCGGTGCAAGCCCTCGCTGGCCTGCGCAAGACGGGTTATCGCATCCGTGGCGGGCGGTTCGTCGAATGACGCGGCGTCCCGCCGCCGTGATCTTCGACGTGGACGGGCTCATGCTCGACACGGAGCCGCTTGCCGCGCGCGCGTGGACCGATGCCGCTGTCGCGATGGGCATCGCCTTCGATCAGAACGTGACAGCTTCGCTCGTCGGCCGCAACTTTCCGGACTGTCGCGCGCTGATCCTCGCCCATCACGGCGTGGGCTATCCGGTCGACGGGTTGATGCAGGCGTGGCACGCCGCGTACGACGCGATCGTCGCCAACGAGGGCATCGCGCTCGAGCCCGGCCTCACCGAGCTGCTCGCGTGGCTCGAGGAGGCCGGCGTCCGCAAAGCGGTCGCCACGTCGACCCGCCGCTCGCGCGCGCAAGCAAAGCTCGTCCGGGTCGCGCTCGTCGACCGGTTCGATGCGCTCTGCGGTGGCGACGAACCGGCGCGCGGCAAGCCCGCCCCGGACATCTTCCTGCTCGCCGCGGAGCGGTTCGGCGTCGCCGCCGCGGACTGCATCGTGCTCGAGGACTCGGAGCCGGGTATTCGCGGCGCGATGGCCGCCGGCATGACGCCGCTCCTCGTGCCGGACAACGCCGAGCCTGCGGCGACGCTCGCTGCGCTTGCGCCCCTCCGGTTCGACGATCTGCACGGCGTGCGCGCGCATCTCGTGGCGCTGCCGTCCGGCTGACGCAATTCCCTCGTGCCATAATCGCGCGCACCATGATCGGACGCCTCACCGGCACCCTCGTCGAGAAGAGCCCGCCGCAGATCCTGCTCGACGTGGGCGGCGTCGCCTACGAGGTCGACGTGCCGATGAGCACGTTCTACAACCTGCCAGGCACCGGCGAGCGGGTCGCGCTCTTCACGCACCGTCGTGCGCGAGGATGCGCACCTTCTGTTCGGTTTCGGCAGCGAGAGCGAGCGCCGCGCGTTCCGCCAGCTGCTCAAGATCAGCGGAGTCGGGGCGCGCACGGCGCTCTCGGTATTGTCGGGACTGTCGGTCACGGAGCTCGCGCAGGCCGTGACGATGCAGGACACGGGGCGCCTCACGAAGATTCCGGGTATCGGCAAGAAGACCGCCGAGCGACTGCTCCTCGAGCTCAAGGACAAGCTCGGCGCGGACGTCACCGCCGCTGTCGGCATCCACCGGCCGCCGCCCGTCTCTTCCGACGTGCTCCATGCGCTCGCCGCGCTCGGCTACTCGGACAAGGAGGCGCTTGCGGTGGTGAAGAAGTTGCCGGACGGCCTTGCGGTCAGCGACGCGATACGGCAGGCGCTGAAGCTGCTAGCAAAGGTGTAGGGCCTCGTCATGGCGATCGAAAACGACGAACTCGATCGGCTCGTGGCCGGCAAGGCCGCGGCGGGCGACGAAGCGACCGTCGAGCGGGCGTTGCGCCCGCGCGCGCTGGCCGAATATGTGGGGCAGGAGAAGATCAGGGGCCAGCTGGCGATCTTCATCGAGGCCGCGAAGCAGCGCAAGGAATCGCTCGACCACGTGCTTCTGTTCGGGCCGCCGGGTCTCGGCAAGACGACGCTCTCGCACATCATCGCGCACGAGCTCGGCGTCAATCTGCGCCAGACGTCCGGGCCGGTCCTCGAGCGCGCCGGCGACCTCGCTGCGCTGCTCACGAACCTGGAGTCGCACGACGTCCTGTTCATCGACGAGATCCATCGTCTCTCCCCCGTGGTCGAGGAGATCCTCTACCCTGCGCTCGAGGACTTCCAGATCGACATCATGATCGGTGAGGGCCCGGCCGCGCGGAGCGTCAAGCTCGACCTGCCGCCGTTCACACTGGTCGGCGCCACCACGCGGGCCGGGATGCTCACCAACCCGCTGCGCGACCGCTTCGGCATCGTCGCGCGCCTCGAGTTCTATACACCGGACGAGCTGACGCAGATCGTCACGCGGTCGGCTGCGCTCCTCAAGATCGCGATCGACCCCGCGGGCGCGCTCGAGATCGCGCGGCGCTCGCGCGGCACGCCACGGATCGTCAATCGGCTCTTGCGGCGCGTTCGCGACTTCGCTCAGGTACGGGCATCGGGCGACATCACGCGGACCGTCGCGGGCGACGCGCTCGCGATGCTCGATGTCGATCTGGCCGGCCTCGACGTGATGGACCGCAAACTCGTGCGCACGGTGCTCGACAAATTCGCGGGCGGCCCCGTCGGCATCGACAATCTCGCCGCGGCGATTGGCGAGGAGCGTGACACGATCGAGGACGTGCTCGAGCCGTACCTGATCCAGCAGGGCTTCCTGCAGCGGACCTCGCGCGGCCGGGTTGCGACTGCGCTCGCGTTCCGCCACTTCGGCCTGACCCCGCCCGCGAGCGGCGGCCTGGGCGACCTGTTTCCCAAAGAATGACCTCGCACCGGGCGCGCGAGACCTTCCGCTTCCCCGTCCGCGTTTACTACGAGGACACCGACGCCGCCGGCGTCGTCTATTACGCGAACTATCTCAAGTTCATGGAGCGCGCGCGCACCGAGTGGCTCTCGGCGCTGGGCTTCGACCTGGCCCTGGTCGAGCGCGAGCACGGCGTCGTGTTCGTCGTCCACCGCGTCGAGATCGACTTCCGGGGGCCCGCGCAACTTTCCGACCGCCTCGACGTCACATTGACGCTGCGCGAGCTCGGCCGCGCCCGGCTGGTCGCGGACCAGGCGGTGCTTCGCGACGGGCAAACGCTGACCGATGCGCGGGTGACGCTCGCCTGCCTCGCGCCCGGCACCTGGCGCCCGGCGCGAATTCCCGCGCCGGTACAGCAACGCATGGAGGCCTTCCTTTGAACGTGCACCCCGATCTCTCGTTCGTCGCGATGGTGCTGCACGCCTCGTTCGTGGTCCAGGCGGTCCTGGTGCTGCTGCTCGCGGCCTCGCTTTGGTCGTGGTGGCGGATCTTCCTCAAGCTCTTCCAGCTCAGGCGGACCCTGCGTGACACCGATACGTTCGAGGACCAGTTCTGGAAGGGCGGCGATTTGAATGCCCTCTACCAGAGCGCAAGCCAGTCGCTCACGGGCAGCGGCCTCGAGCACATCTTCACCGCCGGATTCCGCGAGTACTCCAAGCACCGGCGCCAGGGGAGCAATGCCGGGGTGACGATGGACAGCGCGCGTCGCGCGATGCGCGCCGCCTACCAGCGCGAGGTCGATTCGCTCGACGCGCATTTGGCAGGCCTCGCGACCGTCGGATCGGTGTCACCCTATGTCGGTCTCTTCGGCACGGTGTGGGGGATCATGAATGCGTTCCGCGGGCTCGCCAACGTCAGCCAGGCGACGCTCGCGAACGTGGCGCCCGGCATCGCCGAGGCGCTGATCGCCACGGCGATCGGACTTTTCGCCGCGATCCCCGCGGTCGTCGCCTACAACCGCTTCACGCACGACGTGGACCGGCTCTCGGTGCGCTACGAGACGTTCATCGAGGAATTCTCCAACATTCTGCAGCGGCAGGGATAGCCCGATGCGGCGCGCGCGCAAATCGATGAACCAGATCAACGTCGTGCCTTACATCGACGTGATGCTGGTGCTGCTCGTCATCTTCATGGTCACGGCGCCGCTCGTGAACCCGGGCGAGATCGAGCTGCCGTCGGTCGGATCGAAGCTCGTCGCGCCGGCGCAACCCATGGAAGTCACGCTCAAGACCGACGGGACGCTGCTCCTGCGCGACCAGCAGGCCGGCGGCAGCGTGCTGACCGTATCGCGCGACGAGCTCGTCGCACGGATCCGGGCGAAACAGGAGAAGCTGCCCGAGCAGCCCGTCGTGATCGCCGCGGACCGCGCCGCGCGCTACGAGGATGTGCTGGGCGTGCTCGACCTCCTGCAGCGCAACGGGGTGCGCAAGGTGGGCCTGCTCGCGCGTCCGCCGGCGAGCTAGGCCGCGAGCCCATGGCGACCGATCGCCCTCGCGCGCCGGCGCGGCTTTCCGGCCGCTGGCCTGCGCTGCTGCTCGCGATCGCCGTCAACGTTCTGTTCATCGGGATCCTCTTCTTCTCGATTCGCTGGCAGAGCCGGCCGGCGCCGCCGATAACTGCAGAGCTGTACGCGCCCTACAAGGCGCCTGCGGTCGTGGCGCCAGCGCCCAAACCCGAGCCCGAGCCGGTACCTGCCCCGCCGCCGCCGCCGGAGCCCGCACCGCAACCCGTCCCCGAACCCCCGAAGGCCGTGCCCCAACCCGAGCCGAAGGTGGAGAAGCCCGACGCTCGCGCCGCCGACATCGCGCGCCAGGCAAAAGCGGAGGAGGAGCGCAAGGCGAAGGAATCGGCGGAGCGCGAGCGGAAAGAGCGCGAGAAGAAAGAGGCCGAGAAGCGCGAGGCTGACAAGAAGAAGCAGGAGGAGCAGCGGAAGGTCGTTGAGGCGCGCGAGCGGCAGGCGCGCGAGGCCACCGAACTCAAGGCGCAGGCGGAGCGCGAGAAGGCCACCCGCGACGCGCAGCAGCAAGTGGTCGCCGCCAATGCCGCCGCGCTTTCGCGCGCCGAGGCCGACTACATCCGCCGCATCCAGGCCAAGGTCAAGGGCAATGTCGTCCTGCCGCCCGACATGAACGGCAATCCGGAAGCGATATTCGAGGTCGTGCAGCTGCCGACCGGTGAGATCATCGACACCGTGTTGCGCAAGTCGAGCGGCGTCCGCGCGTACGACGAGGCCGTGCAGCGCGCGATCCAGAAATCCTCGCCGCTGCCGCGCCCCGACCGCCCCGAGCTGTTCCAGCGCAGCCTGACACTCAAGTTCCGGCCACTGGATTAGCGCCGCGAGCGGCGAGCCGGGGCCCCGGCCGAAGGCAAGGGGGAGCGAGCGATCGCGAGTCGGCGCAGCGGCCGGCAACGCGGAGCAACGAGACGCGCGGACGGTGCGGAGGCCGCGCGCGGCGCCTCCCTCACTTCGATGTCTTCTCGCACGCCGGACCCGGCGTCGTCGGGAACACGGTGCCGCTCACGTATTCGAAGTACATCTTGCGCTGACTGTGCGCGATCAGCACCCCGTTGCGCGCGCAGGAAATCGGCGCCGAGCAGCAGGTCGGCATGAGCCCCGGCACGCCGCAGGCGACTCCCCGCCTCGCTATACGTCGAGTAGCGCCACATGTCGGCGAAGGAGAGCTTGGGGTCGCGGATATTCTCGGGGCCGATGCGGAAGCTCTCGAACGGGCCGATCGAGGTTTCGATCGCCCTCGCCGATGGTCACGGCCGGTTTACCACCCTCGAACGAGGGTGCCTCCTACGGTCAGGCGTCCTTCGGCCTTTTCTCGACGATCTGGATCGCCGCCCAGCTCCACTCGGCGCGCTGCTCGACCAACTGACGCAGCGCGACGGTGTACACCGACCGGCCCGTGGTCAGGATGACGTTGCGGCCCTCGACGTATTCGGAGGTCGGCACGATCAGCGTCTTCACCGCAAGCGGCTTGTCGGGGCGCGACGGCGGCGGCAGGTAGAGGCCGTCGAAGCGCGCGCCCATCGTCGAGACGTCGATGCCGTTGACGATGATCCCGAGGTCTTCCTTCGCCTCGCGCTTCGCGTGCAGCACGACGGCCACGAGGCGCTCGGCGATGATCGACACGCCAGCCTCGACCTCGTCGTTCGACACCTTGTTGAGGCGCCGTACGACGCCCAACACCCAGTCGGTGATGTCGGACTGGCGGACCGCGACGAGCGCCCCCAGCGCGAGGCTCTGGCCGATGCCGCCCGAGGCGGCGATGCGGAGGCCGGCGACGCTGCGATCCTTGACCTGCCACATCGGATCGCTGAGCGACGAGATCGACGCGGCGAGCGAATCGTGCTCGCTCGCGGCGGGCCGCTTGGCACGCGGACCGTCGACGGCGTAGACCTCGATCTGCTCGGCGCTCGCATTCGAATCGTTCGCGGAATCGTTCGCATCGCGCGTGGCAAGGTCGCGGCAGATACGACCGAGGCCTACCCGCACCTTCGCCGCGACGGTCACCGCGACGCGCGGATCGCGGCGCAGGTCCGCATTCAGGTTGGGCGACACCGCCGGGCGCACTTTCTCGAGGATCGCGACCCGTTGCTGGTTGATCGGCGCCGCGGGACCCTGGTCGGTGGCTTCCGCCTGACGCAGCGACTGGATCGCGCGCTCGAGCTGCTCGGCCATCGTGGTGGTGTCGAGATAGCGCAGCATCGAGCCCGAATCGTTGCCGGTGCGGCGCACGAGGCCGCACTTGCCCGCGACGTCGACGAAAAAGCCTTCCGGTGAGCGCGGGACCGCATCGAGCTGCAGCTTGCGGCTCCATGCCCGGAGCTGCGCGGTCGCCCAGTCGAGCTCGGCCGGCGACATGTTGCCGGTGTTGAGTTGATGGATCAGGAGCACGAACACGTATTCCTGCTCGATCGTCCACTGTGCCGCACTGCCACCGTTGCTCGCCAGCGCGACCGGGACGCGCTCGACGCCGAGCTCGCCCGAATGCAGGTAGAGCTTGTGGAGGTCCATCCACTTCCCGGGAATCCAGCGCTCGTAGCGGAACACGCGGAGCTTCGCGTCGGTGCCGTAGTAGTGGACCAGCCGCGAGTAAAGCTTCGGAAGCACGGGCTTCCAACGCACGTTCTCGGCCTGGCCGACCGCCTCCTCGAGCGCGGACTGATAGGACGCGATGAACCCCTGCGTCATTTCCTGGAGCGCCTGCCAGAGGCGGTCCGCGAGCCGTGGCGAGGTGTCGACGTTCTCGACGTACTGCTTGGTCAGCTGCCGCCGGTCCGCGCCCAGCGCCGAATCGAGGAACTCTAGCGCGGCAACGCGGTTCAGGTCGACGTCCCTGCGGGCCTGGCGCATCCCGTCGAACGCTCGCATCACGTGCTGCTGGCGCCCGATCACGTCGAGCGTCGGCAACTGGCGCAGCCAGCCGGACGCCGTTTTCGGCGTCAAGAGCGGATCGGGATGATCCCGTGCTTGCTGGGTCAGGAAACCGAACATGGTTGAGTGTGCTCGAGCGATCGCGCAACGGCGCTAAACATCGGCGTACAAGGGTACGAGACGCCAATCGAAGCGCACGGCGCGCAACGATCGCAACAATCTTTTATAGCCCAATTCGCAGTGCGGTGCAAAAGTGCGCGAGTGTCGGCTACAATCGCGCCTCTCGCAAAATTGCGCTCGAATCCTCGCAGTCCCGCCGCGATACGGCCGGACCCATGCGCTGCCCCGATCCCTCGAAGGAGATGCTTCATGTCATTTGCCAACTGCCGCTCGACGTTGCGCAGCCTCGCTCCTGCCACTCGTGCAGCGCTCGCGACCGCGGCTTGCGTCGCAACTGTCGCCGTCTGGGGCCAACAGCCGCAGACGGGTTCTCCACCCCCCTCAAGCAAAATCGGTGCCCAGGTGACTGAACTAAAGAAAGTCGATGTGAAACAAGGTGATGGCGCAGAAGCCGTCGCCGGGAAAAACGTGATCGTTCACTATACGGGGTGGCTCTATGACCCCGCCGCGCCCGACAGTCATGGCGCCAAGTTCGACAGCTCGGTCGACCGCAAGGAACCCTTCGCATTTCCGTTGGGCGCGGGCAAGGTGATCAAGGGCTGGGACCAGGGCGTCGCGGGGATGAAGGTCGGTGGCAAACGCACGCTCGTAATCCCGCCGGACATGGGCTACGGCGCGCGCGGCGCGGGCGGCGTGATTCCTCCCAACGCGACATTGATTTTCGACGTCGAGCTGCTCGACGTAAAGAGCTAGATCCTAGGCCGCGTGGCCGACCGCGCGATGGCGCGGCTGGTGTGACGATGAACTCGCGCGACGCGCTCCGGCCGGCGATCCGGCGGCTCGACTACCAGCCGCCGGCCTACCTCGTGCCCGCGCTCGAGCTTACGTTTGAGCTCGAACGCGAGGCGACGCGCGTCACTTCGTCGTTCGAGTTCGCCCGCAATGCAGCAGCCCCTGCGCCGCGCGGAGCACCGGCACCGCTCGTCCTCGATGGCGAGAATCAGCGTGATGTCGTCGTGACGCTCGACGGCGTGCCGTTGCCTGACCGCGCCTACGCGTGCGACGCCCGCACGCTCACGATCCACGCGCCACCGGCTGGCGGTCGCCTCACCGTACAGGCGACGATCAATCCGGCCGCCAACGCCGCACTCGAAGGGCTCTACGTCTCGTCCGGCGTCTACTGCACGCAATGCGAGGCCGAGGGCTTCCGCCGGATCGCGTACTTCCCCGATCGCCCCGACGTCCTCGCCACGTACACGGTGACGATCATCGCCGACCGCGAGCGCTGCCCCGTGCTCCTTTCGAACGGCAATCGGGTCGCCGCGGGTCCACTCGAGCGTGGCCGCCACTTCACGCGGTGGCACGATCCGTTTCCCAAGCCCACGTACCTGTTCGCGCTGGTCGCCGGCGACCTGGCGGCCCTCGAGGACACGTTCACGACAATGGGCGGACGCAAGGTCGCCCTCGAGATCTGGTCGACACCTCGCAACCTGCCCCGCTGCACCCACGCAATGGCGGCGCTGAAGCGCGCCATGCGCTGGGACGAAGAGCGCTACGGCCGCGAGTACGACCTCGATCGCTTCATGATCTTCTGCGCCGACGACTTCAACCTGGGCGCGATGGAGAACAAGGGTCTCAACATCTTCAACAGCCGCCTCGTGCTCGCCGACCCGGCCACTGCCACCGATAGCGATTATCAGGCGATCGAGGGTGTGATCGGTCACGAGTACTTCCACAACTGGACCGGCAATCGCGTGACGTGCCGCGACTGGTTCCAGCTGTCGCTGAAGGAGGGCCTCACGGTGTTCCGCGACCAGGAGTTCTCGGCCGACATGGGCTCGCGTGCCGTCGAGCGCATCGCTGCCGTCGACTACCTGCGGAGCGTGCAGTTCGCCGAGGACGCAAGTCCGCTCGCACACCCGGTGCGCCCCGACGAGTACGTCGAGATCAACAACTTCTACACGGCGACCGTCTACGAGAAGGGCGCCGAGATCATTCGGATGCAGCATGCGCTGCTTGGGCCCGAGCGCTTCCGGCGCGGGATGGACCTCTATTTCGAGCGCCACGACGGTCGCGCCGTGACCTGCGACGACTTCGTGCAGGCGATGGAGGATGCGAGCGTCGCGGCCGGCGGCCCCGATCTCGAGCAGTTCCGGCGCTGGTACAGCCAGGCCGGAACCCCGGTCGTCCGCGCTGCGGGACGCTACGACGATGCACGCCGCACCTACACGCTCGAAGTGAGCCAGCACACCGCGCCGACGTCGAACCAGCCCGACAAGGCGCCGTTCCACATTCCAATGGCAGTGGGTCTCGTGGGGCCGGACGGCACCGACATTCCGCTGCGCCTCGAGAACGACACGGCGGTGGGGGACACGACGCGCATGCTCTCGCTGACGGCGGAGCGGCAGACCTTCGTTTTCGCGGACGTGCCGGTACGACCCGTTCCGTCGCTACTGCGAGGCCTGTCGGCACCGGTGCGCCTCGACCTCGCCCATACCGAGGCGGACCTTGCGTTCCTCGCGGCGCACGACAGCGACCCGTTCAACCGCTGGGATGCGGCGCAGCGGAGCTTCTGCAATGCTATCCTCGCCCTCGCCGGCGCGCATGCCCGCGACGAGCCGCTCGTGCTTCCCCCGGCGCTTGCTGCACTGGCGGCGACGATGGCCACGGACGAGAAGGCCGACCCGGCGCTGCTGGCACTCGCACTGACGCCGCCCGAGACCGCGTATCTCGCGGGGCTTGTCGAAACGATCGACGTCGACGCGCTGGCGGCGGCGCGCGAGTTTGTGGAGCACGCAATCGGCGACGCGGTTCGCCCCGCGTTCGAGCGCGCGTATGAACGACATCGGCCGCGCGCGCCCTACGAGCCGTCACCGGAGCAGATCGGCGCGCGGATGCTGCGCAACGTCTGCCTGCGCTACCTGGTGGCGTCCGGCGACGCGGCCGCGCACCGGCTCGCCGTCGCCCAGTACGACGGCGCCGACAACATGACCGACGCCGTCGCCGCGCTCGCCGCGGTCAATCACAGTCGAGCGCGGGAGCGCGAGGCGCTCTTCGCGCGCTTCGAGGCCAAGTGGCGCGACGAGCCGCTCGTGCTCGACAAGTGGTTCGCACTCCAGGCATCGTCGCTGCGCGAAGACACGCTCACCCGCGTCCGCGCACTGCTCGCGCATCCGAAATTCGACGCCCGCAATCCCAATCGCGTGCGGGCGCTCGTGGGGACATTCGCGCGCCGCAATTGGCCCGCGTTCCATCGCGTGGACGGCTCCGGATACGCTTTCGTTGCCGAACAGGTGCTCGCGTTCGACCGCCGGAATCCGCAGCTCGCCGCGGCGCTCGCCGGCGCATTCAACCAGTGGCGCCGGTTCGCCGAGCCGCGCCGCGCACTCCAACGCACCGCACTCGCGGGCATCGCGCGCGGCTCCGAGCTATCAGCCGACGTCGCGGAGATCGTCGAACGCAATCTCGCCGATTGACGTCCCGTCGGCGCGGCGCCGACAATCCCTCCATGCGAGAAATGATGGGTGGCTCCTACCGACGATGTCACGCGGCGCGCGCGGCTGCGCTCTTCGTCGCGGCGCTCCTGCTTTCCGCGTGCGGCGGAGGTGGCGGCGGGTCGGCGCCCGCACCGCCTTCCCCCACGCCGCCGGCATTCACCGATCCGACGCTCTATTCCGTTGACCCCGGCGCTTCGCTTCCGAGCGCGGCGGAGGTGAGTTCCGTCAGCCACCACCAGATCACGCTCGGCGGCGCGCCGCTCAACTACAGCGCGACGGCGGGACATCTCACCGCGTCCAGGCTCGTAGGCGGCGCCCCCGAGGCGTCATTCTTCTATGTCGCTTATACGCGTCGATGGCGCCGATCCGGCGACGCGCCCCGTCACCTTTGTCTACAACGGCGGCCCCGGCTCGGCGACCGTCTGGCTTCACCTTGGGTCATTCGGGCCCAAGCGCCTCGTGACCGGCGACCCGGCCACGACGGCCCCGGTCCCCTTCCCGCTCGTCGATAACGCCGAGAGCCTCCTCGATACGAGCGATCTCGTATTTGTCGACGCCGTCGGCAGCGGCCTCTCCGAGGCCATCGCGCCCAACACGAACCAGACCTTCTGGAGCGTGGACACCGATGCGGCGGTGTTCCGCGACTTCGTGCTGCGCTATCTCGCGGTCAACGGTCGCACGGCCTCGCCCAAGTTCCTGTTCGGCGAATCGTACGGAACGACGCGCAGCGCCGTGCTCGCGCAGCTGCTTGAATCGGCGGGCGTTCACGTCAACGGCGTGATCCTCCAGTCGTCGATCCTCGACTACGCCGCCAACTGTTCGATTGTCTCGCCTCCCGCATTCAGCTGCGGCTCGTACCTGCCGACCTACGGCGCGACCGGCGTCTGGTACAACCTGGATCATCCGAATCCGCCCGCGACCGAGCTGCCGACCTTCGTGCAGCAGATGCGCATGCTGGCAACCGCTCAGTTCGATCCGGCCGTCGCGACCTTCCTCGCGACCGGCATGCCTCCGGACCTCGGCCTCTTGATGCAGCTTGCGAACACGACCGGTCTCGCGCTCGGGAAATGGCAGACCGTCGTCAATGTCGGACCCGACTACTATCAGTCGAACCTGATCGCCGGCACGCTGATCGGGCGCTACGACACAAGAGTGTCGGCGCCTTTCAGCAGCCCTCTCGCGCGCGACGGCGATCCGTCAAGCACGTTCCTCGTGCCGTCGTTCGTGGCCGCGATCACGTCCTATCTGGCGTCGGACTTGCAGTACACGAACCCATCGACCTACGTGACGCTGAGCAACGCCGTCAACACGTGGAGCTTCGCCCACGACGGCAAGCCGCTGCCCGACACGATCCCGGACCTCGCGGCGGCGATGGCGCAGAATCCGAAGCTCAAGGTCCTCTCGCTCAACGGCTACCACGACCTGGCCACGCCCTTCTTCGGAACCGAGCGCGATCTCGCACGGCTGGGTCCCGATCCCAACATCCAGACTCGCTTCTATGTCGGCGGCCACATGACTTACCTCGACGACGGCGCGCGCGTGCTCGAAAAGGCGGATCTCGTGCGGTTCTACCAAGGCGCACTGTGATCCGTCGGAGCCCTGGAGAGCCTTCATGACTCGCCCGAGCCCGGGCTACGAGCGCATGGTCGCCCTCGGGGCAACCGCGGCGTTCGCAGCGCTCGCAGCGCTCCCTGTGAACACGTTCGCCGCCGACAATCCGCCCGCGTCCGCCCAGACGCCGATGCGCGATCCGTGGGTTCCGCCCGACGCGCGCAAGCCGTCAACGGCGCCCTCGACGACCGGCGCGGCGCTGCGCGAGCAGGTCGAACGCAAGCTCAAGCGGGCGTTCGACGAGGCCGACACCGGGCACACGGGCGCGCTCACTCGCGAGCAGGCGAAGGCCCACGGCCTGGGCTATATCAGCGACCACTGGGACGAAATCGATCGCCGCAATTCGGGCGTGGTGCGGTTCGACGACGTCAAGCGTTTCCTGCGCGAGCGCGGCGCGAAACTCGACTGAGCGGCCTTCGATCTCGCGGCGAGCAGGCTACCAGTACGTCTCGAGCGTGATGTGGCCGGGTTCGCGGCGCCGGTGCCGTTTCATTCCGCGCCCGGCGAGCACGGCCTGCACGTCGTCGACCATCGCCGGATTTCCGCACAGCATCGCGTGCGCGTTGTCCGCCGTGAGGGCGAGCCCGGCGCGCGATTCGAGGCGGCCGTCGGCGATCAGCGCGGGAATGCGACCGGGCAGCGCGTGTGGATGCGCCTCGCGGCTCACCACCGGGACGTGGGTGAAGGTGCCCGGATGCGCGCGCTCGATGCCGGCGATGACGTCGGCATAGGCGAGATCGGCGCCGACCCTGGCCGCCTGCACGAGCACGACGCGCTCGAATTTCTCCCAGGGGTCGGGCGTGCGCAGGATCGACAGGAACGGTCCGATGCCGGTCCCCGTCGATACACACCACAGGCTCGGCGCCTCGGCGACCTCGGCGATCGTGAAGAAGCCGTTCGCATTCGGCAATAGCCAGAGCGGAGCGCCCGACGCAAGCGCGGCGAGCCGGGGCGAGAGCGGGCCCTCGGGCACGACGTTGAAGAAGAACTCGTGGCAGGGCGCCCCCGGCGGATTCACGAACGAGTACGGCCGGCCCAGCATTTCCTCCTTCGCACCGGCGGGCGCAGGCAGCGCGAGCCGCCCGAACTGGCCCGCGACGAACGTCACCTCGGGGGCCTCGACCTCGAGCGACACGAGCCGATCGTTCCAGTGCCGCGTTCCGGCCACGCAGCCCTGCACCCACTTGCTCATCGGGGATTATCCTGCCAACGGTAAAATCGGCATTATGCCAACCTCGCCGCGGCGCCCCGCACCGCGACCGCGCCCCGGTGTATCCCGTGTGTACCTCGACGTTCCGCGGCTGCGCGACGGACCGTCGTTTCTCGCCGCGGCCCGCGCGAGCCGAAAGCTCCACGGCAAGTGGGTGCGCACGCCGAAAACGCCCGCTCGCTATCGCGAATACGTGACGCGCTTCGGCGCGCGCGCACAGCGCGACCCGGAGCGCGCGACACACGCGGGCATGCTCCTTCGCCGCCGTGAGGACGACGCGCTCGTCGGCGTGTTCAACCTGAGCGAGATCGTCCGCGGCTCGTTCCACTCGGCGTACCTGGGCTACTACGCGTTCGCGCCGCACGCGGGCCGGGGTCTCATGGCCGAAGGCCTCGTGCTCGTCCTCGACTTTGCTTTCCGCTCGCTCGGGCTTCATCGCGTGGAGGTCAACGTGCAGCCCGCGAACGTGCGCTCGCGCGCGTTGGTGGAGGCCGCGGGATTCGTGCGCGAGGGCTACTCGCGACGCTACCTGCGCATCGCCGGGCGCTGGCGCGACCACGTCCGGTACGCTCTTCTGGCCGACGACTGGCGCGGTCGCCGCAAGCCGCGGCGATGACAATTCGTCCGCGCAGTGCCGCCCTCGCGCTCGTCGCGGCAGCCTGCGCCCAACCGCCGCTCACGCTCGAAGAGCCGCGCGCGGTCAGCGCGATGCCGCTCACCC
Organism: uncultured beta proteobacterium; assembly: GCA_963773195.1. Lineage (GTDB taxonomy): Bacteria > Pseudomonadota > Gammaproteobacteria > Burkholderiales > Casimicrobiaceae > CAIWHR01. The sequence goes on from CAVZAE010000004.1 coordinate 485,718, forward strand.
CCTACGAATCGCGCGACGAATGCGTGCGCCTCGCCGCGGGCGACCGGCTCGACTACCGGTTCGAGGCCAGCGAGCCCGTCATGTTCGAAATCCGCTATCGCGAAGGCTTCGCCGTTATCGCCCCCCTCGTCCGCGAGCCATCGCGCGGCGATGCCGGCGTGTTCCTCGCAGTCTTGCCGCGCGACTACTGTCTCGTGTGGGAGGCGGGCGTCGCCGGCGCGCTCGTCGACTACCGGCTGCGCAAGCGGACGGCCCCGTGAACGCCAGCGGCCGCACGCTGCTCGTCGATCTCGACGGGACGCTGACCGACAACTTCGAGGGCATTTCGCGCTCCATCCTGCACGCGCTCGCCGCGCTTGGCGCACCTCCGCCGCCGGCGAGCGCACTGCGAGGCTGCGTTGGGCCGCCGTTGCGCGCCTCGTTTGCGCAGCTGCTCGGCACGAACAACCCCGATCGCATCGAGCGCGCGCTCGCGCACTATCGCCTCCGCTACGGCGAGGTCGGCTGGCGCGAGAACAGCGTCTACGACGGCGTCGTGCCGGTCGTTGCCACCCTCAGGGACGCCGGTGCGCAACTGGTGCTCTGCACATCCAAGCCGCAGCCGTACGCCGAGCGCATCGTCGCGCATTTCGGTCTCGCGCCGCACTTCGCTTCGATCCACGGCGCTGACCTTCACGGCACACTCGACGACAAGTCGAAGCTCGTGGCGCGCCTGCTCGCGCGCGAAAGCCTCGCGCCCGACGCGTGCACGATGATCGGCGACCGCGAGCACGATGTGCGGGCGGCGCACGCGAACGGCGTGCGAGCGATCGGCGTGCTGTGGGGCTACGGCTCCCGGAATGAACTCGTCGGCGCGGGCGCCGACGCTCTGGCGAAGAGACCCGCGGACCTGCCGGACGCGCTCAGCTCGCTCGGCCGCTGAGCTACGCGTCCAGTTCCGTGTGCGAGTAGGTCCGGCCGTTCTCGACGGGGCCCAGCACCAGCTTTGCGACGATCGCGCGCGCGACGTCAGCAGGCTCCTTGAGCATCCCCTGCTCCTTGAAGCCGCGGAACATTGTGACGCTCGGGATCTCCGCAGGATCCAGGCTCCGCATGTACTGTTGCATGCCCGTCTCGAAGATGCCGGGGCGGAGCGAGATGCATTCGATCGCCCGGTTCGCGCCGTCGGCGACGACGGCACGGGTCAGCATCTCGAGCGCGGCTTTCGACATGCAGTAGGCGGCGCTGCCGGCGAGCGCTGTCTGAGCGGCGCCCGACGAAATGTTGATGATCCGGAGCGGAATGGAATCGGGAAACGCGCGCAGCAGGAGGTCGGCCAGCACGAGCGGCGCCGCGATGTTGGTCGCGAGCGCGGTCTCGACCTCCGCGGCATCGAGTCGCCCCAGGAGCCCGACCGGAGTGGCGACGGCGGCGTTGTTGATGAGCGTCACCGACGCGGGCTTCTGCGCGGCGATCTCGCGGAACGCGGGCAGAACCGCGGCCGCGACGAGCCCCGGTCGCGCGAGGTCGCAAGCGACGTGCCGGTACCTGGGGCTCCGGTGCCGGGCGCTTGCCGTGCGGCCGATGCCAACGACCATCGAGCCCTGGGCGAGAAGCTCGGAAGCGAGCGCCTCGCCGAGCCCGCGCGAGACTCCCGTGACGATCGCTGCGTGCATCGGCCCCCCGTCGTCCGAATCAGTCGAGCGCAGAGGTTAGCATGTCAGCCCCTGCCCGCGAACGACAGCACGATCACCACCACGACGATGATCGCGAGCACAAGGAGCGCTACTTTCCAGGGACTCTTCGGATACTCGCCGCGCACGGCGCCGGTGCAGCCGTTCATCACACACTGGAACGCGCGGGCGCCGAACGTGTAGCTCAGGAGCCAGACCGGCGCGAGGATGTGCTTGAACGTCTGGCCCATATAGCTCGTGCGGACCTGCAGGTTGCGGAACGTGTCGCCCGGAACCTGCTGCGCGCACATCGCCTGCACCTGCGCGTTCATCGCGTCGCGGGAGCGCTGCGCGGCGGCGACCAGGTCGATCTGGTAGCGCTCGACGATCCAGCCCGCGAGGTATCCCGCGTCGTACGGCCGCAGGTCCTGGGTCGGGAACGGCTCGATTCCGCGCAGGAGCCCCGGATGCACGCCGATCGACGCACACACGAGATCGTCGTCGAAGAAATGCGATAGCCGTCCGGCTGCCGGTTCCCACCGCACATGCTGTACCTGCCGCGTCCGCGTCTGTCCGCCCTCGACGTAGGTCTCGGTCGTGTAGTAGTAGTGGCCGGCTTCCGCGGTCCATTCGGCGTCGACGTTGGCGTCGAACGTCCAGTACGGCAGATAGACGCCGCGGACTGTGTCCGTGAGCGCGCGCCGCTTGAGCGCTCCGGGCGCGAGCCATAGCTTGCCGTACCACGCGCGGATCGCATCGCGCGCGGCTCCTTCCGCCACGCGGAACGGCAGCACGCTCTCGGGCCGGAATGCAGGCTTGGTCTCCTCGTACGGAACGAGTTGCGCCGAGCCGCAGAATTCGCAGTTCTGGGCCTGGCGCGCGGGATCGAGCACGGAGATCGCGTTGCAGCTCTGGCACTTGACCTGTCGCCGCTCGGCCTGCCAGCCTCGCGCGTCGTCGCTGATCCCGCGCAGCGCGGCCGCGAGATCGTGCTCGACGATCGCGCCGCCGGCATCGAGCTGCGCGGGTGATTCCGTTCCGCAGAACGGGCAGACGAGCTTCTGTTTGGCCGGATTCCAGATTGCCTCGCCGCCGCAGGACGGGCAGGCGAACTTGGAGAGCGCAACCGTTTCCGCCACGCGACGGACCCGCGTGACTCAGCGAATCTCGTAGCCGATCACGCGCCACACTCCGTCGGCTTCGTGCTCGAGCGTCATGACCTCGGTCCCGTCCGCCTTCTTGGCGAAGGAAGTGCGGAAGCGCAGCATCACGATCTCGATGTCGGCCCCGGCGTCCGATTTCACCTTGTCGAAGGCCGTCTCGACGACGGCGCGCTGCGACACGTCGCCCAGCGGCGCGCGCACCTGGGTGATCGCGGCCGACCATTGCGCGAGGGTAATGGGCTCGCGGAATTTGCCGCCGGCCGCGGCGTAGCTGCCCGGCGCATCGAGACTGTCGGCCTTCGCCAGCCAGTCGCGCGCCGCGATTTGGGCCATGCCCGCGCGCGGATCCTGCGCCGAGGCAAAACCGGTAACGATCAGCATGACGCAGGCCAGTGCGCCCTGGATCACGCGACGGCGGAGAGGGGAATGCGCGATCATGATCTCAGGAACGCGTCGACGGCCGCGCGCGTGACGCGCCACTGGGTGCCGATCTTCTTGCCCTTGAGGTCGCCGGCTTCGAGGCTTGCCATGACGTCGGATTCGCCGACTCCCAGCGCCTGCGCGACCTGCGCGGGCGTGAGGAGCTCGGGCGCAGCGCCACCGGCGGATGAGGCGGCCGGCGGCGGCGCGATGCCCGGCGTCGCCTGCCCCATGATCCCGCCTGCCTGATTCATCATCTGCTGCGCCATCGCCATGCCGACGGCCATTTCGGCCCCGACACCCCCGACGCCGGCCCCGCCGCCTTTCTCCATTCCCTGCGCCATCTGGAACTTCACGTAGTCGTTGAGGTTCCCAACGGCCGCCATCGACGACCGCTTGTCGATCGCTTGCTCGACTTCAGGCGGCACGGAGACGTTCTCGACGACGAAGCTCGTCATTTCGAGACCGTATTTGTCGGCCAGCGCCGGATTGATGAGCGGGAGGAGCGCGCCGCCCAGCTCGCCGTAGCGCGACGCAACGTCGAGCGCGGGGACTTTGGCCCCCGCGAGCGCGTCGGAGAACACGCTGACGATTCGCGAGCGCATCGTGTCGTTGAATTCGTCGACGCGGAAGTGATCGTCGGTGCCTGCGACCTCCTTCAGGAACTTCTTCACATCGACGATTCTGAAATCGTAGATGCCGTATGCGCGCAGGCGGACGATGCCGAAATCAGCGTCGCGCATCATCACCGGATTGGCCGTGCCCCACTTGTTGCCGGTAAAGACACGGGTGACGACGTAGTAGACATCCGCCTTGAACGGGCTCTCGAACGCGTACTTCCAGCTCTTGAGATTGGTGAGGATCGGGATGTTGTCGGTCGTGAGCGTGTGCTTGCCCGGGCCGAACGAATCGCCGAACTCACCGAGATAGACGAACTGCGCGACCTGCGACTCGCGGACGATCAGCTGCGCGCCGTTCTTGATCTCCTTGTCCTCGTCGGGGAAGCGGAACGACAGCGTGTCGCGCGAGTCGTCGGTCCACTCGATGACATCGATGAACTGTCGTTTCAGAAAGTCGACGATGGCCATCGAATCTCCCCGGGGACCGCGCGTGATCGGCGTCAGCGCGGCGGTCACTTCTTCGCCGCCGGCGCCTTGGCGAGCACGGTCGCGGCTTCGGCCATCTCGGACTCGATCTGCTGCGCCGGCAGCGCGCCCGGCATCACCGAGCCGTCGGCGAACACGAGCGTCGGCGTCGCCTGCACGCGGAGCTTCTGACCGAGCGCGTTGGTGGCGACGACGGGGTTGTCGCAGTCGCCCGCGTTGTCGGGCAGCTTGCCGGACGCAAAGAACTCGTCCCAGGCCTTCACCTTGTCGGGGGAGCACCAGATGATCCGCGACTTCCGCGCGGAATCGGGATGGAGCTGGTCGATCGGGAACAGGAACGTGTAGATCGTGACGTTGTCGACGCTCTTCAACTCCTGCTCGAGCCGCGCGCAGAACGGGCAGTCGGCATCCGAGAAGATCGCGAGCTTGCGCTCGCCATTGCCCTTGACCCGCTTGAACGCGAGGTCGAGCGGCAGGCTGTCGAAAGCGATCCGGTTCAACTCGCGCTGGCGCGCGTCGGTGAGGTTCTTCTTGCTGTCGGTGTCGTAGATCGACCCGGACACGATGTACTTGACCTTGGCATCGGTGTACAGGATCTGCTCGTCGAGCTGCACCTCGTAGAGCCCGAAATACGGCGTCTTGACGACGCCCTTCACCACCGTGCCGGCGAGCTTCTGCTCAACGGCCTTCTTGACCGCCGCCGCTTCGGGCGTGAGCGCTACGGGGGCTTGCGCGGCCGGGGTTTGCGCGAGCAGCGCGGGAGCGGCAAGCGCGCCGGCGGCGAGCAAGGCCGCGGCTGCGAGCCGCCGTGGAGTCATTCGTATCGAGGGTGTCATCGGTTTTCTCCGAGGAATGGGTAATTTTATCGCAGCGCCGACTGCGCCAACAGGCGACGGGCGGGAGGCAGTTGCTCGAGGGCGGACAGCCCCAGATTGCGTGCAGACCGCACGAGCGGCGCACGCACGCGGAAAAGGTGCGCGAGCCCGTCGGTGACGGTCTGCATCGCTTCGACGGGACCGGCGCGGCGGCGCGCGTAGCGCTCGAGCAACAGCCGCTCACCGGCATCGCTCACGGGACCACGCTCGCGCAGGACTGACACGAGCGTCGCGACATCACCGAACCCGAGGTTCACGCCTTGCCCCGCGAGCGGGTGAATACCGTGAGCAGCATCGCCGACCAGCGCGAGACGCTGCGCGACGGCGTTCGCAGGCTTCAGGAACTGCAGCGGAAAAGCGGCCGCCGTCGTGATGCATTCGAAGGTGCCGAGCGCCCGGCCGCCTGCGTCCGCCACTCGAGCTGCCAGCGCGGCGGGCTCGAGGGCGAGAAGTTCCTGAGCGAGGGCTTCCGGCGCGGACCAGACAATCGACACGCGGCGCCCCGGGAGGGGCAGCCACGCGAGCACGCCGCCATCGGCAGTGAACCACTGGAAGGCGCGACCATGATGCGCATGTCCGCACGCAAAATTCGCGACGACGGCGATCTGACCGTAGGGCCTGGGCGCGGCGGCGATCCCCGCCGCTTCGCGCATCGGCGAACGCAGACCGTCGGCGCCGACGATGAGTCGCGCGGTTAGACTGCCCCCGTCGTCGAAGCGGATCTCCCCGCGCTCCGCGGTCCAGCCGACGGAGGAAATGGCACGCGGCGCATGCACGGTGACGCCGGACGCCCGCACGAGTGGAACGAGCGCCGAGCGCAACGCGCGCTCCTCGACGATCCAGGCGAGCGCACGCTCGCCCACGTCGTAGGCGCTGAAGTTGAGCGTGCCGCCGTCGTCGCCGACGACGCGCATCGACTCGACCGCAGTCACGCGCTCGGACGGCAGCGCCTGCCACGCGCCGATGGTTCGCAGAAACGCCGCGCTGCCGGGGCTGATCGCATAGACGCGGGCGTCCCAGTCATCGTCGCCCGCGGGCTCGGCGGGCACCGCGACGGGTCCGCGATCGCACAGCGCGACGTCGAGCCCTGCCGTCACGAGCGCCGGCGCAAGCGCGAGGCCGACGAGGCCGGCACCCGCGATCAGCACGTCGCAACCGCTTTCAACCTGAGTGTTCATCCGGCTTTGTCGAGCACTTCGATCACGTGGTTTTGGTTCGTGTAGATGCAGAGCTCGCCGGCGATAGCGAGGCTCTGTTTGACGATTTCCGCAGCGGAAAGTGCCGTGTGCTCGAGGAGGGCGCGCGCGGCCGCCTGCGCATACGGCCCGCCCGAGCCGATCGCCACGATGCCGTGCTCGGGCTCCAGCACGTCACCCGTGCCAGTGATCACCAGCGATGCGCTCCGGTCGGCGATCACGAGCATCGCTTCCAGACGCCGCAGGATGCGGTCGGCGCGCCAGTCCTTCGCGAGCTCGACGGCGGCACGCGTGAGGTGGCCCTGGTGCTTCTCGAGCTTCCCCTCGAAGCGCTCGAATAGCGTGAATGCGTCGGCCGTCGCGCCGGCGAAGCCCGCGAGGACGCGATCGTTGTAGAGGCGGCGCACCTTGCGCGCGGTCGCCTTCACCACCACGCTGCCGAGCGTGACCTGCCCGTCGCCGCCAAGCGCTACCGCGCCGTCGCGTCGCACCGAGAGAATCGTTGTGCCGTGAAACGTGTCCATGTCAATCACCGCGGGAGGCCTGCTCCCGCGCGTTGTCGCTTCCTTGGTCTTGATGCCGGACGATGGGTCCGGCCCGTCGTGGGCGCGATCCCGGCCCGGAGGATCACGGGAGCGCCACTATGCCTTTTTGACGAAGTGTCGCGGCGAAATGCCGATGAGCAGCAGCAGCACCCGGACAATCGGCGTCGCGCCGACGATTTGCACCGCCTTGCGCTGCGCTTCGATGCGATTGATCGTGTTGAGCAGCGCCCCGGCGCAAACGAAGTCGATCCGCTCGACTTCGGTCATGTCGATCGGGATCACGGCGCGCCCAGGTGCGAACTCCGAGAGCCGGCCGAGCTGCGGAACGGCCGGCCCTGCCATGACCCCCGACCAGCGCAGTACTTCGTTCTCGGTGCTCGCATCGGCACCGTTCGCCGCAGCCGCGGTCGCGACGGCCGCCTTGGCCGCATTCGGAGGCTCCCACGATGGCGGCGACAGCTCGAACGTGACCGCGTATTCGACGGCGCGGTCCTCGAAGGCCGCGTGGGCGTTCTCCCATTGCAGGAGCTCGAGCGATAGGAGCCACGCGCCCTCGCCACCGTCGCGTCCTTTCTTCACGGCCGCTTCGAGCGCGGGCTTCAATTTCTCGGCGCGCTGGAGCTGCAGCGGAAACTTCTTGCGGCGCGCCTCGCCGAGCGCGGCCGCGACGAGCCGAGCGCCCTCGTCATCGAATCCCGTCACCGACAACATGTCGACGCGGGCCTCCGGCAGTTGCTTCGCCATGGCGCGCCGGAGACCTTCGAGCTGTGTCGCGACCGCGGCCGTGAGCTTGCCCGTGAGCCCGATGTAGCTGCCGGTGAGGCGCGGCGGCCCTTGTGGCTTCTCGGTCGCTTCCCATACGGGCGCCGAGCGCTCGAACTGGACTACGTATTGGAGCGAGAACAGATCAAACGCCGGCTTATCGCCCGCGCGCTGGTGCAGGTCGAACAGCGCGAGCCACGCGAGCGGCGAGATCTTCGTGTCGTGGTCGTTCTGCACGCCCTGCTCGAGCAGTTCGCGCGCCTTGGCGGCGTGGCCGCTCGCGAAGCGGAGCGCGGCATCCTCGAGCACGGCACACAGGCCGGGGTTCGCTTGCGCGACCTCGAAGCTCGGCTGACCGGGTGACGACCACTCGATCAGACTGCCGCCGGTCATCGTGATATCCGACGCCGGTTCGACCTGCTTGCCCCCCCCAGCGGCAGCCTTGCTTGCGTGATTCGCGACTTCACGCGCCGAGGGCGAACGCCCGGGCACCGCGTGCGGTCGTCCCTGGCCTGCGGCCGGGCCTGGTTTCTTGATCGGAGGCTTCGAGAACAGCGCCATTCGAGTGTCCGTTGCCGTCGGCCGGGGCGACGGTCCGTTCGAGCGCGAACAAGTCCGTCACCCCGACGGTTGCGGGGCGAGGGTCGATTATGTTCCCGTCATAGGGGGTCGTTCAAGCCGAGCCCCTTACCGCCCTCCGGCACCCATGGGGACTGCCTCCGATGCGGAGGACCTTCACGTATTGGTCGCGGCAGCGCCTCGTTGCTAGGCTAGAATTCGCGCACAAGCGATGGCCTCCGGCCGTCGACAAAGGAAGGAGGGTGACCATGAAGAATCCGCTCGATTCGCTCTGGGGCACGATCATATCCGGCCTGGTCCTGACCGCGATCCTGTACTACATCGTGCGCAGCATGCTCATATAACGGAGACGACTCCATGGACCTCTATCCCGTACTCGCCCGGTGGATCCACTTCATGGCCGGCATCATGTGGATCGGCCTCCTCTACTACTTCAATTTCGTCCAGGTGGCGGCCCTGAAGGCCGCGAGCGCCGATAACACGGGCGCCGGCATCACGAAGCACGTCGCCCCACGCGCCCTCTTGTTCTTCCGCTGGGCCGCTGTGGTGACCTGGCTCGCCGGCGCGGCGCTCCTCGGTAATCAGTTCATTCCCGCGTTCACACTGCAAAAGGGCATGGCCGGCATCGGCATGGGTGCCTGGCTCGGCACGATCATGCTGTTCAACGTCTGGGCGCTGATCTGGCCCAATCAGCAGAAGATCCTCGGGATGAAGCCCGCGACCGACGAGGAGAAAACCCGAGCGCGCCGGGTGGCGTTCCTCGCGTCGCGCACGAACGTCATGCTGTCGATCCCGATGCTGTTCTTCATGGCCGGTGGCTGGTCGCACCGGGCGTTGTTCGGGCTCTAGGAGACACGAAGGGCGGCGCCCTCTGGCGTCGCCCTTCAGCGACCCGCCGCTCATCGTCGGCCTCTTCCGCCTTCTCGGACAGGCGACGGCCCAACCAACGGCCGACCTCCCTCGCTCGGCGACGCGCCCTTCGGGCCTCCGCTCGGCCTTTCGGCCTCGCGCGCCTCGCTCAGTCGCCGTACAGCTTCTGCACCCGCTCGCGGCGCTCCTGCGCCTCGAGCGACAGCGTGGCCGTCGGTCGAGCGAGCAGCCGCGGAATGCCGATGGGCTCGCCCGTTTCCTCGCAATAGCCGTAGCTGCCATCGTCGATCAACCTGATCGACTTCTCGACCTTCTTGAGAAGCTTTCGCTCGCGATCGCGGGTCCGGAGCTCGAGCGTGTATTCCTCCTCGAGCGTCGCCCGATCCGAAGGATCGGTCGTGATCTCGTTCTCGCGCAGATGCTCTCCGGTGTCGTCGGCGTTCTGCAGGAGCTGGTCGCGCAGTTCGCTCAGCCGTTGTCGGAAGAAGGCGAGCTGCGCCTCGTTCATGTAGTCCTTGTCGGGCGCCTTGAGCAAGTCCTCTTCCGAGAGGACCTTGGGCTTTCGCGCGACCGTCGCGCTTGCAGTTGCTTGTTTTGCTGCCATGCTAACCCCTGCTTTGGAACCCCTTGCGTGCGCCGCCGGTCCGCTTTTGCCTACTGACCGCCCCTTGCCGCCGCCGAGATCCCGCAATAAATCGGCCATTATATCCCGCCCGCGTCAGTCGTCGCCACTATGGCCACGCCGCCGCCGGCACCCCATGCGCTCCGCGGTCGCCAACGTATAATCATGGAAAAACAAGGACTTCGCATGACCACCGCGACCGCGACCCCGCCTTCGAGCTTGACCCTCCGTCGTCCGGACGACTGGCACGTCCATCTGCGGGACGGGGTGTCGATGGCGGCGGTCGTCGGCGCAACCGCGCGTGTGTTCGGGCGAGCAATCGTCATGCCCAACCTGCGGCCACCCGTGCTGACGACCGCGATGGCCCAGGCATACCGCGAGCGCATCCTGTCGGCGTTGCCCGCGGGAGCGCGGTTCGATCCGCTGATGACGCTTTACCTGACCGACAACACGACCCCGGACGAAATTGCGACCGCCAAGGCTTCGGGCATTGTCCACGCGGTCAAGTACTACCCTGCAGGCGCCACGACCCATTCCGATTCGGGCGTGACCGCACTCGAACGCACGCACGCCGCACTGGGTGCGATGGAAAGACACGACGTCGTGCTGTCGGTGCATGGTGAAGTCACTGATCCCGACGTCGACGTCTTCGACCGCGAGCGAGTGTTCGTCGAGCGTCACCTCGCGCGGATCGTCCGCGATTTCCCGGGGCTACGCGTGGTCGTCGAACACGTGACCACCGCCGAGGCGGCGGCTTTCGTCGCCGATGCCGGCCCCAGGGTCGCCGCGACGATCACGCCACAGCATCTCCTGTGGTCGCGCAACGCACTCTTTGCCGGAGGCCTGCGGCCCCATTTGTACTGCTTGCCCGTGTTGAAGCGCGAATCGCACCGCCGCGCCCTCGTGCGAGCCGCGACGTCGGGCAGCCCCAAGTTCTTCCTCGGGACCGACTCCGCTCCGCACGCCCGCGGGGTCAAGGAGAGCGCATGCTGCGGCGCCGGCTGCTACTCGGCGCCCATCGCTCTGCCACTCTATGCCGAAGCGTTCGAAGCGGCCGGCGCGCTCGACCGGTTGCCTGCGTTCGCGAGCGAATTCGGAGCGGACTTCTACAAATTGCCGCGTCATTCCGACACGGTGACGCTCGTGCGCGAATCCTGGACCGTGCCCGCCGAGTATGCCTTCGGCGACACTGCGCTGGTCCCTCTCCGCGCGGGCCAGGAGATTCACTGGCGCGTCGCGCCGGGGATCTGACGCCAGCGGGTGCTATCCTAGACGTCTGAAGCCAGCCAGACCGCCGCTGCCCGACATCGTCGGGGAGAGGAAAGTCCGGGCTCCACAGAGCAGGATGCCGGGTAACGCCCGGCCGCTATAAGTCGCCGCTCGCGCGGCCGACGAAGGCGAGGAACAGGGCCACAGAGACGAGTCGCCGGCCGTCAAACGCCGGCGGGTGAAACGCGGCAACCTCCATCCGGAGCAACACCAAATAGGCGGACGTGTATTTGGCAACACAGGCTGCTCGTCTAGTCCGCGGGTAGGTGGCTCGAGCCCGCCGGCAACGGCGGGCCTAGAGGAATGGCGGCCATAGCGCGCGGACTCCGCGCGCCGTAACAGAACCCGGCTTATCGGCTGACTTCGACTTCATTGGTGTCCCCAACGACGCCCCGCGATCCCGCGGGGCGTCGCCCTTTGGGCCTCACCCGCGTTCATGTCGCCGCACCGCCTGGCGATAGGCGAAGAGCGCGATGACGCCGAGCGCGACCAAGAGCCACGGCGTCAGCGTACGCGCTGGATCGAAAGGGAAGAGAAGCGCCAGCGTCACCGGCGCGACGGCGCGCGCGACCAGCTGCGGCCTGGCGAGACGCCCGATCAGCGCACCGAAATCCCGGCGCCCGAAGAGCTCCGCGGGAACAGTGCCGCGAACGATCGTCATCACGCCGTTACTCGCGCCGTAAACGAGCGCGAAAGCGAACGCCGCCGCCCTCACGCCGTGCGCCAGCGCGAGAAGCAGGAGCGAGAGCGTCATCAGCGCGAAGGCGATGGTGCCGACGGTCCGCGCGCGCACGCTGCTACCGGCCGTGAATTCGACGACGCGCCCGGCGACCTGCATCGGTCCGATCAGCGCGCCCGCAAGCACGGCTTCGGCAGCCGTGAGACCGGCCGCGGTCAGCATGCCGATCGCGTGCACCGACAACGCCGCCGCGATGAACGCGGCCGCCGCGAGCGCCGCCGCGAGCCAGGCGAACGTCGCGCCCGTCGTTCGGGCCGCCGCGACAGGCGGTGGCTCGGGCGATCGTGCCGGATCGACCACCGTCGGTGCTCCGCGCGGAATCGCGACAAGATGTAGCGGCAGGCACAGCACAAGATGGAGCGACGCGAACACGCCGAACGCGCTGCGCCAGCCGAACGCCTGCTGCAGCGCGAGTGCGACCGGCCAGAAAACAGTGCTCGCAAAGCCGCCGAAAAGAGTGAGCGCCGTCACTGCGCGACGATACGAAGCGCCGCTGATGACATGCAGCGTCGCGAACGCGGGATCGTAGAGCGTAAGCGCCATCGCGGCGCCGGAAACGATAAAGCCAGCGACGAGGGAGGCCGGCCCTTGTGCGGCCGCCAGGAGCGCAAGCGCGACGGCGGCGACGCACGATCCCCCAGCGAGCGCGAGGCGCGCGTGCCCCCGATCGATCCAGCGTCCGACCGTCGGCGATAAAGCACCCGACACGAACAGGCCCGCCGAATACGCGCCGAACAGCAGCGTGTCGCTGACGCCAAGGTCGGCGCGCATCGCCGCACCCAGCACGGCGATCGCGTAAAACAGCGTACCCCAGGAAACGACCTGCGCGATTCCGAGCGCCGTGACGCGCGCGCCGAGGTGAGGTGCCGGACGTCGCGGATCAGTGTCCACGCCGGCGCCGCGCGTCGCGCAGGATCTCGCGCGCCGCGTTGTGGCCCGGCACCCCGGTCACGCCGCCACCTGGATGCGCGCCGGAGCCGCACAGATAGAGGCCGCGTACCGGCATCCGGTAGTCGGCGTGGCCCAGCACCGGGCGCGCCGCGAAGAGCTGGTCGAGCGTAAGCCGGCCATGGAAGATGTCGCCGCCCGTGAGCCCGAACTCGCGCTCGAGATCGAGTGGCGAGAGCGCACGGCGCCCGAGCACGCTCGCGCGAAAATTCGGAGCGACGCGGTTCACGGTGTCGATCATCAGGTCGGCGACTTCGTCGCGCGCGTCGTCCCACGTGCGGCCGGCCGCCACCTGCGGCAGCTCGGGATGCACGTGCTGGCAGAACAGGCTCGCGACGTGCGCGCCGGCGGGTGCGAGTGAATCGTCGACGACCGACGGAATCAGGAGCTCGACGATCGGCTGTCGCGACCAGCCGTGCGTCTTCGCATCGAAGTAGGCGCGTTCCATGTAGCCCAGCGACGGCGCGACGATGATGCCGCTGCCGTGGTGCGGCATCGCGTCCTTCCCCGGCAATGCGGTGAAGTCGGGCAGCTCAGAGAGGGCGACGTTCATCCGGAATGTCCCCGAGCCGCAGCGGTAGCCTGCGATGCGCGCGCGGAAATCGGGCGGCGCGTGCTCCGGCGCGACCAGCTTCTCGAACAGCAGCCTCGGCGTGACGTTGGCGACCACGCGTTTCGCCGCGACAACCTCGCCGCCGTCGAGCTCGACGCCGATCGCGATGTCCGCCTTCACGATGACGCGCGCGACACTAGCGCCGGTGCGCAGCACGACACCGCGCGCCGCGCATTCCTTCGCCATCGCCTGCGTAATCGCGCCCATCCCGCCGATGGCGTGGCCCCACTGGCCACGCTGGCCGTTGACCTCGCCGAAGACGTGGTGGAGGAGCACATAGGCAGATCCCGGCGTGTACGGGCTCGCGAAGTTGCCGACGACCGCGTCGAAGCCGAATGCCGCCTTGATCGGATCCGACTCGAACCGGCGGTCGAGCACGTCGCCCGCGCTCTTGGTGAACAGGTCGAGCACGTCGCGCTGTCCGGCGAGATCCAGCGCGCGGAAGCGATGGCTGACCCGCCACGCGTCGAGGAGCGCGTGGAGGCCGCCGCCGACGTTGGGCGGGGTAGCGAGCAGGAGATCGCGCAGGACACCCGCGACGCGATCGAGCATCGCGTAGTACGCGGGCAATGCGTCAGCGTCCTGGCGCGAGAACTTCGCCACTTCGGCTTGTGTCGCCGCGAGTCCGCCTCCCACGAGCAGGTGCCGTCCGTCCGGCAGCGGCAGGAAGTTCGACATCGGCCGCAGCACGACACGCAACCCGTGTTCCGCGAGCTTGAGGTCGGCGATGACCTTCGGATGGAGCAGGCTGACTGTGTAACTCGCCGTCGAATTGCGGAAGCCCGGATAAAATTCCTCGGTGACGGCGGCGCCCCCCAGGACACCCCGCCGCTCGAGCACGCACACCGCGAGCCCGCGCTGGGCGAGATAGGCAGCGCAAACGAGGCCGTTGTGTCCGCCGCCGATGACGACGGCGTCGAAGCGGCGGGTCGCGCTCATCCGGGTCTACGCGTCGTCGTCGAGGCTGATCGCGACCGTGTTGTAGCCGCAGTCGACGTACGTGATCTCGCCCGTGATCGCGCTCGAGAGCTCCGAGAGGTAGAACGCGGCGACGTTGCCGACCTCGTCGATCGTGATGTTGCGGCGGAGCGGCGCGGTGTGCTCGAACCGGCTCAGCAGCTTCGAAAAGCCGCCGATGCCGGCCGCGGCGAGCGTCTTGACCGGTCCCGCGGAAAGGCCGTTGACCCGGACGCCCTCGGGGCCCAGGCAGGCCGCGAGGTAGCGCACGTTCGCCTCGAGGCTTGCTTTCGCGAGGCCCATCACGTTGTAGTTGGGCACCGAGCGCATGGCGCCGAGATAGGTCAGCGTCACGAGCGAGCCCGGGCGCCCCTGCATCAGCGGACGCGCGCCCTTGGCCAGCGCCGCGAAGCTGTAACTCGAGATGTCGTGCGCGGTCGCGAAGGAATCCCGCGACAGGCTCTCGAGGAAATCGCCGGCGAGTGCCTCGCGCGGCGCGAAGGCGATCGAATGCAGGAGCCCGTCGAGCGCGCCCCACTCCGCCTTGAGCGCGTCGAACAGCGCCGCGATGTCGTCATCACGCGTGACGTCGCAGCGCAGAATCGGCAGTTGCCCGAACTCGCTGGCGATCTTGACGACGCGCTCGCGCAAGTCGTCGTTGACGAACGTGAATGCGAGCTGCGCGCCTTCGCGCGCGCAGGCGCGAGCGACGCCGTACGCGATCGATCGGTTGGAAAGCACGCCGGTGATCAGGATCTTCTTGTCGGCGAGGAAGCCCATTGCACGTTCACTTGAGCAGATTGAGGAGGCCCGGCGACGGCGGTCCGATGACGCCGCACGCGATGCGGTTGTTCGGAACCCCGGGCGCGGCGGCGAGCGATCCGACGGCGCCCGAGTGAATGACGACCGACCGCCCCAGCACGCCGTCCGGGCCGTCGATCCGGTAGCCGGCGAGTCGTACCACGAACGACGCCGAGTCGTCGTTCTTGTGGATCGGGTAGCCCTCCTCCTTGACCGAAACGCCCGGCGGCGCCCACGGCGGTCCTGCGGAGAAGCCGTTGGGCGAGCTGCAGTTGCCGTTCGCGTGGATCATGACCCGATATTCGCCCGGCGCTTCGCCGTTGAAATTGACCTGCATCCGTACGCCGCCGTCGTAGGCCGCGAGAATCGTGGCGCCGGTCAACGTCGAACCGAGCGGCCGAAACTTCGCCTCTGCCATCGTCGGCGCTGCCTTGGGATCCTGCGACGCGCACGCCGCGAGCGCGAGGACCACGCCTGCGATGGCCAGCCCGCCGAGCGCGACACGCGGCGCGGTCACGACTTGCGGATGACCCCGCATGCGACGCGCGCGCCGGAGTTGCCGGTCGGCTGAGTCGTGAAATCGTCGGGATCCTTGTGCACGATCACCGCCTTGCCCACGACGTCGCCGCTGCCGCCGCCCACGGTCGCGCCGTCGATCTCGGCGGTGACGCGCGCTTCGCCATAGCTGTCGGCGACGAGCATCGGCAGGTCGCCTGCATGATGATCCGGACGCGAGGGATCACCGTGCGGTTTGCCGTACGGGTTGAAGTGGCCGCCGGCGCTCATCCCGTCGCCCGAGCTGCAGTCACCCTTCTCATGAATATGGAAACCGTGACCGCCCGGCGTGAGGCCCGTCACGCGAGCCGTGACGAGCAGCTTGTCGCCGCGCTGGACGAAGTTCACCGTACCTGCCGTAGTGTTGCCTTTCGTGGGTTCGAGCGTTGCGACGGCCGTTGGGCCCGAGGCCGCCATCGTGGTACAGGCGGCGACGAACGCACCGAGCCAGAGAACACCCATCGAACGTCGCATCCCGCCTCCCGTGCGCAACAGTGTCCCATCATAAGCGAACGCGCTGGCCGCGGCAAAATCGGCCGCGGATTCGACGCGCGCCGAATATAATCGACCCCCGACTCGCCGCGACCGCAACGCGCGGTCGCGGCGTGCAGTTGTCCGCCACCACTGGATATCGGCCCATGCTCGCTCGAACGGGAATGCACGCGCCTCGCACGGTCTCGAAACGGACCGCTGTGCGGATCGTCGCGCGACTCGTCGTACCGGGCATCGCGCTCGCGCTCGCCGGTTGCTGGAGCGCGGGCTACCTCACGCCCGGCACGAACGTAAAGCCGGCCTTCCTGGGCGCGGTCAGCCAAACGGCCTATGACGGAGCGTCCGACGACCTCCTCACCGCGGGGCTTGGCAAGACCGGACTCGCTGCCGCGACCGCGCCGGCGCCTGCCAATGCCACGGCGCCCACGGCGGCCGAGCTGCGCCGGCTCGCGATCTTCAACAACTATCGCGCGATCCTCGACATCAACCCGAAGGGCGGCTATGGCGTGCTCTACGGACCCAATATCGACAGCAACGGTGGCAACACGCTGGGCGAGGGCAAGATCGCCGGCGTCGAGTACGTGGCCTACGCCGACGACGGCAGCGGCAAACAAAACGTAACGCTGCTGGTGCAGGTGCCGGCGTCGTTCGACAAGGCGCGGCCCTGCATCGTGACAGCGGCGTCGTCCGGTTCGCGCGGCGTCTATGGCGCGATCGGCAGCGCCGGCGAGTGGGGATTGAAGCGCGGCTGCGCCGTCGCTTATGCCGACAAGGGCACGGGAAGCGGGGTCCACGATCTCGCGACCAACACCGTCAATCGCCAGGACGGCACGCGCACCGACGCGGCAACGGCCGACGTGCAATCCAATTTCACTGCGAATCTGACGGCGGCCGATCTCGCGACGTTCAACGCAGCAAACCCCAACCGGATCGCGATCAAGCACGCCCACTCGCAGCAGAATCCGGAGAAGGACTGGGGTACGCACACGCTCGATGCCGTTCGCTTCGCGTTCTATGTGCTGAACGAGCAGTTCGCCGACAAGAACGCCGACGGCAGCACGAAGACGCTGTTCGTAGCGTCGAACACGATCGTCATCGCGTCGTCGGTATCGAACGGCGGCGCCGCGGCGATCGCCGCGGCCGAACAGGATACGGAGGGGCTGATCGATGGTGTCGCCGTCGCCGAGCCCGTGCTCGAGTTGATGCCGGATCCGGCGTTGACGGTGACCCGGGGCACCACGACAATCACCGGAGGCGCAAAGCCGCTCTACGACTACTTCACGTTCGCGAACCTCTACCAGCCCTGCGCGGCGCTGTCGACACGTGCGACAGGCTCTCCGGGTGCGGCGCTGCTCGCCGCGGCGCAGTCGACCAACCGCTGTGCGTCGCTCAAGGCGAAGGGATTGCTCACGACGACGACGATCGCCGAGCAGGCGGAGGAGTCGCTCGACAAGCTGATCGCCGCTGGCTGGTCGCCCGAGTCGAACACACTCCACTCGTCGCACTACCGGCTCGCGGTCCCGCCCGTCGTTGCGACGTATGCCAACGCGTACGGACGCTTCGGCGTCGCCGACACCTTCTGCGGATTTTCGTACGCCGCGACCGATGCATCCGGCAAGGTGATCCCGCTTGCGGCGGCATCGCTCGCGCAGATCTTCGGAACGTTCAACGGGGTCGGCCTGAACGCCGGCATCAACATCGTCAACAACCGGAATCCGGGCGGACCCCTGGTCGATCTCGCGTCGAGCTCACCGTCGACCGGGCTCGCCGATCTCAACCTCGACGGCGCGATTTGCCAGCGCAATGCGTGGACCGGCACCGACGCCAACGCAGGGCGTGTGCAGACGGGCGTGCGCGAGACCCTCCGGACCGCCAATCTGCGCGGGAAGCCCGCGATCATCGTCGCCGGCCGCGCCGACACGCTGATCCCCGTGAACATGAACGCGCGTCCGTATTTCGGCGAGAACAAGATCGTCGAAGGCGCGGCGAGCCGGCTCTCCTACATCGAGGTCACGAACGCGCAGCACTTCGACGCATTCATCGACAACTCTCTGCTGCCCGGCTATGACTCGATGCTGGTGCCGCTGCACGTCTACTTCATCCGGGCCATGGACGCGATGTGGGCGCAGTTGACGCTGAGCATTCCGCTCCCGCCGTCCCAGCTGGTGCGCACGGTCCCGCGCGGCGGCGTCCCCGGCGCAGCGCCGGCGATCACCGCGGCGAACGTGCCGCCGATCCTCGCCAATCCCGCGACCGCTGACCGCATCACGTTCTCGAACAATACAGTGATCGTGCCGGACTGACCGGCCGCGCCGCCTCGCAATGTCGCAGATGACACCCCAGGAAATCGTCTCCGAGCTCGACAAGCACATCGTCGGGCAGGACGATGCGAAGCGCGCCGTGGCGATCGCGTTGCGCAATCGCTGGCGGCGACAGCAGGTGCCCGAGCCGCTGCGCCAGGAGATCACGCCGAAGAACATCCTGATGATCGGCCCCACCGGTGTCGGCAAGACGGAGATCGCGCGCCGGCTTGCGCGCCTCGCCGACGCGCCATTCATCAAGGTCGAAGCGACCAAGTTCACCGAAGTGGGCTACGTCGGGCGCGACGTCGATACGATCGTCCGCGATTTGGCCGAGGCCGCGATCAAGCAGACGCGCGAAGCCGAGGCGCGCAAGGTCCGCGATCGAGCCGCCGACGCCGCCGAGGAACGCGTGCTCGACGTGCTCCTTCCACCGGCGCGCGAAGTGAGCTTCCAGGACATGAAGCCGGTCGATTCGGCGACGCGGCAGAAATTCCGCAAGATGCTGCGCGAAGGCGCCCTCGACGACAAGGAGGTCGAGGTCGAGGTGTCGCTCCTGGCGCCACAGATGGAGATCATGGCGCCGCCGGGCATGGAAGAGCTCACGAGCCAGCTCCAGGGGATGTTCCAGCAGATGGGCGGCGCACGGCGCAAGCTCCGGAAGATGACGGTCGCCGAAGCGATGAAGACCCTGACCGAGGAAGAGGCAGCGAAGCTCCTGAACGACGACGAGATCAAGTCTCGGGCATTAGCCGCCGTCGAGCAGAACGGCATCGTGTTCCTGGACGAAATCGACAAGATCGCGAGCCGCCAGGAAATGCAGGGCGCCGACGTTTCGCGGCAGGGCGTGCAGCGCGATCTGCTGCCGCTCGTCGAGGGGACGACGGTGACGACCAAGTACGGGCTCGTGCGCACCGATCACATCCTGTTCATCGCATCGGGGGCTTTCCACCTCTCGAAGCCCTCCGACCTTATCCCGGAGCTCCAGGGGCGGTTTCCGATCCGGGTCGAGTTGCGATCGCTGTCGGTCGCCGATTTCGAGCAGATCCTTACCGCCACCGAAGCGTCGCTCGTCCGCCAGTACCAGGCGCTGCTCGGCACCGAAAACGTCCATCTCGAGTTCCGACCGGACGGGATCCGACGACTCGCCGAGATTGCGTTCGCGGTCAACGAGAAGCAGGAAAACATCGGCGCGCGGCGCCTCTACACGGTGATGGAGCGCCTGTTGGACGAGATCTCGTTTCACGCGAGCCGGCACACCGGCGAGACGCTCGCCATCGACGCCGCCTACGTCGACCTGCGCCTGGCCGGCATCGCCGGTGACGACAACCTCGCGCGCTACATTCTCTGAGACGGCTCGTGCTCGAGCGCATTCTCGGGATCATCGCGCCGGTGTTCCTGGTGGTCGCGCTCGGCTGGGTGTGGGCCCGCCGGACGAAGCCCGACATGGCATGGGTCAATCGCCTCAACATGACGGTGCTGGCCCCCGCGCTCATCTTCACCGCGCTGTCCGGCAAGGACTTCGACCTGGCGGCCAACCGGATGCTGATCCTGGGCAGCATCGCCATCGTGGTCGGGTCGGGTCTTCTCGCGTGGCCGATCGCACGGCTCCTGGGCGAGGACAAGCGCACGTTCGTGCCGCCGATGATGTTCAACAACTGCGGCAACATGGGCCTGCCGCTCGCGGTGCTCGCCTACGGGCAGGCCGGATTCTCGGCGATGGTTGCGCTCTTCACGGTGTCGAATCTCCTTCACTTCACGCTCGGCGTGTGGATCATCGACCACCACGCGCGGTTCGGCCGCCTGCTTGCGAACCCGATGGTCGTCGCGACCGTTCTCGGCTTTGCGTTCGCCGCGTTCCATCCGCCGCTACCCGAGTGGCTCGCGACGGCACTCAAGCTGACCGGTGATGCGATGATCCCGCTGATGCTGATCTCGCTCGGCGTCCGCCTGTCCGACGTCCCATGGTCGAGCTGGCGGGTGGGCGTGATCGGCGGCCTCGTGCGTCCGCTGGCGGGTATCGCGGTCGCCGGGGCGCTGGGCCTCGTGCTCTCGCTCGACCGCACGCAGCAGGGCTTGCTGCTCCTCTTCGGCTGCCTGCCGCCGGCGGTGCTCAACTTCATGGTCGCCGAGCAGTTTCACCAGGAGCCGGGAAAGGTCGCGTCGATCGTGCTGATCGGCAACGTCCTCGCGCTGGCCTTCGTGCCGCTGGGCCTCGCGCTCGCCCTGCGATGAATCTTTATCGCATGCTCAAGCTACGGGCGGAAGAAGGCCGCCCCCTGCGCGTCGGCCTGATCGGTGCCGGCAAGTTCGGCACGATGTACCTGGCGCAGGCGAAGCACACGCCGGGCATCCACATTGCCGCGATCGCCGACCTCGCCCCCGATCGTGCGCGGACGTCGCTCGCCCGCGCCGGCTGGGCGCCCGAGCGTTTCGGCGCGCGCTCGTGCGCGGACGCCGTCAGGTCCGGCGCGACGTTCCTGACCGACGACGCGCGCGCACTGATCGAAGCGCAGGAGATCGCGATCGTCATCGACGCCACGGGCCATCCCTCCGCCGGCATCCGTCACGCCTTGGGAGCGATCGCCCACGGCAAGCACATCGTGATGGTCAACGTCGAGGCCGATGCGCTCGCGGGCCCGCTGCTTGCGCGGCGCGCGCGCGAAGCCGGCGTCGTCTATTCGCTCGCGTACGGCGACCAGCCCGCATTGATCTGCGAGCTTGTCGACTGGTGTCGCGCCGCGGGCTTCGCGGTCGTCGCCGCCGGCAAGGGGACGAAATACCTGCCCGAGTATCACCAATCGACGCCGGACACCGTCTGGCCGTATTACGGCTTCACGCCGGAGATGGTGGCGGCCGGCGACTTCAACGCGCGGATGTTCAACTCGTTCCTCGACGGCACGAAGAGCGCGATCGAGATGACGGCGGTCGCCAACGCGACGGGGCTCACTCCGGCGCCCGACGGTCTTGCATTCCCACCCTGCGGCGTCGACGATCTTCCCCGCGTGCTGCGCCCGCAGGCCGACGGCGGCGCGCTCGATCACGCGGGACAGGTCGAGGTGATCTCGAGCCTCGAGCGCGACGGCCGACCCGTCTTCCGCGACCTTCGCTGGGGCGTCTACGTGACCTTCCGCGCCGGCGATGCAAGTGGGGAGGATTACGTGCGCCGCTGTTTCCGCGAATACGGCTTCTCGACCGATCCGTCCGGAAGCTATTCGGCGATGTACAAGCCGTATCACGCGATCGGTCTCGAGCTCGGGATCAGCGTCGCGTCGGCGGGGTTGCGCGGCGAGCCTACCGGCGCGCCGGTCGCCTGGCACGGCGACGTCGTCGCGACGGCGAAACGCGACTTGGCGGCAGGCGAGACCCTCGACGGCGAAGGCGGCTACACCGTCTACGGCCGGCTCGTGCCCGCGCGGCGCTCGCTCGAGCACGGCGCGCTGCCGCTCGGTCTCGCCCATGGGGTGAAGCTCAAGCGCCACATCAGCGCGCACGAAATCGTGCGCCGCGAAGACGTCGTACTCGACGCCACGGACGAGACGGTCGCGTTTCGCGCGGCGATGGAAGCCGCGTTCGGCGACTAGCGGCGCCCTCGTCAAGATCCCGGGGACGCCGGGCTGGCCGGACGATGAATCGATCAAACGTGGATAGGCGCGCAGTCTTGTGCTGGGCAGCGGCTGCGGCAGCTCTGCTGGCTGCGGCAATCTGGCTCAGTCAGACGTGGTCGCCCTCGTCATACGCGATCGTGCTCCGAAGTCTCGGAACCCAAGAGACCGGGCTTGTCCTCGGTACGCCGCGCGAAATCCGCAGCGACGAATGGTCGATTCTGACGCCATTCATCCAGGCAACGGTCAACAACGACTTCCGCCGCCGCAACGAGACGTCGTTCTATGGCGAGGACCTTCGAATGGTCCTGTCGCTGCCGGTGACAGACTGGGGCCTCACGTTCAAGCCCGACCAATGGCTCTACCCGTTCGCCAACCCCGCCTATGCCTTCTCGTTCCAGCACCTCGTCTACATCGTCGCGTTCCTGGCGGGCTACGGCCTCTTCTTTGCGCGCCTGGGAATTTCAGGAGGCATCAGCGCATCGCTTGCGCTCGTAGTCTTTTTCACAGCTTTCGTCCAGTTCTGGTGGACGACATTCGCACCGAACCTCGCATACTTCCCATGGGTGCTGCTCGCGCTCGGCATTCGCGCGACGGCGATTCGTGGAATCGCGCTGCTCTGGATCGCCGTGGTCTGGATGCTCGGGTATTTCTATCCGCCCATGTTCATGGCGTTGTCGCTCGTGGCGGCCGTCGTCTATTGGAGCGTCTATTACCCCGAGCGCGGCGTGCGCGGAGCAATCGTCGACGCGACGGTCGCGCTCATCGCATGCGCGATCGTTGTCTTCTACCTGCAGGATATGTTCGCCGCAACCTGGAACACGATCTATCCAGGTCAGCGTCGTAGCCGGGGCGGCCTTGTCTCACTCGCAATGCAGATGCAGCACCTATGGCCGACCGCGTTCCTCGATCACTACGAGTCGGCCATCCCCAGGCTCAACATCTGCGAAGCGAGCGTCGTCGGCTCATATTATTTCTTGCTTGCCGCGTGCTTCGTCGACTGGCGCGGCTTTCGCGTTTCGCAACTCCCGCCAGCGACGCGCAGGATGTTCGTACCGGCGACGCTGGTGTTGGCACTCCTAATCGCTTGGCAGTCATTGCGGATTCCCGCTGCTATCGGAGGGGTGATCCTTTTCGACAGAATCCCTCCGCAGCGAACGCTCTTTGCGTCGGGGTTCCTCGCGCTCGTCGCACTCGCCCTCATCGTCAATACGCGCAGCGTGCGCTTCACCCTGCCGCGGCTCGTCGTGTTCTGCACGGTCGCGGTCGCCGGATGGTGGCTCGCCAAGCACGGCGGGGTGCTGCCCAAGCCGGTCGACCCCGCCGATGCCCTGGTCGTGCCGGTCGCGATCGTGGCCTGCGTCATCGGCGCCGCCTACCCAGCCAAAGGCCACGTCGTCCTCACTGCGTCGGCAGGCCTGCTCGGTCTTGCCGCCTTTGCACCGTTTAATCCGCTCCAGTCTGCGTGGCCAATCTTCAATCGTGAAGCCACGTCCGTGACCCGCGCCCTCGAAGCGGAGCAAGCGCTCAACGCCAAAGGCGTGCTGGTGGTAAACCCCGCCAACGCCGCGATAAGCGCGTGGGTGGAAGGTGCGATTCCGAACGGCCTGGGATATCGTTCAGCCTCGCACGTACTTCTCGCTCCGGAGCTTGAACTTTGGAGCCGCCTGCTGCCCGAGATGGAGCCCGCGGCGCGCGAGAAGATCTTCAACCGCGCCGCCAACATAGTGGTCCGCGATATCACCGCGCCACAGTTGATGGCGATCAATATCGCCGCCGTGCCGCCCCGCGTTTTCGGTGCTGAGCCGAAGCCGTGGGTGTCGATCGCTCCCCTCGAGACCATTGCGTGGCGGACGCGAGGCGGCCACGTCGCGACGCGGCACATCGAGGGTCGTCGACTCACCATTGGGGGCTGGGCCCCTTGGCACTGGCTCGCACCAGGTCAGACGCTCACGGTCTATAGCCCCTCGCCGCTGACCGTGATCTCCGCGCGGCGCTACGAGTGGGCCGATGTAGCAACCGTGACTCACGAACCGAGCTTGCGCTACAGCGGCTACGTAGTCGACGTCGAGCCTGCAGATGATGGCGCCGTTTCCGACAATCTTCTGATATGCCTCGTCGCGCGAGACGCGCAGACCGGACTCTCGGCACTCATCGAACCCGGCGCGCCGGCGTGCGATGCGGCAAGGCGCTGAGCGCGCTGCCTCTTACAGACCTTCGCCGCAATTGTGGTGGCTGCCGTCCTGCGCTGCTCCGGGCGTCGCCCGGCGCACGCCGGGGCCTCGCGCCAGAGGACGGTCCGCCTCATGGCGCCAACCTGACGCAAGCCGGCGCCGGGCCGACGCGAGGCCATGACATTCGCATAAATTGGAGGGATACTGGGCCCACGTCGGCACGCGGCCGAACTCACGATGCAGTCAATGCGCAAGCTATTGTTTTCAATTGTTTTCGCGACGACCATCGGCGCTTCGCCGTGCTTCGGGGTGACCATCTCGGGCACCGTGACGGCGGCGGGTGCCCCATTGGCCGGCGTTCAGCTGGCGGCGCCCAAGGCCACGTGCAGCATCACGGACGGCGCTGGTAACTATTCCTGCCAGGTCGCGGTCGGCTGGAGCGGCACGCTCGCCCCGTACCTCACCGGATTCACGTTCGTCGTTTCCGGCGATGCGCAGAAGCCGGCGGCCATCACGTTCACGACGCTCGGTGCGAGCCAGGCGGGCGTCAACTTCGCCGCCTCTTCGATGAAAGGGCTGCGCGCCGAACTCGCGTTGCGGCGGACTTCGGGCGCGCTCACCTATATCGACTACAACGGCGACAGTGTTCCCGACGCCACGGTGGGGTTCGGAGTTCCAAGTGACGTCGCGCTCGTCGGCGACGTCAACGGCGACGGCATCACCGACCTCGTGCTGTTCCGCGACGGCGTCTGGTATGCGAGCACGCATCAGGATGGCGTCGTCGACGCGACGTTCTTCTTCGGAGCCACGGGCGATCAGCCGCTCCTGGGCGACATCGATGGCGATGGCACCGACGACTTGATCGTCTTTCGCAACGGGACGTGGTATGTGAGCACGCGGCGCGACGGGGTCGCCGACAAGATCTATCACTTCGGCGCGCCCGGCGACATCGCGCTCGTTGGCGACTTCAATGGCGACGGCATCGCCGACCTTGCGGTGTTTCGCAACGGCGTCTGGTACATCGACACCGACCGCGATGGGAACGCCGACCTGATCGTCGTATTCGGCGGCGTCGCCGGCGAAATTCCCTTCGTGCTCGACTACGACGGTGATGGCCGGGCCGACATCGGCGTGTTCCGCAACGGGATCTGGTACATCAACACGACCCTCGACGGCAGCACCGCGATCACGGTCCCCTACGGCGCCGCCGGCGACCGGCCGCTCGCCGGCTTCTTCAACCGCGCCAACACGCGCTTCGTCAAAGCGGGCGGCGGCTGCACGACGGGATGCACGGCAGCCAATCCGTACGCGACGATCACGGCCGCGTGGCGGGATGCGGTCGACGGCGACATCATCCGCATCGCGAAGGGCACGTATCCCGAGAATCTCGACTTCAGCTACCCGGGCAACCAGTACGTGCCCGGGAAGTTCGGCAAGAACAACATCAAGCTCGTCGGCGTGTCGAAGTACACGGCGATCGTGTCGCCCTCCTCGGGAGACGCTGTCTACCTGCGCGGCGCGTCGGGGTACGTACTCCGCGGTCTCCGGATCGCCTCGCAGGCAGCCGGCGCGCGCGGCCTCGTGCTGGCCGGCGGACCGGGCTCGGTGCTGCCGAGCTTCCCCGGGGCGCAAGTGAACGTGTCGGTCACGGACCTGATGGAGAACCACCAGCAGAACGCGCTCCTGACCGGCACTTCGAACGCGTGGTTCCGCTATGTGCGCCTGAACCGGAGCCGCGCGGGCCACGGGCTTTCGGGCTGGCAGTACTCGTACGCCCGGGTCGTCTCGAGCGAGATCAGCAGCAACGGCTACACCATCGCGCCCTCGTCCTCGCCGCCCGACGCGGGCAAGGGCTTCGATATCCGCGACGACTCCGAGGGCGACGCGCGACGGACGACGATCCACGGCAACCTCACCTACGGTGTCGTCGCCGTCGTCCGCTCGGTCATGCGGCTCAACCTCGACACGATCGACAGCACCGGCGTCAACGGCATCAACGTCTGCGGTGCCGCAACAACGCCCGACACGAGCGTGATCTACATGACGAACACGTGGGTCTCCGAGCAACGGCTTCAACTGCCCGGCGGCCAGGGCAGCGGGATGGAAATGTACATGACGTGCAGCGGTACGCAGACGCTGTCCGGCAACACGTTCGCCGGCAACGCGCTCAACGGTGTCTTCGTCGGCTCGGGCAACGTGACTGCTCACGAACAACGTGTTCCAGAACAACACCATCGGTCTCACGCTCTACGCCGACACCACGGGGTTTGCCGGGGAGCCGCCCAGCTATGCGAATACGGTGGCGACGCTCTACGGCAACACGTTCGACGGGAACGTGCGCGTCGGCATCTACTCCGAGCGCCACCTGGGCACTGTCACGCGCGATGTGATCGCGGCGGTCGGCGGCACGGCGGCGGGCCAGAAGAATTTCTTCAGGAACTACGCACCCCCGAAGTTCCACGCGATCGGCTGCCTGAATGTAACCACGAATTTCTCGTGCCCGCTTGGCGCCAATAGCTTTGATCACTCGGGCGACGACGTCGAGTACAGCCCGCCGCCGGCGTGCACCACTGCCTGCGTGTCGACGCCCTAGGCGGTCATACGGCGACCAGCTGATGCCCGGTCGCGCACGCGGCCAGCCCAGCCGGCGTGCCGATGATCACGTCGATGTCGTAGCTGCCGGGCGGGACCCGCTGCAGCGTTCCGGTGAGATCGAAACCCGCTCGCGCGATGCCCGCTCCCGGGCCCAATTCGCGTGCGGCCTCCTCGTTGGTGCCGCGCGCCCATGTGATCGCGAAGAAGCGTGCCGCGCCACCGGCCTGCCTCAGGCGCACGACAACCCAGTCGGACGACGAGAGCGTCGCGCCATCAAGCGCCCAACCCTTCAAGTGGATTCGATGCTCACGCGATACACGCCACGGGATCCCGGCCGGCGCGCCGTTGACGGCCTCGAGTCCGCACCGGCTGCTAGCGGCAGGTTCGACGCCGGCGATTTCGGGCGGCGCTATTTGCGAGAAGCTCGTGCCAAGGTATTCTGCGCAGGCCGCAAGCAGACAGGCGGCCAGCATCGTCGCCACGCGAAGAGGCACGAGTGCACGATGGACCCTAGGGGAACGATGGAGCGTCATGGAGCGTGATCGTGGTGACGGCGCGGGGGGGACACCGACCGGGCGCTACTACCTGATCCAGTGCCTGCGGTTCTTCGCCGCCTCGTTCGTCGTCGTCTTCCACTCGGTATTCTACGTCAGCACCCACGGCGGCCAGCTGCCGCGCGACGTTGCCTATTATTTCGGCGAGGTGTCGCAGGTCGGCATCCTGACGTTCTTCGCGATCTCGGGCTTCGTCATCACGATCTCGGTTCAGCGGCGCACGAGCGGCGATTTCATCTGGCTGCGCTTCCTGCGGATCTACCCGGGGCTGTGGCTGGCAATCGCCATCGTCATCGCCCTCAACACGATCGTGTTCGGCGGCTTCGCCTGGAACCGCGGCACGATCTTCGGTCTGACCCTTCTTCCGCTGGGCGACGTGCCGCGCCCACTCGGGGGTATCGAGTGGACGCTCGTCTACGAGGTCTTCTTCTATGCGCTCGTCGCCGTATTGTGGACGGCGCGTTCGAACCGGGTGCTGGGCGGCTTCTGCTTCGCGTGGGCGGTCGCCATCACGGTCGGAGCCATCGTGGCGCCCTCGTGGGGCACGACGCTCACGCCCACATTCCCGCGCCTCGCGCTATCCGCCTACAACTACGCGTTTATCGGCGGCGTGCTCGCGTACTACGTGCACCGCCGCCTCGATGTCGTCATTGCGCGCACGCTGCTTGCGTTGGTCCCCGGGTTCGCAATCGGAGGCGAGTTCTTCGCGCAGACCGAGTGGCGACTGCTTTGCGTGAGCCTCGCGGCCACATGCCTGGTCGCCGGCCTGGCCCGCGTCGCGCTCGTGCGGGATGCGAAGGCGGACGGCATTCTCACGCAATGGGGCGACGCGTCCTACGGGCTCTACCTCATGCACAACGCCGTGATCGCGCTCGTCTTCAACGCCTTGATAGGCGTGCGCCAGGTGCACTGGCTTGTCGGCATCCTCGGCCTCCTCGCGATCGGCATGGGCTCCGGCCTGCTCTACGGAATGCTCGAGCACCGGCTCTACGGCTACCTCAAGGGGCGCTTCCGTCGCGCGCCGTGGCAGCGCGCGCGAGCAGCGGAAGCCCGCGTACCCGCGCCCGCCGACTAGATCAGCTCGAGCACGCGCCCGGTCTCGCAGCTCAGGCCGCCGGTCCCGCTTTTCATCAGCACGCGTATGGCATAGCGCCCGCGCGGCAGCGTGTCGGCGCGCGCGACGAGCTCGAACGCCGCGTTGCGAAGGCCCGGGCCGTCGCCCATCCCGGCGGCCAGATCGGGTCGCGCGTTCCGAAACGTCGACACGGCGAAGTAGCGGACGCGGTCGCCCG
The DNA here is from genome assembly GCA_963773195.1 of uncultured beta proteobacterium. GTDB lineage: Bacteria > Pseudomonadota > Gammaproteobacteria > Burkholderiales > Casimicrobiaceae > CAIWHR01. Next base: position 514,402 of record CAVZAE010000004.1, read on the forward strand.
ACGCCGCGAGCTCGATGACGATCCAGTCGGACGCGGGTTTCGAGGGATCCTCGAGCGCCCAGCCGGAGAAACGGATCGGCTTGGCCGTATCCGTGCGCCAGCCGCGTCCACTCGCCGTCCCGGTCGCGAGGTCGAGGCTGCAGCGGCCTCCCGCAACGTACGTGAGATTGCGCGCGGGTTGCGGGAACGCCGTGCCGAACGCCTGCGTATCGGGCTCGCGCGAGCAACCGGAGACCAGCGCGGCCGCAACGACGATCAACAGTGGCACGAGATGGCCACCGCCGGCCACGGCCGCCCCTTCAGTGCCAGGCAATCGGCGGCTCCGCCGTCGTGACCATTTCCGCCGCGAGATTGCTGTCGACGCGCACGCGGCGATCGGCGGTGCGGTTAAGCCGATCGCTGCCGACCTCGATGCGGGCATCCCACCAGCGAAATCGAATTGGCGCCGGCTGCCATGGCGTTCTGCGCAGGACAAGCGCCAGCGACACCTCGACGCTCGGAACGCTTTCGAACTCGACGGTGAAGGGAATGTAGTGGTCGGGGCCGAGCGCCACCGCCGTTGGAAATGCGAGTTGCTGCAAGGCCAAGAGCCGGCCCGTGCGGGTGTCCGCCATCCGACATTCCACGGCGAGATGCAAGAGATCGTACCGGCGTTCCGCCATGGCGACATACGCCCTGAAGTGAGCGGGTCCGGCGTAGTCCGATTCGAAGCGGAGGGTGACGACGTTGGACGTCGTGCCATTGGCCGGCACCTCGCCTGCAGTTGACGCGTCGCGCGAAGCTCCGCCGGCGGCAATGACGCGGCACCCGCTCTTTGGCTTGACGATGATCGAGGCGTCCTGTCCAGCGGCAATAGGAGAGATGCCGATATGGCGCACGATTCTCATCGGCGAGAAGATCTGCGCGATCGCGTCGTTCGAGTGGACCGCGACGACTTCCCGCTGCCCTTCGAGCGCACTCGCCGGGGCTTCCGCGAAATGGAAGAAGTTGCCCGTCGCGCCAAGCAGCGCATACTCGCGCACCGCCCAGCGCTCGTTGATCTTGAGGACGTCGGGCAGGAGTCCCAGGCCTACGGTGGTCACGAGGGCAACGCCGCCCGGGCGCAGGACGCGCATCAGCTCGCGGGCCCACGCGACCTGCAACGGGCGCGACAGGTGCGTGAATACCGAGATGGCTGTGACGAGGTCGAAGCTCTGGTCGGCGTAGGGGAGAGGCGGCTCGAGCGCCGTATGCTCGACGCTCGCAAAATCGAGATTCTCCCTGCACCACGCTGCGCATGCGGCGTTGACGTCGCAGCCGAAGAGCTGCTGACCCTCGCGCCGCACCTGCTGCAACGCCTGCAGCAGCCGGCCGACGCCGCAACCGAAGTCCAGGATCCGATCGAAGTCGGAAAACCGGTAACCCGCGGCGATCAGCGATTGCTCGACGGCCCAGCGGACCGGCGCGACGTTCTGGTAGTTCTCTGCACTCGGGTCGTTCGAGACCTGGATCAGCAATCCGGGCGGCGGAATTTTCATGATGAGTTCCGGCGGAGGTGACCGCAGGCGATCCTCTGCGAAGACTCGATTCTATCGCGATGGTGGATCAGGGAGCGTACGAGCTAGGCCTGGCGGATCGCATTCGGGCGAGCATCCGCGCAAGGAGCGCCTTGTTGTGCCGATAGGCCGTGATCTCGACGGCGCCGTAGCCGCAGCCCGCCACCAGCGCGACGACCACCACGGCCGCAAAGGCGTAGCTCGCTCCGGCCGGCGTGAACGGCATGACGGCGAGTACCGCGAGGATGACCGGAACATGGATGAGATAGAGCCCGTAGGACCAGTCGCCGAGCTTCACGAGGGGATTGCTTGCCGACGCATCCCATCGCCGGGACATTTCCGCGGCCACCAGCACCAGCGAGGCGAACGAGACGGCGAGGAACGCAAGCTGAAGCTCCGAGGGTCGCGTGCGGATCGCGGCAAGGAGTCCCAGGGGAATCAAGAGGGCCAATGGCAGGATCGGCAGTCGCGCAACCCGGCTGTACCACGAGTAAGCCAGCACCCCGAGGATGAACGGCAGATTGAACGCCGAGAGCAGGATCGTCGACGGCGTCGGCAGGAATCGAGTGGCATGCCCCGGCGCGATGACCGCGGCCGCTACGATGGAGACCAGCCACGCAAGCATCGCCCATTCCCGGACGTTTTTCTTCGGTACGAGCGCGACCGCGGTCAGGAGTGCGTAGAAAAAGACTTCATAGACGAGGCTCCACTCAACGCCGCCGAGCGGATAGCCGACGTCGCCCCATGGCAGCAGCGACAGTGCGCGCGGGCTCGGCGGAACGACCGGCTTAGTGCCGAACGCGTACTGGACGCCGACTACAATGGCGACCGCGAGCCAGAACGCCGGGTAGATGCGAATGAGCCGGAGGGCGAGGAATCGACCGGGGCGGCTGCGGGCGAGGGAATGCGATACGACAAATCCAGAAATGGCGAAAAACAGCTCGACGCCCCAGCCGAAGCGAAAGTCGAACGCGCGCGTGAGGGAGGTCTTCCACAGCGCGTTCCCGACGTAGTGGTGAGCATGGAGCAACACCACCGAGGTCGCGGCAACGAACCGGAGTATCTGAATGTTGTTGAAGCGCATTGAGAGGCATGCTTGGGAGAGGTCCGTTGGCGCACGGCTCGCGGAACCGCGCGCAGTTTCGCATGGTCCGGACCTTTTGGCGTGGTAACGCTTCGCCGGATCCTGTGGGCCGCGCCTTGGCTCGTGGTCGCCGGAATCCTTGCGTACGTGGTCTGGCCGGCCGCCGAATCGCACAAGTTGCGGTTTGCCCTGTACCGACCCAGCCTCGCCCAGTTCTACCTGGATCGCAGCCTGACGCCCGGTGAGGGGCTCGACTTCGCGCACGGCGCCGAGCAGACGATCCCGTTCGGCGTGCCGGGAGACATCGGGCTCGTCTGCCCGCAAGCCGACATCGAAGACCGCCACGGACTGCGCGTCTACGCTGACGGTCAGTGGTTTCTGACGCGCCACTCGAAACGGCCCCCGCAAGGTGACATCGAGCTGGGTCAGGCCGGCGACATTCCGTTCTGCGCCGATTTCGACGGCGATGGGACTCCGGACGCCGGCGTGTTCCGCAACGGCGAGTGGTTCGTCTCGACTCATCGAGCGCGCCAGCAACCGGACGTCCATTTCTTGTTTGGCGCCGCCGGCGACCGGCCGGTCGTTCTCAACATCAAGGGAGCAGGCAATGCCACCGATCGGCGGGACGTGATCTACGGCGTCTACCGGGGCGGGGTGTGGCATCTCGACACCCAGGGCACCGGAAAGGTCGGCGCGACACACGTGTTCGGCGGGCTGCCGCAGGACCTTCCGCTGTTGATTCCTCGCTGGTCCTCGGAGGCGAATCCCACGCCGCCGTATTCGCTCGCGATCTTTCGTGATGGCATGTGGTATGTGAAGCCGGACCCCGATGGAACCCGCACGCTGACTTTCCCGTTCGGCGCGCCCGGCGATCTCCCGCTGATTTCGTACTAAAATCAGTCGACATCCGCAACGCAATCCGGAGCATCATGCCCGTTCCCGAAGACCTGATAGCCGAACGCCAGCGGGTCGCCGCGCGGTATCTCACTGGAAGCGGGATCGAGATCGGCGCACTCGACGCGCCGACGCCGGTGCCCGGCGGAGCAACCGTTCGGTACGTCGACTATCGCCGGGTGCCGGAGCTGCACGAGCACTACCCCAAGCTCGACGCCGCGCAGTTCGTCGACGTGGACGTCGTCGATGACGGCGAGCGCCTCGACACGATCGCGGACGGATCGCTCCATTTCCTGATCGCCAACCACATGATCGAGCATTGCGAGAATCCGCTCGGGACGCTGCGTACCCACGCGCGCAAGGTGGCGCCGGGCGGATGGCTCTTCTACGCGATGCCCAACATGCGCTGCTGCTTCGACATTGCTCGGCCGCTTACGACCTTCGACCATCTGGTCGCCGACGACACCGATCAGGGCAGCGCCTCGCGCTACGGCCACTTTCTCGAATGGGCAACGCTCGTGACCGGGCTCGAAGGCGAGGCCGCCGCGCAGAACGCCACGCTCAACATGGAGCGCCGCTACAGCATCCACTTCCACGTCTGGGACGGCAATTCATGGCTCGATTTCCTGGGCCGGGCACGAGACTACCTCGACCAGGCGTTCGAGATCCGACACTTCGAGCTGTCCGGGCCGGAGATTATCACCGTGCTGCGCCGCGGGTGAGTGATCGCGCGCGCCGCGTCACGAACCGCAGGTTGCCTTCGAAGTCACCGCTTCCTGCAGACGCCGACGTGGAAGTCCGACGGCAGGTAGCCGGCGTCCGCGTAGAGCATCCGGTCCACCTCGATCAGAAGCCGGATGATCGACTCCGACTCCGGCGCGCCGTCGGTCACCTTCTTCGCGTCGAGGCAGCGGTAGAGCATATGCAACACCGCGCCACCGAACGGCCGCAGGAGCTCGATCTCGAAGCGATGCCGCAGGAACGGCAGGATCAGCGCCGAGCGCACGGCCTCGGAGGGATCGCCCTCCAGCATCGCGTCGAGCGTCGGATTGACGTAGCGCGGACGGTCGGGTGAGAAAGACCGGGTCGAGCGTCTCGACCAGGCGGTTGATCGTGGCGACCTTGCGCTCGTCGAGGATGATGTGACAGTCGCCGGTGTACTCGTTGAAGACGAGCCGGCCGCCCGCCCTCATCCGGCGGTGCACCGCGCTCAGCACCCGATCGATCTCCCGCACGTGGTGCAGCGAGCCGAAGAAGCAGACGAGGTCGAAGGTCGCATCACCCAGCTTCGCATCGAAGTCGTCGAAGCCGGCCTCGAAGAAGTAGATGCTGTCGATGCCCGCGTCTGCGGCGCTCTTCCGCGCGATCTCGATCGATTTGGGCGAGAGATCGAAGGCGTCGATGCGCTTGACCTTCCCCGAGCGCGCGACGATGAGCTCGTGGCCGCCGGTGCCGCAACCGAGCGATAACGCGCGCTCGAACGGGCCCTCGAGCACGTCCTCTACGAGCCAGTTGAGCCAGTACTTGTTCACTCCCCCGGTGATGCGCCGATAGATCGCCAACTCGATCAGCGGATGGTGCGTCCACTCGGGTTGCCGGCCCTCTGCCGCGTAGGCGTCCCAGTGGCGCGCGCTGATCTCCTCGGGCTTGAGGGAGGGGGGCACGCCGGGCAGCTTCCGCACCTGCGCCTCGGCACGCTGGAGGCCGCGCCGGGCGCGGCGCACCGCGCGCTTCAGGAAATCGGCCGGCGCTCCCATCGGCGGCCGCGAACTCTACGCCGCGCGGTGGAACGTGGCGAGGAGTGCGCCGGCCGCGACGAACAGCCCGCCGAACGCGCGGTTGAGCGCGCGCAGATAACGCGGCGCGCGGAGCAGGCGCAGCACGCGCGCGGCAAGGCCGGTGTAGCCGCTCATGACGACGAGATCGGTGAAGATCAGCGTAACGGCGCAGATTGCGTACTGCGGCAGCTGCGCCAGCGCCGGGTCGATGAACTGCGGCAACACGGCGAGCATGAACAGAATGCCCTTTGGATTGGTCGCGTTGACGAGGAATCCGCGGAACACAAGCGCGCGGGGCGTGCCATCCGCGGCGCCTGCGCCCTCGAGCGCGAGCGGCGCCGCCGGTGCTCGCCATTGCTGAACGCCCAGCCAGACGAGATAGCCTACGCCCAGCCATTTGACGATCGCGAAGGCCGTGCTCGATGCGGCGAGCACCGCGCCAAGTCCGGCCGCGACGACGACCAGCACGAACATGATCCCGAGCTCCAGCCCGAGTATGTTCCACAGACCGCGCCGGTAGCCGAAGCGCATGCCGGCCGTCATGCACGAGATCGCGCCCCCGCCTGGCGAGAGCGAGATCAACCAGGAGGCGACGAAGAAGGCGAGCCAGGTATCGAGCGGCATGTAAGCTGCGGCAGCGCTAAATCGTGGCGATGATAGCACTCGGCTCAGTCGCCGGCCTCTTCGACGGACCTCTCTTCTCTGACGACGGACCAACGTCGGCGTCCCTCGCTCGGCGACGCGCCCTTCAGGCCTTGGCTCGCTGTCGCTCGCCCGCCTCGCTCAGTCGAGCGTCCGGCGGAACGCTCGCAACCCGAGCGCGCCGACAATCAGCATGAACAGCGCGATCGGCCAGAGCTCGGAGGCGACTTCGGGCAGGTTGTTCCCCTTGAGCAACACGCCGCGCACGACACGCAGGAAATGCGTGAGTGGCAGCACCTCGCCGATCGCCTGCGCCCACCCGGGCATCCCGCGAAAAGGAAACATGAACCCCGACAGCAGGATCGATGGCAGGAAGAAGAAGAACGTCATCTGCATCGCCTGCAGCTGGTTCTGCGCGAGCGACGAGAACGTGAGACCGAGCGTCAGGTTCGCCGCGATGAACAGGAGCACGCCGACAAATAGGACGTCGAGCCTCCCCTGGATCGGCACGTTGAAGACGAGACGCGCGAGGATCAGGATCAGCGATACCTGGATCAGTCCGATCAGCACGTAGGGAACGATCTTCCCGGTCATCACCTCGAGCGGGCTCGCCGGCGTCGCGAGCAGGTTCTCCATCGTCCCGCGCTCCGTCTCACGCGTGATCGCGAGCCCGGTCATCAGCACCATCGTCATCGTCAGGATCACGCCCATGAGCCCCGGGACGACGTTGTACTGCGTGATCGCTTCCGGGTTGTAGCGCGGGTGCACGCGAACCTCGAACGCCGCGGGCGGGCCCGCAAGCGGCGCGAGGGGTCCGGTGAGATCGCGCGTGAGCACGCCCTGCGTGAGTTGGTTGACCGCCGCGATCGCGTTGCCCGTCGCGGCGGGATCGGTCGCGTCGGCCTCGATCAGGAGCGCGGGCCGCTCACCGCGGACCAGTGCGCGCGAAAAGCCCTCGGGCACCGTCACCACGAACGACACGGCGCCGGTCGCGAGCAGTTGGTCGATCTCGGCATCGTTGTGCGCTTCCTCGCGAAAGTCGAGGTAGTCGCTGTTCTTGAGACCCGCGAGGATGCTGCGCGAGAACTCGCTGCCGTCGGCGTCGCGGACCGCGGCCGGCAGGTGCTTGGGGTCGGAATTGATCGCGAAGCCGAACAGCACGAGCTGAATGACGGGGATGCCGATAATCATCGCGAACGTGAGCCGGTCGCGCTTCAACTGGATGAATTCCTTGCCCAGGACGCCGGCCCAGCGCGACCACGAGAAGAACCGGCTCATGCCGCGTCCTCGTCCTTGTCGTTCTTCGCGGTGCGCATGAGGTGGATGAACACGTCCTCGAGGCCAGGTTCGACCGCCTCCCAGTGGTAGCGCGGATCGGCGCGGAACGGCGCGAGGTCCGCGTCGAGGCGGGCCCTGTCGCGGCCGATGACATGCAGTCGATCGCCGAACGCGGCGACCTGCTCGCACGCGGGCAGCGCCCGCAGCTCGCTGGCAAGCGCCATCAGGTCGGGACCCTCGACCGCCCAGCCGACGAGCTTCTGGCTCGCGACCACTTCGGCGGCGGTGCCCTGAGCGAGCAACCGCCCATTCAGGATGTACGCGAGCTTGTGACAGCGCTCGGCCTCGTCCATGTAGTGCGTGCTGACGAGCACCGTGATGCCCGTCGATGCAAAGGCGTGGAGCTCCTCCCAGAATTCGCGGCGCGCCTCGGGATCGACGCCAGCGGTGGGCTCGTCGAGCAGCAGGAGCTCGGGATCATGGAGCAGACAGGCGGCGAGCGCGACACGCTGCTTCCAGCCGCCGGACAGCGTTCCGGCGAGTTGGTCGCCACGCTCGACCAAGCCCAGCCGGTCGAGCGCCGCGTCGACGCGCGCCACGCGATCCGGGAGACCGTACATGCGCGCGATGAACGTCAGATTCTCGCGGATCGTCAGGTCCTCCCAGAACGAGAACCGCTGCGTCATGTAGCCCGCGCGACGCTTGATCTCCCACGACTGCGTGCGGATGTCGAAGCCCAGGCATGTGCCTTCGCCCGAATCCGGCGTGAGCAACCCGCAGAGCATGCGGATCGTCGTCGTCTTGCCGCTGCCGTTGGGGCCCAGGAAGCCGAAGATCTCGCCGCGCCGGACCGAGAGCGCAAGATCGCGGACGACGTGATGTTGGCCGAACGACTTGTTCAGGCCGCGCACGTCGATGACGACGTCCGGCGCCCCCGCAGCGAGCTCGGCACTCACGGCACGGTCACGTCGACGGGCTGCCCCGGCTTCAGCTTCACCGCGTCGGCGCCCGCCGGCCGGGCTTCGACCAGGAACACGAGCTTCGCGCGGTTTTCCTTCGAATACAGAACGGGGGGCGTGAATTCGGCGCGGTTGGAAACGTAGTCGACCGTCGCGTTGATCGGCGTACCGCATCCATCGCAGCCCACCGTCACGTTGACGCCCGGGGCAATCCGCGAAAGCATCGACTCTGGCACGTAGAAGCGTGCCTTGACATTGCCGGGCGGCAGCAGGCTCACGACGGGGCTGCCCGCGGGCACGAAATCGCCAACATAATAGTACGTGTCATACACCAGCGCGGCCGTCGGCGCCGCGACCGCGCGCTGGCTCAAGCGCCAGTCGCTTTGCGCGAGGACCTCGCGCGCGGCGCGCGCGTCGAACTCCGCCGCGCGGATCTCGTCGACGCGCGCCGGCAGCTTCATCGTCTGCACCGAGGCCTGCAGCTCGGCGACATGCGCCTCGTCACGCTTCAGCTGCGCGCGCGCGTCGTCGACCGCCGCGGCACTCACGAACTTGCTCGTGAAGAGCTCCTGCTGCCGCCTGAAGTTCGCAGCCGACAGGTCGCGCGCCGCGCGCGCCTGCGCGAGTTGCTGCGAGACGGCCTCGACTTCGGGCGGCCGCTTGCCGGTCTGCAGGTCGGCGAGCCGCGCCTCGGCACTCGCGAGCCGCTCGACGGCCTCGCGCCGCGCGGCGGTCTCGTTCTCGCGCTCGAGCGCGAACAGCGGCGCGCCCGCGGCGACCTGCGCGCCGCGCTTCACCGCAAGCTGCTGCAGGGTTCCCGCGAACGGCGCCGCGACCCGGAGATATTCGCCTTCGATATAGCCGGTGATCTGCGGCTCGCCGTTTCCAGCGCACGCCGAGAGCGCGAGCGCGGCGGCCGTGGGCCACATCGACGCTGCGCGCGGCCTCCCCGGTTTCCTGTCGCGCCCGCACTCCTCCATGCGCAGCGAGCTTACCCAGTCGGATGCCAAATTGCCAGCCGCGCCCGGAGGCGACCGCTCGCGAACGGTACAATCGCGTGCGGGGAGCGCGACGAACATGAGTGATCCGGTCCAAGTCCGGGTTGCCGAGTACCCTTTCGAGTTCACTGGCCGGACCTCCGAGTATTTCCGGATCTGGGCAGTGAGCCTCTGCCTGTCGCTCGCGACGGTCGGCGTCTACTCGGCGTGGGGCAAGGTACGCAAGCGCCGTTATCTCTATGCGCATACGCGCCTCGCCGGATCCGGCTTCGACTATCGCGCGGCTCCGCTCGCCATCCTCAAGGGCCGCGCGATCGCGCTCGCGCTCTTCGGCGGCTTCGCGCTGGCCGGCCACGTCGTGCCGCAGGTCCAGCTCGCGCTTCTCGCCCTGCTCGCGCTGCTTGCGCCTTGGATTGTCGTGGCGTCATCGCGCTTCAACGCACGCAACTCCACGTATCGCAATGTGGCCTTCGCTTTCGACGGCACGGTGCGCGAGGCGGCGAAGGTCCTGCTGGGCTTCGGCGCGCTCGCCATCGTCACGCTGGGCCTGCTGTGGCCATGGTTCCGGATGCGCCGCGCGCGCTTCATCGTCGAGCGTCATCGCTTCGGCGCAACACCGTTCCGTGCCGACCTGGTCGCGGGCGGATTCATCGTCGCCTACCTGCTGGCGGCGCTGGCGCTGATCGGCACGTTCGTCGTGACGGGAGTGGGCGCCGGCGTCGTGGCGTCGCTCGCGACCCGGGGCGAAGCCGTACCGAAAGCGCCTCCGGCGTTCGTCTTCTTCGGCCCGCTGCTCGTGATCTACGCCGCGTACCTGGTCGCGTTCGCCTACCTGCGCGCGCGCGTGGGCAATCTCACGCTCAACGGAACGATCGTCGGGAGCGCGCGCTGTCGCAGCACGCTTCGCGCGCGCGACCTCGCGTTGCTTTACACGAGCAACGTCGTCGTCGTGCTCGCGACGCTCGGTCTCGCCGTGCCGTGGGTGACGATCCGGATGGCACGCTACCGCGCGCGGAAGCTTGCGCTCGAAGCGTCCGACCCGCTCGAGGCATTCGCTGCGGCACCCGGGCCCGCGGGAACCGCGACCGGCTCCGAAGTAAGCGATCTCTTCGACGTGGACGTCTCGCTGTGATCGCATTCGACGGCGTATTCCACGACGGCCGAGTTGCCGATGCCGTTTCCGTGCGCGTCCTGGCGTACGACGACGAGCTCGTGCTGTCCGACGGCGCGATCATCGGCCGCGCGTCGCGCGCCGCCGCCGTCGACGCACCGATTCCCGGCGTGCCGCGCACTCTGCGCTTCGCGGACGGATCCGCGATCGAGACGTCCAACCATGCCGCCGTCGCTGCGCTGTGGCCGACCCGAGGGCGGCTCGCGCGTCTCGCCTGGGAGCTCGAATCGCGCTGGCCTGCGGTGATAACCAGTCTCGCCGTCATCGCCGCGGCCATCTGGCTCATCATCGCCGTGGTGCTCCCGCACGCCGCAGCTCCCGTCGCGAGACGAATCAGCCCGGAAGTCGACCGGTTCATCGGTCAGCAGACGCTCGCGACGCTCGACCGGACGGTCCTCAAGCCGACGGACCTCTCGCCGGACAAGCATCAGGCGCTCCGGAACATGTTCTACGATTTCGTCGCCGGCGAACCCGGAGCGGAACACTATTCGATCGTCTTCCGCCGGGCCGGCGCTCCGAACGCATTCGCGCTCCCCGGGGGGACGATTGTCGTCACCGACGAGATGGTGCAGGCGGTTGGCAGCGACGACGAGCTTCGCGCGGTGATCGCACACGAAGTCGGCCACCAGCACGGGCGCCACGCGCTACGGCTGATGCTGCAGAACTCGGGGGTCGCCGTACTGTTGACGGCGATCGCGGGCGACGCAGTCGGCGTCACTTATCTCGCCGTTGCGCTGCCGTCGATGCTGCTGCAATCGAGCTACTCGCGCGAGTTCGAGACGGAGGCCGACGCCTACGCGTTCGCGCTGCTCAGGGACAAGGGGGTGTCGCCGCAGGTCTTCGCCGATATGCTGCGCCGCCTGGAAGCCGCCGAGCCGCGTGGGGCCAGCGAGGGTCGGGTAGGCCGCTATCTCGCGAGCCACCCGGCGACGGAGGAACGGATACGCCGCGCGGAAGAAGCGGCGCGCTAGGGCCTAGAACAGCGAGCCGTACTTGACGCTGCAGCCGTACGGCGACGTCGTCGCGACCGTCACCGGCCGGCCGTCCATGACCTCCGTCAGCGCCGCGCGTACGTAGTTGTGGGCGAGCTTCGCGTCGGCCAGATTGGTCGTCCGGCGATCGTCGATGGCACCGTTGTAGATGACCGTTCCCGCGGGATTGATGACGAACATGTGGGGCGTCGTGCGCGCGGCGTAGGCACGGCCGGTCGCGCTCGTACCGTCGATCAGCGCGGCCTTGGGCGAGGCGCCCTTGCCTTCGAGCCATTGCGCCATCTGCGCCGGCGTCTTGTACTCGGCGTTGGCGGAGTTGGTCGAGTTGATCGAGAGCCAGACGACGTCGCGGGCGCCCCATTGCTTCTGCAGGTCCTGCATGTTGCCGCTGTTGTAGTGCTTGCGCACGAACGGGCATTCGGGATTCGTCCACTCGAGCACGACATACTTGCCGCGGTAGTCGGACAGCTGCACCGTCTTGCCCGCCGTGTCGGTGAGCGAGAACGCCGGGGCGGGTGCGCCGGGCGCCTGGGCGAAGACGGACGACGCCAGCAGCGCGGCGGCGAACGGAAGGGACAGAGCGACGATGCGCATGAACACCTCCAAATCGAACCTTCGAACTGTACTCACAGCGTCCCCAGCGCGTCGAGCACGGTTTGCGCCTGCAGCACCTCGGGCAGCACGAGCGACGCCTTGCCCGGCCGGTGCAGCACGTAGACCGGGACACCGCTCCGGCCAAGCGCTGACAGCGCCTGTGTAATCGCGGGATCGCGGCGCGTCCAGTCGGCGCGCACGAGGGCGACATTGCGCTGCGCGAATGCGGCCCGAACGACGTCGGCGTTGAGCGCGAGCCGCTTGTTGACCTGGCACGTGACACACCAGGCCGCGGTGAAATCGACGAACACCGGGCGGCCGCTGGCCGCGAGCTCGGCTACGCGCGCCGGTGTGAATGGCGTCCAGCCGTCTTCGGCTACCGGCGCGACCGCACTGCGGCCCGGCGATTCGACCTCGCCCGTGAAAAGCGGCCACGCGACGAATGCGGCACCCGCAAGTGCTGCAGCTCCCACTACACGCCATGGCCGCGCACCGCCGCCGCGCACGATTCGCCACGCCCACAACGCGAAGCCGATGCCGAGCAGTACGACGAACAGCCGCAACACCGCATCGTTGTCGCGCTGCGCTCCCAGCACCCACGCGAGCCAGATGACGGTCGCGTAGAGCGGAAACGCGAGCAACTCCTTCAAGCGCCCGAGCCACGGTCCGGGGCGCGGCAGTCGGCGCCGCCAGCCAGGGAACCACGCAAGAAGCACGTAGGGCAGCGCCATGCCGATGCCGAGCGCGACGAACACGACGAGCATCAGCGCGGTGCCGCCCGCGAGCGCGAAGCCGAGAGCGGCGCCCATGAACGGCGCCGTGCAGGGCGACGCAATGACGACCGCGAGCACGCCCGACCCGAACGCGTCGACGACGCGGTTCTTCGACGACCACTGGGCGAGGCCTGCGGGCACGACCATGCCGAACTCGAACACGCCCGAGAGGTTCAACGCCAGCACGAAGAACAGGATGGCAAGCGCCGTGACCACCGACGGCGACTGAAGCTGGAAGCCCCAGCCCAGTTGCTCGCCGGCGGCACGCAGCACCGTGAGAACGAGGGCCAGCGCTACGAACGTGAGGATGACGCCGCCTGCGAAGGCCAGCGCTTCGCGCTTCAGCGCGGCAGGCGCTTCGTCGTGCGTCGCGAACCCGAGCACCTTGAGCGAAAGCACCGGGAACACGCACGGCATCAGGTTGAGGATGAGACCGCCGACCAGCGCGAAGGCGATCGCCAGTGCGAGGTTCATGCCGTCGCCGGTCGGGGGCGGCGCGGAAACGTCGAGCGCCGGCGCCGCCGGAAGCCCAAGCCTTGCGCCCGCGGTGACGGCGCCATTGACCGCGACGTCGACCGTCGCCGCGCGCACGTCGCTCGAAAAACCGTTGGCGGCTGTCACGACGCCCGCGAGGTTGCCGAACGGGCCCGACAGCGTGCCGGCGACGGGCAACGTCAGCACATAGGCGCTGCCGTCGCGCGCGAGCGTCTGCGGCCTCGACGGCTCGATGCGGTCGATCGCATTCGCAAAAAAGCGGATCGCGCCCGGATCGGCCGTGCCCGCGGGCGGCGAGAGCTTTAACGCGATCGTCGAACCGTGACCTTGCGCGCTCGCCTGCCAGCCCACGAGCGGTTGCGGCAGCGCGGCTTCCGCGGCGCCAATCGGTGCCGCCCCATCGCGGATCGGGACCGGCATTGGTCGATACGGGCAGCGCGAGCGTGAGATCTGCGCCTTCCGGAATGCAGGTCTCGCGACAGACGAGCCAGTCGGCGCGCGCCGATAGCGTGGCCGTCGATCCCGGCGCCAGCGACGGCGCGGCCTTCAATTCGACGAGGTGCAGCACCTCGTTCTCGTAGCCGTAGTTGAGCAGCGGTCCTGCGGGGAGCAGCCGCGGCGCCGGCCACTCGATCGGCCCCGCGGTGACGCCCGCGGGCAGCTTCCACTCGAGCGTCGTCGGCAGGCCGGAGTCGCCCGGGTTCCGCCAGTACGTGTGCCAGCCCTTGGCAATCGCCAAGCGCAGCGCAACCGTCAGCGGCTGGCCGGGAACGATCGCGGTCTTGGCCGCGACCAGCTCGGCCTCGACGTGCTCGGTGCGCACCGGCGCTGCGAGTGCCGTGGTCGCGAGCACCAACGACGCGGCCGCGCAAAGCGCGCCGAGCGCCGACCTCATCGAGCGCGAAATATGACAGTCCATTGAATGAAGTTCGCCCCAACCCATTGGGTCGCGCGCCGCACCGATGGTTCCCGGGGCAAAGCCAGCGACGCCGCTATAATTCTACCGACTCGCCGCCGCGGAGGCCTTCTGGGCGGGACCCTCGCCCGTCCGCCGCGCCACCTCGGCCGACCGGCGGTCGCCGCGCCAACCCTCGCCCCGCGAACATCGGATCCTCCCCGGCGATTCCCGTGGAAGCATTCCTCGTATCGATGGGCGTGGTGGCGCTGGGCGAGATCGGCGACAAGACCCAGCTGCTCGCGCTCATGCTGTCGGTGCGGTTCCGTCGGCCGCTGCCGATCATCGCGGGCATCGTCATCGCAACGCTTGCGAACCACGCGCTCGCGGGCTGGCTCGGCAATCTGGCACGCACGGCGCTGCCACCCGATGTGCTGCGCTGGGCCGTCGCGCTGTCGTTCTTCGCGGTCGCGCTGTGGGCGTTGAAGCCGGACACGCTCGACGACAGCGCCTCGCCGCCCGCCTCGCGCTGGGGTGTGTTCGGCGTCACCGCGGTTGCGTTCTTCCTGGCCGAGATCGGCGACAAGACACAGGTCGCGACGATGGTGCTCGCCGCCCGCTTCGATGCACTGCTGGCGGTGATTCTCGGCACGACGCTCGGCATGCTGATCGCCGACGTTCCCGTCGTCCTGATCGGCAAGTCGGCGTCGTCGCGCATTCCATTCAAGGCGTTGCGCATCGCCGCTGCGATCGTCTTCGCGGCGCTCGGCGTCCTCGCCCTGCTCGCGCCGGTATAATCGACAGCGTGAACAAGCCCGCCGAGAACAGGCCGTACAGCCCCGCCGAGCTCGAAGCGACGGTCCAGGCGCAGTGGAGGGCCGCGGACGCCTACCGCGCCGTCGAGCGCGCCGGCGCCAAGAAGTTCTACTGCGTGTCGATGTTGCCGTACCCGTCCGGCATCCTGCACATGGGGCACGTGCGCAACTACACGATCGGCGACATGATGTACCGCTACCTGCGGATGCAGGGTTACAACGTGCTGACGCCGATGGGCTGGGATGCGTTCGGGCTCCCCGCCGAGAACGCGGCGATGAAGAGCGGCGTCCCGCCCGCGAAGTGGACGCACGACAACATCGCTACGATGAAGCGGCAGATGCAGGCGGTGGGTCTCGCCATCGACTGGTCACGCGAGCTCTCGACCTGCGATCCCGCGTACTACAAGTGGAATCAGTGGTTCTTCTTGAAGATGCTCGAGAAGGGCATCGCGTACAAGAAGACCGGCGTCGTCAACTGGGACCCGGTCGACCAGACGGTGCTCGCGAACGAGCAGGTCATCGACGGCAAGGGCTGGCGCTCGGGTGCGCCGGTCGAGAAGCGCGAGATCCCGATGTACTACCTGCGGATCACCGACTACGCCGACGAGCTTCTCGACAACCTCGACCGGATGACCGGCTGGCCCGAGCGCGTGCGAGTGATGCAGGCGAACTGGATCGGCAAGAGCCGCGGCGTGCGATTCGCGTTTCCCCACGACATCCGCGGGGACGATGGCAAGCCGATCGGCGACGGCCGGATGTACGTTTTCACGACGCGCGCCGACACGATCATGGGCGTCAGCTTCTGCGCGGTCGCGGCCGAGCATCCGCTCGCCGCGCGCGCGGCGAAATCGAACCCTGCGCTCGCCGCATTCGTCGACGAGTGCCGGCGCGGCGGCGTGTCCGAAGTCGACGTCGCGACGATGGAGAAGAAGGGGATGCCGACGGGACTCTTCGTCACGCATCCGCTGACCGGCGAGAAGGTCGAGGTCTGGATCGGCAACTACGTGCTGATGGCCTACGGCGACGGGGCCGTGATGGGCGTCCCCGCGCACGACGAGCGCGACTTCGCGTTCGCCAAGAAGTACGGCCTTCCGATCCCGCAGGTGATCGCGATCGAGGGCGAGACGTTCTCGACCGACGCGTGGCAGGCGTGGTACGAAGACAAGACGCGCGGGCAATGCGTCAACTCCGGCAAGTACGACGGCCTCGCGTACGAGGCGGCGGTCGACGCGATCGCCGCCGACCTCGCGGCCAGGGGGCTGGGCGAGAAGAAGATCACGTACCGGTTGCGCGACTGGGGCGTCTCGCGCCAGCGCTATTGGGGCACGCCGATCCCCATCGTCCACTGTCCCGCTTGCGGCGACGTCCCCGTTCCAGAGAAGGACCTGCCGGTCGTGCTGCCCGAGGACTGCGTGCCCGACGGCGCCGGGAATCCGCTCGCGAAGCGCGCGGATTTCGTCAACACGCGATGCCCGAAATGCGCCGGTCCCGCGAAGACGCGAGACCGACACGATGGACACGTTCGTCGACTCGTCGTGGTACTACATGCGCTACGCCTCCCCGGATGCGCCGACGATGGTCGACACCCGCAACGATTACTGGAACCCGATGGACCAGTACATCGGCGGCATTGAGCACGCGATCCTCCACCTGCTCTACGCCCGCTTCTGGACCAAGGTGATGCGCGATATGGGACTCGTCAATTTCGACGAGCCCTTCACGCGGCTGATGACGCAGGGGATGCTGCTCAACCACATCTTCTTCCGCCGCACCGCGAAGGGTGGCATCGACTATTTCGCGCCGGCGGACGTCGCCGTCACGCACGATGCCGAGGGCCGCGTCACCGGCGCACGCCTCAAGTCCGACGGGCAGCCGGTCGAATACGGCGGCGTGGGCACGATGTCGAAGTCGAAGCTCAACGGCGTCGACCCGCAGGAACTGATCGCGAAGTTCGGCGCCGACACCGCGCGCCTGTTCGTGATGTTCGCCGGCTCGCCGCAGGACAGCGCGCTGTGGTCGGATGCCGGCGTCGACGGTGCGAACCGGTTCCTGCGCCGGCTGTGGGCCTTCGCGCAGTCCCATGGGGAGACCGTGAAGGTCGCGACCGGCCGCGTCGATGGGAGCGATGCGGCGGCCCCGGTGAAGGCCGCCCGGCGCGAAGTGCACCTGACGTTAAAACAGGCGACCTACGACTACGACCGCATCCAGTACAACACCGTGGTGTCCGCCGGCATGAAGATGCTGAACGCACTCGACGCGATGCCCGCCGACGCCACGGGCGCGAACGCGTTCCTGCGTGAGGGATTGTCGATCCTGCTGCGCGTCCTCTACCCGGTCGTGCCGCACATCGCCTGCGCGCTCTGGGACGAACTCGGGTTCGGCGCCGAATTCGGCCCGCTGCTCGACGCGCCGTGGCCGCAGGTGGACGCGGCCGCGCTCGCGCAGGACGAAATCGAGCTCGTCCTGCAGGTCAACGGCAAGCTGCGCGGCAAGATCATCGTGCCCGCGAACGCCGATCGCGCGGCAATCGAGAGCGCGGCCAAGGCAGCGCCCGAAGTGGCAAAACACGCCGCGGGCGCAGCGGTGAAGAAAGTCGTCGTCGTCCCCGGGCGGCTCGTCAATGTCGTGGTCTAGGAGCTGGGCTGCGGTCGCGACGGTCGCGATGCTTGCGACCGCGTGCGGGTTTCATCTGCGCGGCGACGTCGCCTATCCGTTCCCGTCGATCATGCTCAAGTCGGCGACGCAGCAGCCGATCGTGACCGAGCTCCGCCGCAGCCTCGAGGGCTCGACCAGCACGAAGCTGGTCGACAATCCGAAGGATGCGACGGTCACCCTCGACATCGCGAACGTCGTCGACGACAAGACCGTCCTGACACTGTCATCGGGCGGCCGCGTCAGCGAATACGCACTCACCAAGCGCGTGTCGTTCAGCCTCCGCGACAACGAGGGCCACGACTGGCTTCCCCCCGGCGAGATCGTGATCCGGCGGAGCTATACCTTCAACGAATCCGAGGTGCTCGCGCGCGAGCACGAGGAAACGAAGACGCTGAAGGAGATGCAGACCGACGCGGCCCAGCAGATCCTGCGGCGCCTTCAATCCGCGCGGAAGCCGCTCGCCTAGGCGGCCCATTGAACGTCCGCCCGAACCAGCTTGCGGCGCAGCTCGCGCGCACTCTCGCGCCGGTCTACGTGGTCCACGGCGACGAGCTCTTGCTCGCGCTCGAGGCCGGCGACACGATCCGCGCCGCCGCACGCACGGCCGGTTGTGAGGAGCGCGAGGTGCTGGTCGTCGAGCGCGGCTTCGACTGGGATGCATTCTTGGCGGCCAACGCGAATCTCGGGCTGTTCGGCTCGCGCAAGCTCGTCGATTTGCGCATTCCCGGCGGGAAGCCCGGAAGCGAGGGCGCGAGGGCGCTCGAGACATGCGGGCGGAACCCCAACCCCGACAGCGTGCTGCTCGTCACGCTGCCGCGGCTCGATCGGACCGCGCAGGCGTCGGCCTGGTTCACGGCGCTCGACGAAGCCGGCGTCGTCGTGGCCGTCTATCCACTCGAGCGCAACGAGTTGCCGGCTTGGATCGCGGCGCGGCTCGCGCGTCAGGGCCAGCGCGCCGACGACGAGACGCTCGCGCTCATCGCCGACCGCTGCGAAGGCAACCTGTTCGCCGCGCGCCAGGAAATCGAGAAGCTGGGTCTCCTCCTGCCCGCGGGCGCGATCGCGCGCGAGGACGTGCTGCGCGCCGTCACCGACGTAGCGCGCTTCGACGTGGCCGAGCTGTCGGCTGCGTGGCTCGGCGGCGACCCGGCGCGCACGCTGCACGTGATCGCCACGCTCGAAGCCGAGGGCGAGGGCTTGCCGCTCCTGCTCTGGCAGCTGGGTGAGGACCTGCACGCGCTGGCCGCCGTGCAGGACGCGATCGCCGGCGGAGCCCCGGCGACGGTCGCCGTCCGCAACGCGCGTGCCTGGGGCAAGCGGCAGGCGGCGCTCGAGCGCGCTGCCGCGCGCGTGCCCCCGGCGGCTGTCACGCCAATGCTGCGCGCACTCGCTCGCCTCGACGCGTTGTCGAAGGGACTCGGCGTGGGAAGCGCGTGGGACAACCTGCGGACGCTTGCGCTCGAGCTCGCGGGCCGGCCTGCCGTGCCGCTGCCGGCCTGAGCCGGCACTTACGACTTTTTCTATTTTTCCTTCGATGGCTGGAGCGCGAGCTTGTCCGCGCCGCCGCTCGTGGCTTCCCGCTTTTCCAAGTCCGCGCGCAGGCCCTCGTCGGAGAGATCGATCTCGGTCGAGTGGTCCCAGTCGCGGCGGGCGACCTTGGCCAGCCGCTCGACGACTTGGCGCGCATCGAGGTCGATCGCGAGCTCGCGCCGCGCGTCGAAACTGCCCGGCGCGAGATTGATCGAGCCGACGACGGCCCGCTCTTCGTCGGCCAGGATCAGCTTGGCGTGCAGCTTGAGCCCCTTGAGCCTGTGGATCTTGGCGCCCACGTCGCGCATGATCCGCAGGCCCCCGACTCCCTCGACCAGCTTCGCCAGCTTGAGCGTGTGCGGCGGCCGCGCCATCACGTGCAGCTTGACGCCCCGCTTCGCAGCGCGCACGAGCCGTTCGATGATCACCGTGTCCTGGTAGCGCTCATTCTGCAGGTAGAGGCTGTGCTTGGCCGAGTCGATGAATTCGGCAACCCGCTCGCGGCCGTTGTTCGGACACCAGATGAGGCGGGACTTCGGGTCGGGTGTGAACTTCGTCCGCTCCCAGTCCGCGGCGAAGCCCGCGACCATCTCCGCCACTTCCAGCGCGTTGGTTGTCACGACGGCGTAGTCGCGGGTCTCCGTCAGGTCGCGCGTCTCCCAGTTGAGCGATTCGACGAAGCCGATCGCATCGTCGATCACCATCGACTTCTGATGGGTCAGGTCGAAGTCCGGGCTGCTGTCGCGGACCTCGATCCCCGCCTTGTGAAGCCGTTCGCGCGATTCCTTGTTCTCTTCTTCGCCCGTCCGGCGCGCCGGGTTCAGCATCACGCGAACCTTGACGCCGCGATGATGCGCGGCGATGACGGTCTCGAGCAGTGTCGGATCGGTGAACAGGAACATCCGGATGTTGAGCGAGCGCTTCGCCGCGGCGAGCGCGTCGACGATCGGCTTTGCCGTGTCGTCGGGCAGGACGATGAGCGTGTGATGCATGATGGGGTTCCGGTTCGGGTCGCCGCTAGGCGACGGAGGCTGCCGCGGGCTTGGCAGCCGGCGTGCCGTACTGGATGTGGTAGAGCTCGGCGTAGACGCCGTTTTTCCGCATGAGCTCCTCGTGCGAGCCCTGCTCCGCGACTACACCATCCTTGAGGACGATGATCAGGTCGGCGTCGCGGATCGTCGAGAGCCGGTGCGCAATCATGATGACGGTGCGCCCCTTCATCAGCCGCTCGAGGCCCTCGACCACGAGGCGCTCCGACTCGGTGTCGAGCGCGGCCGTAGGCTCGTCCAGGATCAGGATCGGCGATTGCCGGATCAGCGCGCGCGCGATGCCGATCCGCTGGCGCTGGCCGCCGGAAAGCGTGTCGCCGCGCTCGCCGACGATCGCGCCGTACCCCCCGGGCATCTTCGCGATGAATTCGTCGGCGTTGGCGAGCTTCGAGGCCGCGATGATGTCGGCGTCGGAGGCGTCGGGCCGGCCATAGGCGATGTTGTCGCGGATCGTGCCGGCGAAGAGGACGGTTTCCTGCAGCACGAATCCGATCTCGCGTCGCAGCGACACGAGCTTCCACGTCCGGATATCGCTGCCGTCGATCAGCACGCGGCCGGCGGTCGGGTCGTAGAACCGGGGATCAGGCTCACGACGGTCGACTTGCCCGCCGCCCGTGGGCCCGACGATCCCGACGACCTGCCCCGCCTTGATCGTGAAGTTGACGTCGCGCAGCACGTGCGAGACGTCGCTGTAGCCGAAGGCGACGTGCTCGAACGTGATCTCGCCCTTGACCGTTCCGGGATCGACCGCATCGGAGCGCTCGGGAATGATCTGGTCGTGGCGCAGGATCTTCTGGATGCGCCGAGCGCGACGGAAGTCTGCGCGACCGTGTTCGTCATCTGGCGAGGTCCTGATGCTCGAACTTCGACAGGTACGCGAGGGCACTGTCAGGCCGCCGGCGGTCAGCGTACCCGCGAGGATCAGCAGCGTGCCGCGCCACAGCACGAAGCCCGTGCACAGTGCGACGACGATCGTCACGACCGGCGAGAGCAGCGCCTCGATGCGACGCGCCTCAGCGCGTGTGACCGTGCTCGGCTCGCCGCCGTCATCCGCCCTGCCTCGAACCTGCGGGCCGAACGTCTGACCGACGCGGATCGAGCCGAGCCCCTGCTCGACGATGGCGACGACGTTGTCTGCCGCTTGCGCACCTCGTGCTGGCATCCTCGACCGCTTTCTGAAGCGCATCACGAACACAGCAGGAACGGCGTGACGGCCGACGGCGATCAGCGTGAGTCCAGTTGAGCCAGAACATGAGCCCGAGTATCCGACGATTGTCATCAGGTCGACCAGGATGCCGAGCGTCGATGCCGACGCGCAAGCTCTGCACCGTGGCCACGTCGTTGGTGATCGTCGAGAGCAGCGCCGCCCGCCGCGCCGGTCGTAGAACGCGAGCGAGAGCCGGTGCAGGTGACCGTAGTATCCGGGATGCGCAGGTCGTTCGCGACATACCGGCCGACGCGTCCGTGTAGTAGTTGTCGACGTGGAGGTCGCGGGATCGCGCCGATGACGGCGATCACGATGGTCGCCGCACCGGCGAGAGAGAGCGCGCGACGCCGATCGTGTGCCGGCGAACCCGTTAGTCGTGCGCCCACTCGAGCCAGTGCGGCAGCTGGCCTGTGCCCAGCGGCGCCCCGTCGAGGACAATCTGAGCGGCGAGGCGCGGCGAGACCATCAGCGTCTCCACCAGCATCGCCGCGAAGACGATGACGGCCGCCCGCGCAACGGACGCACCAGTTCGCGCACGAAGGGCATCATCGCAGGCGGGGCCGGCGATTTCGCAGCGTCCGCCTGAGTGGCCTTGGTCATGAACGCGCCGAACGAGACGTCGAATCCTCGACGCGCCCGTCCACGTTCCCGTCGATAGTCCGCGCCCCTGCTGCTGCTGCTATTCCGTCGTCGGGCGCGATCGGCGTGGCGATCGGCGAGAACGCACGTCGTCATCGGCGTGCCCGTGACGTCGCGCGCGATCGCCCGCCGCGCTGCGCTGCGCGCTCCATCGTCATGAATCCGAAGCGATTCGTGCCTGCGGCGACGATCCCGGCGACGACGGCGCCGGGAAGCGGCGTGGTACCGGCTGGAAGTGGCAGCGGCAGCGGCGGCGTGTCGACCCAATCGCCGGCATTGCCGGACACGAGCTGCGGCGGCTGGCCGGTCGTGAAGCTCACGACCTCGAACAGGTGAACGTGCCCTGACAGGAGCGCCTGTACGTTGGGCGGGTAGAGCACGGTCGGGACGAGCGTCGAGAGGACGGACTGCAGCGCACCGTTGCCGGATAGGGCGTCTGCGGATTTGCCGGCTTCGGCGCGAACGCGAGGACGGGGTGGTGGTTCATGAAGAATGTCCATGGCCGCCGCGTGGCGAGCGTGAACGCGCGCTCGAATTGGGCACTGTAGTTCGCGAACATGGTGGTCGATGGCGCCAGCGGCGCAACGCCGACCAACGACGAGTCGAACACGATGAATTGCGTGTCGCCGCCCGCGCCGAACGGTACCGCGTATGGCTCGCTGTAGTCCCCGATCGCGTCGTTGGCGGGATCGTTGCAATCCTGTCGCGCCGCGAGCGGTCCCGGATCGAGGAAGCGCCACCAGCCTTGCCCGGCCCGCGCGCATGACTCGTGATTGCCGCGAACGACGATCCACGGCGCTGCGGCCATGAGTTTCGCCGCTGGCGCGAAGAGATCGGCTTCCCAGGTATCCCATCCATAGCCCCACGGGCTTCCGGCGCACCCGGCGTTGCCGGCTGGGCAGGCGTTCTCGCGATAGTTGTAGTCGCCGACGTGGATGACGAGATCGGTGCGCGCCGCCGCAGCGGTGTCAGCGACCCGAGGAAACGGCCATGTAGCCACGTCGTTGCAGTCCTGGAAAACGTGGTCGGAAACCTTCATCCGGCATCCCGAGTCGCCGATCACGACGATCCGCTGCGGGTTCGCCTTCGGCAATGGCAGCACGCGACCAGCGACGGTCGCGCGCGCAACACCCGCGGGGATCGCTGCCTCGCACACGAGCACGGGGAACGCCGACGGCTTCGATGCCGACGCCAGCGAGATCGTCGGCCGCTGCGGCACGGTGGCCGGTCGCGCGCGCACGCTCATCGCGTACGCGCCCCCGTCCAGTTCGAGCGAGGGGCACTCGACGGCGGACGTGATCACGCGCGCGATGGGCACGCCGTCGACGCCCAGGACGACGAACGTGTAGAGCGTGGCAGGCGCCGGCACGGTTGTCGCGCAAGCCCCGAGGAGCGCGAGCAGCAGCGCTCCGGCGATGAGCGCGCGCAGCCTCATCGCAGATCGCCCCACAGCGCCTGTATCGCCGCCAGCGCGGCCACCGCGGCCGTCTCCGTGCGGAGCACGCGCGGCCCGAGTGCTACGCAGGCGAAGCCCGCGTCGCGCGCGACGGCGAGCTCGCGCTCCGTAAAACCGCCTTCGGGGCCGACCGCGAGAGCCATCGGTGCGACCGGACGCGGACGGGACGCGAGCGGCGTCACAGCGTCGGGTGCGAGTACCACGCCCGCGCCCTTCCAAGCGCCGAGCCACCGGGCCAGCGTCGCGGGCGCGGCGACGTCAGGAATGCGATTGCGCCCGCACTGCTCGCACGCGGCGACGACGATACCGCGCCAATGCGCGAGGCGCCGTTCGCCGCGCTCGCCCGGGGGCAGCGGCGCGCTGCGCTCGGTCACGAGCGGCTGGATCGCCGCCGCGCCGAGCTCGACTGCCTTCCTGATCGCGTAGTCCATCGCGTCATTCGTGGCGATCGCCTGCGCAAGCGTCACCGCGAGCGACGCTTCGCGCTCGACGTCGAGCCGAGCGCCAACGCGCACGACGGCGCCGCCGCGATCCGCGCGCACCAGCGTTGCCGGATATTCGCCGCCGGTGCCGTCGAACAACGTAAGCGGCTCGCCAGCGGCCAGCCGCACGACGCGGATCGCATGATGTGCCACGGGTTCCGGCAACCGGAGCTCGCGGTCGGCGAGCGCAGGTGACAGCGCATCCCGCACGAAAAACCGCGGCGCCGGCATCCACTCAGCCCACAGCGTCGACGAAATCGAGATGAACTTCGTCGGTCTCCGGCACGAAGCCGATCCGCGCATAGATCGCGTTCGACGTCGGGTTCGCGACGTCGGTCGTGAGAAAGAGTCGCTCTTTCCCCGCCGCGAGAAGTTCGCGCGACAGCGCCGCGACCAGCGCCGTCGCATAGCCCCGGCCGCGATGGTCGGGAAAGGTGTACACCGGGGCGATCCGCGCGAAATCGGGCGCGGTATCGTTGAATCCGGCGAAGGCGACCGGACCGGGGTCCATCCAGATCCGGAAATCGCCACGAACGATTCGGGCGGGCGTTCGCGCCCGCGCGCGCTCCGAATCGGGGATGCCGACCTCGTCGATGAACGCGAGATACGCGTCGAGAAGCCACTCGATGTCGGCCTCGTCCGAGATGTAAGGCTCGCCCGTCACGGCGGGCACGTCGGCGACGGCGGTCAGCGTGTGCTGCCGCAGGCGCACGCGCTCGACGGCCGCGCGGCCGGTCGCCGCTCGCCACGTCCGCGCGAACGCATCGCAGGCGTCTGGTGCGCCGACGACACCCTGCAGGGCGGGCCACTCCGAGGCCAGGTCGGCGGCAAACGCGGCGGCCGCCTCGGGATCGCTCTGGCCGACGACCGCGGGTCCTTCATCGCGCTGGATGATGGCGCCGCGATCGGCGAAGGTCGCGAGGTAGACCCGATCGCTGGCCTCAGGCGGCGTGCGCTTCAGCGAATGCGCCCAGCCCGCGAAGAAGCTGGCGGATGCGAGTCCGCGCGCGGCCATCGGCGCGGCCGCGGCGATGAAAACGTCGGGATCGGTGTGCCGCGTAACGCGCATTGGCGCTCCGCTATCGCCTTTTCTGCTACGATTTTGACACACATCGCCTTCGACGACGCGAGGATGCCATGGCCAACGCAACGCAAGCTCCCGGAACGCTCGGCACGACCGCGCCCTCGTTCGATCTTCCGGGTACCGACGGCAAACGACATTCGCTCGACTCGGTGCGCGGAAGGAACGGGACCGTCGTGATGTTCATCTGCAACCACTGTCCGTACGTGAAGGCCGTCGTCGACAAGATCGTGCGCGACATGGGCGAGCTCGCCGGGCACGGCGTCGGCAGCATCGCGATCATGAGCAACGATCCTGCCGACTATCCCGACGATTCCTTCGATCACATGAAGAGCTTCGCGAAGACGCACGGTTTCCCGTTTCCGTACGTCATCGACGAGACGCAGGACGTCGCGCGTGCCTACGGCGCCGTCTGCACGCCCGATTTCTTCGGCTACGACCGCGAGTTGAAGCTCATCTACCGGGGACGGCTCGATAGCTCGGGCCGCTCGTCCGACCCGGACGCGCCGCGCGAGCTGTTCACGGCCATGACCGAGGTTGCGCGCAACGGGCGCGCGCCCGCCGTGCAGCACGCCGCGGTCGGCTGTTCGATCAAATGGAAAAAATGAGTGGCTGACGGCGATCCTTCACTTACAGGAACGCCCGCAGTGCATCGAGCACCGCGTCGGGCTCTTCGGCCATGAGCGCGTGGCCGCTCTTGGCCAGCTCGACAACGCGGACGTCTGCTAGCGATGCGATCAATGCCTGCGCATTGCGCGGCGGCGCCATGAGATCGCGCGCACCGGTGATGAGCAATGCGGGGCAATGCACCGCCGCCGCCGCCGCGAGTCCGTTGGCGTAAGCATGGCAGGCGGCCAGGTCCGCCGCGAGCACACCCGGCGGCGTGCGCTCCATCAGGCGCATCGAATTGCCGGTCATCCAGAAGCCCGGCACCGCGTTGCCCCCCAACTGGCGCGCGGCCGAAAACGACCAGCCGTTGATCATCTCATAGGCCGCGTGGTCGTTGTGTCGCGCGGCGTCCATGAGCTCGTCGCTCACCGTCATCGGCACGGCCGGCCCCGTCAGCGCGATCTTCTCGACGCGCTCCGGATGCCGCGCAGCGCACTCGAGCACCGCGAGCGCGCCCAGCGAATGCCCGACGAGCGACGCGCGCTCGGCGGCTGCCGCGTCCTGCAGCGCAAGGATCCAGTCAGCCACGGCCTCGACCGATGCGAGCGCCTCGCCTTCCGAGCGCCCGTGGCCGGAAGATCGACGGCGAGCACGTTGAAGCCGTGATGCGCGAAGTAGCGCGACTGCCAGGCCCAGACGCCATGGTCGTTCGCGGCGCCATGGACGAAGATGATCGTCCGCTGCAACTGCACGCGCGGCCGCGCGCCGGCGTAGGCGTACACCTCGCGACCGGCGACAGTGAGATGCATTGCGCTACGCCGCCTTGCCCGCGGCGTAGAGCGCGCGACTCAGGTCCTCGATCAGGTCGTCGGGATGCTCTAGGCCGATCGACAGCCTGATCGTGCCCTCGGCAATGCCGGCTCGCGCGAGCTCGTCCGCCGACATCCGGAAGTGCGTCGTCGAGGCCGGGTGGATGACGAGCGATTTCGCGTCGCCGACGTTGGCAAGGTGCGAAAACAGGCCCAGCGATTCGATGAATTTCCGCCCCTGAGCGCGCGTACCCTTGAGCTCGAAGCTGAAGACCGCACCACATCCCTGAGGCAGGAGCCTCTGCGCGAGCGCGCGATCCGGATGCGTGTCGAGTTCGGGATAGCCGACGGTCGCCACCACCGGATGGGCGGCGAGGAACGCGACGACCTTGCGCGTGTTCTCGACGTGGCGTGCCATCCGCAGCGGCAGCGTCTCGATCCCTTGCAGGATCTGGAACGCGGTGAACGGCGCCATGCACGCGCCGAAATCGCGGATACCCTCGCGCCGCGCGCGAAGCAGGAATGCGCCGGTCGTCGACTCCTCGGTGAACACCATGTCGTGGAAGCCGCGATACGGCTCGGTGAGCGTCGGAAACTTGCCGCGCGCAGGCTTTGCGTTCCAGTCGAATTGCCCCGAATCCACGAGCAGACCGCCGATCACGACGCCGTGCCCGGACAGGAACTTGGTCGCCGAGTGGAAAACGAGATCCGCGCCGTGCGCGAACGGTTGCATGAGGTACGGCGTCGTGAAGGTCGAGTCGACGAGCAGCGGCAACCCGTGCTCGTGCGCGAGCGCCGCGACGCGCGGGATGTCGAGCACGTCGAGACCGGGGTTGCCGAGCGTCTCGCCGAAGAGCAGCCGCGTCTCCGGGCGGATCGCCGCGCGCCAGAAGTCGATGTCGCGTGCATCGACGAAAGTAGTTTCAATCCCGAAGCGCGGCAGCGTGTAGTCGAGCAGGTTGTGCGAGCCGCCGTAAAGCGCGCGCGAGGCAACGATATGCGAGCCGGCGGAGAGCAGCGTCACCAGCGCGAGATGGAGGGCCGCCTGGCCACTCGCCGTGGCGATTGCGCCGACTCCGCCTTCGAGCGCGGCAATGCGCTCCTCGAGGACAGCGCACGTCGGATTCGATATGCGCGAATAGACGTGCCCGGGCCGCGCCATGTCGAACAGCGCGGCCGCGTGGTCGCTGTCGTCGAACACGAACGACGCTGACTGGTAGATCGGCGTCGCCCGCGCTCCGGTCGCCGGATCGGGCCGCGCGCCGGCATGCAGCGACAGCGTGTCGAGATGCGTGTTGCGCGGCTTCCCCATCCGCGTTCCCCTCGAGAGGGCGACGCGTCCAGGGCCATTCGCGCGCCGCGCTCGATTCTACGGGCAACGAGGCGGCGGGGACAAACCGGCTCCGGACTATCCGGGCGCGGCTCCCGGCCTGGAGTCGGCCTCGGCGTCGAACGCGAAGACGAGAACCCGTGGAACGTCGCGCGCGATGGCGACTTCCTTCATCATCGATTGCCGCTCGAATTCGACGTCGACGGTGTAACGGCCGGGATCGAGCTCGACCTGCAGGAACGGACCGTCGAGGCGCGTGTCGAGCAGCTGCCGGCCATTGGCATCGGCGATCACGATCCGTGCCGCCGCCAGATACGCTCCGCTCGGGCGCGCGACAGTCACGACCTTGAGCCCGTGTGGTTCGCTGTTGGCGAGAAGCGCATCCCGCTCGTCGTCGGTAATTCCGCCGGTGACATACCGAAGCCCCTGCGAGGTGATGCCGTCGGTGACCGCGACCGCCGGACCGGCCGCGCACGCCCAAAATCCCAGGGCGACGAGGCATTGCAAATGTTGCAATCGTTTCATTGCGTCCTCCTTCGATCGCATTTATGGTAGACATCGCATGAACTCTGCTGTTCCTGCGGGGGCAATACCCCTTGACTCAGCATTGACGACCCCCGCCCTTGCCTGGATTAGACTTGCAGCTTGTGCCGCGCGCCGATGGCGGCATTCGTTCAGGAGGTGACAATGAAGCGCACGGCTTCAGCGCATTGGCAGGGCAGTACGCAGGAAGGCAGCGGCACGCTGTCCGCGCAAAGCGGAACGCTGAAGGAGACGCCTTATTCGTTCAAGGCCCGGTTCGGCGACGGCAAGGGGACGAATCCGGAGGAACTGATCGCGGCCGCGCACGCCGGTTGCTACACGATGGCCTTGTCGTTCACGCTCAACAATGCCGGCTTCACTGCCGACATCATCGACAGCGAAGCCGTCCTCACGATGGACCAGGTGGACGGCAATCCGACGATCACCGCCGTGCACCTGACGACGCGCGCGAGCGTGCCCGGCATCGACGCCGCGAAGTTTGCCGAGCTTGCTTCGGCCGCGAAGACAGGATGCGTCGTCTCCCGCGCGCTGTCGCCCTCGATCGTCGTCACTCTCGATGCCGCGCTCGCCGCCTGAGGAGATCAATTGCATGAAGGCCCCGGCGCCGCTCAAGGGTCGCGGCGCGACCTTCAACCCCCCGAACCGCTTCCGGCGCGACGAGCGCCTTGCGTTCGACGACGGTTGGGAGGTCGAGACGGCCGAGGCCGACGCGCCCGCAAAACCCCGGACCGTCGTCCGCATCCAGCAGGCGCGCACGATCATCGCGCGCAACGAATCGCCGGACATCCCGTTCAACCAGTCGATCAACCCGTACCAGGGCTGCGAGCACGGCTGCATCTATTGCTACGCGCGACCGTCGCATGCCTATCTCGACCTTTCGCCAGGCATCGACTTCGAGACGAAGCTTTTCGCGAAACCGGGTGCGCCGGAGCTGCTCAAGGCCGAGCTCGCGAAGCCGGGTTACGTCGTCGATCCCATCGCGCTCGGCTCCAACACCGACCCGTATCAGCCGATCGAGCGCGAATGGAAGATCACGCGGCGCGTGATCGAGGTTCTGGCCGCGTGCGAACACCCGTTGACGATCACGACGAAGGGCGCGCTGATCCTGCGCGACCTCGATTTGCTGGCGCCGCTGGCGGCCAAGCATCTGGTCCGCGTTTTCATCTCCATTGCCATGCTGGACAAGGACCTCGCGCGCACGCTCGATCCGCGGGCCGCGGCGCCGCGGCGCCGACTCGAGATCGTCGCGGCGCTGCATGAGGCCGGCATCCCGGTTGGCGTCAACGTCGCGCCGATCATTCCGCAGCTCACCGACAAGGACATGGAGTCGATCCTCGAAGCGGCGGCAGCGGCGGGCGCCACCCACGCCGGGTATACGCTGCTGCGGCTGCCGCGAGAGGTGGCGCCGCTGTTCCGCGCGTGGCTCGACGCGCACCATCCGTTGCGGGCCGCGCACGTGATGAGCATCGTGCAGGACATCCGCGGCGGCCGCGACAATGACCCGCGCTTCGGCGCGCGGATGCACGGCCAAGGCGTCTACGCCGATCTGATCCGCAAGCGCTTTCGCCTTGCCTGCAACCGGTTGGGGCTCAACGCCGAGCGCGACGTTCCGCTGGACACCACGCGCTTCCGGCCGCCCCGGGTCGACGGTCAGCTCGATTTGTTCTAGCTGGGATTCGTTTCGACCTTGATCCGCCCGGCCCGGATCGCGGCCATCAGTTTGGCGTAGTCGCGCTCGTTCTGGTCCGCGTAGTCGACGGCGAACGACGCCATCGCGTCTTCGAACTGCGTCCCCTTGCCCATGTAAGCCGCGAGCATCACTGCGTCGCAAGACCGGGCATGCGCTCGCGCGAGCGCCCAGCCACACGCCAAGGCGTACCGGCGAAGGTTCAAGGGCTTCATGATCTCGATCACCGGCTTGATCTTCACATCGGAGAGCTGCCGGAGATACATGTGCCGTCCGTCGTCCCAGGTCGACCAGCCGAGGAAAATGTCGCTCGCCGCTTGCATGATCCGCTGGCCCACGACGACGCGCCGGCCGCGATGATCGAAGGCGCTGCGGCCAGCATAGGGCTCGAGCACGGACTCCCGGGCTTCCTTGAATTGCAGGAACAACGGTTCACCGTTGCCGGACATGAGCAAGGCGACGCCGCATTCCGTTCCCACGCTACCTACCCCCACGACCTTGATCGCCACGTCGACGAGCCGGTAGCGATCGAGCAGGATCTGGCGCGAGGGCTCGAGCGTCAACCGATACCCGTGGAACGACCGCTCGATGGCGCGATAGTAGTTCCGATGCTTGCGTACGTCGTCGAGGTGATAGATGAGCGGCGGCGCGTCGGTAATGCGGGGAGCGTCGCCTTCCTGGTGCGTGAGCTTCGTGAGCTCGTGATGCTGCTCGCTAGCCGTCGTCGACTCGAGCACCCTGCGGCGCGTGAACAGGCGGAAATCCTCGTCGGTTCCGGTCGTGACCAGCGCCTCGAGGTCGATCGCCGCGTACCAGGAGGTCAGCACCGGCGCCCCCGCGTACTCTGCCATCTGCTCGCGGTAGCGGCAGGCCGCCCACCAGGCCGCGTCGCGACAGGCCGAGGCGCGGAAACGATTGGCGCGACCCGCGATCACGAAGCTCGCGACGAGGCGCTTCACGTCCCATTCCCACGGCGCAATCGCGGTCTCATCGAAGTCGTTGAGGTCGAAGACGACCTTCCGCTCCGGTGTCGCGAAACCGCCGAAATTCGACAGGTGACAATCGCCGCAGGCCTGCACTTGGACGCCGGTCGACGGCGTATGCGCAAGGTCCGCGGCCATGATGGCTGCCGCGCCCCGGTAGAACGTGAATGGCGACACCATCATCCGCCCGTAGCGCAGCGGAATGAGTTCCGGCAGGCGGCCCCGGTTGGAAGCGATCAGGATGTCAACCGGATTCGCTCGTGCGCGCGGCGGCTTCCAGCGCGCGTGGATCTTGCGCGGGCAGCGTTGCCGCAGAGCGAGCCCGAATCGGGCGCGGTCCGAGGATGGCAGCGACTGTACTTGCCGCGGAAAGGCGGGCGCTCCTTGCGCCCTGCGCGTCCGACTTGCCATTACGACCATCCTGCGGTCAGGGTAAAGGTCGACAGCGTCGTGGCATTGTAGTGCACTTTGTTGTAGTAGACTGACCAGCCCTGCGCCGTGCTCTCGCGACCTGCGATCTGCCGTCACGGTCTACACGCCTGCGATGAAAGTCTTCGCTGCCGCAGTCGGGTCACAAGCTTGACGCGAAGTTTCGAGAGCGTCGACGTCTCCCCCTCAATTCAAAGCGCAACGGAAGGGGTCATTCCATGACGACGAATCTTCTGTCCCTCGCCCAGGAAGCCATGGGCGGCGATTTCTCGAGGCTGGCCGGTCAATATCTTGGCGAATCGCAGGGCGCGACGCAGAGCGCTCTGGGCGCACTCCTGCCCGCAGTGCTGGGCACGATCGTGCAAAAGGGCGCTACGACCGAGAGCGCGTCGGGCCTCATGTCGCTCATCAACAGCGCGAACCTGGACACGAGCTCGCTTACGAACGTCGGCACCCTGTTTGGTGGCGGCGGCACGGCCGCGAGCGATGTGCTGAAGGCGGGCTCGAGTCGCCTCGTGCCGGCGCTGTTCGGCGACAAGAGCGGCGCGCTGGCCAATGCGCTGTCGTCGGCGAGCGGCATCAAGGCGTCATCGGCGACGAACCTGATTGCGCTCGTGGTCCCGATCATCCTCACGCTCCTGAAGAAGCTGATCGGCGATCGCGGGCTCAACGCGGGCTCGCTCTCGTCGCTGCTCACGAGCCAGGTCCCGAATCTGCAGGGCGCATTCGACGGCCGCATCACGAGTGCGCTGGGCTTCGCGAACCCGGGCTCGTTCCTGAGCGGCATCGGCGGGGCCGCCGGCGCGGCCGCGGATACCGCAAGGCGCGCAGGCGCTGCGGTGGCAAGCGGCGCAGCCACAGCGGGCAGCGCCGCCGTGTCCGCCGGCAATGTCGCCGTCGCCGAAGGTCGATCCGCGATGGGACGGCTTCTGCCTTGGATCATCGCCGCCGTAGTGCTGTTCCTGCTCTGGCTCCTGTTCTGGCCGAAGGCGCCCGCGCCGACGCCGCCGGTCGCTGCGCCGCAGGCCAGCCCACCCTCCGCGATGGCGCCGGCCACTGTCGTCGTCGTCACATTCCCCGCGAAGGTCTACTTCGACTCCGGGTCGGCGTCGGTCGATGCCGACGGCGGCAAGACAGTCTCGGCCACGGCCGATGCCGTCAAGAAAGACAATCTGAAGGTGTCTGTCACCGGCTACACCGACAAGTCCGGCGACACCGCGAAGAACGAGGAACTCGCCAAGAATCGCGCGGCCGCAGTGCGCGACGCGCTCAAGGCCGCCGGCGTGCCCGAAGCCGACATCGAGATGAAGCCGCCGATGTTCGTCGAAGTGGGCGGCACCGTTACCGACACCGAGGCGCGGCGCGTGGAGATCAACAAGAACTGAGGCAGATGGCATGCGCCGCATGCCTTAACCAACGTATAGTTGAACGGCTCGGCGGATGCGCTAGAGTCACGTTCCGACCGCATGCCACCTGGCCCCTCGGATAGTCAATGAGGGCCATGCGGTGAGTCGACCCTGGTGAGAGCTCGACGACGACGCGAAGCGCATCGACTCGTGAGTTTTGCCATGATGATTCCCCCTCGACCGCGAGGCATCGGCCACGCGCTGCCGATAGCCCTTGTCATGACCCGTAACATCCGTTGCTGATCGTTGTTACTTGCCCCTGAACAAGAGCCTCGCCGCCTGAAAGAGAGCCATGCTCGGATCCGCCGAGATCTTCACGATCTTATTCATTACCTTGGGCCCGCTCAAGATGCTCGGGCCCTTCGCCCAGCGCACGCACGACCTCGACGACGCCGCGGTGCGCAGAATCGCGGTGTGGGCGTTCGTGCTCGCGACCGTGGCCGCGGTGGCCGGGGGCGCAATCGGCCGGATCCTCGCCGCCAACTGGCAGGTGTCCACGGGCTCGCTGGCGATTCCACGGGCATCATCTTCTTCCTGGTCGCGCTTCGTCAGCTCCTCGAAGGCTACGAGCGCGCACGCTCCCGTTGCGCTGCCGCCACTGCCTGCCTCTCCCGTGGCCGCCGCAGCGAGGCTGCTGTTTCCGATCGTACTCACGCCCTACGGCATAGCCGCCGTCATCGTGCTGCTGGCCTCCAACCGCGAGACCGAGCGCATCGCATTGATTGATGGAATGCTCATCCTGGTGATGGTCCTCAACCTGCTTGCGATGCTGTATGTGCGCCGTCTCGTGACCGGATACAGGACGATCGTGCTGCAGGTGGTGGGGGCGGTGCTTGGCGTGCTGCAGGCCGGGCTGGCGGTCGAGTTCATCGTGTACGGTCTGCGCGAACTGGGCATTCTGAGCGGGTAGCTCCAGTAATACTCCCGCGCGCGCCGAGAGCTTCAGCGTCAAGAGCATGATGCCGAAGAGTTTAGTCAACCAACAGGAGCATCGGAAATGGCAAAGAGCACGAAATCCGGTGGCAAGCCCAACATCCTCGTCATCTGGGGCGACGACATCGGCATCTCGAACCTGAGCTGCTACACGCACGGCTTGATGGGCTATCAGACGCCCAACATCGACCGCATCGCCAAGGAAGGAATGCTGTTCACCGACAGCTACGGCGAGCAGTCCTGCACCGCGGGTCGCTCGTCGTTCATCACCGGCCAGAGCGTCATGCGCACCGGCCTGTCGAAGGTCGGCATTCCGGCCGCGCCGGTCGGCATGAGCGACAAGATCGTCACGATCGCCGCGCTGTTGAAGGAACAGGGCTACGCGACCGGGCAGTTCGGCAAGAACCACCTCGGCGACCTGAACTCGATGCTGCCGACCAACCACGGCTTCGACGAGTTCTTCGGCAACCTCTACCACCTGAACGCCGAGGAAGAGCCGGAGATGTACGACTACCCTCCGGAGAAGGACTTTCCGAATTTCAACAAGACCTTCGGGCCGCGCGGCGTCATCCACTCCTGGGCGACCGACAAGGACGACCCGACGGTCGAGCCGCGCTGGGGCAAGGTCGGCAAGCAGAAGATCGAGGACACCGGTCCGCTCACCAAGAAGCGCATGGAGACCTGCGACGACGACTTCGTTGCCGCGGCCAACGGACTTCATCAAGCGGCAGGACAAGGCCGGCAAGCCGTTCTTCGTCTGGCTCAACACCACGCACATGCACCTGTTCACGCACACCAAGCCGAAGAGCCTGGGCCAGGCCGGGCGCTGGCAGTCGCCGTACCACGACACGATGATCGACCACGACAAGAACGTCGGGCCAGATGCTCGATCTGCTCGACGAGCTGGGCATCGCCGAGGACACCTTCGTCATGTACTCGACCGACAACGGCCCGCACCGCAACTCGTGGCCCGACGGCGGCATGACGCCGTTCCGCAGCGAGAAGAACACCAACTGGGAAGGCGCGTTCCGCATTCCGCTCGCTCGTGCGCTGGCCGGGCAAGATCAAGGCCGGCTCGATCTCCAACGACATCGTCCAGCATCACGACTGGCTGCCGACCTTCCTGGCGATGGCCGGCGAGCCCGACGTCGTCGACAAGCTGAAGAAGGGCTACAAGGCGATCGGCCGCACCTACAAGAACCACATCGACGGCTTCAACCTGCTGCCCTACCTGACCGGGCAAGAAGAAGGAGAGCCCGCGCAAGTTCTTCTTCTACATCAGCGACGACGGCGACATGCTCGGGATCCGCTACGACAACTGGAAGGTCGTGTTCATGGAGCAGCGCTGCCACGGCACCATGCAGGTCTGGGCCGAGCCGTTCACGCGGCTGCGCCTGCCGAAGATCTTCAACCTGCGCACCGATCCCTACGAGTTCGCCGACGTCACGTCGAACACCTACTGGGACTGGTTCATCCACCACGCGTACTTCATCTATGGCGCGCAGTGCGGCGATGGCGAAGTTCGCCGAGACCTTCAAGGACTTCCCGATCATCCAGAAGCCGAACACGTTCACCGTCGACGACGCGCTCAGGAAGATGAGCGAAGCGACGAGCGGCGCGGGCTGATGGCGCTCGAAGGCTGGAACAACGGCGCGGCGAAGTCGCCGATCGGCGACTTCGCCGTGTGCTTGATCAAGGAAGGAGGTCGAGACCATGAATGATTCTGGACAAGCGATCTCGCCTTCCGTGAATTCGGCTGCCGGCGCCGCGCCGGCCGCGAACATGGTGTGGATCCCGGGCGGCACGTTCCGGATGGGCTCCGACCGGCACTACCCCGAAGAAGCGCCCGCGCACAACGTATCGGTCGACGGATTCTGGATGGATCGCTGTGCGGTGACGAACGCGGATTTCGAGCGCTTCGTCGAGGCGACCGGCCACGTGACGCTGGCGGAACGCCCCGCGAATCCCGACGACTATCCGGGTGCCAAGCCGGAAATGCTGGTGCCCTCGTCCGTCATGTTCCGCAAGAGCGACGGCCCGGTCGACCTCCGCAATCACTACAACTGGTGGGTCTACGTTGCCGGCGCCGACTGGCGGCATCCGCGCGGCCCGATCGAGCAACATCCGGAAGCTCATGAATCATCCGGTCGTCCACGTCGCGTACGAGGACGCCGAAGCCTATGCCAAGTGGGCGGGCAAGGAACTGCCGACTGAGGCCGAATGGGAGTTTGCCGCGCGCGGCGGTCTCGACGGCGCCGAGTTCTGCTGGGGCGACGAGTTCATGCCGGGCGGCAAGCCGTTCGCCAATACGTGGCAAGGCGAGTTTCCGTGGCAGAACCTCTGCGAGGATGGCTACGAGTGGACCGCGCCGGTCGGCTCGTTTCCGCCGAACGGGTACGGCCTCTACGAGATGACCGGCAACGTCTGGGAGTGGACGACCGACTGGTACCAGGACCACGGCAAGATCCAGCAAACCTGCTGCACGATCGACAATCCGCGCGGTGGCTCCGCCGAGCAGAGCTACGACCCGCAACTCGCCCGACGTCCGCATTCCGCGCAAGGTGATGAAGGGCGGCTCGTACCTGTGCGCGCCCAACTATTGCCGACGCTACCGGCCCGCCGCGCGGATGCCGCAGGCGATCGACACGTCGACCTGCCATCTCGGGTTCCGCTGCATCGTGCGTCCGGCGAACAAGAACTGACAGGGAGCCTGCTGCGATGGAGGAGCTGCTGCATGTCCTCGCGCACTACGTCGCCATGGGGGTCGAGGCGATCGCGATCCTGATCATCGCGGTCGGAAG
Source organism: uncultured beta proteobacterium (assembly GCA_963773195.1). Taxonomy (GTDB): domain Bacteria; phylum Pseudomonadota; class Gammaproteobacteria; order Burkholderiales; family Casimicrobiaceae; genus CAIWHR01. Next base: position 550,934 of record CAVZAE010000004.1, read on the forward strand.
CATCCAGGCTGTGGTCGAATCAATTCGACTGATGCTGGCCTGGCGCGTGAGCAATATCGAGATGCGCTCCGTTTGGCTCCAGTTCGCGCACTGGCTGGTCGCGGCGCTCACGTTTCAGCTCGCGGCGGACATCGTCAACACCTCCTTCGCGCCGACGTGGGACGAGGTCGGACGACTGGGTGCCATCGCCGCGATCCGCACGTTCCTGAGCTACTTCCTCGATCGCGAGGTCGAGACGACCCGGAGGCTTCAGCATGTGAAGGAAGCGAGAGAAGCATCCGATCGGGCCTGACCGCGGAGACAATGTATTGAGGAGAAAGCCATGGACAGCCCACCCAAACCCCGCGTGACTTCTCAGTCCAGCGCCGCCGACATTTCGACGGAGCTCGCGTCGCGTCGCACGGGTATGTCATTCCAGCGCACCCGGATGAGCGCCGACCGGACACTGATGTCGGTGATGCGGACCTCGCTCTCGCTGATCGGCTTCGGCTTCACCATCTTCCAGATCTTTCAGAAGGCGCACGAGGCGGACATCCTCAAGAGCAGCCTGGCGCCGCGCCACTTTGGCGAGGCGCTCGTCCTCCTTGGCATCGGGATGCTGGTTGTGGGCATCGGCTACCACGTCTACTTCATGATGGGGCTGCGCAGGGAGCGCGTGATGCTCAAAGCCGATGGCCTCATACATGCCGAGAGCCAGTTCCCGCTCTCCCTCACGTTGATCGTCGCGCTGCTGCTGCTCCTTATCGGCTTCTTTGCGATCGCGAGCATGGTCTTCGGCATCGGACCGTTCGGCTAACCCTCGCAGAAATTCGGGGAGGCGCACATTCTGCATTGGATCTGGACGATTCTGATCGGATTCGTGGCAGGTCTCATCGCCAAGGCGATCACCCCCGGTAGCGGTCCTTCGGGCTTCTGGCTGACCGCCATCCTCGGCATCGCCGGGGCGATCGCCGCCACGTTCATCGGCCAAATGATGGGCTGGTATGCGGAGGGCGAACCGGCCGGATTCATCGCGTCGGTGATTGGAGCGGCACTGCTGCTGCTGATCTATCACTTAATGTCGAAAAACCGGCAGTGACCTCACGAGAGAAGGTGATCGTCATGGGACGATTCGGCAAGCCCCAGGTGAGCATCGACTCGAGCATCCGACGAGCCTCACTGCGAACCTCAACTACAAGGGACACGTGGCACGTCGTAGGCGGTGCTCAATACCGGCTGAGCGACCCGTGGCTGCTCAACTTCGGCTGGAGCCTGTAGGAGCGACGGCGTAGGATCATGCGCTGTTGGCCCACGCAATCGCTGATCGACCAAGGAGGTGATCATGAAGCCCGCTTCGTTCGTTGTTGGCTCTGTGTTTCTCGCTGCACTGGCCGCCTCGTCCGCGAGCCTCGCGCAGGCGCCCGCCGGATCGACCGGCGAGTGCAAGGACGGCACGTACACGACCGCTGAAACCAAGCGTGGGGCGTGCGCGAGCCATGGCGGCGTCAAGAGCTGGTTCGCGACCGACAAGAAGGCGGAAACGGAAAAGGCGTCGACGTCGAAGTCGAGCAGCAAGAAGGCGGAGTCGGAGTCCAAGCCGGCCGCCACGACGGCTGCGCCGGCCGCCGCGACGGCCGCGCCAGCCGCCGCGGCTGCGCCGGCGGCCACGCCACCGGCGAAGAGCTCAACGGCGGCGGCGTCCTCCTCGAAGACACCCCCCGCGCCATCCGCCATGGCCGCGCCCGGAGGCGGCGCAGGCAAGGTCTGGGTGAACTCGTCCAGCAAGGTCTATCACTGCCAAGGTGACGAGTGGTACGGCAAGACCAAGCAGGGTGCGTACATGACCGAGTCCCAGGCCAAGGCCCAGGGCGCGCATGCCGCGCACGGCAAGGGCTGCGGCTAGCGGCCCGCCTACACCGCTGCGGCCCGCCTCCCTGCGAACCACTGCAGCGGCGCGTTCCGCGCGCCGCAATCAGAATCCGGCGACGGGTATGACGGCGCCTGTCGTCGCCGTCGCCTGCTCGCCTTGATTGTTGCTCCGCGTATGGATGATGCCCGCGCCGAGCGCTTCCAGGCCGCTGCCATTGTGGGAGATCGCGTTGCCGTTGACGAGCACGACGTTCGGGGCCGGGCCGCTCGTCGCCACACCGGCAGCGCCATTCGCGGCGATCACGCTGCCGGCGATCGTCATCACCACGTTCCCTCCCGCGCTCGACGAGTTGGCCAGGGCTCCATACTGGCCGTTGCGGGCAATCGTCACGCCCCTGAGGTCCGCAGTGGTCGTGCCGACCGATGTCGCTCTGATACCGTAGAATCCGTTGTCTGCGATCAGCGAATCCTCGACGGTCAGGCTCGCTGCGGCCGCGAGCTCGATGCCGAACTGGTTACCGGCGATAACGCTGTCGCGCACCGACACGGTCGACGCCGCCACGACATAAAGGCCTGTCTGATGGCCCTCCAGTACGACCCGATCGAGCATCGCATGCACGCCGGCACCCTCTAGCTGGATGCCAAAAAGTCCGCCACGAACCTCGACATCGCTCGCATACAGGGTCAGGTTTCCAGTTTCCGAGTCGACAGCCACCCCGATGGGCAGTCCCTCGATCGAGCAACGGCTTACATAAAGCGTCGAGTTGTCGCCCGACAGCGTGATTCCGTTGGCGCTCCCAACCCCTTGGACGATCGTGAGTCCTTCGAGTACCACCCGCAAGTCATTGCCAAATACGGCCACGCCCGCCCCCGCAGACAACGGCACGGAAATTCCTGCGTGAACGCCTCGAGGTGCGATGATCGACACGGACTGGTTGATCGTGACCACCCCGTACCCCGCCGAGTCGAGCACGATGATCTCGCCCTTGTCCTGCGTTTGCAGCAGCGCAGCCGCGAAGGTACGGCAAGGGCGGGGCAGCGAGCACGTGTTCGGAGTCGGTCCCGGCAGCGTGTCGAGGCCCGTCGATTTGACGAATGTCCTCTGCGCCAGCGCATGGACGTCCGCCGCCCATAGCGTCGACATCGCACAGATCAGCGTGAGTAGTGCGGCGGCGGCTTTTCGATATCTCATGATGTCTCCCGTGCTCAGAACGCGCTCAGGGGTGTCACCGTGCCGCTGGTCGGTGACGCCTGCTCGCCCGCATTGTTCGGCAGGCCGTCCGCGCCCTTCGCCGTAAGGATCGTGCTTCCGGCAGATGCATTGAGCGCGTGGCCGATGTTGAGCGAGAACGTGTTGGCATTGGAGACAATCGTCGCGGCAGCGCCGTCGGCGTAGAGCCCGTCCGCGTGGTTCTGCGAGATCGTGCTGTCATTCACCGAAATCACGGCCGTCGACGACGGACTCGCCGCTAACGCGGACGCACCATGGAAATTACGAGTGAGGGTCGTGCGGGCGATGTCGACGCGGATGCTGTCCGATGAAGGGGCCACCGAAGCCATGACTCCGTCGAAGGTGTGGTCGGCGATCAGCGAGTCCTCGATCGTCAGCGCGATGCCGCCAAGCGCCGTGCTCGAGTTCAGCTCGACTCCCCTGACAGTGCCGCCGGCGATGACCGTGTGTCGGATCGAGCCAAGACCGCCGCCATCGACGAGCACGCCGGAGCCGTTCTCCAGGAGGCGCGAGCCTTCGATTTGAAACGTGCTCTTGCCTCCGACGTGAACGGCGGTCCCGCTGCCCCGCACGACCGCGCCCCGCACGTAGAGGGTCGACCCAGCGCCGGCCGCGGTCACCTCGATTCCCGTCGCCAGGTTGGAGATCTCGCAGTCGTAAACGTGAACCTCGGCGGGCTGCTGCACCTGCACGCCCCGTCCTCCGCCGAGCCCGTTGATCACGACATTCCGCAACACGACCCGCGGATGAGAGCCATTGATGGCAATGCCCACGCCGGAGGAAACGGTGATCCCGGCGTAGACGCTGGCGGGCGCGACGATCGACACCGACTGCGAGATCGTGGCCGGGCCGTAGCCCGCGGAGTCGAGCACGACCACCTCTCCCTTGTCCTGCGTTTTCGCGAGCGCCGCGGCAAATCCGCGGCACGGCAGGGTCAAGCTGCAGTTGTCGGCGTCGTTTCCGTACGACGCGACGAAGGTCCGGGAGACCTGTGCGAGCGCACTCGAAACTGTGAGTAGAACAACAAACGGTGCAAGCCCGGCAGCCCGCCAAACTCGGCGCGACGCGTCCATCGATGCCTCCCCGTTATCGTTGTGATACGGCAGGAGCGCCGTCGCCGACTCGTGGCCGGACGGCGCCGAGTATGCTCGGCATCCCCATGAGCGGCAAGCGCCCCGCTCGCGGCGACGCCCCAAGAAAGAAGGGCGCCCGCGGGCGCCCTCCGTCAATGCGCCGTACAGGCGCCCATCATTTGAAGACGTACCGGATCGAGCCGTACACGAAACGCGCGCGCGGATCGTAGTACGAACGGTCGTAGCCGCTCTGGAACGTGAGGTTCGAGTTCGTGAGCGGCGGATCGGTATCGAACACGTTCTTCACGCCGAGCGATCTGGGCGGACCGCCCGTACCTGCACAAGGACACGCTGACGCACCTGCTCGCGGCGCTCGATCCCGCGATCTTCGTGCGCATCCACCGCTCGCACGCGGTCAACGTGCGCTACGTGCGCGAGCTGCGTCCACAGCTGCATGGCGAGTACGTGATCATCCTGGCGGACGGCACCGCGGTCACCTCGGGCCGGAGCTATCGGCGCGAGATCCAGCTGGTATTTGGGCTCGACTGAGCGGGACGCTCGCGTGAGCCGGGCGCAGCCAAGGAGCGAAGGGCGCGTCGCCGAGCGATGGAGGTCCGGCGTTGGTGCGGCATCTCGCGCATCGTTGACAGTGGAAGGGCCCGACGACTGATCGGGGCTTGCCCCCCGGCTGCGCGTAGCGCACCATGCGCGTCCGATGGCGACCCTGACCGAGCGTCTCGCCGGCTGTTACACCGGGGCGGTGCACGACGTGCTCCGGATGATGGGTCACGACAACGTCGTGCTGCCGCCTGCGATCAAGGCGATCGCGCCGGGCACCCGGCTCGCCGGACCCGTATGGACGGTATCGGGTCACATCGACCGGACCCAATCGCGCCATGAGACGCTGTTGGGCTGGTGCACGCTGCTCGCGCGTGCCCCCGCGGGCCACGTGGTGGTTTGCCAGCCGAACACGCACGACATCGCGCTCATGGGCGAGCTCTCCGCGCAGACGCTCGCTGCGCGCGGCGTGCTGGGCTACGTCGTAGACGGCGGCTCGCGCGACACCGATCTCGTCCTCGCGCAGGGCTTTCCCGTCTTTTGCGCGCTGCTCACGCCGTCGGACATCGTGGAGCGCTGGATTCCGGATCGCTTCGGCGAGCCCGTGACCATCGGGACCGTGACGATCGCGACGGGCGACTGGCTGCTCGGCGACCGCGACGGCGTTGTCGTCGTGCCGCGTGCGATTGCAGAGGAAGTCGTCGCACGGACCGAGGAAGTCGTCGCGACCGAGAGCGAGATGCGCCGCGCACTGGTGGGCGGAATGGACCCGGTGGCGGCCTACAACCGCTACGGCAAATTCTAGCGTGGCCGCCGATCCGGATGCGCCCACCGTGATGCGGCTCTCCCCGCGTGACAATGTCGCCGTCGCGCTCCGCCCGCTTGCGGCCGGCGAGATCGTATTGCTCGACGGCGTCCCGATCGTCGTGCAGCGCCATGTGCCGGTGGGCCAGAAGCTCGCCGCGGAGCCCATCGCGGCCGGCGCGCCGATCCTCAAGTATCACTGTCCGATTGGTATTGCGAGGCAGCCGCTCGCCCCCGGCGCGCTGATTACCGCGCGCAATGTCGAGCGGGACTACCGTGCGCCCCTCGCATCGCCAGGCTAAGGGGAGACCATCATGGCCGTCGTTCGTTATCTCGTCGGCGATGTCGACGCGGCGCTCACGTTCTACGTCGATGTGCTGGGCTTCGAGCACCTCGAGCGCTGGGGGCCGCCGTTCGCGATGGTCCGGCATGGCGACCTGACGCTCTGGCTCTCGGGTCCGGGCAGCTCTGCGGCGCGCCCGCTCTCGAGCGGCGCCGTGCCCGCGGCCGGCGGTTGGAATCGACTCGTGATCGAGACGACGGAACTCGATGCGCTCGTCGCAAAGCTCGCAGGCGCCGGCGCCCGCTTCCGCGGCGACATCGTGGCCGGACCCGGCGGCCGCCAGGCGCTGGTCGACGATCCGTTCGGCAATCCGATCGAGCTGTTCGAAGCCGCGCGCTAGAGCGGCGCTTCGAGCAGGCAACCGAACTCGCGCGCGAAATCGACCGACACGCGCGCGTGCACGGCCCCTTGCTTGTCGAAGAAGCGATGCGTGCCCGAAAGCGCGAACACACCTTCGTGCCAGATGTCCGGATGGATGTACAGCCCCCGGCTGCCGTCGAAGCGGAAACAGACGAAATCGCCGGGTTCGATGTCGTCACCGGGAAGGGCGAGTGGGACCATGTACGGCTTCTTTTCGAGCGGGAAGAAAAGCTGCCCGCCGTCCGGATGATAGTTCGCATGCCACAGCAGGAGGCGGCGCGGGTCGCGCGCGTGTCCGGGGTTTGCCCTCGCTGGATCTTCGCTGTAGGCGAGGATGTAATGGCCGCCGACGGCGTCGTTGCGACCGTAGAGCACATCGCCCTTCCACTCGCTGACGAACGTGCCCTCGGTCGTGCCGGCTTCGTCGCCGGTATCGGGATCGACGGGGCGGCGGCCCTGCGCCGGCCAGCGGACGATCTCGATCTCGCACTCCGCCGGATCGTCGACGAGCCGTCCGTAACCATCGAGCGTCTCCGTGGTGGCGTCGACGACCGGCATGATCACCCGCCGCAAACCGGCCGGAAGGTCGGGATTGAGATAGTCGGCAACGGCGGACATGATCGACTCCGACTCGAATATTATCCGACGCGATGAAGAGCACGACCGGATTTTCGGACGTCGACGGCAGCGACCGCGCCAACGAGCTCGTCGACTACCTGTCGCTCCTCGCCGATCGGCTGGCGGACACTCGGCGCGAGGGCTACGCCATGCTGCGCGTCGCCCCTGGATCGTCGGTGCTCGACGTCGGGTGCGGCGCCGGCGAGGCCTGCGTCGAGCTCGCCCGCGTCGTCGGCAGCACGGGACAGGTCGCAGGAATCGATGCGTCGGAAGCGATGATCGCGGCGGCGCGCCGTGCGGCGGAGGGAACGGAGTGCGCGATCGACCTTCGCGTCGCCAGCATCTACGCGCTGCCGTTTCCCGACGCCACCTTCGACGCCGTACGCTGCGAGCGTGTGTTCCAGCATCTCGAGGATCCCAACGCCGGGCTCGCCGAAATGATCCGCGTCGCGCGCCCCGGCGGCCGCCTGATGGCCTCCGACCCGGACCACGGCCAGCACGGCCTCGCGCTCGACGACCCCGCGCACCACCGGATCTACGCCGCGTCGCTGCGGGCGCTGCTAAGGATGATCGTCAACCCGCACAGCGGCACGCGCCTGCGCGCGATGTTTACCCGCGCGGGGCTCGCGGAGATCGAGCAGCGGGTGCGCTCGATCCCGATCGCGTTCGACGATTATCCGCGGGCACTCTTCCTGCCCGAGCGGCTCGCGGCCGCCGTCCGGGTCGGCGAAATCACGCGCGAGGAAGCCGACGGCTTCGTCGCCGCGCTCGAAGCGCGCGATCGCGTGGGCGCGTTCGACGCGAACGCGATCGCCTACTTCGTAGCCGGCACGCGGAAGGCTGAACCGCGCGGCGAGGAACTGGTTGTCGGGTAGGACCTCGACGATCCCCTGGAATGGCGGCCGTGAACGACCGCTTACGGCCAAAAGCGGTCGTTGGCAGCGGCGCGCGAAAGCGGACGGTCGCGCCGCTCATTCCAGAGACGGTCGACTGATTTAGACTCTGCTCTTCTCGGATTCCCGACTCGATCGCTTGTGTAGCTCCAACCAAAGGAGCAGCACGCCTCCGAGAGCAACGCACAGCACTACGGCGCCAGCCGGAGGCAGCGAGAACTTGAATGCGGATCTCAAAAACGGCACGGCAAGCACGCCTACCAAGCCGATCAGTGTTCCGCCGACCACCCACCACAATGCCGGATTGCGCGTCTTTAAGGTCGCGGCAAGACTGCGTGAATGCGAACGGTTCGAGAGAATCAACGCCAGGTTGCCGAGGACCAGGGCGATAAAGGTGAGCGCCCTCACCTGATCATCGTCGTAACCAAAGCTACGCATAACGAGGTATACGAGCAGAACGCACGCAAGCGCGCTCAGCCCGTCGACCAGGCTTTGCTGTAGTGCCGCGCGACTGTAAAGCGACTCGTGACGGCTCCGCGGCGGGCGACGCATGACGTCGGGACCTTCCGGCTCGGCCTCAAAGACGACCGAGCACGCGGGGTCGATGATGAGTTCGAGGAACGCAATATGGGCTGGAAGCAAGATCAGCGGCCATCCAAAGATGGCAGGCAATAGCGCAGTGCCCGCAATCGGAATATGGACCGCAACGATGTAGCCAGTGGCCTTCTTGAGATTATTGAAGATACGACGGCCCAGGCGCACTGCCTGGACAATCGACGTGAAATTGTCGTCTGTGACGATTAAGTCTGCTGCCTCACGCGCAACGTCGGTGCCCCGTCCACCCATTGCGATGCCAATGTCCGCCGCGCGCAACGCGGGCGCGTCATTCACGCCGTCACCTGTCATCGCAACAACTTCGTCATTGGCCTTGAGCGCATTGACGATGCGCAGTTTCTGCTCTGGTATGGCACGCGCCACGATGTTGACGGACCTGATCCGCTCGCGGAGAACATCGTCGGTCATGGTGTTGAGGTCAACACCGGTGATGGATCGATCGTCGGTGCCGAAACCGGCCAGTCGCGCGATGCTGATAGCGGTTCGTGGGTAGTCTCCCGTAATCATCAAAACGCGGATGCCAGCGGTATGGCACTCGCTGACCGCCGCCGGGACGCCATCGCGTACGGGATCAAGCAGGCCGACCAGGCCGAGATACTCGAAGTCGAAGTCGTGCTGCTCGCTCGGCAGTTGTCCCGGCTGTAGGCGCGCACATGCCACCCCGAGCACCCTCAGTCCCTCCTCAGCCAACGCATTGACGTGTCGATTCTGCTCGTCGCGCTGTGCGTCGTCGAAATGACACAAGTCAGCGATCGCTTCAGACGCTCCCTTCGCTGCCACGGCGAACTGCCGTTCATGGCGCGACTGCCACACCTGCGACATGGCCAGAAGCGACGGCGACAAGGGATACTCGCGCGCCAGCATCCATTCCTCGTGCAAGTGCTCTGTACCCGCGAGACCCGAAAATCCGAGTGCATTGATCGCCCTCTCCATCGGATCGAAGGGATCGCGGTGACTCGCCAGCACGGCGAACTCAACCAGGCGATGAAACGTCTCCGGTAATACGCCGTCCTGGGGCGCAACGTCCCCCGTTTGCCCGGTTGCCGTAACCAGCCGGCGAACCGTCATCCGGTTCTCGGTCAGCGTGCCGGTTTTGTCCACGCACAATACCGTGGCGGCACCGAGAGTCTCGAGTGCGGGCATGCGGCGGGTCAACACATTGCGCTGCGAGATCCGCCACGCACCCAGCGCGAGGAAGACGGTGAGCACTACCGGAAACTCCTCGGGCAGCAGCGCCATCGCCAGTGCGATACCGGCGAGGACGCCATCAAGCCAGTTGCCGTGAGTGAGGCCGTAAGTGACTGTGACGAGCGCGGCCAGGCCGAGCGCGCCGATCGCCACCCGCTTGACCAAGCGTTCGGTGTCGAGCTGCAGCGGCGTTTGCGCGGTCTGGATCGTCTGCAGCGCTGTTCCGATACGCCCGATCTCGGTCTGAACACCCGTAGCCGCCACCCGTGCGAGGCCCTGCCCCTGGACGATCATTGAACCTGAATAGACGCAATGGTTGTCATCGCCACCCGCCCGCGAAAGGTGGAGCGGTCCTTGGGCCGCGACTTTGCCGACCGGAACCGACTCGCCCGTAAGCAAGGACTCGTCGGCGCTGAGGTTTGTCGCTTCGAGAATTACTGCATCTGCCGCTACGCGATCACCTTCTCCCAGTACGATGAGGTCATCAACCACGACGTCACGTCCGGGAATGCGCTTTCGTTCGCCATCGCGGATCACGAGTGCGCGCGGGCTCGACAGATCCCGCAATGCATCCAGAGCGCGCTCGGTCTTGCGCTCCTGATATAACGTGATCCCCATCACGACCAAGACGAACGCAAGCAGTACCAATGCTTCCTGCAACTCGCCAAAGATAAGGTAAACGAGCCCACACCCGACCAGCAGCAGGAACATCGGCTGCCGAACCACTTCCCACCCGACCACAAGGATGCTTCTTGGTTTGGTCGACGGAAGCTCGTTCGGGCCGTCGCGTTGCAGGCGCGCCCACACGTCCTTGTCGCTGAGGCCGGCTCGCCGCTCGCCCGCCTCGATGTCCAAGTTCATTGTTTTCGGTCGTCCTCGACGCTGGATTCCCGGATTGAACTACACACCCAGTCACTCTATCCGTTGTGCGGGATAGCGACCGAAAACCGGCTCCAGTATCCGATCCTTAGTTTGACGAGCATCAATTGTGATCAACTGGATAACCCGGAAAATGGCCATTCTCCGCGTCGAGACGTATAAGCATCTCCACCGCCACCCAGACGACGAACGGTGTGGTCCTCCCTGGCAAGAATTGCCAACGGCTTGAAAGGAGAACGCGATTCGACAAGTTCGGTCCAGTCCGGCGTTCAAACTTGCGGTCCCCCGCGCGGCGCCGGGCGCGTGGCTCATGCTGGTGGCGATTGCCGGGATCGCCAGCGCAGGACCGTTGGAGGACGCAGCCTCTGCGCATGAGCGGGGCGACGACGCGACCGCGGTCCAACTCCTGCGACCACTTGCAGAGGACGGCAATGCATTCGCCCAGTTCCGGCTCGGATACATTTACGACACATCCAAGGGGATATCACAGGACGATGCCGAGGCAGCAAAGTGGTACCGCAGGGCCGCCGACCAGGGCGTCGCCGGCGCCCAATACAACCTGGGAGCCATGTATGCCGCCGGCCATGGTGTACCGCTGGACTATGTCGAGGCGTACAAGTGGTTGAGCATCGCTGCGTCTCGGTTCCCTGCCGGGAATCGTGATGATGCGGTCAAGATGCGTGATCTGGTAGCGGCCAAGATGACGCTGGCGCAGATTGCCGAGGCCCAGAAGCTTACGCGAGAATGGAAACCGAATTAGACCGATTGCCGTGCGGCTTCGCGGTTGCGTGCTTAGCAGAATCGCTTTCGCTTGACTTAGACGCCGAACGTCCGGTCTTTCAAGGGCTCGTTGGCCGATTTGGGTCGGAAGCGGTCAGTCGCGCCTGACCCGAGGCAAACCCCGCTGTCGGCGCTTACATGACGTATCCGGAGTGGGGTGTATGCGGATACCTCGCTCTGATAAGCTGCCTTTGGCAATTGTTGGAGCGCACCAATGCATACGGACGACCTTTCCGCTTACACGCACGAGCACGTTTTCGACCTGGGAAATCCAACGGCTGAGCGCGGAACCCGGACGGTGATGTGGGTTACCGCAGCAATGATGGTTATCGAGATCGCGGGCGGGTGGTGGTTTAACAGCATGGCGCTATTGGCGGATGGCTGGCACATGAGCTCGCACGCGATTGCCATTGGATTAAGCGCTCTTGCATATGCCGCAGCGAGGCGTTACCAGAACGATCACCGCTTTGCATTCGGGACTTGGAAAATCGAGGTACTCGCGGGTTTCGCCAGTGCAATCTTCTTGTTGGGAATTGCCGCTCTAATGGTTGTGACCTCGGTGGAGCGTTTCTTCGTCCCGCAGCCTATTCAGTACGTGCAGGCGATTCCCATCGCCGTGGTCGGCTTGATCGTCAACATAGTCTGCGCCTTGATCCTTGGTAGCGCTCATCACCACACTCATGATGGTGACGACCATCAACACCATGAACAGGGTAAACGTGCTCACGACTTAAATCTTAGGTCGGCCTATGTCCACGTAGTGGCCGACGCAGCCACTTCAGTGCTGGCGATTACTGCACTAACGGGCGGCCTGGTCTTTGGATGGGGCTGGCTTGACTCGACAATGGGGATTGTGGGAGCAGCCGTGGTCGCGATTTGGGCATGGGGTCTCATCAGACAGACAAGCAAAGTGCTACTCGACAGTGAAATGGACCATCCGGTCGTCCAGGAGATTCGCGAAGCTTTGGAGTCGCCTCAGACTGAGGACGGTTCACGGGTTACTGATCTCCACGTTTGGCGCGTGGGAAGGCAATCATTTGCCGCAGCGTTGACGCTGGTCACCCACGACGCGGCGCTTACCGCGGCTCGCGTTCGTGGGACGCTCGCGGTGCATCATGAAATTGTGCATGTGACCGTGGAAATTCAACGCTGCACTACAAGCTGACGGGTAAGCGCCCTATAAGGCGCGGGCGTGACAGTCGCGCAAGATCTCAGCGAATGACCGTTGAACTTTGGAATCGAGCGTCCGCTTCTTGCCCTTGAAACGTCAGCAGTTGGGAATTTCGACAGTCCGTTGCGGGTCGGAAGCGGTCGTTGAAGACGGTCTGCTAACGGCCAAGAGCAGTCATCCGCGAGGGCACGCCAAAACAAAAGGCCCGTCGAAGCGGGCCACGTCGGGGGCGACTGCTCAGCCCAACTTGCGCGTGCGGGCATCACGGCGCGTGCGTCCTATAGAGCCTCGGCGCGAACGGCGAGTGCCTGCATTCCCTTGTTGAGTTCTGACGCCAGCAGCCCCTTCATCAGATCCAAGAGCGGGAGGACCATCCCCGCGGGATCGAGATAAACAGTGTAGGTAACTCGTGCTCCGCTCTGCACGGGCTCGATACGGCAGTCGTCCAAGAGCGCGTGCACGACCGCCGGGTGAACAGCGGTGGCGGTGAATGCATAACGCCGGCCAATATCCCAAGCCAGGATAAGTTCTTCGATGCTACCGCCCGGAATGTTGGTCAAGCGCCGGGTGCCTACCCCCTCTCGCTGTTCGCCCAACACCACCGTTTTCGTGATAACTGGGAACCACTCGGGCCAGCGTTCGTGGTCTGCCAGGACGGCAAACACCGCGTCGGGTGAAGCCTTCGTCATTGCCGATCCCGAGAACGAAAACGGTGCCTGATCAATCCAGTCGAGAGTCTTTTGTTCTGCCGCTCCCATGACGCCTCCTATTCGTGCCGAACGGACGTAGATTGCACGCGAACCACGCGATGTGAAACTAGATTTTGGTACAGCCCGCCGGTTTTGCATTGTAGCAATTGCTCTTGGATCTTTGCGCGGCAGCGGGCGTGCGGAAGCCGCCGTGAGCAGTCATCCCGCGCCTATCCGAAGAATTGGTGCCTGAAGTGGCGACGAGGCGCGTCTGCATCACACGAGGAGCATGAAAACCCACAGATCAGCCATCAGCACTTTGCTCTTGCAATGCGTACTCGATCGCCTGCTCCAGCGTCATCGCATGACCCTCCTGCCAAGCCAAGTCGAAGGCGACGTCGTTGCCGATGGAGGCACGCCCTGAAGCAATCTGACGGTCATAACGAGGGCGCTCCCAAGGCGGGAGGGGAGAGCCGATCTCTTCTCGCAGTCGCGCCGCCTGGCCGTGGAGGCGGGCACCCGGTCCGGGTCGGCCCGAGGCGAACGCGAGACCGGCGAGTGCTTCCAGAGACTCCGCAATGCCCAACCGGTCGGCTAACTCTCGCCGCATCGCAAGACTCTCCGTCAGAAGTGCCCCGGAGGACGGATAGTCGCCCTGCTCATAGGCGACCGTGCCCAGATTGGTCAACGAGCCGGCGATTCCCCAGCGGTCGCCGAGCTCTCGACGGATGACCAAGGCCTCCTCATGCAGCAATCGGGCGGCCGAATAGTCATTGCGGTAATACGCCGCCACCATCCCCAGGTTGTTCAACACGATGGCGATGGCCCGTTGGTCCCCGAGTTCGCGCTCGATCGCCAAGCTCTGCTCGTACAGCGATTCAGCCGCCAGTTCGCGACCCTGCGAGTAGACGACGTTCCCTAAGGCCATCAGTGTCCTGGCGATCCCTGGTTGGTCACCCAACTCGCGCCAGATCGCGAGACTCTCCTCATGCCGGGCCATCGCCGCGGGATAGTCGCCTTGGTCGTAGGACACCATGCCGAGGTTGCCCAGCGCAGCGGCAACCCCACGCTGGAGGTCGAGCTGTCGCCAGAGGGACAGGGCTTCTTCGTACAGTGTCCTTGCCTTCGAAAAGTCGGACACCGCCCTCGCCATCGTGGCGGCTGCGGTGAGTGCGTGCGCGCGGTGCGCCGTCGCCTGTCGATTAGGCGTAGCCGCGAGCATTGCGGACAGCCAACCGAGGCCTTCACGAGCGTACCCGCGGATCAGCCAGAATCTCCAACAAGCGCTCGCCAGTCGCATCCCGCTCACAGCGTCCGCGCCTGCGGCAGCCCAGGTCAGGGCCGATCGCAGGTTGTCGTGCTCCCTCTCAAGGTGCTCCAGCCAGTTCCGCTGCTGCGTCCCGTTCAGCTTCGGCGCTGCCTCTTCCGCCAATGCGAGGAAATACGCAAGGTGACGGTCGCGCCACCGTTCTCGTACCTTGTCGCCAATCGCAGCTTCCTCGAGCCTCTCTTGGGCATACTCCCGCACGGTCTCTAGCATGCGGTACCGGTCGCCATCCTCATCGGCGACAACGAGCGATTGCTCGATCAGTCGGATCAACACATAGACGACGTCGTCCTTGGCGATCGACTCGCCGCTGCACACTTCACTCGCGGCTTCGAGCGTCCAGCCGCCGGCGAACACCGCCAGCCGCGCGAACAGGGCCTTCTCCGCCCCGTCCAGTAGCTCGTAGCTCCAGTCGATCATCGCGCGCAGCGTCTGGTGTCGCGGCAGCTCGCGGTTGCCGCTCGTCAACAGCCGAAAGCGCTGGTCGAGCAAGCGCACGACCTCTTCCACCGGCAGCAC
>CAVZAE010000005.1:0-240000 GCA_963773195.1 uncultured beta proteobacterium
ATCGCGCTTCAACTTCATCATGTCCGCCTCGCGGGTGTACATCATGTGGCCGGCGTCGAAATAGTGGTGGGTCACGCGGGCCAGCACCTCGGGTGGAGCATCGAGCTGCGCGAGCGACCAGTCGGTCGCGCTGTACGGCGTCCCGAGGTCGTAGCGTCCGCTCGCGACCAGCACGCGCAGGTGCGGGTTGCGCCGCAACGCGCGTGCGAGATCGGGGCTCGTGCACGCATAGCTGTTGCCCTTGCTCTCGCCGCGGTTCCAGTTCCACGCACGGTGCGTATCGAACGACAGCACTTCGTAGCGCGCCGGCGTATCGACGCCGAGCGCCTCGATCATGTACGCGTGCGCGGCCATCGTGTAGGGCGCCGCGATCGCCTCGATGCCCGGATCGAATTCCCACTCGCGCGTACGCGAAGCCGCCATCGGCCCCGTGACGCGCGCTTCGAGCCGGCCGACGATGAGGCCGCGATCGCGCAAGAGCTCGAAGAAGAACGTGTGATCGCTGATGCGCAGGTTCTTCTCGTCGACCAATGCCGGCGGCAGGCCGGTCAGCTGCGCGACCTTGCCGCCGATGCGGCGCCGCTCATCCTTCGTCAGGCGCGCGCCCGCGTGCAGCGCGCGCAGGTAGTCCTCGGCAACGAAGGCCTCCGCGGCGGCGCGCGCGGCCTCGGACGACGTGCCGAGCGATCCCTTGAGCTTGCCGTGGTACTGCGCGACGTTGGCGAACCCCGGCAGGAACAGCGCGAACGGCAGGTCGTTCCCCGGCGCGAAGACGATGCTCTGCAGATCCATCGCGCACGACACGAGGATGAGTCCCGTCAGCGCGACGCCCGCCTGCGCGCAGCCGGTCGGCGAGCGCGGCGCCGCGCGTCGTCCCGTAGCTTTCGCCGGCGAGGTAGAGCGGCGAGCTCCAGCGCCGGTGCCGCCCGAGCCAGCACGCGGATCACCTCGACCAGCGCATCGACGTCGCCGTCGACCGACAGCATCTTCTTGCGCGCTTCCTCGCTCGCGGTGAGCGAGTACCCGGTGTGCGGCGGATCGATGAACACGAGGTCGAAGTGCTCGAACCACGACTCGGGGTTGTCCGTCACCGTGTACGGCGGAGGCGGCATCGTCCCGTCCTCGCGGATCACGACGCGCTTCGGCCCGAGCGCGCCCAGATGCAGCCAGATCGACGCGGAGCCCGGGCCGCCGTTGAACACGAAACAGACCGGACGCGCCTTCGGATCGGCGTCATCGAGAAAGTACGACGTCGTGAAGACCGCCGCTTCCGGCTCGCCTCGCTTCTCGTCCTGGCTCGACGGCCGCAACCGGGATGTAGCCCGCGATCGCCGTGTACTTGAGTGTGCGGCCGTTCTGTCTTGAGCGAGCCCGTGCTCTTGCGTGGCTCGGCGGCGATGAGCGCTTCGACTTTTTCGCGCAGCTTCTTCTTCGCGTCGTCGGTCGGAGCTAGAGGGGCGGGCGTCGGTTCACTCATGGCGAGAAGCGGTAAAGTCGCGGGGCCGGCAGTATTGCGGGATTGCGCCGCGGGGTCAACCTGATGCGACAAACCCTTCGCGCAGTGCCGGCAGAATGCGGTAGATTGGCGGCCCCGCTGCTCCGCCCATCGCCATGCGCTACCTGATCGACCACCCCGTCCTGCTCGGCGCCGTCTCGTTCGTCGTGCTGTGGCTTGCGGCCCTGTTCGGCGCGGCGGTCCTGCGCCGGCGCGCGCCACTCGACGAGGCGAGCCGCTCCGAGTTCGGCGTGATCCAGGCGTCTACGCTTACGCTCCTCGCGCTCATCATCGGCTTCAGCTTCTCGATGGCGACGGCGCGCTACGACCAGCGCAAGGCCTATGAGGAGGACGAGGCCAACGCGATCGGCACGGCCTACGTCCGCGCCGAGCTCCTGCCCGAGCCCGCGCCGGTAAGGTTGCGCACGCTACTCCGCGCCTATCTCGCGCAACGGATCCTGTTCTACACGCTGCCGGACGGCGAAGAGCTGCGCGCGGCGGAAGCCGAGGCCGCGCGGCTGCAGGGTGAGCTCTGGGCGGCGGCCCGCGCCGGAGCGCGCGCGGATTTGTCGCCGGTCGCTGCGCTCGCCGTCGCCAGCATCAACGACGTGCTGAACACGCAGGGCTACGCGCAAGCCGCGTGGTGGAACCGCATCCCCGTGCAGGCGTGGGTACTGATGGTGGCGATCGCGATCTGCTCGTGCGCGCTGGTGGGGTACGGCGCGAGTCGCGCACGCGTCGAGGCATTGATGTTGTCGGTGCTGCCGCTCGTCGTGGCGATCGCGTTCCTGTTGATCGCCGACATCGAGAGCCCGCGCTCAGGGACGATCAGCATCACGGCGCGGAACCTCAAGGCGCTCGCGCAGTCGCTGCGTGGCCCTTAGGGCCCGTTTACGCTAGGCCTGGCTGCTCGCGTCGCGCAGCCGGTCCGCATTCCAGACGCAGGCGGTGCGCAAGTCCACGCACTCGCGTTCGTCGATCGTCCGCACCTCGACCATCAGCAGGTCGGGCATCTCGCCCGGAACCGTTACGAGCTCGGCCGCCGGCTCGCGCTCGCTGATGCGCTCCCGCGCCTCCCTCCAGCTCTTCGCGACGACCAGGTACGAACGGACGACGTGGACGGGCTCGTGCCCGATACGGTGCATCACCGCGTGGCCCTTGTAGAGCTTCATGCCGCGCCCTCCCGGCAGCTGGCCGTCGTTCCGGCGGCGTGCTTGAGGTGCATCGAGAACAGGAACGCCCGCCCCGTGCCCGGGTCGAGGCAGACCTCGACCGTGCGCCC
Source organism: uncultured beta proteobacterium (assembly GCA_963773195.1). Lineage (GTDB taxonomy): Bacteria > Pseudomonadota > Gammaproteobacteria > Burkholderiales > Casimicrobiaceae > CAIWHR01. Next base: position 2,778 of record CAVZAE010000005.1, read on the forward strand.
GCAGGCGTCGCACCGCATATAGCGGGCGCGGCCAGCCGCGCCGCCCCCGGCAATGAGCGCCGCGCGCTCCGCGCCGGACAGCGCGCGCCCCGATTTCGGGCAGAGCTTCCGGTAGTCCGTCAGTGCCATTTCGAATCCTCCGATTGCACGCGGATCGCCGCGTCAAGGACGTCATCCTAGGCGCAGCGTGATATTTACACCATTGAATATTTGTTATATATGATATGCATGCAATTCAACCTTCGCAGCGTCGACCTCAACCTGCTCCCGGTGTTCGAGGCGGCGTACGAGGAGCGCAGCCTGTCGCGCGCAGCGGAGCGCCTCGCGCTGACCCAGCCCGCCGTCAGCCACGCGCTGTCGCGGCTGCGCGCGGTCTTCCGCGACGAGCTCTTCGTGCGGCGCTCGCGCGGCGTCGAGCCCACGCCGACGGCCGATCGCATCTATTCGAAGCTGCGCGGCGCACTCGCTTCGGTGCGCGATGCGGTGGTCGAGACGCGCGGCTTCGATCCGACGACGTCCGAACGACGTTTCTTCGTCTCGATCCCCCATCCGCTTGGACCGATCATGGCCGTGCGCCTGCGCGAGCACCTTGCGCACGTCGCGCCCCGGGTGCGCGTGGCCTTCAGCACGCGGTCACGGCCCGTCGACCAGGATCGCGGCTTGCGCGACGGCCGCATCGACGCGGCGATCGACTGGCTGAGCCCGACCGGCGACTACCTCAACGCAGGAACGCTGTTCGAGGACGGCTTCGTGATCATGGCGAGGCGTGGCCATCCTGCGCTGCGCTACCGGACCCTGGCGCAAGTCGTCCGCAACACGGAATTGGTCACCTTGCGCGCGCGCATCGCAGGCGAGCACCCGATCCTTGCGATCCGCGAGGCACGCGAGCTCGGGCTCCGCATCGCACTCGAGGTCTCCGAGTTCGTCGAGGTCGGCATGGTCGCTGCCGCGTCCGACCTCATCGCCCCAGTCCTCACCAGCATGGAGCGGCTCGCCCGCCGCACGCTCGACCTGCGTCCGGTCCCCGCCATCGCGCGATTCGCGCCGGTCCCGGTCAAGCTCATCTGGAATCGCGCCCGCGACCGCGACCCCGCCCACGCATTCCTTCGGACCGAGCTCGCCGCCGCAGTGAGAGTCGCCGTCAAAGCCGAGTAGAAGACCCTGACCCCAGCATAAGTAAACGGTACCGTTGCGTTTCGTGCCGAGCGGTGCTAGCGTGCCTCTCTTGGACGCGGGTGTCCGCGGCCTGGAGGATTTCACGATGACGAAATGCAAATTGCTCGTGATCGGCGGCCTGGTCGGCGCCGGGCTCACGCTGGCTCCGCTCACACCCGCCGTAGCCGGTGGCAATCATTGGAATCACGGCGGGGGCTGGCACCACGGTCACGGGTATTGGGGCCCCGTCTGGCCCATCGGACTCGCTGCGGCCGTGGTCGGCGTCGCCGCCGCGGTCGTAACGGCGCCGATCGCGCTCGCGGCCGCGGTCGCCAACACGCCCTACTACGCGCCGCCTCCGCCCGCCTACGCAGCACCGCCCGTGTCGTACGCGCCGCCACCCGCCTATTACAACGCGCCCGCGGCACCGGCCTACTACAGCCCGCCGCCTACGTACTACGCCCCGCAGGCCCGCACGTATTACGCGCCCCCGCCGCCGACGTACTACGCGCCGCCCGCACAGAGCTACAACGCACCGCCGCCTCCAAGCTACTATGCGCCGCCTCCGGCTAACTACGCACCGCCGGAATCGAGCTACAACGCTCCCCCCGCGCCGAGCTACTACAGTGCGCCGCAGTCGGGGGCTGCTTCCGCGCCACGGTACGCGTACAACTACCCTCGCTGATCGACATCAGCCGATGCGGGCGATAGCCACCAGCAGGTCCGCATCGAAAGCAGTACCCGCGGCGACTCCGCGGCGTGGCGGGCGGCCGCCGCGACTCCAATCGGAACGCCTCGGCGATCACATTCTCGACGCCGCGACCGAGTTGTTCCTGTTGCACGGCTACGGGGCCACCAGCATCGAAGCGGTCGCGCGCCATGCGCGGATCTCGAAGCGGACGTTCTACCATCGCTTCGACGACAAGCCCGCACTCTTCGCCGCCGTCGTCCATCGCATCATCGATCGGCTGCGCCCTCCCGCGGGACTGCCGTCGTTCGCCGGCGAGCCGCTCGACGACGTCCTCCGCACCCTGGCCGGGCTGATCCTGCGCGCGGCGCTCGCACCGGAGGCGATCGCGCTCAATCGCCTGATCGTCGCGGAATCCGCGCGTTTTCCGGAGCTCGCGGCCGCCGTGACCGCGGAAGGGTCGAGGCAGGAAGGAATTCGTCTGATCGCGGGGCTCCTCGAGCGCGAGCGCGCCGCGGGCAGGCTCGCGCTCGCCGATCCCGGCTTCGCGGCAGAACAGTTCCTTTGGATGGTGATGACGGTGCCGCAGCGCCGCGCGACGGGGCTCGGCGTGCCGATGACACCCGCCGAGCTCGAGGCCTGGACGCGCGACGTGGTCGCGCTGTTCCTGCACGGCTGTCGGGGCGAAACGAAAGAAACAAAACGCCGCGGTCCTTGAAGTCGGCCTGTCGCGGGTGCTCGCTACAGTCATCCGCATCCGATGGGATTGCAAGGACGCGCCATGCGACTTCTCCTGCTCGCCGTGCTGCTCGCTTCAGCAGCAGCGTGGGCCCTCCCGAATACCGCCGAAGTAGCGACCCTGACCGCAGAACAGGCGCGCGCGGCCATTGCGCCGTTTTACCAGGCGCTCAACGCCGGTAACGATCCAGTCGCGCTCATCGACCAGGCGACCTTGCCGGACTGGACTTCTTGCGGCGGCAATGACACGTGCCGACGGCGCGATCAGGTCGCCGCAGCGATCGCGGGCGTCGAGAAGGCGGTTCCCGACCTCAAGTGGGAGATCAAGGAGCTCGTGGTGTCGGGCGACCGCGTGATCGTGCGGGGCGAGGCCACCGGGACGCCGGTTGGCACCTTCCTTGGCGTTGCGCCCAGCGGGGCCAGCTTCCGCGTGATGTCGATCGACGTCCACACCATCAAGGACGGGAAGATCGCCCGCAGCTACCACGTCGAGGACTGGATGGGCGCGGTAAGGCAGTTGTCACCTCAGTAGCCGGGTGGATTGCCCGGCAGGGGATCGCGGCGCGGCACGACAGCCCGCTGCGTCCGCAGCAAGAACGCCACCAGCTGGTACGCGACGAAGAGGGCGATCAGGCCGAGCAGCGTGCCGCTGATCGGTCGCGTGAAGAAGGTGGCGAAACTGCCGCGGCTCAGAAGCAGCGCTCGACGGAAGTTCTCCTCGAGCAACGGGCCGAGGATGAAGCCCAGGATCAGCGGCGCCGGATCGAGCTCCAGGCGCATGAACACATAGCCCAGGAACCCGAACGCGGCGGTGACGAGCACGTCGTCGAGGCTGTTGTTGACGCTGTAGGTGCCGATGCAGCAGAAGAACAGGATCGATGGAAACAGCACGTTGTACGGAATCCTGAAGACCGACAGCCAGTACCGGACCAGCGGAACATTCAGGATCAGCAGAAAGCAGTTGCCCACCCACATGCTGGCGACGAGGCCCCAGAACAGGTCCGGATGACCGGCGATCATGTTCGGCCCTGGCTGGATGCCTTTGATGATGAACGCGGCCATCATCAGCGCCATCACCGCGTTCTCGGGGATGCCGAGGCTCATCAGCGGGATGAAGCTCGTGCGCGCAGCCGCTTCGTCGGCAGCGGCCTGGCCGGCAACGCCTTCGATCGCTCCCGAGCCGATTTCGTGCTTGTACTTGCTCACCTTCTTGTCCACCGCGTAGGCAGCAAACTGCGCGATGACGGGGCCGCCACCCGGCAGGATTCCGAGGAACGAGCCGACCACGCTGCCGCGGAGCGCGCTCGGGATGATGCGCTTGAACTCCGTCCACGTCGGCATCAGCTTGATCTTGCCGTTGAACGGTGTGCGCTCGTCGCGATTGTCGAGGTTCTTGGTGATCTCGGCGATGCCGAAGCAGCCGAGCGCGATGCTCACGAGGCCGATGCCGTCGGTGAGGAACGGGAGCCCCATCGTGAAGCGCTGCATGCCGCTGTTGACATCGGTGCCCACCTGCCCCAGCAGGACGCCCATCAGGCACATCGCCAGGCCGTTCATCAGGCTGCCGGTGGTGACGAAGCTCACGCAAACGAATCCCACCATCATGAGGGCGCAGTAATCGGCCGGCCCGAACAGGAGCGCGACTTCACCGAGCGCCGGGGCCAGCGCCGCGATGACGACGATGGCGACCGTGCCACCAATGAAGCTCGACACGCCCGCGGTGAACAAGGCCAGGCCAGTCCTGCCCTTGAGCGTGAGCTGGTAACCGTCGATGCAGGCCACGATGCTGCTGGCGTGTGGAATCTTCATCGTGATCGCGCTCACGCTGTCGCCGTACTGCGCACCGTAGTAGATCCCCGCCAGCATGATCAGCGCGCCGCCAATGGGGATCGAGTACGTCAGCGGCAGGAGCAGGCTGATGGTGGCCAACGGGCCCAGGCCGGGCAGCAGGCCGACGAGCGTGCCGACCACGCATCCCACTGCGCAGAACATGAGGTTCTGCCACGTCAGCGCGTGCGCGAAGCCGAAGGCCAGGTTCTGCAGGATGTCCATCAGTACAGGGGCAATTGCAGGCCGAGCAGCTTCTGGAACGCGAACGCTACGGCCACCAGGCCCGCGGCGATCTTGAGGTTGCGGGCAACGGAATAGGAGGTGCCGGCGAGCGAGGCGCAGAACACCATGAACGCGATCCCGGCGATCATGTTCAGATATTCGGAGATCAGCGCGAAACCGCACAGGCTGGTCAGAATGAGCGCGATGTTCCGGCTCCTGAATACGATGGGGACTCGCTTCACGAGCCGCGAACGAACGAGCATCGCGACGCCGATGAGCAGCAGGAGGCAACTCATGAGCAGCGGGAACATGCCGGGACCCATGCGGCTGAAGGTGCCGAGCGGATAGCGCAACGATTGCAGGCCGAACGCCAGCGCGATCGCGACGAGGACGCCGCCTTTCAGGAGGTTGAGGTCGTTCATGGAGACGGCGGGATGCGCCGTCAATATCAGTCAAACCTTGCGGGAAGCTGACAGCCCGGACTGGCGGTGCGTGAAACAAACGAAACACAACCGTTGTGCCGTCGAAGTTCTCCAGCTACAGCCGTCCAATAGCATGTTCGCGTAATGACTTCCGCCACGCACCCTCGAAGCACGCTGCGATCCATCTGGGCCTGCGTGGGCGCCCTTCTCGCTGCGACAGCCTTCGCCGACGATGGGAAGCTGGACGCCCTATTGCCGTCGTTGCAGCAAGGCGGCTACGTCATTGTCGTTCGTCATGGCGCCACGGACCCCCGACAGCAGGATGTTTATCCGCTGAACTACGAGGACATGACGAAGCAGCGGCAGCTGAGCGAACAGGGAAAGGAGGTCGCTCGGCAAACGGGGGCGGCATTCACCTCGCTCGGAATTCCGATCGGGAACGTATTCACGAGCCGCCTCAACCGCGCTGTCGAAACGGGCCGCCTCGTCGCCGGCAAGGATGTCATCTCTAAGGAAGAGCTGACTGACAGCGGAATGGGCTCGGCTTCGGCAATGGCAGGTTCGTCGGTCACTGGGAATCTGCGTTCCGCAACAGCATTGCGGCAACTGGTTAATACTCGACCGGATTTCCACACGAATACGCTAGTCGTTACGCACAAGACGAATATTCAGGACGCGTTCGGCAAGATGTGGGCGGATATCACGGAGGGTGAGAGTTTGCTCTTCAAGCCGGACGGATTCGGTAGTTCCACCCCAGTAGCGCGCGTCCAGGCAAGTGACTGGATCGTACTCGCGCACAGTCGATAGGAGCGGGAAAATGCTGGCAGCACATGCGACAGACAAAATGGGAGGACTCCAAGTGAACGCGAACAAGGCACTCTGGGAGAAAGGCGACTTCACACGCATCGCGGCAAGCATGCGCGAAAGTGGCGAGGCGCTGGTCGGCTCGCTTGGGATCAAGCGAGGGCTCAAGGTCCTGGACCTCGGATGCGGCGACGGCACGACGGCGCTGCCGGCGGCGAAACTCGGTGCGGACGTTCTGGGCGTGGACATTGCGCGCAACCTTGTCGACGCCGGCAACCGGCGTGCGCAAGAGCAGGGCCTCACGAACCTGCGATTCGAAGAGGGCGATGCGACGAATCTGACCGGGCTGCAGGACAAGACATTCAACCTCGTCGTCAGCATCTTCGGTGCCATGTTCGCCCCGAAACCGTTCGATGTGGCAAAGGAGATGGTGCGGGTCACCCGCCCCGGAGGTCGAATCATCATGGGGAACTGGATTCCTGGCGATCCGACCCTGGTCGCCCAGATTCTCAAGACCAGTGCGGCCTATACGCCGCCGCCCCCGGAAGGCTCCATCAGCCCGATGACCTGGGGGATCGAAGCGAATGTGGTCGAACGCTTTGGGAGCGCCGGGGTTCCGAAGGACCACGTGTCGTTCAACCGGGATACGTACACGTTCGACTTTCCCGCGCCGCCGTCCGAGCTTGTCGACGTCTTCCGACGCTACTACGGGCCTACCATGAACGCGTTCGAGGCGGCCGAGAAAGACGGCCGTGCGAACGATCTCCGGAAAGAATTGGATGCGCTGTTCGAGAGCCAGAACAAGAGCACCCGCGCGGGCGCCACCTCGATCCCGGCGACCTTCCTGCGGGTGACGGTCGCGGTGAGTTAGGCGCCCGTCTCCGGTGAATCCAGATCCGGGGTGTAGTACGTCACGGTATTCCCCCCGAGTTGCTTGCCGCGATACATCGCCAGGTCGGCCACTCGAGTGAGCGTGGACAGATCCGCGCCGTCCCGCGGGTAGAGTGCCACGCCGATGCTGCTCGTTACGCATACCGCGTGGCCTTCGAGCGCTATCGGATCGGCCAGCAAGGTCTTCATCCGGGTCGTCACGTGCGTGACCTGGTCGGCGCTGTCCATATCCTCCAGGAGCACGATGAACTCGTCACCGCCAAGTCGCGCGATCGTGTCCACCTCGCGCAGGCAACCGGACAAACGGGCCGCGACCTGCCGCAGCACCTCGTCGCCAGCGATATGCCCCAGGGTGTCGTTGATGGTCTTGAATTGATCGAGGTCGATGAACAGCAATGCAATGAGGCGACCGGACCGCCGGCACGCGGCGATGGCGTGCTCCGCCCGCTGGTGAAGGAATATTCGGTTGGCGACGCCGGTGAGCGGATCGCGGCTGGCAATCCGCTGGAGATGCTCCTGCCGCTGCCGAAGTTCGATTTCCGTCCGGATCGCGGTGCGAAGCTGATTGTTGCTTTGCCGGAGCGCCTCCTCCAGTCGCTTGCGTTCGGTGATGTCGGTCGCCATTCCCCCGAGGGCTGTGACGTGGCCCTGAAGATCGAAAATGGGAAACTTGTGAACGATGCTCGTGTGCAGCTGCTCGTCACTGTAACGGGCCACCTCCTCGAACTCTAGTCCAGACCGGGTAGCGAGTGCTTCCGCATCATTCGTGGCAAACTGGGCCGCGAATTCAGGCGTGAATATTTCGGCATCGGAATGGGAAACAATCTCCGACTGTTCCAGCCCGAAGGCAGCGCGTGAACGCTTCGTTGACATACAAGTAACGGCCGTGTGGATCCTTGACGAACATGAGGGACGGGCTATGGTTCATGAATGCCTGCAGGCGCGCTTCGCTCGACTCGAGCCGTTGTGTCGTCAATCGGCGCTCGGTCAGATCGCGCGTGACTTTGGCAAAGCCCAGTAGATTGCCAGCGGGGTCCCGCACTGCCGTGATGATCACGTTCGCCCAAAAGAGCGAGCGATCCTTACGAAGACGCCAACCCTCCTCCTCGAATCGGCCCTCGGTGGACGCTACCTCCAGGCCGTGTTGCGGCCGGCCTCGCTCGATGTCCTCAGGCAAGTAGAAACGAGAGAAGTGCTGGCCCACGATCTCTTCCTTGGCATAACCTTTGACGCGCTCAGCCCCGATGTTCCAGCTTATGACTCGTCCATCCGCGTCCAGCATGAAGATCGCATAGTCGACGATGTTTTCGACCAACGTACGAAACAGCTTATTGTCTCGCGGTCGCAGTGCGCTCCGACGTCGAGGAAGCTTCTCCGTCGGTCCTTGCTTCGGGTGCTTCCTTTGCATCAATTGCCGCATGGCGAGCTCCCTCGGGATATCGCGACCGGAAACGGCACGTCTAGAATTTGAGCCGCGGCAACGCCATTACGGCAAATTACGATATTTGCGGGAGCCCCGATCAGTCACGCGTTGCACGTGACTGATATGCATCGCAATTCTGGTCGGGGTGAGAGGATTCGAACCTCCGACATCTTGCTCCCAAAGCAAGCGCGCTACCGGGCTGCGCTACACCCCGCCGGTCGCGATTATCGCACTGGCGCGAGTGCCCGGGCAAACCGCGGGCGCTCTAGCGCGCCTGCGCGTCGAAACCCGCGCCCTCGATGGCAGCCACGATGCCCGAGGCATTCGCGGTTGCCGGATCGAACTCGACCGTGGCTGCCTTCTTCTCGAGTGAGACGCTGACGTTGGCAACGCCCGGCACGCGCTTGACGGCGCCGCTGATGCTGTTGACGCAGCCCTGGCAATTCATCCCTTCGACTGCGAATTCGCGGGTGATCGTCGTCATCGGATTTCCTCTTTGACTGAATACTTGGGCAAGGGCAGCGTCGCGTTGGCTGACGACGGCGGCCCGGGAGGAGGCGGCTTCGGTTGCGGTGGTCGCCAGCGCTTGAGCAGGAGCGCGTTTGCAACGACCGACACCGAGCTCGCCGCCATCGCCGCCCCTGCGAGCGGCGGCGTGAGCAGACCGAACGCCGCAAGCGGGATGCCGAGCACGTTGTAGACGAACGCGAAGAACAGGTTCTGCCGAATCTTCGAGAGCGTCGCCTGCGACAGATCGATCGCCGTCGCCACCGCGGCGAGGTCGTTGCGCAGCAGCGTCAGGTCGGCCGCGGACAGCGCGCTGCCGGCGCCCGCTCCCATCGCGAACGAGACGTCTGCCTGCGCCAGCGCCGGCGCGTCGTTGACGCCGTCGCCGACCATGCCGACGATCTTGCCGTCCCTCTGCATCGCCGCAATCGCCTCGCGTTTGTCTTCCGGCAGAAGCCCGGCGCGCCAGCTCGCAATGCCCGCCGCGATGGCGACGGCCGCCGCAGGTTCCTCCCGATCGCCGGTCAGCATCGTCACCGCGATCCCCCGCTCGGCCAGCGTCGTGACAGCCGCGGCCGCATCCGGTCGCAACTCGTCCGCAAGCGCGATCCAACCTACGAGCGTTGCGTCCTTTCCGACACCGACGATCGTCTCTGCCCCCTCATGGATGGAAGCGAGTGCGGCCGGATCGAACGCGACTCCCGATTCGGCAAGATAGGGAGGTGAGCCCAGGCGGATCGTCTGCCCGTCGAGCTCGCCCGAGAGTCCGCGTCCAGGATGGATACGAACGCGCTCTAGCGGCAGCGGCACGAGGTCGAGCGCTTGTGCGTGCGAGACGATCGCCCGCGCGAGCGGGTGCGTCGCGCCCTGCTCGAGCGACAGAGCGAGACGTACGACCTCATTCGAAGTGAATCCAGGCTGCTGCGGTTGGACTGCCACGACCGTCGGCGTCCCCTTGGTCAGCGTTCCGGTCTTGTCGACGACCAGTGCGTCGATCTTCTCCGCGCGCTCGAGCGAGGCTGCATTGCGCACGAGGATGCCGGCCGCGGCGCCTTTGCCGACACCCACCATCAGCGCCGTCGGCGTGGCGAGTCCGAGCGCGCACGGGCAGGCGATCACCAGCACGGCAGTCGCGCGCATCAACGCCTGGCCCCAGTCGCCGAGCGCAATGCCGTTGCCGACGAACGTGAGGGCGGCGACGACGAGCACCGCCGGAACAAACCATGCGGATACGAGGTCGGCCAGCCGTTGCACCGGTGCCTTCGATCCCTGGGCAACCGCGACCTGGCGGACGATCCCGGCGAGCAGTGTGGCTTGGCCCACCGCGATCGCTTCGCAGCGCAGCGGTCCCTGCTCGTTCACCGTCCCCGCGAGGACACGGTCGCCCGGCTTTTTCGCGACCGGCCGGCTTTCGCCGGTCAGCATCGATTCGTTGACCGCGGACTCTCCCGTCAGCACCCGGCCATCGACCGGAACGTGCGCACCGGCGCGCACGACGAATACATCGCCCGCGTGCACATCTGCGAGCGGTACCTCCCGCACGTCACCGTCCCGTTCGCGCAGCACCGTTGCAGGCTGGAGCGTAAGCAACTCGCGGATCGCACTTGCGGTCCGCACCTTGGCGCGCGCCTCGAGCAGCTTGCCCAGGAGGACGAGCGTGATCACGATCGTCGAAGCCTCGAAGTAGATCGGCTGCCCTGGCACGCGCAGGAGCCAGACGGCGACGCTGTAGAGATAGGCCGCGCTGGTGCCAAGGGCGACCAGCACATCCATGTTGGCCGCGCCGCCGCGCAGCGCGTTGCGCGCACCGCGATAGAAGCGCGCGCCCGCCCAGAACTGCACCGGCGTGGCGAGCGCGAACTCGAGCCACGCCGGCAGCATCAGATCGTGCCGGCCGAACGCCATCAGGATCATCTGGACAACGAACGGCCCTGTCAGGAGCGCTGCCACAGCGAAGCGCGCGAGATCGCGGCGGTAGCGTTGCGCCTCGATCGCGGCGTCGTGCTCGGGTTGCGCGAACGGATCGACCGCCGGCGCAGCATCGTAGCCCGCTCTCCTTACCGCCTCGATCAGCGTGTCCGGCGTCGCTTTGTCGCCGTCGTACTCGACATGTGCTGTCTCGGTCGCGAGATTGACCGCCGCGCTCACGCCCGGGGCGCGATTCAGCACCTTCTCTATCCGGGCTGCGCATGCGGCGCAGGTCATCCCGATGAGCCGGAGATCGATCGTGCGGGCGGAGGGCATAGATAGGACCCGCGGGCCTGGGGTAAGGCGGGCCCGCAAACTCCCCATCTTACGCCGCACAAGCGGTGGCGGCCCCGACTCTCAGACGTGCCGAACCTGTTGCGCAGGCCGAGGACGGTCCGCAGAATGTCCGCTGCCTTGCCCTCGCCGCATCGCCATGCCCGACCTCCCCAGCGCGATCACGACCTTGCCCTTCGAGGCGGTGACGATCCTCTTCACGGACATCGAGAGGAGCACCGCACTGTGGGAGCAGGATGCAGCGCGGATGTCGAGGGCGCTCGCCGCACACGATGCGCTCGCGCGCGGCGTCGTCGAGGCGCGTCGCGGCACTGTCATCAAGATGACCGGCGACGGCATGCATGCGGTGTTCGAGGCGGCGCATGATGCGCTTGCGGCGAGCCTCGATCTGCAGCAGGCGGTCGCCGATCCGGCGGCGACCGAAGGCCTGGCATTGCGCGTGCGCTGCGGTATCCACGCCGGCCTCGTCGAGCGCCGCGACAACGATTGCTTCGGCGGTCCAGTCAATCGCGCGGCGCGGATCATGGCCAGCGCCCATGGCGGACAAGTGCTGCTGTCACAGGCGGTGGTCGAACTTCTGCACGAGCTGCTGCCAGTGCCGGTAACGCTGCGCGATCTCGGCAGTGTACGGCTCAAGGACCTGGCGACGCCGGAACGGGTCTACCAGGCCGTGCATCCGGCGCTGCGGCAAGACTTTCCGGCGCTGCGTTCGCTCGAAGCCACGCCGAACAACTTGCCGCAGCAGCCGACGAGTTTCATCGGTCGCGCCAAGGAACAGGTCGACGTCGAGGGACTGCTCGGGCGAGTACGCCTGTTGACGCTCACCGGCTCCGGCGGTTGTGGCAAGACGCGCCTCGCGCTGCAGGTTGCGGCCGACGCGCTTGACCGCTACGCCGACGGCGTATGGTTCGTCGAACTGGCGCCCGTGTCGGATCCGGAACGGGTGCCGCAATCGCTAGCCGCAGTCCTGGGCCTCAAGGAAGAGCCGGGAGTGCCGCTCGTGCGGACGCTGACCGATCATCTGAAGGACCGGCGCCTGCTTCTGCTTCTCGACAACTGCGAGCACCTCCTCGACGCATGCGCGCATCTCGTGGACGCGATGCTCAGGCACTGCCCCGGTGTGCGGATCCTCGCGAGCAGTCGCGAGGCCCTCGGCATCGCCGGCGAACAGGCGTATCGGGTACCGTCGCTGTCGCTGCCCGACCCCAGGGAGGCGCCCACGCCGGCCTCGGTGATTCCATTCGAAGCGGTTCAGCTGTTCCGCGAACGCGCGCGCCTTGCCCGCGCGGATTTCGCGATCACCGAACGCAACGCCGCGGCGGTCGCCTCGATCTGCCGCCGGCTCGACGGGATCCCGTTCGCGCTCGAGCTTGCCGCAGCTCGCGCGCGTTCGCTCTCGGTCGAGGATATCGACGGCAAGCTGAACGAGCGCTTCCGGCTGCTGACCGGGGGCTCACGCACCGCTCTGCCCCGGCAGCAGACGCTGCGGGCGCTGATCGACTGGAGCTACGACCTTCTGAGCGAGCCCGCGCAATCCCTGCTGCAGCGGCTTTCCGTGTTCGCGGGCGGGTGGACGCTCGAGGCTGCCGAGCGTGTGTGCGCCGGCGAAGGCCTTGCCGAGGAGGAGATCCTCGACCTGCTCATCTCGCTTGCGGACAAGAGCCTCGCCGCCGTCGACCCCGTCGATGGCGGCTCGCGCTACCGGTTGCTCGAGACGGTGCGGCAGTACGCGCGCGACCGATTGCAGGAGGCGCATGGCGGCGAGGCGACCCGGGCTCGGCATCGCGATTTCTTCGTCGCGCTCGCCGAAGAAGCAGAGGCGCAACTGATCGGCGCCGAGCAGACGGCGTGGCTGCGGCGGCTTGAAAGCGAGCACGAGAATCTGCGGGCGGCCCTCGAATGGAGCGCAGCCGACGCGGATCCCGCGAAAGGCCTGCGCCTGTGCGGCGCGCTACAGCGTTTCTGGTACACGCGCGGCTACTTCAACGAGGGCCGCGCGTGGTGCGGGCTCCTCCTCGCACGGCCGGGCGCGCAGACTCCGACTCGCGAGCGCGCGAAGGCGCTGCGCGGCGCCGGCTGGCTGGCGCGGGAACAGTGCGACTACGCGGCGGCCAGCGCGCTGCTGGAGGAAGGTCTCGCGCTCGGGCAAGCGCTGGAAGATCCGCGCGGGGTCGCCCACGCCCTCCACGGCCTGGGCGGCATCGCGCGCGAGCAGGGCGACTTCGAGACGGCCCGCGAGCGCTTCGCAAGGAGCCTCGACCTCTATCGGAACGCGGGCGACCGCCAGGGCGTCGCCGCGGCGCTCAACAGCCTGGGCCTGCTCGCGCGCGAGCTCGGCGACTATCCCGCCGCGCGGCGTCTCTACGAGGAGAGTCTCGCGATCGACCGGGAGCTCGGTGACCGGCGCAGCATCGCCGTTTCGCTCAACAATCTCGGCGGCATGGCGTGCGACCAGGGCGACTTCGCGGCCGCCCGCGCGCTGCACGAAGAAAGTCTTGCGATCAAGCGCGAGCTCGGCGATCGCAGCGGCATCGCATCGTCGCTCGCCAACCTCGGCGACATCGCGCGCGAGCAGCGCGACTACGCGACAGCCGAGCGCCTCATCGAGGAAAGCCTCGCGATGCGGCGCGAACTCGGCGATCGCCGCGGCATTGCGATCTCGCTGTGCATCCTCGGGAACGTCGCGCTGGAGCAGAGCCGCCACGCCCAAGCGCAGGCGCTCTACGAGCAGAGCCTCGCGATCGAGCGAGCGCTCGGCGATCGTTGGGGTATCGCGACGTCGCTCAACTATCTCGCCCACCTTGCGTCGGAAACGGACACGCCGGAGGAAGCCCGGAAGCTCTACGCAGAAAGCCTCCAGATCACACGCGAGCTGGGTGATCGGTGGGGCATCGCCGAGTCGCTGACGGGGCTCGGCTATGTCGCGCTGGCGACGGCCGGGCCCTTGGCGGCCGCGCGCGTATGGGGGGCAGCGGAACGCCTGCGCGGAGAGATCGGCGCTCCGTTGCACGACCACGAACGTTCGCGCTATGAGCGGGAGGTCGCCGCGGCGCGCGCGGCGGCGCCGGAAGGAGCGGCGTTTGCGACAGCGTGGGAGGAAGGACGGGCGATGACGCTCGAGGCCGCGGTCGAGCTCGCGCTCGGTGTGCCGAGCTCGTAAGCGCGAGGGCGCACGCGGTCAGAACGCAATCCGTCCCGTCAGCATGTCGCGGTACATGGCCCAGTCCCCTATCAGGCTGTAGAGCGGATGGGTGAAGGTCGCGGGGCGATTGTGCTCGAAGAAGAAGTGGCCGAACCACGCGAAGCCGTAGCCCGCGACGGGCGCGAGCGCGAGCCACCACGCATTGCGCGTCACGATCGCCGCGAGCACGCAGCCAAGCACGAGCGAGCTGCCCACGAAATGCAGGCGCCGGCAGGCCCGATTGGCGTGCTCGGAGAGATAGAACGGGTAGAACTCGCGGAAGGACGCGTAGCGCGCGGCCATCGTTCAGCGGGAGAAGAACGCATCGACGACGCCGATCGCCCGGTCGACATCGGCGGTCGAGACGTCGAGGTGCGTGACCCAGCGCTGGTGCGCGGTGCCCGTGATCTGCACACCTTTCGCCGCGAGGTGGGCCGCGAATGCGTCGCCCTTCCCGTCGCGCACGGCGACGAACACCATGTTGGTCTGCGGCGGCGCGACGTCGAGCGCGCGATGCTTGGCGAGACCCGCGGCGAGCCGCGCCGCGTTGTCGTGATCCTCGGCGAGGCGCGCGACATGATGCTTGATCGCATGACGCCCGGCGGCGGCGAGAATCCCGACCTGTCGCATGCCACCGCCCAGCATCTTGCGCCAGCGGTGCGCGGTCTTTATGTAGTCGCTGCGTCCGCACAGCACCGAACCGACCGGTGCACCGAGTCCCTTCGACAGGCAGACCGACACCGAGTCGAACCCCTTGGCGATCGTGCCCGGCGGGACGCCGCGCTTCACGGCCGCATTCCACAGCCGCGCGCCGTCCAGATGCAGCGCCAGCTTGCGCCGGGCCGCCAGCGCACGGACCGTCTCGACGTAACCCTCCGGCAGCACCTTGCCGCCGATCGTGTCCTCGAGCGCGATCAGCCGCGTCTTCGCGAAGTGCGAGTCGTCGGGCTTGATCGCGGCGTCGATCGCCGCCACCGGAATCGTCCCGTCCGGCGCGTTGTCGAGCGGTTGCGGCTGGATGCTCCCGAGCACGGCGCCGCCGCCCGCCTCGTAGCGGTACGTGTGCGCCTGCTGGCCGACGATGACCTCGTCGCCGCGTCCGCAATGCGTCATCACACCGATCAGGTTCGACTGCGTGCCCGAAGGCACGTAGAGCGCCGCCTCGAAACCCAGGAGCGCGGCGACTTCGTCCTGCAGCGCATTGACGTTGGGGTCGTCGCCGAAGACGTCGTCACCGACGTCCGCGGCCGCCATCGCCGCGCGCATCGCAGCCGTCGGCCGCGTCACAGTATCGCTGCGGAAATCCATCGCCATCTCGGCCTCCTTGTGCGCTTCAGCCTTCGGCCTTGAGCTGCGGGAACAGGATCACGTCGCGGATCGACGGGCTGTCGGTCAGAAGCATCACGAGGCGATCGATGCCCACGCCCTCGCCCGCCGTCGGCGGCAGACCGTACTCCATCGCGCGGATGTAGTCGGCATCGTAGTACATCGCTTCCTCGTCGCCCGCCTCGCGCGCCTCGACCTGGGCGCGGAAGCGGGCCGCCTGATCCTCCGGATCATTGAGCTCGGAAAATCCGTTCGCGATCTCGCGCCCGGTGATGAAGAGCTCGAAACGATCGGTGATGCTCGCGTCGGCATCGCTCGCGCGCGCGAGCGGCGAGACGTCGGCTGGATAGGCGACGATGAAGGTCGGTTGTACGAGCTTTGCCTCCGTCGTCGCCTCGAACAGCTTGAGCTGCAGCACGCCCGCGCCGTCCGTCTTGAAGACCTCGACGTCGAACGGTGCGAGCGCCATGCGCAGGTATGCGGGCTTCGCAAGCTCGCCAAGGTGATACTGGGGGTTGTACTTGTGGATCGCCTCGGCCATCGTCAGCCGGTCGAACGGTCGTCCGAGGTCGATCGCCGTGCCCTGGTAGGTTACTGTCGTCGCGCCCGCGACCTTCTGCGCGACCTCGCGGAGCAGCGCTTCGGAGAGGTCCATCAGGTAGTTATAGTCCTGGTAGGCCTCGTAGAACTCGAGCATCGTGAATTCGGGATTGTGGCGCGTCGAGATGCCTTCGTTCCTGAAGTTGCGGTTGATTTCGAACACCTTCTCCAGGCCGCCGACGACGAGCTTCTTGAGGTAGAGCTCCGGCGCGATCCGGAGGAACAGCTTCATATCGAGCGCGTTGTGGTGCGTCACGAACGGCCGCGCGGCCGCGCCCCCCGGGATCGGATGCATCATCGGCGTCTCGACCTCGAGGTAGCCGCGGGCGACGAAGAACTCGCGTATCGCCTGGACGATCCGCGAACGCGCGACGAACGTGCGACGCGCGTCTTCGTTGGTGACGAGATCGACGTAGCGCTGGCGATAGCGCTGCTCCTGGTCGGTCAGTCCGTGGAACTTCTCCGGCAGCGGCCGCAACGCCTTCGAGAGGAGCCGGATCGCGCGCACCTTGACGGAGAGCTCGCCGGTCTTGGTCTTGAACAGCGTGCCCGGACGCGCCGACGATGTCGCCCAAATCCCAATGCTTGAACGCGTCGAGCGTCTCCGCACCGACGGCATCGAGCGTGACGTAGAGCTGGATGCGGCTCGACATGTCCTGCAGCGTCGCGAAGCAGGCCTTGCCCATCACGCGCTTCAGCATCATCCGGCCGGCGACGGCGACCGCCACGGCCTGCGCCTCGAGCTCTTCGTTCGTCTTGCCGTCGTGGCGCGCGTGCAGGTCGGCTGCCAGCGCATCGCGCCGGAAATCGTTGGGATACGCGTTTCCCTGTGCACGCAGCGCGGCGAGCTTCGCGCGGCGCTCGGCGATGATCTGGTTTTCGTCCGGCGGAATCTCCGGTCCGTCCGGCGGGCCCTTCTTATTGTCGTTGTCCATTTCTACACTCCCTGCTTCAGGCTTGCCGCGATGAAGTCTTCGAGGCCGCCATCGAGCACCGCCTGCGTATTGCCGACCTCGTAGTTGGTGCGCAGGTCCTTGATCCGAGACTGGTCGAGCACGTAGCTCCGAATCTGGTGACCCCAGCCGATGTCGGTCTTCGAATCCTCGAGCTTCTGCTGTTCCTCGCGGCGCTTGCGGAGCTCGAGCTCGTAGAGCTTCGATTTCAGCATCGCCATCGCTTCCGCGCGGTTGCGGTGCTGCGAGCGATCGGTCTGGCTCTGGACGACGATGTTCGTCGGCAGATGTGTGATCCGAACGGCCGAGTCGGTCTTGTTGATGTGCTGCCCGCCCGCGCCCGACGCGCGGAACGTGTCGATCCGGAGGTCGGCCGGATTGATTTCGATCTCGATCGAGTCGTCGACCTCGGGGTAAACGAAGACGCTCGCGAACGACGTGTGCCGGCGCGCGTTGGAGTCGAACGGGCTCTTGCGCACCAGTCGGTGGACTCCGACCTCGGTGCGGAGATAGCCGTACGCGTATTCGCCCTCGACCTTCACCGACGCGCTCTTGATGCCTGCAACTTCACCGGCCGTTTCCTCGAGGAGCTCGGTGCGATAGCCCTTGCGTTCGCAGTAGCGCAGGTACATCCGCAGGAGCATCGCGGCCCAGTCCTGAGCTTCCGTGCCGCCCGATCCCGCCTGGATGTCGATGAAGCAGTTGGCCGGATCCATCGGATTGCTGAACATGCGCCGAAACTCGAGGTCGCCGACACCGGCGGCGATCGCCGCGACGTCCTTTTCAACGGCCTCGAGCGTCGCGTCATCGCCCTCGGCGCGGGCCAGCTCGAACAATTCACGGCTGTCGGCGAGCGACACGTCGAGCGCGGTCAGCGCGCCGACGACGCCGTCGAGCAGCTTGCGCTCGCGGCCGAGCTCTTGCGCCCGCTGTTGATCCTCCCAGACCTTCGGATCCTCGAGCTCCCGAACGACCTCGGTCAGCCGCACCGCCTTCGCATCGAAGTCAAAGATACCTCCGCAGCTCGTCCGTGCGCGCCTTGAGGTCGGCGAGCGACGCCACGATCTGGTTCAGGCGTTCGGCTTCCATCGAGTATCCTTCGAAGCAAACGGAAATTATAGCCGATCGCTGCGGCGATCCTCTTCCCGCAGATGCGGCAGCGGCGCCGCCTCGCGCAACTACGCGAGGGGCGCAGCTCAGTCGGCAGACACCGCGTTCCGGGTGGCTAATCTGTCACCCGGGCGAGCGCCTTCCGCGCGGTTTCCCGTTCCTCTGCCGTCACCTGCTCCGGTCCGAGCTTGTAGGTCAGCTTGTTGATGGTGCCGTTGAACCGGAACGGGAGCTTGTAGCTGTCGTCGACCCCGGTTCGCGTATCGCTGCCGATGTCGAAGCTCTCGTCGATGGCCATGAGGAACGGAATCGTGTGGTCGATTTTCTGGCGGGACAACTCCTTGCCATCGACCGAAAGCACGCCGGTACCGCCCTTGCCAAAGCCGGGTCCGTCGTACTTGAAATCGAACACGAGCGTGTGCTTGCCGGGCTTGAGCGAGTCGCCCAGCCAGTCGGCGCCTCCCACGCCGCCCTCCCAGCGGTAGCGCTTCAGGTCCAGCAGGTTGTAGACGAAGACCGGCTTGCCCTTGAGCAGGTAGAAGCCGTAGCCGCCGAAGCGGCCACCCATGGTTGCGATCATCCCTTCCGCCCCGCTTTTGGGAATCGTCACCTCGGCGGTGATCGTGAAGTCCTTGTTCAGGAGGCTGGGCGCATTGCCGACGGGGATGCCGGCATTCGTGCCCGAGTACGTGAAGACCGTTCGCCCGGCGGTCGCGCTTGGCCGCGGCGTGATGAGGCGCGGGAGGATCGAGTTGTCCAGCGGGAGAACCTGATATTTCCCCGCTTCCGTCAGGAACAACGCCTGCAACTCCTTGAGCTTCGCAGGCTCCTTGGCCGCGAGGTCGTTGTACTGCGAATAGTCTTCGGCGAGGTTGTAGAGCTCCCACTTGTAGTCGTTGACGTCGGGCAGCTTCGTCGTCCCGAGCGCCCAGGGTGGCGCCGGGGGCGTCGTGCATGCGTACCACCCATCGTGATAGATCCCGCGGTTGGCGAACATCTCGAAATACTGCGTGTCACGCTTCGACACCGCATTCGCGTTCGCCTGGTCGAACGTGTAGACCATGCTCACGCCTTCGATAGGCTTTTGCGCGATGCCGTCGACCGTAGCGGGTGCCTGGATGCCGGCGGCTTCGAGGATCGTCGGCACGATGTCGATCATGTGATGGAACTGCGTCCGGATACCGCCGAGGTCCTTGATATGCCCGGGCCATGAGATCGCGATGCCCTGTCGCGTCCCGCCGAAATGCGACGCGACCTGCTTGGTCCACTTGAACGGCGTGTCGAATGCCCACGACCACGCGACCGACATGTGCGGGTAGGTCTTGTCCGAGCCCCAGGCTTCGTAGTAGCGCAGGAGCTCGACCTCCGGGAGATCGAGGATGCCGTTGTAGGCCGTCATCTGGTTCGGCGTCCCCTCCAGAGTGCCTTCGGCGCTCGTACCATTGTCGCCGCTGATGTAGATAATCAGCGTGTTGTCGAGCTTGCCCATGTCGGCGACCGCCTGGATGACGCGGCCGATTTCGTGGTCGGTATAGGCGGCATACGCGGCAAACACCTCGGCTTCGCGCGCATAGATCTTTTTGCGGACGGCCGAAAGCGAATCCCACTTCGGCAGGTCGTCGGGCCACGGCGTGAGCTGCGTGCTTGCCGGAATCACGCCAAGGCGTTTCTGGTTGGCAAAGATCTGCTCACGCAGCTTCTCCCAGCCCATGTCGAACTTGCCTTTGAACTTGTCGATCCATTCCTTCGTCGGCTGGTGCGGCGAGTGCGTGCCGCCCGGCACGTAGTAGACGAAAAACGGCGTGTCGGGAGCCGATGCGTTCAGGCTGCTCATGTACTTGATCGCCTCGTCCGCGAGGTCGGTGGTGAGGTTGTAGCCGGTCTTGCCGATCCACGGAAAGACTGGCGTCGTGTTCTGGTACAGGTACGGCGTCCACTGGTCGGTCTCGCCACCCATGAACCCGTAGAAGTACTGAAAGCCCATGCCCACCGGCCACTGATCGAAGGGCCCGGCCGCGCTGTATAAAAAACTGGGCGTGTTGTGGTTCTTGCCGAACCACGAGGTCGCATAGCCGTTGTCCCGGAGGATCGTTCCGATCGTCGCGCTCTCGGGGCCGATGACGGAGTCGTAGCCCGGGTAGCCTGTAGACATCTCGCCGATCACGCCGAAGCCCACGGAGTGGTGGTTGCGGCCGGTGATCAACGCTGCCCGCGTCGGCGAGCAAAGCGCCGTCGAGTGGAACTGTGTATAGCGCAGCCCGGCCTTGGCGATACGATCCATTCCCGGAGTCGGGATGACACCCCCGAACGTGCCGGACACGCCGTAACCCTGATCGTCGGTCATGATGAGCAGCACATTGGGCGCGCCCTTCGGCGGCACCACAGTGGCTGGCCAGTAGGGCTTCGAATCCTTGGCATCCTCTTTGATCACGCCGCCGAACTTCGGTGGCGGCGGCGGGAGCTGTTTTCCGTCAATGGTCGTCGTGGCGCTGGGCGAGCCGGGCTGGCCAGTGACTTGTTGCGCCGACAGCGGCGTGACCGCCAACGCGCAGACAAACATGATGCCGAATTGCGTGAAGACCTCGATCCTGTACGGTTGCGGTTTCATGCAGCTCGCCCTCCTGGGCTGATGTGCTGAAATGCCTCTCGCGCTTTGGGCGGCGCATTGTTCGAGGCGTAGTTTTGCGCGTCCATGTTAACTGTCCGCGCAAGCAATTGTGCGATGCGACTCGCTGCGCGCGTTGGCGCAATCGCGGCGGCCTATGCCGATCTCGTGCGCACGTTGCAGATTTGTTGCCGTCGGCTTGCAGGACGCTGTCGCACCATCATCGATCGACACGGCGAACCCCTTTGGGCATTAGGGATTCCGACGCCTCGCTCAGCGAGCCGCGAGTGCCGTTTTTGGGCGCGGTCGTGGTTTCGCCTATTATTACGGGTTCGACCGCGGTGGCCTGAACGCCGCCTCCCTCCCATGCACCGGACCACGCCATGCCCACCTTTTTCGTGAACAAGGAGCGCGTCGACACCCCCGCGAACCTGCCCGGCGACACACCGCTCCTCTGGGTGCTGCGCGATCACCTCAACCTGACCGGCACCAAATACGGCTGCGGGATGGCGCTCTGCGGCGCGTGCACCGTCTACATCGAGGGCCAGCCGACGCGCTCGTGCCAGGTGCAGCTGTCCTCGATCAAAACCGGCACCGAGGTGACGACGATCGAAGGGCTCAAATCGAAGGAGGCCCAGGCGGTCCAGGCCGCTTGGGAGAAGCTCGACGTGCCCCAGTGCGGCTATTGCCAGAGTGGGCAGGTGATGTCGGCCGCAGCGCTGCTCGCGAAAAAGAAGAATCCAACCGACGCCGACATCGATGAAGCGATGACCGGAAACATCTGCCGCTGCGCGACCTATGTCCGGATTCGCGCTGCGATCCACGAAGCGTCGAAGTCGCTCGCCTGACCGGAGACCGCCATGAACCCGATGCGCATGCGTCCCCGTGACTTCAACACCGCGCCCGGTCTCGACCGCCGTGGCTTTCTCAAGGCAACGGCCGCCGCCGGCGCCGGCCTCACGCTGGGTTTCTGGACCGGCGGCGCGGCTGCGCAGGAATCGGGACCGGGCAAGACCGCCGGCGCCGCCATCGTCCGGCGCCCTCGAGCCGAACGCGTTCGTGTCGATCGGCACCGACAATACGGTCACCGTTTACGTGAAGCATCTCGAGATGGGCCAGGGCACCTACACCGGACTCCCGACGCTCGTCGCCGAGGAGCTCGACGCCGCGTGGTCGCAGATTCGCCCGATCGGCGCACCCGCCGATGCGTCGCGCTACGCCAACCTGATGTGGGGCACGGCGCAGGGAACCGGCGGCTCGACCGCGATCGCCAACTCGTTCGAGCAATACCGGCAAGCCGGCGCCGCGGCGCGCGCGATGCTCGTGTCCGCCGCGGCAAAACAGTGGAGCGTGCCGGCCGACTCGATTCAGGTGAAGAACGGCGTCGTCTTCCACGCCAACGGGAAGAAAGCCACCTTCGGCGAACTTGCGAACGCGGCCGCGAAGGAGCCCGTGCCGGCAACGGTGAAGCTCAAGGAGTCGAAGGACTTCGTCTTCATCGGCAAGCACGTGCCGCGCACCGATTCCAAGGCCAAGTCGAACGGCACCGCGAAGTACACGCAGGACGTCAAGCTTCCGGAGATGCTGACCGCCGTCGTCGCGCATTCGCCGCGCTTCGGCGGAAAGTTCAAGAGCTACGACGTTGCGGGCGTGCAGAAGGTCCCGGGCGTGCGCTACGTGATCGAGGTGCCCAACGGAATCGCGATCGTCGCGACGTCGTTCTGGCAGGCGAAGAAGGGGCGCGATGCGCTCAAGGTCGACTGGGACGACACCTCGGGCTTCAAGGCGTCGTCCGCCGACATCACGGCCGAGTACCGCAAGCTCGCGGGGACTCCCGGGAAGGTCGCGCGCAACGACGGCGACGCGGCAAAAGGCATCGACGGTGCCGCTAAGAAGCTCGAGGCGTCCTACGAGTTTCCGTTCCTCGCACACGCGGCGATGGAGCCGATGAACTGCGTGGTCAAGCTCGACACCGACAGCTGCGAAGTCTGGAACGGCGAGCAGTTCCAGACCGGGGACCAGGCCGCGCTGGCGCAGGTCACCGGGCTCAAGCCCGAGCAGATCAAGCTCAACATGTTGTTTGCCGGCGGCAGCTTCGGGCGCCGCGCGAGCTCCCAGTCCGACTATCTCGTCGAGGCGGCCGTCATAGCGAAAGCGATCCTCATCAAGGGCAAACCCGGCGTCCCGGTCAAGCTCGTGTGGACCCGCGAGGACGACATGCAGGGAGGCTACTACCGCCCGGCCTACCTCCACGCGCTCAGGGCCGGGCTCGACGGCTCCGGGAGGATCACGGGCTGGCAGCATCGGATCGTCGGGCAGTCGATCCTCGCCGGCACCGCTTTCGAGAAGATGATGGTGAAGGAAGGCATCGACGCGACGAGCGTCGAGGGCGCATCGACGTTGCCGTACGGCATCGCAAACCTGTCGGTCGACGTCCACGCGCCGACGGTCGGCGTGCCGGTTCTCTGGTGGCGCTCGGTCGGCTCGACGCACACCGCGTTCTCGACCGAGACCTTCATGGACGAGCTCGCGCAAGCGGGCGGCACCGATTCGGTGGCGTTCCGCAAGGCGCTCCTGGGCAAGCATCCTCGGCATCTCGGCGTGCTCGAACTCGCTGCCGCCAAAGCGGGCTGGGGCACGCCGCTCGCGCCCGGCAAGGCCGGAGAGAAGCGCGGGCGCGGCATCGCGGTGCACGAGTCGTTTAACACGTTCGTCGCCCAGGTCGCCGAAGTGACCGTCAAGGACAACACGATCCGCGTCGATCGCGTCGTCTGCGCGGTCGACTGCGGCGTCGTCGTCAATCCCGACGTCGTGCGCGCGCAGATGGAAGGCGGCATCGGCTTCGGGCTCTCGGCGGCGCTGTACGGCCGTATCTCGCTCAAGGACGGCGTCGTCGAGCAGTCGAATTTCCACGACTACCAGGTGCTGCGCATCAACGAAATGCCGGCCATCGAAGTGCACATCGTACCGTCGACCGAGAAGCCGTCGGGCGTCGGTGAGCCGGCCGTGCCGGTGATCGCGCCGGCGGTCGCGAACGCGGTCGCCGCCGCCACGGGCCAGCGGATCCGCACGCTGCCGTTCAAGCTCGGCTGACGGGCGGCGGGACCGTCGTGCACACGCCGGAGGGATTCGCGCCGGGGCACGCGCTGCCTGCGTCGATGCAGGCCGGGGCGATCGCGTTCGCGTTCCGCGACGGCAAGGTGCTGGTTTCGGGCGGTGTCGAGGCGGGTGCGTCGCCGCGGCTGCCGCAGTGGGGCGAGCTCGCCGCGCTGGGTCTCGCCGGTGAGGCGCATTACCTCGGAGCCCTCGCTGGCGTCGACTGCATCGCGGTGGGCCTGGCCGGCGACGCGCCGGAACCGCCCGCGTGGCGCTACGCCGGGCTGCGTTCGCTGTTCTTCGCGCTCCCGGATCCGCTGCTCGCGCTCGCCACGCGCGCATTCCAGATTGTCGATTGGGACGCGACGCACCGCTACTGCAGCCGCTGTGGCGCGCCCACGCGGACAAAGCCGGACGAGCGCGCGAAGGAATGCGCCGCGTGCGGCCTCGTCGCTTACCCGCGGGTCACGCCGGCGATGATGGTGCTCATCACCCGGGGCCACGAGCTGCTGCTCGCGCGAGCGCATCGATTTGCGCCGGGCATGTTCAGCGCGCTTGCCGGCTTCGTTGAACCGGGCGAGACCATCGAGGACTGCATCCGCCGCGAGGTGCGCGAGGAAGTTGGCGTCGAGGTCGAACGCCTCGAGTATTTCGCGAGCCAGGCATGGGCCTTCCCGCATTCGCTGATGATCGCGTTCACCGCCGAGTACGCGGGCGGCGAGCTCAGACCCGACGAGCAGGAGATCGCCGAGGCGCGCTGGTTCACGTTCGATGCGGTGCCCAAGCTGCCACCGAGCGTCTCCATCGCGCGCCGGCTGATCGACGCAACGGTCGAGCGGCTCGCGAGAAGCGCACGGGCTTCCTGCTAGAATGAAATCGGACGCCCTCATGGTGCGATCGATGCTCCGGATCCTGCTCTTCCTCTGCTGCGCATGGGCGACGCTCGCATGCGCTCTGGCCGCGGCGCAGGATGGTCGTGATCTTTCGGAGGAGGCGCGCAAGCAGTACTCGCAGGGCTTGCGCGAGGCTGCCGCGCTGGTCAAGGACAAGCAGTTCTCCACCGCGCAGGCCAAGCTCGACGTGCTGCTCGCGCAGCGTCCGCGCGAGCCGCAGGCGCGCTTCCTCAAGGGCGTCGCGCAGACGGAGCAGGGGCAGGACACCGCCGCCCTCGCGACGTTCCAGTCGCTGGTCGAGGACTATCCGGAGCTGCCGGAACCCTACAACAACCTCGCCGTGCTCTACGCCCAGAAAGGCCAATACGAAAGCGCGCGCGTCGCGCTCGAATCCGCGGTCAAGGCGGCGCCGGACTGGGGTGTCGCGCACGAGAATCTGGGCGACATCTACATCCGGCTCGGCGCCGCCGAATACGCGACGGCCTCGAAGCTCGACAAGGCCAACAAGACGGCGTCCGGCAAGCTTGCGCTCGCTCGCGAGCTGCTGTCGCCTGCTGCGAAGAAGAACTAGTTCCTTCCCTCAATGCACGCTTCCACGTTCAGGAGTCCTTCGATGACGCGCCGCCTCTTCCTCACCGCTGTGGCCGCACTGGCCGCGGCGTTCGCCGTTCCAGCCTTCGCCGCGAATCCGCAGGTCGAGTTCGACACGACCGCTGGCAAGATCCGAGTCGAGCTCAACCCCGACGCCGCGCCGAAGACCGTCGCCAATTTCCTCGACTACGTGAAGTCCGGGCAGTTCGACGGCACGCAGTTCCATCGCGTGATCCCGGGCTTCATGATCCAGGGCGGCGGCTTCACGGCGGACTTCAAGCAGAAGCCGACGAAGCCGCCGATCGTCAACGAGGCCGAGATGTCGAGCAAGGCGGGTCTGCTCAACGCGCCGGGGACGATTGCGATGGCGCGGACGTCCGAGCCCAATTCGGCCACCGCACAGTTCTTCATCAATGTCGCCGACAACAAGTCGCTGAATTTCCGTTCGCCGGACATGCAGGGCATCGGCTACACGGTGTTCGGCAAGGTCGTTTCGGGGATGGACGTGGTCGAGAAGATCGCCAAGACGCCCACCGGCGCCGGCGGCCCGTTCCCGAAGGACGTGCCGGTCGAGAAGGTCATCATCAACAAGGCTACGGTGGTTGCGCAATAACATGGTCATCCTGCACACGAACCACGGTGATATCACGCTCGAGCTCGACGCCGACAATGCGCCGAAGACGGTCGAGAATTTCCTCGAGTACGTCCGCGCGGGCCACTACGACAACACGATCTTCCATCGCGTGATCGACGGCTTCATGATCCAGGGCGGCGGCATGGAGGCCGGGATGCGGCAGAAGCCCACGCGCGCGACAATCGCCAACGAGGCCGCGAACGGGCTCAAGAACCGCAAGTACACGGTCGCGATGGCACGTACCTCCGAGCCGCACTCCGCGTCGTCCCAGTTCTTCATCAACGTCGCCGACAACGATTTTCTCGATTACAAGGGACCGAGCCCGCAGGGCTGGGGCTACTGCGTCTTCGGCAAGGTCGTCGCCGGGCAGGACGTCGTCGACCGCATCAAGACGGTGCCGACGGGCAACAGCGGCCATCACCAGAACGTGCCGAAGGACGACGTCGTACTCACTCGGGCCGAGGAGAAGCCCGCTTAGGGCCTGTTCACACTATGGACAGGCCCTAGTGCCGGCGACCCTGTTCGTCTCCGATCTTCATTTGTCGCCGGAGCGGCCCGGGCCGGTGGCCGCGTTTCACGCCTTCTGCGCGGGTCCGGCACGCGAGTCGTCCGGTGTCTACATCCTGGGCGACCTGTTCGATGCGTGGATCGGCGACGACGCGCTGTCCGAGCCGCTGGCCGCCGACGTCGCGCGGGCGATCAAAAGCGTCCGCGCCGGGGGCGTGCCAGTCGGCGTCATCACCGGCAACCGCGATTTCCTCATGGGCGAGCGGTTTTGCGATGCGGCGGGCGTTGCGCTCTTGCCGAGTCAGCTCGTCGTCAATCTCGCGGGGACGCCAACGTTGATCCTGCACGGCGACGAGCTTTGCACGTCCGACCACGCGTACCAGCGCTTCCGGCGGATCGCGCACGACGCACGCTGGCAGCGAAGCTATCTTGCGCTGCCCTACCGCGTGCGCCGCGGTATCGCGCGCTGGCTGCGTGGCCGGAGCCGGATCGCCAATGCAGAAAAGCCCGCGCGCATCATGGATGTCGAGCCGGCGGCCGTCGCCGCCGCTTTTCGCGACGCCGGCGTGACGCGGATGATCCACGGCCACACGCACCGGCCCGCGCGACATCATCTGGTCGTCGACGGCCGCGCCTGCGAGCGGTTCGTGCTCGCCGACTGGTACAAGCAGGGAAGCTATCTCGAATTCGACCACGAGGGCGGACACATGCGCGACATCGCGGCGCCGGGTCCGCTCGCCTAGCCGGGTGCTGTCGATGAGCCCGTTCACCCCGGAATGGTGGAGCGCCCTCGCCTCGATCGTGCTGATCGACATCGTGCTCGCCGGCGACAATGCGATCGTCATCGGTCTCGCCGCGCGCAACGTTCCGCGCGAGCTCCGGCGGCGAGTGATCCTGTGGGGGACCGCGGGCGCGATCGCTGTGCGCATTGCGCTGCTCGGTATCGTCGTCTGGCTACTCAAGATCCCAGGCTTCCTGCTCGTCGGCGGCCTGGCGTTGATCTGGATCGGCTGGAAGCTCACGCGAGATGATGGCGGCGACGGGCACAACGTCGCCCCGGCGGCGTCGGTCCGCGGTGCGGTCCAGACGATCGTCGTCGCTGACGCGGTGATGGGCGTGGACAACGTGCTTGCGGTCGGCGGCGCCGCGCAGGGCAATTTCGCGCTCGTGCTGTTCGGCATCGCGATCTCGATTCCCATCGTGGTCTGGGGTTCGGCGCTCGTCGTCCGGATGATCGAGCGCTATCCGGCGATCCTATGGGGCGGCGCGGCAGTGCTCGGGTGGACGGCCGCGAAGATGATCGCGGGCGAGCCCATGCTTGCCCCTGTATTCGCCGCCGCGCCGGCGGCGCGCACCGCGCTCTACGCGATCGTCGTCGGCGGTCTCGTGCTCGTGCCGCTGTGGCGCTCCGTCACGCCATCGCAGCAGGCGCACGGCGGCGTGCTTGCGTTCCTTGTGGCCTGGGTGTCGCTGTTCGGCTGGATCGAGGACAACATGGGAGCCAGGCTCGATCTGTTCGAGCAATGGCGGTGGGACGACGAGCTGATCGACCTCGTGCGCTGGGTGGGCTGGATCCCGTTCGCGATCGCGCTCGGCCGGCGGCTTGCGCGGGCCTAGGACGCGCCCTTCCCGAGCACGGTGAAGGACGTCCAGACGAACTCCATCTGGTGACGGATCGGATCGTTGAGACGGAGCCGGTACGTTGCGTTGGACGACAGCAGCGTGACGTCGCTGTTCGGTTGGTACTCGCGCGCCGGAAGCAAAAGCGTCCGGATCGGCATCGCCGGATAGGCTTCGCTTGGCGGCAGATAGAGTGCGCCGATCGATCTTGGCTCGGCTCCTGATGCGGACGGCACGAGTTTCACGTAGCGCGGTCTGGAACCGATGAATTCCGCACCGACCTCGACGTAGTCCACCATGAGGCGACGCAGCCTGCGCACGACCACGATGGTCCATGGGTTCCGGTCGCTGTCGCGCATCGCCAGCACGGAACCGGGTATGACGCCGTTGAGATCGGCGGTCTTCCCGCGCATGCGGCAACCGCTATCGCTGCGATCCCGGACCTGCCAGGTCTCGGCGACCGGCTCGCGCGCAAAATCGGCATTCCACGCCGCGAGCGTCATCGTTCGCGTCGCGCCGTCGAACGCCTGGATTGTCGATTCGTCGAGCGGCAGAGCCCTGGCGCCGCGACCGCTGCCCTTCGACGCGGTACGAAGCGCGTGGACGACGTGCGCCATCCCCGCTAGAACATTGACGGTCGAGTCCATGGCCACGCGTTCGCCGCGGCGTTCGATGCGTGCAGGCGCCGGATCGAACACGAGCCTGAGCTTCTCCAGGAGAGCCCTCTGGGCGTCCCATGTCGCCGGCGCGATGCCGCTGGACCCGGCGGCTCGATCCCGCGCCGCCGTTCGTTCCCCGTCGATCACTTTCAGCAAGGGTTCGGTGCCGAGATAACGGATTGATTCGCCCGCAGCGACTGTCTTGCGCGACGGACCTTCGCCGCCGTCGAGATCGATGGCGAAACAGGACGGCGCAGCCGCGATCCCAGACGCGTCCTCGCCCGCCTTCAGGACCAGTGACGCGCACCACTCCGCCAGCCAGCGGTGCGTCCACAACGCCTCGCGGGGCGAGAGCTGCCCGCTGTTCGCGGCCTCGAGCAGGAGGATTTGCACGTACTGGCGCTCGGCCGTCGTGGCCCGGTCTGCCGGCGGCCCGAACGTGACGAGGCATCGCTCGAGGCTCCTCTTTGCGGCCCCCTGGTAGATCGCATGCAGCGCCCGCCATCGATTCGCGTTCCGCCTCTTGTAACGAAACATCCGGAGCACGAACTCGATCTCGCGGAACATCAGGAGACGTACGATGGCGCTCGCCGCATCCTCGGCCGCATGCGCGGACTCGCCGATGCGGCGGAGACACTCTTCGTAGGCCTCGCTCATCGACTGGCTCAAGCGGAGCGCCGACGCGTAGGTTTTGCGCTCGTGCAAGCGGAGCTGGGCGTCGCCTTCCACATACCGGTCGAGGAGGCGCTCGCAGATCTGGCGGGCGGCCCCATCGAGCGCGCGCAACGTCGTGAGCCTGGCGGCGGTGCTTTCCCCATCCGGGCCGGGCCGCGACAACGCCTCGCACAGGAGCTGCTGCGCAGCCATTGGATCCTGCCGCGGCAGCCCACGGCCGAGCTCCTCCGCCGCGCTCCGGTCGAGCGCGCGCGGTCGGAGGTCGAAATCGACGGGTGAATCGAGAGCGCTCAACCGCGGCCCTCAATTCGCCGCGCCAGCAGCCGCGGCTGGTTCGCGCCGATCCGCGCGAGTTCGAAGCGCGAACTCGCGAACCTGGTCCGGCCCGATCGGCCGGCTGATCAGGAAGCCCTGGACCTCGTCGCAATCGCGCTCGCGGAGGAAGCGAACCTGCTCGAGGGTCTCGACGCCTTCCGCCACCACGGCGAGCCGCAGGTTGTGCGCCATCGCGATCACCGCGGACACGATGGCGGCGCTGTCGGGATCGACGGCGATATCGGCAATGAACGAGCGGTCCACCTTCACGCTGCCGATCGGAAATTTCTTGAGCCGGGCGAGCGACGAGTAGCCGGTGCCGAAGTCGTCGATCGACAGGTGCACGCCCATTTCGCGAATTTCGAGCAGCGTCTCGGCGGCCCGCTCGGGCTGCGCCATCATCATGCTCTCGGTGATCTCGAGCTCGAGGAGATCGGGCGGGAGCCCGGTCTGCCCCAGCGCGTGGGCGACTTCGATGACGAGGTCGCCATCGATGAATTGGCGGGCGGAGAGGTTCACGGCGACGCGAATCGGATGGGGCAACTCCGCACGCCAGCGCATGCCCTGTGCGCACGCCTGGTTGAGGACCCAGCGCGCGATCTGCCGGATGAGGCCCGAATCCTCGGCGATCGGGATGAAGGCGTCCGGCATCACAAGGCCGTGCTCGGGATGCTGCCAGCGCACCAGAGCCTCGACGCCCGTCAGCACGCCGGTGCGGATCGCGACCTTCGGTTGGTAGAGAAGTTGAAACTGATTGAGCTCCAGCGCCCCGCGCAGCGCCGCGCCCAGGACCATGCGCTCGGTCGCCGGCGGCCCTTGCACCTCGGCAGCGAATGCGAGGTTGTTGCCGCCGGATTCCTTGGCGCGGTACATCGCGCTGTCGGCTGCCTTGAGCAACGTCGTCGCGTCCTCTCCGTCGTCCGGGAACAGCGCAACCCCGATGCTGGCGCCCAGGCGACACTCCTGTCCGTGCAGCACGACGGGCTCGGAAAGGGTCTGAAGCAGGCGCCTGCCAAACTCGTTCACGTCGACCTGGTTCGTCACTTCCTCGGCGAGCACGATGAACTCGTCGCCACCTAAGCGCGCGACGGTATCGGTATCGCGAACCGCCTTGGTGAGCCGCCGGGCGAGCGCCTTCAAGACTTCGTCGCCCGGAAGGTGGCCGAACGCGTCGTTGACGTCCTTGAACCGGTCGAGATCCACGAAGAGGAGCGCGACGGCGCGATTGTGGCGGCGCGCGAGCGCGATCGCGTGATCGAGGCGCTCGAAGAATGCGGTCCGGTTGTGCAAGCCTGTCAGCGAGTCGAAGCGCGCGAGCCGGCTGATGTTGGCTTCGATGAGCTTCTTTTTGGTGATGTCGAGCCCGACGCCGCGATAGCCGACGAACGCGCCGTTCGCGTCCTGCACCGGCTCGCCACTGATCGACACGAAGCTGAAGCCGCCGTCCGCCTGCGGGGCGCGCAGGACGAGATCGCGGAAGGCTTCCTGAGACTTGAGCGCGCGGCGGTGGGCGCCCCAGTCGCCCTGGAGTGGGGCGATGTGCGGCATCTGCCAGAGCGAGCGCCCGAGATGTTGCGCGATGGTCGCTCCAATGGGGTCGGCAATGCTGCCGTTGATGGCGGTGAAGCGATGTTGGACATCCTGGTCCCAGTGCCAGTCGGAGCCCAGCAGCGTCAGGCTCTTGAACCGCGCCTCGCTCTCGGCGATCGCTGCCAGGCGATCCTTGGTGCGCGCTTCGGCTGCGCTCGCAGCCCGGCCGGCGGGCGGACGGTCGGTGGGCGCGGTAGCTCGCCGCTCGTCGAAGAAATAGACGGCGCTGCCGGCGCCTGGCGTCGTATCGACGGCGATCGTCCGGGCGCGGCCCGGCCACCGTAGCGGCATGCGCAGAATTTGGGAGAACGATTTCACGATGGCTCGGCGGCGTCGAGTCCGCGGCGTTGTCCACACGCGCGTGGGTGTTCGCTACAAGGTGTTTGCATGGTCGATTCGGATGGAGCCTGGACCCCGGCGACCCTGCAAAAGCAATAACCGAACCATGCGAACGGGGAGTCGGCGCGCCGGTCCGGCACGTTGCGCCGTCGATCAGCAGCGAACGGAACAACGACTCACCCTGGCGCGCTATCCGGCGAGCGCCTGCGCGAAGTCACCCATCAGGTCGTCGCGGTCCTCGATCCCGCACGAAACACGGATCAGCGAATCGGCGATGCCCATCGCCGCGCGGCGCGCGGCGCCCATCTCCCAGAAGATCGTGTGCGCCACCGGGATGGCGAGCGTGCGGTTGTCGCCCAGGTTCGACGACAGCACGACGATGCGGAGGCGGTTCATGAAATCGAAGCAGTCGATGCCGTCGGCGAGCTCGAACGAGAGCAGTCCCCCGGCGGCGCTGAACAGCGAGCGGACCAGTGCATGCTGCGGATGCGTCGCGAGCCCAGGGTAGTAGACGGCGCGGACCTGTGGCTGCCGCGCGAGAAACTCCGCGAGCGCCTGCGCATTCGCGCACGTGCGCTCCATCCGGAGCGCGAGCGTCTCCGCGCCGACGCTGATGTGGTGCGCCTGCTCGGCCGCGAGCGTACCGCCCCAGTCGCGCAAGCCTTTCTTGCGCAGTTGCTGAAGGCCCCAGAGGGCAGGCTTCAGCGCCTTGTAGTTGTCGGCAATGTTCGGATAGCGCGTCCAGTCGAAGAGGCCCGTGTCGGTGACGCTTCCCCCGAGCGCATTGCCATGTCCGCCGATGTACTTCGTAAGCGCATTCACGACCAGGCCCGCATCGACGCTTTTTGGCCGGAACAAGGCGGGCGAGGTCATCGTGTTGTCGACGATATAGAGGATGCCGCGCGCCGCGCACAGCGCGCCGATGCGCGCGAGGTCGGCTACCTGCGTGCGGGGATTGGCGATCGTCTCGACGAACACGAGCCGCGTCGCCGGCGTGACGGCCCGCTCGACGTCTGCCGCGTCGGTCGCGTCGACGAACGTGATGTCGGCACCGCGATTCTCGAGGGTCTCGAGCAGGCTCACCGTGTTGCCGAAGAGGAAACGGCTCGTGACGACGTGGTCGCCCTTGCGGGTCAGCGCGAGGAGGATCGCGCCGATCGCCGCCATTCCCGTCGCGAAGCAGACGGTGCCGATGCCCTCCTCCATCGTGGTGATCTTCGACTCGAGGGCGGCCGCCGTCGGATTGCCCTGGCGGCCGTAGGCGTAGCCCTGCGCGCGTCCCTGGAACACGGCGGCCAGGTCGCGCGCGTCGCGATACCCATAGGCGACCGAGACGTGCAGCGGCTTGTGCAAGGCGCCGTGCTCGATCCCGGCGTCGCGGTCCGAATGGAGAATTGCGGTGGTGAAGCCGCGTCGCGGAGCTTGTGTGTTCATGGCGGATCCGGCAAACGAAAAGCCCGTTCAACGTCCGCTGAACGGGCTTGATGGCGCCGCTTCGACTGAATCGCCGGCGGTGGCGCCCCGGGCCTCGCTTTAGCGGTATTTGTTGAGCGCCCGCAAGCTGTGGCTCAAATCGGCGCTGGCAACGATTATCCGGATCGCGCCGCGAATGTCAAACCCGAGGGTTCAGCGGCTCGAGCTGCTCCAGGAGCGTCGGGACGAGCTCCGTGACGGTAGGATGGATGTGCATCGCGTGCGTGATCACCGTGTAAGGCGAGTTCGTGTACATGACGTCGAGCAGCGAGTGGATCACTTCGTCGCCTTCGATGCCGAGAAGCGACGCACCGAGAAGCCGCTTGCTCTGCGCGTCGACCAGCACCTTCATGAATCCCGCGGTTTCGCCACGCTCCTTCGCCCGCCCTACCCGCTTCATCGGCATCGTCGCAACGAGTGCATTGATTCCCTTCTCGCGCACCTCGCGCTCGGTCATCCCCGCGCGGCCCAGGGGCGGGTCAATAAAGAGCGCGTAGGTCGGAATGCGGTCGCTGACCCGCCGCGCCTCGCCGTCGAGAAGGTTCGCGGCGACGATCTCGTAGTCGTTGTACGCGGTATGCGTGAACGCACCGCGGCCGTTGACGTCGCCGAGCGCGTAAATACCGTCGACGTTCGTGCGCAGCGAATCGTCGACCTTGATGTAGCCGCGTTCGTCGAGCACGATGCCCGCGCGATCGCAACCGAGATCGTCGGTGTTCGGCCGGCGCCCGGTCGCGAGCAGCAGGTGCGAGCCGATGACTTCCTTCGGTTCGACGTCGCAATCGATTCCGACGGTGATTCCGGCAGGGTCAGTCCGCACAGAAACGCACTTCGCAGCCAGCTGGATCGCAATGCCTTCCGCCTCGAGGATCTCCTTGACGGCCACCGACACTTCGGCGTCCTCGCGGCCGATCAGCGCCGGCGCCATCTCGACGACGGTCACCTCCGCGCCGAAGCGTCGGTACATCTGGGCGAATTCGAGCCCGACGTAGCTGCCGCCGATGACGACGAGATGGCGCGGCAGCGTGTCGACCTCCATCATCGTGACGTTGTCGAGATAGTCGACCTGGTCGATGCCGTCGATCGACGGAACGGCCGCACGCCCGCCGACGTTGACGAAGATCTGCGGAGCCTCGAGTTGGAGGTCGCCGACGCGCACCGTGTGCGGACCGTCGAAGCGGGCATGCCCCTCGATGACTGTGACGCCGGCCGTGCCCTTGAGCCATTTGATGACGCCTTCGCTCGAGGCCTTCACGACGGCGTCCTTGCGGGCTTTCACCGCCGGCATGTCGACGCGCATCCCCGGGGGAACGATGACGCCCCAGGCGTCCGCCCCTCGGGTCACGTGCGCGGCGCGCGCACTCGCAATCAGCGTCTTCGTCGGGATGCAGCCGTTGTTGACGCAGGTGCCGCCGAACCGCTTGCGTTCGATGATCGCCGTACGCCGTCCGGCCTTGGCGAGGCGCACGGCAAGCGAGGGTCCAGCCTGGCCCGTGCCGATGACGATCGCGTCGTAGCGCTCGCTCATGCGCTGTCTCCCTGCGGGTGCAACCGTGACTTGCAGTCTACGCCTCCAGACGTGCGCGCTCAGCGCGCGAGCATCGCTTTGAGATTCTTCAGGCGCTCGGCGCCCGCTGCTTTCTCGCGCGCCGCCTCGTCCGCCGACAACGGAGCCCCTGCCCAACGCAAGTCTTCCTGCGCGAGCTCGGCCAGGAAGCGCGACGGCTGGCATTCGACCGTCTCGCCGGCCCGCCTGCGTTTGCGGCAGTACGAAAGATGGAGGCTCTTTTGCGCGCGCGTGACGCCGACGTACATGAGCCGGCGCTCCTCGTCGACATTGCCGGCGGCAATCGCCTCGCGGTGCGGTAAGAGGCCTTCCTCCAGGCCCACCAGGAACACGTGCGGGAACTCGAGCCCCTTGGCCGCGTGCAGCGTCGAGAGCCGGACGGCGTCGGGCACGCGGCCCTCCTGCCCCTCGAGCATCGTGATGAGCGCGATCATCTGCGTGAGCTCGAACAGGTTCTTGCGATCGCCTTCACCTTTCTTCGCGAGCCAGCCGATGAAGTCGCGAATGCCGCTCCACCGAACCTCCGCCTGCTTCCGGTCGCATGTCGTGGCGAGATGATCCTCGTAGCCGATCGCGGCGACGAGATCGTCCATGAGGCGCCCCGCCGGCTCGCGCTCGGCGCGATAGCGGAGGCCGTTGATCAGCCCGCAGAACGACTCGAGGATTTCGCACTGCCGCGGCGGGATCTCCGCCGCGGCGGCGTCGAATACCGCGGCGAAGAGACTTTGATGCCGGTTGCCGGCAATCGCCGAGAGCTTTTCGAGCGTGGTCGCGCCAATCCCTCGCCTGGGCGTCGTCACCGCGCGGATGAAGGCCGGGTCGTCGTCGTCGTTGGTGATGAGCCGCAGGTACGCCAGCAAGTCCTTGATCTCGGCCCGCTCGAAGTAGGATTGCCCGCCCGACACCTCGTAGGGAACGTTCTGCGCGCGAAGCTGCTGCTCGAAGGCCTTCGCCTGATGGTTGCCGCGATAGAGGATCGCGTAGTCCGCGTACCTCCCGCGATGCTGGAAGCGATGCGCGAGCAGCCGCCGGACGACCCCCTCGGCCTCGGCCTCCTCGTCGGCGGCCGGCGTCACCGGGATCGCGTCGCCGTGGCCGTGCTCGCTCCACAGCTTCTTGTCGTGGAGCCGCGCGTTGTTTGCGATCAGCGCGTTGGCCGAGCGCAGGATGCGCGTCGTCGAGCGATAGTTCTGCTCGAGCTTGATCACTGTCAGCGCCGGGTAGTCCTGCGCAAGGCGCGCGAGATTGTCGACCGATGCGCCGCGCCAGCCATAGATCGCCTGGTCGTCGTCGCCTACCGCAGTGAACGACGCACGCTCGCCCACAATGTGCCCCATGAGCCGGTATTGCGCCGGATTGGTGTCCTGCACCTCGTCGATCAGCAGGTGCGAGCAGCGCTCGCGCCATTTCGCCGCCACGGCGGCGTCGGCGGCGAGGAGCGCGATCGGCAGCGCGATCAGGTCGTCGAAATCGACGGCGTGATAGGCACGCAGCGCATCGTCGTAGCGAGTGAACGCTCGAGCGGCTGCCGCCTCTGCGTCATCCTTCGCGCCGCTCAGCGCCGCCGCCGGCGACACGAGGGCATTCTTCCAGCGCGAGAACGCCGCCTGGGCGGCACGGGCGCGTGCGCGATCGGTCGTCGGGACCAGCTCCGCGACAATCGGCAGGATGTCGTCGGGATCGAGGATCGAGAATCCCGGCTTGAGGCCGAGCGCCTTCGCGTCGGCGCGGATGATGCGCGCGCCCAGCGCGTGGAACGTCGAGATCGCGAGATCGTCGGCGAGATCGCGCTTGCCTTCCCGGCCGAGCAGCCCGCCCACGCGCTCGCGCATTTCGCGTGCCGCCTTGTTCGTGAAGGTAATCGCCGCGATCTTTCGCGCTTCGAATCCCTGCTCGAGCAGGTGACCGATCTTCGCCGCGATCACCCGCGTCTTTCCGCTGCCGGCGCCGGCGAGCACGAGCAGCGGCCCGTCGACATGGCGCACCGCCGCGCGCTGCGCCGGATTGAGCGTGAACGACATTGGGAAGCGGAGCGTCTTGCGAGCGAATGCTAAGATGGGCGTCGAATTCTAGCAGCCCGTGCCACCGCTTTCCGATGAGCCTCTACGCGATCGGCGACATCCAGGGCTGCCATGCCGAGCTCTGCCAGCTGCTCGAGCTGATCGCTTTCTCCCCCCGCGAAGATCGGCTGTGGTTCGTCGGCGACCTCGTCAATCGCGGCCCCGATTCGCTCGCCGTCCTGCGCGAAGTGAAAGCGCTGGGCGATGCGGCGGTGACGGTTCTCGGCAACCACGACTTCCACCTGCTGACGGCCGCCGCGGGCCACGCGAAGTTGCACAAGCAGGACACGCTCGCGCCGGTCCTGGCCGCGCCGGATCGTGACGAACTGGTCCATTGGCTCCAGCATCGTCCGCTCGTGGTCGTCGAGGACGAGCGACTCCTCGTGCACGCGGGCCTCCTGCCGCAGTGGACACCTGCCACTGCGCTCATGCTCTCGCGCGAGGTCGAATCGATGCTGGCCGGCCCGCGGGCGGACGCGTTCCTCGCGGCGCTCTACGGTGATGAGCCGCGCGCGTGGCGCGACGACCTCGAGGGCTTCGATCGGCTGCGTGTCGCGGTCAACGCGTTCGCGCGGCTGCGCTTCTGCACGGCCGACGGCACAATGGCGCTCGACGAAAAGCGTGGCCCCGGCGCCGCACCCGGCGGCTATCGCCCCTGGTTCGAGCACGAAGGACGCGCGTCGGCCGGCGTGACCATCGTATGCGGCCACTGGTCGACGCTCGAGCTCCGCCTGTTGCCGAACATGCTGATGCTGGATTCGGGCTGCATCTGGGGCGGCCCGTTGACCGCGATCAGGCTGCCCGATCGCCGCGTCTATCAGGTGCCGGGCCGCGCGCCGCTGCAGCCAAAGCCGTTCGGATGAGCGTCTCTGCCTCACGCGCGAGCTCGCGGCGGTGGCGCGCTTGCGCCGGCAGCGCCGCGGCGAAGTAAGCTTCGGCGACCAGCGCACGCTCGGCGGTGACGCGCCAGAACGACGCAACGAAGCTCGTGTCCCCGACGTAGGCCGCCGCGTCGCTCGGCGCGCCTTCGGCGTCGCAGTAGCGGAGCGCGACCGGTTGCACGTGCCCGGCGGCCTCGACGATGGGCTGCAAGAGCGACGCCTTGAATGGCAGGACCGTCGTGCCGTCGGTCGTCGTCCCTTCGGGAAAGATCGCGACGACGTCGCCGCGCGCGAGCGCCGTCGCAGCGTCGCGGTTGATCGCATGCGCGTGACGCCGCCGCTCGCGCTCGACGAACAGAGTGCCGACGTTCACCGCGAGCTTTCCGACCACGGGCCAGCGCCGAATGTCAGCCTTGGCAACGAAGCGCGCCGGTTGCAGCGCCAGGAGCACGAAGATGTCGACCCACGAGATGTGGTTGGCAACGATCAGCACGTTGCCGGGCACGCCGCCCTCCGGCACGCCGTGGAAGCGGGTTTCGATATTCAGGATCGCGAGCAGCCGCGCCGACCAGCCGCGGACGATGTCGCGCCGCCGCGCGAGATCGACGAACGGGAATACGACGAGCGTCAGTGCGAGACCCCGGACGACGTGGAGTCCCATCCGTGCCGTGCGCGCGACGCGGACGACGAACGGCGCAGGCTTCACCAGAGGTAGTCGCCGAACTGCTCGCGATACGCGGCGCCGATCGACTCGCGGTCGACGGCGTGGTTCTGCCCGCCGCGATGCGCGATCTTGTGCGCACCCAGAAGCGCCGCGAGCCGCCCAGTCTTCGGCCAGTCCCAGCCCTGCCGTATCCCATACAGCAGGCCCGCGCGATAGGCATCGCCGCAGCCGGTCGGATCGACGATGGCCGCGGCAGGTACGGCAGGAATCGCGATCATCCGGCCCCCCGCATGGATCCGCGAGCCGTCGCCCCCAAGCGTTTCAACGACCGCGTCGACGCGGTCGGCGAGGCGCTCGAGCGGAACTCCCGTGCGCTCGGCCAGGAGCCGGCCCTCGTAGTCGTTGACAGCGAGATAGGTCGCGGCGTCGATCATCTCGAGGAGCTCGGGCCCCGAGAACAGCGGCAGGCCCTGGCCGGGGTCGAACACGAAGGGCACCTTCGCGTTGGCGAACTGCTCGACGTGCGTGCGCATGCCGTCGCGGCCGTCGGGCGCGACGATGCCAAGCCCGATGTCGGCGACATCACTGACGCGATTCTCGTGCGATGCGTTCATCGCCCCGGGATGGAACGCGGTGATCTGGTTGTCGTCGAGGTCGGTGATGATGAACGCCTGCGCGGTGTACGTCCCGGGTACCGTCCGCACGCCTTCGAGCGTGAGGCCCAGCGCGGCGATTCGCTCGCGGTAGGGCGTGCCGTCATCGCCCACCGTCGCCATGACGACGGGCTTCCCCCCGAGCCCCTGCAGGCTGTACGCCATGTTGCCGGCGCAGCCGCCCCATTCGCGCCGCATCTCGCCGATCTGGAAGGACACCGACAGCACGCGCACCTGCTCGGGGAGGATGTGCCGCGCGAAGCGGTCGGGGAACACCATGATGGTGTCGTAGGCGAGCGAACCGCAGATCAGCGTGCGCGGGCTTTCCATGGGAGGTCGAGCGGACACGAAGCGCGCAAGTGTAACCCGCCGGAGGCGTCGCCGCGTCCGGCGGAAAGAAGCAGGACGGACTTACTGCTGGGTCGGGGGCGCCGCCTGGGGCTGCTCGCGGCCGATCTCGCGCACGACGTACTGCTGCCGACGCGACACGGGAAGCGTTTCCGCAACACCCTTCAGCACGACTTCCCAGTGCGCGTCGCCTTCGTCGCCGACGCAGCGCTCGAACCCGCGGATCGCGTCGCGCGCGACAAGGCAGTTGCGGTGGACGCGAACGAAGCGCGCACCGAACTCATCCTCGAGGCGCGTCAGCGATTCCTCGAGCAGGTACTCGCGCTGCGCCGTGCGGATCGTGATGTACTTGAGCTCGGCCTTGAGGTAGACGATCTCTTCGAGCGGCACCAGCACGACGCGCGAGCGCTCGGTGACCGACAGGAAGCGGCGCGCGGAGGCCGGCAGCTCGTCCAGCTTCGTGGTCGAGATGGGCTTCAACCGCGGCACCTTCTGCAGCGCCGCCAGGAGCCGCTGCATGCGCACCGGCTTCATCAGGTAGTCGATCGCGTTGACATCGAACGCCTGAACCGCGTGCTCGTGGTACGCGGTGGTGAAGACGACAACCGGCGGCTGCGATAGCTTGAGCAGGTGCCGCGCAAGCTCGATCCCGTCCATCTCCGGCATATGGATGTCCGAGAGCACGAGGTCGGCCGTCACCGCGTGCAGGATCTCCATTGCCTCGCGGCCGTTCGCGGCTTCGCCGACGACCGCGAGCGGCAGGGCGCCGGTGCAATCGTCGAGGAGCTCGCGGAGCCGCCTTCGCGCCGGCGCCTCGTCGTCGACGATCATCACGCGCAGAGGCGCCTCAGCCAT
Source organism: uncultured beta proteobacterium (assembly GCA_963773195.1). Lineage (GTDB taxonomy): Bacteria > Pseudomonadota > Gammaproteobacteria > Burkholderiales > Casimicrobiaceae > CAIWHR01. The sequence goes on from CAVZAE010000005.1 coordinate 42,915, forward strand.
GCGAGACCTTTCTTTGGGGAACGACGAAACCGGCGGGCTTGTCGCCTGCGCCGTCCGCGGGCTTGGTCCTGCCGTTGCCTGCTGCGGGCTTCGCCTCGGCGCCGGACGCCGCAGCGGAGTTCGCGGCGCGATACGGCATCCGCAGATGGACTTCGTAGGCGTTGGCGACGACGCGCGATTCGAGCGCGCCTTCGGCGTCGAAATGCAGCGCGAGACGCTCGCGAACATTCGCGATCGCCATCTTGTTGCCCGCGTGGTGGCGCCCGCCGTTCGCCTGGTACGGATTGCGCAGGACGGCGTGGACGTCGCCACCCTTGACGAAGATGTTGATCGACACGACGCCGGGCGCGCTCGACGGCTCGATTCCGTGGTAGACCGCGTTCTCGAGCAGTGGCTGCAGCACGAGCGGCGGCACGAGCGCGTCGCCGGGCATGCTCTGCAAATGCCATTCGACCTGCAGCCGCTCGCCCAGGCGCAGCTTCTCGAGCGCCAGGTATTGGCGGCACAACTCGACCTCGTCCTTGAGAGGAGTGAGCTCGCGGTTGTCGCGCATCAGCACACGGAAGAGGTCCGCCATGTCCTCGAGCGCCACTTCGGCCTGCCGCGGATTGCTGCGGACGAGCGAGAGCACCGCCGTGATGCTGTTGAACAGGAAGTGCGGACGGATGCGCGCCTGCAGCGCCTGGAGACGCGCTTCGGTGATCGACGGCGACAACGCTTTCGCGCGAAGCCTGAAGTAGACGAGGAGCGCGCCCGTGAGCAGCAGGCCCAGGAGCAGCATGCGCAGCAGGTCCCCGCCGGCCACGATGCGCGTCGCGACGATCAGCGCGTACACGGCGAGGCCGCAGGCCACGGTGATGGCAGCCACGAGCCACGCGCCTGTCGCATACGGCTGTCGTGCGAGCCACGGCTGCAGCGCATACAGGACGGCAAGCTGCAGCAGCACATACGGCTGCACGACGGAGACGTTGTCCAGGAATTCGGACGCCCAGAGATCGAGGCGCGGCGCCTCGACGAGCGCAGCCACCGCCGCGACCGCATTGGCGGCGACCAGGATGCGCAGGACGACGCCCAGGTTGCGGAAGTCCGGTAGCGCAGGGAGGTCCGGGTTTTGCCTTATAATCTGCGACATATATCGGACGCCGGATGCAAGCTTCGTGCCGGATGAACGGCATCCGGAGCGCCGGGTCCGCGGGTCCGTCTGTACGCATTGTCGACACGGGCGCCGGCCAAGTGCAAGAAAGGCCGCGTCCCGGACCCCGCGGACAATGGCCGGGCGTCTCATTTTCTCCGCGCGCCGCCCCAGGACGACCGCATGCCTCCCCCGAGTCCCCGCCCGATCCCTCTGCCGGAGGGTGGTCAGGCCGCTTCGGCGAGCCTGTGACTGAGCGTGTCAAGCGCTATACGGCCTCGGTCGACTTCGACCGGCGGCTGGCCGCGGCCGACATCCTTGGCTCGCTCGCGCATGCCCGGATGCTGGCGGCCGTCGGCGTCCTGTCCGCGCCCGACCTGGCCGCGATCGAGCGCGGGCTGGTGACGATCCGCGGCGAAATCGAACGCGGGGAGTTCGCGTGGTCCCGCGACTTCGAAGATGTACACCTCAACATCGAGCACCGATTGACGGCGTTGGTCGGCGAGCCGGGCAAGCGTCTGCACACGGCGCGCTCGCGCAACGATCAGGTGGCCACCGATCTCCGGCTGTGGTTGCGCGGCGAGATCGACGCGCTCGTGCGCGCAATCGCAGGACTGCGGCGGGCGTTTCTCGATCTTGCGGAACGCCACGTCGACACGATCATGCCCGGCTTCACGCACCTGCAGGTCGCGCAGCCCGTGACGTTCGGCCACCACCTCCTCGCTTACGACGCGATGTTCGCGCGTGACATGGAGCGGTTCGCGGACTGTCGCAAGCGCGTCAACCGGCTGCCGCTGGGTGCCGCAGCGCTCGCGGGGACCAGCTACCCGATCGATCGCGAGCGCGTCGCGCGCGAGCTCGGCTTCGACGGTCTCTGCCCCAATTCGCTCGACGCCGTCGCGGATCGCGATTTCGCGATCGAATTCGCCGCCGCCGCCACGCTCGTGATGGTGCACCTTTCGCGCTTCGCCGAGGAGCTGATCCTGTGGTGCAGCCCGCGCTACGGCTTCGCGCGGCTCGCCGATCGCTTCTGCACCGGCAGCTCGATCATGCCGCAGAAGAAGAATCCCGATGTTCCCGAGCTCGTCCGCGGCAAGAGCGGGCGTGTCGTCGGCAGCCTCATGGGACTCGTCACACTGATGAAGGCACAGCCGCTCGCGTACAACAAGGACAACCAGGAAGACAAGGAGCCACTCTTCGATCTGGTCGACACGCTCGCCGATACGGTTGCGATCATGACCGATCTGGTCGCAAGTGGCCTCGACGTCGATCGCGAGCGGATGCGGGCCGCGGCGAGCGAGGGTTACGCGACCGCGACCGACCTCGCCGACTACCTTGTGCGCAAGGGTGTGCCCTTCCGCGACGCCCATGAAGCCGTCGCGCGCGCCGTGCGCCACGCCGAGGCGAAGCGTGCGGATCTCGCCGCGCTGCCGCTGCAGGAGCTCCGCTCGTTCGCGCCGGCGATCGGCGAGGACGTTTTTGCGGTGTTGACGCTCGAGGGCTCGGTCGCGAGCCGCGATCACCCCGGCGGTACCGCGCCCGCGCAGGTGCGCAAAGCCATCGGCGCCGCGCGCGCGGCGCTCGCTTCGAACGCGCAGGCCTGACGCTGCGCCTGCCCTGGGATCCGCCAAACAGCATGGATGCACGCAACGTCGCTTTCGTCGGTCTAGGCACGATGGGCTATCCGATGGCGGGACATCTCGCCAAGGCGGGCCATCGCGTCACCGTGTACAACCGCACTCACGCCAAGGCCGTGCAGTGGACGACGCAGCATGGCGGCGCGACGGCGCCGACGCCGGCGGCGGCGGCGGCGACCGCGGACATCGTGCTGATGTGTGTCGGCAATGACGACGACGTGCGCGCCGTCGCGCACGGTGATGAGGGCGCGCTCGCGACGATGCGCCCGGGGTCGGTCTTGATCGATCACACCACCGCGTCGGCGCGTCTCGCGCGCGAGCTTCACGCCGCGGCGAAAGCGAAGGGCATCGGCTTCCTCGACGCACCCGTTTCGGGGGGTCAGTCGGGGGCGGAGAACGGCAAACTCACGATCATGGTCGGCGGCGACGCCGAGCCGTTCGCGCAGGCCAAGGATGTGCTCGCGTGCTACGCGCGCGCCGTAACGCTGCTGGGCGGCCCCGGCAGCGGCCAGCTGACGAAGATGGTGAACCAGATCTGCATCGCCGGGATGATCCAGGCGTTGTCGGAGGGCATCCATTTCGCCGAAAAAGCCGGGCTCGACGTCCTCGCGGTGCTCGACGTCATCGGCAAGGGCGCGGCACAGTCGTGGCAGATGGACAACCGCGGCAAGACGATGGTCGCTGACCAGTTCGATTTCGGCTTCGCCGTCGACTGGATGCGCAAGGACCTTGCGATCTGCCTCGCCGAAGCGCGCGCCAATGGCTCCCCGCTGCCCGTCACTGCGCTGGTCGACCAGTTCTACACGCGACTCGCAGCGCAAGGCGGCGGTCGGCGCGATACCTCAAGCCTCATCAGGCTCCTGCGGAACCCACGATGAAGACGCTCATCCTTCCCCTCGCCGCGCTCGCGACGCTCGTCGCGCTGCCGGCATCCGCCACCGACATCTCGCTCAAGAACGCCTGGATGCGGCCTGCGCGCATCGGCAATGCGACCGCCGCGGTTTACGTCGATATCACGAGCGACGTTCCACTCAAGCTGGTGGGAGGCAAGACGTCCGTCGCGAAATCGGTAGGGTTCGTGCTCGTCGACCAGAACTCGGACGGCACGACGACCGACCACCCGGTCAAGGAAGCCGACATCCTGGCCGGCCGGGAGACACGCTTCGCGTACAACGGCAGCCGGATCGAGCTGCGCGACATCGTCGAGGATGTGAATCCAGGCGGCAACATACCGCTGACGCTCGAATTCGCCGAGGCGAACGGCGCGCGCCGTTCGATCGAGATCGGCGTGCTCGTGCGCGGCGTCCTGCTGCCGCCCGCGCCCGCGCCGGGACAGACGTCGGAGGCGCCGAAGTAGCTCAGTTTTCGGTGATGACCACCTCGTGCGTGATCTCGGCGGTCTGCGCGAGCATCAGCGTCGCCGAGCAGTACTTCTCCTTCGAGAGCTTCACCGCCCGCTCGACCTGGGGCCGCGCGAGTCCGTGCCCGGCTACGGTGTAGCGCAGATGGATCTTCGTGAAGACCTTGGGATCGGCAGGCGCGCGCTCGGCGTCCGCATCGACGTGGCAATCGACGATCGGTTGCCGCGCCTTCTTGAGGATGTGCACCACGTCGAACGCGGTGCACGCGACGGCGCCCATTAGAAAGAGCTCCATCGGGCGGATCCCGATGTTGCGGCCGCCGTGCTCGGGCGCGCCGTCGATGACGACCGAGTGACCGCTGCCGGACTCGCCGACGAAGCTGACGCCGTCGATCCATTTGATCTTTGTTTTCATGACCTTGGAAGGGATGTACGCCGCGAGGCCCGGCTGCGGTCGCCCGCGGCCGGCAGGATGTACCGGCGATTGTGTGGCGCGCCGTCTCCGGTTTCAACCTCGGTGCGCCTCTTTCGCCGCACAGCTGGCCCCAGATTGACCCGAATGGCTAAAAACGATTACAATGCAAGACTTTGCTGCATTCTCACGGCACGGAAAATACGATGAAAACCCTTTCCGCCAAGCCCGCCGAAGTCGCGCGGGACTGGTATCTCGTCGACGCGACGGACAAGGTGCTGGGCCGGCTCGCGAGCCAGCTCGCGAGCCGTCTGCGGGGCAAACACAAGACGATGTTCACGCCCCACGTGGACACCGGCGATTTCATCGTCGTCACCAACGTCGAGAAGATCCGCGTCACCGGCAACAAAGCCGACGACAAGCTCTATCACCGGCATAGCGGCTATCCCGGCAGCATCCGGACGATGACGTTCGCGCAGATGCAGGCGAAGTTTCCCGGCCGGGCGCTCGAGAAAGCGGTCAAGGGCATGCTGCCCAAGGGCCCGCTCGGCTACAAGATGATCAAGAAGCTCAAGTGCTACGCCGGCGCCACACATCCGCACGCCGCGCAGCAACCGAAAACCCTCGACCTCTGACCCCATGATCGGCAACTACTACTACGGCACGGGCCGGCGCAAGAGCGCGGTGGCGCGCGTGTTCCTCAAGAAGGGCAATGGCGCGATCGTCGTCAACGACAAGCCGGCCGATGAATTCTTCTCGCGCGACACGGGCCGGATGGTGATCCGGCAGCCGCTCAAGCTCACCAATCACGAAGCGACGTTCGACATCATGATTAACGTCGAAGGCGGCGGCGAGTCGGGGCAGGCCGGCGCGGTTCGCCACGGCATCACGCGCGCGCTGATCGACTACGACGCGGCGCTCAAGCCGACGCTGTCGAAGGCCGGGCTCGTCACGCGCGACGCGCGCGAGGTCGAGCGCAAGAAGGTCGGCCTTCACAAGGCGCGCAAGCGCAAGCAGTTCTCGAAGCGCTGAGCCAAGGCGTTTCCCCAGCGAAGGCCGCCCGCAAGGCGGCCTTTGTGTTTAGGGGAACCGGCGACCGATGCCATCGTCATAATCCGGCGGGGCAGGTGCTAGAATCGGATGGCGTACGGAGCACGAACGCATGATCAAGATCGGGATCGTCGGGGGCACGGGCTACACGGGCGTCGAGCTCCTGCGGCTGCTCGCGTCGCACCCGGAGGCCGACGTGCGCGCGATCACGTCGCGCAAGGACGCGGGCATGCAGGTCGCCGACATGTTCCCAAGCCTGCGCGGCAAGTACTCGCTCGACTTCTCCGACCCGGCGCAGACGAAGCTCGATGGGTGCGACGTCGTGTTTTTCGCGACGCCGCATGGGGTCGCGATGTCGCAAGCGCGCGAACTCGTCGGCGCGGGCGTCAAGCTCATCGATCTCGCCGCCGACTTCCGCATCAAGGACGTCGCCGCCTTCGAACGCTGGTACAGGATTCCGCATGCATGCCCGGAGCTCCTGGCCGAAGCGGCGTACGGACTCACCGAGCTCAACCGTGACGCGGTGCGCCGCGCGCGCATCGTCGGCAATCCCGGCTGTTACCCGACGGTCGTGCAGCTTGGCCTGTGGCCGCTGCTCGAGGCGGGCGTCGTCGACCCCGAGCATCTGATCGCCGATTGCAAGTCGGGCGTTTCCGGTGCCGGGCGGAAGGCGGAGATGGGCCTCATCTTTTCGGAGGCTTCGGACAACTTCAAGGCGTATGGTGTCAACGGCCACCGCCACCATCCCGAGATCGTCCAGGAGCTGGGTAAGGTGGCCAAGGGATCGGTGTCACTCGTGTTCATCCCGCATCTGGTGCCGATGATCCGCGGCATGCAGGCGACCCTCTATGTGCGCCTCACGAAATCCGATGTCGACTTGCAGGCGCTGTTCGAGAAGCGCTACGCCGGCGAGCCCTTCGTCGACGTGATGCCGCCCAGGAGCGAGCCCGACACTCGCTCGACCCGCGCCGCCAACATCTGCCGCATCGCGGTCCACCGCCCGGAGAACGGTGACATCGCGGTGATCCTTTCCGTGCAGGACAACCTCGTCAAGGGCGCGGCGGGGCAAGCCGTGCAGAACATGAACCTGATGTTCGGCCTGCCCGAGACCGCGGGTCTCACGGCGGCGCCGGTCCTGCCGTAGCGCGAGTTCCCCGAAGTGCTGCCCGCCTCGTGGCGCCGCGCGCGCCAGTTCTTCCGCCATTTCCGCATCGACGCCCCCAGGATGGCGGTGCGCTCGCACCTGCCATGGCCGTGGCGGGCGGTCGCCGCAGTCGTGCTGCTCGCGATCGTCGGCGGAATGTGGTGGTGGGGCTACGACTTCGGGCAGATCTTCGGCGGATTCAATCGCAAGGAGATTCAGGCGAAGCTCGCAACGCTCGAATCGGACAACGCGAAGCTCAAGACGGAAGCGACGCAGCTCCGCGCCCGTACCACGCAGCTGGAAAGTGAGCTCGCGATGACCGCGAGCGCGCAGGCGAGCTTGTCGAAGCAGACGCTCGAGCTCATGGCCGAGAATACGCAGCTCAAGGAGGAGCTCTCGTTCCTGCAGAAGCTCGTCTCGGACTCGAGCAAGCAGACGGGGCTCTCGATTGCGCGGCTCACGGTCGAGCGCGAGCGCGGCGATGCCTGGCACTACAGCGTACTGATCGTCCGCGGCGGCAACCCGCGCGACGAGTTCGACGGCGCGCTGTTGCTGGTCGCCACGGTCCAGCCCGAGGAGGGCGGCGCGAAGCCGACGACGGTCACGCTGCCCGACGACCAGCCCGAGACCGCGCCGGCGCTCAAGCTCAAATTCAAGTATTATCAGCGGCTTGAAGGGACAATCCGGGTTCCGGACGGCGCCCAAGTGCGATCGGTGACCGCCCGCGCCTTCGAAGCCGGGCAGACCAACGCCCGCGCCACGAGAACCCTTGCGATCCCTTAGCGGAGGACCCATGTTCGAGCGGAAGAAGCCCACGCCGCCCCAGAAGCGCATCGACAGCCTGATCGGGGCGGGTACGACGGTCCAGGGCGACGTCCATTTCAAGGGCGGCCTCAGGATCGATGGCGCGGTGAAGGGCAACGTGGTGTCGACGGCGGGCGAGCCGGGAACGCTCGTGATCGGCGAGCAGGCGCGCGTCGACGGCGAGATCCGGGTGTCGCACATTGTCGTCAACGGCACCGTCAACGGGCCGGTGACGGCCGACGACTATCTGGAGCTGCAACCGAAGGCCCGCATCGTCGGCGACGTGAGCTACAAGACGCTCGAAATGCACGTCGGCTCGGTGATCGAGGGCCGGCTGAATCATGGCGAACCGGAGGGTGCTTCGGTGGTCGAACTGAAGCGCGCAGCCTCCGAGTAGGCGCTCACGAATTTCCCGGACCGGGGGTGTGAGACCCGGCCGCAGCCCTGACCGACCCCATCGGCGGCGGGGTTGCGGCAACCCGGGGGCGTATAATGGAAACGTTGAGCGGCACCGAAGGAGCACTGATGAACGACATGACCGAGATGCCTGCCCCGCTGGTCTTCACGGACAGCGCCGCGGCCAAGGTGAAATCGCTGATCGAGGAGGAAGGCAACCCCGAGCTCAAGCTCAGGGTGTTCGTCACCGGCGGCGGCTGCTCGGGTTTCCAGTACGGATTCACGTTCGACGAGGTCGTCAACGAGGACGACACCTCGATGGTCAAGAACGGCGTGACGCTCTTGATCGACCCGATGAGCTACCAGTACCTGGTCGGCGCCGAGATCGACTACTCCGAAGGCCTCGAGGGCGCGCAGTTCGTGATCAAGAATCCGAATGCGACGACGACCTGCGGCTGCGGGTCGAGCTTCTCCGCCTGACGCGGCTTCCGCTGCAACGCCAAACGGGGCCGTGCGGCCCCGTTTTCCTTTCAGCGCCGGGCGAGGGCGGCCGCCCCGCCGGGCTTGGCGCACGCCACGCGCCCGGCTGGGGCCGGCCTCCCCCGCCCTGCAGCATCCCCGGCACGCTCGGCGCGCACGCCTTGCAGCGGAGACAGCGGTCTCCCGGGCGGGCGCGTGGAGTTCGCCAAGCACGCCCGGGGAGACTGCTGTCTCCGCCCACGAGAAGGGAGAAAAGCTTGTGACTTACTTCCCGGCAGGCATGAAGGGCTTGTCCGCCGGCACACCGACCGCCAGCGCGCGATCCGCCACCTTGCGGGCGATGACGAATCCCTGATCGACGTCGATGCGGTAGTGGATTCCGCCGTAGATACGCGACTCGCCGGCTTCACGCGCCATCCGACCGTAGCGACCTCCCTCGTCCGGGAACTGCGCGTCGAGGACGGCGCCGATCGCGCCCGAGATGCACGCGTGATTACTCGGGTACGACGGATGGTTCGGGACTGCGATGGCGAGGCGGATGTCAGGATCCATCTGCGTTGGTCGCGGCACCCAGTAGACGTACTTCGAGTCGTGGCACGCGACGTTCGAGTCCACGCCCGCCATGTGCAGCTGCGCCAGCAGGCGCGCCGACGTTGCCTCGTCGAGTCCGTGTGTCGCGATCGCGTTCCGCGCGATCTGGTTCCAGAGACCCGCGTTGAACGAGCCGGACAGCGTTTCCCAGTACTGGGCGATCCGCACCTGCTCGTTCGTCCGACTGTCGGCAACGCTGCGCACTTCGACGACCTCCGCGCGGAATGCCGGCGAGTCGACGGCGGGTGGCGCGGGCGCGCGGAAGTCGGAGCCGCTCGCAATGAAAAACGTCCGGAACTCCCCCAGCCGCGGGCCGAGCGGCGGCCGCGGAGGCTGTGCCCGACTCGACCATTTGCCCGGGCCCTCGGGCAGCGGACCGTTCCAGGCGAGATCGGAGCGGTCGACCTTCGCCATCGCCACGACCTCGGCACCTGTCGCACGGCCGACATCCACGCCGGCCTGGAACGCGGCGCGACCGTTGTTGCCGATCGCTGCGATCTCGCCCGCGAGACGCGTGTTGATCGTCGCCTCATCCTTCGGGTAGAAGGCGGCAAGCACGCTCGCCGCGGCGCCCGCGGCCGCGCCATCGCCGCGCTTGCCCTGCTGCTTCGCCGCCACGATCGCGTTGTTGATGGCGAGGTTGAGATACGCGAGCGTCCGTGCGGCCGTAAACTGGCCGACCTGGTTGCGGTCGATGAGGTCGCACGCGTATTCATTCCAGCGCATTGTCGACGTCGGCTGCGCCCAGGACGTCGTCGTGGCGGACGTACGTTCGGGCTGCTGCGCGCAGCCGATCGGTCCCGCAAGCGCCAGTACTGCCGCGGCAAATGGAAGAATCCCCGGCCAGGACCTAGCAACCGGGTTGATACGGACCCACCGGCTCGAGCCCCCCAGCATGATGGCCTCCTTGGTTCGGAGCGGGTTGCGAGTATTCTCCCGCGGCCGAACCCGGTCAACCGCCGGCTTTCGATCGCCTGCTAGCGCGGATAGATCGCGCCCAGCACCCGCGGCCCGCGCGCGCCGGTGACGGCAGGCAGGTTGCCGGGGCGGCTCGCGAGCGCTTCGCGCGCGAGCCACGCGAACGCCATCGCCTCGACCTGATCGACGGGCACGCCGTGCGCAGAGGTGGGCGCCACGACGCGTGGCGCAAGTCGCCGGGCGAGCGCATCGCGCAACGTGTCGTTGCGCGCGCCACCGCCGCAGATCAACACCTCCGCCGCGTCCGGACAGTGCGTCGTCACCGCGTCGGCAATCGTTGCGGCGGTGAGCGCCGCGAGCGTTGCCTGGACGTCCGCTGGCGCCAGTGTGCGGTCGCCGAGGCGCACGTCGAGCCAGGCCTCGTCGAACAGATCGCGCCCGGTGCTCTTCGGCGGCGGGAGCGCGAAGTAGCGCTCCGCGAGCATCGCTTCCAGCAAGCGCGAATCAACTCTGCCGGACGCGGCCCATCCACCGCCTGCGTCGAACGGAGCGCCACGATGGCGTGCGCACCAGAGATCGAGCAGCACGTTGCCGGGCCCGGTGTCGAAGCCGCGTACGTCGCCGCGCGTCGGCAGGTCCGTGATGTTCGCGATGCCGCCGATGTTGACGACCACCCGATGCCGTTCAGGGAGTGCGAACATCGCCGCGTGGAACGCGGGCACGAGCGGTGCACCCTGCCCGCCAGCCGCGATGTCGCGCATCCGGAAATCCGCAACAACAGTCATGTAGGCGCCCTCGGCGACGCGCGACGGATTGTTGATCTGCGTCGTCCAGCCCTCCTCCGGCCGGTGCCGGATTGTCTGCCCGTGCACCCCCGCGGCGACGACCTCGTGTGCAGCCACGCCGGCCGCCTGGCACACGCTCTTGAGCGCGTGCGCGTAGAGATCGGCGAGGACATTGGCCGCGCGCGCGGCGCGCGCAATCTCGTCCGGGCCGGACGCCTGCAGCGCAAGGAGAACGCGCCGGAGCGCGCTCGGAAAATCGACGTGAGTGCCGCACACGAGCACGGGCAGGGCCGCGCCCGGCGGAAAGTCGACCAGCACCGCGTCGACGCCGTCGAGGCTTGTCCCCGACATCACGCCCGCGTAGAGCTCGCGGCGCGCCGGCGACGTCACGTGGCTACTTGAGCGCCGCGACCGACGTGCCGGCAACGCGGCGCGCGATCCCGAGCTGTGCAACAGCGGGCTCGATCCGCGCCGCGAATGCGCTGCGTTGGGCAGCGGGCAAGGGCTCGCCGCCTGGCAGCACGACGGTCAACGGATTGCGCTGCACATCGGCGACGCGGAACTCGTAGTGCAGGTGTGGACCCGTCGCCCAGCCCGTCTGCCCGACGTAGCCGATCACCTCGCCCTGTGCTACGCGCGCCCCGCTGCGTAGCCGCATAGCGAAGCGCGACAGGTGCGCGTAGAGCGTCGAGAACACGCCCTGATGCCTGACGACGATGACGTTGCCGTAGCCACCCTGCTGTCCTGCAAACGCCACCACACCATTCGCCGTGGCCCTTACGGGCGTGCCGGTCGGCGCGGCATAATCGACGCCGCGGTGCGCGCGCCAGGTCAGCAGGATGGGGTGGAATCGTGCATTGGAGAAGCCCGACGTGATACGCGAGAACTCCATCGGCGAGCGCAGGAACGCGCGCCGCAGCGCCGCGCCGTCAGCGGCGTAGTAGTTCTCGCGGCCTTCGCTGTCACGGAAGAGGAACGCCTGGAACGCCTTGCCGCGGTTCTCGAACTCCGCAGCGATGATGCGGCCGGGGCCCAGCGACTCACCCTCGACAGAGCGCGTCTCGTAGACGACGGCGAAGCGATCGCCGGGTTGCAAGTCCTTGTAGAAGTCCACCTCGGCGCCGAACACGTCGGCCAGCTGCAGCGTAATGGCGTCGGGCAGGCCGGCTGCGTCGGCGGCAGCGAACAGAGACGAGCGGATCTCGCCGGCGGCCATGCTCCAGCGCACTTCGACCGGTGCCGGCGCCGAGGTGGCCGTCAGCGCCGAACCGTTCCGGGCGACCGTGAGCAGATCGCCAGCGGCGGTGAGAAATCTGAGCTCGAGCAGCATACCTGCGCCATCGGTCGCGACACGCAGCGGCCGGCCGGGGCGCAGCTGGTAGAGCGGACGCGCCGCGGGGTCGGTCGTCAGGAAGGCCTGCGCCTGCGGGTCGTCGATGCCGAGCCGGGCCAGTACGCTGCCGATCGTGTCACCGCGCCGAATGCGATCCTCGTGGCGATAGATGGCCGCCGGCCCTTCGTCCTCCACCGCGATAGCCGGGAGTGGGAGGGTGCGCACGATCGTCGTCGCGGGCGGTGTCGGAAGCGACGTACCGGGTGCGAGCGCGAAGGCGGCGACGCCGGAAACCGCGAGCAGCGCGAGCGCGATTCCCAGGCGGGGCGACATCGCGCGAGCGACACGCGCGCCGGTCGCGGCGGCGCTTTGCGCTAGAATCCGTCCCTTGTGTGCGGTCATGGTCCGGGGTTTCCGGGCGAAGCCGCGATTCTACCGTAGGCCTCTCCGCCGCCGCGATCGGCCGCGGCCTCGTCCCATGTCCTTCGACGTCGACCACCACTTGGCCGTGTTCAAGCGCGGCGCCGACGAGCTGATCGTCGAAAACGAGCTGGCCGCGAAACTCAAGCGTGGCAAGCCGCTGCGGATCAAAGAGGGTTTCGACCCCACGCGGCCGGACCTGCACCTGGGCCACACCGTCCAGTTCAACAAGCTTCGGCAGCTGCAGGACCTCGGCCATCACATCACGTTCCTCATCGGCGACTTCACCGGGTTGATCGGCGATCCGACCGGCCGCAACGTGACGCGCCCGGCACTCTCGCCCGAGGAAATCACGGCCAACGCCAAGACGTACACCGACCAGGTATTCCTGATCCTCGACCGCGACAAGACCGACGTCGCGTTCAACTCGAAGTGGCTCTCGCCACTGGGCGCGGACGGGATGATCCGGCTCGCGGCAAAGTACACGGTCGCCCGCATGCTGGAACGCGACGACTTCGCGAAGCGCTACCAAGGGGGTCAGCCCATCGCGATCCACGAGTTCCTCTACCCTCTGGCGCAGGGCTACGACTCCGTCGCGCTCAAGGCCGACGTCGAGCTCGGCGGCACCGACCAGAAGTTCAATCTGCTGGTGGGCCGCGAGCTGCAGCGGCACTACGGCCAGGAGCCGCAGTGCATCCTGACCTTGCCGCTGCTCGAAGGGCTCGACGGCGTCAACAAGATGTCGAAATCCCTCGACAACTACGTCGGCATCACCGATCCGCCGAACGAGATGTTCGGCAAGCTCATGTCGATCTCCGACGAGCTCATGTGGCGCTACTACGAGCTCCTGTCGTTCCGAACGCAGGAGGAGATCGCGACCGTCCGGCGCGAATGCGAAGCCGGACGCAACCCGCGCGAGGCGAAGGTCGCGCTCGCGCAGGAGATCGTCGCGCGCTTCCATTCGAAGGACGCAGCGGAGCGCGCGCTGACCGAATTCGAGGCACGTTTCCGCGGCGGTGCGCTGCCCGAGGACATGCCGGCGATCACGTTGCAGACAGCCGGCGCGGGGCTGCCGATCGCGCAGCTCGCGAAGCAGGCGGGCATCGTAGAGTCGACGTCCGAAGCGCTGCGGCTGATCGCGCAGCGCGGGCTCAAGGTCGACGGCGATGTCGTGGCGGACAAAGCCCTCGCGATCGCCGCGGGACGCACTGTCGTCGTGCAGGCCGGCAAGCGCAAGTTCGCTCGTGTCACCGTCCGCTAGCGGACTTCCGCCGCCGAAGTGACGCCGCACGCCGTCAGCTCATCCCCGGATTCCCGGCAACGCCTTCGACCGTCGGCACGTTGAGCGCGACCGGTGGAATGATCTTGCGCTCGCGAAGGTAGCGCGAGAGCAACTCCCAGATCGGCTCCCCGCCCGCGCTTTTCACCTCCTCGGAGACGGACGCCCAGCCGGCGACCTTGTACTTGCGCGCGGGATCGAGCGGCTTGTCGCCGAGCGTGAGCGCGCTGATCCTGCCACCCATCTTCGCCGCCGGATCGATCGCGTATCGAAGGCCGCCGACGCGCACCATGTCGCCGCCTTGCTGGTAGTACGGATCGGGATTGAAGAGGTTGTCCGCCACGTCCTCGAGGATCGCCTTGATCGTCTCCCCCGAAAGCTCGTTCAGCGTGACGTAGGGATACGTGATCGCCGTCTGGTCCATCAGGTGTTCCAGCGTGATCGCCTCGCCCGGCAGGAGCGTCGTGCCCCAGCGGAATCCCGGCGAGAACGCGATCTCGGCATTCTTCTCCGCGAGCAGCGCCTCGACGATCAGCTGGTCGACGGTGCCGTTGAAATTGCCGCGGCGATAGAGGAGGCCTTCGGTAATGGCAAGCCTCTCGCCGAGCTTGCCGGCGTACGGCGCACGATGCTTGCGGATCAGCGCATCCATCGCCGGATCGGGCGGCAACAGGTTGCTGAACACGGGCAGGAGCCGGTAGCGCCAGTCGCGCAGCCGGCCGTCGTTTACGTCGAGGTCGAGCACCGCGAGGAACTTGCCGTTGCTGCCGGCGTTGGTGACGAGCGTCTTCCCGCGTGCGTTGGCGACGACCGTCGGCTGCGGGACGCTATCGTGCGTGTGCCCGCCCAGGATCGCATCGATCCCGGTGACTCGCGTCGCGAGCTTAAGATCGACGTCCATCCCGTTGTGCGACAGCAGCACGACGACGTGCGCCCCCTTGGTCCGCGCTTCGTCGACGACCTGCTGCAGGTGATCGTCCTGGATGCCGAAGGTCCACTCGGCGACGAAGTATCGGGGATTCGCGATCGGCGTATACGGGAACGCCTGGCCGACGATGGCGACGGGTACGCCGTTGATTGTCCGGATGACGTGAGACGGAAACACCGGGTCACCGAAGTCCGCGGTCTTCACGTTCTGCGCGACGAAGTCGATCTTCCCTTTGAAGTCGTCCTCGACGACCTTCTTCACGCGCTCGGCGCCGTACGTGAACTCCCAGTGGCCCGTCATCACGTCGACGCCCAGGAGCTTCTGCGCGTCGATCATGTCCTGGCCCTGCGTCCAGAGCGACGTCGCCGAGCCCTGCCACGTATCGCCGCCGTCGAGGAGCAGCGCACCGGGGCGGGATGCTCTGAGCTTCGCGATGAGCGTCGCCAGATGCGCGAAGCCTCCCATCCGGCCGTACGCCAGGGCCGCGCGCGTGAAGTCGAGGTAGGTGAACGCATGCGCTCCGCGCGTCCCGGGCGCGATGCCGAAATGCCGGAGCAGCGCCTCGCCGACCAGGTGCGGCGGCCGGCCACGCGCGGCGCCGACGCCCAGGTTGACGCTCGGCTCGCGGAATCGGATGGGCAGAAGCTGCGCGTGGCAGTCGGTGAAGTGCAGCAGGCTTACGTTGCCGAAGCGCTCGATACCGTCGTAGAACCGGGCACCTGCTGCCAGATCGAGCGCCGCCGGCGCGTCCACCGGCAAACCGGCCGCAGCGGCAGCGGCGACCGCCTGCAGGAACTCGCGGCGGTTCATGCCCTAGGCGGTCGTTCCCGCGAACGCGGGAACCCAGTGTCATTCGCGCAAAGACACTGGATCCCCGCCTGCGCGGGGATGACGGCGTTTCTTCCGATCGCGCCGGCGCTTTGCGCAGCGCGTTCGGACCTCGCCGTCACTTGTTGACCGGCGACTCGGGGTCGACGAGCAGCGCGACGACGTCCTTCACCTGCGCCTCGGTGAGGATGCCCTGGTGTCCGAAGCGCGGCATGTTCGTGCATGCGTTGTAGGCCTCGGCGTTCCAGATCTTCCCGTACGCATACTTCCGCGTCTCGTCGGTATAGCCGCGAACCTTGCCGAACTGGTAGAGCGAGGGCCCGATCGTCCCGTACGAAAGCTCCTGCGGGGCCAGGCGATGGCACGCGTAGCAGTTGGCGCCGACGGGCCCCTTCGGATCATCCGAATACTGCATCCCGCGCCCTTCCTGCGCGATCCTCTCGCCGCTCTTCCAGTCGCCGACGTACTTCCCGTCGGCCGGCCAGCGCACCGTCGCGAGATTGGCCTTCTCGATGCGCTCGCCAACGTCTTTCGGCACCGCCTTGCCCGCGTACGCGCTGCAGGTCTTCTGCGTCTCGTCCTGGTCGAGGCGCTCGAGCTTGGCCTGTCCCTGTACGCGGAATGACCCCTTGAGCACCGCCGCCGCCTTCGCGTCGAGTTCCGGATCGGACGGTGCGGTCGCGCAACCCAGGACGAACACGGGCGCGGCAAGCACGGCGACGAAGGCGCGGACGAAAGTCAGCGATGGCATGCGCGCCTCTCAGCGCTTGATCGCAGGCGCGTCGAACGCGGCGCCGTTCGCGTTCCGTGCCAGGAACGTCGTGAGCGCGACCGACGCGTCCGACGTGAACACGAGCTCGGGGAAGCGCTGCTGCCGGAAACAGTCGTTGAGCCGCCACTGGAAGGTGCGGAGCTCGCCCTGCGAAACGCGGTAGGCGGGCCACGTCGTGTACGCCTTCTGCGCGCCCTCCCGCGTCGTCAGGTTGGGCAGGTCCTGCAGCCTGATCCGCTTGCCGTCTTCGCCGTGGCAGGTCGCGCAGGCGAAGTCGTGCGTGCCACCGCGATAGTAGAAGATCCTCTCGCCGAGCGCGTACGCCTCGCGCTCCTTCGGGTGATTCTGCGGCACGTCCATCTTCACACCGCGCGACTCGGACGTGATCCACGCGACGAGCGCTTCGATCGCGGACTTGTGGTCGGGGCCGCCGAACGGTCCCTTCTTCGCCTCCGCTTCGGGAATCCCCTGCAGCGACACCATGCAGTAGACGAGGCGCGACTCGAGATCCTGGACACGGTCCGCGTCGGCGAAATAGCGCGGCAGATGCGCGTAGGCTCCTTTGACGACGCCCGGGCCCAGCCCCAGGTCGCAGCGTTCGAGCGAAACGTTGCGCGGGCCACGCGCTTCTTTCCACAGCGCTTCGCCGCGCGCTTCCCACAACTCGGCAGGATTGCCATCCTGGAGCGCGGCACGATACTTCGCGATCTCGTCGGCCGTGTTGGTCTGCGCAAGCGCGCCGCACGCAACGACCGCCACCACCGCGGCGGCGGCGCGCGCGGCGTGGCCTGCCCTCATGCGATCACCGTCTCGTCGGTTCTCTTGTCGCCCTTGTTGTCGACCCACGTGACCTGGATCTTGTCGCCCTTCGCCCCACCCTTGAACTTGAAGGCGAGGAAGGGGTTCTTGGCAATCGCGGTTCCCCACTGGGCGGAGAGCACGGGCTTGCCGTTCCATGTTGCCGTGACGGTCTGGATGAACCACGCCGGTACGACGTTGCCCTTCGAGTCCTTGCGCTGGCCGGTTTCCATCTCGTGGCTCATCAGGACCTTGACCTCGGTCGAATCGCCCGCGACGGTTGCCCGGATCTTCATCGGATCTGCCATGAGCCTCTCCTAGCCTCCGCATCCGCCGATCGTGACCTTGATCTCCTTGGAGGCGACGTAATACTTGCCGTCGGCCTTCACCAGCGCGTAGACGTTGGACGTCTGCGCCATCTTCACGCGCGTAGAGATCGCGGAATCGGTGCCCGGCGGAAGGTCGAAGACCGCTGCCAGCAGGGTCGGATTCTTCTCGATCAGGATTGCGATGGACTCGGTCTTCGGGAGCGCGCTCGCGATGCCCACGGGGACGACAGCGCCGTTCTCAGCAATGTCGGGCGTCGACACGAACGCGATGTCCTTGCTCGGCGTGACCGATCCCCCGCCCAGCGCTTTCTCCGCTTCGTCGACCGACTGGGCGTCGAAGGCGGCCTTGCTCCACGTCTGCGCGTGCGCGCGGCCGGGCACCAGCCAGCCCGTGGCGGCCAGCAGGGCCATGAGCGTGACCCCGCCCCCGGTCTTGAGCACTTCCCTGCGCGTTGCTCCCATGCGTCCTCGTCTTTCCGATTCGCGGCGCGACAAAACGGCGCCGATGTCGATGGCTATCATACCTTGACGCTCCGGCGTCGATTCGCTGCGCCGGCACTATTGCCCCTCTGCGCGCAGGGGATGCCGTTTGACCGCGGACGGACTAGGATGCGAGCGAGCTGCTCTGCACATCCAAGCACGAGGTCCTCATGTCACGCATCGCCCTTCCATCGCCGTACTCGCCCACTCGACGTCGCCTGCTGCTGGGCGCGGCCGCTGCAGCCTTTCCGGCGGTGCGTGGCGCGCTCGCGGCCGACGCACTAGCCCCCACGCCAGCACAAACCGAGGGCCCGTTCTATCCCACTCGAATTCCAACCGACCACGACGCGGATCTGACGCAAGTTGCGGGCTCTCCCACGGCCGCGCAAGGCACGCGCCTTTATCTGTCGGGACGGGCGCTGACACGCACCGGCGCGCCGCTCGCAGGCACGACGATCGAGCTTTGGCAGTGCGATGTCTTAGGCCGCTACCATCACGTCGGTGGCGACGGCCTGCCTCGGGACGAGGGCTTCCAGGGCTACGGCGTCGTCGTCACCGACAGCGACGGACGCTACGCGTTCAAGACGATCCGCCCGGTTGCTTATTCCGGACGCATTCCGCACTTGCACGTCAAAGTCCGGACCGCGAACGGCGCCGCGCTGACGACCCAGGTCTACATGAAGGCCGACGCGCCGGCCGGGGACCCCGTGCTTGCATCATCGCCCAAAGGAACCTACGAACGGCTCGCTATTGCGCTGACACCGGCATTCGGATCCGACGCCGGGGCGCTGGCCGGCACCTTCGACATCGTCCTGTAAGGGTAGCGAACGCCTCAGTGAATCGTCGCGCTCGAAAAAAAGCGCAGCAGCGCCCCCGACTTGAGCCGGTAGACACCTTCGCCGACGTGTTCGGCGCCGTCCAGCTCCTCGCGCGTGAACTCGATTTCACTCGATCCGTTGCGCGCTTCCAGGACGATGTCATCGGCGACGGTATCGCCATCGGGAACTCGCAGGTACCCGGTCTCGAAGATCACGCCGTCCACGAGAACGAATTCCGCTCCGTGCATCGCCGTGCCGAGATTCGTCGGATTGCTGCCAGCGCTCATCGACTCTCCACCGGGGCGAGACCCCCGCGTATTGCATCTGAGGGCGTGGCAGCGGGACTTCAAGCTTGAGCCTACCCCACTGATTCGACCCTCGGGGTGGGGGCTCGTTCCGTCAGGCGGAAACCCGACTTCGGGTCAGGCAAGTCCTAGCCGACGAGCTCGCGGACGAAGTTGGGAAGCGCCAGCGCGGCGCGATGGACGTCGCCGTTGTAGTACT
Source organism: uncultured beta proteobacterium (assembly GCA_963773195.1). Taxonomy (GTDB): domain Bacteria; phylum Pseudomonadota; class Gammaproteobacteria; order Burkholderiales; family Casimicrobiaceae; genus CAIWHR01. The sequence goes on from CAVZAE010000005.1 coordinate 62,113, forward strand.
TGAGCTGCGGCAGGGCGCGGAGCGCAATCCGGCGGTCGACTTCACGCGTCGAGAGGCTCTTGGGATCGAGGGTCTGCGACACGCAGGCCATCATCCACATCCCACCGTAGAGCGGCACCGAGGTGAGATAAGGCGTGACCAGCGGAAATGCCGCACGCAGGTTCGCAAGGCAGGCACGGATCCGCTCGGGATGCGCGATCGGGCTCGCGATGTGGAGCGTCATCGCGCCGACCGGCTTCAGCCGCAACGCGCAGGCCCGGTAGAAATCGGGCGTATAGAGCGCCTCGGAGGGGCCGCCCGGATCGGTGAGGTCGAGCACGATCAGGTCGTACTGCTCCTCGGACTCGCGCACGTGCGCGAAGCCGTCGCCGATGCGGAGCTCGAGTCGGTTGTCATCGAGCGCGCCCTTGTGCACCGTCTGCAGATATTTGCGCGCGATGTCGACGACCGCGAGGTCGATCTCGCAGAGCAGAATCGAGCGGATCGATGGATGCTTGAGGAGCTCCTCCGCGGAGCCGCCGTCGCCGCCGCCGATGATGAGCGCGCGCTCGGGGCTCGGGTGCGTGAGCGCCGCCATGTGGACCAGGTTCTCGTGGTAGAAGAACTCGTCCATCTCGGAGGTCATGAAGTGACCGTCGAGACGGAAGAGCTTGCCGAAGTGCGCCGTGTCGTGCACCTCGACCAGCTGATACGGCGAGCGGAACTTCTCGAATTGCCTTGCGGATCTGATGAAGAAGCCCCACGCGTCCGTGAGGTACTCGGTCATCAGTCCTGGCGCAACGTCGCCGCCGGGGTCGCCCGGCGTGCGGCCCGGCTCCTCAGGCATCCCTTCCGCCGCGATGGATCGAGTGGAACTTGGTGCGCGCGGGCTTGAGGGCGGCCTCGAGCGCGCGGAAGAGCCGCTCGGCCTTCGTCGTGTTGTCGGTCGCGAGGTTGCACACGTAGACGTCGACCGTGACGAACCCGTGCTCGGGCCAGGTGTGGATCGCGAGATGCGATTCCGACAGGAGCACCGTGCCGGTGACGCCCTGCGGCGAGAATTGGTGAAACGAATCGCCGACGATCGTCAGACCGGACGCAGCCGTCGCATCCAGGCAGAGCTTGCGCAGTGCGTCGGCGCGCGTGAATTCGGGCGTATCGGCGGGGCACCCATACCACTCCCCTAACAGATGGATACCGTCCATCAGTGTCCCCTGTAATGAAAATGCCCCACCCCAGCTCGTCACTGGCGGAAGGGCACATAGCGCCATCCCGAAGGTCCGTCGCGATGTAATCGATCCGCAATTATCCCACAGACCGCCGCGCGGCGCGATAGAATTCGAGGTTTTCGCGCGGGGCGACTTCGCCCGTTCCTTCGCCCGTTCCGCCCTTCCCGCCTCCGCCGTCCGCCGACCTCGATGACCGCCCGTCCCGCCGCCGCCGTGTCCGACCGGGAGCTCGCCAATGCGATCCGCGCGCTCGCGATGGACGCGGTCGAGCAGGCAAAGTCGGGCCATCCGGGAATGCCGATGGGAATGGCGGAGATCGCGCTGGCGCTGTGGCGCGGCTACCTGCGGTTCAACCCGGCGCATCCCGCGTGGCCCGACCGCGACCGCTTCCTGCTGTCGAACGGCCATGGCTCGATGCTGCAATACGCGCTCCTCTACCTGACGGGCTACGACCTGCCGATCGAAGAGCTCAAGCGCTTCCGCCAGCTCAACTCCAAGACGCCCGGCCACCCCGAACGCGGCGTCACGCCCGGCATCGAGACGACGACGGGACCGCTCGGCCAGGGTCTCGCGAACGGAGTCGGGATGGCGCTTGCCGAGCGACTGCTCGCCGCCGTTTTCAACCGGCCGGACCACGTCATCGTCGACCATCGGACGTATGTCTTCGTCGGCGACGGCTGCCTGATGGAAGGCATCTCGCACGAGGCCGCATCGCTCGCCGGCACGCTGGGCTTGGGCAAGCTGATCGTCTGCTACGACGACAACGGCATCTCGATCGACGGCGAGACCAAGGGCTGGTTCACCGACGACACGCCCAAGCGGTTCGAGGCTTACGGCTGGCACGTGCAGCCGGGGATCGATGGGCACGACGTCGCCGCCGTCAGCGCAGCCATCGAGAAGGCGCAAACCGACGGCGCCCGGCACGGGCGGCCGCAGCTCCTCTGCTGCAAGACGATGATCGGCAAGGGCGCGCCGACGAAGGCAGGGACGGCGGAGGCACACGGCGCAGCGCTAGGTGAGAAAGAGGTCTCGGCGACGCGCGCCGCGCTGGGCTGGACGTATCCGCCGTTCGTGATCCCCGAGAACATACTCGCCGCTTGGAACGCCCGGGCCCGCGGTGCCGAGGTCGAGCAGGCCTGGTCCGAACGCTTCGCTGCGTACCGTGCGGCGCACCCCGCGCTCGCCGCCGAATTCAGCCGCCGGATGGCGGGCGAACTGCCCGCGAGCTTCGCCGCGACGGCCGCCGCAATCGTCGCGGCCGCCGCCGCCAAAGGCGACAGCGTGGCGACGCGCAAGGCTTCGCAGCAGGCGATCGAGGGACTCGCACCGACATTGCCCGAACTCATCGGCGGCGCGGCCGACCTCACGGGCTCGGTCTTCACCAACTGGTCGGGCAGCCGCGCCGTCACGCGCGACCACGCGGGCAACTACATCAACTTTGGCGTGCGCGAGTTCGCGATGAGCGCGATCGCCAACGGGCTCGCTGCGCACGGCGGCCTCATCCCGTACGTCGGCACGTTCCTCACCTTCTCGGATTACGCGCGGAACGCGGTCCGCATGGCCGCGCTCATGGGGATCCGCACGATCTTCGTCTACACGCACGATTCGATCGGTCTCGGTGAAGACGGCCCGACCCATCAGGCCGTCGAGCACACCGCGAGCCTGCGCCTCATTCCCAAGCCTCGACGTCTGGCGGCCTGCCGACACGACGGAAACCGCGGCCGCGTGGGTGGCCGCGATCGAGCGCAGCGATGGACCGACGGCGCTGGTGCTCACGCGCCAGAACCTGCCGTTCCAGTCGCGCGACGCGGCGCTGATCCGCGACATCCGCCGTGGCGGCTACGTGCTCGCGGACTGGGATCCGCAGGCGGCGCGCCGCGTGGTGATCATCGCGACAGGCTCCGAGCTCGCGCTGGCCGTGGCGGCGCGCACCGCTCTCGCTAAGGAAGGCCTCTCCGCACGCGTGGTGTCGCTGCCGTGCACCGCCGTCTTCGAGCGCCAGGATGCCGCGTACCGGGTCAGCGTGTTGCCGCCAGGCACGGCGCGGGTCGCCGTCGAAGCAGGCGCGACCGCCGGGTGGCACGCGTACGTCGGCGCCGCAGACGATCCGCGGGCCGCGGTGGTCGGCCTCGATACCTACGGCGAATCGGCGCCGGCCAGCGTGCTGTTCAAGCACTTCGGCTTCACGGCGGAAGCGGTCGCCGCGGCGGCCCGGCGCGTCGCCGCCGCGATGTGAGCCGCACGGTACCGCGCGTGATGATCGAGCCTCCGCTCGCAGAAGCGAATCGCGCCGCGACGGTCCGTCGCGCCGCGCCGGGCGACGCACGGGCCATCGCGCAAGTCCGCGTCGACGCGTGGCGCACGACGTATGCGGGGATCGTGCCCGCCACGTACCTGGCCGCGATGTCCGTCGATGCCAACACTGCACAATGGCAGCGGATTCTCACCCCGGGGCCGAACACCACCAGCGTCTTGGTCGCGGACGACAGCGGCGACGTGGCGGGCTTCGCCTGCGGCAACATGCTGCCGGAACCAAAGCATGGGTTCGATGCCGAATTGACGGCGATCTACCTGCGGCGCGATCGCCAGCGCGCGGGGTTGGGCCGACGCCTCGTCGGCGCCGTCGTAGTGGCGCAGCGCGAGCAAGGGGCAAGCGGCCTTCTGACCTGGGTCATCGCGGCCAACCGTGCGGCCCGCGCGTTCTACGAACGCCTGGGCGCGGAGCTCGTGCTCGAGCAGCCGTTCCAGTGGGACGGACTCGACCTGGTCGAGGCAGGCTACGGCTGGCGCGATCTCGACGCGCTGCTTGCGGCGTGCGCTGACTCAGCGGCACGATGAAGAACCCGATTCCATCCCGAAGGAGCAGGAGACGGACATGACGATCAAGGTGGGCATCAACGGCTTCGGTCGCATCGGCCGCATGGTGCTGCGTGCCGCGGTGCGCGATTTTCCGGACATCGAGGTCGTCGGCATCAACGACCTGCTCGAGCCCGAGTATTTGGCCTACATGCTCGACTACGACTCCGTTCACGGGCGCTTCAAGGGCAAGCTCGCCGTCGATGGCTCGACGCTCGTCGTCAACGGCAAGCGGATCCGGCTCACCTCGGAGAAGGATCCCGCAGCGCTCAAGTGGGACGACGTGGGGGCGGAGGTCGTCGTCGAGTCGACGGGGCTGTTCCTCACCAAGGACACGGCCGAGAAGCATCTTGCTGCGGGCGCGAAGAAGGTGATCATGTCGGCGCCGTCGAAGGACGACACGCCGATGTTCGTGTTCGGCGTCAACGACAAGCGCTACGCCGGCGAGGCGATCATCTCGTGCGCATCGTGCACGACGAACTGCCTCGCGCCGGTGGCGAAAGTGCTTCACGACACGTGGGGCATCAAGCGCGGCCTGATGACCACGGTCCACGCGGCGACGGCGACGCAGAAGACGGTCGACGGCCCGTCGAACAAGGACTGGCGCGGCGGCCGCGGGATTCTCGAAAACATCATCCCGTCGTCGACGGGCGCGGCCAAGGCCGTGGGCCGGGTGATCCCGGAGCTCAACAAGAAGCTCACCGGAATGTCGTTCCGCGTTCCGACGTCGGATGTCTCCGTCGTCGACCTGACTGTGGAGCTTGCGAAGCCCGCGACGTACGACCAGATCTGCGCCGCGATGCGCGCGGCCTCCGAAGGACCGATGAAGGGCATCCTGGGCTATACCGAGGACAAGGTCGTCGCCACCGACTTCCGCGGCGACTCCCGCACGTCGATTTTCGACGCCGACGCCGGAATCGCCCTCGACGACACGTTCATCAAGGTTGTCGCGTGGTACGACAACGAGTGGGGCTACTCGTGCAAGGTCAACGAGATGGCGCGCGTGATCGCGAAGCGCTGAGAGCCTCGCGCGCATGACCTTCCGCCGGCTCTCCGAGGTCGACGTCTCCGGACGGCGCGTGTTGATCCGCGCCGACCTGAACGTGCCGCAGGACGACCATGGCGCGATCACCGACGACACACGGATCCGCGCGGCGCTGCCCGGCATCCGTGACTGCCTCGCACGCGGCGCCGCGGTGATGGTGACCTCGCATCTCGGCCGTCCCGCCGAGGGCGAATGGAACGCGACGGATTCGCTCGCACCGGTCGCGCAGCGACTCGCGGAGCTTCTGGAGCAGCCGGTACCGCTGGTCCGCGATTGGGTGGATGGCGGTGCGTGGCACGATGCGCTCGCTCCCGGGCAGGTCGTGCTGCTCGAGAACTGCCGCATGAACCGCGGCGAGAAAAAGGACGACGACGGGCTCGCGCAAAAGATGGCGAAGCTCGCCGACGTCTACGTCAACGACGCCTTCGCGACCGCCCACCGGGCCGAAGCGACCACGCACGCCATCGCGCGCCACGCGAAGGTCGCGTGCGCGGGTCCGCTGCTCGCGGCCGAGCTCGACGCCCTGGGTCGCGCGCTTGCGGACCCCGCCCGGCCGCTGGTCGCGATCGTGGGCGGCTCCAAGGTGTCGACCAAGCTCACGGTCCTGCACGCGCTCGCGGCCAAGGTCGACGTGCTGATCGTAGGTGGCGGCATCGCCAACACCTTCATCCTCGCCGTGCACGGCCACATCGGCAAGTCGCTGGCCGAGCCCGGTCTCGTCCCCGAGGCGAAGGCGATCATGAACGCGTTCCCGGGAAGGGTGCCCATCCCCATCGACGCGGTATGCGCGAAGGAGCTCTCGCCGGCAGCGAAGCCCGCTCTCAAGGCGATCGAGGACATCGCGCCCGACGACATGATCCTGGACCTCGGCCCGTCGTCGGTCGCGGTGCTCGAGATGATCGTCGCGAAGGCGCGCACCATCGTCTGGAACGGACCGGTGGGCGTCTTCGAGATCGACGCGTTCGCCGCCGGCACCAAGGCGCTCGCGCTCGCCATCGCGCGATCCGACGCTTTTTCGATCGCCGGGGGCGGCGATACGATCGCGGCCATCAACAAGTTCGGCGTCGCCGACCGGATCTCGTACATCTCGACCGCCGGCGGTGCGTTTCTCGAATTCCTCGAAGGCAGGACGCTGCCGGCGGTCGCCGCGCTCGAGCAGCGCGCCGCTGCCTGAGCAGCATCCACGGAGATTCCATGGCCCCGATCCGCGCTCTGTTCACCGCCTGCTGCCTGTTTGCATTCCTGCTCGCCGGCTGCGGGAAGGGTTCGAACGACAGCGCCAATGTACGCGTCGTGAACCTCATCTCGGGCGCGAGCAACGTAACGGTGACGGTGGGGGGCACGCCGATCCTGACCGGCGGCAACTTCGAGACGATCGGACCCTACACGGGCACGGGGACCGGCAACCAGGATTTCAAGGTCACGGTGCCGGGCAGTACGGGAGCGCTGCTCGACACGGTCTACGGAATCGGGAACACCGACTACACCTACGTTACGAGCGGCACGCCGGGCGCGGCGACGGCCGTGCTCGTCGCGGATCCGTATGGCTCGCCCGGCGGGAACACCTTCGCCGTGCGCGTGCTGGACATGTCGGCGAATGCCCCTACCATCGACCTTTACCTGACGGCGCCGGGCGCTGATCTCGCCTCGGCCACGCCCGTAGTCTCGGCGGCGGTGTACCTGACGGTGTCCGCGTTCGTCAACACGCCCTCGGGTACCGTCGAGATGCGCATCACAACCGCCGGCACCAAGGACGTGATCTACGACGCGACGCAGACGTTCGGTCCGGGCACGGGCCAGACCATCGTCACGTACACGCGCGGCAGCGGCAGCCTCGTCAACGCCGCTATCATGGCGTCGTCGACAACGGGCTCTATCGCCAACAGTCAGCTCGCGCGGCTCAAGGCGGTGAACGGTACCGCCGTGCCGGCGCCGCTCAACATTCTCGACGACGGCAATCCGTTCGCGTCGAACCTCGCGTTCGCGGGCGTCGCGCAATACCAGACCGTCGCAGCCGGAAATCGCACGGTTACCGTCGAATCGTCGGCCACGCCGGGTGCGACGCTGCTCACGGTGACGCCCGACCTCGTGCCTGCGACGGACAGTTCCATGGCGCTAGCGGGGCCCGCGGGCGCGATGACGGGGCTCGTGCTCAACGACTCCAATCCGCCGGTCTCCGTCGGACGGGCGCAGCTGCGCGTGGTCAACGTGTCCCCCGACCTGGCCGCGGTCGACGTTTACGCCAATTTCGGCAGGATCGTGTCGGGGCTCGCCACCAACGCGAGCTCCACATACGTACTCGTCGACGCGGTGATTGGCGGCAGCCCCTACCGCTTCGACATCAACGCGGCGGGATCGACGACGGTACTCCTGAACGTTCCCGGCCAGACGCTCGGGAGCGGAAGCGTCTACACGCTGTACCTTCTCGGCTCGGGCGGCGCGCTCTCGGGCGTGCTGACCCAGGACCGCTGACGGTCCGTCTCCCGGAGAACTTCATGCGGTTCACACGCGCATTCGCCGTCACGGCCTGCCTCGTCGCCCTCGCACTCGGCGGCTGCGGGCTCAATCCGAGCGGCAGCGGCACCGGCACCACGGTGCGCGTCGCGAACCTGATGCCTGGGACGACGGCGGTGACCGTCGCCGCCAACGGCACGGAGTACATGTCCGCCGCGCCGTTCCAGTCGCTCACCGGCTATCAGAACATCGCCGCCGGCAACTACACGTTTACCATCACTCTGGGCACCGGCGGGCCGCCGGCGTTTACCGCTACGGAAACGCTCGCCACGATAGCTGCCTACACGTTTATCGCTTACGGGCCGACCACGCTCCCGGGCGGCATCCTCCTCACGGATACATTGCTTGTCAATATTCCGACGGGCAACTTCGGCTTCCGGCTGGTCAACGTCTCCCCGTCCGCCGGCCTGATCGACGCTTACGTGACCGCGCCTGGCGCCGACTTGGCGGCGGCGTCGCCCGTGGTCCCCGGCCTCGCGTACAACGCCTTCTCGAATTTCGTCAACACTCCGATCGGCCGCTACGAACTGCGCCTCACGCGCGCCGACACGAAGCAGGTGATCTTCGACGCGCCGCTCCCTGCGGCCCCGGACGGCGGCGGGCAGACGGTCGTCGCCTATACGGTCGGCGGCGGTAACCTCGTCAATGTCGCGCTGTTCACCGACGGGGTCGCGGCCACGCTGCTGCCCAATACCCGCGCGCAGCTGAAGGCCGTCAATGCTTCGTCAGTCGGCTCGGCGCTCAACCTGTTCGTCGACGGTAATCTTACGCTCGCGAATCTGCCTTTCACCGGCGCGTCGAACTACCAGGGCGTCGCGACGGGGACCCGCACGATCACGGTCGAGGCTTCGGCCACGCCCGGCGCCACGCTGCTCACGACCTCGCCGACGCTTGGTCCCGCGACCGACACGTCGATTGCGCTCTATGGCAGCGCGGGCGCGCTCAACGCACTGGTTCTGACCGACTCCAACGTGCCGACGCTGACCGCGACGGCGAAGGTCCGCATCGTCAACGTCTCGCCGGCCCTCGGCGCCATCGACGTGTACGCGAACGGCTCGCTTGCCGTCTCCGCCGTTGCGCAAAACTCGGCGTCGGACTACGTGCTCCTCCCGGCAGTGGCCGGCGGCACGACCTACCAGTTCGACTTCGACCCGACCGGCACGACGACGCCCGTGCTCACGCTTCCCGGAGTCTCGCTCGTGGCGAACAGCGTCTACACGATCTACCTCGCGGGCCCGCCCGGCGCTGCGCAGGCCATCCTCGTACAGGATCTCTGACCGCGGCCCGTCTTCGACGACGGGAGGGACCTCGTGCCTCGCGCCACCAAAATCGTCGCCACGCTCGGCCCCGCCTGCAGCGCGCCCGACGTGCTCGCGCGGCTGATCGCCGCCGGCGTCGACGTCGTCCGGCTCAACTTCTCGCACGGCCGGGCGTCTGATCACGTCGAGCGCGCGCGGCTCGTTCGCGAGGCGGCGCACGGTCTCGGTCGCGAGGTCGCCATCATGGCCGACCTGCAGGGCCCGAAGATTCGCATCGGCAAGTTTGCTGCCGGCGCCGTGACGCTTGCCGCGGGACAGCCGTTCGTGCTCGACGCGGAATGCAAGCAGGGTGACGGCGAGCGCGTCGGCCTCGACTACAAGCAGCTCGTCCGTGACGTGGAGCCCGGAGCGATGCTGCTGCTGGACGACGGCCTGATCAAGCTCGCGGTCGAGCAGGTCGAGGGCCCGCGGATCCTCACGCGCGTCGTCGTCGGCGGCCGGCTGTCCGATAACAAAGGCATCAACCGCCAGGGGGGCGGCCTGTCCGCTCCCGCGCTCACGACGAAAGACAAGGACGACCTGAAGACGGCAGCCGCGATCGGCGCCGATTTTCTCGCGGTTTCGTTTCCGAAGAGCGGCCACGATATGCGGCGTGCCCGCGAGCTCCTGCGCGCCGCCGGCAGTCATGCGCTCGTCATCGCCAAGATCGAGCGCGCGGAGGCGATTCCCGCGCTTCCCGAGATCATCGAGGCCTCCGACGGCATCATGGTGGCGCGCGGCGATCTCGCGGTCGAGGTCGGCAACGCCGCGGTGCCGGGCCTGCAGAAGCGAATGATCCGGATGGCGCGCGACGCCAACAAGCTTACGATCACCGCGACGCAGATGATGGAGTCGATGATCCAGAATCCGGTGCCCACGCGCGCCGAGGTGTCGGACGTCGCGAACGCCGTGCTCGACGGCACCGACGCCGTGATGCTGTCCGCCGAGACCGCGACCGGACGTTACCCGGTCGAGACCGTCGAAGCGATGGCGCAGATCTGCGCCGAGGCCGAAAAGTCCGCGCTCACCGAGTTCGACCGCGAGGTGTTGACCCGCGCCTTCACCCGGATCGACCAGTCGATCGCGATGGGGGCGATCTTCACGGCGTATCACTTGCGGGTGAAGGCGATCGCGGCCTTGACGCAGTCGGGTTCGACGGCGCTGTGGATGTCGCGGCACAACATTGGATGCCCGATCTATGCGCTGACGCCGGAGATTTCCTCGCAGCGCAAGATGGCGCTCTATCGCAACGTACGGCCGCTCTACTTCGAGCAGGACAACGATCGGGACCGGGTGCTCCTCGGAGCGGAGCAGCTCCTGCTCGCGAAAGGCGAGGTCCAGCCCAACGACCTGATCGTGCTCACCGTCGGCGAGCCGATGGGCAAGTCGGGCGGCACGAATACGATGAAGATCGTCAAGGTGGGTGAGCACCGCGCTGACGTAAAATAGCGGCTCCCAAGATCCGACCTCGCCAGGAGCCTGCGATGCCCCTCGTATCGATGCGCCAGCTGCTCGACCACGCGGCCGAGCATGACTACGGCCTGCCCGCGTTCAACGTCAACAATCTGGAGCAGGTGCAGGCGATCATGGCCGCCGCGTCCGAGACCGACAGCCCGGTGATCATGCAGGCCTCCGCCGGCGCACGCAAATACGCGGGGGAAGTGTTCCTGCGCCATCTGATCGAAGCTGCCGTCGAGAGCTACCCGCAGATCCCGGTCGTGATGCACCAGGACCATGGCCAGTCGCCCGACGTGTGCTCCTCCGCGATGAAGTTGGGCTTCACCAGCGTGATGATGGACGGTTCGCTCATGGCCGACGGCAAGACCGTCGCGAGCTACGACTACAATCTCGACGTCACGCGCAAGGTGGTCGAGATGGCGCACGCGATGGGCGTCACCGTCGAAGGCGAGCTCGGCTGCCTGGGCTCGCTCGAGACGATGAAGGGCGACAAGGAAGACGGGCATGGTGCCGAGGGCACGATGACACGCGAGATGCTGCTGACCGATCCCGACCAGGCGGCCGACTTCGTGCGGAACACGCAGCTCGACGCGCTCGCGATCGCGATCGGGACCTCGCATGGCGCTTACAAATTCACGCGCAAGCCGACCGGCGACATCCTGGCGATCGACCGCATCAAGGCGATCCACGCGCGGGTCCCGAACACGCACCTCGTGATGCACGGCAGCTCGTCGGTTCCGCAGGAACTGCTGCAGGCGATCCGCGAGCATGGCGGCGAGATGAAGGAGACCTACGGCGTCCCGGTCGAGGAGATCCAGGAAGGCATCAAGCACGGCGTGCGCAAAGTCAACATCGACACCGACATTCGCCTCGCGATGACGGCCGCGATCCGCAAGTTCCTGGCGACAAACCGCAGCGCCTTCGATCCACGCGACTACCTGAAGCCCGCGCGCGAAGCCGCGAAGCAGATCTGCAAGGCCCGCTACGAGCAGTTCGGCTGCGCCGGAATGGGTTCGAAGATCAAGCCGCTCCCGCTCACGGCTGTGGCGAGCCGATACAAATCCGGCGAGCTCGCCCAGGTCGTGCGATGAAAGCGTCCGTTGGACCCGCGGCGCGCCGCCGCGCGCGGCAACTCTAGAAATGATCCCGAACCGGCCCCAATGGAGACGCGCCCACAACGTGTTACTGCGCGGCCTCACGCTGGTCGAGTACGTCGGACTGATCGTCATCGGCTTCGCGACGACGTTCGCGATGATCGAGGAAACGGCCGGAATGATCCGCGCAGCGCAAGTCACGCTGGCCGATCTCCTGCTCATGTTCCTCTACCTCGAGGTGCTGGCGATGATCGGCCAGTACTTCAGGTCGGGGCAGCTGCCGGTACGCTTCCCGCTCTACATCGCGATGGTGGCGATGGCACGCTACATCATCCTCGACGTGAAGGACCTGACCGAGCTCAGGATGCTCGCCGTGGCGGGCGCCATTCTCCTGCTCACACTCGCCGTGCTCGTGATCCGCTTCGGGCACATCCGATACCCTTACCGCGAAGCCGACGAGGACGACATCGGGGGCGGGCAAGCGCCCGGCGGGCACTAGATGCGGCCTACGCGCCGGCGTCGGTCACGAACATCGCGATGACGGCCGCCGCCATCGTCCACGTGCAGAGCCAGCCGAGCGTCTTCAGGCGGCGCGTCACGGTGAACGGCCCCATCACGCGGGCGTCGTCCGCGAGCAGCATCATGACGATCATGATCGGCACGGCGATCACGCCGTTGAGCACGGCGGTCCAGAAGAGTGCCTTGAAGGGATCGATCGGCGTGAAATCGAGCGCGACGCCCCCGAGCGTCGCCAAGGCAACGATCGCGTAGAACTCGCGTGCCTCGAGCAGCTTGAGATCGAGGCCGCTCTTCCACTCGAAGGTTTCCGCGACGGCATAGGCCGCCGAGCCGGCGAGCACCGGCACCGCGAGCATGCCGGTGCCGATGATGCCAAGGCTGAACAGCAGGAACGCGGCCTCGCCCGCAAGTGGTCGCAGCGCTTCCGCCGCCTGCGACGCGGTCCGAACCTCGTGGATGCCTGCCGCGTACAGCGTCGCCGCGGCACTCACGATGATGCAGAGCGCGATCAGGTTCGAAAATCCCATCCCGATGTACGTGTCGATCTTGATCCGGCGCAGGTGGCGACGCGCCGTATCCGGCGCCTCCTTGAGGGGATAAGCGCGCGGATCGGCGTTCACTTCCTCCACTTCCTGCGCTGCCTGCCAGAAGAACAGATAGGGGCTGATCGTCGTGCCGAAGACGGCCACGATGACCGTCAGCGCCTCGCCGTTCAGCACGAGATGCGGCCATACGAGGCCGCGAAGCGCCTCGCGCCACGGCACGTGGATCGTGAACACGACGGCGACGTAGGAGAGCAGCGCCAGCGTGAGCCACTTGAGATAACGGACGTAGCGCTGGTACGGGAGGAACACCTGCAACAGCAGGCACGTGACGCCGAACACGACGGCGTGACCGTGCTCGGGGCCGCCGACGACGAGCTGCAGCGCCTCACCCATCGCCGCAATGTCGGCCGCGACGTTGATCGTGTTCGCCGCGACCAGCATCGCCACGATGGCGTAGAGGACCGGTCGAGGGAAGTGCCGACGGATATTCGATGCGAGGCCATGGCCTGTCACGCGTCCCATCCGCGCGCTCACCATCTGGATGCCCACCATCAGCGGATACGTGAGCACGACGGTCCAGCCGAGTTGGAAGCCGAACTGCGCACCCGCCTGCGAATACGTGGCGATGCCGCTCGGATCGTCATCGGCCGCGCCGGTGATGAGCCCCGGGCCGAGCTGGGAGAGCCACCGACGGGGTCGCATGGGAATCGGGACGCAGAGAGAAACCCGCGCGGCGCGCGGACGCGCGAGCACGGACGCGCGAGTGTACCCGTAATCGGGACACGACGCGCTATGGCCGCGATCGCGGCCGCCATGCGCGCCGTAATTCGCATCAGACGCTCAACGCATGGGACGCACGCCTGCGCGAGCGGCAGCGCAAGCGCCTGCAGCACAACGCCGGTTTCGACGTTCTGCACGAACGCGACGACGGTTGCCGTCCTCCCCGCCTCCGCCGGCAACGGCAGCGTGACCGTGCCCGCCGCATCTCCCGCATCGTCGACCGCAACGTCGCGCAGCGTACGGACCACGTGGTCGTGCACGAGGCGTCTGCCCGCGTTCTCACCCGCCTTCACCTCGGACACGAGGCCGTCCTCGGTCACCGCAACGAATACCCGCGCCCCCTTGCGGTCGGCGGGCACGTGGACGTGCGCGCTGAGCTTGACTGCGATCCGCCCGGGCTCGGGCGCGGCATCGAGCGCGATGTCGGCACGCGCCGGCACCCGCGCGAGCTCCTCGAGGGCGGCGGCGTTGCGCGAGCCGTTGCGCCAGTCGCTGAAGTCCCGTCCCTGGATCAATACCTGTGGCGTGTAGACAAGCTCGGAATGCGCCGCCCGCGCCGACTCGTACTGGCGCTTGGTCCACGCGGCTGAGGCGAACCGGTCCTTCCAGCCGAGCCGGTCCCAGTAATCGACGTGAAACGCGACTGCCACGGCGCCCGTGCGGCCGGGGGCAAAGGCCGAGGACAGCCAGCGATCGGCGGGTGGGCAGCTGTCGCACCCTTCCGAGGTGTACAGCTCGACGAGCGCGACGGTCTCCCGGCCGCTCGCGGCATGGCACGCCGCGGGCGAGGCAGCCGAGGGCATAGCCGCCAGCAGCGCAGTGATGACGGCGACGAAGCGAAATGGGTTAGCGGCCATGACGTTACTCCCGAGGTTCGGGTCTCGACATGGGTCGGGGCTCGCGGCCCGACCTTACGCGGCAGCTGTGCTAGCATCGGCCGCCGGACCGCGGGCCCGGCAGGTCGCGAACGTCGGGAGGATACGCCATGGGCATCACGAGCATCATCGGCACCATCGTCGTCGGCTTCATCGTAGGGCTTCTTGCGCGCTTCTTCTATCCCGGTGCCGTCGAGATGGGCTTCATCGCGACGACCCTGCTCGGCATCGCCGGCTCGATCCTGGGCGGCTTCCTGTCGAGCCTCATCTTCAAGTCGCGGGACGGCAATTTCCACCCGGCAGGCTGGGTGATGTCGGTCATCGGCGCGGCCATCCTCATCTGGGTCTACTTGAACTTCCTCAAGTGATCCACAAGACGGTCGCGAGCGCCGCAGCCGCGGTCGCGAACGTCGCCGATGGCGCGACGATGATGATCGGCGGCTTCGGCACCGCCGGCATCCCCTTTCATTGGATCGATGCGCTCGTCGCAGAGGGCGCACGCGCACCCTGAAGGCCAGCGCATGCCAGAAGCGTTTCTCTGCGACGCCGTCCGCACGCCGTTCGGCCGCTACAGCGGCGCGCTCGCGACCGTGCGCACCGACGATCTTGCCGCGATCCCGATCCGGGCCCTTGTCCAGCGCAATGGCAGCGTCGACTGGAAAGTCGTCGACGATGTCGTCTACGGCTGCGCGAACCAGGCGGGCGAGGACAATCGCAACGTCGGCCGCATGGCGCTCCTCCTGGCCGGGCTGCCGGTCGAAGTTCCCGGTACGACAGTGAACCGGCTGTGCGGCTCGAGCATGGACGCGATCGCGATCGCCGCACGCTCGATCAAGGCCGGCGAGATGTCGCTCGCGATCGCCGGCGGCGTCGAGAGTATGTCGCGCGCGCCGTTCGTGCTTCCGAAAGCCGACAGCGCGTTCTCGCGCACGGCCAGGATCGAGGACACGACGATCGGCTGGCGGTTCGTCAATCCGCTGACCCAGGCGAAGTACGGGATCGACTCGATGCCCGAGACCGCCGAGAATGTCGCGGCCGAGTTCAACGTCGCGCGGGCTGACCAGGACGCGTTCGCGCTCCGCAGCCAGGAGCGCGCGCTGGCGGCGATCGCCGCCGGCCGCCTCGCGGAGGAGATCGTGCCGGTCACGATCCCGGCGAAAAAGGGCGATCCGATCGTCGTCGCACGCGACGAGCATCCCCGCGAAACGACGCTCGAAGCGCTCGCCAAGCTCAAGGCCATCGTGCGGCCGGACGGCACCGTCACCGCAGGCAATGCTTCGGGCGTCAACGATGGCGCGTGCGCGACGCTGATCGCCTCGGAGGAAGCCGCGAATCGGCACGGCCTGACGCCTCGTGCCCGCATCGTCGCCGCCGCGGTCGCCGGCGTTGCGCCGCGGATCATGGGCTTCGGGCCGTCACCTGCGATGCGCAAAGTGCTCTCGCTCGCGAAGCTCAAGCTCGACGATATGGCAGTGATCGAGTTGAACGAGGCGTTTGCCGCACAGGCGCTTGCCGTTACCCGCGACCACGGGCTCGCCGATGACGATGCGCGCGTCAACCCGAACGGCGGCGCGATCGCGCTCGGGCATCCGCTCGGCGCAAGCGGCGCCCGGCTCGTCACCACCGCGATGCTACGAGCTCCGCCGTCGCGGCGGTCGCTACGCCCTTTGCACGATGTGCATCGGCGTCGGCCAGGGCATCGCGTTGATCATCGAGCGCGTGTAGCCACCGATGCAGGAGCGCGCGCAGGTCGGCATCGTCGGCGCGGGGCCGGCCGGACTCCTCCTGTCGCACCTCCTGCACCTCGAAGGCATCGAGTCCGTCGTCGTCGAGAACCGAAGCCGCGACTACGTCGAGCATCGGGTCCGCGCGGGCGTGCTCGAGCAGGGCACGGTCGAGTTGCTGAAGCGCGCCGGCGTCGGCGACCGACTCGCGCGCGAGGGCCTCATGCATCACGGCATCGAGCTCCGCTTCGCGGGGCGCGGTCACCGCATCGACTTCCCGTCGCTGACGGGCGGGCGCTCGATCACCGTCTACGGGCAGCAGGAAGTCGTCAAGGACCTGATCGCAGGCGCGGCTTGAACGCCGGCGGCGCGATCGAGTTCGATGCGACCGACGTAGCCGTACATGACTTCGAGTCCGACGCGCCTCGCGATCTCGTGGCGCAGGGACGGCGAAGAGCACGAGCTCGCGTGCGACTTCATCGCCGGCTGCGACGGCTTCCACGGCATCTGCCGGCCGTCGATTCCCGGCTGTCGAGCGCGGCGCGTCTACGAGCGCATCTATCCGTTCGCGTGGCTCGGCATCCTGGCCCGGGCCGCGCCCTCGCACGACGAGCTGATCTACGCGTACCACGAGCGCGGCTTCGCGCTCTTCTCGATGCGCTCGCCCGAGATCACACGCCTGTATCTGCAGTGCGCGCCCGACGAGGACCTCGGCGAACTGGCCGGACGACGCGAATCTGGGAGGAGCTTCGACGCGCGACTCGAGACCGGCGACGGCTGGAAGCTCAACGAGGGTCCGATGCTGCAGAAGGGCATCACGCCGATGCGCAGCTTCGTCGTGCGAGCCGATGCAGCACGGCCGGCTGTTCCTCGCCGGCGACGCCGCGCACATCGTGCCGCCGACCGGCGCCAAGGGCATGAACCTGGCGATCGCCGACGTCACGCGTGCTCGCGCGCGCCCTGGCGGCGTACTTCAAGTCGGGCGACGGCAAGGCGCTCGAGCAGCTACTCCGGAACCTGCCTTGCGCGCGTCTGGCGCGCCGAGCACTTCTCGTGGTGGATGACGTCGATGCTGCACCGCTTCCCGGGCGACGACCCGTTTCAGCGGCGCCTGCAGCGCTCACAGCTCGATTACACGGTGCAGCTCGCGCGCGGCCGCCGCGTCGCTCGCGGAGAATTACGTCGGGTTGCCATTCGATTGACGCGACACCTCGGGTCCCGCTCACACCGCGGCCTCCGCACCACGGGTCCGAATCGTCATGCCGTGCCGTCGGCCGCTCTCGATCGCGCGGCGACGCGTCCTTCGGGCCTTGGCTCGGCCATTCGGCCTCGCCGGCCGCGCTCACTCGCCCCACACTTCCCGCGCGGTCTCGACGACGAGTCGTAGCTTCGCCGCCTGCGCATCGCGCGCGATCACGTTGCCGTGCACGGTGCTCGAGAAGCCGCACTGCGGCGACAGGCACAGCTGCTCCATCGGGACGAGCTTCGCGCCTCGTCGATCTTCCGCTTGAGATAGTCCTTCGTCTCGAGCTGGTCGAGCTTGGTGGTCACGAGTCCAAGCACGACCATCTTGCCCTCCGGCACGTGCCGCAGCGGATTGAAATCGCCGGAACGCGCGTCGTCGTATTCGAGGAAATAACCGTCGACGGCAAGCTCGTTGAACAGCACCTGCGCAACCGGCTCGTAGCCGCCCTCGGCGACCCAGGCGCTCTTGAAGTTGCCGCGACACAGGTGGACACAGACCGTCATGCCCGCCGGCCGCTCGGCGATCGCCGCGTTGATGAGCCGTGCATAGCGCCGCGGCAGCTGGTCCGGGTCGTCGCCGCGCTGCCGCGCGCCCTCGCGCATCTTCTCGTCGCACAAGTACGCGAGGTTCGTATCGTCGAGCTGCAGATAGCGGCAGCCGGCTGCGGCGAGCGCCGCGATCTCGGCGCGGTACGCGGCCGCGACGTCGGCGTAGAACGCCTCGAGGTCCGGATAGGCGTCGCGGCTGATGGCGTCCCGACCGCCGCGGAAATGCAGCATCGTCGGCGAGGGGATCGTCACCTTCGGCGTGCGGTGCGTCGACCGATTTCAGGAACTCGAAATCCGCAACCTGGATCGGCTTCACGTGTCGCACCGGACCCGTGACCTTCATCACTGGCGGCGCGAACTCGACGTTGCCCTGCGCGCGTGTGGAAGCGTGACCGCGATGCCGCCTTTCGTCTCCACACCCGAGAGCTGCTCCAGGAAGTCGATGTGGAAGTAAGTGCGCCGGAACTCGCCATCGGTGATCCCCGAGAGCCCCAGGTCTTCCTGGAGGCGGACGACATCGCGGATCGCCGTGTCCTCTTCGGCGCGCAGCGCGATGCGGTCGATCTGGCCCTTCGCAAACCGGTCGCGGGCGGCGAGAAGCGTCTGCGGGCGCAGGAAGCTGCCGACGTGATCGGCGCGAAAAGGCGGCGTCGTGCGCAGACTCATGACACAATCTCCTCGAATCGGGAATCGCATTCCGGTGGCCGATTGATGACCCAGGACGCCGGGGTTGTCAAGCGGCCCCGGCGCCAACGCCATGATCGATCTCGCCGCCATCGAAGCCGCTGCGCGCGCGTCTATGCCGCGATGCCGCCGACGCCGCAGTATGCGTGGCCGCTCCTCGCGCGGCGCACCGGCCGCGAGGTCTGGGTGAAGCACGAGAACCACACCCCGATCGGCGCGTTCAAGGTGCGCGGCGGGCTCAACCTGCATCGCGCATGCTCGCCGAGCGCGCGTCCGCGGCCCCGGGGGTCATCAGCGCGACGCGCGGCAACCACGGCCAGAGCCTCGCGTTCGCGGCGCGGCGCCACGGCTTGCGCTGCGTGATCGTCGTCCCGCGCGGCAACTCCGTCGACAAGAACGCGGCGATGCGCGCGCTCGGCGCCGAGCTGATCGAGCACGGCCGCGATTTCGACGAGGCCCGCGAGCACGCGGCCGGCGCTTGCGCGCGACGAGAGCCTGCGACTTCGTCGGTCCGTTCGGACCCGAGCTCGTGCGCCGGCGTCGGCACCTACGCGCTCGAGCTCTTTCGCGCGGTGCCGGACCTCGATACCGTCTACGTGCCGATCGGCTGCGGCTCGGGCATCTGCGGGCTCATCGGCGCGCGCGATGCGCTCGGGCTCGCGACGCGGATCGTCGGCGTCGTCTCGACCGCCGCCAATGCCTACGCGCAATCGTTCGCCGCGCGGCGCGCGATCGAGACCGCAACCGCCGACACGCTCGCCGACGGAATGGCGGTGCGCGTGCCGGTCGCCGGCGGCGCTCGACGATGATCTCGCGGGCGCCGAGCGCATCGTCGAGGTCACCGACGCGGAGGTCGAGGCGGCGATGCGCGCGTACTTCACCGACACGCACCAGGTGGCCGAGGGCGCGGGCGCCGCCCCGCTCGCCGCCCTCGTCAAGGAGGGCGCGCGCGCCGGGCAACGGGCCGCCGTCATCCTGACCGGCGGCAATGTCGACCGCGATGTCTACGCGCGCGTTCTCGCCGCCGAGCCGCGCTCCATCAGCGTATCGGCGAGCGCGGTCCCGGCTAGATGAGGTCGCCGGCGGGACCCAGGATCTGCTCGCGCAGCTCGCGGTAGCGCGGCAGCTGCGGCGGATAGACACAGATGTACTTGACCTGCGCCGCCTGCAGGCATCGCTGCTTGATGATCTCGAGCTTCTGGTCCCGCGGGTTGACGACCGTGTCCGGCTCCTTCGAGTCGACGATCGCGAGGATCGTCATGTCGCGGTCGCAGACGACGAAGCCCACGTGCTGGTTGGCGATCTTGCGGAACGCGCGCAGCCGTTCCATCCCCTGCGGGCCGATCTTGACCTGCAGCACGTCGGCGAGCCGGATGCGCGCGAAGACCTCGTGGCGCGGGAACGCGGCCTTGAGCAGCAGGTAGACGACGTTCTCTGCCTTGGACAGGAAGCGCGGTCGCAGCAGATAGAGGCCGGGCAGCTCGGCGGACGACAGGAGCCGCGTCGTCTCGCCTTCGGTCCACTGCGCTACCGTGTTCGGCGACTCGCCGGTCGCCTTATGCCCCGCCGGACGCGCGATTGCGCCGGAGAAGCCCGATCACGACGGCGATGACGAGCGCGCCGATCGCAAGTGCGAAGAGGATGCCGGAGGTCAGTGGGCTCGTCATTCTGGGGCACTTCGGCGAACGACTCGAGGGTCGCGGCCGCGGATGCCGGCGATCAATGCGCCGCCGGCGAAAAAGCGCCTTCTCGCGAGGTAGTCTAGCATCAGCCGCCGGCTCGGCGACCGCTCCGAAAAAGCAAAGCCCCGCCGGAGCGGGGCTTTGTTGTAACGATGGTAGCGGCAAGCTACCGATCGGATCCGAGCTACATGTCCATGTCGCCCATGCCGCCCATGCCGCCCATGCCACCGCCACCCATCGGCTTGTCGTCCTTCGGGTGCTCGGCGACCATCGCGTCGGTCGTGAGGATCAGCGCCGCGACGGATGCCGCGTTCTGCAGCGCGAAGCGCGCGACTTTCGTCGGATCGAGCACGCCCATCTCGACCAGATCGCCGTACTCGCCGGTCGCCGCGTTGAAGCCGAAGTTGCCCTTGCCCTCGACGACCTTGTTGAGCACGACCGACGGTTCCTCACCGGTGTTCGCGACGATTTGCCGCAGCGGCTCCTCGAGCGCGCGCAGCACGATCTTGATGCCCGCTTCCTGGTCGTGGTTCGCGCCCTTCAGGTTCTTCAAGTTGGCGCGTGCGCGGAGGTAGGCCACACCGCCACCGGCGACGATCCCTTCCTCGACCGCAGCACGGGTCGCGTGCAGCGCGTCCTCGACGCGGGCCTTCTTCTCCTTCATCTCGACCTCGGTCGCAGCGCCGACCTTGATCAGCGCCACGCCGCCCGCGAGCTTCGCAACGCGCTCCTGCAGCTTCTCCTTGTCGTAGTCCGACGTCGCTTCCTCGACCTGAGTGCGGATGTTCTTGACGCCGCGCCTCGATCGCCGCCTTCTCGCCGGCGCCGTCGATGATCGTCGTGTCTTCCTTCGCGATCTCGACGCGCTTCGCGCGGCCCAGATCCTTGAGGCTCGCATTCTCGAGCTTGAGCCCGAGCTCTTCCGCGATCACGGTGCCGCCGGTCAGGATCGCGATGTCCTCGAGCATCGCCTTGCGACGGTCGCCGAAGCCCGGCGCCTTGACGGCGGTGGTCTTCAGGATGCCCCGGATGTTGTTGACGACCAGCGTCGCGAGCGCCTCGCCGTCGACGTCCTCGGCGATGATGAGCAGCGGCTTGCCCGACTTCGCGACCTGCTCGAGCACGGGCAGGAGATCACGGATGTTGCTGATCTTCTTGTCGTGCAGCAGGACGAACGGATCCTCGAGGACCGCCGTCTGCTTGTCGGGGTTGTTGATGAAGTACGGCGAGATGTAGCCGCGGTCGAACTGCATGCCCTCGACCAGATCGAGCTCGTTCTCGAGACCCTTGCCGTCCTCGACGGTGATCACGCCTTCCTTGCCGACCTTGTCCATCGCCTCGGCGATGGTCTTGCCGATCGCCTCATCGGCGTTGGCCGAGATCGCGCCGACCTGGGAAATCTCCTTGCTGGTCGTGCACGGCTTGCTGATCTTCTTCAGCTCCTCGACGACGGCAATCACCGCCTTGTCGATCCCGCGCTTCAGATCCATCGGGTTCATCCCGGCGGCGACGTACTTGAAGCCTTCGTTGCAGATCGACTGCGCGAGCACGGTCGCCGTCGTCGTGCCGTCACCGGCAACGTCCGAGGTCTTCGACGCGACTTCCTTCACCATCTGCGCGCCCATGTTCTCGAACCTGTCCTTGAGCTCGATTTCCTTCGCGACCGACACGCCGTCCTTGGTGATCGTGGGCGCGCCGAAGCTGCGCTCGAGCACGACGTTGCGACCCTTGGGGCCGAGCGTCACCTTCACGGCG
Organism: uncultured beta proteobacterium; assembly: GCA_963773195.1. Taxonomy (GTDB): domain Bacteria; phylum Pseudomonadota; class Gammaproteobacteria; order Burkholderiales; family Casimicrobiaceae; genus CAIWHR01. The sequence continues at coordinate 83,944 of CAVZAE010000005.1, forward strand.
TTCGCAAGCACGTTGACGCCGACCATCATCCGGTTGCGTCCGGGCTCGCCGAAACGTACGTCTTTTGCTGCCATTGGAGTTCTCCTGGGTTGCTTTGAAGGGTTGGAAGGGGATCAGGCGACGACGCCGATGATGTCGTCTTCGCGCATGTGGAGCAGGTCCTGCCCGTCCATCTTGAATTCCTGGCCCGAGTACTTGCCGAACAGCACCTTGTCGCCGACCTTCACGCCCATCGGCTGCAGCTTGCCCGCCTCGTCGGTCTTGCCCGGGCCGGCGTAGACAACTTCGCCGACGGAGGGCTTCTCGGCCGCGGTGTCCGGGATCACGATCCCGCCGGCCGACTTGCGTTCTTCCTCGACCCGCTTAACGATCACGCGATCGTGCAAAGGACGAATCTTCATGGTTAGCACTCACTCCTAGTGGGTATTCGATACGAATCAGACACTTGCGATGCCGATTCCCCTCTTGAAATCTGGCCGCCGATGGGGCGGGCACCACGACCTGCTGCCCGCTGGCACTCAACACCGGTGAGTGCTAATAATAGCGGGCAATATGCTCGAAATCAACGGGGTGCTCACCGATTTTGGGCACCTGGCGTGGGTTTCGTGGTCATACGGGGCGGCGTGGTCCCGCCGTGAGCGGGCCTTCTGCTCTTGCTCTTTCGCTGTCGTCGGCGGCCTTGCCTCCGATGGGCGGGATCACCAGGACGGACCCGATGCTCCATGCGGCGACCCCGGTTCACGGCCCCTTCATCCAGCGGCTCCTCCGTGAAGGCGCGCTGGACGGCAACTTCGAAGCGGACATCGCCGGCGATTCGGCCGAAGCCGGTCTCTTCTTCGCGAACCTCGACCTGGCGCTGGCCACCGGCTTCCTGAAGACGCCCGCGGCGGACGGCAGCATGAACGGCCAGGCGCATGTCGCCGGCTACGTCTACGCGCCCCGGGCGGGTGAGCCTCCCGTCGGCTTTGGGCTGTTCAAGGACCTCGGACCGCCGGGGTTCGAGCTATGGCTCACCGGGATCGCCCGCGAAGCACGCGGCCTGGGCCACGGTCGCGCGATGCTGCGGGAGCTGATCGCGACGCCGCCGGGACGGCTCACGATGCTCATCCGCTGCGTCCGCGAGAGCCCGCAGTGTGACGTTGCCACCAGGCTCTTTGGCGAGCTCGGGTTCCTGCCCCGCCGGACGACCCCATCGATGGTTTGGCTCGTGAGCGCCACCGCGGCGCCCGACCTCGCGGACAGGATCGTATCGCTGCCGGCCACCGCGTAACCCGGGACCGTTTGAGTCACTGGCGCAACCGTCCGTAAGGCCGATCCGCCTTCGGCGACCGCGACCGACTATCATCCCAGCGTTCCGGCCCTCCTACGGCCCCCTCCATCCACCCATGCTCCAGCCGGCCCACGTCGGACATCTTTCGATCCTGCGCTCGTTGATCCGCGACGGAGCGGCGCGCGGCAGCTTCGACCGCGAGCTCGCCACGGACTCGCGCGAGGCCGCGTTGTTCTTCTCGAACCTCCGCCAGGCGCTCAACACCGGTTACTTCGTCGAGGAGGACCCGCACACTGGCGACCTTACGACCGTCGCGGTGCCAGGCTACGTGTATCTGCCCGACCGCGGTGGCGCGGCGAACCAGCCGATCGGATTCGGCCTGTTCAAGGCGATCGACATCGGCTTCGAGCTGTGGCTCACCGGCGTCGACGCCGAATGGCGCGGCCACGGCCACGGCCGCGCGATGCTGACCGCGCTGCTCGCGACACCGCCCGGCAAGCGCGCCTATATCGTGCGCGTACACCGCTTCGGTCGCGACAGCCCGGCGATGGCGCATCTGCTCTCGTCGTTCGGCTACGTGCTGGTCCAGGAAACGAAGAATCACGCGGTATACCTGCGCACCGACTCGCCGCCGGAGCTCGGTCGTCGTCTCCGCGACTGGATACCACGCGAGACCGCGCGCTGATCGCGATTCGCGGCGCGACCTCCGACACGGTCGCGCACGCTGTGATACCGTAGGTCGATGGAGACGCCGCTGCCCGCGCCCGTCCCGCCGCCTCCGCCCGCCGCCGCGCCGCCGCCCGACGGCGACTCCGTTCCCACGGGACACGGCCTCGACTGGTGGACCAGTGCGTGGCGGCTCTTCACCGCCGCGCCCGGTACGTGGCTCGTAATCACGATCGTCTACATTGCGATCCTGTTTGCGCTCTCGGTGATCCCGCTGCTCGGGCAGTTTGCCGTGTCTCTGCTTCATCCCGTGCTCGCCGGCGGCATCGTGCTTGGCTGTCGCGAGCAGGATCGCGGGGGCACGCTCAAGGTCGCCCATTTGTTCGCCGGCTTCGGCCCCAAGCTCTCGCCGCTCGTAATCCTGGCGCTCCTCTACTTTGCCGGCTGGCTCCTGATCGGCGTCGTCGCGGTGGGCCTCGTACTGACCGTCATCGGGGGCGGCGCGCTCGCGGCGATCGCGTCCGGCGACGCGATTCAGACGGGGTACGTGCTGCTGAGCACGATGAGCATGGGCGCGCTGGTCGTGCTGCTCGTCTGTGCGCTCCTGATCGTGCCGCTTCTGATGGCGTTCTGGTTCGCGCCGCCGCTGATCGTGCTGCGCAATGACGAGCCCGTGGCCGCGATGGTGACGAGCTTCCGCGCCTGCCTCCGCAACATGCTGCCTTTCCTCGTCTACGGCATCCTCGGCCTCGCGCTCGTGGTGATCGCGTGCGTTCCGCTCTTTCTCGGGCTGCTCGTGCTGATTCCCGTCGCGGCGGCCACGGTCTACACGAGCTACAAGGACATCTTCGGAATGACGGCACTCGGGGCGTGACGCGCCGCTCGCGCCGGGGCCTCCGCACGATCAACGCACCTCGCTTCGCCTCGCTGTCCGCCGCTGGCGTCGACTCGCGTTTGCTCGCTCCCCCTTGGCGCTTCACGCCGGGGCCCCGGCGAGCCGCTCGCGCCGCTAGTGCGCGCGTTCCCAGTTCGGTCCGACGCCGACGTCGACGACGAGCGGGACCGATAGCGTCGCGACGCTGGTCATCCGCTCGGGCAATTCCGCCTTGACGCGCGCGAGCTCGCGCTCGGGCACCTCGAGCACGAGCTCGTCGTGGACCTGGAGAACGAGCTTCGTCGCGAGGCGCTCGCGCTCGAGCCAACCCGAGACGGCAATCATCGCGAGCTTTACCAGGTCCGCTGCAGTGCCCTGCATGGGCGCGTTGATGGCGGCACGTTCGGCCGCGGCACGACGCGGACCGCCCCCGGCGTTGATGTCGGAGAGATAGAGGCGCCGCCCGAACACGGTCTCGACATAGCCCTGCTTGCGCGCGAACCCGCGGGTCGCCTGCATATACTCGGCGACGCCCGGGTAGCGCTGGAAATAACGGTCGATGAACTGCTGGGCCGCAGCACGCTCGATCCCGAGTTGCTGCGCGAGCCCGAACACGCCCATCCCGTAGATCAAGCCGAAGTTGACGGCCTTGATGTAGCGCCGCTGGTCGGCGCTGACGTCGGCGAGCGGCACGCCAAAGACGTCGGCCGCCGTCGCGCGATGAATGTCGGCGCCTTCGCGGAACGCCTCCACCAGCGCGGCGTCGCGCGAGAGATGCGCCATGATCCGAAGCTCGATCTGCGAATAGTCTGCTGACACGACGACGTGCCCCGGCGGCGCGACGAATGCCTCGCGGATCCGCCGTCCCTCGGCCGTGCGCACCGGGATGTTCTGCAGGTTCGGGTCCGCCGATGCAAGCCGGCCCGTCACCGCCGTGGCCTGGCTGAACGTCGTGTGCACTCGACCCGTGGCCGCGTTCACCATCTGCGGCAGCTTGTCGGTGTAGGTCGACTTGAGCTTCGTCAGCGCGCGATGCTCGAGCAGCACCTTGGGCAGCGGATAGTCGGCGGCGAGCACCGTCAGCACGTCTTCGTCGGTCGACGGCTGGCCGGTCGCCGTCTTGCGCGGCGCCGGCAGCTTCATCTTGGTGAACAGGATCTCGCCCAGCTGCCGCGGTGAAGCGAGGTTGAACGGCTGTCCGGCGAGCTCGTAGGCTCTCTGCTCGAGCGCATAGGCTTTCTCGCCCAGCTCGCGGCTTTGCGCGGCAAGCAGCGCGGCGTCGATCATCACGCCATCGCGCTCCATCCGGAACAGCACCTCGCGCACGGGCATCTCGATCGTCGCGTAGACGTGATCGAGCTTCGCGTCCGCGGCGATGGGCGGATGGAGATGCCGGTGGAGCTGCAGCGCGATATCGGCATCCTCGGCGGAATAACGGGTCGCGTCGTCGATCGCTACCTGGTCGAACCCGATCTGCTTCGCCCCTTTCCCCGTCACCTCGGCGTAGGCGATCGTCTTCACGCCCAGGTGCCGCCACGCGAGATTGTCCATGTCGTGCGGACGATGCGCCTCGAGGACGTACGACTCGAGAAGCGTGTCATGCGCGATGCCGGCGAGGACCAGGCCGTGGTTCGCGAAGACGTGCTGGTCATACTTCACGTTCTGCCCGACCTTCTTCTTCGTCGGATCGGCGAGCCACGGCGCGAGCCGAGCGAGCACCTCATCTCGCGGCAGCTGGTCCGGCGCGCCAGGGTAGCGATGGGCGAGCGGAATGTAGCAGGCACGGCCGGGCCCGAGGGCGAACGCCAGTCCGATGATCCGCGCCTGCATCGGATCGAGGCTCGTCGTCTCGGTGTCGATGCACACGAGCTCGGTGCTCCCGATTGCGGTCACCCAGCGCTCGAACGCCGCGTGGTCCAGCACTGTTTCGTAATGGCGTTCCACATTTACGGGCGTCGCCGCAGGCGTGCCGGCGTCGTCGAAGCGCCGCGTATCCTCTCGCGCCGCGCGATCGGCGATCGCGCCGCCCGGATCGGGCGTCCCCGCATCGTCGGCATCCTTGAGCCAGCTCTTGAATTCGAAGCGCTCGTACAGCGAGCGCAACTCGGCCCGTGCGGGCTGCCCGCGCGCGAGATCGGCGAGCTTCACCGGCAGCACGCAGTCGGTCTTCACGGTCAAGAGCTTCCTGCCCGTCGGCAGCCATGCGAGCGTCGCGCGCAAATTGTCGCCGACGACGCCTCCGATCTCGTTCGCGTGCGCGATGACTTCGTCGAGCGAACCGTACTGGCAGAGCCACTTCGCCGCCGTCTTCGGTCCGACCTTCGGCACGCCCGGAACGTTGTCGACGGCGTCGCCGGTGAGCGCAAGCAGGTCGAGCACCTGACCGGCGCGGACACCGAACTTCGCGAGCACGCCCGCCTCGTCGAGTTTTTCGTTGCTCATCGTGTTCACGAGCCGGATTCCCGGCCGCACGAGCTGCGCCAGGTCCTTGTCGGACGTCGACACCGTGCAATCGACGCCGGCGGCTGCCGCCTGCAGCGCGAGCGTCCCGATCACGTCATCGGCTTCGACGCCATCGATCATCAGGAGCGGCCAGCCCTCTGCGCGCACGACGTCGTGCAGCGGCTTGATCTGGGCGGCAAGATCGTCCGGCATCGGCGGACGATTCGCCTTGTACTCCGGATACCAATCGTCGCGGAACGTCTTGCCCGGTGCATCGAACACGACCGCGAAGTAGTCGGGCTTCTCGTCTTGGGCTATTCTCCGGAGCATCGACACGACACCGCGCAGCGCCCCCGTCGGCTCCCCGCGCGAGGTGCGGAGATCGGGCAGCGCGTGATACGCCCGGTAGAGGTAAGACGAACCGTCAACGAGGACGAGCGAAGGCATGGCATCCACCCGCAAAATCCCGGAGCTCATCGATCCCCAGGCGATGTACACAACCAACGGGCAGGAAGCCTGGCGGGTGCTGGGGATTATGGCAGAGTTCACCGCGGCGACCGAACGGCTGCGCGGCATGCGTCCCGCGGTGTCGATGTTCGGCAGCGCGCGCATCCACGAGGGCCATCCGTATTACGAAAAGGCCGAGAAGATCGCGCGCCTGCTCTCGGACGCGGGCTTCGCGGTGATCTCGGGCGGCGGCCCGGGTCTCATGGAAGCGGCGAACAAGGGCGCATTTGCCGGTCGCTCGCCTGCCATCGGCCTCAACATCCTGCTGCCGCATGAGCAGGGGGGCAACGACTTCCAGGACGAGAGCTTCGACTTCCGCTACTTCTTCGCGCGGAAGATGATGTTCGTGCGCTGGGCCTCCGCCTACGTTGTGCTGCCCGGCGGCTTCGGCACGCTCGACGAGCTGTCGGAGTGCTTGACGCTGGTGCAGACCGGCAAGAGCCGGCGGATTCCCATCATCCTCGTTGGCCGCGCGTTCTGGCAGGGACTGATCGACTGGCTGACCACGGCACTGGTTGGCGAGGGGATGATCGGCGAGAAGGATCTCGAGCTGATGCAGATCCTCGAGGAGCCGGCCGACATCGTCGAGGCGATCTTCAGCTTCTACGAAAACCGTGGATTCCAGCCGACCCGCGAAGAGCGGGCCCGCATGCTGAACCTCTAGCTCCGCGACGGCGCGCGAGCGGCCGCAGCCGGAGCAGGGATTCCGAGCGGCGTTTCTGGAACGCGCGCAAAGGCAGAACCTCTAAGCAATGCGGAGTCCGCGCGACGATCCTCGGGCGCGCTCTGCTAGAATGTAGCCTAGAGATTCGCGCATGAGCCGCTTCGCCCGCCCGCTCGCCGTCATCGTCTTTGCCGCGCTGATGGCCGCCGCACCCGGCACGCGCCGCCGACGCCACCAAGCCGGTCACCGAGCCGCTGCCCGAGATTCCGCCGCCGCCCGGCGTCGATGACGCCGACCTCGGTCCGGAGATCACGATCACGCAACGGGACCGCGACAGGGTCGAGAGGCTCGCGTCGATGGCAGTTCTCGTCTGGGTTCCCGCCAGCGCCGCGGCACGGGCGATCGTCCTGCTGATCCCCACGCCTGGCGGCAACACGTTCATACGCCGCGACAGCCTCGACACGGCGCTCAAGGTGCCGATGTGGGTGCTGTTAACGTGGTAAGCCGCTAACCCCCCGCGCGTGGCCGCCGCTGTCGTGGCGCCCTAGCGCGCCGCGACGGACGATGTCGGTCTATACGCAAGTCTCGCCCGAAGAGCTCGAAGCCTGGCTTGCGCGCTACGCGGTCGGGTCGCCGACCGAGCTCGCGCCGATCGCGGCTGGCATCGAAAACACCAACTACTTCGTCACGACGACGAAGGGGCGTTACGTGCTCACGCTCTACGAGCGCTTGCCCGCCGAAGAGCTCCCGTTCTACCTGAACCTGATGGCCCACCTCGCGCACGCCGGCGTCGAGTGCCCGGCGCCCGAGCCGGATCGCACGGGCGCTTTCTTCAGCCTGCTGAACGGCAAGCCGGCCGGGCTCGTCTCCCGTGTCGAGGGCACGCCGATCATCGCGCCGGATGCCGAGCACTGCGCTGCGGTCGGCGCCGCGCTCGCGCGCCTGCACATCGCCTCGCGGGCCTATCGCCCTCGCCTCACCAACCGGCGCGGCCCCGGCTGGTGGCGCCAGGCCGCGCGTGCGGTGCGCCCACACCTCGACGCCGAACGCAATGCGCTGCTCGCCGCCGAGATCAAGTTTCAGACAGGTTATGGCAAGGGCACCTTGCCCCGTGCGGCGATCCACGGCGACCTGTTCCGCGACAACGTGCTGTTCGAGGGCACTCGGGTGTCGGGCATCGTCGACTTCGGGTTCGCCGCGACCGACTTCCTCGCCTTCGATCTCGCCATCACCGTCAACGACTGGTGCATCGCTCGCGACGGCGACGTGCGCGGCGCATTTGTCCCCGAGCTGGTCGAGGCGCTCGTCGGCGCCTACCAGGCGGTGCGTCCGCTCGAAAGCGACGAGCGTTCGCAGTGGTCCGCACTCTTGCGCGCGGCCGCCCTCCGGTTCTGGCTCTCGCGCCTCTACGATCTCCACCTGCCGAGGCCGGGCGAGCTCGTGCACGCAAAGGATCCCGCGCATTTCGAGCGAATCCTGAGAGACCGCATCGCGCGGCCCATGCGCCTCCCCGATCCATTGCCGGCGCCGCCGCGCGCAGCGACCCCCCTGTGAGCGCCTCGGCTGCCGCGACGCTCACGTTCGCCCGCCGCAACGCCTCGCACGGCGCGCACTGGCTGCGGGATGCGTTCGCGATGCTGTGGGCGCATCGTGTCCGCTGGCTGCTCCTGCTGCTCGTCTACTACGTCATTCTGGTCTCGATCGACGTCGTACCCTGGGTCGGCGCTTTCGTCGCGCCGCTGTTGAAACCTGTCTTCGCCGTCGGCTTCCTCGCCGCCGCGTGGTCGCAGGAGCGAGGCGAGCCGCCGGCCATCGCGCACCTCTTTCGCGGGTTCCGCGCGAACCTTGCGGCGCTGCTGCCGCTGGGCGTCGTCCTCGTTGCCGGGATGACGGGCGCCGTCGTCGCCACGTCGTGGGTCGATGGCGGCAAGGTACTCGAAGTGCTGTCCGGCACGACCCGTCCCGACGAAGCGTTGCTCCGGCGCAGCGACGTTCAAGGGGCGATGCTGTTCGGTGCGCTCTGCGCGCTGCCCGTGCTGCTCGCCCTGTGGTTCGCGCCCGCGCTCGTCGTGTTCCAGAATTGCGGCGCAGCGCGCGCGCTGGGGACAAGTCTCCGTGCGGCCATGGCGAACTGGCGGCCCATTCTCGTATACGGACTCCTGCTGTTCTTCTACGGCGTCGTGCTGCCTGCTGCCGCCGCCGCGCTGATCGCTGCGCTCGCGCCGCGCGATGCGGGGTACACAATCCTGATGTTCGCTTTGCTGCCTTATCTCGCTTTTTTCGTGGCGACGCTCCACATCTCCGACTATGTGAGCTACCGCGACATTTTCCATCCGGACGAGCGGCCGGGCGGACCGGAGGCGCGGGACCGACTCACCCGGCTAGCTCCCGATGTCTTGCGCAGCACCGGCTGCACCCCCGCCAGGCATGATCGGTACTCACCGCCGGGCGGACTGGCGCGGCATTGGCGAACTCGCCTACCATAACGAATCGATACTGGAGAGAGCCGCCAACGCAGCGGGCCCCCAGGCGACTTCGCGACGGCGTTCGATGCCGGAGACGCGGGAGGGAGGATGATGCAGGACGACGGCGCGCGGCGCGGATCGAGAATACGGAGGTTCGTCTGGGTCGTCCTCGCCTTGTTGCTGGTCGCCGCGCTGCTCTGGTTCAGTGACCGGATCACGCTGCAGGGCGAGCGCACGATCTTCACCGTCGATTGCGCGGCCGGGTCCTGGGAAGGCGCCCGCTGCACCGGGCACCTCGTTCCCGGCAAGCGCTACGCGTTTCGCGCGAGCAAGGCCCGCCAGGAAGTGCTGTACTGGATCCGCGGCTCCGATGCGCCATCGGGGAGGTACACCGACTGCACCGTCACCGATCGCGACAACTGGTCGTGCAACGTCGTGACGGGCGGCACGCCGTCGACCATCGCGTTCGAGATGGTAAGGGGAGAGCCCACTCGTGTCGGCAGCGGGCTCGCGCTGCCGTACCACTCGGTGCCGAAATGGAAGTGGTGGCTGATGGACGCCGGGTTCAGCGGCTTCAGGGTCGCGGCGAACTAGGCTAGGCCGCTTCGAGCTTCGCGTACTCGAGCGCGAGCCACTTCGCACCGCCGTCGCGGAAGTTGACCTGCACGCGCGCATCGGCGCCGCGGCCTTCCGCGTCGATGATCACCCCTACACCGAACTTCGCGTGGCGCACGCTCTGGCCGATGCGCCATGCCGGCGCCCCCGGTGCGCCCCGCGGCGGTCCACCCGTTGCGCCGGGCGCCGATGGCCAGGCGCGCGGGGCCGTGCCCCACTCCGCGACGTCGACGTCGATGGCCTCACGCGAACGCCGCCGCGGCGGCGACAGCCACGACAGCTGATCGCGCGGCACCTCGTCGATGAAGCGCGACGCGATGTTGTAGCGGACCTGGCCGTGCAGCATCCGGCTTTGCGCATGCGTGAGGTACAACCGCCGGCGCGCGCGGGTGACGGCGACGTACATGAGGCGCCGCTCCTCCTCGACACCGTCGTACTCGGACAGGCTGTTCTCGTGCGGAAACAAGCCTTCTTCGAGCCCAGTCACGAAGACCGTGTGGAACTCGAGCCCCTTCGCCGCATGCACCGTCATGAGCTGCAGCGCCGGCCGCCCTTCCGCGGCCTGTGTCTCGCCCGCCTCGAGCGCGGCATGCGCGAGGAACGCAGTCAACGGATCGACGGCGCCCTGCGCGGCGGCATCTGGCGCATCGGCGAGCGCAATCGGCGCATCGACGGCCAGGTCGGCTTCGCGCAGGAAGCCATCGGCCGCGTTGACAAGCTCCTCGAGGTTGTCGAGCCGATCCTGCCCGTCCTTTTCGGCGCGATAGTGGGCTTTGAGCCCGGAGCGCTCGATGACGTCGGACACCGCCTCGGGCAGCGTGAGCCCCGCGCTCGCAGTGCGCTGCGATTCGATCAGCGCGACGAACTGGGTGAGGCTCGCGCCGGCCTTACCCTTGACGACACCCGCGCGCGCCCCGTCCCACAAGCTCGTTCCTTGCTCGCGGGCCATGTCCTGCAGCGACTCGAGGGTCCGCGCGCCAATCCCCCGCGGCGGAAAGTTGGCGACGCGCAGGAATGCCCCGTCGTCACCGGACGCCGCGAGCAGCCGGAGGTACGCGAGCGCATGCTTCACTTCGGCGCGCTCGAAGAACCGCATCCCGCCATAGACGCGGTACGGGACCGCTGCGTTGAAGAGCGCATGCTCGACCACCCGCGATTGCGCGTTCGACCGATAGAGCACGGCGACCTCGGACAGCGCGAGGCCCTCGGCCGCGAGCCCTTTTGCGATGTCGACGATGAACGCCGCCTCGTCGGTATCGGACGGAGCCGCGAAGCCGCGCACCGGTTCCCCCGCGCCTTCGCTCGTCCAGAGGTTCTTGCCGAGCCGCACCTGGTTGTTGCGGATGAGCGCGTTGGCGAGATCGAGGATGTGCCCGTGCGAGCGATAGTTCTGCTCGAGCTTGATCAGCGTGACCGGCAGCCCGGCTATTGCGAAATCGCGCTCGAAGTGCTGCATGTTGGCGACGTTCGCGCCGCGGAACGCGTAGATCGACTGGTCGTCGTCGCCGACGGCAAAGACCGCGGTCGCCGGGCCGGCCAGAAGCTTGAGCCAGCGGTACTGGAGCTCGTTCGTGTCCTGGAACTCGTCGACGAGCAGGTGCGAGAAGCGGCGCCGGTAGTGGTCGCGCAGCGCATCGTGTCCGGCCAGGAGCTCGTAGCTTCGCAACAGGAGCTCGGCGAAATCGACCACGCCCTCGCGCTGGCACATCGCCTCGTAAAGCGCGTAGTACTCGACCAGCCGGCGCGTGAAATCGTCGCCCGCCTCGACCTGATTCGGGCGCTGTCCCTTCTCCTTCGCATCGGCGATGACCTGCTGGAGCTGCCGAGGCGGGTAGCGGTTGTCGTCGAGATCGTGCGCCTTGTACAGGCGCTTGATCAGCGCGAGCTGGTCCTGCGTGTCCATGATCTGGAACAGCTGCGGCAGGCGAGCGTCGCGGTAGTGCGCGCGAAGCATCCGATTGCACAGGCCGTGGAACGTGCCGATCCACATGCCCCGGATGTTGACCGGCGTCATCGCGGACAGCCGGGTCAGCATCTCCTTCGCCGCCTTGTTCGTGAACGTGACTGCGAGGATCGACAGCGGCGATGCCTGACCCGTCGCGAGCAGCCACGCGATACGCGTGGTGAGGACGCGTGTCTTGCCGCTGCCTGCGCCGGCCAGGATCAGCGCCGAGACGTGCGGCAGCGTAACAGCCGCGCGTTGCTCAGGATTGAGGTGGTCGAGAAGCGGCGACGACATGCTCAATTATACGAGCGCGGCCAGGAGGGGACGCTATAATCCGGCGGCCCCGACCGGGCCCGAACGCCCCGCCGAAGCGCCCGCCTGATGCCGCCCGCGCCCATCGCCGCACCGACCGCGCATTCCGCGACCACGCGCGCGTTCGTCCAGTGGATTCGTTTGGCCGCACCTTACATCCACGCGTTCCGCGGCAAGACGTTCGTCATCGCGTTCGGCGGCGAGGTGGTCGCCGACGAGACGTTCCTCGGCATCATCCACGACCTGAACCTGCTGCACAGCCTCGGCGTGCATCTCGTTGTCGTCCATGGCTCACGCCCGCAGATCGAGGCGATTCTCGCCCAGCAGGACATCGAAAGCCGCTATGCGTTCGGGCTGCGGGTCACCGATCCCGAGACGATGGACTGCGTCCTCGAGGCCGGAGGCCAAGTGCGGAGCCGGATCGAGGCCTTGCTCTCGCTCGGCATCGCGAACTCGCCGATGGCGGGCGCGCGCATCCGCGTGTCGTCGGGCAACTTCATCACGGCGAAGCCGTTGGGCGTCGTCGACGGTGTCGACATGCTCCTGACCGGCGAGGTGCGTCGCGTCGATACCGACGCGATCCGCCAGCGTCTCGACGACGGCGACATCGTGCTGATCTCGCCTCTCGGCTACTCCCCCACTGGCGAGATCTTCAATCTCGCGCTCGAGGAAGTGGCGACCCAGGTCGCGGTCCGCCTGGGCGCGCACAAGCTCGTGTTCCTGATGGACACCGACGGCGTGCGCAACGGCCGCCGACAGCTCTTGACCGAGCTGTCGACACGCGACGCCGAAACCATCCTCGCGTCGTCGCGCGGCCGGCTTCCCGCGGACGTCAGGCTCTACCTGCCGTGTGCGATCAAGGCGTGCGACAACGGCGTGCGTCGCGCGCATCTGATCAGCCGCCACCTCGACGGCGCGCTCCTGCTCGAGCTCTTCACGCGCGACGGCGTGGGTACGATGATCGCGGCGGCGCCGCTCGCGAACATGCGCAACGCGACAATCGACGACGTCGGCGGCATCCTGTCGGTCATCGAGCCGCTCGAGGCCGAGGGCGTCCTCGTCCGCCGCTCCCGCGAACGCCTCGAGACGGAAATCGAGCGGTTCATCGTCGCTGAATACGACAACGGGATCATCGGATGCGCCGCGCTCTACGCATTTCCCGAGGAGAAGGTGGGAGAGCTCGCCGCGCTCGCCGTCCACCCGGATTTCCGGCGCGAAGGCTACGGCGAGGCGCTGATGCACGAGATCGAGGCGCGCGCGCGAAGGCTCAAGCTTTCGCACCTGTTCGTGCTCACGACGCGGACGTCGCAGTGGTTCCTCGAGCGCGGCTTCCACAACGCAACGCTCGCCGACCTGCCGCGCCAGAAGCAGGCCCTGTACAACTATCAGCGCAAATCGCAGGTCTACCGCAAGAAGCTCTAGGAGCACCCATGGCACGAATGATCCACTGCGTGAAGCTCGGCCGCGAGGCCGAGGGTCTCGATTTTCCGCCGTACCCGGGCGAGCTCGGCAAACGGATCTACGAGAACGTCTCGAAAGAGGCGTGGGCCGCATGGCTCAAGCATCAGACGATGCTCGTCAACGAGAACCGCCTCTCGCTCGCCGACCCGCGCGCGCGGAAGTGGCTCGCCGAGCAGATGGAGCAGCACTTCTTCGGCGCCGGCGCGGCGATGCCGTCCGGCTACGTGCCGCCTAAGACGTAGCCCGCGTCGCGTCGTCGGGTGGGGCGCCGCCGGGCGCCGCGAGGCCGTCGGGCGGCCTGAGCCCCCGGACGCGGTGCGAGATGATCGGGCGGTGGAAGCCTTTGAGCCGCAGGACCTGCTCGGGACCCACCTCGGCGAACGACTCCACCGCCACGCAGACCTTCTGCGAAATGAGGATCTGGTTGCTGGCCGCCTCGCCGCACAGTCGCGCCGCCAGGTTCGTCACCGTGCCGATCGCGCTGTAGTCCAGGCGGCCCTCGAAGCCGATGGCGCCGATCGTCGCGAAGCCCTGCGCGATGCCGATGCCGAGCCCGAGCTCGTAGCCGCGCTTGACCCAGTCCTCCGCCTTGCGGCCGACGCGCTCGCGGATCGCGAGCGCCATCCGTACCGCACGCTCAGCCGGGTTGGGGATGGGCACCGGATCGTTGAACAGGATCGTCATGCCGTCGCCGGTGAAATGCTCGAGCGTGCCCTCGTTCTCGACGACGAGCGATCCCACGACCTGGTGATACTCGCGCAGGACACCCATCACTTCCTCCGGTTCGGCGACCTCGGCGAACGCGGTGAAGCCACGCAGGTCGACCACGACGACCGTGATCTCGCGGCGATGGCTCTTGAGCGGATCGTCGGCGCCGCCGTTGACGATGAGCTCGGCCAGCTTTGGCGAGAAGAAGCGCCGCAGGCGGCCGATGCGTTCGATCTCGCCCACCTGCTCGGCGACGCGGCGCTCGAGCGATGCGTTGAGCGCCTTCACCTCGTCGGCGAGAGAGCCCACGGTGTCGTGCAGCCGCTTGATCCGCAGCATCGAGCGCACCCGCGCGGCGAGTGCGGCATGGTCGACGGGCTTCGTCAGGTACTCGTCGCCGCCGGCCTCGAGTCCGGCGACCACGTCGCGCGAGTCCGCCATCGCCGTCACCATAATGATTGGTGTGAACGGAAAGGCAGGATCGGCGCGCAGCCGGCGGCACACCTCGAAGCCATCGAGCTTCGGCATCATCACGTCGAGCAGCATCAGGTCCGGCGTCTGCTCGCGCGCGGCGGCAAGGCCCGCCTCGCCGTCGCCGGCGGTGATGACCTCGTAGCCCTCCGCCGCGAGGCGCGTCGCCAGGACCTTGACGTTCGTAGGGTTGTCGTCGACGATGAGGATGCGGGGAGGTGTTCTCATCGGCGTTTTGGTCCCGGCGGCCGGATTAATATACGGCCTCGCCCCGCGCTCGACAAGGAATCCGCGCATTGCGCGACTCGTGCAGACAGAGCTCGACAATTCGGCGCCGCCTTCGGAAACCGGGATCGAGCACCTCGCGGAGCTCGTCCAGAGCCGAACCCCGCTGCACAGGCTCGTGCTGTGGGTCGCCGGCATCCGCGCGTCGGTGCATACGAAGCTGCTCGCGGCGTTCCTGATGGTGACATCGGTGTTCATCGCGATGGCGCTCGTGAGCCTCGAGACGATCGTCAACGCGACGCGCCAGAACCATCTGCTGGACGAGGCGCACGAACTCGTGAGCCTCGCGCAGCAGGGCGAGCACGCGCTCGCGCGCCAGATGCACTACACGGACTTGGCGCTCCTGTCCCAGGACGAGGCCGCGATCTCGCGAATCCTGCGCGAGAACAACCGGTTCAACGACAGCCTCGCGAAGGTGGAGGCAACGGGCACGACCGAGCAAGCGATGGTGGAGCGAATCCGTTCGGCGCAGGACGAGGCGATGGCCGTCGTCGCGGACATGGCCAACGCGATCCGCGACGGCAAGCTCGGCCCGGTCGTGGGGGCGCTCCTGCACCGCCAGGAGAAGCTCGACAGTGACATCACCGCGCAGGTCGGGCAGCTCGTCGCCGCGCAGCAGGACCGGATGACGCGGTTGCGCGACAGCGTGACCGCGGCGAACCGCCGCTCGCTGATCCTGACCGGCGCCTTCGCCGTCAGCGCCGTGCTGTTCGCGCTCATCTGCGGTTTCGTCATCTCGTGGTCGTTCATCCTGCCCGTGCGCGAGGCGCAGGGCTTCCTCGACCGGGTGGCCGCGGGTCGCTTCGGCGGACAGATCCAGGTGCCGAATCGCGACGAGCTCGGCGCACTGGTCGACCGGATGAACCACATGAGCCGCGAGCTCCATCGCTTCGACGTCGAGCAGCGGCAAGCGGCGGCCGAGCTTGGACGCCTCAACCTCCAGCTGGCCGAGACCAGCAAGGCAAAATCCGAATTCCTGGCCAACATGAGCCACGAGCTGCGCACGCCGATGAACGCGATCCTGGGCTTCACCGAGATGGTGCTGGACGGCCTCTACGGCGAGCTGCCGCCCAAGCTCAGGGAGCCGCTCTCGGACATCGACGTGAACGGACGCCACCTGCTCCGCCTCATCAACGACGTGCTCGACCTCTCGAAGATCGAGGCCGGCCGCATGCAGCTCGCGCTTACCGACTACTCGATCCGCGAGGTCGTCGATGTCGTCTACGCTTCCCTGCGCTCGCTCGCGGCCGAAAAGGGGCTTGCTTTCACCGTCGACGTGCCCGAGACCCTTCCCGTCGCCCACGGCGACAGCGGCCGGATCACGCAGTGCCTGATGAACCTCGCCGCCAACGCGATCAAGTTCACGCGGCAGGGCAAAGTCGAGATCGGCGTCACGCAGAACGGGAACGAGCTCGTCTATCGCGTGTCGGATACGGGCATCGGCATTCCGAAGGAAGAGGTCGAGAACGTGTTCAAGGAATTCCGCCAGCTCGACTCGACGGTCACGCGCGAGTACGGCGGTACGGGCCTGGGCTTGAGCATCACCAAGAAGTTCGTGGAGATGCACGGTGGACGCATCTGGGTCGATAGCGAGATCGGCAGGGGCAGCACATTCTCCTTCGCCGTCCCGTTGCAGACGAAAGGCGATGACGCATGAACGCACGGACCATTCTCTACGTCGAGGACAACGAGTTCAACCGGAAGATCGTCCGGCAGCTCCTGAGTCAGACGTCGTACCGGCTGATCGAGGCGGTCGACGGCGAATCCGGCGTCGCGATGGCGCTCGCGGAGCGGCCGGACCTGATCCTGATGGACGTCCAGCTGCCCAAGATGTCAGGCCTTGACGCGACGCGGACGCTGCGCGCCGATGCCCGCACGAGCGAGATCCCGATCGTCATCATCACCTCGTTCGCGCTCTCCGGCGACCGGGAAAAGGCGGCGGCAGCCGGCGCCACCCGCTACCTCGCGAAGCCGTACAGCCCGCGCGAGCTCATGACCCTCGTGCGCGAGATCCTGCCCGAGACCTAGGGCCTGTTCGAAGGCCCTAACCTAACGGAGGTGACCATGGAACGCTCGATCATGGGTCCATCCCGGACCCCCCTCGCCTCGCTGGGCGTTTTCCTGGCGTTTGGCGCATCCCTCGCGCTCGCTGCCGGCGAGCAGGCCGAGCAGTTCACGCCAGAGTATCGCCAGCTCCATACGACGATCGACGCGAAGCACTCGCCGAAGATCGTCGCGCCCGACTCCGTCAAGCGGGGCGAGTGGTTCGACGTCACCGTGAGCGTCGGCGCGGGCGGACAGCACCCGTCGCTGGCCGAGCACTCGATCCGCTACATCGCGCTCTACAAGGACACGGCGGAGATCGCGCGCGTCTACCTGCACCCCGTTTATTCGGCGCCGAAGGTGACCTTCACGATAGCGCTCGACGAAGGCGGATCGCTGCGCGCGCTCGCGGAACCCAACCATTCCGCGGCCTGGGAAGCCTCGAAAAAGATCGACGTCACGCCCTGACCGCCTGCGGTCAGCGCAGCTTCATCTCGACGGTCACGCGGCCGGGCTGCTGCTCGGTCACGGTGACACTGGCAGGGACCGTCCCCAGCCGCTCGTGCCAGACTTGCAGGTTGTACTGTCCGGGCGGCAGATTGTCGAAGGCAAACTGCCCGTCGGCGCCCGTGATCGCATACCAGGGATGCGCCGCCACGACGACCCACGCCGCCATCCACGAGTGCAGGTCGCAGTTGATCTTCACGATCTCCGGCTTGGCGAACGTGACCGGGATCGTGCGGCTCTTGGGCTGCGTGCGGTTGAACGAAACGTTGAGCTTGGGCTCCGCATGAATGTTGTGGAGCAGGCGGTCGCTGTTCAGGAAATCGACGGTGCCGCCCGCCGGGACGACCACCACCCGCGGGATGAAGGCGCATCCGTTCTGGTCGATCTCGACCTTGGCGGGCTGCACCGGCGCGGCTGCCGCGGCGGGCGGATTCTCCAGCCACACGACCGCGTTTCGCAATTCCTTCTGCGGCGACACCAGGAGGTCGCCCGGCTCCTTCTCGTTGCCGCACACGTACTGGTCGATCGTCACCTCGATCTTCTTCTGCGGCGGAACGGGGCCGTCGACGACGACCTTGCCCTTGATCGACGCCGCCTGGCCGATACACGGCGTGCATGCGAGCGCCAGGAAGAGCGCGCAGAGCGCATGGGAAGTTCGCGTTTGTCTCACCCCGCGCAGCGTAGTATCGCCCGGCACGGCGGTCAAGGCGGCGCGCGGTTGCGATGGCGCAACGGGTAGGCGCGCTCCGGAGTCCGCGACAGTCGCCAGCCGATACCCGCCCTGAACTTCGAAGACCCGCCCGCCGGGCGTATCTGGAGAATCGACAGCGGAATAGCGATAATCTCGTACCCATGGGCTCGGCAGGCGTATAGTGCTCCCCGCAGTTTTCCGCGGACGTTCTGCGGGATCTACTAAGTCACGGACACGGGCCTGACGCTCGAACTCAGCCCCTAGGTGACCAGGTACTACAAAGGATAATCATCCGCACTGAGACGAACGGCGGCTCCGATCGAAGCCGCTCGGACCTTGGAGGATTGGCTTGTACTGACGTTCACGGATGGGAGGCACCATGGACTTCTCGGCAATAGGCAACTCGCTAGGAAATGCATTGGGCGCGGAAGCGCCGCGTATCCTCGCCGCAATCGTCATCCTCATCATCGGCTGGATCGTAGCCGTCTTCGTACGGGCCGGGATCCGCCGGCTGCTCGCCGCGGCGCGGCTGAACAGGCGGATCGCCGACACGACCGAGCAGAAATTCGACCTGGAAACGGTGGTCTCCGCCGCAGCCTTCTGGCTGATCATCCTCGTCGCTCTGATCGGTGTGTTCAATTCGCTCGATCTGACGCTTGCCTCAGGGCCGTTCGAGGTCCTGGTCAAACAGATCGCCGCCTATCTGCCGCGCCTGGTCGCCGGCGTCCTGCTCGTGCTCGTCGCCTGGCTTGCCGCGGTCGCATTGCGCGCGATCGTCAACCGAGCGCTCGATGCGAGCGGCCTGGACGAAAAGCTCTCGGCCAACGCCGGCATGCAACCGATGCGCAAGAGCGTCGGCGACATGCTGTTCTGGCTGGTGATTCTCCTGTTCGTCCCCGCGATCCTGAACGTCTTCGACTTGGGCGGATTGCTCGATCCGGTCAAGGTGATGGTGACCAAGATCCTGGACATCCTGCCGAACCTGTTCGCCGCGTTCCTCATCGGCTTTGCCGGGTGGCTGCTTGGAAAGGTACTGGCGGGCCTCGTAACGAACATTCTCGCGGCCGCCGGCGCCGACCAGGGCGCGCATCGCCTGGGACTCGATCCGACGCTGCGCATCTCGCAAATCATCGGCAACATCGTGCTGATCTTCGTCTTCGTGCCCGCGCTGATCGCCGCGCTCGATGCGCTCCGGATCGACGCGATTTCGCGACCTGCGACCGACATGCTGGGCAAGATGCTCGCGGCGGTTCCGAACATCGTGGCCGCCGCGTTGATTCTCGTGGTCACCTACTACGTCGCCAAATTTGCCGCCGCGTTGCTCGGGCGCCTGTTGAACAGCATGGGTTTCGACACGCTGCCGGAGAAGCTCGGCCTCGGGGGCGTCTTCGCCGGGGGCGTGCAGCCGTCGCAGCTCGTAGCGATGCTGGTCCTGTTCTTCGCGATGCTGTTCGCGACCGTGGAAGCGGCGAACCGCCTCGATTTCACCCAGGTTCGCGATGTCGTAACGCTATTCATCAGGCTTGGGGGCGACATCGTCCTCGGCGCTACGATCCTCGTCATCGGCTTCTGGCTGGCCAACATCGCCCACGACGCGATTCGCCGCGCCGATACCACGAACTCCGAGAGCCTCGCCGCCATCGCGCGGGTCGCCATACTGGGCCTGGTCATCGCGATGGGGTTGCGCGCGATGGGCATCGCCGACGACATCGTGAACCTCGCGTTCCTGCTGACCTTCGGGGCGGTGGCGGTGGCCGTGGCCCTGTCGTTCGGACTCGGGGGCCGCGAGGCTGCAGGCAAGCAGATGGAGCATTGGCTGGGGAGATTCAGAAAGGACCATTGACCGCCTCGGTGGTGGGGATGGCGTGCACAAACCCTGGCAGAGCTTTTCGCTGGTCAACTTGTGGGCATGACCCCACCTTCGATTAGCCGTTATCCTGTCCCGAAACTCGAAGATCTGCCCGCTGACGTCCGCGCGCGGATCCTCGAGGTGCAGGAGAAGGCCGGCTTTGTACCCAACGTGTTCCTCACGCTGGCCCACCGTCCGGACGAGTTCCGCGCCTTCTTCGCCTATCACGACGCGCTGATGGACAAGGAGGGCAGCGGACTCTCCAAAGCCGAGCGCGAGATGATCGTCGTAGCGACGTCGGGCGCCAACGATTGCCTCTATTGCGTCGTCGCGCACGGCGCAATCCTGCGCGTCTACGCGAAGAACGCGGTGGTCGCCGATCAGGTCGCTGTAAACTACAGAAAAGCCGACATCACGCCGCGCCAGAAAGCGATGCTGGACTTCGCCCTCAAGGTGGCGCTCGACAGCGCCAACATCGTCGACGAAGACTTTGCGGTGCTGCGCGGTCAGGGGTTCGCCGACGAAGACATCTGGGACATCGGCGCCATCGCGGCGTTCTTCGCGCTGTCGAACCGGATGGCCGACCTGATCGCGATGCGCCCGAACGACGAGTTTCACCTGCTGGGCCGGCTGCCGAAGAAGCCGCAGGGATAGCGCGAGCGTCGCTCCTCGTATAAAATCCGGCGTCCGCCGCGCTCGCGGCGCCAACAACATACCGGGATGCCGATGATGCGATTCAACCTGATCCTTGCCACCGCCCTTGCGGCCACGCTCTCGGCCGGTTGCTCGACGACCGGCACTCAGGCGTCGGACGACGACGACAAGGTCTACGTCACCGGCAGCCGGATTTCCAGAAACGATCGCGCCGGGGCCGGCGTCACTTCGACCACGGACAAGAATCAGATCAATGACATGATGCGCCCCGCCGTCGGGGCCGGCGGCATCCCCGGCGCCAGGTGAGCGAATCCAGCCCGCGACCCGCTTCGACCTAGAGCGAGCGGGCGACCAGCCCGCCTGCGCACGGTCACGCAGGCGACCGATCGGCGGACGGGACCCCGCACCGCGCGACAACGTAAGCCAGAAGCTGCAACACGCTGGCGTCGACGTCCTGCGCCTCGGTGTCGATACGGAGGTCCGGCTGTTCCGGGACTTCGTAGGGCGCGTCGACGCCGGTGAAGTCCTTGATCAACCCCGCCCGCGCCTTGCGGTAATGCCCTTTCGGGTCGCGGCGCTCACACGCGGCGAGCGCGGTGTTCACGTACACCTCGAAGAAGTGGCGCGCGCCGGCGGCCGCGCGCGCGCGCCTGCGGTCCTCGCGGTACGGCGAGATGAATGCCGTGATGCAGATCGCGCCGGCATCGGCAAACAGCGCGGCAACCTCCCCCACGCGCCGGATATTTTCCTGACGGTCCGCCGGCGAGAAGCCCAGGTCCGCATTCAGGCCATGTCGCATGTTATCGCCGTCGAGCGTGTAGGCATGCCAGCCCTGGTCGAACAACCGGCGCTCGAGCCCCATCGCGAGCGTGGACTTGCCCGAGCCCGGCAGCCCTGTTAACCAGACGACGGCGCCGGCATGCCTCGCGCGCGCGGCGCGCTCCGCGCTCGTGACCTGATGGCGCACGACGACCAGGTGATCGGCCACGGGACGCGACGGCGAGCGGGTGGAAGGTTCGTCTCGGGACGGCACGGCATAGCTCCGAACGGATAACGCCCGCATCTTAGCAGCGGGCGTGCATCAGCCTTCGTAGACGACCTGGCCACCCACGAGTGTCGCCCGCACGCGGCCCGACACCTCGAGGCCCAGGAACGGCGTGTTCTTGCCCTGGCTCCGCAGCGCGCGCGGCTCCACCGTCCAGTGGGCCGAGGGATCGAATACGCAGACATCGGCGGCCTGGCCGACACCGAGATGGCCGGCATCGATGCCGAGCACATGTGCCGGATTGTGAGTGATCTTTGCCAGCGCATCGGACAATCGCACCTTGTCCGTCGCGGCCCATTTGAGCGTGAGCGGCAAGAGCAGTTCCAGCCCGGTGGCTCCGGGCTCGGCCTCGGCAAACGGCAACTGCTTCGCGTCGTCGTCGACGGGCGTGTGATCCGAGCACACGACGTCGATCGTGCCGTCGGCGAGCCCGGCACGGAGTGCGGCGCGATCGCGCGTGCTGCGCAGCGGCGGCACCAGGTGAGCCTGAGGATCGAACCAGCCGATGTCGACGTCGCACAGATGCAGGTGGTGCACCGCGACGTCGCAGCTCACCGGCAGCCCATCCGCCTTCGCCGCGCGCACCATGGCGACGCCGTCGGCCGACGACAGGCGTGCGAGGTGCACGCGCACGCCGGTCTCGCGCACGAGTGCAAAGATCGTCGCGAGCGCAATGGTCTCCGCAACCGTGGGAATCGCGACCAGTCCAAGGCGCGTTGCGAGCTCTCCGTCGTGGGCGACTCCGCCGCGCGCAAGATGCGGTTCCTGCGGCCGCAGCCAGACGCGATGGCCGAAGGTGGCTGCATATTGCATCGCCCGCAGCAGCACCTGCGTGTCAGCGAGCGGCGCCTCGGCCTGCGAAAACGCGACGCAGCCTGCTTCGGCGAGCTCGCCCATCTCGGTCAGGTCCTGGCCCGCGAGCCCTACGGTGAGGGCGCCAATCGGATGAACATGCGCCTGGTTGAGCGAGCGGGCCCGGTGCTTGAGCATCTGGACCAGGCCTGGCTCGTCGAGCGGCGGGTCCGTGTCGGGCGGACACGCGAGCGACGTCACGCCACCGGCCACCGCGGCGGCCATCTCCGACTCGAGGGTCGCCTTGTACTCGAAGCCGGGCTCGCGCAGGCGCGCCG
The DNA here is from genome assembly GCA_963773195.1 of uncultured beta proteobacterium. GTDB lineage: Bacteria > Pseudomonadota > Gammaproteobacteria > Burkholderiales > Casimicrobiaceae > CAIWHR01. The sequence goes on from CAVZAE010000005.1 coordinate 106,548, forward strand.
ACAAGTCGATCAACCCGGGCGCGACGACAAGCCCCGTCGCATCGAGCGTGCGGTTCGCGCTCCAGCCCGCGGGTGCATCGCCGATCGCGGCGACCTTGCCGGCGGCGACGTAGAGCGATGCGGTGCGATCGACCGCATGCTTCGGGTCGATCACGCGGCCGTTTCTGATCTCGATCTTCATCGTCAGCCGCCGGCGAGCATGCTCATCACCGCCATCCGTATCGCGATACCGAACGTCACTTGCGGCAGGATCACGCTACGGTCGCCGTCGGCGACCGCCGAGTCGATTTCGACGCCGCGATTCATGGGTCCCGGATGCATGACGATCGCGTCGGGCTTAGCGAGCGCGAGCTTCTCCGCGGTCAGTCCGTAGTGCTTGAAGTACTCGCCGGTCGACGGCAGCAGCGCGCCCTTCATGCGCTCGCTCTGCAGCCGCAGCATCACGACGACGTCGCAGCCGGCCAGACCGGTGTGCATGTCGGGATGGACCTGCACGCCCAGCGACCGGACCGCGGTCGGCAAGAGCGTCTTCGGTCCGATCACGCGGACTTCCGGCGTGCCGAGCGTCGTCAGACCGTGGATCAGCGAGCGCGCGACGCGCGAATGCAGCACATCGCCGACGACGGCGACCGTCAGCCCGCGGAAATCGTGCTTGTAGTGGCGAATGGTGAACAGGTCGAGCAGGCCCTGCGTCGGATGCGCGTGGCGACCGTCGCCCGCATTGATCACGTGCACGTGGTTGCGGCCGGTGCGCTGGAGATGAGAGGCAATCAGGTGCGGCGCCCCGGATTGCGAGTGCCGGACGACGAACATGTCGGCGTTCATCGCGACCAGGTTGTCGATCGTGTCGAGCAGCGTCTCGCCCTTGCTCGTCGACGACACGCCGATGTTGAGGTTGATGACGTCGGCGGAGAGTCGCTTCGCGGCGATCTCGAAGGTCGTGCGCGTGCGTGTCGAGCCCTCGAAAAACAGGTTGAACACGCTCCGCCCGCGCAGGAGCGGCACCTTTTTCACCTCGCGCTCGGAGATCGACGCGAACGGCACTGCCGCGTCGAGGATGCGGACGATGACTTCGGCCGGGAGCCCCTCGAGCGTGAGGAGATGCGCGAGCGTGCCGTCGGCGGCGAGCTGCTGCGGGTTATGCATCGCGCGCCCTCGGCGTCCGCTCCGTGCTCAGCACGAGGCGCCCACCGGCTTCGCGCGCGAGCACGATCGACAGCTCGCGCGCGACGGCGAGCCGCGCGCCCGCGTACGTCGCCTCGATCGGCAATTCGCGACCGCCGCGATCGACGAGCACGGCCAGCTCGATCGCGGCCGGCCTCCCGTAGTCGAAGAGCTCGTTGATCGCCGCGCGCACGCTGCGTCCCGTGAAGAGAACGTCGTCCACCAGCACGATCGTCGCCCCTTCGACTTCGAAGGGGAGGTCGCTGCGACGAACGGCGGGCTTGAGACCGGTCCGGTTGAAATCGTCGCGATAGTAGGAGACGTCGATGTAACCGACCGGGTGGTCGCCCGGGATCGCCTCCACCAGCCGATCGGCAAGCCACGCGCCGCCCGAATAGATACCGACAAAGCGCGCGTCGAGCGCGACAGAGGCACGCATTCGCTCGGCGAGCGCGGCCAGCGTCTGCTCGGCGTCAGGCAGGGTCACGGGCTCCCTTCCGCTGCAGATCGAGCCAGGATTGCAGGATCAGCTGCGCCGCCACGGCATCGCGCGCGTCGCGTCGCGCTGCGCCGCGCGCCCCGGCTTCGCGCAGCGCCGTGTCGGCAATGCGCGTCGTGAAGCGCTCGTCCATCCGCGCCACCCGCAGGCGAAACCGGCCTTCGAGCGAGCGCGCGAACCGTTCCGCGCGCGTGGTCATCGCGTGCTCCCGTCCGTCGGCATGGAGCGGCCGTCCGACGACGAGCGTCGCGGGCCGCCACTCCGCCACGAGCGCGGCAATGGCCGCGAATCGAGGTGCCGTCGCTTCGCCGCGGATCGTCGTCAATGGGTGGGCGACACCGATCCTCGTGTCGCCCACGGCCACCCCGATCTTCCGCGTCCCGAAATCGAACGCGAGCACCGTGTCGGCGTCCGCGTTCAATGGGAGGCTCAAATGTCACGCGTGCCCGACCGCGTCGGACAGCCGCGTGAAATCGATGCCGAGGAGGCGCATCGCCGCCGGCAGCCGCGCCTCCGCAGGCGTGTCGAACAACACGTCCGCGTCGGCGAGCACCGTGAGCCACGCGTTCTGCGCGATCTCCTGCTCGAGCTGGCCCGCCGACCAGCCGGCGTAGCCCAACGAAACGAGCACGCTCGTCGGGCCTTCGCCCCGCGCGACGGCCTCGAGCACGTCCTTCGACGTCGTGAGCCCGATCTCTTCGCTGATTGCGAGCGTTGACTGCCAGTTGCCAAGAGGGCGATGCAGCACGAAGCCGCGGTCGACCTGCACCGGGCCGCCGAAGTGGACGGGCGCGTTGCCGACGGTCGCGTTCGCAAGTGGCACGTCGATTTGCGAGAACAGCGTGGATAGTCGCATGTCCGTTGGCCGGTTGACCACGATGCCGAGCGCGCCGTCCTTGTTGTGCTCGCACACGAACGTGAGCGTGTGCGCGAAATTCGGGTCGGCCATTGCCGGCATGGCTATCAGGAAGTGGTGCGTGAAATTGGCGGTGGGCCCGGCCATGGGTGCAATTGTATTCTTCACTCGCGAACCGCACAATTGGCGGCGTCCGTTCCCGTCCCGCTCCGCGATGACCACTTCCCGCTATCGCGTATCCGCGCGCCGATCTGTTGCGTGCGCGATCGTCGTGCTCGCGTCGGCGTGCCTCACGCTGTCGCACGCCCTGGCGGCGCTCGTTGTGATGCACGGCTATGCCGAGCTCACGAGCACGATGCTATGGATTCAAGCCGACGCGCCGCAGACCGTCGTCGTCACCTGGCAGCCTGATGGCGACACTGTCGTGCACCGCACCGAGCTCGCGGCGACAGCCGCCACGGATTTCGTTGTCGTCACGCGACTGACAGGGCTTCATCCTGGTGCCGGCGCAACGTATCGCGTAGAGGCCGGTGGCCAAGAGCGGAGCGGCACGGTGCGCTCGCAGCCTTACTGGTCGCGCGCGGCCGATGCTCCGGAGCTCGCGATCGCCATCGGGTCGTGTTTCTTTCTCGCCGACCCCGATCCGCTGTGGCCCGGCGCCGACTACGGCGCGGGTTTCGGCATCTTCGCCGCGATCGCCGCACAGAAACCCGACGTCATGCTGTGGCTCGGCGACAATCTCTACCTGCAGGAACCCGATTTCTACGATCCGGCGTCGATGGCGGCGCGTTACCGCCGCCAGCGCGCGTTCGCGCCGTTGCAACCACTGCTCACCGCGACGGCGCACCTCGCGATTTGGGACGACCACGACTACGGGCCCAACGACTCCGACACCTCATACGTGCTGAAGGGCGAGACGCTCGGGCTCTTTCGGCGCTACTGGCCCAATCCCGCGGCGGGACTCCCGGATGCGGCGGGGACGTTTGGCATGGCGCGCTACGGCGATATCCTCTTCTTCCTGCTCGACGATCGCTGGTATCGCTCGCCGAACGCGTGGCCCGAAGGGCCCGACAAGACGATGTTCGGCGCACGCCAGCTCGAGTGGCTCAAGCAGGCGCTCGTCTCCGCGCCGCGCTCGGCGCTCAAGATCGTCGCGGCAGGCGGTCAGCTCTGGCACCGGGGCTCGCGCTTCGAGGGCTGGCACCGCTACCAGACCGAGCGCGACGCGTTCGCCGCCTGGCTCGTGCGCGCCCGGATCGAAAACGTGCTGTTCGTTTCCGGCGACCGGCACTTCGGCGAGCTCCTGAAAATCGAACGGCCGGGCGCCTACCCCCTCTACGAATTCACGTCGAGCCCGCTGACCTCACGACCGCCCGCGCGCCTCGACGCCGCGGACAGCGCCAATCCGGACGTCGTGCCGGGCACGCTCGTCGCGAAGCGCCAGTTCGGCTTGATCCGCGTCAGCGGGCCAGGCAACAACCGCCGCATCGCGCTCGAGTCGCACGACACCGACGGCGCGCTCTTGTGGCGCCACGAGCTCCGCGCGTCCGACCTGCGGTATCCACGGACACCGGAGACGAAGCCATGAGCGAACGCGTTCGAGTGGGCACCTTTGCGATGCGGACGCTCGCGTTCGGTATCGGGTTGGTTGCGCCCGTGCTGCGGGCTGCCGATCCGCCACCCAGCGAGCTCGTTCTGCTCGATCCGTTCGCCCAGGCGACGCGCGGGTTCGCCACGTGTCCCGAAATCAAGCCGCCCTACGTCACGCTCGAGCGGATGCATATCATTGCCCACGAGCGCGCCGAGCGCGGGACGATGTGCGCGCTCGAGGGCCGCTGCGAGCCGGGCGGCGCCTACAAGCGCGACCCCGAGATCAACGAGCGCGTTCGCGTGGCCGTCGCCGCCGAGCGGAAGTTCGCCGACACGTCCGTGTGGGTCACGACGACACGGAAATTCGTCACGCTGCAGGGCTGCGTGCGGACCCAAGCGGAGCGCCGCGCGCTGGTCGCGTTCGTCGCGAAGCAACAGGGCGTCGAGCGAGTGCTGGACGAGCTCGCACTCGGCGCTCCGCACTGAGCCTGCGAACCGGGCGTTGACCCCGCGCGGCGACGCGGACCGTTGACAGCGGCATCGCCCACTGCCAACGGAGACCCCCATGTTGTCCTTCACCGCCCGCGCGGGTGCGTGGCTTATCGTCCTCGCCACGCTCACGCTGTTCATCGCCCTCGCTGCGCCGCCCGCGAACGCCTTCTGCGGCTTCTACGTCGGCAAGGCCGCCGCCGATCTCTGGAACGAGGCGTCGCAGGTCATCCTCGCCCGGCGCGACGGCAAGACCGTGATCAGCATGGCCAACGACTACCGCGGCCCGCTGACCGAATTCGCGCTCGTCGTGCCCGTCCCGCAGGTGCTCGAGCGGAGCCAGATCCATATCGGCGAGCGGCGGGTGTTCGAGCGGATCGATGCGTACAGCGCGCCTCGCCTCGCCGAGTACTACGATCCCGATCCGTGCGTCGCGAAAGTCGGGCTGATGGACCGGGCGTCGGCGCAGTCCGTGCCTGCATCCGTCGCGAAGGAGGCGGCGAAGCGCGAGAAGGCGCTGGGCGTCGCGGTCCTCGCGTCCTACACGGTCGGCGAATACGACATCGTGATGCTATCCGCGAAGGAATCGGATGGTCTCGAGACCTGGCTGCGCGAGAACGGCTATCGGATCCCGAGGGGCGCCAGCGCCGCGCTTCGCCCCTATGTGCGACAGGGGATGAAGTTCTTCGTCGCGAAAGTGAATCTCGGCGAACAGGCGAAGACGGGCGTCGCGTATCTGCGCCCGCTGCAGTTCGCGTTCGAGTCACCGAAGTTCATGCTCCCGGTCCGGCTTGGCATGCTGAACGCGAAAGGCCCGCAGGATCTCGTCCTTTACGTGCTGACACCGCAGGGACGCGTCGAGACGACGAATTACCGGACAGTGAAGATTCCCGCGAACATGGACCTGCCGACCTACGTGCGGAACGAGTTCGGCCCGACGTACAAGGCGCTATTCGATACGCAGGCGGCGCGGGACGACTACCGCGCAATCTTCACCGAGTACTTCTGGGACATGAGCTGGTGCGATCCGTGCGCATCCGATCCGCTGTCCGCGGACGAATTGCGCCAGGCCGGCGTATTCTGGCTCGACGCCGCGGCCGGGCGCGGCAGTCCGCCGGTGATGCTCACGCGGTTGCACCTTCGCTACACGCGCGACTCGCTCCCCGAGGACCTGGTCTTCCAGGAAACACCCGACCGCCAGAACTTCCAGGCGCGCTACGTGCTTCGTCACCCGTGGCGCGGCGATGCGACAAGCTGCAGCGCAGCCGCGGGGTATCTCGAGGAGGTGGCGCGGCGGCAGGAGCACGAAGCGGTGACGCTCGCCTCGCTCACCGGCTGGGACGTCGCGGCGATTCGCGCGCGCATGACGATCGCGCCGCAGGCCGCGAGTCGCTGGTGGGAGGCGCTGTGGAAGTAGGCGAAGCGTCGGCGGGAGCACTCGCGTCGCGGCCGCGCTGGCGCGACGCCTGGCGACCGCCCCGCGATGCGCGTGTCTTCCAGATCGCGTTCCAGGCGATGCTGCTGACGCTGGGCGTGCTCTCCCGCGACTTCGCGCTCGATCCGCGGCAAATGGCGCTTGCGTTCGCGGCCGGCCTTCTCACGCAGCGGCTATGGCTCCGCGCGCTGGGACTCGAGCACAAGGGCTCGCTGTCCGCGCTGATCACGTGCCTCGGCGTCTCGCTCTTGCTGCGCGCGGACACGCTGTGGGTTCATCCGCTCGCAGCGGCGCTCGCGATCTCGTCCAAGTTCGTGCTGCGGGCGAAGGGTCGGCACGTGTTCAATCCGGCGAACCTCGGTGTGATCGGTGCGCTCGTCCTGCTGCCGGGAACCTGGGTGTCGGCGGGGCAATGGGGCAACGACATTGCACTCGCCACCTGGTTCGTGGCGCTGGGTGCGCTCGTGACGGAGCGCGCGCGACGCGCCGACATCGCCTGGATCTTTGTTGGAAGCTGGCTGGCACTGCTCGCCGCGCGCGTCGCGTGGCTGGGCCAGCCGTGGGGCATCCTCGTGCACTCCCTCGCCAACGGCGGACTCCTGCTCTTCGCCTTCTTCATGATCTCCGATCCGATGACGGTTCCGAAGCGAAGAGCAGCGCGCGCCGGTTACGCGATCTTGGTCGCTGTGCTCGCCTTTGCGTGGCAGTTCGCGCTCTTCCGGACCAACGCGCTCCTATGGGCGCTGTTCCTCGCCTCGCCGCTCGTTCCGTTCATCGACCGCTGCTGGCCGGCGCACTCCTTCGCGTGGCGGCCCGACGCCGATGCGTCCGCTCCATTGCGCAAGCTCAGTTTCGTACGTACACGCGCTGGCGGACGAAGCGATCCTGCGTCGCCGCGCGGAACATGAACTCGGCCAGATCAGATCGACCGATGTGATCGACCAGGCGTACAGGCAAAGTAACGTCCGCGTGGATCGTCCCGGAGCGCGAGGCCGTGGTGAGACGCGGCGGCTTGACCAGTGTCCAGTCGAGCGCGCTCCGCATGAGCACCGCTTCCTGCGCGCCGCGGTCCGCCATGAGCTCCGGACGCCGGCCGCGGGCCAGTGCGGCTCGCGCGCGCAGTGCGGGCGCGACGTTGGCCGCGAGATCGCCGGCCATCGCGCAGGTCAGGCAGACGATCCGGCGAACTCCGGTCGCGAGCATGCGCTCGACGATCAACTGCGTGAGCGGCGCGCAGAATGGGCGCAGATCGCGCTTCCGCGGTCCGATCGCGCAGCAAACGGCGTCGGAGCCGCGCAGCGTCGCGTCGACGTCCTCGAAGCGCTCCGGGTTGCCGCGAACCACCGAGAGACCCGGCGGCAGCGCGAGAGATGCGTTGGCCTGCGTGCGCACGAACGCGCGCACCTTCCAGCCGCGCTTCAGGGCGAAGGCGACGAGCGCCTGCCCCGTTTCACCGGTGGCGCCGAATACAGCGAGTTGCATCCTCCCTCCTCGCGGCGGCATCCCTGCCGCGCGGGCCCCGCGGCGCATCCCTCGACGGGTGCGCGCGACGTCAGTCCTCTTCCTGTTTCCGGGACTTCCTGAACTCGTTGGCAAGCTGCTGCTGCAGGTTCGGCGGCGCCTGCTCGTAGTGCGAGAGCTGCATCGACCACGAACCATGGCCGCCGGTGACCGATTTCAAGCGGGCCGAGTAGCCCTCGAGCTCGACCAGCGGCGCCAAGCCGTTGATCGCGATGATCCCGGGCTGCAGCCCCGTCGTGCCCGTGACCTGTCCGCGCCGCGATGAGAGGTCGCCGGCGATGTCGCCGGTGTTGCCCTCGGGGCAGATCACCTCGACGCTGACGATCGGCTCGAGCACGATCGGGCGCGCCTTCTCGATCGCGTCGAGGAAGGCCTTCTTGCCCGCGGCGACGAACGCGACTTCCTTCGAGTCGACCGGATGGTGCTTGCCGTCGTGCACCACGACGCGCACGTCCTGCAGCGGGAAACCCGCGACCGCGCCGGTGGCGAGCACCTGCTCGACCCCTTTCTGCACGGCCGGCATGAACTGGTGCGGGATCACGCCGCCCTTCGTCTGGTCGACGAACTCGAAGCCGCTCCCGCGAGCGAGCGGCTCGATGCGCAGCGACACCTCGCCGAACTGGCCCGCACCCCCGGTCTGCTTCTTGTGCCGGTGGAAACCCTCGGCATTCGCCGTGATCGTCTCGCGATACGGTATGCGCGGCGGCCGGGTGTCGATCTCGAGCTTGTACTGCGAGCTCATGCGCTCGAGCATCGATCGCAAGTGCAGGTCGCCCAGCGCCCGCAGCACGGTCTCGTGGGTGACCGGGTCGTGCTCGACGACGATCGTCGGATCCTCCGCGATCATCCGGTGCAGGACGTCGGAGATCCGCTGCTCGTCGCCGCGCTTCTTCGGCGTGATCGCGACGCCGTGCATCGGCACCGGAAACTCGAGCGGCCGCATGTGGATGTGGTCCTCGTCGTGCGAGTCGTGCAGCACGCAGTCGAACTCGATCTCGTCGACCTTCGCCACGGCGGCAATGTCGCCGGGAACGGCGCGGTCGACCTCGATGGTCTTGCCGCCCTGCAGCAGCAGGAGGTGACCGACCTTGAACGGCTTGCGGCCGTCGCCGATGTACAGTTGCGTGTCTTTGGTCACCGTGCCCTGGTGGACACGGAAGATCCCGAGCTTGCCCACGAAGGGATCGACGACGACCTTGAACACGTGAGCGAGCACGTGCTTCTTCGGATGGGGTTCGGAGTGGAACTCGACCGCGGCGTCACCCTCCCCCTTGGTGAAGAGTGGCGGGTTGCCCTCCGCGGGATTGGGCGCGAGCCTCGTCAAGACGTTGAGCAGCTCGGGGATGCCCGCGCCGGTGCGCGCGGAGACAAAGCAGACAGGCACCAAGTGGCCTTCGCGCAGCGCCTTCTCGAAGGGCGCGTGCAGTTGATCCGGCGCGACCTCGCCCTGCTCGAGATAGAGCGACATGAGGTCCTCGTCGACCTCGACGACCTGGTCCACGAGCGATCGGTGCGCGGCGCCGACCGACGAGAAATCGGCCTCGCCGTCCGGATTGAAGAAGCAGTCGACGACTTTGCGGCCTCCGTCCGCCGGCAGGTTGATCGGCAGGCATTCCTTGCCGAAGGCGGCCTGGATTCCCGCGAGCACCTTCGGCAGGTCGACGTTCTCGGCGTCGATCTTGTTGACGATCACGAGGCGGCACAGCTGTCGCTTGCCCGCCCACTCCATCATCCGCGACGCGATCATCTCGAGCCCCGACTGCGCGCTCACAACGACGGCGGCCGTTTCCACCGCGTCGAGCGCGCCGATCGCCTGGCCGATGAAATCGGGAAAGCCGGGCGTGTCGATCAGGTGGATGCGGACTTCCGGGGTGTCGAGATGAAGAATCGCCGAACGGAGTGAATGCTGCCAGGTCTTCTCGAGCGGCTCGAAGTCGGCGACCGTCGTTCCGCGCTCGACCGAACCGGCTTCCTTGATCGCGCCGGTCTTCACGAGCAGTGCTTCGGCCAGCGTCGTCTTGCCTGCGCCCCCCTGGCCCACGAGGGCGACCGTTCGGATGTTCTCGGTCGCGTAGTTCGCCATTGCAACGTCCCCCTTCGATGCGTGCAGGGGAATTATACCGGCCGCGACCGGCGCCCCGTCGGGGTCCACAGGGACGACGAATGATTCGTCGCGACCGTAACCGCGCGTCGATCAGGGGTGAGGCGTGGGCGCGCGAGCCGCCCGGGCGACTACGCAGTGAGCGCGAGCATTTCGCGCAGGTGACGGAGCAGCTCGTCTTCCTGGTACGGCTTGCCGAGGTAGAGGTCGACGCCGAGCTCCTTGGCGCGATTCCTATGCTTCTCCGCGGTGCGCGAGGTGATCATGATGATCGGAACGTGCGCATGCTTCGGGTCGCCCTTCAGCGTCTTCGTGAACTCGAAGCCGTCCATCCGCGGCATCTCGATGTCGAGCAGGATCACGTCGGGCGTCCGGTCGACGATCAGCTCGAGCGCGTCGATGCCGTCCCTGGCCGTGACGACGTCGAAGCCCGCCCGGGTCAACGTCCGGCTCGTGATCTTGCGCACGGTGAGCGAGTCGTCGACGATCATGACAAGCGGCGGCCCGGACGGCGACGCGGACGGTGCGGTGGCTGCCATCTTCGGCGTCTGCGACGCCATCCGCTCTTCGTTGGGGTCGTAGACCGGCAGGTCCGGGCGCTGTGCGAGCTGCACGGGATTGATGATCAGCACGATCTCGCCGCTGCCCAGCACCGTCGCGCCCGCAATGCCCGACACGCGCGCGAGCTGCGGCCCGATGTTCTTCACGACCACTTCCTGGTTGCCGACCATTTCGTCGACATGGACCGCGGCGACGTTCTGCCCCGCGCGTAGGAGCAGCACGGGGTTGTAGCGCGCCGTCTCCGGATTGTGGTGGAGATCGCCCAGGAGTCGCGGCAGGTAGTGGAACGGATAGCTCCGCCCCTGCCATTCCACCTGGCGCGCAACGTACAGGTTGACGAGCGCCTCGGCCTTGACCTGCTGCACCTGCTCGACCATCGGCGCGGGCAGCGCCCACAGCCGGCCGCCGGCGCGCACCAGCACGGCCTGCGCGACCGCCAGGGTCAGCGGGAGATAGAGCAGGAACGTGGTACCGGATTTATCTCGCGTCGTGACTTCGACGCGGCCGCCGAGCGCCGCGATCTCCGCGCGCACCACGTCCATTCCGATGCCGCGACCCGAGACTTGCGTGACCTTGCTCGCCGTCGAGAAGCCCGGTTGGAAGATGCATTCGATGAGCTGCGCATCGGTCGTCTGCGCGTCGGGGGCGATGCGCCCCTGGGCGATGGCCTTCGCACGGATGTCCGCAAGGTTGAGCCCGCCACCGTCGTCGGTAAGCTCGATCGCGATTTCGTTGCCCACCTGGCGCACCGAAATCGCGATCTCGCCGGTCTCGGGCTTGCCCGCCGCAGTACGCGCCACGCGCGATTCCAGGCCGTGGTCGAGCGCGTTGCGCAACAGGTGCTCGAGCGGTCCGACGAGCTTCTCCAGCACCGACCGGTCGAGCTCGGTCTGACCGCCACGGATCTCGAGATTCGCGCGCTTGTCGAGCTCCTTCGCCGTCGCGCGCAGGATCCGGTAGAGCCGCTCGGACAGACTGCCGAACGGCACTGTGCGGATCGAGAACAGCTGCTGCTGCACGTCGCGCGAGAGGCGCGCCTGCGCAACCAGCGCGGCATCGGCGTCGTCCAGATTCTTGAGCAGCGACTGCTGCACGGTGGAGACGTCGTTGATGCCTTCGGCCAGCGAGCGCGTGAGCTCCTGGAAGCGCGTGTAACGATCGAATTCGAGTGGATCGAAGCCTTCGGCCGCCTCGCCGACCTGAGTCATCCCCGACTGGATCTGCGACTCGCCCTGGATCTCGATCTCGCGCACTTGCGCGCGGAGCCGGATCACCGATCCCGTGAGCTCGAGCAGGTTCGACTTGAGCGCGCGCAGCTCGCCTTCGACGCGGGCGCGCGCGATCGCGACCTCGCCCGCTTCGTTCACGAGCCGGTCGATCATGTCGGCGCGCACCCGGAGCTGCGCGCGCTGGCCGGTCTCGAGCTCGGCCGCGGGCGCAGCGGCAGCGATGGGAGCGGCCGGCGTGATCGGAGCGGCCGGTGCGACCGGCACCACCGGAGGTAGCGGTACGACGATCGGCTTCGCCGCGATGGGCTCGCGCGCCGCTGCCGGTTCCACCGGCGCGATGGCGGGCGGCGGCACGGCCGTCGTTGCGGCTTTGTCGCCGCCGGCGACTTCCGTTCCCGGCAGCGCGACATTCACTTTGCCTTCGCGCAGCGCCTCGAGCACGAAGGCGATGCGGTCGAGATCGTCGTCGAGCGCGTCGAACAGCGCCGGCGTGGCCGGCGCAGGCACGCCGCCCACGTCGAGCCGCGATTCCATCCGATGCGTGAGCTCGCCGAGGCGCATCGCGCCCGTCATCCGCGCGCTGCCCTTGAAGGTGTGTAGCGTCCGCCGCAGCTGATTCGGGCTTGCCGTGTCGGAGGGGCGCTTGCGCCACGCGCGAAGTTGCTCGCCCGTCTGCGGAAACAGTTCCGCGGCTTCTTCAAGGAAGATGGGGAGCACGTCCTGGTCGACTTCGTCGTGGATGTCGGCCAGCGGATCGACGGCGGGGCGGAGGTCGATCTCGGGCTCGGCCGGGGCGACGCGTTCCACGAGCGCCGCCGACCGCAACGCGGGCGCAGGGGATGCCGCCTCGGCGGCGAGGGGCCTCGGGATCGCGACGGGACCGGGTGCCTGCGCTTCGTCGTGTTCGTCGCGCGTCGCCTGGTCTTCCGCCTGCGACTCAGCGTCGGCGAGCGTCGGTTCACCTATCGATTCCTGGCGCAACGCGTCGAGCTCGGCCTGAATTTCGCCCGCTTCCTTGGCATCGGCGATGCCGAATCCGGTGCGATCACGCACGTGCCCGACCAGCACGCGCAGACCCTCGACCGCGCGAGCCAGCACGGGCAGTGCCGGACCCGGCAGCGGCGGCTCGCGCTGCTGAAGTGCGAGGAGCGCCTGCTCGAGCGATTTCGCCGTGGACGCGATCACTGGAAAACCGCCGGTGCGATGAATGCCGCAGAGCGTATGGCTCGCGCGCACCATCGCAGCCGATGGCATCTCCTTCGAAGCGAACTGCAGCACCTCGAGCTCGCGTGCGAGCGTCGCCATGTGCTGCGCGGCCTCTTCGACCAGGATGCCGAACAGGACCGTCGACAACGTGACGTCGCCTACGACGACTTCGTCAGCGGGCGGCGCTGCGACGTCCTCCGCCGGCGCGACGATCGGAATCTCCTCGATGACCGGAGGAGGCTCCTCCTGCGCCACCGGCGCGGGCGACGCGACGATCGGCTCGGCGGGCGGCGCGGAAATCGGCGCGCCCACTTCGGGCAGCTCGAGCATCGGCATCGCGAGCGTGAGGGGGCGCTGTTCCTCGACTAAAGGGACGTGCGGCACCTCCGGGGCCTCGGCGTCGAGAGACGACAGTTCGTGGAACTCGGGCTCGAGCGAGGCCACGTCGGGCAATTCGAGCTCGAGGGAAGGCAAGTCGAGCGACTCGGGCTCGGGTAGCGGCACTTCGTGCAGCTCCGGCCTCGGAGGTCGCACAGCGACCGCCGGCGCGAGCACGGATTCGCGGCCGCCCGGCAGCTCGGCCTCGACCTTGGCGATGGCCGCGTGGAGCGCGCCCGCGTCGGCGGCGACCCGGCCCGATGTCGACAACGAGGAGACCCACGCGCGGAAACTTTTCTCGGCCTCGGCAATCATCGCGAGCACGGCCGGCGTTACCACGCGCTCTTCCTCGAGCAGCCGGTTGTTGATCTTCTCCACCGCGAACGCGATCTCGCCCAACTCGGTCAGCCCCACCATGCGGCCGCTGCCCTTGAGCGTGTGGAACTGGCGGCGGACGGTACGAAGGGCCTCGCGATCGCCGGTATTGTCTTCGAGGATCGCGCGCTGCGCAGCGACCGTGTCGAGCACCTCGTGCGCCTCGGTCAGGTAGATATCGAGGAGCTCGGCGTCGAGTCCGGTCGCGTCGGTCGCGAGAAGCCGCTGCGTTTCCTCGGAAATCGCCGGGGCCGGCGCCGCGCCCGCGCTCTCAGCGATCGCCGTTACAGCGGCATCCAGCGCGGCCGTTCCGCCAGCGTCGAATTCGGTGAGCGCGGCAGCCGCCTGGGCCGTAAGCTCGTCGTTGCCGATGAGCTCGGCGTCGTTCTTGAGATCGTCGAGTTTCCTGCGCAGCTCCGCGCGCGCCCCGTCGTCGGTGGGAGTCGCGCGGACTTCGGCGACGAGCGCCGGCAACGCCGCGCGCAGCTCCTCGACCGCGGCCTCGACGGTGTCGGCGTGGTCGGGCGCGGCTTCCGGTGGCTCTCCCAGACGCTTGGCGAGGAGCGGCGCGATCAGCCGTTCGCGATCGGGGCGCTGCTGCTCGACGGCCTCGATGTAGAAGCCGAGCCCCGACAGCGATTCCGCGAGCAGCTCGAGGTCCTCGTTGGACACCGGCGTCTCGGGATTCGCGTAAGTCTCGATCTGTTCCTGGCACAGGCCGAGCAGACGTTCCGCGTCGGTGAGCCCGAGGATCTTGAGTGCGCCGCGAATCTGCTGGCTATCCTTCGCGAGCGTCGAGAGCTCCGCACGCTTCGAGCTGTCGCGGAAGAACGCGTCCAGCACCTGCTCCATGTGACGCAGGTTCGCCTGGATCTCGCGGCCGACCTGCGCGAGCAGCAGTCGCTCCTGCGCCCGCTTCGACATTTCGTCGAGCAGCGGCGCCGCCGCGGCTCCGGTAAGCGGGCGTGCCGAACGCGCCGCATCGAGCCGGGCCAGCATCGCCTCCACCTGCTTCGGGAATTCGGGCGTCAGGCTCGCGTAGTTCTCGAGCGCGCTCTCGGCCAGCAACATGCCGGTCGCGTACTCCATCGCGAGCGGCTCGGGAATCTGCTGCGGCATCTTGTTGAGGCGCTCGACGAGCGAGGCCGTGAGCTTCATCAGCGTGCCGTTGCCCACCTCGGCGACGTGCTTGTGCACCGTCGCGAGCGTCTGCTTCAGCTTAGGCAGGTTCTCCGCGCGACCGGAGGTGAACTTGAGCCACGCGTCCTTCCCCGCCGCGAGCGCCTCGCGCGCCTCGCGGAGGTGCGGCTGGATCCGGACCAAGTCCGCGTTCAGCACCTCGGCCGAAGGAATCAGGCCCGCGAGCTTGAAGCCCTTCTGCACCGCCTGGACCGACGGCGCCACGGGGGCGCTGATCGCGACGTAGTAGAGCACTTCACGGCGCAGGCGGTCGGCCACCTTCGCCGAGCCCTCGACCACGCGGCGGATCTGCAGGTCGACGCGCGCGGCCAATTGCTTCACGCCGAAGCCGGACTCGAGACCGTGCTCGCAAAGTGCGTCAAGCAGCGCGCCGACGGTCCACCAGAAGGCGCGCAGGTTCGGTTGCGTCGTCGCGTCCTCGATGCCGGCGACCGCGTCGCGCATCGACTTCGCGCCTTCACCGTCGTCGCCGCCGCGCAACCAAGCGAGCAAACCGCGCTGGTAGAGGCGGCGCTGCTTTACCATGTACGACGCGAGCTTCGCCGCGGGAATCACCTGCGGCGTGCCGAGCTTCGGCGCGCGCGGGGCGAGGTCGGGATAGAAGAGATCGGTCGGCGCCGCCGCCTTGATGCCGCGGCCCCGTTGCATCGCCTCGTATTCGGGGAAGAGCTTGAGCGGCACTGGCGCCGCACCGTTGACGAGCTCGTCCAGGAAGATGCGCAGTTTCTTGCACGCGCGCTCGATCGCGTCGCACGCCGCCAGCGCGTCGCGCGGCGGAAGCTCCTCGAGTCGCGCCAGCTGTCGCTCGATCTCGTCGGTGAACGCGACCACTGCATCGAGCCCGACCATCTGGATCGCGCCCGCGGCCTGGTGGATATGCGTGCGCGCGTGCTTGAGCGCCGTCAGATCCTTGCCGGTCGCCTTGAAGGTGCCGAGCGACTCGAGACCGCGCGTGAGTGCCTGGTCGATCTCGCCCTGCACCCAGGACAACGGGCCCAGGTCGAAGTCGATTGCGGTATCGGTGGCCACGGTCGTTCCGTTCAAATACGGTCGTCCGAGCAAGAACCGGGCCTGACGCCCGCGATGCGGGCGTCGCGGGTCAGACCTTGAACCCCGCGACCGAGCTGCGCAGCTCCGCGGCCAACCGCGTCAGCTGGCCGATCGACACGTTGGTCTGCTTCGTGCCCTCAGTCGTTTCCTCGGTGATCTTGAGAATGCCCTGCATCCCCTTCGTCACGTCGGTGACCGACGCGGACTGCTTCTGTGCCTGCACCGAGATGCTGCTGATCAGCTCCGCAAGCTCGCGCGAAACCTTGCGAATTTCCTCGAGCGCCTGACCCGCCGCGTCCGAGAGCTTCGTGCCCTCGACCACGCCGACGGTTGACTTCTCCATGGCGGCTACCGCGTCCTGCGTGTCGGCCTGAATCGTCTTCACGATCGCCTCGATCTGCTTCGTCGCTTCGCCGGAGCGCTCCGCGAGACGCTGCACTTCCTCGGCCACCACCGTGAAGCCGCGACCGGCCTCGCCCGCGGAAGCGGCCTGGATCGCCGCGTTCAGCGCGAGCACGTTCGTCTGCTCGGTAATGTCCGAGATGAGCTCCACGATCTCGCCAATCTCGAGGGACGATTCGCCCAGTCGCTTGATCCGCTTCGAGGTGTCCTGGATCTGCGTGCGGATCTCGTTCATGCCGGCGATCTGGTTCTGCACTGCCTGACCGCCCTTCTCGGCGGCCGCCAGCGATTGCTGCGCCACCCGGGCTGACTGCACCGCGCTTTGCGACACTTCGCTGATCGACTGCGCCATCTGCAGCACCGACGAGGAGGCTTGCTGGATCTCCTTGTTCTGCCGCTGCGACGCCTCGTAGAGCCGGTTCGAGATCGACTGCGCGTCCTGGGTCGCCTTGGCCAC
Organism: uncultured beta proteobacterium; assembly: GCA_963773195.1. Classification (GTDB taxonomy): domain Bacteria; phylum Pseudomonadota; class Gammaproteobacteria; order Burkholderiales; family Casimicrobiaceae; genus CAIWHR01. Next base: position 123,061 of record CAVZAE010000005.1, read on the forward strand.
CTGGTCGGTCGCCGAGTTGATGCCGCGAACCAGCGTGCGGAGCTCCTCGATCGTGAAGTTGATCGAGTCGGCGATCGCGCCGGTCACGTCCTCCGTCACCGATGCCTGCACGGTGAGGTCGCCGTCGGCCAGGTTGCCCATCTCATTCAGGAGCCGCAGGATCGCCTCCTGATTGCGCTTGTTCTCGCCTTCGCTTTCCACCGCGCGGACGCGGGCATCGTCCAGGAACACCTTGCCCAGAAGCAGCAGGAACACGACGGCCAGGAAAAAGAGCCCGACCGCGGCCCACAGCGCGAAGCGCGTGCGTACGGCGCTGCCGTAGAGATCGGTGAGCTTCGTCGTATCGGTGAGCAGCGCCTCGGACTCGTTGTTGATCCCGCGCGCCGCCTGTTTCGCGAGCACCAGGCGATTCATGTTCTGTAGGATCGCCGAGACGCCCTGGTCGTACGCGGTGAAGCGCTTCTGGAGCTCGGCCAGGGTGGTGCGCGCTTCCTCGTTCTTTACGCCCGCCAGGCGGAGCGACTCGCTGCCCTTGAGGAGCCCGTTCAGGATGTCGCGGAACGTGCCGGCGTCCTTGCCTAACAGGAACGCCACCTCGGGATCGATTTCCTCGCCTGAGGCAAGCGCGTTCGCGTTCTTCGCGATCCGCTGCGAGAGGACGGCGAGCTGGTTCGAGTACTCGATCTCGCGCAGGCTGCCGCCGCCCTGCCCGACCTGCTGCGCCGCCTGCTGCGCGAGCTCCAGGATCGCGTTGTTCCCCTGGTTGATGTTGTCGAGGCCCTTGGCGAGCGTCGTCAGGCTCTGCTGGTTGTCGATGACGCGCCCGGCGTTGACGTCGATGCGGTCCCATCGCCCGCGGATATCCGAGAGGAGCTTTACGATGGACTCGTCAGTCGGTGTGTCGAGCGAGACGCCCTTGACCGTGCCGCCGTTCTGGAGCGCGTCCAGCTCGGCCTTGAACCGGTCGCGGCTGTCCTTGAGCGCGGCGAAGGCCGCGTTCTGGCCCTGCGACGCGAGCGCCGTGCCGCGCGCGAGACGCTGCGAGAGCATCTGCATTTCGGTGGCTGTCGCCTCGGCGACCGCCGCTTGCGCCGCGAGCCGGGCGTCGAGGAACAGCATCAGCGCGCCCAGGACCAGGAAGATCACCATCAGCACGCCCAGGATCTGGAACTGGCGCACCACGGGCAGGTGACCGATGACAGGCAGGCGCCGCGGCAGCCGCATCTCGGAGGAGGCCGACCGCAGCTGCTCCATGATCGACACCGAGGCGAGTGGGTCGTAGCCCGGCTGCTGCCCGGCGCGCACTTGCGTCGTCGGCATGTCGAGGTTGGCGGCCGCGGCCGCCCTTTCGCCACCGAACTTCGGCAGCTTCAGCGAAATAGCCATGCGTCCTCCGTTCGGCGCGCGCCGCGCGCCGCTCCTACAGGCCCACGCGCAGGAACGCGGGGTCCTGCGCGAGCCGTGCGAGATCGATTTCCTGCCACGCCACACCCTCGGCGTCCATCCAGCGCTGCCCGAACCAGTCGGGCACATCCGTCGGCGGCGACGCCGGGGCAAGCTCCGCGAGATTGCGCAAGCCCAGAACCCGCTGCACGACGATGCCGGCGCGCAACTCGCCCGCGCGCGGCCCGAACAGGATCAGCCGGCTCTGGCCCGCACCGCCTGCAATGCTCGCTTCGCGCCCGAGGAACGCACCGAAATCGATCACCGTGTACAGGTTGCCGCGGATGTTCGCGATGCCCAGGAACCACGGCTGCGTGAGCGGCACGCTCGCAACTTGCGGGATCGTGATGACTTCGCCCGCGTCCGCGAGCCGGATCAGCCATTGCGAGCCGCCGCAGGCGAGACCCAGCCGCGACGATTCGACCTGCGCGGCCGTCTTGGTCGCCAGGCGCGTGGCGAGCTCCTGCTGGAAGGAGCGGAGGTCGAGCTTCGCGGCGCGGGCCATGGCAGGTTCGTCGTCCCCGCGTCACCCGAGCGCCGCGATTTTCGCGAGCAGCTCGTCGCGGATGATCGGTTTCACGACGTAATCGCGCGCCCCCTGCCGCATGCCCCAGATCTTGTCGGTCTCCTGGCTTTTCGAGGTGCACAGGATGATCGGAATGCTGCGAGTGTCCGCGTCGCGGCTGATCGCGCGCGTGGCCTGGAAGCCGTTCAAGCCCGGCATCACCACATCCATGAGGATGAGGTCGGGCCGCAGCTGCTTGGCCTTCTGGATAGCGTCCTCGCCGTTGTCGCTCGCGACGACGTCGTACCCGGCCTTCGTGAGAAGGTCGTTGAGCACGTGCCGCTCCGTCGGCGAATCATCGACGATGAGGATTTTCTTGATTGCCATGGTTCCTACCTCTTCCCGCTTTCCACCGGTGCCGTCGCAACAGCGAACGGACGGCCCGGGCACCCCCGCCTTCTCACCTAGGCCGCCGCAGCCCGCTTGACGTGCGAGGCGACGGCCTTCAACAGGCTTTCCTTGGTGAACGGCTTGGTCAGGTACTGGTCGGAGCCCACCATCCTCCCGCGCGCACGGTCGAACAGGCCGTCCTTGGACGACAGCATGATCACGGGCGTGACGTGGAACTTCGCGTTTTTCTTGATGAGGGCGCAGGTCTGGTAGCCGTCGAGCCGCGGCATCATGATGTCGACGAAGATCACGTCCGGCTGGTGGTCGGCGATCTTGGCGAGCGCGTCGAACCCGTCCTCGGCCAGGATCACCGTACAGCCCGCCTGCAGCAGGAATATCTCGGCGCTGCGGCGAATGGTGTTCGAATCGTCGATCACCATTACCTTGACGCCCGACAGGGTATTCTGCTCCGCCAACGCAATCTCCCGCCCGCGTGCCCCGATCCGGGGGGACACTCCGATGAAGCCGCCCACCGTCCGCGGAAAGTTTGCCACGGCGGTAGCCAACTGCCTAGAGCATAAACCTTGCCTGAATCGGCACTGGTGGGCCGAATGGCACCGATTTGCAACACCTGAGCAATTTTCGGGCTAAGACCATGCCGCAATGCGGCAACCCCTGACTCGGGGCGTCGAAAAACCGGGCCGCCGGCTCCCGGAGGGCCTATGGAGAGGCTTGGGCCCAACTTGCCCCGGGCGGGCGTCAGCGGCCGAGGAACATCCGGTAGGCGGGATTCCCGGTCTCCTCGACGTGGTCGTAGCCCAGCCGGTCGAGGAAACGTCGGAATTCGGCCTTGTCGGCCGGGGGCACCTGCATGCCGACCAGGACGCGGCCGTAGTCCGCACCGTGGTTGCGGTAGTGGAAGAGGCTGATGTTCCAGCCGCGACTCATGCTGTTCAGGAAGCGCATGAGCGCCCCCGGGCGCTCCGGGAATTCGAAGCGATAGAGGATCTCGTTCTCCGCCGCCGGCGCGTGGCCGCCGACCAGATGCCGCACGTGGAGCTTCGCCATCTCGTTGTCGGAGAGGTCGTGCGCATCGATCCGGTGCCGTCGCAGGTCCGCGAGGAGCCGCTCGGTCTCGTGCCGGTCGGCGACCTCGATCCCCACGAACAGATGCGCAACACGCGGGTCGGCATACCGGTAGTTGAACTCGGTGATCGAGCGCTTGCCGACGAGCTTGCAGAACGTGCGGAAGCTGCCCGGTCGCTCGGGTACCGTCACCGCGATGACCGCTTCGCGCCGCTCGCCCAGCTCGGCGCGCTCGGCGACGAAGCGCAGCCGGTCGAAGTTCATGTTGGCGCCGCAGGCAATGGCGACGAACGTCCGGCCCCGGGTGCGATGGCGCTCGACCCAGGTTTTGACCCCGGCGACGGAAAGCGCGCCGGCGGGTTCCAGGATCGAGCGCGTATCCTCGAAGACATCCTTGAGCGCAGCACAGGTCGCATCGGTATCGACCAGCACCATTTCGTCGACCAGCGCGCGCGCAAGACGGAACGTCTCGGCGCCGACTTGCTTGACCGCGACGCCGTCGGCAAAGAGGCCGACATGCGGCAGCTTGACGCGGCGCCCCGCCGCGAGTGATCGCGTCATCGCGTCGGAATCGACCGGCTGCACGCCGATGATGCGCACGCCGGGCCGGACCCGCTTCACGTACGACGCGATCCCGCCGATCAGGCCGCCGCCGCCGACTGCGACGAAGATCGCATCGAGGGGTCCCTGGCACTGGCGCAGGATCTCCATGCCGATCGTGCCCTGGCCAGCGATGACGTCGGGATCGTCGTAGGGGTGCACGAACGTCGCCCGCGACGCCCGCTGCAGCGCGGTCGCGCGCGCGTAGGCATCGCTGTACGAGTCGCCGTGCAGCACCACAGTGGCGCCGAGCGCCTCGACCGCGGCGATCTTGATGTGCGGCGTCGTCACCGGCATCACGATCGTCGCCTTGCAGTGGAGCTTCTGCGCAGCGAGGGCGACCCCCTGCGCGTGGTTGCCGGCCGAAGCGGCGATGACGCCGCGCGCGCGCTCCGACGGCGCCAGGTTCGCCATCTTGTTGTACGCGCCACGCAGCTTGAACGAGAAGACCGGCTGCTGGTCCTCGCGCTTCAGGAGTACGCGATTGCCGAGCCGGCGCGACAGCGTCTGTGCGAGCTCGAGCGGCGATTCGATCGCGACGTCGTACACCTTCGCGGTCAGGATCTTCTGGAGATAGTCGACGGGCATGGCGAACGCGCGAGCAGCGACCGGCGAGCGTAACAGAAAACGCCGCGACCGAGCCGCGCCGCCGCGCTTCGAACGTCGCGTCGTTTCTGCTACGCTCCGCCCACCATGGCGCGCTCCGCCCAAAGCCCAGGCACTCTGGCGGTCGTCGACATGGGGTCGAACAGCTTCCGCCTCGAGCTCGGGCGCGTCGAGGGCGACCAGATCTTCCGCCTCGACACGTGGCGCGAGACGCTGCGCATCGGTGCGGGCATCGACGAGCGCGGGCGGCTCACCGTCGATGCGCAGCGCGCCGCGCTCGCGTGCCTCGCGCGCTTCGCCGAGCGGCTGCGGGGATTGCATCCGTCGGCGGTCCGCGCCGTTGCGACCAACACGTTCCGCGTCGCGGCGAACGCAGCGACGTTCATGCCGCGCGCCGAGCGCGCCCTCGGGTTCCCGATCGACATCATCACCGGCCACGAGGAGGCGCGCCTCATCTACAACGGCGTCGCGCATGTGCTGCCGCCCTCTCCCGACGCACGCCTCGTAATCGACATCGGCGGCGGCTCCACCGAATTCATCGTCGGCCGCGGTCTCGAGCCCGAGCGCCTGGAGTCGGTGAAGTTGGGCTGCGTCGGGATGACGAAGCGCTTCTTTCTCGAGGGCCGTCTCACGGCGACTGCGTTCGCCGAGGCGGATACGACCGCGCGCGCTGAGATCGAGCCGATCGCCGACGCCTTCCACCGGGAGCGCTGGAAGGCCGCGTTCGCATCATCGGGGACGGCACTCGCCCTCGCCGAAATTCTCGAGCAGAACGGCCTGTCGGCCGCCGGCATCACGCCGGACGGTCTCGCGCGCCTGCGCAAGCGGATGATCGGCAGCGGCCACGTCGATCGGCTCCGGCTTGCCGCGCTCAAGCCCGAGCGCGCGCCGGTGCTCGCGGGCGGCCTCGCGATCATGGCAGCCGCAATGGCGGAGCTCGACGTGAAGCGCATCAACCCGGTCGGTGGCGCGCTTCGCTTGGGCGTGCTCTACGACCTTCTGGGCCGCCAGGTGCGCCGCGACGTCCGCGTCGCGACGATCGACCAGTTCGCGACGCGCTACCGCATCGATCGTGAGCACGCCGTGCGGGTCGCCGCGATGGCCACCGCGCTTCACGCACGTTCGGCGCCCGCGGCCGACGCGGCCGCCGCGCAGCGGCTCCACTGGGCAGCCCTGCTCCACGAGATCGGATTCTCGGTTTCGCACACGGGCTTCCACCGGCATGGCGCGTACATCCTCGGCAACGCGGACATGCCGGGCTTCTCGGCGAACGAGCAGCTGGACCTCGCGCTCCTGGTGCTTGGCTGCCGCGGCGGCCTCGACAAGATGACCGGACGGCTCGCCGATGCGCGGTTTCGCGCGCGGCTCTTGGCGCTACGGCTCGCCGTGATCTTCCACCATGCACGACGACCGATCGACCCGCCGCGGGTCGGACTCAAGGTCGGCGCGAAGATCCGCCTCGCGGTGCCGGCGCGTTGGCTCAAGGCGCACCCGCTCACCGCCTATTTGCTGGCCAAGGAACGCGAGGAGTGGACGGGGGAGGGTTACCCGTTCAGCCTGGCCTAGCAACTTCGCGTCGCCCGAGGCCGACCGTCGAAGGCGGGAGGCGGTCACGCGCGCATCGGATCTTGGGCAGCGTTCGCGCTCGGCGCGGGCACTGCATCGATCGAGAGCGACCGGTGCAGCGCCGCGGCGCGCAGCACTTCTCGCGCGAGCGCAACGGAGCGCGCGTCGAGACCGAAGCAGAGCACCGGATCGCCGCGCGGGTCGACTTCGACGATCGGCGCTCCCTGCTGCACGCGGGCGCCGCGCGCCGACAAGCCGCGCAGTGCACCGGCGCACGGCGCGGTGACGGGGATTGATCCGACCGCGCCGACGACCTCTCCGAAAACGACGTGGTCGCCGATCCGGCGGGGAGTCGCGAAGCGCCCGTTGCGCACTGCGGTCACCACGCTCTCCGCGTCGCGAGCTTCGTGTTCGGGCGCGAGCTCGATGACGACGTCGGCGCCCGATGGCGCCGAGCCCATGCGCCGCAGCCCGATCGTCAGCGCGCCGCCGGGGTCGCGCGCGACCGCGAGCGGATCCGATCCGGATGCACGCAGCGTCGCATCGACGACGATCGCGGGCGCGAGCGACGCCGCGACGCCCGCCCACGACCACGATGTCGCGGCGATGGCGCGATGCCGATCGAGCACTGCGGGAATGCTCTTGAGGCTCGCGCAGAACACCGCCGCCTCGCCATCGAGCTCCGCATTCCCGATGTACCAGGCGTTGGTAAATGACATGCCCCGTCGCGGCCACGCCGGATCCACCTCATCGGTCAGCACCACCGCGCATCCGGCCCGGTGCAGCGCGACTGCAATGGCAGAACCCACTTCGCTCGCGCCGATGACGATCGCCACCGGCCGCCCGTATTCCGCGTCGCGCATCCCAAGTCCCGAACAGAAAGCCTGATCGCGCATCGTCGTCGCGGCATGTTGCGCGGCGAAGACAGCGCGCCGCGCCGATTGTCATCGGCAAGCCACGAAAGCGTCACCAAGCCGACGTAGCGGCACCTTACGATCGCGCCGCGATGAAGGATGAGCCGCGCGACCCTCCGACAACCGTCGGCGCGGTGGATCCGGACGATGGCTCAGGCCATGGGAAGCTCCGGTTCCGCGCCATCTGGATCTCGGACACGCACCTCGGCACACCGGGCTGCCAGGCGCCGGCCCTGCTCGAGTTCCTGCGCCGCACCGAGTCGCGATTACCTCTATCTCGTCGGCGACATCGTCGACGGCTGGCAGCTGCAGGCGCCGCTGGTACTGGCACCAGGCGCACAACGACGTGATCCAGAAGATCCTGCGCAAGGCGCGCAAGGGCACCTCGGTCGTCTACGTTCCGGGCAACCACGACGAGGCGGCGCGGCACTACCTCGGGCTCGCGTTCGGCGGCATCGTCGATCTGCGAGGAGGCGATCCACACGACGGCCGACGGCAAGCGTCTGCTGGTCACCCACGGCGACCTCTTCGACGGCGTGGTCCAGTGCGCGCGCTGGCTCGCACTGCTTGGCGACGCGCTCTACACGGTCACGCTCAAGCTCAACCGGCATTTCAATGCGCTGCGCGGACGCCTCGGGCTGCCCTACTGGTCGCTGTCGCAATACCTGAAGCATCAAGGTCAAGAACGCGGTCAGCTACATCGTCGGCCTTCGAGGAGGCGCTGGCGCGCGAGGCGCGGCGGCGTGGCCTCGACGGCGTCGTCTGCGGCCACATCCACCACGCCGAGATGCGCGACATCGACGGCATCCTGTACTGCAACGACGGCGACTGGGTCGAGAGCCTGACCGCGCTGGTCGAAACACCGGAGGGCGAGCTGCGCATCCTCACCTGGCACGAGCTCATGGCAGCGACCGGCGGAATCGAGCCCGCCAGGATCGCCCTCGCCGGGGCGCGGGCTGCTGGACCGGACCCTCGCGGACCTCACGTGACGAACCCGCGATGCGCATCCTGATCGCCACCGACGCGTGGCTGCCCCAGGTCAACGGCGTCGTCACGACGATCAGGAATACCGTTCGCGAGCTGCGCGCGCTCAATCACGACGTCGCGCTGATCACGAGCGAAGGATTGCGCACGCTTCCCCTGTCCGAGCTACCCCGAGATTCGCCTCGCGATCGCTCCCGGTGCGCGCGTCGCGCGTCGGTCGAGATCTTCGATCCCGATGCGGTGCATGTCGCGACCGAAGCGCCGATCGGCTTGGCCGTGCGACGCCACTGCCTCGCGACCGGCTGCCGCTTCACGACGGCGTACCACACGCAGTTCCCCGAATACGTGCACGCCCGCTGCCGACTGCCGCTTGCGCTGACCTACCGCTGGCTGCGCTGGTTCCACGCGCCCGCAAGCGCAGTGATGGTGGCGACGCCGGAGATCCATCGGCGGCTCGAATCACGACGATTCAGGAATCTTGCCTATTGGTCGCGCGGCGTCGACACAGAGCTCTTCGCGCCGGCGCCACGCGAAGCGCTGCCGGGACGACGGCCGATCTTCCTCTACGCGGGGCGAGTGGCGGTCGAGAAGAACCTGGAGGCGTTCCTGGGGCTCGACTTGCCGGGAACCAAGTGGGTCGTTGGCGACGGACCGGCGCGCGCACGCCTCGCGGCGCAGTTCCCCGAAGCCTTCTTCCATGGGACGAAGCACGGCCGCGAGCTCGCGCACTACTACCAGCAGGCGGACGTGTTCGTGTTCCCGAGCCACACCGACACCTTCGGCCTCGTGATGGTCGAAGCCATGGCCTGCGGCACACCCGTCGCGGCTTTTCCCGTCACCGGTCCCCTCGATGTCGTGCGCGATTCGGCGGTTGGAGTGCTCTCCCGGGATCTCAGGGCCGCGGCGATAGCGGCGCTCCGCCTCGATCGTGCTGCCGTGCGCCGTTACGCGATGCGCTATTCGTGGACCGCGTCGACGCGGGAGTTCGTCGCGAACCTCTCGCCCCGAACGCAAGCACTCAAGAACGCTCGCGCGGTCTGAACGCGCGAGCGCGACGCGTCAGTGATTGGCGGTGCACCAGCCGATCGCGCGTGCGCCGGCTCGCGAACAGCACGAGATAGTCGTGGATGCGGGCGTCGTCGCGCAGCCGCGCGAACTCACCCTCGTAGATGTCCCTGACTTCGTCGATCGAGTGCGCCGTTTCGCGAGCCAACGCCTCGATCGCGCTTCGGCTGATCGCTTCCTCGTCCTCGCTGCTGTAGAGCCTGCCCATTGTGTTCTCCGCTCCCACCGAAGCGCGCTTCGTCGCTGCGCGCAAGAACCGCCTCGCTCTTGCAATCGTAATGTAACCCGCCGCTGGAATTATGACGGTTTGACGACGGCAGCTTGGCCCGCAGGCCAGCGCGGACAACGAACTCAACGATTTCAGGGCGATGGTTGACACGGCTCAAGTCGGCGCTGAAGAGCGCCCCCGGAGAATCCTGCCGCTGCCTGCGTACGGTGCCGACAGCACGGGCCTCGTCTGCGGCTTCCTGCTCGCGCCGGGAACGGCCACGGCTTCTGGACGATCGTCGGCGTGGTCGCTGCGTTCACCGCGCCTGCGCTGTGGATCGTGTTGCGCCGGCGCAACGACTGACGCGCCTTATTCGTCAAACGAAGTCGGGACCGATCACCACGCGCAGAACCACCGATGCGGCACCGCTCTTGTCGCGGTTCGACAGCCACCAGACGGCGCCCTTCCGCATCGACCACCACGACTCTTCGCCGGAGAGGAGGAACGACGCGACCGCGCCGAGGGTCGGTTGATGGCCGACGACGACGACCGCCTCGCGCGAGTCCGGCCAGCCGGCGGCCTGCAGCACCGCCGTCGCCGCGGCGCCGGGGCCGATTTCGTCGACGGTGCGGAATTTTCGCTTGAGCGCGAGCGCCGTCTGCTGCGCGCGGTCGGCGGGCGACGCGAGGATGCGCGCCGTGTCGGGTAAATGGTGGTCGAGCCATTCGCCCATCCGCTCGGCCTGCTTCAGGCCCTTCGCGGTGAGGCGCCGACCCATGTCCGGCTCACCGGGCTCGGCCTCCGCGTGACGCCACAGCACGAGATCCATGCGCCGGCCCCTAATCCGCCTTCGTCCAGCTCGCGCATCGCCACGAGGAGCTCGCGCTGCGCGGAGCGCATCCGCTTGCCGCGCCGCGAGGCGATCTTGCGCCACGTGCCATCGGGCAGGAGCGACCACGCGTCCCGGGTGTCGGCCAGATACGCCGAAAGGCCTTCGTCGACGACGCGCTTGCGAAGCTTCGCGTCGCGCACCGGGAACGCGACTTCGATGCGGCGGAACAGGTTGCGGCCCATCCAGTCGGCCGACGACAGCCACACGTCGGGCGTCCCGCCGTTCGCGAAAAACCAGACGCGGTGGTGCTCCAGGAAGCGGCCCAGGATCGAGCGGACGCGGATGTGGTCGGACAGTCCGCGAACGCCGGGTCGAAGCGCGCACGCGCCGCGCACGACGAGATCGATCTCGACTCCGGCCTGCGACGCCGCGTACAACGCGCGGATCACGCCTTCCTCGAGCAGCGCGTTCATCTTTGCGACGACCCGCGCCGGCCGACCGGCGCGCGCGTGCGCGGTCTCGCGCCGGATCAGCTCGATCACGCGGCGATGCATCGTGAACGGCGCGAGCAGCACGTGTCGCATCCGCCCCGCCTTCGCGAGGCTCGTGATGTGCATGAACACGTCGTTCACGTCGGCGCAAATCGCGGGATCGGCGGTCAAGAGGCCGAAGTCCGTGTACAGGCGCGTCGTGCGCGGATGATAGTTGCCGGTGCCGAGATGCGCGTACGGACGGAGCCGGATGCGACCGCGCGCGTCGGGCTCGCGCCGGATCAGGAGCGCGAGCTTCGCGTGCGTCTTGAGGCCGAACACGCCGTACACCACCTGCGCCCCGGCGTGCTCGAGGCGCTCGGCCCAGTTGATGTTCGCTTCCTCGTCGAAGCGCGCCATCAGTTCGATCACAACCGTGACTTCCTTGCCGCGGCGCGCCGCCTCGATCAGGGCTTCCATCAGCACCGAGTTGACGCCGGTGCGATAGACGGTCTGCTTGACCGCGACCACGTCGGGATCATCGGCCGCCTTGCGAATGAAGTCGACGACGGGCTCGAACGACTGGTAGGGGTGGTGGAGCAGGATGTCGTGCTGCCGGATCGCGGCCAGGATGTCCGGCTGATCGCGCAGCCGATCCGGAAGCCCCGGCACGAACGGCGGATACTTGAGCGCGTCGAGGTCGACCTGGTCGGCAAGCGAGGCGAGGCGCGCGATGTTGACGGGACCATCGCATCGGTAGAGGTCGGCGTCGGTGAGCTCGAACTGCTGGAGCAGGAACTGTGCGAGCGGCTCGGGACAATTCGCTGCGACTTCGAGGCGCACGGCGGAGCCGAACTGGCGCTGCGGCAATTCCCCCTGCAGCGCCTGCCGCAGGTTCTTCACTTCCTCTTCGTCGATCCAGAGGTCGGCGTCGCGCGTTACCCGGAACTGCGCATAGTTGACGACGGCGCGACCGGGAAAGAGTCCGCTCAGGTGCGCGTGGATCACCGAGGACAGCATGACGAAGGCGTGCTCGCCGCCACCGACTTCAGGCGGTATCCGGATAATGCGCGGAAGCACGCGCGGCGCTTTCACGATCGCGATCGCGGTATCCCGGCCGAAGGCGTCGGTGCCGGACAGCTCGATGACGAAGTTCAGGCTCTTGTTGACGACTTGCGGGAATGGATGCGCGGGGTCCAGCCCGATCGGCGTCAGGAGCGGCCGGACTTCGCGCTCGAAGTATTGCGCCGCCCACGCACGCTGGGCGGCGGTGAACTCGGTGCGCCGGACCAGGCTCACGCCGGCTTTCTCGAGCGCCGGCAGCACCTCGCGATTGAGGAGCGCGTACTGCGCGTCGATCAGCGCGCGCGCCTCATCGCCGACCTGCGCGAGCAGCGCCCGCGTCTCCTGCAGCGTCATCCCGGTTGGCGGCACCTTGGCGCGGACCTGCTCCTTGATCCCGGCGACTCGGATCTCGAAGAATTCGTCCAGATTGCTGCCGGCGATGCACAGAAACCGCAATCGCTCGAGCAGTGGCGTGTCCCGATCGGCGGCGAGCGCGAGCACGCGGCGGTTGAAGGCCAGAAGCGAGAGCTCGCGATTGAGCGGTGCGGCGTCGGCCTGGTCGGGCATCGGCGCAGGGCGCTCGAGCGCCGTACCGGGTCCCGGCGCGACGAGCGGAATGGGGGAATGCAGGGGAACCATGAGGATGAACGGCGTCGGTGACGCCCATGTTACGCGAGCGGCCGAGAGCTTCAGGCGGCCGCGATCGCCGCGGCGTCCGATTCTCTCGTCAGCGCAAGCCAAAGGCAGCGGCCGCGCGTTTCCTTTTCCAATCCGGTGAGATAGTCCTGGTGCAGCGCGAGTTCCTCGGCGGTCGCAAGCACGACGACGAGCGGCTCCCGGCGGCCGCCGGCCGCCACGACAACCCCCGACAGGCCGACCCCGAACTGTGGCAGCGCGGCGCCGAGGTCGATCGTCAGCGACTCCTGGCCTCGCGTCATCGCGAGCCAGACCTCGGCCAAGAGCTCCGCATCGAGCAGCGCGCCGTGCAACGTCCGGTGCCGGTGATCGACGCCGAAGCGTTCGCACAGGGCATCGAGGCTGTTGCGCTTGCCGGGGAACATGTCGCGCGCGAGCGCGAGTGTGTCGGTCAGCTTCGAATATGCGCCACCGCCGCATGCCGGGAGCCCGACGAGCGCGAGCTCGACATCGAGGAAGGCGACGTCGAACGGCGCGTTGTGAATCACCCATTCCGCGCCGCGCGCGAACTCGAGGAATTCGGCGGCGATGTCGCGAAATTTCGGTTTGCCCCGGAGGTCTTCCCACGTCTTGCCGTGGACCTCGGTCGCACCGAAATCGATCTCGCGCTCCGGGTCGAGATGGTAGTGGACCGTGCGGCCCGTGGCGCGCCGGTTCACGACTTCGAGCCCCGCCAGCTCGATGATCCGGTGGCCCTGGCCCGGATCGAGTCCGGTGGTTTCGGTGTCGAGGACGATCTGCCGCATCAGGCGAAGTCTACTTTCTGTAACGCTGAATGGTAGCCTGAATCTCGGCGATCGCGCGTTCGATTTCGTCGTCGGAGAGATCGCGCTGCGCGCCCTTGCGATCGGTCAGCGTAAGCGTGCGGTCGATCTGCGTCTGAAACTCGCCCAGGCCGAGCGTCTCGGTAATCGTCGTCGACGGCTCGTCGGTGAGCGTCTCCGGACCCCAGCGCACGACGATCGTGGACAGGTTGTCGCCGTCCGGCCCGCCGCGCTTTTCGGCTTCGCGCATCATCTGCGGCGCCGTCTTGAGGATCGGAGTCGACGTAAGCCAGGTCGCGACCTCCTCGCGCGTGAGCACGCTCCACAGGCCGTCGGTGCAAAGCATGAGGATGTCGCCGTTGCGCAACGGCGTCCGCTTGCCCAGGTCGATCACCGGATCGACGAGCCCGCCCAGGCAACTGAAGATCTTGTTGCGATCCGGGTGCTCCGCGACGTCGTTCGCGCCGATGATGCCCTGATCGACGAGGTACTGGACCTTCGAATGATCCTTGGTTGCGCCGATGAGCCCGCCCTGCCGGAAAAGGTAGAGGCGGGAGTCGCCGACGTGCGCCCAGTACGCATGCCCGGCCTGGACGATGCAGCCAACGCACGTCGTCCGCGGCGTCTCGAGCATCGAGAACTGGTTGGCGTAGGAACCGAGCGCCGCGTGGGCACGCTGCATCGAGTCCTGCAGAAACTTGAGCGGGTTCTTGAGGATCGGCTTCGCCTCCTGCTGGAAGCGCTCGATGAACAGGCGAACGGCGATCTGCGCGGCGATCTCGCCGCCGGCGTGCCCGCCCATGCCGTCGGCGACCACGAGCAGGAGCGTGTCGCGGCTGTAGGTGTACGCGATCCGGTCCTGGTTGACCTTGCGCGAGCCCTTCCGCGACTCCTGGAAGATCGTGAACCGCATCGATGACGTGCAAGCGTGGTACGGGCGATCAGGCGCCGATTTCGGTAAAGAGCTTGCGTTTGAGGTTGCCCAGGAACGTGAGCTTGCGTTTTTTCGGCGGAATGTCGCGGATGGCCTTCTGTAGCGCAAACACCGACTGCGGACGTTCGAGCTGATCGAGCCGCAGGCACCAGTCGATCACCTCGAGCACATTGTCGGAGTACTGGCCTGACCAGATCTTTTTCGCCGACACGAGATGGTCCTCGGCGAGCCGCGCGTCGGCCGCCTGCGGTGCGAACGCCGCGAGGCAGGCGAACATGCTGGCGCCGACGCCGTACACGTCGGTCCACGGGCCGAGCCGCTCGGGGTCGCGATACTGCTCCGGTGCCGCGAACCCCGGCGTGTACATCGGCGCGAGCTTCGGGCGGTTCGTCGTCAGCGTCTGCCGCGCCGCGCCGAAGTCGAGCAGCACGGGGCTGCCGTCGGTGCGCAGGTAGATGTTCGCAGGCTTGATATCGAGATGCAGGAGCTTGTGCGTGTGCACCTCGCGCAGCCCATTGAGCAGGTGCATGAACACGTGGCGGACCAGCCGCTCCGACATCTGGTCCTGGCGCATCTGGATCTGCTGCTGGAGCGTCCGCCCGCGCTCGTAGCGCATCACCATGTACACCGTCTCGTTCGCGCGGAAGAAGTTGAGCACGCGCACGACGTTGGGATGGTTGATCTTGGCGAGCGCGCGGCCCTCCTCGAAGAAGCACTTCATCCCGTAGCGGAACGACGTCAGGTTTTCGGCCGAAGACGCGCGAACGATGTCCCCCTCGGTGCGCAGCACGAGCGACGACGGCAGGTATTCCTTGATGGCGACCGGCGCCCCGGTCTCGTCGAAGGCGCGGTAGACGATCGAGAAGCCGCCGCGGCTGATCTGCCGGTCGATCCGGTAGTTCAGCAGCTGATAGCCCCCGGTGAGGGCCTGGTTCGTGACGGGCATGGGGGCGGCGGCGGTGGGTATCCGTCAACTACGCTCGCAATTCGTGTGCCAGCGTGGCCGCCGTCGCTTGCGCGGCACGGGGATAACGCATACATTCTTGGCAACCGGAAGCTGCAAGTATAGCCAGAAAACATGCATAAAGTTGTGAAAAACAGGCCATGATTCTCAGCATGACGGGGTTCGCGGCGGTTGCCGCTGAACAGCCCGGCGTTTCCCTCACCGTCGACCTCCGCAGCGTCAATCACCGCTACCTCGACCTCTCGATCCGCCTTCCCGACGAGGTCCGCGGCCAAGAATCCTCGTTGCGCGAGCGCATCGCGGCGGAACTCCGGCGCGGCAAGGTCGAATGCCGGATCTCGCTCGCCCGGACTGCGCCGGGTTCGGCGTCGCTTGCCATCTCGCCGGAGCGCGTCGAACAGGTCGCGAAGGCCGCCGCCGACGTGGAGCGGCACGCGCCGGGCGCGGCACCGCTCAGCGTTGCGGAGATCCTGCGATGGCCGGGAGTGCTGGCGGAGCCGACACTGGCACCCGACACGCTCGCGGCGCTCGTGCACGAGCAGGTAAGCCGCGCGCTCGTGGAGCTTGCGGGATCGCGCGCCCGCGAAGGGGCCAAGATCGCGGCAACCCTGGAGGAGCGCTGTGCCGCGATCGAGGCGCAGATAGCCCGGGTCGCGCCGCGCATTCCCGCCCTGCACGCGGCCTATCTCGACAAGCTCGGCGCGCGCCTGCGCGAGGCGGGTGTCGATCCGGACCAGGAACGCCTGAAACAGGAACTCGCCCTCTTTGCGACGAAAATCGATATCGCCGAGGAAGTCGAGCGGCTGTCGACCCACGTGGCCGAAGTGCGGCGCGTGCTGGCGGCGGGCGGCAGCGCCGGGAAGCGACTCGACTTCCTCATGCAGGAGCTCCATCGCGAGGCGAACACCCTCGGGTCGAAGTCGGTCGACGCAGAGCTCTCGCAGGTGTCGCTCGAGCTCAAGGTGCTGATCGAGCAGATGCGCGAGCAAGTGCAGAATGTGGAATAGCGACGCGAGCCTGGGAGCAGGGGCCCCACGCCGGAGGCGAGGGGATGCGACCCGGGCGAGTCGGCGCGGCGGCCGACGATTAGGCCTTTCGATGCACTCCGACCGGGCGGAGGCCGCGGCGAGCCTGGGAGCAGGGGCCCCACGCCGGAGGCGAGGGGATGCGACCCGGGCGAGTCGGCGCGGCGGCCGACGATTAGGCCTTTCGAGGCACTCCGACCGGGCGGAGGCCGCAGCGAGCCTGGGAGCAGGGGCCCCACGCCGGAGGCGAGGGGATGCGACCCGGGCGAGTCGGCGCGGCGGCCGACGATTAGGCCTTTCGAAGCACTCCGACCGGGCGGAGGCCGCAGCGAGCCTGGGAGCAGGGGCCCCACGCCGGAGGCGAGGGGATGCGACCCGGGCGAGTCGGCGCGGCGGCCGACGATTAGGCCCTTCGATGCACTCCGACCGGGCGGAGGCCGCAGCGCGAGCGGCAGCGATGGACGCGCGTGACTGACACCGCTCCTTCGGGTCAGACCAGGGCGCCTCCGGCCTCCGGCTGCCTGTTCGTGCTCGCGGCCCCTTCGGGCGGCGGCAAGACGAGCCTGGTCTCCGCCCTTGTCGAACGGGAGCCCGGGATTCGGCTATCGGTGTCCTACACGACGCGGCCGCCGCGCCCCGGCGAGAGCGACGGCGTCCACTATCACTTCATCGACGAGGCGCGTTTCACCGCGCTCAGGGCCCGCGGCGAGTTCCTCGAGCACGCGCACGTCCACGGCAATTGGTATGCAACGTCGGCCACTTGGCTGCGCGACGAGATCGCGGCGGGCCACGACGTACTGCTCGAGATCGACTGGCAAGGAGCGGCTCAGGTCCACCGCCTCATCCCCGACGCCGTGCTGATCTTCATCCTGCCGCCCTCGCTCGCGTCGCTCCGCGAACGCCTGGAAAAAGGGGCCAGGACAGTGCGGAAGTCATCGAGCGCCGGCTCGAAGCGGCCCGCGAAGAGATGCGTCACTACAGCGACTTCAATTATGTTATTATGAATCAGGACTTTGCGAGGGCCGTCGACGATCTATCCGCGATCGTTCGCGCGGCCCGGCTGACGGCATCGCGACAGGGCGTGCGCCACGCGTCCCTGATCCGACGGCTCGTCGAACCGTAAACCATTGCAACGAGGACTCCATGGCCCGCATCACGATCGAAGACTGTCTCGACAAGATCCCCAACCGTTTCGAGCTCACGCTCGCGGCGACCAACCGTGCGCGCCAGATCAGCGCCGGGTCCGCGCCGCTGCTCGACGCGGACCGCGACAAGCCGACCGTCATCGCGCTGCGCGAAGTCGCGGCGGGCAAAGTCGGCATCGAAATGCTGCTGAAGGCGCAAAGCTGACGAAGCACGGTCAGCCGCGCCTCATGAGGCATGTCGGAAATAGCGGAGTTCACCCGACATCTCGGCAATTACCTGCCGCGGCCTGACGTCGCGCTCGTCGAGCGCGCGTTCGAGTTCTCCGATTCGGCCCACCGCGGCCAGTTCCGCAAGTCCGGAGAGCCGTACATCACGCATCCGCTCGCGGTCGCGAGCATCCTCTCGCAGTGGCGTCTCGACGCCCACGGGCTCGCAGCCGCGCTCCTCCACGACGTGATGGAGGACACGGCGATCACCAAGGCGGAGATCGAATCGTCGTTCGGGAAGCCCGTCGCCGACATGGTCGACGGTGTCTCCAAGCTCGACCAGATCGAGTTCAATTCGCGCGAGGACGCGCAGGCCGAGAGCTTCCGCAAGATGCTGCTCGCGATGGCGCAGGACGTCCGCGTCATCCTGATCAAGCTCGCCGATCGCCTCCACAACATGCGTACGCTGGACGCGATGGCGCCCGTCCACCGCAAGCGCGTCGCCCGCGAGACGCTCGACATTTATGCGCCGATTGCGAACCGCCTCGGCCTGAACGCCCTCTACCTCGAACTTCAGGACCTTGCGTTCAAGCACCTGAACGCGATGCGCTACCGGATCCTCGCGTCTGCCATCAAGGCGGCGCGCGGCAACCGGCGCGAAGTGATGAACCGGATCCTCGACGTGATCCGCGAGGGCTATGCGAAGGGGGGGATCACCGCCGTCGTCACCGGCCGCGAGAAGACGATCTACTCGGTCTACAAGAAGATGCGCGAGAAGCGCTATACGTTCTCGCAGGTGTTCGACATCTACGGCGTGCGCGTGCTCGTGCCGGACAAGACCGGCTGCTACGCGGCGCTCGGCGTGCTGCACGGGCTCTACAAGCCGATCCCGGGCAAGTTCAAGGATTACATCGCGATTCCGAAGGCCAACGGCTACCAGTCGTTGCACACGACGTTGTTCGGTCCGTTCGGCACGCCCCTCGAGGCGCAGATCCGCACCCACGACATGCATCGCGTCGCCGAAGCGGGTGTCGCCGCGCACTGGTTGTACAAGTCCGGCGGCGCGCTCGACCTGGCCGAGGCCCAGCGCGAGACGCACCGCTGGCTGCAGAGCCTGCTCGAGATCCAGTCGGAGTCGCGCGACTCGAAGGAATTCCTCGAGAACATCAAGGGCGACCTGTTCCCGGACGAAGTCTACGTGTTCACGCCGAAGGGCAAGATCATGGCGCTGCCGCGCGGCGCCACGGCCGTCGACTTCGCCTATGCCGTGCACACCGACATCGGCCACCACTGCGTCGCCGCCCGCATCAATTACGAGCTCCTGCCGCTACGGACCGAATTGAAGAACGGCGACCACGTGGAGATCCTGACCTCGCCCACCGCGCGCCCCAATCCTTCGTGGCTTTCCTTCGTGGCGACCGGCAAGGCGCGCTCGCGCATCCGCCACTTCCTCAAGGGCCTGCAGCAGAAGGAATCGGCGGCGCTCGGCGAGCGCTTGCTGTCGCAGGCACTCGCGGCACTCAAGGTGGCGCCCGAAACCATCACCTGGGAGCGGTGGGACGCGTTGCAGAAGGAATACGGTGCGAAGAGTCAGCTGGAGCTCCTGGCCGACATCGGCCTTGGCAAGCGCCTGTCGTTCGTGGTCGCGCAGGCGCTGACGCGCTCACCTGAGAAGACGGGTGACGCGAGTGCACCGGTGGCGCCGATCGGCAACAAGCCCTCCGCGCTGACGCTGCGCGGTGTCGAGGGCGTGGCGATCCAGTACGCGCGCTGCTGCCGGCCGATTCCGGGCGACGCGGTCGTCGGCCAGTTTCGCAAGAGTCAGGGCCTGCTCGTGCACACGCGCGAGTGCGTGACGCTGCGCAAGGCCAGACCCGACCCCGAGCAACTGATCGACGTCGAATGGGCGCCCGACGTGCAGGGGGAGTTCGACGCCGGCGTACGGCTGCTCGTCTCCGACCGGCGCGGGCTTCTCGCCGACATTGCGCTCGCGATCTCCGACACGGGCGCGAACATCGATAACGTGTCGATGGAAAAGCCGGACGGCGCGGGCTTGATCGCGATGTTCTTCAGCGTGCAGGTCAAGGACCGGCGCCAGCTTGCGCACGTGATGCGTGCGATCAAGCGCGTGCCCGAAGTTCGCCGCATCCATCGCGCGCGGACGTAGCGGCGCGAGCGGCGAGCCGGTTCGGCCTCCGCGCAGCCGGCGTTGATCGCCGTATCGAGCGGTCGGCCTCCGAACGCGCTCCCGATCGCTCGCATCCCCAAGCAACGTGGGGCCCCTGCTCGCCGGTCGCGCGTTCCCCCGCCGAAGGCGAGGGGGAGCGAGCGATCGCGAGTCGCCGCAGGCGGCCGACCAAACGGCGCAACGATCCGATGAGGCCGTGCGGAGGCCGCGGCGCGAGCGGCGAGCCTGTCAGAAACTGATCGTCAGCAGCAGGTTCTCGGTGTAGGCGCCCGCGCCAACGAACTGCCCGGCCGGAATCAGGCCGTAAAGCGTGTTGGTCACCGACTTCGTGTTGCCACCGCCGCCCGGCGTCAGGTTCAACTGGCCGGCCGGAAACGTGCCACACGCCAGGTTGCCCCAGACGCCCCCGGCGATGGAATTTTGATAGATGTTGTAGTTGAGCGAGCCCGAAGCCCCTGGCATGGCGCGCGCCTTGCAGTCACCCGAGCTACCGTCGGACACCAGCATGCTCCAGTCGACCTTCTGCGCGCCACCCGGAGCCGGTGTACGTACACGTGAGCGTCACCGCGGCACTCGCGAGCGTCGGCGCGCCGGCCGCGGGGTTGTACGTCATGAAGTTGATGCTGCCTGCAGTCGACACCGAGCAGCTCTGCGCGGCCGATGGCGCCGACGCAGCGACCAGAAGCGCCGACAGGAGCAGCGGCGCGGCTAAGAACGCGGTTCATGTTTCTTCCTTCGCTGGCACGCAGACGATCGGACCCATGTGCGGCAGCGTCTCGCGTGGCAGCACGCTCGCGTCCACCGTGAATCGGCAGCGACCGCCGGACCAGTCGACAGCGAACGAGGTCGCTCGATCGAGGTCCGGCACGAAGATCTCTCCGTCCGACCCGACAGGATACGTCGCCGCCCCATCGTCACGGCGCACGACCGCCCCCGAGGGTAGCGGGCTGCCGTCCGGCAAGCGGATTTCGAGAATCGCGCTCACGGCACGGCGAACGCCGAAGTCGATCACGGCACCCGACCGGTAGTAGGGTGCGACGAGCTGCTCGCGCGCGTTGAGCGTGAGGCCGATCGGGACGTTCCTCTCGTCGATCGTGATCCGGTTTCTCGCGTACGGGTAAAGCTGCGTCAGCACGGCAACGCCGTCGCTGTCCGTGCGGCCCGCGAAATTCCCGTTCTGATAGATCGCGACGTCGGGGACCCCGTCGACGCGGACGATGCCGAAGCTGTCGACGATCGGCCGCGACGCAAAGACGACGCCGTCGGCCGTGCCGAAGCCGCCCGCGACTTCCGCGCGCGCGGCGGAGACACCGTTCAAGCTTGCAACGTCGACGCCGTAGCGTCCGTAAGGGCCGGCATAGACCGCACCCGCCTGATATTGCTCGTCGCCGGCGGCGCGCAACCGATAGCCCCAGCCCTCGCCGATCGGCAGCGTTCGCTGCAACGTCGCGCCGACGACCGTGTGCGTCGCGCCGCCTGAGCGAGTCGACGACACGTCGCCGGCCGCCGAGGTCCGTTCGTCGAGCGCGAAAATCAGCGTCGCGTACGCACGGCAGTCTGGGCCGTCATGCCGTGCGACCGCGACACCGAGACGACGAACGTAGCGCGCGACGACAGGCTTGCGGAATAGGATATTGCAGTCGTGCTCGTGGCCACCTCGCCGCGATTCTGTTGATCGATCCACGCGACGCCGAGCGTTCCGAGGGTGCCGAAGTTGTAGCCGGCGCTCGCGACCGACAGCCGCTGCAGCGGCGCCGTCGGCGCGTCGCCCGGCATGCGGAACGCTGAGCTCGCCCAGATCGAGCGCACGCCTACGTTGAATTGGCGACCCTGGTATTCGTAGCCCGCGAGAGCGAGCGATCCATTGCCGGCGCTGCCGTTGCTGCCCGCCGCACCGAGCGTGACAACGCCGGCGCTGCCAGGAATGAAGTCGATCGTCGCCCCCGCCGCCCGCGCCTGGCTGTCACCTTCGCCCAGCAATTCGACCGTCACCCGATCCGTGACACCGTGACGCCAGTACGCGGAAAGGAATCCGCTGCCGTAGTCAAAGCTTTCGCTGCCGTAGTCGAGCCGTTCGCTCCCCGCATTGATGCTCCAGTCGTCGAGCCCTGGCTGGAGCAGCCGGCGGCTTGTATAGAACGGCTGCGTGACGACCTGCTGTTGGCCGAACGCGTCGCGCACGACGAATTGCACTTCCCCCGCGCCGGTGACGACCGGCACGTTGCTGATCGTGAAAGGTCCCGGCGGCACCTGCTGCGCGCCGATGCGCGAACCGTTGACGAGCACGTCGACAGTCGACGGCACGATTGCCGTACCCGGAAACGCAGGCAGCGGATACGTGATGAGATCGGGTTGCAGCGTGAAGTTCGTTCCGTACTGGACCCCGGCGAAGCGAAGGGAGCGGCCCCACGCTCCGGCGGGGCTGATCGCCGTCCCGAAGATCGCCGTCCGCGGACCTGCTGGATCGTCGTAGCGCCAGTTCGCATCGAGCAGGACGACATTGTCGGTCGTTCCGCCTGCGAGCTGCGAGCTGTTCGCCACGACGCTCGCGACGCCGGAACCGTACGGACCCGATGTGCCCACCTCGAACAGCCCCGCGCCATAGTGCGTCCCCTCGGACGTGTAGCCGAACACGTCGTAGTTGGCGAAGGCCGACCACGGCGGCGGCGCGAGCACGGGACCGCCGGACAGTCCGATAGGAATCGTGTTCGGCAGGAAGAGCTCGGCCGGGATCGTCATCAGCAGCCGCTGTGTCTGCGACTCGATCCGCGCGCTCGCTCCGCCGAGCGCGGCCAAGGGCACGTAGCGACGCGTATCGAAGGTGCGAACCGCGGCGGCGGGAACGCCAACGCGCCATCGCAGGAGCGCGGCTTCCTCGATGGCGAGGCCGGCCGGGCCCAGGTAGACGAAGACGTTGCCGCTTGGCTGATGGTTGACGACGGCCTCGAGCGTGACGATCTCGGGCATCTCCATTTCTGACTGCGCTTCGGCGAGGAGCACGGACGCATCGCGCTCGCGCACCGCGATGATGTCCCGATCCGCTGACTCGGCCGGTCCGCCGAACGAAATCGTTACCGCGACGAGGGCTGCGGCGACAAGGCGTTCAGGGTGTGGGCGGGAGCGGGATGTCGACCGAGACCGGTTGGCTCGCACCGTCTTCCGCCGAAAGGTGAAGGGCGGTGATGCCGGACGGCACCGCCGGAAGGTCATAGACCATCGTTGACTTCGGCAGGACGACGATTGCGCCCGGCTTCCCCAGCACCTTTCCCGCGGCAGCGACGACGGCCTCGACGATTCGGTAGTGCATGCCGCCCTGGTTCTCGACGACGAGGCGCAGCTCCGGTCGCTGTGCGCTCGGCCTGCCAGCGGATGGGCCCCGCAACCGCCGCCGCCGCCGGCTCGATGTACAGCGGAATGTCCATCGCCAGCGTGAAGCGGAATCCCGCCTGCGTCTGGGGTGCGTCCTTGGGCGCGACCTCGCTGAAGACCACGCGGTACGCGCGCTCGATATCGGGCGCGGCTCCGACACGCGAGGCGATCCGGACGAGTTGCTGCTCGCCGGCGGCGAGCTTGAAGATGGGTGGGTTGACGATGAGATCGCGGGTGTCGTCGCGGACGTCCTTGCCGCCCGCCTGCCGCCATGCCTGCGCCCGGACCTGGATCACGAGCGGTGCGCCGGACGTGTTTTCCGCGATCACCGATCCCGACGCGTCGCCCTTCGGAATCGAGAGTCCGATCGGCGACAGGCTGAAGCTACCTGCGGCCGCATGATTCGAGGCCGCGAGCAGCAGCAACCCGGCCAGAGCGCACCGCGACCGCCTCATTCGGACTCTCCGTTCAGCGCAACGGCGAGCGCAACTCGGATTACGGGAACGTCGCCGTCACCGTGACGACATCGAGGTAGGACGCGCCCACCGCGTAGCCGCTCGCGGGCGCGGCATCGACCGCACCGCACAGGCGGATCGTGTTGGCGCCGCCGCCCGTTGCCCACAGCGAGCTGACGCTGACACCCGCGGCTGGCCAGTCCGTGGTCGCGCCGGCGCAGCTCGAGAATGTGGCACCCGTCGGCTGGTAGACGTGATACGAAATGTAGTCGGCGGTGCCGGATTTCATCGCGCGCAGCGTACCCGTGGCACCGAGACCAAAATTGCTGCCGTTGCTGACGGTCAGCGTGACCGTCGCACCCTTGTTGCACTGAAAGGTGACGGTGCCGCTCTGCGACTGCGGCGACGCGAGGAAGGCAGGGATGGCGCCGAACGCGACGTCGGTCGCAGTCCCCGATGCGTTGCAAACGGAATTGACATTGGCGGAGACGTTCAACGTTTGAATTGCCGTGCCTGCATGCGCTGCGGACGCGATAAGTCCGAGCGCACCTCCCATCGCCCATCCGAGCGTCTTGATCGTCTTTGCGTCGTTCATGTCGAGAGACTCCATATCCTATATTTATCAATTGGTTATCGGAGCGTTGTCGCCACGGCTAGCCCCGCGCGAAACGACTACGCGTATGGGTAAGCAAACGATGTGCCATCGCGGCGAACGGAGCCGCCACGGGACCCGCGGTCGTGCCTGATCAGCAGCGTCTCGCGGTGGCCTCAGCGCGGGGGCTCGGCCGGCGCGGCGTACCACTTTGCCGGGGGCACGACCTTCTCGCGCGCGGGATCGCCGAGGTAGTGCGGCGACATGATCTGCACGCCATGCTCGTTGAACACGTCCACGATGTTCGCATGGAGCGCGGACAACACCTCGGCACGCGGTCGTG
Source organism: uncultured beta proteobacterium (assembly GCA_963773195.1). Classification (GTDB taxonomy): domain Bacteria; phylum Pseudomonadota; class Gammaproteobacteria; order Burkholderiales; family Casimicrobiaceae; genus CAIWHR01. The sequence goes on from CAVZAE010000005.1 coordinate 147,477, forward strand.
GTTCGCTGGGGATCGCCTGGCAAACGAGCCGGTATTCGATGTAGAAATCCTCGAGCGCGATCTGGTAGACCCGCGGCTTGGGTTCCGCGAGCACGCCTTCCGTCCGCCGTGCCGCCTCGATCATCATCGCATGGACCTGACGCCAGGGCGCGTCGTAGCCGATCGTCACGGTCGTGTCGAGGACGAATCCCGCGCTCTTGACCGCCCGCGAGTAGTTGCGCGTGACCGCAGCCAGGATGAACGAGTTGGGCAGCGTCAGTTCCTCGCCCAGGCCGGTGCGCACGCGCGAGGTGAACATCCCCATCTCGACGACCGTGCCCTCGTTCTCGCCGATGCGCACATATTCGCCCGGGCGAAAGGTCCGCGTGTACATGAGGATCAGTCCGCTCGCCGCCTGCCCGACGATGCCCGACGCGCCGACCGATACCATGAGGCCGATCAGCACCGAGAGCCCCTTGAACGCGTCGCTGTCCGAGCCCGGGATGTACGGGTAAGCCATCACGACAGCGAACACCCAGACCGCCATCGTCACGAGCCGGCGCGTCGGCCGGGCGGAATCCGCGTCGATCCAGCCTACTTGCACCCGCCCCGACTGCACCCCGTCGAAGAACCGATGCAGGACGCCGCTCACGCCACGCGCGATCAAGAAGATCACGACGACGATCATGAGATTGGGCACGGCGGAGGCCGTCGCGACCAGCGCGCTGGTTATGGTCTCGATCAGGAACTCGTTGAGCTGCTCGCCCCATGGCCGGGTGTACGGGAAGAGCCCGAGGAGGAACCCCACCCACTCGTAGGTGACAAGCAGCACGAAAGCCCAATACCCCGCGCGCAGCAGGAAGCGCACGGCCCGTAGCGTGCGTTCCCGGTGCAGCAGCTCGGCGCCGCCGATACGGACTTGGCCGGCCGTGTCGCCCGCGAGCTGCAGCATCCGACTGGTCACGACCCGTGCGATCAGCGCAAGGAGCCAGAGCGCCACCAGATAGACGGCCGTCGCCACACTGGCCCAGAGGCCTGCCCGCAGCAGACGTTCTCCGCTGTGTGCCTCGTGGTACTCGTCGATCGCCTGCTCCAAGGCCTTCGCGGCGTCGCGCGCGACGCTCTCGGAGCCCTGCAGTGGATCGGCATCGCCCTCGGTCACGAAGAACACGAATGAGCGGTCGATCTTGACGACGCTGCCCTGTTGAACTTCCTCGATGGTGACCTTGCCCGCGCCATGACGCGCCAGGAGCCCGTTGATCCGTTCGCGCGCGTTCTCGGCACGCTGCGTGGGCGAGTTGCCGATGAAGCTCGTGCGGAACGTGACGATCGGCCGGTTGAAGACGACGAGCGTGCCTTCCTTGAGATGCGACACCGGGCGCAGCAGGCCCGTCGCGGCCCCCGTTGCCGGGGATCCCGTCGTCACGGCGGCCGCCGGAACGTCGGAAGCCGGCGTCGCATCGGCGCCAAGCACGGTACCCGCAGCCAACGCGATCATGGCGATCGCGCCCCGCGCGAGCACGGCGCAGCAATGTCCGCGCGCCCCGCGAATCCGCGTCACTCCCATCTCATGCCCGGCGGCGTCTCGTGGCCGCTTCGGCGCGCTGTCAGGCCGGATGCTTCGCAAACACCTGCGAAAGCTCGCCTGCTTCGTACATCTCGCGAAGGATGTCGCAGCCGCCGACGAACTCGCCATTGACGTACAGCTGCGGAATCGTCGGCCAGTTCGCGTAATCCTTGATCCCCTGCCGGACCTCGGGATCCTTGAGCACGTCGACCGCGAGATAGTCGCTGACGCCGGTTCTCTTCAGGATCTCGACGACGGTCGCCGAGAAGCCGCACTGCGGGAACTGCGGGGTGCCCTTCATGTACAGCACGACGCGGTTCGACTTGACCTGGTCGCGGATCGTATCCTGGACGCTCATCGCCTGCTCCGTAGGAATGCCCAGGTCGAAGTTTACCGCACTGCAGCACCCCTCGCGCGGTCGCCCTTTGCTATTCCTTGACGGCGCCCGTCAGGCCGGACACGTAGTACTCGACGAAGAACGAATACAGCACCGCGACAGGCAATGACCCAAGAAGCGCTCCCGCCATCAGCGATCCCCAGTGGTAGACGTCGCCTTCGACGAGCTCGGTCACGACCGCCACCGGAACGGTCTTGACCTCGGATGACGAGATGAACGTCAGGGCGTAGATGAATTCGTTCCAGGACAGCGTGAAGGCGAAGATCCCCGCCGAGATGAGCCCGGGGACCGCCAGCGGCAGGATGATCTTCACCAGGATCTGCAGGCGTGAGGCGCCGTCGATCAGCGCGCATTCCTCGAGCTCCAGCGGGATCGACTTGAAGTAGCCCATCAGGAGCCACGTCGCGAACGGTATCAGGAACGTCGGATAGGTGAGGATCAGCGCGAGCCGGCTGTCGAAGAGGCTGCAGCTTGTAGACGATCGTCGCCAGTGGAATGAAGAGCATCGACGGCGGCACGAGGTAGGCGAGAAAGATGCTCATTCCGACGTAGCGGGAGCCGCGGAAGCGAAGCCGCTCGATCGCGTACGCGGCAAGCACCGTCGCGAAGATCGACAGGAAGGTCGCGACCACCGAGATCGAGGATGGTGTTCAAGAGCCAATCGGGATAGGCGGTGTCGAACAGTAGCTTCTTCAAGTGCGCGAGGGTGGGATTCCTGACCCAGAACGGATTGCCCTCGCGCGACAGCAGCTCATCGTTCGGCTTGAATGCGGTGATGCCATCCAGTAGAACGGGAACAGCAGCACGAAGGAAGGCAGCGATCGGCGCATAGATCGTGACGACGCGCCGCGGTATCGAGACGAGATAGCCCATTCCCTGCGAGTCAGCGACGTCCGGCGCGGCGTTGGCGGCGCTCATTTGTCCGCACCCCCCTGCTGCCAGGCACGGCGCTGCAAGCCGAAATAGGAGACTAGGATCGCCACCAACAGGAAGGGGACCATCGCCGTCGCGATCGCCGCCCCCTCGCCCAGGCTGCCGCCGGGAATCGCGCGCTGGAACGAAAGCGTCGCCATCAGGTGTGTCGAGTTGAGCGGCCCTCCTCGCGTCAGCACGTAGATCAGCTGGAAATCGGTGAACGTGAACAGCACGGAAAACGTCATCACGACCGCGATGATCGGTGTCAGGAGCGGAAGCGTCACGAACCGGAACTGCTGCCAGGCCGATCGCGCCGTCGAGACTCGCGGCCTCGTAATACGACGGCGCGATCGTCTGCAGTCCTGCAAGCAGACGTGATCGCGACGAACGGAACACCGCGCCAGATGTTGGCGGCAATCGTCGCGAAAGCGCGCATGCCACGGTTGGCCGAGGAAGTCGATGTACTCGTGGATGACGCCCATCCTCATGAGCGTCCAGCTGATGATCGAGAACTGCGAATCGTAGATCCACCAGAACGCGATCGCCGACAGCGCGGTCGGAACGATGAATGGCAGCAGCACGACCGCGCGCATCACCGCCTTGAACGGGAGGTGCTTGTTGAGCAGCAGCGCAAGCCAGAGGCCCGAGTCCGAACTTGATCACGCTGCGCGACGACCGTGTAGAAGATCGTGTTGAACAATGCGAGCCGCGTCACGTCGTCGCCCCAGAGGTACTCGAAGTTCTCGATGCCGATCCATTCGCCCGGGCGGCCGATCTTGGCATCGGTGAAGCCGAGCCATGTGCCGAGGCCGAGCGGATAGGTGAGGAATACCAGCAGCAGCCGGGCGGCGGGCACCATGAACAGCAGCCCGAGGACCGTCCGATTGTCGAGTGCGCGGGACAGCGCGCTTTGCTGGGTGGCCATCAGCCGTTGCAAGAGTTCGTGGCGGCTAGTTACGTTTGCCCGGTGAATTCGACACGCGGCAAGCGCGCGTTAAGCGGCGGCGGCGCCGCTTCAACGCGCGGATAGTGCGTCGTTCCCGTGTTGATGGAGCAAGACTCGCCACCGACGGCAGGGACGCCGCAACTATCAGACCTTGTAGTAGCGCTCCGCCCGCTTCTGCGCCCGCTCCGCCGCTTCCTTTGGCGTCTTCGAGCCCGATGCCGCCTCGGCGACCATGTTGACGACGATGAAATCCGCCAGCGCGCCGGCCGACGCATAGCCCATCTTGCCCGCATAGCCCGACGGAATCATGTTGACCATCGAGTTGCGGTATGGCGTGTGCTTCGGATCGGAGGTCCAGATCGGGTTCTTCTCGTAATACTTGAGCGCTGGCGTGACGTAACCGATGGATGCCTGCACTCCACGGGTCCAGTTGCTCGGGTTCCATCATGAAGCGCAAGAACTCCTTCGCCGCCTTCGGATATTTCGTGTACTTGAAGATCATCTGGTTGAAGAAGAGCTGGAACTCGGTCGGCCGGCCCACGGGCCCGATCGGCATGTTGGCGTGGTAGATGTCGGCGGCCATCTCCTTGACCTTGGGATCGGTCGAGTTCTTCGCCGCGTAGTAGATCGAGATGCCGTTGTTCGTCACGAATAGCTGACCGTCGAGGAACGCCTTGTTGTTGTTGGGGTCGAGCCACGACAGCGTGCCCGGTACGAACGTCCCGTAGAGCTCCTTGGCGTACTCGAGCGCCTTGAGCGTCTCTGGACTGTCGATGACGACCTTGTTGTCCTTGTCGACGAGCTTGCCGCCGAAAGCCCACATGAGCCACTGGCACCACGTGTTGGCGTCACCGGTCGCGTTGCCCAGCGCCATACCCGCGGGCGTGCCCTTCTCCTTGAGCGCCTTGCACATCCGAAGGAAGCCGTCGGTGTCCTTAGGGAAACTGTCGAAGCCGGCCGCCTTGAGGGCGCTCTCGCGGTAGACCATGCAGACACCGGCGACCCCGAGCGGGACGCCGATCCACTTCTTGCCGTCGGGCCGCAGGTACGGATCGCAGACCGGGTACCAGCCACCGAGCTTGTTGCCCAGGTACGTGCAGACGTCGGTGACGTCGACTAGCTTATCCGGGTAGAGATTCGCGTCGTCGTTGGTCGACAGGATGATGTCGGGTCCCGCACCGGTGTTGGCCGCTACCGCCGCCTTCGGGCGCACGTCCTCCCACCCCTCGTTGTCGACGCGCACATCGATGCCGTACTTGTCCTGGAACGCCTTGACGTTGACCATGTACCGGTCGATGTCGCCCTGGACGAAACGGCTCCAGCGCAGCACGCGCAGCTTCGCGCCTTTTTCGGGCGAGTTGCTCCACTGCGCGTTCGCATCCTTGATCCAGATGAACGGGCCAACCGCGGCGCTTGCCGCCACGGCGGCCGACGACTGCAGGAACTTCCGACGCTTGAATGTGCTCATGCTCCACTCCTCCGATGATGGGCCTTCGATCGTGCTTAGCGTGCCCGTTGGACCTCTCAGGCGACGAGCCGTTTGCCGCTCGCCGCGTCGAAGACATGCGCCCGCGCCAGATCGGGCGCGAGATGGATACGATCGCCAGGGCGGCAATCGGTGCGGTCCTTGATCGTCGCCGTGACGTTCCGGCCGTCGAAGCGGCAGTAGAGCTGCGTGTCGGCGCCCGTCGGCTCGACGACGACGACCTCGACCGGCAGGCCGGCCGCGGCGAGCGAGCAGTGCTCGGGACGAATCCCGTAGAGCACCTCCTGGCCATCCTCCGCGCGCGCACCCGCAGGCAGCGGGAGCGCGGTCTCATCACCGAACGCGACGCGGCCTGTGCCACCCACGACGCCCGGCAGCATGTTCATCGCAGGGGAGCCGATGAAGCCGGCGACAAACGTGTTGGCCGGCCGATCATAGAGCGTGAGCGGATCGCCCAATTGCTCGACGATGCCGTCGCGCATGACGACGATCCGGTCGGCCATCGTCATCGCCTCGATCTGGTCGTGCGTCACGTAGATCGACGTCGTCTTGAGCCGCTGGTGGAGCCACTTGATCTCGGTCCGCATCTGCACCCGGAGCTTCGCGTCGAGGTTCGACAACGGCTCGTCGAACAGGAACACCTGCGGATCGCGGACGATCGCGCGGCCCATCGCAACGCGCTGCCGCTGCCCGCCCGAAAGCTGCCTCGGATAGCGGTCGAGGTACGGCTCGAGCCCGAGGATGCCGGCGGCCTTGGCCACTTTCTGCTCGATCTCGGCCTTCGGCATCTTCGCGAGCGTAAGCGCGAAGCACATGTTGTTGCGCACTGTCATGTGCGGGTAGAGCGCGTAATTCTGGAACACCATCGCGATGTCGCGCTCCTTCGGCGGCACGCGATTGACGACCTTGCCGCCGATGGCGATCTCACCCTCGGAGATCTCCTCGAGGCCCGCGATCATCCGCAGGAGCGTCGACTTGCCGCACCCCGACGGTCCGACGAGCACGCAGAATTCGCCGTCGGCGATCGCGATGTCGACGCCGCGGATCACGTGCGTCGAGCCGAAATGCTTGTGTACCGCGCGGATGTCGACGCCGGCCATGGCTCCAGGTTCCCGCTACGGCTTCCGCGTGCCGGCGACGACGACATAGTCGGGCCGGCCCGTCGTGAGCCAGGTGACGATATTCTGCGCCGCCTTGCGCCTGAGCTCGCGCTCGGACTCGACCGAATAGAACGCCGCATGGGGCGTCAGGATCACGCGCGGATGGCCGACGAGCTTCGACCCGGCGGGCACGGGTTCCTCCGGCAGCACGTCGAGCGCGAGGCCACCGAGCGTGCCCCGGTCGAGCGCGGCAAGGGCGGCATCGACGTCGACGACCGCGCCGCGCGCCGTGTTGACGAGAACGCCACCCGGTTTCATCGCGGCCAGCACCTTCGCATCGATCATGCCGCGCGTCTCGGCGGTCAGCGGCACGTGCAGCGATACGACGTCACTCCGCGCGAACACATCGGTCAGGCTGGCGCGGGCCACGTACGCCGGAAAGTCGCCGTCGATGAGGTATGGGTCGCACGCGATCACCCGTCCGAAGACGTTGCGCGAAACGTGTGCCATCCGCTTGCCGATGCGCCCGAGGCCCACGATGCCGAGCGTCATGTCGGCTGCGCGATGCAGCTCTCCGGACGAGAGATAGTGCCAGCGTCCGGCGCGGACGTCGCGGTCGTAGGCGACGACGTTGCGTATCGACGCGAGGGCGAGCGCAAGTGCGTGCGTCGCCACTTCGCCCACGCCGTAGTCGGGCGAATTGGCGACCCAGACGCCGTGCTTGGCGCAGGCGGCAGTGTCGACCGTATCGAAGCCCGCGCCGAGCCGGCTCACGATGCCGAGCGCGGGCAGTGCCGCAACGACTCGTTCGGAGATCGGCGCGTACTGGAGCAGGATCCCGGCGCACCCGCGGGCCGCCGCGATCACGTCGTCCTCGGTCTTGCACTGCGCGGTCGCGAGCTCGGCACCGACCGTCGCGAACAGGCCGCGCTCGAGCTCGACGTCGGGGAACTCGTTGTCGGAGAAGAGGACTCGGGACATGAAGCGGGCGGCCGCGCTCGACGGACTTCGCGCCGCGCAAAGGTACGTTCCCGACTCGAATTGGTCAAGCGGCCTGACCGGTTGTCGCATCGTCGCGCCACCCCGCCGCTATAATCGCCCGTCCGCTCCACGAGCTTCCCTCCACGCCATGGCCCAGATCCTTTCCACGACGATCGCCGGCAGCCTGCCCAAGCCCGCCTGGCTTGCCGACCCCGGCGTGCTGTGGGCGCCGTGGCGCCTCGACGGCGACGCCCTGACCGAGGGCCAGCGCGATGCCGTCCGGCTCGTGCTGCGCGACCAGGAACGTGCCGGCATCGACATCGTCTCCGACGGCGAGCAGACGCGGCGGCACTTCGTCACGACGTTCATCGAGGCACTCGACGGCGTCGACTTCCAGCACAAGAAAACCGTCCGGATCCGCAACCGCTACGACGCCGACGTCCCCGTCGTGACGGGACCGGTCGCGCGCCGGCATCCGGTGTTCCGGGAGGGGGCAGCTTCCTTCGCGCGGCGACGGACCGCAGGACCAAGTTCACGTTGCCCGGACCGATGACGATGGTCGATACGCTCTACGACGCTCACTATGGAAGTCGCGAGAAGCTCGCGTGGGCGTTCGCGGAGATCCTGAACGAGGAGGCGCGCGGCATCGCCGAGGCGGGCATCGACGTGATCCAGTTCGACGAGCCCGCGTTCAACGTCTATTTCGACGAGGTGCGCGACTGGGGCATCGCGACGCTCGAGCGCGCTGCGAAGGGGCTCGACTGCACGACGGCGGTCCACATCTGTTACGGCTACGGCATCAAGGCGAACGTGGATTGGAAGAAGACGCTCGGATCGGAATGGCGCCAGTACGAGCAGACGTTTCCGCTGCTCGCGCGCTCGACGATCGGCCAGGTGTCGCTCGAATGCGCGAATTCGCACGTGCCGATCGAGCTCCTCGGCCTGCTCCAGGGCAAGGACGTGCTCGTCGGCGCGGTCGACGTCGCAACCGACCGGGTCGAGACTCCCGAGGACGTCGCCGCGACGATCCGAGAGGCGATGCGGTACGTCCCGGCCGCGCGGCTCTACCCGTGCACCAATTGCGGGATGGTGCCGCTCGCCCGCGACGTTGCCAGGGCCAAGCTCGAGGCGCTTGGCGCCGGCGCGGCGCTGGTCCGGGCGGAGCTCCCCGGCCCATTGAGCGGGGGCGCCGTCCGCCGCCGCCCGGCCCCGGGGCTGCCGTCCTTCCCCGAGTGTCGCTGGCGCTTGCGGCCGTTCCCCTGTATCCTCCCGGCCGTGTTTTTGTTTCAAGGCAGCACGTCCGCTCACGCGATCGCGTTGCAGCTGCAGTACTCCCCTTGAGATCGAAAACATGGGCCGATTCGGCCCGACAATATTATTTTTTCTTGAGGAATTGCAGAAATGGCAACTGGAACGGTGAAGTGGTTCAACGACGCGAAGGGCTACGGCTTCATTACGCCTGACGGCGGAGGCGAGGACCTGTTCGCGCACTTCTCGGCGATCAACATGCCGGGCTTCAAGACGCTGAAGGAAGGTCAAAAAGTCAGCTTCGAAGTGACGCAAGGCCCGAAGGGCAAGCAGGCGAGCAACATCCAAGCGGCGTAGCACCGCCACCAGGGGATCCGTCACCAAGAGAAAGGCCGGGCGCTGCCCGGCCTTTTTTCATCCCGAAGCTGGCCTACCGGGTGCGCGCGAAACGCATTCCGAGAACGGCAAGCACGAGGAAGGCAAGCGCGAGCGCCCAGGGCGCATTGACCGGGATTTGCGTCGCGACGGCGCCGGACACGTTCGTCGTGGCGGAGCTCGACGAATTCCCTGGCGTTGGATCGCCCACGCCAGCCGGTGGCACCACGGTCGCCACGTTGGTGAGCGCGCCCGACGTCGATCCGGACAGGGTCCCCGTGATCGTGATCACGACGCTGCCACCGACCGGCAGGTTGGCCACGACGCCGGTCACGGTGTTGCCGACGACCGTCACGGCGCCGCAGGCGGCACCGCCCGCCGCGCCGCCGCAGAAGGCCGCGATGCCGGCGATCGCACCCGGAACGTTGTCGTTGAAGGTCGCGCCGTTCGCGCTGCTCGGTCCGGCATTCGAAATCGCGAGCGTGTAGGTGATCGCGCCGCCGGCGACCAGCGTCGCGGGGCCGGTCTTGACCATCACGAGGTCGGCGACTGCTGCGAGCGCGTCGCTGTCGGAGGCGCTGACGGGACCCGGAGCCGCCGGGTCGCTGACCGTCACCGTATTCACGAGCGGGTTCGTGGTCATCCCGGCCGCGAACGCGACGGGTACCGTGAACGTGAGCTGATTGCCTGCGCCCGCGGCGATCGTGGCGCCGGTCGCACCGAAGCTGGTCGAACCCGCCGCCCCTGTCACGGTCCCGCAGCTCGCCGTTCCGGCCGCCCCGCACGTGACGTTGGCGGCAACGGTGACGCCCGCGGGCAGCGCGTCGGTCACGGTGACGTTGGCCGCGCTGCTCGGGCCGCCATTCGTGACGACGATCGTGTACGTCGCGGTGCCGCCTGGCGTGTACGTCGCACTGCCATCGGTCTTCGTCACGCCGAGCCCAATCGCGGGGACGAGCGCATCGCTGTCGCTGCCGCTCGCCGATGCGCCGCTCGCGACGTCGGTCGCCGTCGCGGTGTTGACGAGCGGATTCGTGCTCATCGCGGGCGCGAACGCGACTGGTGCGGTGAAGACCAGCGCATTCGCGGCACCCGCGACGACGGTCGCGCCCGTTGCGCCGAAGCTCGTCTGGCCCGCGGTGCCGATCACGATGCCGCAGCCCGAGGCGCCGCTGGCCACGCACGTCGCGTTCGCACCCAAGGTCACACCCGCCGGCAGCGGATCGGCAACCGTGACGTTGACGGCGTCCGACACGCCCGTGTTCGTCACTGTCACCGTGTAGACCGCGGTGCCGCCCGGTGTGTACGTGGCGGCGCCGTCGGTCTTGGTGAGCGCAAGCGAGACGTTCGAGGCAAGTGCGTCGCTGTCAGTGCCGAAGGCCGCGAAGCCCGTCGGGGCGTCGGTGGCGGCCACCATGTTGACGAGCGGATTTGCCGTCAAGCCCGCGGCGAATGCGACAGGCACCGTAAAGACGAGCGTGTTGCCCGGACCCGCGTCGACGCGCGCGCCCGTCGCACCGAAGCTGGTCTGCCCCACGGTCCCGGTCACGGTGCCGCAGCTCGACGTGCCACTCGCGACGCACGTCGCGTTCGCGGTCAGCGTGACGCCCGGCGGGAAGGGATCGTTGACCGTCACATCCAATGCATCGGACGGGCCGCTGTTGGCAATCGTCACGGTATATGTCGCAGTGCCGCCCGGCGTGTACACGGCGCTGCCGTCGGTCTTGGTCACCGTGAGCACGAGCGTCGCGAGCAGCGTGTCGCTGTCCGAGCCGTTGGCCGTGATCCCGCTGGCAAGATCGGTCGCCGTCGCCGTGTTGATCAGCGGATCCGTCGTCATGCCGGCGGCGAATGCGACGGGCACGGTGAACACGATCGCGTTGCCGGCGCCCGCGTCGACGCGCGCCGCCGTCGCACCGAAGCTGGGCTGACCCGTCACCCCCGTCACCGTGCCGCAGCTCGACGTGCCGGTGGCGACGCACGTCGCGGTCGCCGAAAGCGCGACGCCAACGGGCAATGCGTCAGCCACCGTGACGTTGACGGCGTCCGACAGGCCGGTGTTCGTCACGGTCACCGTGTAGGTCGCAGTCCCGCCCGGCGTATACGTTGCGCTGCCGTCGGTCTTGACGACGCCGAGCGTAACGACCGCGGACAGCGCGTCGCTGTCGCTGGCGCTGGCCGTGTTGCCGCTCGCGAGATCGGTCGCATCGGCGGTGTTGATCAGCGGATCCGCCGTCATGCCGGCGGCGAACGCCACCGGCACCGTGAACACGAGCGTGTTCGCGCCGCCGGCATCGACCCGCGCGGCCGTCGCGCCGAAGCTCGTCTGGCCGGTCGTCCCCGTCACCGTGCCGCAGCTCGACGTGCCGTTGGCGACACAGGTCGCGTTCGCGGAGAGCGTGACGCCCGCCGGAACGGCATCGGCGACCGTGACGTTGAGCGCGTCCGACAGCCCGGTGTTCGCCACCGTGACCGTGTACGTCGCCGTGCCTCCTGGCGTGTAGGTCGCGCTGCCGTCGGTCTTGGTCACGGCCAGCGTCACATTCGTGGAGAGAGCGTCGCTGTCGCTGCCGCTCGCAGTGGCTCCGGTCGGCGCGTCGGTCGCCGTCGCCGTGTTGACCAGCGGATTCGCCGACATGCCCGGCGCGAACGCGACCGGAAGCGTGAAGACGATCGTGTTGGCGCCGCCGGCATCGACACGGGCCCCCGTCGTGCCGAAGCTCGTCTGACCCGTCGTGCCGGTCACGGTGCCGCAGCTCGACGTCCCGTTCGCGACGCAGCTCGCGTTCGCCGCGAGCGTCACGCCGGCGGGCAGCGCGTCGGCAACGGTCACGCCGAGCGCATCGGTCAGGCCGGTGTTCGCTACGGTAACGATGTAGGTCGCGGTGCCGCCCGGGGTGTACGTCGTAGCGCCGTCGTCCTTGCTGACGGCGAGCGTGACGGCGGCGTCGCGCGTGTCGCTGTCCGAACCGGTCGCGCTACTGCCCGGGCCCGACGCCGCCACGTCCGTCACCGTTGCCGCGTTGACGAGCGGATCGGTGGTGAGACTCGACACGAACGCCACGGGCACGGTGAAGACGAGCTTGTCGGCGGCCGCCGCGCCGAGCGTCGCACCCGTCGTCCCGAAGCTCGTCTGGCCGGTGGTTCCCGTGACCGCGCCGCAGCCCGCCGCGCCGCTCGCCACGCAGCGTCGCGTTCGCCGACAGCGTGACACCGGCCGGCAGCGCGTCGGTCAGGGTCACGTTCGCGGCCCCGGAAGGCCCGCCGTTCGTCACGGTGATCGTGTAGGTCGCCGTGCCCCCCGGCGTGTACGTTGCGCTGCCGTCGGTCTTGACGACCGCGAGCGACACCTGTGCATTGAGCGCATCGCTATCCGTCGCCGAGTTGTTGCCGGGGTTCGGATCGGTGACACCGCCAGGTGCGGTGACGATCGCCGTGTTCAGCAGCGTTCCGGTCGCTGTTGGCGAGAGCGTCGCCGTGAGCGTGAACGTCGCCGTCCCGCCGAGCGGGAGATTCACGGAGGCATTGATGTTGCCGCTCCCCGAGGCCGGACAGGTGCCGCCGCCTGCGCCGACACAAGTCCACGTGGCGCCGGTGAGCGTCGCCGGCAGGATGTCGCTCACCGTTGCGGCCGTCACTGCGCTCGGGCCGGCGTTCGACGCGACGATGGTGTAGGTCACCGGATTGCCCGGAATCGCGGTCGCCGAGCCATCGGTCTTGGTAATCGACAGATCCGCGGTCGGGTCGATCGTGTCGGTGTCGGTCGCCGAGTTGTTGCCAGGATTCGGATCCGTGACGCCCGCCGGCGCGGCAATCGTCGCCGTGTTGCTGAGCGTGCCCGTCGCCGACGCCGACAGCGTCGCCGTGAGCGTGAACGTCGCCGTCCCGCCAACCGGGAGATTCACGGAGGCATTGATGTTGCCGCTGCCCGAGGCCGGACAGGTGCCGCCGCCTGCGCCGACGCAAGTCCACGTGGCGCCGGTCAGCGCTACCGGGAGCGTATCGGCCACCGTCGCCCCCGTCACCGCGCTCGGTCCCGCGCTCGACGCGACAATCGTGTAGGTGACCGGTGTCCCCGGCACCGCAGTCGCCGAGCCGTCAGTCTTGGTGATGGCCAGGTCCGCGGTCGGACTGATCGTGTCGCGTGTCGGTCGCGGAATTGTTGCCGGGATTCGGATCGGTGACCCCGGCAGGCGGAGCGACGGCCGCCGTGTTGACGAGCGTGCCGGTCGCGCTTGCCGACAACGTCGCGCTCAGCGTGTAGGTGACACTCGCTCCCGACGGCAGATTCACGGTGTCGGCGATGTTGCCGGCGCCGGACGCCGTGCACGTGCCGCCAAGCGCGCCGACGCAGGTCCACGTGGCGCCGGTCAGCGTCGCGGGCAACGCATCGGTCACCGTCGCGCCGGTCGCCCCGCTCGGCCCGAGGTTCGACACGACGATCGTGTAGGTGACCGCTGTCCCCGGCACCGCAGTCGCGGAGCCGTCCGTCTTGGTGATGGCCAGGTCCGCCGTCGGACTGATCGTGTCGCTGTCGGTCGCGGAATTGTTGGCGGGATTGGGGTCCGTGACGCCGGCGGGGACTGCGACCGTCGCCGTGTTGGTCAGCGTGCCCGTCGCCGACGCCGACAGTGTCGTCGTGACCGTGAACGTCGCTGCGGCGCCCACCGGCAGATTGACCGACGCGCCGATGTTGCCGCTACCCGTCGCGGGACACGTGCCACCGCCCGATCCGACGCAGGTCCATGCGACACCCGTCAGTGCGGCCGGCAGGGTGTCGGTGACCGTCGCTCCGGTGACCGCGCTCGGTCCGGCGTTCGATGCAACGATGGTGTAGGTGACGCCGGTCCCCGGCGTCACCGAGGTCACGCCATCCGTCTTGGTAATCGAAAGATCGGCCGTCGGAATGATCGCGTCCGCGTCGGTCGCGGAATTGTTGGCGGGATTCGGATCGGTGACACCGGCGGGCGCGGCGATCGTCGCGGTGTTCACGAGCGTTCCCGTCGCCGCGGCCGAAAGCGCGGCGGTCAGCGTGAAGGTCACCGCCGCGCCGACCGGCAGGCTGACCGAGGCGTTGATGTTCCCCACGCCCGACGCAGGACACGCACCTCCGCCGACGCCGACACAGGTCCAGCTCGCGCCAATTAGGACCGCCGGCAACACGTCGACGACAGTGGCGCCGCTCGCGTTGCTGGGGCCGGCGTTGCTCGCGACGATGGTGTAGGTGACTGGCGTTCCCGGCACCGCCGTCGCGGTGCCATCGGTCTTGGCGATCGCGAGGTCGGCGGTCGGCACCAGCGTGTCCGTGTCGGTCGCCGAATTGTTCGCCGGATTCGGATCGGTGACACCTGCCGGCGTCGCGATCGTCGCGGTGTTGCTGAGCGTGCCGACTGCCGCCGCCGAGACCATGCCGGTCACCGTGAACGTCGCCGTGCCTCCGGGCGGAAGGTTGACGCCCGCTGCGATATTGCCCGACCCCGACGCCGGGCACGCGCCGCCGCCGCCGCCCACGCACGTCCACGTCGCGCCGAGGATCGCCGCGGGTAGCGTGTCGGCGACCGTCGCACCGACCACGCTGCTCGGCCCGGCGTTGCTCGCGACGATCGTGTACGTGATGCCCGATCCCGGCGCGATCGCCACGACGCCGTCCGTCTTGGTGATCGCGAGATCGGCCACCGATGTGAGCGTGTCCGTGTCGGTGGCCGTATTGTTGCCGGTGTTCGGATCGACGACGGTCGCCGGGGCCGTCACGGTCGCCGTGTTCGAGATCGTTCCGGTGGCACCCGGTGCGATGGCGGCCGTCACCGTGTACGTCACACTGCCACCGTTCAGGAGCGTGACCAGCTCGTTGAGCGGACCGCTCCCGCTCGCAGCGCCGCAGGCCGACCCCGCCGAGGCGACGCACGACCAGCCTGTGAACGTGACGCCGGCCGGCGGAGTGTCGGTGACGCTCGCGCCGGCGACCGCGTTCGGTCCGAGATTGCTGGCGACGATCGTGTAGGTCGTGTTGGTGCCCGGCGTGACGGTCGCGACACCGTCGGTCTTGGTGATCGCGAGATTCGCGACGCCGGTCGCCGCGAGCGTCGCGGCCGCCGGCAGCGGATTGGTCACGCCCTGCGCCGACGTGAAAAGTCCCGCGGTGAGCGGATTGATCAGGTTGCCGGTGGCGGTGGCGACGACGTTGAGCTGGATGCGGCAGGTCGCGTTGGCGGCGATCGATCCGTTCGCCAGCGTGACGGTTCCGGCCCCCGCCGCCGCCGTCAGCGCCCCGCCGCATGTGTTGGTGGCCGCGGGCGGCGTCGCGATCACCATCCCCACGGGCAGCGTGTCGACGAGCCCCGTGGTGGTGAGCGCGACGGCATTGGCGTTGGTGTTGAGGACGTTGATCGTGAGCTGCGACGTCCCGCCGACGAGCACGGTCGCCGGATTGAACGACTTGTTGAGCGTCACACTGGTGACGACGCGCGTGATCGTGGCGGTCGCCGCGGCCGGGTTGACGAAACCTTGCGCCGAGGTCACGGTGCCCGCCGCGATCGTGTTGGTCAGCGCCCCGGCCCCGGCCGGCGTCGTGACGTTGACGAGAACCGTGCAGCTCGTCGCCCCGGCGCCCCCGGCAAGGCTGCCGCCGGTGAGCGAAACGATGTTCGTGCCCGACGTCACGGTCACGACGCCGCCGCAGTTGTTGACGAGGTTTGGCGTCGCCGACACGAGATGCCCGGCAGGCAGCGTGTCGGTGAACGCAAGACCGGACAGCGCCGTTGCGCCCGCCGCGCGCGTCAGCGTGATCGTCATGCGCGTGTCCGCGCCCGCCGCGACCGTCGTCGGCGCCACCGCCTTGGCGACCGACAGCACGGGGTTGACGACGAGGGTCGCCGTGATCGTCGCCTGCGTGCGGCCCTGACTCGTTTGCAACGCGCCCTGCGCGATCGTGTTCGTCCGCGTGCCCGTGGACGCCGCCGCCGATGCCTGTACCGGGACGGTGATCGTGCAGCTGCCGGCGGCCGGGATCGAGTTGCCGGCACCGAGCGTGATCGTGTTGGCGCCCGGCGCGGCGTTGAGGACCCCGCCGCAGGTCGTGCTCGCCGCCGGCGACGCCGCGACCGTGAATTGCGGGTTG
This sequence comes from uncultured beta proteobacterium, assembly GCA_963773195.1. Lineage (GTDB taxonomy): Bacteria > Pseudomonadota > Gammaproteobacteria > Burkholderiales > Casimicrobiaceae > CAIWHR01. The sequence continues at coordinate 163,588 of CAVZAE010000005.1, forward strand.
GCACCCAGCGTCGTCAGCGCGTCGGTGAACGCCGTGATCGCCGCGGGCGCTGCCGCCGAGTTCGTGAGCGTGATCGTCAGTGTGCTGACGCCGCCCTGCAGAATCGTTGCGGGGGAGAACGACTTGCTGCCGCCGACACTCGACGTCGCGTTGACGACCAGCGCTCCGGACGCCGACGAAAAGGCGACGCCGCCGAAGCTCCCGACGGGAATCGTGTTGGTCAACGTCGTCGGGTTCACGCCCGCGTTGGTCGCCGTCACATTGATCGTCACCGTGCAATTTGCGTTGGCGACGCCGGCCGGCGCAGCGGGCAGCGAGCCGCCGCTGACCGTGAAGAACGCATCGCCGGCGAGCGGCACCGGCGTGAACGCGAGGCCGGCGCAGGTCGTCCCGGTCGTCACGGGCGCGGCGACTCGCATCGTTCCTGGCAACGCGTCGGTGAAGGCGATCGAGCCGGTCAGCGGCGTCGCGTTGAAATTGCGCACGGTCACCGTGAGCGTCGAGGTACCGCCCGTCGTGATCGGCGTCGGCGCGAACACCTTTTCGACGCGCGCACCGGTCTGCAGCCGGACGTTGGCGGAGAAGGCCGTGTTGCCTACGCCCTGCGTCGTCGTCAGCGCATTCGCCGCGATCGAGTTCGTCACGTTGCCATCGACGTAAGCGTTTGGATTCGACGCGACGACGTCGAACTTGATCGTGCAGTTGCCCGCGGCCGGGATCGTGCCGTTGGCGAGCGTTGCGCTGGTTGCGCCTGTCGACACCGTCCCCGCGCCGCATGTCGTCGAGGTGTTGGCGGGCGAGGCGATCGCCAATCCTGCCGGCAACGTGTCCGTCAGCGCGGCACCGGTGAGCGCGACGCCGTTGGAATTGGTGAGCGTCAGCGTCACCGTCGACGGTGTGCCGCCGCCGTGCAGATTCGTCGGAGCAAACACCTTTGCGCCCGTCACCGGCTGCAGCGAGGCGACCGTCAGCGTCGCGTTCGCGTTCTGTGGATTGCCGCCCTGCGACGACGACACGACGCCGGCCGGGATGATGTTGATGAACACGCCGGGTGTCGGCGATACGACGTCGACCGTCACTGTGCACTGGCCCGCGACGCCGCCCGCCGCGGCCGGAACGGTGCCCCCGGCAAGCGCGAAGCTGCCGGTCCCCGCTGTCGCCGTCACAGCGCCGCCGCAGGAAGTCGTGGCATTCGCCGGGTTGGCGACGACGACCGTGCCCGGCAACGTGTCGGTGAACGCGGTGCCGGTGGCAGCCGCCGCGTTGTTGTTGAGGAGGAATACCGTCAGCGTCGAGTGCTGGCCGGCCGAGACGTTGATCGGACTGAACGTCTTGTTGACACCGACGGCGGCGAACGCCGTCGGGGCGGCGATGGTGAACGCGAGCCCGATGGCTCGCAGCGCCCGAAGTACCACTGCCCGCTCGCGCACTCTCCCCGGCCTCTCTTGTTCCCCTGCTGGCCTACGCCGCACGCCGGCGGCGCGAACGTCACGTCGGCCCCCATCATCTCCGATGCTAGCACCGAGCGTGTCGTCTCTGCGGGTAAAGGAGCGCCTTCGCTGCGTCGTCAGCGCAGGCGTGTGCGGCAATTGCAACAGATCGGCCCCAGCAACGGGGCAGCGGCCCGCTCGGACTACTTGGCCTTCGGGTCGGCGGGTAGCGTCGAGCGGAGCTTGCCGATCAGCATGTAACCGCCCAACTGAATCGTCTAGCGCGGGTTCTGCCGGCAGTAATCGTCCATACACTTGAAGAGCGCGGCGTTGTCCATGACCTTCGGCCGCGGCCGCGTCGAACACGCCGTCGGTGATGACGCAGTGGAAAGTGCCGGTGCGCATTGAAGGTCGAGCCGAGGCTGTGGATGAAGGCGACCGCGCCGCCGGGCCCGCGCACGGCTACCAACGCGCAGGCAGGACCACGGCGCGCAGGAAAAGGCGCAGAGCCGCACCCTGAAGTGCGGCGTCGCATTACACTCTGGCCGCAACTGCACGTCTCGCGTTCGGCGCCGCCAAAACACGGACTGATGGAGTCGAAGATGTCGCATCCTCGTACCACGAACCCGCGACGCAGCCTGATTGCGGCGCTATCGCTCGCCTTGCTCGCGAGTTCCAGCCACGCCACCGCTGCCGACGCCTCCCCCCCCCGGGCGCCCGGTGCACCGCCACGCATCGCAGTCGCTCTCTCCGGCGGCGGCGCGCGCGGGATCGCGCACGTCGGTGTGCTCAAAGTGCTGGACGAAATGCGCATTCCGATCAGTTGTATCACGGGTACCAGCATGGGCTCGATCGTCAGCGGCGCCTTTGCCGTCGGAACGTCACCGGCTGAGATCGAGAAGATGGTGCTTGCCACCAACTGGGATGAAATCTTCCGCGACAACCCGCCGCGGGCGGAAATCGCGACACGCCGCAAGCTGGACGACTACAAGACCTTGTTCGCGCCGGAGTTCGGGGTGAAGGACGGCGCCCTGGCGCTGCCGAAGGGGATCATTGCAGGAGTCTCGATCGAGGCGTTCCTGCGGGTCGTCGCGGAGCCGGCGACCGGCATCCAGGACTTCGACAAGCTGCCGGTCCCGTATCGGGCGGTGGCCACCGACATCGAGACCGGCGAAGCGGTCGTGCTGAGCCACGGCAACGTCGCCGAGGCGATGCGCGCCAGCATGTCCGTGCCGGGCGCGATTAGTCCGGTGTCAATTGACGGCCGTCTGCTGGTCGACGGCATGATCGCCAACAACCTGCCGATCGACCAGGCACGCAAGCTCTGCGGCGACGTCGTGATCGCCGTCAACATCGGAACGCCCCCGCTGAAGCGCGACGAGATCACGTCCGTGCTTGCCGTGGTCAGCCAAATGATGGCCTTCCTTGGCAAGCAGACGGTCGACGAGCAGTTGAAGAGCCTCGGACCCAACGACGTGCTGATCGCGCCCGACCTCGGCGACATCTCGGTCGCCAAGTACGACCGCGCCAAGGACGCGATCCGCATCGGCGAGGAGGCCACACGGAAGATGGCGGCGTCGCTGTCGCGCTACAGCCTCCCGCCTGAGCAGTACGCGGCGGTCCGCGCGAAACAGGTCGGCGCGAAGGTTGCGCTGGGAACAGTGGACGAGATTCGCTTCGAGGGCTTGGAGCGCACCAATCCCGAGGTGCTGCGCGGTATGGTGGAGACGAAGCCGGGCGAGCCCCTGGACCAGGAGAAAATCGGCGCCGACCTGCGCCGCATCTACGGCCGCGGCGACTTCGAGAGCGTCGATGCCCAGGTTATCGGGTCGGCCGGCGGGCCACGCGTAATGGTGATCAGTCCGCACGAGAAGGAATGGGGGCCCGATTACCTGCGCTTCGGCCTTGGACTGGAAAGTGATTTCCAGGGCGACAACGCCTTTAACCTACTCGTCCAGTACCGCAAGACGTGGCTCAACCGGCTGGGCGGGGAATGGCTCTCCGAGGCGCAAATCGGGCAGGATACCCATCTCTACAGCGAGTTCTACCAGCCGTTGAACGAGCGGGGCGTTTGGTTCGGGTCGGTGTACGGCCAGGTCGGACAGACGACTCGCGGCGTGTTCAGCGGCGACGAGAAGATCGCCGAGTATCTGATCAGCAGTGGGCGCGGTGGCGTGGACCTCGGCATGACGCTGGGCACGCTCGGCGTCTTCCGCGTGGGTCCGCAGTGGACGGAAGTTCACGCTCGCGTCGATACCGGCGATCCGGTGCTGCCGTCGGTGCGCGAGCCCACCGCGGGCGTTCGCGTCGCATTCAACCTGGACGCGCTCGATCACGCCTGGTTTGCTCAAAACGGCTACAACGCGTTGGTCACGTACTACGGCGCGACGAAGGACCTGGGTTCGGCGCTCAACTACCAACGCTTCGAAGCCCGCGGTCAATACGCGATGTCGTGGGGCGCGCACACGGTGAATCTGGTCGCGTCCGGGGGAACTGATTTTGGCTCCAATATGCCCGCCTACGAGACGTTCGCGCTCGGCGGTCCTCTGCGCCTGTCGGCCTTTCGGCTGAATCAGTTCTCGGGCCGCGATTACGTCTTCGGTCGCGCGATGTACTACAACCGCATACTGCCGCTACCTGAGATCCTGGGAGCCGGCGTGTTCGCGGGGGCGTCCGCCGAGGTCGGCAACATCCGGAATCGCGCCGACGGGTTGCCCTCACCGGGCACGCAATACTCGGGATCGTTGTTCCTCGGCGCGAACACCGTCGCGGGCCCTGGGTATCTCGGCGTCGGGTTCGGGAACAACGGCGCATTCAGCGTGTATCTGCTGCTCGGCGCGCCGTAGACGAGCGCGCGGCTAGTTCACGGCGACTCGCGGGTCAGGCAGTCCCTCGCGGATTCCCTGAGAGAAGCCCGGGTCACGATCGAGGGCCTTCGCCCTGGCGTTGATGTGACTCTTTGCGCGCAACTCCTCGAACGGCAGCCGCGTATCGATCCTGCCACGCTCGTAGAGCATCTGATCGCCGTACCCGTTGGCGAGCAACCGCCAGTCGAAGCGCGGTGGGTTCGCGGTGACGTGCGTGACGTGCGTACGGATGCTGGTCGTGCAGTTGTCGACCAACGCGTTGTAGAACTGCGGGGCCTTGACCAGCGCGTTCATGCTGGCGACGTAATCCATAAGCAGGGCTCGCGCCTGCGCCGGCGCCACCTTCAGCCGGTAGAGAAAGTCGTCCTCGCCGCGATAGTTGGTTCGCAGGCGGATAACATCGCGCTCGTCGGCGGCGACATAGATGATTTCGTAGTGCCTGAAGAAACCCTTGACGGCCGAATACTCCTGCCCCTTGCTCTTCCGGGTCTCGATGGAGATCGCAAGCGGCCGTGAGCCCTCGAAGTCCCAGCTCATGATCGTGTGTGCGATGGCCGGCGAACCCCAGTAAGACATGAACAGGTCGAGACCGCGAAGCTTCGACAGGTCGTAGACGCGGTCCTCATAGCGCGGAGTGAAATCGGTTTCGCTTCGATAGTCGAAGTCGCGGACGTTGTGGAACGTCAACTGGTCGCCGCGGACTTCAGCCCAGGAAAGTTTCTCCACATCGGGCTGCCAGTCGCGGTCGTTGCTCGGCTTCAGCGTGTTCCACCAGACCAGGATTGCAAGGAACGCGACGCTCCACACGGCCAGCGGCCGCCAAAACGGGCGCAGCCAGATGAACGCCACGATGCTGCCAAGCACGAACAAGGCAATGAAGACTGCCCGCGGCATGACGTCGCCTTCATGGCCGGCATAAAGGAGAGCGAGGACGCCCCATGCCGATGCAATCAGCACTACGGTAGTAAGAACAAAGATAAGCGTGCGCTTCAATCGGGTTCCCGCCGTCCCCCGCGCCGCTCGACGACGTCGACGTTGAGGATTGAACTTATGCCGGATGATAATCCTTGCTTTGCGCCAGCTTGCCAAAAGAGGATAGTAGATTCAACGCCACGACGCACCGACCGGAGCTTCTCCTCATGCCACTGCGACCAGCCGGTGCAGCCTTTCCGGATCGCGCAAGAGCGCTTCGCTGTCGGAGCGATGCACGACGCGGCCGCGCTCGAGCACGATCGCCTGCCTCGTCAGCGAAAGCGCGAGCTTGGCGTGCTGCTCGACGACGATCACCGTCATCCCGCCTGCGGCGACGAGATCGCGGAGCACGCCCAGGAGCTCCTGCACGAGGATCGGCGCGAGACCCTCCATCGGCTCGTCGAGGAGCAGGAGTCTGGGATTCACCATCAGCGCGCGGGCAATCGCGAGCATCTGCTGCTCGCCGCCCGACAGCTGATTGCCGTAGTTCGACCGCCGCTCCTCGAGGCGCGGAAAGATTTCGTATACACGCTTGACGGTGAAGCGGCCCGGGCGCGCCACCGCCGTCAGGTGCTCTTCGACGGTCAGCGAGGGGAACATGTAGCGCTCCTGCGGCACCCAGCCGATGCCCGCCTGGCTCCGTCGGTGCGTCGGCAGCCGGGCGAGATCCTCGCCGCACCAGCGCAGCGCGCCGCCGCGCAGCCGCGTGAGCCCCATCAGCGTGACGAGCAGCGTCGTCTTGCCGACGCCGTTGCGACCGAGAAGCGCGAGGCTGTCGCCCTCCTCCAGCGCGAGCGAAACGTCGTCGAGGACGATGCCTTCGCCGTAGCCTGCAGTGACGCGGTCGAGGGCCACGAGCTCAGCCATGCTGCGCCTCGCCGAGATAGACCTCGCGCACGCGCGGGTCCGCCGCGATCTCGACCGGCGTTCCCTCGGTCAGCACCTTGCCGCCCACCAGTACGGTGATTCGCTCGGCGAAGCGAAACACGAGCTCCATGTCGTGCTCGATGAACAGGATCGTCACGTCCTTCGGCAGGCCGGCGATGACACCGAAGAGCTCCGCGCTCTCGCCCGCGGGAATCCCTGCCGCCGGCTCGTCGAGCAGCAGGATTCGCGGTTTGGTCGCGAGTGCAAGCGCGATCTCGACCAGCCGCTGCTTGCCGTATGGGAGATTCCGCGTGAGGGTGTTGGCGTCAGCGCCAAGGCGCAGCATCTCGAGGAGCGAAAGCGCTTCGTCGGCCTCCTGGTGCTGGGCGGCGACTGTCCGGTACCAGCGTCCCGCTTGCCCTTTTCTCTCGCACACGGCGAGCGTGACCGATTCGAGGACGGTGAGACCTGAAAACAGCGTGTTGATCTGGAACGTCCGCGTCATCCCCAGCTTGACGCGCCGGTGTTGCGGGAGCGCGGTGATTCGCTCCTCGCCGAGAAAGACGTCGCCGGCCGAGGGCGCGAGGGCGCCGGTCAGGAGGTTGATCAGCGTCGTCTTGCCGGCGCCGTTCGGGCCGATCAGCGCGTGGCGTGCGCCGTGTGGAAACGCGAGCGAGACGTCGCTGTTGGCGCGAAACGCGCCGAACGATTTCGACAGGCCCGACGTTCGAAGCGCAGACGTCATCGTCGCGTGCCGCGCCGGCGCTCGCGCAGCGCGGCGATGGCCCCCAGGATGCCACCGCGCGCGAACAGCACGACGACGACCAGCAGGAGCCCGAGCCAGAATTGCCAGTAGATCGGATTGAGATCGGACAGGAAGTGATGCGCGATCATGAACACCGCGGCGCCCACCAGGCCGCCGTAGAGACGGCCGGCGCCGCCGAGCACCACCATGATCATGAGGTCGGCCGAGCGCGGGAAGCCGAACACGTCGAGTCCCACGAACTGCGTCGTCTGCGCGAGCAGGCCGCCGGCGACGCCCGCGAGCGCGGCGCTGATCGTGTACGCCGCGATCAGGCGTCGCGTCACGGGCGCACCGATCGCCGGCATTCGCCGCACGTTCTCGCGTACGCCGCGGAGCGACAGGCCGAACGGCGAGCTGACGATCCGGCGCACGACGACGAACAGCACGAACACGACGCCGAGGCTGTAGAGATAGGCCGTGCTGCCGTTCAGGCCGAATGAGAAAACCCCGAACACTTTCCACATCGTCACGCCGGACAGACCATCGGCGCCGCCCGTGATCGAGGGCAGCTGGTTCGCCGCCTCGAATAGCATCAGGCCGATCCCGAGCGTCACCATGAGCCGGGCCAGGTCCGAGCCTCGCACGACGAGGAAGCTGGTCGCGAAGCCGACGACCGCGCCGAGCACGCCGGCAACGAGGAGGCCCGAGAATGGCTCGCCCCAGCCGTGGACCGCGAGCAGTCCGGCGGTGTACGCGCCGATGCCGAAGTACGCGGCGTGGCCAAGCGACACGATGCCGGCATAACCCAGGACCAGGTCGAGGGAGACGGCGAACAGGCCTGTGATCAGGATCTGGCTGCCCAGCACGCGATGGTTGGGAAAAGCGAAGAACGCCGCGACGACGCAGAGCCAGAACACGATCTCGGCCGGCTGCCAGCGGTCGCTCGGCAGCTCTGGAGCCAGCGCCGGGAGCGTGCGCGTGGAAGCGGTGATGGCCACGCTACGCTCGACGGCCGTACAGGCCGGCGGGGAACAGGATCATCAGCGTCACCATCAGGAAGTAGATGATGAACGCGCCGACCTGCGGCACGTAGTACTTGCCCGCGACGTCGCAGATGCCGAGGATCAACGCGGCGACGAGCCCGCCCTTGATCGTGCCGGCGCCGCCGATCGCGACCACCAGCAGGAAGTACACCATGTACTTGAGCGGAAACGTCGGATCGAGCCCCAGCACGTCGATGCCAAGACCGCCGCCGAGGCCCGCGAGCCCCGAGCCCAGGGCGAAGGTGACGCCGAAGACACGATTGACGTTGATGCCGAGGCCGGCGGACGCCACGGGGTTGTCAACGGATGCGCGCACCTGGGCGCCGAATCGCGTGCGGACGAGCAGGAGCTGCAGCGCGACGGTAAGCACGGCGACGATCGCGATCAGGAACAGCCGGTAGGCGCCAAGGTCGAGCCCCAGCACGTGGACCTGGCCACGCAGGAAATCGGGCATTCGTACGGGTTGTTGCGTCGGGCCGAAGAAATAAGTCGTTGCCGCGACCGCCATGAACACGAGCCCGATCGAGAACATCACCTGGTCCAGGTGTGTCACCTTGTAGAGGCGCTGGTAGAGCGTGCGCTCGAGCACAATGCCCGCCACCGCCGTGACAACGAACGCGGCAGGCAACGTCGCCAGGAACGGCACACCTGCGCGCGTCATCAGGAGCACGCAGACGTAGCCGCCCAGCATCGCGAAGGCGCCGTGCGCGAGGTTGATGAAGTTCATGAGGCCCATCGTCACCGACAGCCCGATGCTGATGATGAACAACAGGCTGCCGTAGGCGACGCCGTCGAACAGCACGCCGGCGAGATTTCCGAGCATGTTCCTGATTCCTCGTCCCGCCGGAAGTGTGGCTACCGACGGCTGGCCCCAACGTCGCCGCGCGCCTTTGCGGAAGGTGCGCGGCAGCGCGCGTCGGGGGAGTCTAGTTCCCCGGGTCCTTCACGTTCTCGAGCTTGTCGAACTCGATGTTCCAGGGCTGGCCATTGACCATCTTCACCTCGCGCAGGTAGACGTTCTGGATCGTCTGGCGCGTCGCCGGATCGATCGACATCGGCCCGCGCGGGCTCACCCACTTCATTCCCTTCATCGCTTCGAGCAGCTGGTCGCCGGTCGCGTTGGGGCCCGCCTTCTTGAGCGCCTCGTAGATGAGGTTCATCCCGTCGTAGCCGCCGACGGAATGGAAGTTCGGACGCATCCCGCCGTTCGCCTTCGTGAAAGCGTCGACGTAGGCCTTGTTCTCGGGCGAGTCGTGCGCGGCCGAGTAGTGGAACGACGTGATGATGCCGACGGCCGGCTGGCCCATGCTCGGGAGCAGGTCGTCGTCGGTGACATCACCCGTGCCAATCAGCTTGATCCCTGCTTGCCGTAGGCCGCGTTCCTCGAACTGTTTCATCACCGCGAGGCCTTCGCCGGACGGTACGAATACAAAGAGCGCATCGGGCTTGGCATCTTTGGCGCGCTGCAGGAACGGCGCGTAGTCCGGATTGCGGAGCGGCGTCCGGATCGACTCGACGATCTCGCCGCCGCCGGCCTTGAACACCGTCTGGAACGTCTTCTCGGCGTCGAGGCCGGGAGCGTAGTCGGTGACCATCGTGACTACCCTTTTGATGTTGTTCTTGAGTGCCCATTCGGCAACCGGCCCGGTCACCTGAGGTAGCGTGAACCCGGTGCGCACGATGTACGGCGAGCGCGTCGGAATCATCCCCGTGGCGGCCGCCATCACGACCATCGGCACTTTGGCCTCAGTCGCGACAGGCGCGGCGGCCAGCGCGAGCGGCGTGAGGCCGAAGCCCGCGAGGACATTGACGTTGTCCTGCACGACCAACTCCTGCGCGATGCGCTTGGTCGTATCGGGCGCGAGCCCGGTGTCGTCCTTGACGATGAGCTCGATCTTGCGGCCGGCGACGGTGTCCCCGTGCTGCGCCATGTAGAGCTTCGCCGCGGCCTCGATCTGCTTGCCGGTCGAAGCGAACGGCCCTGTCATCGGGAGGATCAGGCCGATCTTGAACGGGTCGGCCGCGACGGCCACGCCAGAGAACGCGGCGAGCGCGGCCGCGGCCGCGATGCCCTTGAGAGCGCGGCGGCGCGCGATGCGATAGTGGTCCTTCATCGTCTCCTCCTTGAATAGGTACTTCGAACCTCTCGACCTCGAACCGCGGCTTCGGATGCCGCGGTCGTGCCGTTTCATCCCCTCTCGAGCGGCAGCATACGTGAATCCGCCACTGTGGCGGACGCCGGCTCGGCCAGCCACGCAGCCAGCGCGGCTCCGACGTCGTCCGGTCGCTCCATCGGCGCCATGTGCCCGCAGCGTTCGACGACAGCGAGCCGCGCGCCGGGAATCAGCGCCGCCATCTCTTCGTGCTGCGCGAGCGTGCTCCACGCATCGTCGCGGCCGCACAGCACAAGCGTGGGACACCGGATCGAGCGCAACAGCGGCATCGCGTCCGGTCGCGCGAGCAGCGCCTCGATCTGTCCTGCGAACTCCGCGGGTGTGCGCCGCTCGAACATGTCGAGGATGGTGTCGATCAGCGCGACGTCCGCGAGCCGATCGGGATGCACCATCGGCCGCACCCATTCCCTCGCCATCGGCCGCATGCCCTGCGCACGCGCGAGCGCCAGCAGTGCGAGCCGTCGCGCCTTCTCGTCCTCGCCGGCCGCACCCGCCGGCCTCGGCCTGAAGCCCGTATCGAGCAGCGCGAGCCGCGACACACGTTCACGCGCCTGGCGCACGATTTCCAGTGCGACGCGTCCGCCCATCGAATGCCCGGCGAGTGCGAACGTTGGTGGCGCGTCGGCGAGCACGCGCTCGGCCATGGCGACCAGGCTCGTCGCATTCGAATAATCGGGGATCCGGCACTGGACAGCACGGTCGAGATGCGGCAGCACCGGCGTCCAGACGGCGGCATCGCACAGGAGGCCGGGGAGCAGCAGCAAGTCCATCGCGCCTTTCGCGAGCGGAGCGCGGTCAGCGGCGCGTAGCGCCCGCGTTGACTTCGCGCGCCGTCTTCGTGCCGAGCCTCCCGAAGACGCGTCGCGTGTTGCCCTCGAAGATCTTCTGCCGGTCCTGCTCCGAGAGCCCAGCCATCTGATCCACGTAGCGTTTCGTGTCGTCGAAATGGTGGCCGGTCTCGGGATCGATCCCGCGCACGGCGCCGACCATCTCCGAGGCGAACAGGATGTTGTCGACAGGGATGACCTTGGTCAGGAGCTCGATGCCCGGACGGTGATAGACGCACGTGTCGAAGAACACGTTGCTCAGCAGCAACTCCTTCAACGGCGGTCGTTTCATGTCCTGCGCGAGGCCGCGGTAGCGTCCCCAGTGATACGGCGCCGCGCCGCCGCCGTGCGGGATGATGAACTTGAGCGACGGGAAATCACGGAACAGGTCGGACGTCAGGAACTGCATGAACGCCGTCGTGTCGGCATTGATATAGTACGCGCCCGTCGTATGGAACACCGGGTTGCACGACGTGCTGACGTGAACCATCGCCGGGACGTCGAGCTCGACCATCTTCTCGTAGAGCGGATACCACCAGCGATCGGTCAGCGGGGGCTCTTTCCAGTGGCCACCCGACGGATCCGGATTCAGGTTGCAGCCGATGAAGCCGAGCGCGTTGATGCAGCGCTCGAGTTCCGGGATGCAGCGCTCGGGCTTGACTCCCGGCGACTGCGGCAACTGGCAGACGCCGACGAAGTTGTCGGGATAGAGCCCGCAGACCCGCGCGACCAGATCGTTGCAGATCTCGGACCACTCGCGGCTCGTCGCCTCGGTGCCGATGTGGTGCGCCATGAAGCTCGCGCGCGGCGAGAAGATCGTGAGGTCGGTGCCGCGCTCGCGCTGCATCTTGAGCTGGGCGTTCTCGAGGCTCGCCCGGATCTCGTCGTCGGCGATCACGAGGTCGGCGCGTCTGGGACCCCTCGCCGGGTCGTCGAGTGCCGCGACCTGGCGCTTGCGCCACGCCTCAAGCGCGGCAGGCGCCGTCGTGTAATGTCCGTGGCAATCGATGATCATCGGAGTTCCGTGTTCAGGCGGGATCGCGGGCGAGCTGCGCCTCGAGCGCCGCAAGCGTCCGGTAGCACGGCAGCACCTGCGCAACGCTCGCGTTCGGTTCGCGCCGCTCGCGGATCGCCGCGACGAACTCGCGGTCCTGCAGCTCGATGCCATTCATCGATACGTCGACCTTCGACACGTCGATCTTCTGGTCTTTCCCGTCGACGAGATCGTCGTAGCGCGCTATGTACGTGCCCGTGTCGCCGATGTAGCGGAAAAACGTGCCCAGCGGTCCATCGTTGTTGAACGACAGCGACAGCGTGCAGATCGCGCCCGTCGCGGCCTTCAACTGGATCGACATGTCCATCGCGATCCCGAGCTCCGGATCGATCGGGCCCTGCATCGCATGGGCGGCTACGATCGGCCCCGCTTGCCAGGCGAAGAGGTCGACGGTGTGCGCCGCGTGGTGCCAGAGGAGGTGATCGGTCCATGACCGCGGCTGCCCGAGTGCGTTGATGTTCCGGCGCCGGAAGAAGAACGTCTGCACGTCCATCTGCTGGATCGCGAGCCCGTGGGCGACGACGCGCCGGTGAACCCACTGATGGCTCGGATTGAACCGGCGCGTGTGTCCGACCATCGCCACGAGCCCCGTCTCCTTCTGCGCACGGTCGACCGCGAGCGCGCCTTCGAGGCTGTCCGCCAGCGGGATCTCGACCTGCACGTGCTTGCCGGCGCGCAACGCCTGCTCCGCCTGCTTCGCGTGGAGCTGGGTTGGAGTGGCGAGGATCACGGCGTCGACGTCGGGCCGGGCGAGGCACTCGGCGAGCTCGGTGGCGACGTGCGCAATGCCGAACTTGCGCGCCACTTCCTGCGTGGGCTCGAGCAGGCGCCCTATGAGAGAGGTCACCCGCACGCCATCGATCTTCGCGAGCGCTTCGAGGTGCTTGACGCCGAACGCGCCGGCGCCGGCGAGGCCGATGTTCATCGCGGGGGATTCTCGAGGATGATGTGACCGACTGCCGTGTTCGACGCCGGCACGTGGTAGAAGCGATAAACCTCGTGCGCCTCCGCGTCGAGCGCACCGCGCATGATCAGCCACATCACGAGCTCGATGCCCTCCGACCCGGCCTCACGCACATAGTCGACGTGCGGGATCTTCACGAGCGCCTCGGGATCCCGGGTAAGGTCGTCGAGGAAGCGCGTGTCGAACTCGCGGTTGATGAAGCCGGCGCGCGGGCCTTGCAGCTGGTGCGACATGCCGCCCGTGCCCCAGATCATCACGTTCAGATTCTCGTCGAACGACTAGACCGCCTTCCTGATCGCGCGGCCGAGATTCCAGCAGCGGTGGCCCGTCGGCGGCGGGTACTGTACGACGTTGACCGCGAGCGGAATCACCTTGACCGGCCATGCGGCAGGTTGCCCGAACATGAGCGACAGTGGCACAGTCAACCCGTGGTCGACGTCCATCCGATTGACGATCGTCATGTCGAACTCGTCCAGGATCGTCGACTGCGCGATGTGCCAGGCGAGTTCGGGATGCCCCTGCACGACCGGCACTGGCCGCGGGCCCCAACCCTCGTCGGCGGGCGCGAACGAATCCGCGCAGCCGATCGCGAACGTCGGAATGATTTCGAGCGAGAACGCGGAAGCGTGGTCGTTGTAGACGAGCACGATCACGTCGGGCTTGTGCTCGGCGATCCAGCGCTTCGAGAACTCGTAGCCGGCGAACACCGGCTGCCAGTACGGCTCGCGCGTCTTGCCGAGATCGATGGCCGCGCCGACGGCCGGTATGTGCGACGTCGTCACGCCTGCGGTGATTCGGGCCATGGCTACTTCGCGGGATTCGACTTGCTGCGGTTGCCCTGCGGAGCTCGGCCGCCGGCGACCATCATCGCCTTGTACTCGTCCTCCGAAACCCCCGTCATCTTCGAGGCGAGGTTCTGGAACGAGAAGCCGTCCGTCGCGCCGATCTTCGCCAGGAAATAGATGTTGCCGCCCAGTTCGATCATCCGGTTGTAGTCGCGGGCGAGCACCGCATCGCGCTGCGCATCGGTCATGGGGAAGCGTGCAAGGTACGCCCGCTGATCCGCCTTGAACGCTTCGCGATTGGCCGCCTTCATGAGCGACATGCAGAACATGTTCAGGTGGTAGCCGAGCCGCGATTGCGTGGCGTCGAACACCGTCGTGCCGGGGATGTCCTTGAACGCTTCGTTGTAGCTCTTGGGCACGGTCAGCTCCAATAGAGGCGCAGGGGGTTGTCGACCAGGAGCTTTCGCTGCAGCTCGGGCGTCGGCGCGATCTTCGGCACGAAGTCGACGAGCGTACCGTCGTCGGGCATGTGCGTCTTCATGTTCGGATGCGGCCAGTCGGTGCCCCAAAGCACGCGATCGGGGAACGTTGCCACCAGTCGCTTCGCAAACGGCACGACGTCGTCGTACGCGGGCGGCCCCGACTTCGACAGGCGCTCGGGGCAACTCACCTTCGACCAGATGTTCGGATGCTCCGCGAGCAGACGCACGAAGCGCTCGAACTCGGGGCCGTCGACCGGCTTGCCGACGTCGGGCCGGCCCATGTGGTCGACGACGACCGTAGTGGGAAGGCTCGTGAAGAAATCCCAAAGCTCGGGCAGGTCCTGCGCCTCGAAATAGACGACGACGTGCCAGCCGAGCGGCGCAATCCGTTGCGCGATCTCCGTCAGCACCTCGCGCGGCGTGAAGTCGACGAGCCGCCTGACGAAGTTGAAGCGCGTGCCGCGGACGCCGGCCGCGTGCAGCGCATGGAGCTCGTCGTCGGTGACGTCGCGCGCCACCGAGGCGACCCCGCGCGCCCGACCGCCGGAATTGACGATCGCGTCGACGAGCGCCCGGTTGTCGTTGCCGTGACACGTCGCCTGGACGATCACGTTGCGCTCGAACCCCAGGAAGTCGCGCAGCGCGAAGAGCTTCTCCTTGGGTGCATCGCACGGCGTGTACTTGCGCTCGCGCGCGTAGGGGAACACGGCGCCAGGGCCGAAGACGTGGCAATGCGCGTCGACGGCCCCCTTCGGCAGCGCGAAGGCCGGCTTCGACGGCGCCGGATCGAACGGCAGATAGTCGGCATCCAAGGCTAGTCGACGTACTTCAGGCCCGCCTTCGCGAGCGCATCGCGCATGCCGTACAGGTCGAGGCCAAGCTCGCCCGCCGCCAGGCGCTTGCGGTTGGCCTCCTCCTTCTTCTCGCGCGCATCGGCGGCCTCCGCGACCGCGGCCACCCGCTCCCGCGGCACGACGACGACGCCATCGTCGTCGGCGACGATCGCATCGCCCGGCTCGACGAGCATGCCGCCACAGACGATCGGAACGTTGACCGAGCCCACAGTCGCCTTGACCGTGCCTTTGGCGTGGATCGCCTTCGACCAAACCGGAAACTTCATTCGGCGAGCACGCGCGCATCGCGGACGCCGGCGTCGATCACGAGGCCGCGCCCGCCACGCGCCCGGTATGACGTCGCAAGCAGGTCCCCGAACATCCCGTCGTCATTGTCGGACGTCAGCGCGACGACGGCGACGTCGCCGGGCCTCAGCAGCTCGGCCGCGACGTGCAGCATCCAGTTGTCGCCCGGATGCACGATCGCCGTGACTGCGGTGCCGGCGACCGCAGCCCCCGGCCAGACGGGCCGCAAGTAAGGCTTCATGAGTCCCGTGCGGCCCTGGGCCTCGTGCACCGTCGCGACCCCGGCGCGTCCCAGGCGTTCCACCGCGCTCGCATCGGCGCGCGCGATGTTGCGCACTGCGACACCGAGCTTCCCGAATTCGCTCATGCCTTCTCCTTCAGAGCGGATGGCCATCGCCGACAACCGGCGCCCTACGCTCGAACAGTGTGCGCCTCGACCGGAGTACTGAAAAGCGCTATGGCTGGACTAGCAGTTATTCCGATCCGGCATGAACAGCGGGAGATCGTTGTTCAAGCTCCGTCACGTCACGCCGGCTCCATGCCATGGCGCAGCTTGGCCGGCGTGGCGGCCGACGAGGCCATGAAGGAGAGCATCGCCCGTACTTCCTCGCCGTGCGTCGAAGTCGCCGCGACACCTCCCGCAAATGTGGTGAGGAGCTGGATCTCCGCAGGCAGCGGCCCCAGCACCGCGATGCCCTCGACGTGCGTGAGCTCCGCGAGTTGCTGGAAGCCGAGCTCGACCTTGCCTTGCGCAACCAGCGAACCCACCGGAACGCCGGGCGGCGGCCTGACGATCCGGGACGCTATGGTGTCGGCGATCCCCCAGCGCGCGAAGAGTCCGGCGAGGTAGTCGCCGCTCGGGCCCGTCGAGTAGCTGAGCGTGCCGGCGGCGAGCACTGCGCGCCGCACGGCGTCCTCGGATCCGATGTCGGGCTGTGGCGCCCCTGCTCGAACCGCAACCGCGACGCCGGAACGAACGAGATCGACGCGGCTCCCGGCAACAACCCGCCCCTCGGCCGAGAGCTTGTCGATCACGTCCGACGCGAGCACCACGGCATCGAACGCCTCGCCCGCGCGTATGCGCTTGGCGGCGTCGACGCCGCCAACCGACTCGAGCGCGACTGCTAACGACGAACGCGCCTCGAATTCACGGGCGAGCTCGGCCAGCACCTGGCGCGTGGCCATCGACGACACGATCTTGAGGGGGCCCGGCATGACACGGAGCAAGCGGCGGCGATAAGAATCAAATCGAAGCGAAGCGAAGTGTGCACCGACGCGGGCTTCCCGAACCCGCTATTGCTAGACTACCAGTTATGCCGGAACAGCATGGACAGGATCCGATCCGGTGTTCGCGCTCATGGACCTGAAGCAACTCGAATACTTCGTCGCCGTCGTCGACCTCGGCGGCTTCTCGCGCGCGGCCCGGCTGCTCGGCGTCGCGCAGCCGGCGATCAGCCGACAAGTCCGGGGCCTCGAGGTCGAGTTGCGGCAGAACCTGCTCGTGCGCAACGGACGCGGCGCCGCGCCTACCGAGGCCGGCCAGCGGCTGCTTGCACACGCGCGCGGAATCCTCCAGCAGGTCGAGCGCGCGCGCGCCGAGGTCGACGAAATCAAGGGCGCGCCTGTCGGACACATCGTCGTCGGGCTGCCCCCCACGCTCGCGCGGCTGCTCACGGCCCCCATCGTCCGCGAGTTCCGCCGCCGGTTCCCGCGCGCGACGCTGGCGATCGTCGAGGGGTTATCGTCGTCGCTGCATGAGTGGCTGCAGGTCGGGCGCATCGACGTCGGCCTGCTCTACAACCCTGCGCCCTCACCCGCCGTCGACGCGCGCCCATTGCTCGACGAGCCGCTCTGCTTCGTCGCCCGGCGCGAAAAGGCCGCACGTGCCCGGCCGATGCCGCTCGCGGAATTGCCGCAGCATCCGCTCATCATCCCGAGCCGGCCGAACGCGATCCGCATGCTGGTCGAAACACGCCTCGCCCAACTCGGCCAGAAGCCGCAGGTCGCGATGGAGATCGACGCGGTGTCGGCGATCCTCGAGCTCGTCGCCGAGGGTCACGGCTTCGCTGTCCTGTCCGCGCGCGCGCTCGAGGGCGCCGACGTCGCCCGCAAGCTCGTCGCGCGACCCATCGTGAAGCCGCGGATCGCAAGCACGCTCGCGATCGCCGTCTCCGCGCAGCGGCCGTCGACTCCGCTCCAGCAGGCGACGGTCTCGCTGGTCGAGAGCATCGCCAAGGTCACGATCGCCGGTGGCTGATCGGCAGGCGCCGGGGCCGCCGGATTGCGTCCCGGCGCGCTCGCCGGATAATCCGGGTCGTCCCGCAGCGGAGTCTTGTCATGAGCCACGCCACGAGTCTCGATGATCGCCGTCTCGCCGTGATCGGATTCGGCGAGGCCGGACGCATTCTTGCCGCCGGCCTGGCGGCGTCGGGACGCTTCGACGTTTCGGCGTACGACATCCTCGTCCACGATCCCACGACGCGCGAATCGATGCTCGCGGCTGCCGCCGAGCGCCGAGTGACTATCGTTGATTCCCACCGTGCCGCCATCGCCGGCGCGCAAATCGTAGTGTCAGCGGTCACCGCCGGGTCGTCGATCGACGTTGTCCGCGAAGCGGCGTCGTGCGTCGCCCCCGGCCAGATCTTCGCCGACATCAACTCCGTGTCTCCCGGCACCAAGCGCGCGAGCGCGAAGCTGATCGACGATGCGGGCGGCCGCTACGTCGATGTCGCGGTGATGGCGCCGGTACCGCCGTACGGGCTCAAAGTTCCGATACTGCTCGGCGGCGCCGCGGCCCGCGATCTCGCCGCCCTCTCGCGCCCGTGGGGATGAATCTCGAGGTCGTCGCCGACGATGTCGGCACTGCGTCGGCGATCAAGATGTGCCGGAGCGTGATGATCAAGGGCATCGAGGCGCTCGTCGTCGAGTGCATGCTCGGCGCGCGGCGCTACGGCGTCGAGGACCGCGTGCTCGCCTCCCTCGAGGAGACGTTTCCGCAGATGGGTTGGGACAAGCGCGCCGATTACCTCGTGAGTCGGGTCGTCGTGCACGGGCGGCGCCGGGCGGCGGAAATGCGCGAGGTCGCAACGACGCTGCGCGAAGCGGGCATCCTCCCGCTGATGGCGAGCGCGACGGCGCAGTGCCAGGATCGGATCGCCGACCTGGCCGGCCCCGCCGCGCGCGCAAGCGCCGCACGCAAGGACTTCTCGTGGCGGAGCTTCGCCGACAGCGTCACCGCGACGACGGAGGTCGCGTAGCGCCATGCCCGCTCCCGCGTGGGTCTCGACCGAGCGCTGCGCGGTATCCTGAACCGGGCGGCGTTCGGCCTCACTCGCGCGCGACGAGCGCCGAACGAAATTGCGCGAGCTCGGCGGACTCGGCATCGGAGATTGCAATGTACGCCATGCCGCCATGGGTCCAGCGCAGGAGCTGGAACCCCTGTCGCGATTCGGGCGACGGGCCGGAGTTCGCGGCACCCGCCGGCGCGGGGAGCACATAGAGGTTGATGGTGTGCTGGTGCCGGCCGTAGACGAGCGCCGCGACCGGGCGATGCTCGACATAGTCGACGCGTCCGCCTTCGAGAGGAAAGCCCTGGTCGGCAAGGTCGTGCACGGGCGGCGAATAGTCGAGCTTGCCCGCGAACCAGGGCTTGACGGTGTGCCGATCGGACGAGGCGACATCGACGGGACGACCGGACATGAGCGAGCGGACATGACTCGCGACAATGTCGTCGACGACGAGATCGTCGGACAGCGGCCGTGTCACAAATATCCCGATCACGAGCGCGATGGCCAGCGCCGAGGCCAATGCGCTGCCCAGCGCAAGCCGCTGCCACGATCGGACCACGGCATTCGGCTCTTGCCGCGGCAATGCCGGAAGTGCGGCGCGCACGCGCGCTTCGAGCGCTTCCGAAGCCTGGTACCGCGTCGCTTCCGACCGCACCGTGCGCTGGAGGGAGACGAGCGCCGCGTACGTGGCGGCGCAGTCCGCGCAGGTTTCGAGATGGCGCGTGACGTCGAGCGCTTCGCGACCGCGAAGCTCACCATCGAGGTGTGCCGCGAGCAATTCCCGTGCGTCGCTACACTCCATCTTCGACTCCGGATTCTGCCTGCGCGAGATACGTGAGCATCAACCGTCGACCCCGAGCGAGCCGCGACATGACGGTTCCGATCGGCACCTGTGCGACCTGGGCGATCTCGCGATAGGACAGGTCCTCGAGGTCACGGAGTACAACCGCCTCGCGAAAGGGTACGGGCAGCTTCGCGAGCGCAGCATCGATTCTCTCGCGCAACTCGGCACGTTCGAAGAGCGCCTCCGGGCTTGCGAGCCCGGCGGCGAGCGGTGCTGCGTCGACTCCACCGTGCAGTTCCTCTTCATAAGCCTCCTCGGCGTCGCCTCTGCGGTTACGGCGAAGCCAATCGTTGCAGCTGTTGCGAACGATCGCGAGCAGCCACGGGCGCCCACTGTCGCCGCGAAAGCCATCGAACGCGCGGAAAGCGCGAAGACAGGCGTCCTGGACGATGTCCTCCGCGTCGGTATCGCTGCGCGAGAGCCACCGTGCCAGGTTGTAGGCCGCATCCAGATGCGAGAGCACGATTTCCCGGAAGCGCTTCGTCTGCTCGGTCAAAGGCTCCCCCCGCGCCCCCTGTCCCTATTACCGCCGATCCCGCTGTTTTATTCCCGCGCGGTGAGGGACGGACCGCGGGAATATCGGCGCCTCACGAACCGTCATGCAGGTATCGACGGTTCCCATTCCAACCCGGAGGTGCGCATGAAACGATCGTTCGATCGCAGGGATTTCCTGAAGTTCGCCGGTGTCGGCGGTCTCGTCTTCGCCTCGGGGCTCGGCACCCGCGCGCGGGCCGCAGGCAACGATTTCTATTTCGTCCAGCTGTCGGATTGCCACTGGGGCTTCGAGGGGCCGCCCAACCCCGACGCCAAGGGGACGCTCCCCAAGGCCGTGGCCGCGGTGAACGCGCTGCCGGAGCCGCCGGATTTCGTCGTGTTCACCGGCGACCTGACACATATCACCGAGGACGCGCGCGAACGGCGACGCCGGCTCGCGGAGTTCAAGGACATCGTCTCCGACCTCAAGGTCAAGGACGTCCGCTTCATGCCGGGTGAGCACGACGCGTCGCTGGACCAGGGGAAAGCCTACCGTGAGTCCTTCGGCGACACGCACTACACGTTCGATCACAAGGGCGTCCATTTCATCGTTGTCGACAACGTCTCCGACCCTCGCGCGCTGATCGGCGACGATCAGCTGCAATGGCTCGCTGCAGACTTGGCGAAGCAGTCGCCGGATGCCGACATCGTCGTGTTCACGCATCGGCCGCTGTTCGACCTCTACCCGCAATGGGATTGGGCGACGCGCGACGGCGCGAAGGCGATCGACCTGCTCGTGCCTCACCGGAACGTCACGGTCTTCTACGGCCACATCCATCAGGAGAACCACCGGATGACCGATCACATCGCGCACCATTCGGCGAAGTCGCTCATGTTTCCGCTGCCCGCACCGGGATCGCAGCCGAAGCGCGAGCCGGTGCCATGGGATCCGGCGCAGCCGTACCGCGGGCTCGGTTTCCGCAACGTCGAGGCCGAAGTGGCGAAGAACGAGTTCGACATCACCGAGTTTCCGGTACAGAAAGCATAGTGCCATGACCCGACGCAGTCTCTCCCTGGTCGCGCTGGCCAGTGTAGCCCTGATTGCCATCATCACGACGGCCGCGCACGTCGCCGCGGCGCCGCCCGAGACCGTGATCAAAGTCGTCGCCAAGCGCTTCGACTACACGCCCGGCGCGATCCAGCTCAAGAAAGGCGTTCCGGTCGTGATCGAGCTCACGACCCAGGACGTCGTGATGGGATTCAGCGCGCCCGACTTCGGCGTGCGCGCCGACATCCTCCCCGAAAAAGTCGCTCGGGTCCGCATCGTTCCCGACAAGACCGGGACGTTCACGTTCGTCTGCGATATCTTCTGCGGCGCGGGTCACGAGGAGATGGAGGGCACCATCGTCGTGTCCGATTGAGCGAGCTAGCGAACGTCGATGGGCACGGGCCCGTGCCCTATCGCGGGCACGACCGGAGGCTGACCCGAGTCCTGCAGGATGCGCTGGCCCTCGGCGGAAAGGAGGAAGGCGACGAACGCCAGTGCCTCCTGCGGATTCTTCGCAGTGGCGGGAACGGTCGCGGCGTTACGGATCGCCTCGCTCATGTTGACGGTGGCCGGAAAGCGCACCGCGTCGACGTCGTTGCGCGCCGCGACAGCCGCCGAGTAGTAGACGATGCCTGCGTCCGCACGGTCCTCGCGCACGGCCGCGACGACATCGGCAACGCCTGCCGGCTTCGCCGGATCGGCGATCGCACGGTCGATGATCGGTTGCGCCAGCTCAGGCTTCCCTTCCTGCGCGGCCGCGCGCATCACAAACTCGATCGTGCGGTTGGTCGCGAGATCCTTTTCCCCCGTGACGCGCGCAAGCTTGACGTCGGGGCGCGCCAGGTCTGCGATCTGCCGGATTACGAGGGGATTGCCTCTCTTCGTGATGACAGTCATCTCGTTAGCCGAAAACACGACGTACCACGCCGTCGCGTCCGTCTCCGTGCCCGCCACTTTCTTCCCGATCAGATCCTGCTCGATGACCGCGGGCGACGAGGACGCGAACACATCGCAAGTCTCGCCCTTCAGGATCCGTGCGGCGAGGTCGCGCGAGATACCGGGGATCAGTTTGATCGTGACGTCGGGGTGCTGCGCTTCGAAGGTCGTCTTGAGTGCGCGCATCGGCCCCGCGAGCGAATCGGCGTGAAGAATCGTGAGCGGGGCTGCGCTCGCGGCCGCGAACGGCACGACGGCCATCGCGATCAACGTAAACATCCGGTGCCGGCCTCGCATGGGACCTCCTCGTGGGGGTCGCTTCGGCGAGGCGTACCGATCACACGCCGCGCGCATCGAGCGCGGGATCGAGCGCGCGGGCAAGCACGCGCACCGCGTGCATCGCCTCGCGGCGGCCTGTCGCTGCCGTGCCGTCCGCGATCTGGTGTCGGCAACTGGTGCCGTCGGCGACGAT
The DNA here is from genome assembly GCA_963773195.1 of uncultured beta proteobacterium. Lineage (GTDB taxonomy): Bacteria > Pseudomonadota > Gammaproteobacteria > Burkholderiales > Casimicrobiaceae > CAIWHR01. The sequence goes on from CAVZAE010000005.1 coordinate 185,998, forward strand.
CAGCGTATCCGCGCCGGCGTTGCGCACAGCGGGCAAGAGTGCGAGCTCGGCCATTTTCATCGAGACATCGTAGTGCGCTGCCTCATAGCCGAAGCTGCCGGCCATGCCGCAGCAGCTCGATTCGACAACGTCGACGGCGAGCTCAGGGATCAGGCGCAGAACTTCGGCGGTCGGCGCGAACGCATCGAACGCTTTCTGGTGGCAGTGGCCGTGGAGGAGCGCGCGCTTCTCCGGGAGCGCGACGAGCGGCAGGCGCAACGCGCCCGCCCGCTGTTCGCGCGCGAGATATTCGTCGACCAGGAGCGCCCGAGCGGCCAGGCGGCGCGCCGGCTCGCCCAGCCCCAGCGCGAGGAATTCGTCGCGCAGCCCCAGGAGGCACGACGGCTCGAGCCCGACCACGTGCGCGCCGCGCTCGACGTGCGGTGACAGCGCCGCAACGACCCGCCGCGCTTCGCGCTTCGCCTCGTCGACCAGGCCGGCCGCGAGGAACGTGCGGCCGCAACAGAGAGGCCGTCCCCGATCGGCGTCGTCCGCTGCGGGACGCGCGATCGCGACTTTGCGCCCCGCCGCCGCGAGCACCGCGAGCGCCGCGTGCGCGTTCTCCGGCTCGAAGTATTCGGTGAACGTATCGACGAACAGCACCACGTCGGCGGCCGCGTTGTCGCGCTCGCGCTGCGTCCGCAAAAAAGTGTCGCGGCGAAAGTGTGGCAGCGAGCGTCTCGCAGACAACCCCCACCACGCTTCCGACAGTCGCGCCGCGCCGGGCAATCGTTCGCGCAGATTGGCGATTGCCGGCCATCGGGCGGCCCACGGCGCCCATCGCGGCAGGTTCGCGATGACCCGGTCCTTGAGTCCGATCCCATGCGCGCGCTGCCACTGATGGTTGAACTCGATCTTCATCCGCGCCATGTCGACGCCGGTGGGACAGTCGCGGCGGCAGCCCTTGCAGCTCACGCAGAGATCGAGCGCTTCGCGCACCGCAGGCGATGCGAAATCGCGGCCAAGCTGGCCCGTCAGCGCGAGGCGAAGCGTGTTTGCGCGGCCGCGCGTCAGGTGAACTTCGTCCCGCGTGACGCGATAGCTCGGGCACATCGTGCCGGCGTCGAACTTGCGGCAGTGGCCGTTGTTGTTGCACATCTCGACGGCCTTGCCGAAACCGCGCGCGGGATCGCCGCCAGTGCCGGGCGCCGAGAACTTATCGGCGACGGGATCGTAGTCGACGTTCCACGCGGACCAGTCGAGCGCGGTCTCGATCGGCAGCAGGCGATAGCCCGGTGGATAACGGAACAGCGTCCGCTCGTCCATCAGCCGTGGTCGCACGATCTTGCCGGGATTCATGATCCCGTCCGGATCGAACAGCGTCTTGATCTCCTCGAACGCCCGTGTCAGGCGCGGCCCGAATTGCCACGCCACCCACTCGCTCCGCACGAGGCCGTCGCCATGCTCGCCCGAGTACGCGCCCTTGTATTCGCGTACGAGCGCACTCGCCTCCTCGGCGATCGCCCGCATCTTCGTGGCGCCGTCGCGCCGCATGTCGAGGATCGGCCGCACGTGCAGCGTGCCGACGGAGGCGTGCGCGTACCACGTGCCACGCGTGCCGTGTCTGCGGAAGATCTCAGTGAGGCGCGCGACGTAGTCGGGGAGGTGCTCGAGCGGCACCGCGCAGTCCTCGATGAACGACACCGGTTTGCCGTCGCCGCGCAGGCTCATCATGATGTTGAGGCCGGCCTTGCGCACGTCCCACAACGCCTTCTGCGCGCCCGCGTCGGTCAGCCAGACGACGCTTTCCGGCAATCCCAGATCGCCCATCAGTGCTGCGAGGCTGACGAGACGACGCCTCGGCCCATCGGCGCCTTCGCCAAAAAACTCGACAAGCAGGATAGCGTCCGGCTCGCCGACGAGCGCAGCGTCGATCACCGGCCGAAACGCCGGGTTGTCACGTGCGAGATCGATCATCGTCCGGTCGACCAGCTCCACCGCGGATGGACCGAGTCCCACGATGTCGCGGGCGCATTGCATTGCGCGGTAGAGCGATGGGAAACTCACGACGCCGAGCGCCCGGTGCGCCGGAATCGGCGCGAGCGACAGCGTGAGCTCACGCGTCCATGCGAGCGTGCCCTCGCTGCCGACGAGCAAGTGCGCGTAATTCACGCTGCCGTCTGGCGTGTACGGCCGCTCGCTCATGGGATGGAAGACATCGATGTTGTAGCCGCCGACCCGGCGCAGCACCGTGGGCACGCGTGCATCGATCTCGTCGGATTCGCGGGCGCCGATCGTTCGCAGCGAGTCCACGAGCGAGCGCACGCGCGGCAACGCGCCCCCCATCTCGGCCGCCGGGCCGAAGCGCGCCGTCGTGCCGTCGGCGAGGAGTGCGCCGATCGCATGCACGTTATGCACCATGTTGCCGTACGCGATCGAGCGTGAGCCGCAGGAGTTGTTGCCGGCCATGCCGCCGAGCGTCGCCTGGGCCGACGTGCTGACATCGACGGGAAACCACAGGCCGTGCGGCTTGAGCCAGGCGTTCAGCGCATCGAGCACGATCCCCGGCTCGACCGTCACCGTGCGCGCGTCGCGATCGAACGCGATCACGCGGTTCAGATATTTGCTGTGATCGACAACCAGCGCGGCGCCGACCGTCTGCCCGCACTGCGAGCTGCCGGCGCCGCGGGCAAGGAGCGGCACGCGAAGCTCCCGGCAGACGTCGAACGCGGCGCGCACGTCGCCGTCGGAGCGCGGCACCAGCACGCCGATCGGTTCGACCTGGTAGATCGATGCGTCCGTCGCGTATCGGCCGCGCGAGGCACGATCGAACATCACGTCGCCTCCGACCGCGGAGCGGAGCCGACGCGGCAGCTCGCCGGCACTGCCGCCGGGATCGAACACAAGGGGTTGGGTTCTGGAATCGTTCACGGACGCTCTGAAGGCGATGGTTGGTACGCTGCCCCAAACGTCCGTTATGATAGCCGTCGCATCTCGGCGCGGTCGAACCGTGACCGAGAATCGCCGCAGGAGACTCCGATGTTCGAGCTCGACACGCACCCGTCCGGACGCCATTTCCTGCAGATCCCCGGTCCCACGAACGTGCCGGATCGGGTACTGCGGGCGATCGACCGACCGACGATCGATCATCGCGGACCGGAGTTCGCGCGGCTGACGCACGAGATCCTCGAGGGGCTCCGCGAGGTGTTCCAGACGAAGAGCCCCGTCGTGACCTACGCGGCCTCGGGCACGGGCGCCTGGGAGGCGGCGCTCGTCAATACACTGTCGCCCGGCGACCGCGTGCTGATGTTCGAGACCGGCCACTTCGCGACGTTGTGGCGCGCAATGGCCGAGCGGCTCGGCCTTGTCGTCGACTTCGTGCCTGGTGACTGGCGCAGCGGCGTCGATCCGGCGGCCGTCGAGGCGAAGCTCGCCCAGGACCGGGCACACGCGATCAAGGCCGTGATGGCCGTGCACAACGAGACGTCGACCGGCGTCACTTCGCGCATCGCCGCGGTGCGACAGGCGATCGATCGCACCGGGCATCCGGCGCTGTTCATGGTCGACACGATCAGCTCGCTCGCGTCCATCGACTACCGGCACGACGAATGGGGCGTCGACGTCACTGTGGCCGGCTCGCAGAAGGGACTGATGCTGCCGCCCGGCCTGTCGTTCAACGCCGTCAGCGACAAGGCACTCGCGGCAGGCAAGCACGCGAAGCTCCCGCGCTCGTACTGGCGCTGGGACGAGACGATCGCGATGAACAAGCAGGGCTATTTCCCGGCGACGCCGGCGACCAACCTGCTGTACGGCCTGCACGAGGCCCTCTCGATGTTGCGCGAAGAGGGCCTGCCGAACGTGTTCGCCCGCCACGCGCGGCACGCTGAAGCCACGCGGCGCGCAGTGCGGGCCTGGGGGCTCGAGGTACTGTGCCGCGATCCGGCCGAGTACAGCGGATCGCTGACCGCGGTGCTGATGCCCGACGGCCACGACGCCGACGCGCTGCGCCGCGAGATTCTCGCGCGCTTCGATCTTTCGCTCGGCACCGGCTTGGGCAAGCTCGCCGGCCGCGTGTTCCGGATCGGCCACCTGGGCTGGTTCAACGATCTCATGCTGTGCGGGACGCTGTGCGGCGTGGAGATGGGATTTGCGCTCCGGAACGTGCCGTACCGCGCGGGCGGCGTGCTGGAAGCGCTCGCGTTCCTGGGCGACGGCAACGCGGCCAAGAGCGACGCCCCGCGCCGGGCCGCGTGAACCGACAACAGCGCGCAACGATCACGATGTCCTGAGGAGGATGCTGCAATGAATACTTTCGCGAAGTCCGCCATCGCGCTGGCGAGCCTGCTGGCGCTCGGCCCCGCCGCAGCCTGGGAGCCCACGAAGCCAGTCGAGATCGTCGTCGCCGCCGGCGCGGGCGGCGCGTCCGACCAGATGGCGCGCATGATGCAGGCCGCCATCCAGAAGAACGGCCTCATGAAGCAGCCGATGGTCGTGTCGCTCAAGGGCGGCGCGTCGGGCGCCGAGGCGCTCATGTACATGAAGGCGAGCGAAGGCGATCCCAACAAGGTGCTGATCGCCTATTCGCTCATCTACATGCTGCCGCTGTCGGCGAAGCTGCCGTTCAACTGGCGCGATCTCACGCCCGTCTCGGTGATCGCAATGGACCAGTTCGTGCTCTGGGACAACACGACGCTGCCCTACAAGAACGTGAAGGAGTTCGTTGCGGCGGCCAAGACCGCGGATCCGCCGTTCAAGATGGGCGGCACGGGCAGCAAGCGGGAAGACCAGGTGGTCACGGCATTCGTCGAGAAGAAGACCGGCGCCCGGTTCGCGTACCTGCCCTACAAGTCGGGCGGAGAGGCGGCCACGCAGCTCGTCGGGAATCACACGGCCTCGAACGTGAACAACCCGTCCGAGAATCTCGAGGTCTGGCGCGCCGGCCAGGTCCGCGCGCTGTGCGTATTCGACAAGGAGCGCATCGCCTACAAGAGCAAGGTCACCGACACGATGTCGTGGAACGACATCCCGACGTGCAAGGAGGAAGGACTCGACGTGCAGTACCTGATGCTGCGTGCGATGTTCCTTCCGGGCAAGGTGGCGCCGGACGTCGTGGCGTTCTACGTTGACCTGTTCAAGAAGCTCACGCAGACTCCCGAGTACAAGGAGTACATGGAAAAGCAGGCGTTGAAGCCGATCTTCCTCACCGGCAAGGACATGGTGACCTTCCTCGAGGAAGACGACGCGCTCAACAAGAGCCTGATGGTCGAAGCCGGCTTCGTCGAGAAATAGCCGCGCGCCGCCCGCCGTGGCCGTGCGGCCCCCCGACGCAGAGAACGCCGCCCACGACCCCGCGGACGGGGAGGATGCGTCGCCGCCCGTCGTCGGCACGCGCGCCGTCGAGATCGGGCTCTACCTGGTCCTCCTCGCGCTGGCGTTCGTCCTGGGCTACGACAATTGGCGTAGCGGGATGGGCTGGGAACGCGACGGGCCGCAAAGCGGATACCTGCCGTTCTACCTTTGCGTGATCCTGACCGGTGCTTCGTTGTGGGGTCTCGGCACCGTGCTTCGCCAGTCGCAGCGCCAGGTCTTCGTCACGCGCGACCGGCTGCGTCGCGTCCTCCAGGTGTTCGTGCCCACGCTCCTCTTCTGCGTTGCGATGCAGTGGCTCGGACTCTACGTGGCGAGCTTCCTCCTGATCGCCGGCTTCATGCGCTTCGTCGGCCGCATCGCGTGGTGGAAATCGCTCGTGACCGCAGCCGTGTTCTCCGGCGTGATGTTCACGACTTTCGAGATCGCCTTCGACGTGCTCATGCCCAAGGGCCCGCTCGAGGCCCTGTTCGGCCGCTGACGGACGGTCATGGAAGCGCTGCCTCTTCTTTTCCACGGCTTCGCGGTCCTGCTCACGTGGAAGATCCTCTCGCTCATGCTGCTGGGCCTCTTGCTCGGCATCTTCGTCGGCGTGTTGCCAGGGCTCGGCGGCCCGAACGGCGTGGCGATCCTCCTGCCTCTCACGTTCACGATGGACCCGACGACGGCCATCGTGATGCTGTCGTGCATCTACTGGGGTGCGCTCTTCGGCGGCGCGATCACGTCGATCCTGTTCAACATTCCCGGCGAGGCGTGGTCGGTGGCGACGACCTTCGACGGCTACCCGATGGCGCAGCAGGGCAAGGCTGCCGAAGCGCTGACCGCTGCGTTCACGTCATCGTTCCTGGGGTCGTTCGTCGCGGTGGTGCTGATCACGTTCCTCGCGCCGCGGATCGCATCGTTCGCGCTGCGCTTCGGGCCGCCGGAGTTCTTTGCCGTCTACCTGCTCACGTTCTGCTCGTTCGTCGGGCTGGGGCGTGAGGCGAAGCACAAGACGATCATCTCGATGACGCTCGGCCTCCTGCTCGCGGCGGTCGGCATGGACACGGTCTCCGGCAGGCTCAGAATGACCTTCGGTTTCGAGCCGCTCTTGCGCGGCGTCAACTTCCTGGTCGCCGTGATCGGCCTCTTTGGCATCGGCGAAATCCTGCTCACGATGGAGGAGCGCCTCGCGCTGCGTGGCCACGCCGCCTCGATCAGCCTCAAGACCGTGCTGCGCGTCTGGCGGGAGATGCCGCGGTACTGGGCCACGCTCCTCCGCTCGTCGCTGATCGGCTGCTGGCTCGGAATCACCCCCGGGGGTGCCATCGCGGCGTCGTTCATGGGCTACAACATGGCGAAGCGGTTCTCGAAGGATCCCGAATCGTTCGGCAAAGGACGGATCGAAGGCGTGTTTGCGCCGGAGACCGCGGCGCACGCGTCCGGAACTGCGGCGCTCCTGCCGATGCTGGCGCTCGGCATCCCCGGGTCGGGCACGGCGGCGATCCTGCTGGGCGGCCTCATGGTGTGGGGGCTCAACCCCGGGCCGCTCTTGTTCGTCGAGCACAAGGACTTCGTCTGGGGAACAATCGCGTCGATGTATCTCGGCAACGTCGTCGGGCTTGCGATCGTGCTGACCACCGTCCCGATCTTCGCGTCGATCCTGCGGGTCCCCTTCGCCGCCGTCGCGCCGATGATCGTCGTCTCGTGCGCCATTGGCGCCTATGCGATCCAGAACGCGATGTTCGACGTCTGGCTCATGCTGCTCTTCGGCGTGGTCGGCTACGTGTTCAAGAAGCTCCAGATTCCGCTCGCGCCCTTCACGCTCGCGCTCGTGCTCGGCAATCGCAGCGAGGACGCGTTCCGGCTGTCGATGATCGGCGCCGCTGGCGATCTGCGCGTCTTCTGGTCGAACGGACTCGTTGGCACGATTACGACCTTGGCCTTCATCCTGCTGTTCTGGCCGCTGATCGGCAGGACCATCAGCTTCGTGCGGCGCCCGCGGCAACCGAGTGCCCGGCCGATGAGCGAACCCGATCCGATCCTGGTCGAGCGCGATGGACCTATCGCCACGGTCGTCCTGAATCGACCCTCGAAGCAGAACGCGCTCACGAGGGCGATGTGGGGCCAGCTCGGCGTGGCGATCAGTGCGCTTCTGCCGCCGACGAGACATTCGCTGCATCGTCGTGCGCGGCGCGGGCGAGCGCGCGTTCTCCCCGGGCAACGACATCGGCGAGTTCGCGACCGAGCGTGCGAACAAGGCGCAGGCGATCGCGTACGGTGCCGCGATGCACGAAACCGCGCGAACGATGGCGGCGTGCCGTCATCCGCTGGTCGCGCAGATCCACGGCGTCTGCGTCGGCGGCGGGCTCGAGATCGCCGCCCTCTGCGATCTCCGGATCTGCGGCGCGTCGAGCCGGTTCGGCGCGCCGATCAAGAACCTGGGGCTCGTCATGGCCTATGCCGAGATGGCGCCGCTGATCGCACTCGTCGGTCGCGCCGTCACGCTCGAACTCCTGCTCGAAGGTCGTATCCTCGACGCAACCGAAGCGCTGGCGAAGGGGCTCGTCACTCGCGTCGTGCCGGACCGGGAGGTCGCCGTCGAGGCCCGTGCCACCGCGCAACGGATCGCAGAGGGTGCGCCGCTGGTCGCGCGCTGGCATAAGAAGTTCGCGCAGCGTCTGGCGGATTCGCGGCCGCTTACTGCCGCGGAGCAGGACGAGTGCTTCGACTGCTTCGACACCGAGGACTTCCGCGCGGGCTACGCGGCGTTTCTCGCGAAGACGAAGCCCGAATTCCGCGGCCGATGACGAAGACCGCGCACCCGGGACCGCTCGCGGGGATGCGGGTGCTGGAACTCGCGCAGATCATGGCGGGGCCCACCTGCGGTGCTCTGCTCGCGGACCTCGGCGCGGACGTCATCAAGGTCGAGAAGACGGCCGGCGGCGACGATGCGCGCGGCTATCGCGAGCCGCGCGTGAACGGCGTCTCGGCACCATTCCTGATGCTGAATCGCAACAAGCGCGGCATCGCGCTCGATCTCAAGCACACCCAAGGCCGCACGATCCTGCTGCGGCTCGTTCGCCACGGCGACGTGCTGATCGAGAACTTCCGGCACGGCACGATGGAGAAGCTCGGACTCGGCTACGACGCACTCGCGGCGCGAGAATCCGGCGCTGATCTACTGCTCGATTACCGGTTACGGCCGCGACGGACCGTGGGCGGACAAGGGCGGCTTCGACCTCGTCGCGCAGGCGTTCGCGGGCCTGATGGCGATCACCGGCGAGCCGGGGCGCCCTCCGGTGAAGGCGGGCAGCCCGGTCTCGGACATCAACGCGGGCCTGCTCGCTACGATCGGCGTCCTCGCCGCATGGGCCCACCGACAGCGGACAGGCCGCGGGCAGATCGTCGACACGTCGCTCATGGAAGCGGCGCTGCAGCAGACCTCCTGGCATGCGGCCAGCTTTTTCGCGACCGGCGAGTCGCCTGGACCGCTCGGCTCCGCGCATCTGCTGACCGCACCCTATCAAGCGTTTGCGACGAGCGATGGCTTCATCGTCATTGGCGGCGCGAACCAGGCGAACTGGGAGCGCATCGCCGACGTGCCTCGGTCATCCGGAATGGCGCAACGATCCGCGGTTCGCGACGAATACCGCGCGCATGGCGAACCTCCCCGCGCTCGCCGCCGCGATGAGCGAGGTGCTTGCGCGCAGGCCACGCGCCGAGTGGCTCGCGCGACTCGATGCGGCCGGCGTCCCCGCGGGACCCGTTCACTCAGTGGGCGAAGCCCTCTCGCATCCACAAACGCTGGCGCGGGGCATGGTGGTCGACCTCGAGCATCCTGAAGCCGGGCCCACGAAAGCACTGGGGTGTCCGGTCCACCTTTCGGCAACGCCGGCCAAGGTCGACCGGCCCGCGCCGCGACTCGGTGAACACACGCGCGACATCCTGCGCGAGTGCGGGTATGCCGACGCGGAGATCGACACGCTGGCGACGGCCGGTGTTGTCGCGACAACGGGATCGACGTGACTGCCGGCAGCGCGCCGCTTCCTGCTCCCCTGCAGCGCGCACATTCGTTTGTCAGCCGCGGCATTGGCCTGCGGCAGATCCGCATCACCTGCGGCCTGATTCTGTTCACGTACCTTCTGTCGCATTTCGCGAACCACGCGCTCGGCCTCATTTCTTTCGCGGCGATGCAGGACGGCCTCGACCTTCACATGCAGTTCTGGCGCGACCCGGTCGTCGCTGCGGTGTTCTACTTGGCCGCGACTACCCACTGGGGGCTCGGGTTGTGGGCGCTCTACGCGCGCCGCCGGTTCCGCTATCCCGCGATGGAGATCACGCAGCTCGTTCTCGGCGTGTCGATTCCGTTCCTGCTCGTCACTCACTTTGTCGGCGTGCGGCTGCAGACGCCGCTCTTCGACCGCTACCTGTCGTATGCGCACGTGATCGTGAACTACTGGGTCGCGCACCCGTGGCAGCACTGGCTCCAATACACGTTGCTCGTCATTGCGTGGACGCATGGGTGCATCGGCCTTTACTACTGGCTGCGACTCAAGCGTCACTTTCCAGCGTTCAAGCCGTTCCTGTTCGCGGCCGCCATCCTGATCCCGACGCTGGCGATCCTCGGGCTCCATGCAGGCGGCACGCGAAGTGATCGGGTTGAACGCGGATCCCGCGTGGCGCGCGGCGAATTTCGACCCCGGTCGGCTGCCGACATCGACACAGGCGGCGCTGCTCGAGACGATCCGCACGAACTTCCTGATCGGCTATTCGGTCGTGCTCGCACTGATCTTCGCCGCGCGCGGCGTGCGGCGCGTACGCGAGCGGGCCGGCGGCACCGTGGGCCTGACCTATCCCGACGGCAAGGTCGTGCGGATTCCGAAAGGCCAGACCGTGCTCGAGGGCAGCCTCGCCCATCACATCCCGCACGCGAGCGTCTGTGGCGGCAAGGCACGCTGCTCCACTTGTCGCATTCGTATCGTCGGCGATCTGAGTGCGCTGCCGGAACCGTCGCGGCGCGAGGCCTACGTGCTCGAACGCGTCGGCGCGAGCAAGGATCCCGCAGTGCGCCTCGCGTGCCAGCTGCGGCCGCATACGGACGTGACGTTCTACCTCGTGTTTCCCACCAACACCACCGCGACGACGATGTGGCGCTCGGTGCGCCATGCGCTCGGCGAGGAGCGCTACGTCGTGAGCCTGTTCGTCGACATGCGACGATCGACGGGCATTGCGGAGCGACGGTTGCCGTTCGACACGATGTTCCTCATCAATCGGTTCGTTGCGGCTGTGTCCCGGGCGGTCGAGGACCACGGCGGGAAGCCCAACCAGTTTCTCGGCGACGGCGTGCTCGCGCTCTTCGGGCTCGATTGCGATCCCGAGCTCGCATGCCGCCAGGCGATTGCCGACGACTCGGCGCGATTGCGGTCAACGTCGAGCGCTTGAACGCGGAATTCGCAGCCGACCTGCGCGAGCCGATACGCTTCGGCATCGGCGTGAATGGCGGCGACGTCGTCGTCGGCGACGTGGGCTACAAGGACAACGTGGTGTTCACCGCGCTCGGCGATGCCGTCAACGTCGCGGCGCGACTGCAGGACCTGACGAAGGAGCTCAACTGCGAAGCGTTGGTTGCGGAAGACGTCTGCCGCCGCGCGGGTCTCGCTTCCGGGCACGATGTCGTCGCGCCAGGTGGCGATTCGCGGGCGTCTCGACCCGCTCGACGTGCGCGCCGTCGTCGACGCCCGACGCGCACCTGCATCGGATTAGGCTGGAACGCGCGCAGCGGACGCGCGGTGGATCGCCGCGTACTTCGCGGGATTCTCGCGAAACGCGGTCCAACAGCAGTCGCAGCAGAAGTAGTACGCGGTCCCCTCGAACTCCTCGACGTGCTTGGGCGCCGCCGTATCGACGGCAGTCCCGCATACGGGATTGACGAAGCGCCCGACCGCAGCCTTCGGCCCAGGCTCCGCAGATTGGCCGACCGAAATGTCGACCGCTTGCGCGCGCCCGCGCAGGATCGCGAGCACACCGACAATCGCCACCAGCGCGATTTCGCCTGGCGCCTTGGCGCCGGCATCCGGCCCAGCCGGGGCCGTAAGGCGCGCGAGGCAGGCCTCGTCGAGGCCGCGCATGCGCATGACCTCGCGCAGCTTGTCGGCCTTGCGCCGGCTCGCAATCATGAGCACGTGCGCAGCCCGGCTCCGAAGCGCGCGCTCGAGCGCGTCCTCGTCGCCCTGCCCCTGCGTCGCCACGAGCACGACGGGCGCTTCGTCCGGAGACTCGACGACGCGCATCCGGATCCGCGCGGCAAGGAAGCGGGCTTCATCGGCCGCCGGCGTGTCGCCGAGCACGCAGAGCGCGCTCTCGCGGCTGTAGGGCTGGATGAACAACTCGATCGTGCCGTTGCTCGCGCACGACATCGTGTGTTGCTCGACGTCCGGTTCGGATTGGATCTCGTTGTTGGAAATGCGCACGAGCCTGGGCTCGCCGACGCGGATCGCGTCCTGCGCGGCGCCGACGACGACCCCCTTGGCGCAGCCTCCGCCGATCCAGCCGTGCAGCGTCCCGTCGGGAAGGACGATCGCCTGCGCGCCGACGAACGCTGACGTCGGGGCGACCGCCCGCACCACGGTGACCAGCGCATAGGGCTGGCGCCGACCGTTCAACTCGCGCGCCAGATCGAGCAGCTCGTCGTTGGTCATCGCAAAGCCCCGATAAGGTCGGGCAGTGCGCGTTCAATGGACGCGAGGTCCGCGCCGGGCGCGAACAGATCGACATACGGAAGCGCCGCCTGCATGCCGCGGCTGACCGGCGTGAAATCGGACCGGCCGAGCAGCGGATTGAGCCAGACGACGTGCCGCGCCCGCGCACGAATAGCTTGCAGGCTTGCGGCAAGCAGCGCAGGTTCGCCGGTGTCGTAGCCGTCGCTGACGATGATCACGGCCGTCCTCGCATGCACGAGCCGAGGCGCATCGCGCTGGTTGAACTCGCGCAGGCATTCGCCGATCCGCGTCCCGCCCCCCAGCCCTCGGCCAGGAGGTGCAACCGCTCCTGCGATCGCCAGGGATCGGGGTCGCGCAGGGCTTCGGCCACCGCCGTGATGCGCGTATGGAAGATGAAGCAATGGACGTCCGCAAGCTCCGCGCACAGCGCGCGCGCGAGTCGCAGATGGAAAAAGCTGTACGCGCTCATCGAGCGGCTGACGTCGAGCAGCAGCACGAGGCGAGGACGCACGCGGCGGCGGTCCTTCCAGGCAAGGCGGAACGGCGTGCCCCCGCTTGCGACACTGCGCCGGATCGTCGAACGCAGGTCGAGACGCCGTCCGGCGTCGAAGCGCGCTTCGCGTCGCAGCTGAAGATGCCGAAGGCGGTGCGCGAACTGCCGCATCAGTGCCTCGATGGCGCGCGCTTCATCGGCCCGATTCAGGTCGCGGAAATCCGTGGAGGCCAGCGCTTCGTCGCGGCTCGCGCCGTGCCGCTCGGCCGGGCCGTCGTCCATCGCGCCGCCGCTTCCTTCGCCTGCAACGGGAAGCTCGGGGCTTGCCTCGTCGCCACGATCGCTCGACCCAATCCCGCGGGCCTTGGCCGCGCGATGCTCGAACGCGGCCTTCCGGTTCGCCGGAAGAAAGTACGCATCGAACAGCGCGTCGAAGCGCCGCCATTCGTCGCCGCGCGCGCACAGGAGCGCCTTCAGGCTCCAGCGCAGGAGATCGCCGTCGAAAATCCCAACGCGCTCCGCAGTTGCGAGAACACGAACCGCGTCGCCACCCCCGACCCCGTAGCCATTGGCGCGCAGGAATCCCGCGAATCCGGTAAGCCGCGTCCGCAGCGCGGATCCCGGATCGTCGGCAGCCGAAGGGGCGGCAATCAGCATGCGGCGGCGAGCCGAGTGACGACTTCGCGCGTGAGGAGGGCGCGGTCGGCGCGAGTCTTGACGAGCGCGCTCAACGATTCGAGGATGCGCTCGGCGCCGTTCTCGTCGATCGTCGACACGCCGAGGCGCAACAGCGCTGCGGTCCAGTCGAGCGTCTCCGCGATGCCCGGTCTTTTCTGCAGATCCATGCGGCGCACGCTCTGGACGAACTCGACGAGCGCCCGCGCAAATTGGCCGGTGGCTTCCGGCGCCTTGAGCTCGACGATCGCGAGCTCCTTTTCGAAATCGGGATAGTCGATGTACTGGTAGAGACAGCGTCGCCGCAGCGCGTCGGACAGCTCGCGGGTGCCGTTCGACGTGATCACCACCACCGGGCGCGACGTCGCACGCACGGTGCCGAGCTCCGGAATCGACATCTGGAAGTCCGACAGGAGCTCGAGCAGGTACGCTTCGAAGGCCTCGTCGGCGCGATCGACCTCATCGATGAGGAGCACCGGCGGCTCCGGGCTGCTGATGGCCTCGAGCAGCGGACGCTTCAGCAGGTAACGTTCGGAGAAGACATCCTGCTCCTTCTCGCCCATGGATCGCTCGTCGTGCTCGAGCAGCTTGATCGCGAGCAGCTGGCGCTGATAGTTCCACTCGTACATGGCGGAATGCGAGTCGAGACCCTCGTAGCACTGCAGGCGGATCAGCTTCGCGGCGCGAATCGTCGCGAGCGCCTTCGCGACCTCGGTCTTGCCGACGCCCGCGTCGCCCTCGAGCAGCAGCGGTCGGCCAAGGTCTTGCATCAGCAGGATCGCCGCTGCGAGCGGCGCCTCCGCGATGTAACCGGCGTCGCCGAGCCGCCGTTGCAGCTCGACGACCTCGTGCATCCGCCGCGATGCGGGATTCACGCCGCGCGACTGCGGAAGAGTCCGCGGAGCCAGTCCTTGAGCGCGGCCCACAGGAGCGCGAGGCCGTTCAACTCGCTGGGCGGCGTGGCCACGGTACAGACCTGACATGCCTCCGCGGCGGCGGCATCTGCAGTCGAGGCTGGTGCTGCCGGCGCTTGCGCTGCGGTCGTGGGCGCCGCATGCGCGGACACCTGGGCCGCGAAGTTGGCGGCGAACTGCTTCAGGACCTGGTCGGCGACGGAGTTCATCATGCGGCCCCCGAACGCCGCTGCCTTGCCACTCATCGCGACCTGGCTCTTGCCGACAAGCTGGGCCGCGCCGCCAGGCGCCTCCTCGATGCGCGCGGCGAGATCCATCGACGCGCCCGACGTTCCGGTGCTGTCCGTGCCGCGGCCCAAGAGGCGAAGCGATCGCGTCGCGGGATCCCGATCGCGGACGGACAGCTCGCCGCGAAACGACATCGTCGCCGGACCGACCTTGAGGGTGACCGTTCCCTTGTAGCTGCCGTCGGGAAGCTTTTCGGTGATCTTCGCGCCCGGCATGCACGCGGCCACGGCTTCGACGTCCTGCAGGAATTCCCAGGCGACCGCGGGCGAGCCGGGCAGCGGAAATGTCTTGTCGAGATCGACCTTCATCCGCGAGGCGCTATCGCTTGTTGACGCCAAGCGCCTTGCACTGTTGCCACACGCGATACGCGGTGTGCGGCATGTCCATGTGGGTGACGCCCAGGTGCGCGAACGCATCGACGACCGCGTTGCTGAAGCACGGGATACCGCCGACGTGCGGCGATTCCGCAACCCCTTTCGCGCCGATAGGATGGTGCGGCGACGGCGTCACCGTGTGGTCGGTCTCCCAGTGGGGCGTCTCGACGGACGTGGGCAGGAAGTAGTCCATCAGGCTGTTGCCAAGATGATTGCCGTTCTCGTCGAAGGGGATCGCCTGGCCGAACGCGACCGCGAATGCCTCGGTGAGACCGCCGTGGATCTGGCCCTCGATGATCATCGGATTGATTCGCGTCCCGCAGTCGTCGAGCGCATAGAAGCGCCGCACCTTGGTTTCGCCGGTGAAGCGATCGACGTCGACTACGCAGACGTAGGCGCCGAACGGGAACGTCATGTTCGGCGGATCGTAGTATTCGGTGGCGTCGAGCCCCTTCTCCATGCCGTCGGGAATATTGCTCGTGTGGGCGGCCATCGCGATCTCTTTCATCGTCTTGGACTGGCTCGGGTTGCCCTTGACCTTGAACCGGTCGACTTCCCACTCGAGATCGCCCTCGCCGACTTCGAGCAGGTGGGCCGCGATCTTCTGCGCCTTCGCCTTGATCTTGCGCGCGGCCATGGCCGCCGCCGCGCCGCCCACGGGTGTCGAGCGCGAGCCCCACGTGCCGGCGCCGTAGGGCGCCTTGTCGGTATCGCCCTCCTCGATCTGGATCTCGTCGGACGACAATCCGAGCTCGGTCGCGATGATCTGCGCATAGGTCGTCGCGTGGCCCTGGCCCTGGCTCATCGTGCCGAGCCGGGCGATGGCGCTGCCCGTCGGATTGACGCGGATGTCGCAGCTGTCGAAGAGGCTGATGCCGAGGATGTCGCAGACCTTGTTCGGACCGGCGCCGACGATCTCGGTGAACGTCGAGATACCGATGCCCATCAGCTCGCCCTGCTTGCGCTTCTCCGCCTGCTCCTTGCGCAAGCCTTCGTAGTCGACCGCCTTCAGCACTTTGTCGAGCGCCGCGTGGTAGTTGCCGCTGTCGAGCGTCCAGCCGAGCGCCGTGGTGTAGGGGAATTGCTCGGCCTTGACGAAGTTGCGGCGCCGGATCTCGGCCTTGTCGAGGCCGAGCTTCTGCGCGAGCACGTCCATCATCCGCTCGATCAGGTACACGGCCTCGGTGACCCGCAGCGAGCAGCGGTAGGCGACCCCACCCGGCGCCTTGTTCGTGTAGACGGCGTCGACTCGGCAATATGCTTTCGGGAATCGCGTACGAGCCGGTGCAGATGCTGAACAGGCCCGCCGGAAACTTGGTGGCTGAGACGTGCGAGTTGAATGCACCGTGATCGGCGAGCGCCGTGAAGCGCAGCGCCTTGATCCGGCCGTCTTTGTCGGCCGCGAGCTCGCCGATGCCGTGGTAGTCGCGGGCGAAGCCCGTCGTCGAGATATTGTCGATGCGCGACTCGATCCACTTGATCGGCACGCCGGTGACGATCGACGCCACGATCGCGATGACGTAGCCCGGATAGACGGGAACCTTGTTGCCGAAGCCGCCGCCGATGTCGCCGCCGATGAGCCGGATCTTGCTTTCGGGGATCCCCGACAGCATCGCGACCACGGTGCGGACCAGGTGCGGCGCCTGCGAGGTGAGCCAGACCGTCAGCTGGCCCGTGGCCTTGTCGAACGACGCGACGCAGCCGCAGGTCTCGAGCGGGCACGGGTGCACGCGCGGGTTCAGGATCTCTTCCTTGACCGTCACTTCGGCGTTGGCGAACGCCGCGTCGGCGCCGGCCTTGTCGCCTGCATCCCACGTGAAGATGTGATTGGGATGCGTGCGCTTGCCATGACCGACGTTGTCCTTGTCGGCGATGTCCTCGCGGATGATCGGCGCGTCGGGCGCCATCGCCTTGTGCGGATCGACGATGGCCGGCAGCTCCTCGTAGTCGACCTCCACCTCTCGGCACCGTCGGCCGCCGCGTAGCGGTCGCTGGCGATGCACCATCGCCACTTCCTGCAGCTGGAAGCACACCTTGCCGTCGGCGAGCACGGCCTGCACGTCGCCGCCGAGCGTGGGCATCCAGTGCAGCTTGACGGGCTTCAGGTCGTCGGCGGTCAGCACCGCGACGACGCCGGGCACGGCGAGCGCCTTCGACTTGTCGATCGACTTGATGCGGGCGTGCGCGTAGGGGCTGCGCACGATCGCGCCGAACAGCATGCCGGGAAGCTTGATGTCGTCGACGTAAGTCCCCCTGCCGCGGAGGAAGCGGGCGTCCTCCTTGCGCAGGCGGGACGCGCCCATCCCCTGCAGCTTGCCTTCGCGCTCGAGCGTGTCGGTCGAGGCGGCCATGACAATCCTCCGATCAGTCGCGATACGATTACGCGCGATGCCGACGCGAGCTTCTTCGCCGCGTGCTGCACCGCCTTGACGATGTTCTGGTAGCCGGTGCAGCGGCAGAGATTGCCCGCCATCCAGTACCGGATCTCCTCTTCCGAGGGGTTCGGATTCTCCTTGAGCAACCGATACGCGCGCGTGATCATCCCCGGTGTGCAGTAGCCGCACTGCAGGCCGTGCTGCTCGTGAAAGCCTTCCTGCAGCGCGTGCAGGGCGCCGCCCTGCTCGAAGCCTTCGATCGTCAGCATTTCGCGAATCCTGGCACTGCACGGTCAGCACGGTGCACGACTTGACCGACTTGCCGTCGAGATCGACCGTGCAGGCGCCGCAGTGCGAGGTCTCGCAACCGATGTGCGGACCGGTGTGCGAGAGCTTCTCGCGCAGCGTGTGGATCAGAAGCTCGCGCGGCTCGACGACGACGTCGACCGCCTTGCCGTTGAGCTTGAACGATACCGTTTGCTTGTCGGCCATGTCCGTCCCCCGATGTCGTTCAGCGGCGCGCGACCGCGCCGTGCGCAGCGCGCGCTGCGTCATCTCGCCGGCCATCGCCGTCTTGTATTCGACATCGCCGCGCTGGTCGGCGACCGGATCGCAGATGCTCATCGCGAGCTCGCGCGGCCGTCGGCGATCGCCGCGTCGGTCGAGCGCCTTGCCGCGCAGCGCGTCCTCGGCGGCGCGTGCCCGGAGCGGCGTCGGCCCGACGTTGGTCAGCGCGATCGGCGACGTCCTCGACCGTGTCGCCCTTCATGCGCAGCGTGACCGCCGCGGCGGCGGTGGCGAAGTCGCCGATCTTGCGCTTCAGCTTCGCGTAGCAGTAGCCCGTGCCTGCGGCGCGGGACGGGGATGCGGATCTCCGTCATGATCTCGTCGGGCTTCATCAGCGTGTCGTAGGTGCCGACGAAGAAGCCATCCGCGGGAACGACGCGCTCGCCGTTTGCGACCGCGAGCACGAACGACGCGCCGAGCGCCAGCATCAGCGCCGGATGATCGTTGCCCGGGTCGCCGTGCGAGATGTCGCCGCCGATCGTGCCCCTTGTAGCGCACCTGCGGGTCGGAGATCTGCCGCGCGCCTTCGACCAGCAAGCGGGCACTTGTCCTGCAGGAGCTTCGACCAGATGAGCTCGTTCTCGGTGGTCATCGCGCCGATGCGCAGCGTGCCGCCCTCTTCGCGAATGCCCTTCGAAGCTCGGCGATCCTGCCCAGGTCGATCAGGTGCGCCGGCTGCGCGAAGCGCATCTTCATCATCGGCAGCAGGCTGTGGCCGCCGGCGAGCAGCTTGGCGTCGTCGCCGAACTGCGCGAGCATGCCGAGCGCGTCGGGGAGCGTCTTGGGCGCGTGGTAGTCGAACGCGTGGGGAATCATCGAGGCCCTCCGTGTTCTGTTGACCGCGAATATGCGCGCAACGCGCCGCAGCAATTCAAGTGCGGGACGCGCCAGTGCGAAGGACGCTCACACCTGAGCGACGGCCTCCGTGCCGGCAGTTCGAGGCGCCAGCCGGTGCGCTGCGCGAGCCGCTCGACGTCCTCGCGCGTGTCGAGGTCGGTGACGAAGCGGGCGTTGGCGGTCTCGTGGACGTGGACGAGCTCGGGGTGGCGCTCGATCAGGTGGCGGCAGCCCAGGTTCGTCCGCTGGCGAGGATCTGCGCCAGCGCCACGTCGTCGAGCAGGATCGGATTGCCGCGCTGGTTGTTCGACCACCGGCACGACGACATGGCCCGCGGGCCGCTTCTTGAACGCGCCGATCAACTCGGTCAGGTCGCCCGCGCCGATCAACGGCTGGTCGGCGAGCGCGATGAAGACCGCGTCGAACGGGCCGCTCAACGCGGCGAGCCCGACCCGCACCGAGCTTTGCTGTCCGGAAGCTGACGAATCGTTGTGGGCAAGCGTGACGACGAAGCCCTGCACCGGCATCCTCGATGGCGTCGCGCGCATGACCGGTCACGACGACGACTTCGTCGACGCCGGCGCCGCTCAGCGCGACGAGCTGCCGGCTGATCAGGGGCACGCCCTGCAGCCGGATCAGCGGCTTGGCCACGCCGCCCATGCGCCGGCCTTCGCCTGCCGCAAGCAGCACCGCGCCGATGCGCAGGCGCGGATGGAGCCCGCCGCCTTGCTTGAGCAGGCATCCCACTCTCGGTCCTCCGAGGAATCCGACGGTGCGGGGAGCCCCGCCGGAAGGAGCCGATTATAGGCTGGCCCCACGACTTGTAAATTTCTTACGACCGGGAGCCACTAGCAACCGTTCAACAGCAGCGCGCTCACGACCGGCGCTAGCGCTGAACCGTGAAGACCTGGACGGCGCCGGGATCGCCCGTCTCGATCTCGAGCTGCCACTTCGTCTCGACGCCGGGCTCGGACGGAGAGACGAAATAGGACAGCAGGTGCCGCGTCGCCTCCACGTCGCGGCCATTGGCGGTGACCCGCCGCAGCGTGATCGGGCACTGCGCCGGCAGCGCCGTCGCGATGACCAGCGGGCCCGCGGTCGCCGCGGTGAAGTCGATCGTGTGCCGTGACGCCGGCGCACAGGAAGCCCGCGCCGGATAGGTGCTGCCGCTCGCGATCTCGACTCCGCGCCCCGATACGGCAATCGACTCGACGTCGCCCAATCGCAGCGCGCCGTAGCGATGCGTTGCGCCATCGGCGCTCACCGCGTCCGCGCTCAGCATGTACAACGCCGCATCACCGAGCGCCGGCGCGCCGCCGAGCATGACATGCGCATGCTCGCCGCAATGGACGCGCGCCGGAACGTTGAATTGGCTGTCGACGACGATCGCGAGATCGCCGTAGGCACGCACATTGCCGGCGTCGCAGAGCGCGCGACCCAGCGCGTCGAGATCCCACAGCGGAAGGCTATCGAGCGCTGCGTATCCCGCCTTGGGCCCGGTCCGCAGATCCATCTGCGCGCCGAATAGTGCCGGTAGGCGCACCTGTCCTTGCGCAGACTGGGCGAAGCGCGCGGCCGCGACCGCCACGAAGACGACGACCGTTCCGGCCAAGAGGACGACGACGAGCGGCTGCGCGCCGCGCCACCCACTCCGGGCAAGCGCATGGAGTCCGATCGCCTGCACGAATGCAATCGTCGGCGCGATCGCGTACACCATGTAGAAGCGCGTTTCACCGCGAACTGCAAGGATGACGATCGCGCTGAAGAACGCGAATCCCAGCGTGCCCGCCGCCAGGCGGCGCAATCCGAGCGCGGGACGCAAGAGCGCAAGCCCGAGACCCGCAAGCGCTGCCGCGTACAACACGCCGAGAAAGACTCTCCAGATTGCGGAAAGGGAGTTCGATCCGCCGATGAATGTGTCGACCACCAGGTTCGGCACGTGCCACGCGACGTTGGCGACGACCGGAATCGCGTCCCCGGGACGGAACGCCGCGGACGCCGCCGCCACGCCTCGTGTGAACTGCGCGAGCTCCCCCGCGTGCGCCGGCGCATCCGCGAGCAACGGAACAAAAGGCGCGAGTACGAGCACGACGCAAAGAACAGCGCTCCACGCCCACTTCGCGCCCGCGGGACCGATGCGCGGGAAGGCCAGCACGATCAGCAGGCCGAGCGGCAACGCCGTCGGATGCGCGTGCAGCGCGAGACCGAATCCCAGGCACGCAGCGTACAGCCACGGGTACGAGCGCCGTTCGACGGCTCGCCACAGTGCATAGACGACCGCCAGCGAGGCCGCCGCGGTCAAGCTCGGATGCGCGACCCAGATCGACTCGAACGTCGCGACGCCGGGCAGCGCGAGCAGGATCGCCCAGGCCAGGCCGAAGCGCGTGTCGATCCATTCGCGACCGAGCACGAAGGCGAGCGGAAACTTGAGGGCGGCCACCAATGCCACCGCAGCGACGGTGCCGGCGATCGAGTGGAGGACCGCGAGGGCAAGCGCGAGCGCGTAGTACCACGCAGGGCCGAGATGCCAGCTATCGCCGATCTTCGGTCCCGTCGTCGGCCATTCCTGCCCCGCTCCGATGCGATAGCCGTGATAGAGATCTCGAGCGAGATCCCCTTCGATCGGCTGCAGCAGGTACGGGGCTGCGTAAACCACGACGAGCAGCGTGCCGGCGAGCGCCAGCGCGATCGGATTCAGCTCACCGTCACGGGAAGAAACGTCCAGAAGCGATCCCCCAAACGATCCAAGTCGTCGCGACTGCGTACCACACGAGCAGCGCGTTCTCATAGCGCGGGCCGGAGGTGGATCGCCACACCTGGAACAGCGTCAGCGCGGGCAGGTAGTACCGCTGCTCGATCAGCGGATGCAGGCCGACCGCGAGCGGGGCGAACAGGTACATGATACGCAGCCGAGGCTCCGCAAGCGGCGTCACGGCCGCGGTCAACGCCATCCATGCCATCGGCACGAACGCCAGCGCGCGGATCCAGGGGTATTCCGTCAGCCAATACAGCCCCTCGTTGTGCAGGAAGTAACGGTAGCGGCTGCTGTTGAATTCATGGTCGTTGGCATAGGCGCCCATGTAGAGCGCGAATCCCGCAAGCACGAGCGCGATACAGGCCGGCCGGCGCAACAGGCTTCGTATCCGGTGCAGCGCGGCGATGTTCTGCGGCAGGAACACGAGCCACGCGCACAGCAGGAAATAGGCGATGTTAGTCAGGTTGAACCGCAGGGCCTGGCGCTCGCGATCACCGACGGCGACACCGCCGTTCCACACGTAGAACACCGCGAACGCGAGCAGCACGACCAGCAACGGCAAGCCACGCCGCAAACCGGGGCGCAGTCGCTGCCGCCACTCGGTGCGCCATCGTCCGAGATCGCCATCGCCCAGCACCGCCAGGATCCACGCCGTGCCGGCCCAGACGATCATGTCCTGCCGCATGAGCGTGGCGACCGCGGCGGCTGCCGCAGCCAGCACGTAGCGCCGCCGCAACGTGCAAAGGAATGTCGCGAGCACGGCGACGAGGGCCCACGCATCGGTATAGACAAGGAAATAGAGCGGGAAGAGCAGCGGCATCAGGAACCATTGCGCCGTCCTGCGCGCAGCTTCCGCCGGCGTGTGCAGGCCCACGAGCCGCCACACGAGCACCGGCAGCAGCAGGCTGCCCAGCAGATTGACGAAGCGCAGGAACACGACGCCGTGGTGTCCGAACGCGCGCTCGACGAGCGCCAGCACCGCGTGATACCCGGGCACCATGGCGGTGCCGCGGAGGACTACGAGCTGGCCGTCGAAGAACGCCTTCGCCTGCGAGACGTGGAACCCTTCGTCCGCGAGTGGGTCGGAATGGAGGCCGAGCACCGCGTAGCCCACGACCTGCGCCGACGGCTACGATAGCGATGGTCCGCCACGCCGGTGCGCGCGCCGTCATCGCGGGATCCGCCGCAGCGCGGCGACGTGGGCGCCGATGAGGGCGTCCGCCTGCGTGCGAAGCACACTCGCGTTCCGATCCATCAACCACAGTCGAATCAAGCCGGTGATGAACACGCACGTGCCCAGTGCCGCCGTGCCGGGCTCCATGTCGTTGCGCATGATGCCGATGCGGCGCGCGCGGCGGTAGACGATGGCGAGCCGTGTCCCGAGCTCGCTGCAACGCCGGACATGACGCCTCAACTCCGGCACGAACTCGTCGACGTATTCGCATTTGAGCGACAGGATGTCGAACGTCTGCCGCGTCTGCCGGTCCACGGCGACCTGATCGATCACGCCGTGCAGGAACCGTTCGATCGCCGTCCAGGGGATCCGCGCAGTCGGGCCCCGGGAGCTCCGCGTGGTCGAACAGCGGCAGCGACACCTGTTCGCGCATGGCGTTAAACAGGTCCCGCTTGTTCTCGAAATGCCAGTAGACCGCGCCTCGCGTCACGCCGGCGGCCGTCGCGATCCGCTCCATCGTGGTGCGCGTCACGCCGTGCAGGAAGAACTCTCGCCGCGCCGCGCGCAGGATCTGCCGGCGCGTCTGCTCGGAGTCCTCCTTCGTTCTGCGCATGCTCCAGCTCGCCTTTCGGAATCCCATTTACATACAAGTTTGATTGTATACTCCCGCGATCGCCATGATCCGCTCGGGGATCTGTCTGATGCAGCCGAGAAACATCTCCACTCCCGTGATCCTCCGCTGGATCGCCGTTGCCCTGACCGTCGCCACGGCGACGCTCGGCGCGTGCAGCAAGGCGGACACCCCCGCCGCCGCGACTACGGCGCCGGTCCCGGTGCACTTCGTCACCGTCGAGCCCAGGACCGTGCCGGTCCGCCTGACCGTGCCCGGGCAGATCGAAGGCTCGAAGGAAGTCGAGGTGCGCGCCCGCGTGTCGGGGATCCTGCAGCGCCAGCTCTACAAGGAGGGCGACGCCGTTCGCCAGGATGCGCCGCTGTTCCAGATCGACCGCGCGCCGTACGAAGTCGCCCTGGCGCAGGCGAAGGGCCAGTTCGCGCAGGCGACCGCCCAGGCCGACCAGACCCGACGCGAGGAGGCACGGCTGAAGCCGCTCGTTGACGAGCGGGCGGTGAGTCGCAAGGAGTACGACGACGCGGCCTCGGCGCGCCAGCTCGCGGAAGCGATGCTGCAGCAAGCGACCGCCGCGGTGCGGCAGGCCGACCTCAATCTTTCCTACACCTCGGTGACAGCGCCGGTCGCGGGTATCAGCGGGCGCGCGCAGCATTCGGTCGGGCACGCTGATCACCACCGATTCCGGCGGCAGTCTGCTCACGACGATCAACCAGCTCTCGCCGATCTGGGTGCGCTTCAGCCTCGCCGAATCGGATCTGGCCAAGATTCCGGGCGGTCGCATCGGCCGCGACGTTCCGCTCGTAGTTCAGCTAGTCTTCGCCGACGGGACGCCCTATCCCGTTAAGGGCCGGCTCAATTTCGCGGCCAGCGCCATCGATGCCAAGCTCGGCACGCAGCAGCTCCGTGCGGAGTTCGACAATCCGAAGCGAGCAGCTCCTGCCCGGTCAATTCGTCAACGTGACGATCAACGCGGGGCAGCGCGACAACGTGTTCCTGGTGCCGCAGCCCAGCGTCATCCAGACCGAGAAAGCGAATCTCGTCTTCGTCGTCGACGCCCAGGGCAAGGCGCGAAGCGCGGACGGTGCAGACCGGCGACTGGATCGGCTCGGACTGGGCGATCCTGTCCGGACTCAAGAGCGGGCGATCGCGTGATCATCGACAACCTGCTCAAGGTACGGCCCGGCGTTGCCGGTCGTCGAAGCGCCTCCGCCGGCGACCGCCAGCAACGCCGCCGGCGCCCGCCAAGTAGCCGAACCGGGCGGCGCATGTCGTTCTCCGAGTTCTTCATCAACCGGCCGATCTTCGCCGGGCGTCATCTCGATCATCATCACGCTCGCGGGGCTGATCGCGTCGCAGCGTGCTGCCGATCGCGCAGTACCCGGAGATCGCGCCGCCGACCGTCGTCATCACCGCCAACTACCCCGGCGCAAGCGCGGACACGCTGGCGCGCACGGTGGCCGCGCCGATCGAGGAGCAGCTGTCGGGCGTCGAGAATCTCATCTACTACAGCTCGACCGCGTCGACGAACGGCACGCTCACGATCAACTGCACGTTCGAGGTCGGCTCGAACGCCGACAAGGCGGTCATCGACGTCAACAACCGCGTCGCGATCGCGCTGCCGCGGCTGCCGGACGTCGTGCGCCAGAGCGGCGTCGTGGCGCAGAAGCGCTCGACCGACATCCTGCTCGTCGTCGCGCTGACGTCGAGCGATCCGCGCTACGACACGCTCTACCTGTCCAATTACGCGACGATCAACCTGCTGGACGAGCTGAAGCGCATTCCGGGAGTCGCCGACGCGACGATCTTCGGCGCGCGCGACTACTCGATGCGCGTCTGGCTCAATCCGCCGCGGATGGCGCTGCTCGGCGTGACGCCGACCGACATCGCCAACGCCATCGCGGCGCAGAACTACCAGTACGCGAGCGGCAAGATCGGCGCCGAGCCGGCGCCCCCGGGACAGGCGCTCGTCTACACCGTGACCGCGCGCGGCCGACTCGAGGAGGCCGCGGATTTCGGCAACATCGTGCTTCGCGCTCAAGGGACCGAACGGAACGCTGCGCATGCGCGACGTCGCGCGGATCGAGCTTGGCGCCGTCAGCTACGACGCGTTCACCAACCTCGACGGCAAGCCCGCGCTCGGGATCGCCGTCTACCTGCAGTCGGGCGGCAATGCACTCAAGGTCGCCGACTCGGTGAAAGCGGGCATCGCCCGGCTGGCCCAGGATTTCCCGCAGGGCGTCACGCAGATCATCCCGTTCGACACGACCCGGTTCGTCGAGTCGTCGATTCACGAGGTGATCATCACGCTGCTCGAGGCGGCTACGCTCGTGCTGCTCGTCGTGTTCGTGTTCCTGCAGAGCTGGCGCGCGACGCTGATCCCGATCATCGCGGTGCCGGTTTCGCTGATCGGCGCGTTCGGAGGCCTCTTGCTGTTCGGCTTCACGATCAACACGCTGACGCTGTTCGCGATCGTGCTCGCGACCGGCATCGTCGTCGACGATGCGATCGTCGTGCTCGAGAACGTCGAGCGCCTGATGGCCGAGAAGCATCTGTCGCCGAAGGAGGCCGCGGTCGAGTCGATGCGCGAGGTGACGGGCGCGATCGTCGCCATCGAGCTGGTGCTGATCTCGGTGTTCGTTCCGGTCGCGTTCCTCGGCGGGCTGGCCGGCAAGCTGTACCAGCAGTTCGCGGTGACCGTGGTCACGGCGGTGACGATCTCGGGCCTCGTCGCGCTGACGCTGACGCCGGCGATGTGCGCGCTCGCTCTCAAGCGTCAGCAGCATGCGAGAACCGGCTGTTCCGGCCGTTCAACCTGGGATTCGCTTGGCTCACGCGACGCTACCTCGACGGCGTGCGGCTCGCGATCGGCCACCGCGTCGTCGCGTTGCTGGTGTTCGCCGCGATCCTGGGCGCTGCGCGCTGCTGCTAAGCGACGTTCCGGGCGGCTTCGTGCCGCCCGAGGATCAGGGCTATCTGATCGGCTCGGTGACGCTTCCGGACGGCGCCACGCTGCAGCGCACGCAGGAAGTGGGCGACGACGGTGCAGAGGATGATCGCGCAGCAATCCCGCGGTCGAGCACGTCTTCTTCGTCGCCGGCTTCGACGTCATCGCGGGCGCCAACCAAGACCAACGCGGCGACGATCTTCATTCCGCTGAAGCCGTGGGACGAGCGCAAGGAGACGGCGGAGGAGGTCGCGAGCTACATCTTCGCGCACGCCGGCGAGATTCCGCAGGCGTCGGTGCTCGCGTTCAATCCGCCCGCGATCCGCGGCCTGGGCACGGCGGGAGGCTTCGAGGTGTACCTGCAGGACCGCTCCGACGCCGATCCGCAGAAGCTCTATCAGAACCTGCAGCAGTTCCTCGGCGAGCTGCGCAAGCGCGCGGACCTGACCGGGATCGCGATCGTTCTACCGGCCGACCGCGCCGCAGCTCTTCGTCGACGTCGATCGCGAGAAGGCGATCGCGCTGGGCGTGCCGGTCAAGGACGTCTTCGACGCGCTGCAGAGCACGATGGGCGTGCTCTACGTCAACGACTTCAACAAGTTCGGCCACACCTATCGCGTGCAGCTGCAGGCCGAAGGGGCGTATCGCGCCAAGCCGGAGGATCTCGGCAACGTCTACGTGCGCTCGGCCGACGGCGACATGATCCCGGTCAAGGCGCTCATCACCGTGCGCAGCACGACGGGGCCGGACCAGCTCGAGCGCTTCAACGGCTTCCTCGCCGCCAAGGTCATCGGCAACGGCGCGCCCGGCGTCAGCTCGGGCCAGGCGATCGCGACCGTCGAGGAGGTCGCGCAGGCGACTGCCCGTCCGGCTACACGATCGGCGTGGACCGGACAGGCGTTCCAGGAGAAGCGCATCGGCCGGACGGCGATCCTCGCGTTCGTCTTCGCGCTGGTGATGGTGTTCCTGATCCTGTCGGCCAACTACGAGCGCTGGTCGCTGCCGGTGGCCGTGCTGCTCGCGGTGCCGTTCGGCGCTGTTCGGCGCGCTCGTCGCCGTCTTCGTGCGCGGCTTCAGCAACGACGTCTACTTCCAGATCGGCCTCGTGGTGCTGATCGGGCTCGCCGCGAAGAACGCGATCCTGATCGTCGAGTTCGCCGCACAGGAGCAGGCCAAGGGACTCGCGCCGTTCGAAGCCGCGCTCGAGGCCGCGCGCCTGCGCTTCCGGCCGATCGTGATGACGTCGCTCGCGTTCGTGCTGGGCGTGCTGCCGCTCGTGCTGGCCGGCGGTGCCGGCGCGGGCGCGCGCCGGTCGATGGGCACCGGCGTGTTCGGCGGCATGCTCGCGGCGACGTTCATCGCGACGCTGTTCATTCCGCTGTTCTTCGTGATCCTGTCTCGAACGCGCGCAGCGCCGGGCGCCGAGCATCGCCGATCGGCAAGGAAGAGACGGCATGACGGCGCGGCGCTGGGCGCGGGCGCTGCTCGCCGTGCTGCTGGGCGG
Source organism: uncultured beta proteobacterium (assembly GCA_963773195.1). Classification (GTDB taxonomy): domain Bacteria; phylum Pseudomonadota; class Gammaproteobacteria; order Burkholderiales; family Casimicrobiaceae; genus CAIWHR01. The sequence continues at coordinate 213,576 of CAVZAE010000005.1, forward strand.
CTGCATGGTCGGCCCCGACTACGAGCGCCCCGCCACGCCGCTGCCGGCGGCCTTTCCGGACGCGCACGACCGAAGCGAGCGTCGTCCGGGCGGACAGTCCGCGCGATACGAGCGGATTGGTGGACGCTCTACGACGACCCGATGCTCAACGATCTGGTCGCGAGCGCGCTCGCCGACAATCTCGACGTCGCCTTCGCGGTCGCGCGCATCGAGGAGGCCGACGCCAACCTGCGCGAAGCGAATGCGGCGCTGTTCCCGGAGATCGATCTGGCTGCGCTGGGCGCGACGGTCCCGCTCCAGCGGCTCGGTGACCACGCCGGTCGCCGATTCGCCTCACGCAACGATCTCCGCGTCGCGCTGTCGACCTCGTTCGAGATCGATTTCTGGGGCCGGCTGCGGCGCATGGTCGAAAGCGCGCGCGCGCAGGCACTGGCGACGCACTACGCAAGGGACGTCGTGACGCTGTCGCTGGCCGGGCTCACGACGCAGACCTATTTCGCGCTGCGCTCGCTCGACGCGCAGATCGCGCCGACGCGCGAGACGCTCACGACGCGCGACGACAATCTCGACATCGTCCGGCGACGCGCCGACAGCGGGCTCGCGTCGGATCTCGATCTGAACCAGGCGCTCGGCGCGCGCGCGGATGCGGCCGCGCAACTCAAGGAGCTGCGTCCGCCAGCGGGCGCTCGCGGAACACCTGCTGGGCACGCTTGACCGGCAGTCTCGACCTGCAGGCTCGCGGCCGGCGATCTGGCGCACGCTGCCGGTGCCGCCGGTGCCGCCCACCGGCCTGCCGTCGTCGCTGCTCGAGCGCCGTCCGGACATCCGCGCGGCCGAGGAGAACCTGGTCGCCGCCAACGCGCAGATCGGCGTCGCCAAGGCGGCGCTGCTGCCGCGGATTTCGCTGACCGGATTCTTCGGCGGCGAGAGCCAGGACTTGAGCTGCGCTCGTCAAGGCAGCGGGCAAGATCTGGTCGATCGGCTTCGCCCTGTCACTGCCGATCTTCACCGCCGGCCGCCTCAACGCCGAGGTCGACGCGACGACCGCGCGGCGAGAAGCAGGCGGTGGCGACGTACCAGAAATCGATCCAGACGGCGTTTCGCGAAGTCGCCGACGCGCTGATCAACCTCGAGCAGACGAGCGCGACCGAGACCGACCTGCAAGGCCAGCGTCGACGCGGCGCGCAATGCGCTGCGCCTGGCCACGCGCCGCTACGAGGCCGGCTACTCGCCGTACCTCGACGTGCTCGATGCGCAGCGCTCGCTCAACCTCTCGCAACTCGCGCTGATCCGCAATCGCGCAGGCGCTGCTGTCGGCGTCAGTCGACCTGATGAAGGCGCTGGGCGGCGGCTGGAACGACGAGGAGCCCGTGGCGACGCGGTAAGGCGGCCGCCAGGGCGTGCTCGTCGCCAGTTGCGGCGCCTGACACCCTGCCCGGCCCTGACGCCCACCCCTTCCGGGTGGCGCACGAATCGGTAAGCGATCTGAAAGTCGGGCGCCCGTACGCTGGTCGCACGTTCAGGCAAGGCACGGTCGACGCCGCCTCGACGAAGCGAATTCAAAGAAATGCGATCGACACAACGACCCCGGCGCTGCATCCGGCGCCACGACCATAGAAAGGAACGGACAGTGAGCAAACTCTTGATTGCAGGCGCATTCATGGTGCTCTCCGCCGCCGCGAGCGCCGGTGAAACGGGGATCATCAACCAGGCCGGCCCCTACGAGGCGACGATGCGCTTCTACCTGCATCCGGCGCACGGGTTCCCGGGCAAGGCCGAGACGACCGAGCAAAGCGGCCTGATTGCCGATGCCAATGAGAAGGCCCGCACCCAGCCGTCGCGCGAGTCTGAAAAGCTCGTGCCAGCGGCCTCGCAAGCTTCCAATACCGATTCGGATCGACCCAGCCAGGTCGCCGCGCGCGAGCGCAGGTGGGAAAGTCAGTTGCCCGACGAGCGGAATGCTGAGCGTCGCAGAACAGCGCATAGCGTTCGACCCGGTTCTGTGCCCACAACTCCTGGCGAGCGCAGGCCCACGGGTCCAAAAAAAAGCACACACCGACTTAGCTACACGTCCCCATTACTTCGGAAACATGAGCTGCACCTGCGCACGGATCTGCCAGTTTGACCCGAAATCTGGCTTGACGACGTTGTAGTACGCCGAAATCTGCGTGTTCACTGGCAGCTTGCCGAAGTGGAAGATCTTGCCGACGCCACCGCCAATCGGCACGGTCCACTGCTGGCTGCCCGGCGCGTTCCAGTCAACGGTAAGGATCGGCGAGCTTGTAAGGTAGAGCCCGTCTTCGAAGTTGTAATTGAGAAACGGCTGGATCAGGCCATTGTTGTACGAGCCGCCACGCTGGTCGCTGGTCAGTGACCAGATATTGTTGACGAGCACGCCATAGACCCACGGGTCGTCGTGCTTCAAATGAAGAACGACGGCCGACGGTCCCAGTCCCCAGTTCTTGTTGCCGAGCTCTGCGTTGCTGTTCGTGGGCACCTGGACGACCGGACCGGCGCCCCAGATCCACTCGCCTGGAACGGCTGGCGACAGGAAGGCGGTGAACACGATGTCGCCGATGCCGTTGGTGCGGCTGTCGCCGGGACCGAGCGATGGCATCGATATCACCGGCAGGATGGTACGCGTGATGATGTTCCAGTCCTTGCTGACTTCGATCGGGATCACCGGCTGGATGTTGAGGATGTTCTGCGTACCCCTCTCCGGCCCGAAGTTGAGGTTCGTGTTGTTCTGGAATGGCACGCTGATCAGGTTGCCCACCGGATTCTGGGCGAGCTTCGCGAGTTCTTCGGCGGACATTTCCGCACGCAAGGGAGCGCAAGCCATCGACAAGGCCGCGGCGGCAAATATTCTCGTAATCGCTGTCCAGCTCATTTCATGGCTCCTGAACCGAGCTTCTATCGCCCTCGGCCGGCTCAGCCCTGCCATGAAGCTCTTGAGAAGATCGCTCATTGCATCCACTCCTAGTGCCATGTGAAACAACGACGAATGCTCGATGGACAGTACCACGGCCTCAAGGCATCACGTCACGTCCAAACGCAACCCCGACGACTGGCGCGACAGACGTTAGATTACCTCGCCATCCGCGCCTTGAAACCGCCGTTTGAAGGAACGTAGTCGCGAAACTTCGTGTAATCTCCTGCGGATGCGAACGTTGAACGCGGGCGCATTGCGCAGGCACAAATATGCCGCGCTGCTGGCGCTGCTGCTCATCTTCCTCGCGATCCAATCCTTCGACGCCCGGCTTGGCGCCGACGGAACCCTTTCTAACGCTTTCCGCTCGATGCTGGGTGTGGCGATACTGTTCGTTGTGTTCGAGCGTCAGCGCGAACGCATGGCCATGGCAGTGATCCTCGCAGCGGGCATAGCGATTGCCTGGGGAGGGCGTCAAGTCTTGGGGCCAAACCTCGACAGCCCAATATCCATAGCGGTCAACGCATTGATGTCGTTGTTCGCCTGGGCCGCGGTGTGGGTCATTCTGCGCGACCTGTTCCGCGAACGGGCAGTCGGTGTCGAGAACGTGCTCGGCGCCATCTGCGGATACCTCATCGCCGGCGAGGGGTGGGCGAGCGCCAACGAGATCGCGTACCTTGTGATACCGGACGCCTACAGCATCAATCCGGCGATCAGCGCGCTTCTTGCCGACTGGCACGGTCGCCACGCGCTGTTTTCGTACTATGGGTTCGCTCAAATGCTCACGATCGGTTACGCGGACGTGACGCCAGTGCGCGCACCTGCGACGACGCTGAGCCTGCTCGGCGCATTGTTCGGACTCTTCTATACGGCTGTTGTCGTATCGCAGTTCGTCGGCCTGGCACAAAGGAGAAAGCGGTCGCCGGACGACCAATGACGTCCGCCTTATGCTGGTTTGTCGGATGCGCTGGGACAGTAGGTCAATGTCCATCGTGTCCAAGCGCCGAAACCTAAGCGCGCCCGCGGTGCCGGACTTGACGCGGAGATGACGAACACGGCCCCCCAAGCGGTCATGGAAACCAATTGAAGCCGCCGTTCACGGTTTCGGCAACACTCCTCAACCTTGTCGATTGGGTACTACAATAGGAACACGCGCGGGCGAGGGTTGTCTCAGCCCGAGCACAGTGGCCTCACACGTCTCGCGGCGGCCTTTTCCGGCCAGTGCGGATCGCGTGAGGTTACTTGGACGAGTAAAATTTACCAAAAGGAGTAGAGACCATGAAGCGAGGAATGACGACGCTGAGCGCGTTTGCAGTGCTCTTGGCCGTTGCCCTGCCCAGTTGGGCGCAGGTAAAAGAGCTCCCGAAACAATCCGTCACCGTTTCCGGCACCGTAGAGACGATCGATAAGGCCAGACGTGCCGTGAACATCAAGACGGCCGATGGCAAGTTTGTCGCTCTCGACGTGCCTGCGAGCGCCAAGCGCTTCGACGAGCTCAAGGTAGGGGACAAGGTGAAGGCGACGTATAACAACAACGTTATGGTGCGCCTGAAGAAGCCGGGCGAGGCCGCGGTCGATAGCGCCGAAGCCTCTTCCACCATGGGAAAGGAAGCACAGCCGGGTGGCACGGCCTCGATGGTGCGGACGATGACCGCAACGATCACCGAGATCGACAAGGGCGCGTCGTCCATGACGTTTACCGGGCCGAATGGATGGAAATACAGCCGACGCATCGTGGATCCGACCGTGTTCGATCAGGTCAAGGTGGGCGACAAGGTCGACATTTCCTGGAGCACCGACGCAACGATCTCGGTTGAGTAGCCCCGAGTAGCAGGGGCGACTTCCCGGTACTGGGAAGCGCCTCGCCGGGCGGCGGCTTGGCTCGCCAGCCGCCACCGGTTGCATCCGGCAAATCGACCCGCGAGGGCCGTCGTCCGGAAGTGGGCAAAGCGGCCGTTCGTTGGCCGCTTCTTCTTGGGGTTGAGCGCCGCGCCATAGGGGGCTCATCTGTAGCGACGCCAGTCACTGATGGCCCTCTCTTCCGCCGATCCAGCGCCGGTCGGCGCTGTCGGTCCGCTAGATCATCAGCACATTGACAATCGCGTTGCCGATCCCTATCGACGCGGACCCGGAAATCAATCCGGCGCAAATCGGCTCCATGCCCTCGACCCAGAAGCGGTTTGCCGATGTGCCCTCGCTGTAGGCAAGGAGGCACGCCTTTGAACATGCCGGCGGCGGCCTGGCCCGTTGTAGAGGGCGTCGAGCACGACACCGCTCGCGCCGCTATCGACCCTAGGCGATATACGCTCGTACAAGTTCGGCGCTGGCAAGGGGACGTTCGGCGCCCGGGATAATCTGCCCGGGAAGGCCCCAATGACATGCCTTTCGTCTAACCCCGGCGACCGCCCAGATTTGCAGCGTTCCCTCAATTTGCAGCGTCGCGCCACATCGCGGGATTTCCCCCATATGAACGCTTGCTCATGACCTCTTCTCTAAGTCGAAACGTAGAAAGGGCCTCGCTAAGGCACGCGCGGTTAGCCACGCTTACCGGCGTCGCGCTGATCGGTTTGCTGGCGACGAATGCTTTTGCCGTAAGTATTCTCTTCGTGGGCAACAGCTTTACGTATGGCTGGGGCTCCCCGGTACGGTTCTACAGAGCGGATTCAGTGACAGATCTCAACAGGCAAGGGCTTGGAGGTGTCCCGGCGCTCTTCAAATCCTTCGCGGATCAAGCGGGCCTGAACTATGACGTGTATCTTGAGACACAATCCGGCGTCGGCATTGATTGGCACATCGAAAACAAGCTAGGGGCGATCGGTCAGCGGCAATGGGACACGGTGGTCCTCCACGGCTACAGCACGCTCGATCAGAAGAAGCCCGGCGACCCTGCGGTCCTCACTAGCTCTGCCAAGGAGATGGCGGAGTTCTTGCACAGCAAGAACCCCGCGGTCGATGTGCATCTGATGGCAACCTGGCCACGGGCGGACCAAATCTACGACCCGAAAGGCGCCTGGTATGGGAAGTCTATCGAGGCCATGGCGCACGACGTGCGCTCAGGCTATGACAAGGCGGCCGCCAGCACGCCGATCATCAAGACCGTGATTCCAGTCGGCGAGGCTTGGGTCAGAGCGATGCAAGTTGGGGTTGCGGATTCCAACCCGTACGATGGAATTGAGGCAGGCAAGGTCAACCTGTGGACTTACGATAACTATCATGCCAGCTCATACGGCTACTATCTGGAAGCGCTCATCCTCTTCGGTAGCATCACGGGCCGCGATCCCCGATCTTTGGGAGACAACGAGTGCTCTGGCTTCGAACTCGGTTTTTCGCGGGCGCAAGTCAATGCACTTCAGCAGGTGGCTTTCGACCAACTTGCCGCCGCTAATTCTGTGAAGCCGTCGCCGCTCAAGCTGACGAAGCAGGCCGAACCGACTCGATGCGTCCACGCACGTTGACACTCCACCATTCTCAAAGTCGGACCCTCTTTGCCAGCCAAGCCTCAGTTCGCACGGCTTTTCAGAGCACCGATCACACGTCCGAGAAATTCGTTCAACGCCGCCTCGTCCCTGATCCAGCGCACGACGACGACCAAGTCGTGCTCCCAGTCGATATAGATGATGTTGGCGCCATTGCCGAGAAAGCGCACGGCCGATGCGGGCGCGCTCGGCAGTGATTTGCGGTCGGTGTTGAGGTACCAGTTGGCGAATCCATAGTTGGGATTGGCGGCGCCGGGCGTGCGCGCGAGGGCAATCCATCGTTCGGAGACGATTTCGCGGCCCGCCCATTTGCCGCCGCGCAGAAACAGGTAGCCGAAGCGCGCCATGTCCCACGCGCTGATGAACATTCCCCCGCCGAAGTGCCCACCCCCGGTTACCGACTGCACACGCTCGCCATCGATCTCAACCCATGAAGTCTCATAGCCAAACCAGCGCCACGTGTTCGACGCGCCGATCGGGTCCATCACCTCCTCGCGCAGCACTTGCGGGAGCGGGCGGCGCCACACGTGCAGTGCGCAGAGCGCAAGAAGGTTGACGCGGACGTCGTTGTATTTGAAATAGGTACCCGGCGCGTGCAGCGGCCGGTTGGGCCAGTCGGCAGGCGCCGCGCCGACGGGACGATCGGCCCAGTCGGGCACGCCCCACAACGTGCCGGACCAATCGCTCGTCTGGCGCAACAGATGATCCCAGGTGATGGGCTCATTGTGCTCGGTGCCGAAGAGCTGGGCACGCTCGGCGCTCGGCATATACGAGGATACGCGGTCATTGAGATCGCGAATGAGGCCGCGCTGCCAAGCGAGTCCGACGACGGTCGTCAGAAACGTCTTCGTGACGCTGTGCGCCATATCGGCGCGCGCTGTGTCACCCCATTCTGCAACGACGTACCCGCGATGCACAACGATACCGTTGAGTGCCGCGCGCGTTTGGGTGGGGCCGATGATCTTGAAGTTCGGTTCCCGCTTTCCGAACGTATTTTTCAGATCTTCGGCGACATCCTTCGACGAAGGATTTTCATTGGCGACCGCATAGTCGATCGCCGCGCTCAACCGCGCGGCATCGATGCCCAGCTCGGCGGGTGCCTTCCTTTCCCAGGTGCCACGCGGCGGAAAATAGTCCGCAGTCGCGGCGCTCGCGATGCTGGCGGCGACCAGCACGGCGAGCGAAATGGCAAGACGCAATCCAACACTCCGCATAGCGTGCTCCGTTATCAGCCTGCGTAGCTGCCACGCCTGTGCGCGCGTCGTAGATCGGCCCGGCGCGTCCGTACTAGCATTGCATTGGTCCTGGCGTGGTGTTGGCGGCCCCTCGCTGTTGCAGATGAGCCGACCATGACGAGGCCCCGGAGCTTGTCCGCGACCTGCTGAGGAGTGGTGGCCAAGGGCGGAATTGAACCACCGACACAAGGATTTTCAGTCCTCTGCTCTACCAACTGAGCTACTTGGCCAAGCGTTGAATTATATCAAAAAATCGCCGTTCCCCGGCCTCCCCTGAACGCCTCAAGAGAAGAATTCGAGGAGCTCCGCCAGCGTTTCCTCCGGCGCTTCTTCGGCAACGTAGTGACCCGTCGGCAGTGCGCGGCCGCGCACGTCGGTCGCGACCGTCCGCCAATCCGCAAGCGGATCGAAAAAGCGGTGGACGACGCCCTTCTCGCCCCATAGCGCGAGCAGCGGGCAGGTCACCTTGCGGCCCGCGGCAACGTCGGCGTCGTCGTGCTCGAGATCGATTGACGCTGCGGCGCGGTAGTCCTCGCACGTTGCGTGGATCGTCGCCGGGTCGCGGTAGCAGCGTTCGTACTCGGCGTAGGCGCGGGGATCGAAGATGTTCGCCGCCGAGCCCCATCCGCTCGTCTTCTTGCGCAGGTAGTACGGCGGATCCGCGCCGATCAGCTTCTCGGGCAGGTCGAACGGCTGGATCAGGAAGAACCAGTGGTAGTACGCCGTCGCGAACGCCTGGTCGGTCTTTCCGTACATGATCCGCGTGGGCGAGATGTCGAGCACCGCGACGCGCTCGACCGCGTCCGGAGTGATCGACGCAAAGGCGATGCGAAACGCGCGCGCCACGATCGTGCCCGGCGAGGCGGAATCGCTGAAATCCCAGCGTGCGCATGAGCTCGACCTGATCGGCCGCCATCGCCCGCTTCGAGTAATTGACGTGCTTCTCCCCGCCCGGTGGCTTCGACGAGTCGCCGTAGCCGCGGAGATCGCTGCAGACGACGGTGAACCGTTCGGCGAGCCTCGGCGCGATCTTGTGCCACATCGCGTGCGTCTGCGGATAGCCATGCAGCATGAGCAGCGGCGGTCCGACGCCGCCGATCACGCACGCGATTTCCGCGCCCTTCGTCGCGATGCGGCGCGAATCGAATCCCGGAAAGAGAACCCCGTCGGCGGCGCTCACCCTCATCGCCCGCCGTTCAGTCGACCTTCGCGCCGACTTCTTCACGACGTCGGACCACTTCACGACTTCGGCTTTGACGATCGCCGCGAAATCCTCGGGCGAGTCGGCGACGATCTCCGCGCCCAGCGCGCCCAGCTTTTCGCGCACCTCGGGCAGCGCGAGGATTTTCACGATCTCCGTGTTCAGCCGCTTCACGATCGCGGGCGGCGTACCTGCCGGCGCGAAGACGCCCTGCCACGAGCCGACTTCGAAGCCGGGAAGCCCTGACTCAGTGAGCGTCGGAACGTCGGGTGCGATCTCCGACCGCTTCGCCGTGGTGACCGCCAGCGCTTTGAGCTTGCCAGCCTTGGCGAGCGGCCACGCGGTCGTGATGTTGTCGAAGGTCATCGTCACCTGGCCACCGACGACGTCCTGCAGCGCGGGCGGGCTGCCCTTGTACGGGATGTGCTGCATGTCGACACCGGCCATCGTCTTGAAGAGCTCGCCCGACAGGTGCTGCGACGTGCCGTTGCCGGACGAGGCGAACGTGTATTTCCCGGGATTGGCCTTCAGCAAGACAACCAGCTCCTTCACATCCTTCGCCGGCACGCCCGGATTGACGACGAGCATGTTCGGCACACGCGCGATCATCGTGATCGGGATGAAGTCCTTAACCGGGTCGTAGGGCAGGTCCTTGTACAGCGATGCGTTGATCGCGTGCGTGCTGATGGTGCCGCCCATGATCGTGTATCCGTCAGGCGCAGCCTTCGCGACAAAGTCGGCCCCGACGCCACCGCCCGCCCCTGGTTTGTTCTCGACAACGACCGGCACGCCGAGCGCGATCGTGAGCTTTTCGCTGACGGTTCGCGCAAGGATGTCGGTCGTGCCGCCCGGCGCGAACGGTACGATCCACTTGATGGGCTTCGACGGCCACGCCTGGGCCGACGCCGTCGCGGCGACGGCTGTCAACGCGAGCCCCGCGAGCCACGCTACGATACGTTTCATCGTTGTCTTCCCTCCCCGCCTGTCGCCCCCGCGTCGGGGGAAGAGCGATCAGCTCGCAACCATCGCGCTCGCGCGCTTGTTGTCGATGCCCACGGACGCGGCGGCGGCCATGAGGTCCGCCCACGTCTTGTCGTCGATCGGAATCCCGGCCGCCGAACGTGCAGCGCGCGTGCGGCGCTCGACATCGCCCGGCGCCAGCACCGGCTCCCCTTGCTTGGCCGGGGGCGATGCCTTCACGAACTCGACGAACCGCTTCGCTTCGGCCAGTACGCCGCCCTGGTCGTCGTACACCGCAGGCGCGATATAGATCGACAGCATGTTGTTGCGCAGGATCGTGTCGGCGGGATCCGAGCTCCTGCCGGTCGTCACGGCGCCCGCGAGCAGGTCGGTCAGGATCGACAGCCCGGAGCCCTTGTGCGCGCCGATCGTGAGCAGCGCACCGCCGTCGTAGAAATCCTTGGGTGACGTCGTCGGGCGCCCTGCCTTGTCGACGATCCAGCCGTCGGGGACACGCTCGCCTTTGTTCAGCGCGACCATGAGCTTGCCTTCCGCGACCGTCGACGTCGTGATGTCGAGGATCGCCGGCGGCGCGCCCGCAAGGGGTACGCCGATCGCCATCGGATTGGTCGACAACCGCCGGTCGCTGCCGCCGAACGGCGCGACGCGCTGCGCGCCCGACGTGTTGAGAAAGTGCAGCGACACCTGCCCCGCCTCCGCTGCCATCTCCGCCCAGTCGCCGAGCCGGCCCAGGTGGCCGCAGTTGCGCAGGCCGATCATCGCGAGGCCGCCCTTGGCCGCCTTCGTGATGCCGAGCCGCGTCGCAAATTCGCCCGTGACCTGTCCGAAGCCGCGGTTGCCGTCGATGATGGCGATAGCGTCGTTCTCGAACACGATCGACGGCGCTGTGTTCGGCTTGAGCGTGCCGTCGCGCACCCATTCGAGGTACTTGGCCACGCGCAGAACGCCGTGCGAGTCGTGGCCGACGAGGTTCGAGTCGACGAGACGCTCCGCGATCGTCCGCGCCTCGGCCTCGCCGGAGCCACCGCCCTCCATGATCGCGGCGACAAGCGCGACAAGCTTCGGGGCCGGGAGCGTCCGCATTTGTTTAGATATCTAAATAGTTGGGAGGCTAATGGATTTCCGGCTCGGGCGTCGGCGCCGTGCCCTCGAGGAAATCGAAGTCGCAGCCCTGGTCGGCCTGCGTGATGTGCTGCTGGTAGAGCGCGCCGAATCCGCGCTCGTAGCGCGGTGGTGGCTTCTTCCACGCCGCGCGGCGGCGGGCGAGCTCGTCGTCGCTCACGTGGAGCATGAGCTTGCGCGCCGGCACGTCGAGCTCGATCAGGTCGCCGTCCTCGACGAGCGCGAGCGGACCTCCGACGAACGACTCGGGCGCGACGTGCAGCACGCACGCGCCATAGCTCGTCCCGCTCATCCGGGCATCCGAGATCCGCACCATGTCGCGCACACCTTCCGCGAGGAGCTTCTTCGGGATCGGAAGCTGCCCCCATTCAGGCATCCCGGGCGCGCCCTGCGGTCCCGCGTGCTTCAGCACCAGCACCGAATCCTTCGTCACCTTGAGCGCCGGATCGTCGATGCGCTTGGCCATGTCGTTGTAGTCGGCGAACGCTACCGCGGGCCCCTTGTGCCGCCAGAGGTGCGGCTCGGCCGCGGCGGGCTTGATGACCGCGCCGTCGGGCGCGAGGTTGCCGCGCAGTACCGCCAGGCTGTCCTTCGCGACGAGCGCCTTGTCGCGCGGCAGAATGACGTCGCGATTGAACACTTCCGCGCCGGCGATGTTCTCGCGTAGCGTCCGCCCGTTGACGGTGAGCGCGGAGAGATCGAGCAGATCGGCGATCTCCGACAGCAACGCACGCAACCCGCCAGCGTAGAAGAAATCCTCCATCAGGTACTTGCCGGCGGGCCGGATGTTCGCGACGAGCGGCGTTCGCCGCGCGAGCGCGTCGAAGCGATCGATCGAGAGGGGAACGCCGGCGCGGCGCGCAACGGCCACCATGTGGACGACCGCGTTGGTCGAGCCGCCCAGCGCGAGGATCGTCGTGATCGCGTTGTCGACCGCGGCGGCCATAACGAAATCGCGCGGCTTCAGGTCCTCCCAGACCATGTCGACGATGCGCCGGCCCGTCTCGGCCGCAAGCCGTCCGTGCCGCGAATCCGCGGCCGGGATCGACGAAGCCCCGGGCAGCGTGAATCCCAGCGCTTCCGCGCCCGAGGTCATCGTGGACGCCGTGCCCATCGTCATGCAAGTGCCGGGCGAGCGCGCGATGCCATCCTCGATCGCGTGCCACTGCTCGTCCGTCAGATTGCCGGCGCGTTTCTCGGCCCAGTACTTCCAGACATCGGAGCCCGAGCCCAGGAACTGGCCGCGCCAGTCGCCGCGCAGCATCGGACCCGCCGGCATGAAGATCGCGGGCAGGTTCATGCTGATCGCGCCCATGAGCAGCGCCGGCGTCGTCTTGTCGCAGCCGCCCATCAGCACTGCGCCGTCGACCGGATAGGAGCGCAGCAGCTCCTCCGTCTCCATCGCCAGCAGGTTGCGATAGAGCATCGTCGTCGGCTTCTGGAAGACCTCGGCCAGTGCGATGGCCGGCATCTCGAGCGGGAAGCCGCCGGCCTGGAGCACGCCGCGCTTGACCTCCTCGGCGCGCTGCCGGAAATGCGCGTGACACTGGTTGATGTCGCTCCACGTGTTGATGATCGCGATGACGGGCTTGCCCTCGTAGTCGGCGCGCGAATAGCCCATCTGCGCCACACGGGAATGATGGCCGAAGCCCCGCATGTCGCTCTTCCCGAACCAGCGATGCGAGCGGAGATCGTCAGGCTTGCGACGGGTGGTCATGGCAGGCTCGGGGTGGTTGCGCGCGCGACGCCGCGCCGTACGGAAGGTCGTCGGAGAACGGGGTCGGTGAGACGATGTCTCATTATACCGGCGGCTCTGCGCGGGGTACGGGCGGCGGTCTACCCGGGAAGAGCCCGCCACCACGCAGTGTTCGCTTGTGCAAACGCGGCAGCGCGGTATATTGGTGCAAGCGCGAGCCGTCGATGCAGTCCTCGCCCTACGCATCGGACCCGGATACGGGCCCGATCCTCACGGAGGCCGCCATGTCATCTCCCAATTCAGCTGCGACGATGTGGGCGACATTGCGCACACTGGCGCTGGTCGCGTGCGTTGCGACAATCGCCGGCGCCGCGCTCGCCGCTGACAAACCGGCGCGGCCCGCGGCGAAGTCCGTCACCGCCAATGCGGCGGACATGGACCACTTCTTCGAGGCGATCGTCAAGGTACGCACGCGCGCCGTCCCCAACGCCCGCAGCGCCGGGACGCTCGGCGCCGAGCGCGAAGGCACCGGTGTCGTGATCGGCGCCGACGGGCTGATCCTGACTATCGGGTATCTGATCGTCGAAGCCGATGACGTCGAGATCGTCGATGGCAGCGGTCACGTGTTTCCCGCGCAGGCCGTCGGGTATGACCATGCCACCGGATTCGGTCTCGTCCGCACGACGATTCCATTCAAGGTGCGGCCGCTCCCGCTCGGCGATTCGAGCAAGCTCGCGTTGCGCGATCCGGTGCTGATCGTCAATTACGACGGCGAAAGCGACGTCACCCTTGCACAGGTCGTGTCGAAACGGCAGTTCACCGGCAGCTGGGAGTATCTGCTCGAGCAAGCGATCTTCACATCGCCGCCGACGGCCAACTGGAGCGGAGCCGCGCTCGTCAATCGCGATCTCAAGCTCGTCGGTGTCGGCTCGCTGATCGTGCGCGAGGCGGACAGCGACGAGGACGGCGTCCCCGGCAACATGTTCGTGCCCATCGATGCGCTTAAACCGATCCTGGCCGACCTCGCGAAGACGGGCCAACGCGCCGGCCCGGCGCGTCCGTGGCTCGGCGTATCCGCCGATGAGATCCAGGGGCGGCTCATCGTCGGCCGCGTGTCGCCCGAGGGTCCGGGCGACCAGGCCGGCATTCGTGCGGGGGATATCATCCTCGCCGTCGGCGGCGAGGGCGTGCGCACGCAAGCCGAGTTCTATCGCAAGGTGTGGAACCGCGGTGGCGCGGGCACCGATGTCCCGCTGCGGGTGCTGCAGGGCATCGATGTGCGCGAGATCACCGTCCACTCGATCGATCGCACCGAATATTTCCGCCCGCGGACGATGTACTAAAAAAATGAGCGACACCCCCTCCGGACCCACCGGTCCCGATCTGACGCAGGGCGTTACCGCCGACTCGCTCGCCGATGGTGCGATGCTGGCCGGTCACGTGGGCGAGGACGCCGTCGTGCTCGCGCGCCGCGGCGATGAATTCTTCGCGGTCGGCGCCACGTGCACGCACTACGGCGGACCGCTCGCCGACGGGTTGATGGTCGGTGACACGGTGCGTTGTCCCTGGCACCACGCCTGCTTCAGCCTGCGCACGGGCGAGGCGCTGCATGCGCCCGCGCTCGCCCCCGTGGCGTGCTGGTCGGTCGAGCGACAGGGCGACAAAGTCTTCGTGCGCGACAAAGCGCCCGCGGCGCGGCCGATCGCGATTGCAACGACGAAACCGCCGCGGCGGATCGTCATCATCGGAGGCGGCGCGGCGGGATTCGCCGCCGCCGAGATGCTTCGCCGACGGCAATTCGACGGGCAGATCGTCATGCTGAGCGACGACGATGCGGCGCCCGTCGATCGGCCGAACCTCTCGAAGGATTACCTGGCGGGCAACGCGCCCGAAGAATGGGTGCCGCTGCGCGACGACGCGTTCTACACCGACCAGAAAATCGAGCTGCGGCTCAAGACCCGCGTCGACGGCATCGACGTGCGCGCGAAAGAAGTCGTGCTCGGCGACAACAGCCGGGTAGCCTATGACCGGCTGCTTCTCGCGACGGGCGCGGAGCCGGTGCGGCTGCCACTGCCCGGCATCGATCTGCCGCATGTCCATACGCTCCGAACGCTGACCGATTGCCGCGCCATCATCGCGCAGGCGGCCAAGGCGCGCCGCGCCGTCGTCATCGGGGCGAGCTTCATCGGCCTCGAGGTGGCCGCGTCGTTGCGCGCCCGCGGCATCGAGGTGCACGTCGTCGCGCCCGAGCGCCGGCCGATGGAGAAGATCCTCGGACCCGAGATGGGCGACTTCGTGCGCCGTCTGCACGAGGAGCATGGTGTGATCTTCCATCTCGAAGACACGCCGACGGCGATTACCACCGATCGCGTCACGTTGAAGAGCGGCGGTACGATCGACGCCGATCAGGTCGTCATCGGCGTCGGCGTCCGCCCGCGCCTGCCGCTCGCGGAGAAGGCGGGCCTCGCACTCGACCGCGGGGTGACCGTCGATGCATACCTGGAAACGAGCGCTCCCGACATTTTTGCTGCGGGCGACATCGCGCGCTGGCCCGATCCGCACAGCGACGCATCGATCCGGGTCGAGCATTGGGTCGTCGCCGAGCGCCAAGGCCAAACGGCGGCGCTCAACATGCTCGGCGCGCGAACGAAGTTCGGCGCGGTGCCTTTCTTCTGGAGCCAGCACTACGACGTGCCGATCAACTACGTCGGCCATTCCGAAGGCTGGGACGAGCTCGTCGTCGACGGCGACATCGCAGCCCGCGACTGCATGGTGACGTACAAGCGTGGCGGCCGCACGCTGGCGGTCGCCTCGATCTATCGCGATCACGCGAGCCTCGCGGCCGAGGCCGCGATGGAGCGCGAGACGACATAGCGTCGTTGCTCGAAGGGGGCTGGCCCGCAAAGGGACCGTTCCCCTTAGAATGCGCGCTTTCGCCCGCCGCGCCCCGGCGACGGCCGCTGTTGCACCTCGCCGCAGTCCTCCGATCCCCCATGGCCCTCTACGCCGTCACGATCTTCGTCAGCGCCTTCCTGCTATTCCTGGTCCAGCCGGTGATGGCGAAGCAGATCCTGCCGTGGTTCGGCGGTTCGGCAGCCGTCTGGACGACCTGCCTCGTTTTCTTTCAAACCACGCTGCTCGCGGGCTACGCGTATTCAGACCTGGCGGTGCACCGCCTCGCACCGCGCGCGCAGGTAAGGCTCCACGTCGCGCTCCTCGTTGTCTCGCTCGTCGTGCTGCCGATCGTCCCGGGCACGGGCTGGAAGCCCACGGGAAGCGAGAATCCGTCGTGGCTGATCCTGGGCCTCCTCGCGGTAACGATCGGGCTTCCCTACTTCCTGCTCTCGACGACCAGCCCGCTGATCCAGGCCTGGTTCGCGCGTGCACGGCCGGGCGCGAGCCCGTATCGGCTGTTCGCGCTGTCGAATCTCGCGTCGATGCTCGCCCTCGTCGGCTATCCGTTCCTGCTCGAGCCGTGGGCGCCTACGCGCGCGCAAGCGTGGGGCTGGTCGGCGGCCTACGTGCTCTTCGCGGTGCTCTGTGCCGTGGCCGGGCGCGCAAGCCTCCGCGCACCGACGTTCGCCGCGACCGCGGAGGCCGAGGTCGTGGTCGGCGACGGCCCCGGCGAGCGGCCGCCGACGGGCGCCCGCCAAGTGCTGTGGTGCGCATTGGCCGCGACGGGCTCGGTGCTGCTGCTCGCGGTGTCGAGTCACATCACCGAGGACATCGCGTCGATCCCCCTGCTCTGGATCGCCCCACTCGCGATCTACCTTCTCACGTTCATTCTCTGCTTCGACGCAATCGGCTGGTATCGGCGCGACTTGTTCCTTCCGATGGCGGCCGCGGCGTTCGGGGTGATGGCCTGGACGCAGGCCGACTCGCGGCTCACGCATGAGCTCTGGCTGCAGATCGGCGTGTTCTGCATCGGGCTCTTCATCGGTTGCATGTTCTGCCACGGCGAGCTCGTCCACCTGAAGCCTGCTCCGCGCTATCTCACGCGGTTCTACCTCATGCTCTCGCTCGGCGGCGCCATCGGAGCGGTGCTGGTGGGGATCGTCGCGCCGCTCGTGCTGCCGGCACACTTCGAGCTCGCGCTTGGCCTGGTCGTCGGCGCATTCCTGCTCGCGTGGCAGGTGCGCCGGATGCATCCCGTGTTCCCCATCCTTGCCGTCGCCGCGGCGCTTACGACAGTCGGGGCCGGCGTGTGGTCGGTCCGCGAGTTCTACGACGACGTGATCGTCGCGAAGCGGAACTTCTACGGCGTGCTGCGCGTGACAGAGTGGGGCGCCGGCGACCCGGTCAACCACCGGCGCTCGCTCATTCACGGCACGATCCTGCACGGCCAGCAGTTCCTGGCAAAGGACCTCAAGGGCGAGCCGACGACCTACTATACGGCGACGTCGGGGATCGGGCGGCTGCTCGAGTCGCTGCACCCCCGCAAGGATCCGCTCAAGGTCGGCGTGATCGGCCTCGGCACCGGAACGATCGCCACGTATGGCGCCAGGGGCGACACGTATCGCTTCTACGACATCAATCCGGACGTGATGGCTATCGCACAGCGCGACTTCACGTACCTGCATGACAGCGCGGCGATGATAGAGCTCGCGCTGGGGGACGCCCGACTGTCGCTCGAGCGCGAACCGTCCCAGCAATTCGATGTCCTTGCGATCGACGCGTTCTCCAGCGACGCCATTCCCGTCCATCTCATCACGTCGGAGGCGCTTGCGGTCTATCGCCGGCACATGAAGCCGGGAGGCGTGATCGCCTTCCATGTGACCAACCGCTATCTCGATCTCGTTCCCGTCGTGCAGGCACTCGCCGACGCCCACGGGCTCAAGGCGATCCTGATCCGCGACGACACGAAGAACACGCTCACGAGCACGAGCGACTGGGTGCTCCTGTCCGACAATCCCGCATCCCTCGCCAAAGCCGACCTCGCCGACAACGCGGCGCCCATCGAGCCGCGGCCGGATTGGCGCGTGTGGACGGACGACTTCAACAACCTGGTGCAGGTTTTGAAGTAAGGCCGCCACACGGCGCTAGAATCGGCCCATGAAGGATCCCCGGGACGGCACGTCGACGATTCGCGATCCGGCCCCGTACCGCGCACTCGTTCACGCTCCGGGCACGCGCTACGTCGAGGCGCTCGACCAGCGTGCACTGCCGCACGCGGTCGTCAGCGTGAAGATCGGCAGCGCCGACGCCGCGGCGATGGCGATCCGGACGATGTGGGTCCGCGGTGCTCCGCTGATCGGCGCCGTCGGCGCCTACGGTCTTGCGCTCGCCCTCGATCGCGATGGCTCCGACGATGCGCTTTCCAGGGCGCATGCGGCGCTCGACGCGACGCGCCCGACCGCCGTCAACCTGCGCTGGGCGCTCGATCGTGTGCGCACTCGGGTCCTGCCGCTGCCGGCCGCCGAGCGCGCCGACGCCGCGTGGCGCGAGGCCGACGCGATCGCCGCGGAAGACGAGGCGATCAACTTCGCAATCGGCCGCCATGGGCTCGATCTACTGCGCGATCTCGCGCGCCGGCGCTCGGGTCATGTGCGCGTGATGACCCATTGCAATGCGGGCGCACTCGCCACCTGCGGCTGGGGTACTGCGACGGCGCCGCTGTTTCTCGCGCACGCCGAGGGTCTGCCGCTGCACGTCTGGGTCAGCGAGACGCGGCCGCGGCTGCAGGGCGCGAATCTCACCGCGTGGGAGCTCGCGCGCCGCGGCGTCCCGCACACGCTCCTGGCGGACTCGGCGAGTGCGCTGCTGATGCGCCGCGGCGACGTCGACGCGGTTTTCGTCGGCGCCGATCGCGTCGCGGCCAACGGCGATGTCTGCAACAAGATCGGTACGTACGCAAAGGCGCTCGCCGCGCACGACAACGACGTGCCGTTCTACGTCGCGCTGCCCTCGCCCACACTCGATCCCGGGCTCGCCGCCGGCGATGCGATCCCGATCGAGTCGCGCGCCGCCGACGAAGTGCTGGCGGTCAGCGGCCGCGACGCCTATGGACAGACGGCGACGGTGGCGATCGCGCCCGCAGGAACGCACGCGGTCAACTACGCGTTCGACGTGACGCCGGCCCGCCTCGTCACGGGCCTCGTCACCGAGCGCGGCGTCGTCAAGGCCGATCGCGCAGCACTCGCCGCCGCGTTTCCGGAGCGCTTCGAATGAGCGAGCGGGGCGAAGCCAAGGCCCGAAGGGCGCGTCCGCGAGCGATTGAGGAAGGCCGACCCCTCGGCACATCGCGGACAGCCATCGGCGCGGCGGCTGAAATGAGCGTGCGCGAGCTGCGGGCCGGGATCGTCGCGACAGCGCGGGCGATGAACGCCCACGGTATCAACCGCGGCAAGTCCGGCAATGTCAGCGCGCGGCTGCCGGGCGCCCGCTTCGCAGGATTCCTGATAACGCCGACCGGCATGCCGTACGACACGATGACGGCGCGGGACATCGTCGCGATGAGCGCCGACGGCGACGCGCAGGGTCCCCGCCTCCCCTCATCCGAGTGGCGTTTCCACTACGATCTTTATCGGGCCCGCGACGACTTCCGCGCGATCGTCCATGTGCACTCGCCGTTTGCGACGGCGCTCGCGTGCCTGCGCACCGCTATTCCGGCATTCCACTACATGGTGGCGATCGCCGGGGGACCCGACATTCGCTGCGCTCCTTACGCGACCTACGGCACCCAGGAATTGGCCGACCACGCGGTCGACGCCATGAAAGGGCGCCGTGCGTGCCTGCTCGCGAACCACGGGATGATCGCCGGCGGCGGCTCCCTCGCGCAGGCGCTTGCGCTCGCCGTCGAAGTCGAGAGTCTGGCCGAGATGTACTGGCGAGCGCGACAGCTCGGTGACCCCGCGCTGCTCTCGGATGCCGAGATGGACGAGGTCCTCGCGCGCTTCAAGAGTTACGGGCAACAGCCGAGGCGCCGCTGAGGGATCGCCCCGCAGAGGCGCCGCGGCGCCCGCGGTTGTATCGGACATTCTGAAACGTCGCGCCGGCGACGTCGCTTCCCTTCGCAGTGCGTCACTGGCAAGGCCGCCCCGGGTGCCGCGAGCGGCGCGCCCCCGATCCAGGGCCGTGGCCGGCAAAACCGTTGCCGGTCAGTCAATTATGCCATTATCATATGACGTCGGCATAGCTACCGTTGTCCGGTGAGCACCGGCGCCCGACCGTCTATGCAAATGGCATAGGGATTGCACGGTCCTGCATGCTCAGGGAGACAATAATGAACAGTGGTTTTGCACTGCGTCGCGCGGCCGCGTGGGCGGCCGTCGCGACGTTGGCGCTGGGCCTCGGGACCGGCGCCTACGCACATCACATCGACGCTCACCAGCAGGGCTCGAAGGCGGCGGGCTTGGCCGACGGCTCTCCGGTATCGCTCGCGGGTCGGCTGTCGGTCCTCGACTTCATCTACCTGAACGGCGCGGGCCGCGAGCGGATTTACGCGCTTGTGGGCGACGACGGCTCGGTAACGCGGCTCAAGTTTGCCAACGGAGTCGTCGTGCAGCAGGGGTCGCGGATCACGGCGTCCGGGCACGTGAAGCGCGGTGCGGTGATCGTCGAGCGCCAAGAATCCCTGCCGAGGCCGAAGACGGCCGCCGCGACGACGAAGGTCGCGGTCGAGGGCAAGGTCCAACTCCGTCACGCTGACTATTTCGAAGGAGGCACGAGCCGCTTCCTGTGGGTGCTGCAGCAGGACGACGGCACCGAGAGCGAGATCGACCTGCCGATCGCCCCAGTGGAGCTCAAGTCCGGCATGCGCGTTTCGGTAGCGGGTGACCGCACCGCTGCGAGCATCGCGCCCGATTCGATCGCCGTGGTGGCGGAAGCGCCGCCGCCGGGACCGATGGCGTCCGCGGTGACCAACAAGGTCCTCGTGATCCTGCTCAACTTCAAGGGAACGGCAGCCCAGCCCTTCACACAGGCGCAGGCCGATACCATCTTCTTTTCCGGGACCGGCAGCATCGCCAACTATTGGGCCGAGACCTCTTTCGGCAAGCAGACGCTCACCGGAAGCGTGACACCGTGGCTGACCGCATCCTTCGCAATACCGGCAACGTGCGACTACGACGCGATTGCGACCGAGGCAAGGCGCCTGGCGACCGCGGCAGGCTACAACCTCGGGATTTATCAGAACACCCACTATCTGTTCGAGCGCGTGCCGGCCTGCGGCTGGGCGGGCCTGGGCGACGTGTCAGGACCCTGGTCCTGGAGCAACGGCTACAACACGCTCGGCGTGATCGGACATGAAATCGGCCACAACCTCGGGCTCGGCCACGCGAACTCGCTGCCGTGCAACGGAGCGACAATCGGGGCCAATTGCCCGCTCGGGCGCCCCGAGTACGGCGATCCCTGGGACATCATGGGCAACCAGAGCTCGCGCCACGTCAACGCCTGGCAGAAAAACGCGCTGGGCTGGGTGCCCGACGCGGCCGTCGCGACGCACAGCGGCGGCAGCGCGACGTACACGCTGTCGCCGCTCACGTCACCCGGCGGCTCGCTCTACGCGGTGCAAGTGCCGGCCGCGGTCCATCGCACCTACTGGGTCGAGTATCGGCAGGGCACCGGCTTCGACAACGGCCTGCCCGCGTCCGCGACGAACGGCGCGATCGTCCACCTCGGCGGCCTCATGCACCAGTCGGATCGCAGCGAATACGGTTGCTGGGACACGTGCTTCCTCGACATGGTCCCCGCGACCGGCGCGATGACCGACGGCGCGCTGCAGGTGCCCAACGCGTTCGTCGACGCGCAGACGGGCGTCACGATCACGGCCGTCTCGAAGGGAGCCGGCGGTCTGACCGTGTCGGTCGCGAGCCCGCCGAGCAGGACGGACCTCGGGCTGTACCGCAAGCTCTCGCCGACCGGAGCGGCCGTCTACAAGTTCATGCTCGACTGGGGACTCGATTCGGTCCCCGATGCGAAGGTCCCGTACGGCATGGCGGGCGACATCCCGCTCGTGGGTAACTTCACGTACGACGGGCTCACCAGCCTTGTGATCTACCGCAACGGCATCTGGTATCTCGACACCAATCGCAACGGCACCTCCGATCAGACGGTCATCCTGGGTGGCCTGGCCGGCGACGTCCCCCTTGCCGCCAATTTCACGGGTGCCGGATGGACCGATGATCTCGTACTCTATCGGAGCGGGACCTGGTACATCGACCAGTCGCACAACGGCACGGTCGACAAGACGTTCCGGTTCGGCGGCGTCCCCGGCGACAAGCCGCTGGCAGGCGACGTGAACGGCGACGGTATCGCCGACCTCGTCATTTACCGGAACGGCATCTGGTATATCGACACCAATCGTGACGGCGTCGCCGACATGACCATCGCCTTCGGTGGCATGCCGCAGGACATTCCGGTGCTGTTCGACTGGGACGGCGACGGCAAGGCCGATCTCTGCATCTACCGCGACGGCGTCTGGTACGTGAACACGAAGCGCGACGGCACGCTGCAGGCGATGGTCATCTACGGCGCAGCAGGCGACATTCCATTCGGCGGGCATTTTTACTGACGCTCGGCTGGCGCACGAAGCGACGAAAAGGCCCAGCTTTGTCGAGCTGGATGAAAAGCTCCTGAGCGTCTTGCGCGTTACGAATCGTTCGCCCGTATCCGCTCGACTCGCATACGGCCAATGGAAAAGCCCGGCGCAATGGCCGGGCTTTTCCATTGGGTGATGAGCCGACATCGAGGTGCCAAACACCGTCGTCGATATGAACTCTTGGGCAGTATCATCCTCGTACGATAGGGCCCCTTGGCCGCCTTCGTGCCGGCGCCCGGACGTCGATGTTCCTGCCGACCGCGGTTTGACCGCGCGCGTCACCCTGCGGATACTGCGTAGGCGCCTCCTGTAACCTCGACATGGCCGATCGCAGGCGAAGCGTGGTTCGTCGACTCATCCCACTGCTGCTCGCGATCTTCGCCGGCATTGCCGACGCGCTGCCGGTCACGCTCGTCTGGGACCCCCCCGTCGGGTACACCCCTGCGGGATATGTGGTCGGGTACGGGCAATTCAGCGGCGCGTACACGACGGTGGTCGACGTCGGCGCCGCGCGGAGCTACACCGGCGATCTCGCGCCCGGACAAACCTACTACTTCAGCGTTAAGGGCGTACGTCGAGGGCCGAAGCGAGCGCGTGGTCGAGCGAGGTCGCCCTTGTCGCGCTGGGCACCCCGCCGTCCCCCTCGGTGGCGGTGTCGCCGGCCGTGGGCCTGTGGGACAACGGCGACGAGCCCGGCACCGGGTATTCAATGGATTTCAAGCACGGCGTACTCGTCGTTCTGGCGTTCTCGTACGCGCCAAGCGGCGATGCGCAGTGGTACATCGCCTCCGGCCCTCTGGACGGCTCGACCTTCACCGGCCACCTCGACAAGTTCATGGGCGGCCCCTGCATCAGCTGCACGTTTAGCGGGGGACCGACTGCCGCCGGAAGCGACGGCGACATCACGATCGTCTTCAGTTCGCCGACGTCGGCGACTGTCTATCTGCCGGACGGAAAAGTCACGCCGATTCGGCCGACGCCGTTCTGAGCGGAGCTGCTTGACGGCTTGCCGCTCGCATCAGTCGGCACAGCATGACGATGACCTACTTGAGCGTTTGCCGTTCGCTTCGCTCGCTTAACTGCGCTTCGCGAAGTTAGCAAACGCCGAAGTAGGCGCCATCGCAGGCGGCCTACAATGACAAAGGCCCGGTCGGTTGACCGGGCCTTTGCACATCGATGGGTGCCTGACGATGACCTACTTTCGCATGGGTAATCCACACTATCATCGGCGTGCCGCCGTTTCACGGTCCTGTTCGGGATGGGAAGGGGTGGGGCCAGCGGGCTATGGTCGTCAGGCGTTGACGGTTGGCTGCCGCAACGGCAGCCGCATTCGGAAGAAGTAGAAGAAGGTTGGACTGCGCAAACAACCGATAACCAAACTGAGCGGTCAGCACTCACGGTTATGGGGTCAAGCCGCACGGGCAATTAGTACCGGTTAGCTTAACGCGTTACCGCGCTTCCACACCCGGCCTATCAACGTGGTGGTCTGCCACGACCCTTGAGGGGGATCAAGTCCCCGGGAGATCTCATCTTCAGGCACGTTTCCCGCTTAGATGCTTTCAGCGGTTATCGCTTCCGCACATAGCTACCCGGCGATGCGACTGGCGTCACAACCGGTACACCAGCGGTGCGTCCACTCCGGTCCTCTCGTACTAGGAGCAGCCCCCGTCAAATCTCCAGCGCCCACGGCAGATAGGGACCAAACTGTCTCACGACGTTTTGAACCCAGCTCACGTACCACTTTAAATGGCGAACAGCCATACCCTTGGGACCGGCTTCAGCCCCAGGATGTGATGAGCCGACATCGAGGTGCCAAACACCGCCGTCGATATGAACTCTTGGGCGGTATCAGCCTGTTATCCCCGGCGTACCTTTTATCCGTTAAGCGATGGCCCTTCCATACAGAACCACCGGATCACTATGTCCTGCTTTCGCACCTGCTCGCCTTGTCAGGCTCGCAGTCAAGCTTCCTTGTGCCATTGCACTATCAGTACGATGTCCGACCGTACCTAGGAAACCTTCGAGCTCCTCCGTTACGCTTTGGGAGGAGACCGCCCCAGTCAAACTGCCTACCATGCACGGTCCCCGCCCCCGATCAGGGGGCCAGGTTAGAACCGCAATGACACCAGGCTGGTATTTCAACGTTGGCTCCACGCCATCTAGCGACAGCGCTTCAAAGCCTCCCAGCTATCCTACACAGGTCCCATCACAGTCCAATGCAAAGCTACAGTAAAGGTGCACGGGGTCTTTCCGTCTTGCCGCGGGGAGATTGCATCTTCACAAACACTTCAACTTCGCTGAGTCTCAGGAGGAGACAGTGTGGCCATCGTTACGCCATTCGTGCAGGTCGGAACTTACCCGACAAGGAATTTCGCTACCTTAGGACCGTTATAGTTACGGCCGCCGTTTACCGGGGCTTCGATCAAGAGCTTGCACCCCATCACTTAACCTTCCGGCACCGGGCAGGCGTCACACCCTATACGTCGACTTTCGTCTTTGCAGAGTGCTGTGTTTTTGTTAAACAGTCGCAGCCACCATTTCTCTGCGGCCCCTCTCGGCTCCGGCTGTACGCCTTCACCTGGCAGGGGCGCACCTTATCCCGAAGTTACGGTGCTAATTTGCCGAGTTCCTTCTCCTGAGTTCTCTCAAGCGCCTTAGAATTTTCATCCTGCCCACCTGTGTCGGTTTGCGGTACGGTCAATTCGAGACTGAAGCTTAGGGGCTTTTCCTGGAAGCGGGGTATCACGCACTTCGAGCCGGCAAGCCGGCCCTCGTTATCACGCCTCGGCTAAGACCCCCGGATTTGCCAAAGGGCCACGCCTACACGCTTCAACCGGGACGTCCAACACCCGGCCGCGCTAACCTTCTCCGTCCCCCCATCGCATCTCGAATCGGTGCAGGAATATTGACCTGCTTCCCATCGGCTACGACTCTCGTCCTCACCTTAGGGGCCGACTCACCCTGCGCCGATGAACGTGGCGCAGGAAACCTTGGGCTTTCGGCGAGCGGGCCTTTCACCCGCTTTATCGCTACTCATGTCAGCATTCGCACTTCCGATACCTCCAGCAGCCCTCTCGAGCCACCTTCAACGGCCTACGGAACGCTCTCCTACCATCCACACCATCCGAAGACAGCGTGAATCCGCGATTTCGGTGCCTAGCTTGAGCCCCGTTACATCTTCCGCGCAGGACGACTCGACCAGTGAGCTATTACGCTTTCTTTAAATGATGGCTGCTTCTAAGCCAACATCCTGGCTGTCTGAGCCTTCCCACCTCGTTTCCCACTTAGCTAGATCTTGGGGACCTTAATCGGCGGTCTGGGTTGTTTCCCTCTCGACACCGGACGTTAGCACCCGATGTCTGTCTCCCAGGCTCGCACTCAACGGTATTCGGAGTTTGCTATGGCGCGGTAAGTCACAATGACCCCCGCAACCATGACAGTGCTCTACCCCCGTCGGTGATACCTGAGGCACTACCTAAATAGTTTTCGGAGAGAACCAGCTATTTCCGGATTTGATTAGCCTTTCACCCCTACCCACAGCTCATCCCCGTCTTTTTCAACAGACGTGGGTTCGGACCTCCAGTGAGTGTTACCCCACCTTCATCCTGGCCATGGGTAGATCATCCGGTTTCGGGTCTACGCCATGTGACTAAATCGCCCTGTTCGGACTCGCTTTCGCTGCGCCTCCCCTATTCGGTTAAGCTCGCCACACAACGTAAGTCGCTGACCCATTATACAAAAGGTACGCCGTCATCCCGCCCTTGCTTGGCTCTCGATTTCATCGTGGAAATCTTTTGCCTCGCGCGCTAACGCGCGCTCGGCGAAAGAACCCCGATGAAAGCCAACCAAGGGCAGGACTCCGACTGTTTGTATGCATGCGGTTTCAGGATCTATTTCACTCCCCTCCCGGGGTTCTTTTCGCCTTTCCCTCGCGGTACTGGTTCACTATCGGTCGATCACGAGTATTTAGCCTTGGAGGATGGTCCCCCCATCTTCAGACAGGATTACACGTGTCCCGCCCTACTTGTCTCGCGCCTGGTTCCACACTGTTCTCTTCGGTTACGGGGCTGTCACCCACTACGGCCGCCCTTTCCAGAGCGTTCTCCTGAGATCAGTGCTAAATCGCGATGGCTCTTCCCATTTCGCTCGCCACTACTCTGGGAATCTCGGTTGATTTCTGTTCCTCCGGCTACTGAGATGTTTCAGTTCACCGGGTTCGCTCTACCCTGCCTATGAATTCAGCAGGG